>NZ_JACBZP010000001.1:0-1343290 GCF_013409065.1 Spelaeicoccus albus | reverse complement strand
GCGGCACTACTAGTACCGCGCCGGGGCTCGTACTGAGCGTGACCCAGGAGGTCACGTTCTTCCCGTCGTGCTGCATATCTAATGTGTGATCGTAAAACGACGCCGCAGCCTGCGCGCTTCCAGACATCATTGCTTGAAGCGCACGCGAACCTGCCTGCAGATCCTGAAGCTGAACATTGACACCTTCGTCTTTGTAATAGCCCAAGCTGCGCGCCACGACAAGTGGGACGTTATGCAGGTTAGAAAGCCCGGCGACGGCGATGATTACGTCGTCTCCGCCTGAATCGGATCCCGCGGCGTCACCGTGCCCCTTTGCCGCCGGATTGCACGCAGTAATGCCAAGCAACCCGACGACCGTAACTGCGACGGCTATTCCCTTGACCAAAGTTCGAAATCCATGCACAGTCCATCACCCCTCAATTATTGATATGAACGACTTAACTAATCGCTTTGAATTACTCAGTCCTTCTCGGCCTGCCGATATGCTAGGAGACGTTTTTCCGCAATAGTAACGAAAAACTCGATTACTAACACGAAAACCATTAACACTATCAGTCCTGCCATTACTGTATCCGTTTGGAAAGTACCTTGTGCTTGCGCGATTAGATACCCCATACCGCGAACGGCCCCTAAATATTCGCCAACTACTGCGCCGATAATTGCGAAGCCCACGCTGGTATGCAGAGAGGAAAAAATCGATCCAAATGCACTCGGAATGTACACACTTCGCAGTAATTGCGTTTCACTTGCACCAAGCATGCGGGAATTTCGTACGTGGACCTTTGACACACTCCGTACGCCCTCGAACGTGTTGAAGAATACAATAAATCCGACAAGCGTGACACCGAGCGCGACTTTCGACCAAATCCCGATCCCAAACCAGAGAAGAAAAATTGGCGCAAGCACAAGTCGTGGTAACGCATTCAGCATCTTTATATATGGATCCGCAAGCTCGGCCAGAATCCTGACCCGTCCAAGCAACACTCCGAAAACGAGCCCGACGATGACGCCGATCACGAAAGCCAGGAGTGAAGCCAACGCAGTTGCTTCAAGATGAGGAAAGATGCTTCCGGTGGCGAACCATTCCCAGATCTTCTTTCCCACGCTCCACGGATCACTAAAGAAGAACGGATCCAGCAGCCCGATCTTGACCAGGAATTCCCAGGCTCCTACTAGTAGGATGCCGATTGCAATTTGCGCGGAAATCATGCGGACGCGTCGACTCGTTCCGCGAGCAGCCGCCGCATTATTGCTAGCAGTCACTGATTTAGCTCGATCCGTCTCTACGATTGCCATCTCTCTGTCTCCTGCACTCACGCCGAAGCGTTCTTTTCCTGGGTTTTGATTACCTCGGCTTTGAGACACTCCCAAACCTGGTCGTACGTCTCTCGGTACGCCTCTGTCTGCTTTACATCCAACAGGTTTCGAGGCCGATCTATTGAGACGTGAAATCGACCCGCAACGTGACTTGCCGGGCCCGCGGAAAGAACAACAATTTCGTCGGACATCGCAACGGCCTCATCAAGGTCGTGCGTAACAAACAAGACGCTGCCTCCGATTGTTGACCACAGGCCAAGTAGCTCGCTTTGCATGATCAAACGAGTCTGAGCGTCAAGCGCCGAGAACGGTTCATCCATCAGAATCAGTTGTGGCTGCTTGATCCACATTTGTGCCATCGCAACACGACGGCGTTGACCCCCACTAAGCTGAGCCGGATACCGATCCGCAAAGTGCTTGAGCCCCACACGATCCAGCCAGTCGATTGCTTTGTTCCGGGCGGCTCTTCTAGGCGTACCGCTGTAGCGGAGGGCCAAAGCGACATTATCTAGCGCGCTCTTCCACGGAAGCAACGCGTCCTGCTGGAATAAATAGCCAGCGGTTGTATTGATGCCGCGAAGACGTTGCCCATTGACGTCGACCGCTCCGGATGCCGGTTTCAACAGACCCGCGGCCATATTGAGGATCGTTGATTTTCCGCACCCGGTTGGTCCGACGACGCTTGTAAACGTACCTACGTCGGCAGCGAGATCAATCCCGCGCACTGCAACGTACGGTTCCTGACCTGGTTGTTCGAAACGAGCCTCACAGTCCTTCATTGTGAGGACCGATCCACCCGGTTCCCTCGCAGCACTGCCCTCGCCCATGATCGGCGCCGATACGTTCATTAGGTCGTTCCTCATCGATCTCACCAGCTCTGCATCTTCGCACTCTGACCTGTTACAGCACCGTGCGATCTTGTAATCACTACCATGCCAACTTGCATGGTACAGGAGCATATTTGTGAGCTTTACCACTTGTCAAGAGCCGTATTAATTGAGTTAAACCGTTCTTCGTTTTAGGCTGTACCATACAAGAACCGTTATGGGAGACTTTTAGCATGGCAACTTCGGAACAAGCCGCATCGACAGGACTTCTCGGCGCAAGACGACACAGCCTAGTTGCGCAAATTCGCGCCGCGATTGTGAACGGCCAGTATGCCTCGGGCGATCTATTGTCAGAAGTTTCGCTATCGACGCTTTACAACGTGAGCCGGACGCCGGTACGCGAGGCGCTCAAACAACTCCAAACCGAAGGACTCGTTGAGGTCCGCCCGCGGGTCGGCACGTTCGTCAGGCGACCTACACACCGCGAAGTTGCCGAGTTGTTCGAGCTAAAAGAGGCACTAGAAGGTCTTGCCGCAAAGCTTCTCGCTCGGCGTGGCCATGTTGTCGAGATCGACGCGTTGATGAAAAATCTTTCGCAAACCGAGGAAGCTGTTGAAGCGGACGATGAGGAATCGCAGGCACGGTTGATCAGCGAGTTTCACAACCTGTTGGTCGACGGCGCAGACAATACGAAGCTCAGGGAACACTATCGACGACTAATGAATCAGCTCACGTATATGCCTCTGGTGCGTACAACGCTTTCACATCAGGGCCGTCCAACCGCTTCGCTAAACGAGCACAGAGCAGTGTTGGAATTCATCGTGGCCAAAGACTCCCACGGAGCAGAATGGGCGATGCGGAACCACGTCGCAGCGAGTGCCGCCGAAGTGTTATCAGCCGAACGCCCGACACGCGAATCTTAAGCTCTGCGGCTGTCCATATTTCCTGGTGCGGCTCGCCAGCGCGCCAAGCTGGAGAACCACGTTCATAGTGGGACGGTACCCGAAATTGCACACCGACAGGTCGCGCAAGTATCGGCTCACAGCAGATCGCTGGAGTGTGGCAATGACGTGTGTACGGCTCGCTTCGAGCTACGCCTCACGTGTCGCATCTGCTTGGCCCTTTCTGATCGGTGTCCGATCGGTAGCTTCGAAAACTGCCACCACGAACGAGCTGAATGTGATGAGTGTGTACATGGCAGTCGACGCAGTGTGCGAGAGTTCCCCCAGAAAGTGTCCATAAATCGAGTCGCGCTGCACGAAGTTCGACTTGGCAGGAACACACAGTTCACTCGAAATGACCGTGAAATCAATAGAACGACAGTCGCCGAAGGTTGGCCGTTTTCGTGACCTCCATTCATGCAAGTGTTAACAAGAAGGTCTCAGTGTGGCGGTCATTTCCGTCGTTGCATCTCAAACCCCGCAGTTGGTGACACCGGACCGACTGCGATGCGCAACCTCAGAGTGATTTTCGATTCATTATTTCCTGCCAATCAACAATTGGGCGAAGTTGAGAGCGGTCAGTACACGATTACGAGCTGCGAGGATTGCATCCGCACGACGCTCCTACACGCAGCTGTGGTTCGAGGACCCGATGCTCGACGGCCCCGCCATCGGAGATCCTGTGGAGCAGCACCTCGACTGCCTGCCGGGCGATCTCGGGTACATCCTGGTTGACGGCCGTCAGACGCGGATTGTTGAAATAGCCGGCTCCTGTGCCGTCAAAGGAAACCACCGAGATATCGGAGCCGACCCGTATATCGCTCTCCTCACACGCCAGGATGGCCCCCATCGCCTGCGCATCACTGGTGGCAAAGACGGCATCCGGGCGAATGTCGTCCCCGAGGACGTCGAGCATTGCCTCATATCCGTTGATCCGCGAGAAGCTGCCGTGCGTGGGCTCTCGTAACGGCTCGACGTTCGCGGCAGCCAGTGCGTCCGCCCAGCCGGATTCCCGCTCCTGCACGGCGATAATTTCCGGCAATCCGGAAATACAAATGGGCCGAGTTCGCCCGTGTCCAAGGAGATGCTCGACGGCGACGCGGGCGCCCAACCGATTGTCGGTCGTGACGCTGGAGAAGCCCGAGCCGTGCAACGGATTCAGCAGCACTACCGGGATCTGCTCGTCATTGATGATGCTGACATCCGGTGGCGACATCGCCGAGATCAGCAACAAGCCGTCGACGTGACGATCGACGAATGCCCGCAGGAAATCGCGCGCACGTTCTCGATTGTTGTTGTCGGTTCCGATCATGAGCATGTAATCCCGAGCGAACGCCTCCGATTCCACGGCCTCGGCCAGCTCGGCATAATACGGGTTCACGTGATCCGGCATCAGCATCGCGATCGAATTCGTTCGTGCCGCACGAAGAGAACGGGCAATCCGGTTCGGCCGATATCCGAGATCCTTGATGGCCTGGAGCACGCGAGCGCGCTTTTGCGCCGACACGGGCCGTGGGCCGTCGTTCAGCACATAGCTCACCAACGCGGGCGATACACCCGCTGCCCGTGCCACATCAGCTCTTGTCGCCGGCACCGAATACCTCCTGGCCTTGACCGTCAGCCCTGATTCGATACGATATCACCATTGGTCAACACGTGTTGCGACCGTGATACGCCACCCGCGACGATGGGAGGACCATGCGACGCATACACCGGACTTCGCCGGTTCTGTCGCGACGGGGCGTCATGATGGCCGGCGCGGTCGGGCTACTGACAGGCTGCTCGAAGACGCCGTCCCATGAAGCTTCGTCGGGCGCATCGAAAGCGCCGGACCCGACGACCTCGCCTCCACCGTCCGGTCTCTCGGCCCTCGGATCCCCTGTCGCTTTCGCCTCAATCCCCGTCACCGGCGGTGACCGGCAGCCCGCCATGGTCAAACTGTTGAAACCCGACGACTTCTTCGCGGCTCGCCCCGACCCCATATGGACGTTCACTGGAGACGACGACTGGAACTCCTTCAATGGGTTCAAGTTCCGCACAATGGGCTCGCGCACCGTGGCACTTTTGGTCGGCTCACGCGGTCACCTCGCCATCGTCCCGGTCGAGCCATCCGACAAAGCCGCAGTAACGACCAACGACATCATCTGGCAATCGTCTACACAACACACGGACAATCCGCACGCCGCAGAACTTGTCCCGGCCGGAAAGCACGCCTGGCCGGATGGAAGGGGAACAGCGCCCGACCTGTTCATCGTCGCCGCCCCCGGTGAGGGCGGTAGCTTGGCGGTTTACGACATCGACGCCGACACCGCGTGGCGCACGCCTTTTGCGGGCGGACACGGCGTTTTGTGGGATCCCACCGCGAAACGGCTGTGGGCATTGGGCAATTCGTCTCTGAGTTCTTATCGCATCCAGAAGTATGCGAAAACCGAACAGGGCGCGGGCGAGGTCGACCACACGGGTTCGGGTTGGGACCTGGGCGACGCTCGGCACGAGATCGACACACCTCTGATGGGGCACGATCTGCAGCCTGACTACAACAGTCATGGCACGCACCTGCTGATCACTACACCCAGTCAAGTCTTCCGCGTGCCCAAGCGGCATCCGGGCAAGAGGACAAGCCTCACGCTCCCCGTGGGCAAGCCTGGCGTCCCGTCCTACAAGGGATCACAAAAAGTGAAATCACTCGTGCGCACGTCGTCCGGCCTGTACGTCTGGGTCCGGTTACAAGGTCACGGGTTCAATCCGGACGCCGTCTGGACGGATAACGCCATCTCGGTCGGCAAGGCGACCGATGACGGAAAGATCGCACAAGTTGCGACGCTGAAGCTGCCGAAGGGCGATTGGACTTACAAAGCCCGCGTGTTCTCGACCGACTACAGCTGACGCCGCTATCTCTCTCCACTCGTCGCGATCGAGATGGAGAAGTGGCGCTGAAGTACGAACAGCACAACTGCGGGCACTATCGAAATCACCAGTGCGGCGGCGAACAATTGGCCGAAATCGAACAGGCTGGAGGTGTAGGTGCGAGCAAGGGCGACGGCCGCTATCTGTTTGCTGTCCGAGGAAACGATCAGCAGCGGCCAGAGGTAGGCCGTCCATTGCCCCATGAAGATCAGTAGACCGGAGTTGATCATCGTCGTCCCGTTCAAGGGTATGTAGATCCGGGAGAGAATACGGAAATCCGAGGCGCCATCGATCACCGCTGCTTCACGGAGGGAAGCAGGTACCCCGAGGAACGACTGCCGCATGTTGAAAATCGCCAGGCCGTTCCCGATCCCCGGAAGGATCAGAGCAACATAGGTGTTGTCCAGGTTCCAGTCGGTGAAGACGTGCGCCAGCGGAATGGCAATGGCCTCGAAAGGAATCATGAAGCCGATGACGAGGAGACTGAAGATCACCTCGCGGCCGCGGAATCGCACCACGGCGAGCGCGTACGCTGCCGGAGCCGAAAGCGCCAGTCCAATCGCGACCGACGCGAAAGTCACGAACAGGGAGTTGAACATGGGGCGCAGGAACCCCAGCGCCCCGAACAACTCACGATAGTTCGACAGTGTCCATTTCCTGGGGATGAGCGTGTGCCAACTGAGTGGCGACACATTCGAGATGACCGAGTTCCCCGGAGCGAGGGAGCCGAACAGCATCCAGACCGCCGGAAGCACGAACAACACCGATACCGCGACGGCCAAGATCGTGAGCAGAACCGTCATGAGAATTCGCTGTCGCCGGCGCGAGCCGCTCCGTCGCTGCGGCAACGCAGTGGTCCGGTCGTGCGAAGTCATTGTCATTTGTCACGTTCTCCCAGCAGTCGAAACTGGATCGACACGATGATGATCATGATCACCGTCAGTACCACTGTCGCGGCCGCACCGATATGCGGCTCGGAGAACGTATAGGTGCGCTGGTAGACGTCGAACATCAACACCGTCGTGGAATTCTCGGGACCGCCGTTGGTCAGCATCTGCATCGGCACGAACAAGACGAAATTGGCCACGGTGTCCGCCACCAGGACGAATAGCAGGGGTCGACGCATCAGCGGCACCGTCAACGACCAAAACGTCCGCCAGCCGTTCGCGCCGTCGATCGAGGCTGCTTCGTACAATTCCTGATTGACGGAGTTGAGACCACCGATCAAGAAAATCATCCAGTGCCCGATTCCGATCCACGAAGCGACGAGGATGATGCTGGCGAGCGCTTGGTGCGACGACGTGAAGAACGGCTGTGAGCCGATTCCGAACAATCCCAATAACGCGTTGACCGGTCCGTCCGGCCGCAGCGCAATTCCCCACGCCACCGACGACCCGACCAACGGGATGGTCGACGGCAAAAACACGGCAGTGCGCCACAATCCGCGACCGAACATCTTGCGCGTCATCAGAACGGAAACGGCCATGGCCAAGGCAATCTGGAGCGGATTGATGATCAAATTGAATACGACAGTCCGGCCGAGCGTCTGAAGGAACGACACGTCAGTGAAAAGGGTGACGTAGTTCTCCAACCCGGCGAACTTTTCCTCCGCCAAGACCCCGAAACCTTCCGACTTGAACAGCGTGTCCCACACCGCCTCGCCGAACGGCAGAAGACGCAGTAAGGCTATTGCGAGCACGGCCGGTGCCAAGAAGATCACTGCGGTGCGCAATTGACTGCGCGCCATTCTGGAACCGCGCGTGCGCTTCGACGGCGACGCGCCCGGGGCCGCCTCGCCGGCGCGATTCGTCTTTACTGGTACTTTTTCCACGCCGACGTAATCTTCTGTTGCGCCGTATCCAGCGCCTTTTTCGCGTCAGTGCCGTTCGAGATGTCCGAGAACGCCTCCTCGATGAGCGTCTCGAACTCGACGTAGCCCACTGTGGCGACTCGCGCCTGGGCAGTGTTCTTCGACTCGTAATCGATGATCTTTGCCGCCGCCTTGCCCCCGGCCGAGCCGGTGTAAGGCTCGCTGGCGAGGTATTTCTCAACGCCTTTCTTGTTGGCCGGCATGATTGACCATTCCATGCTCTTGCCGAAGCCGCCCACGCCGTCAATTGCGAGCCACTTCATGAAGATCGCGGCAGCCTCCTTGTTCTTGGAGTATGGGTTAAGCCCGATGCCCCACGAGCCGGTGGGCGTGTATGGCGTGCCGCCCTCCCACACCGGCGTCAATCCACCGCCCCACTCGAATTTCGCCTGCTCGGTGATCCACGTCACCCAGTTCTGAGTGTGCCAGAAGTAGCCGGTATGCCCGGCGATGAAGGTCGGGCCCGTCTGTTCCGGTGTGATGCTCTTGGGCGAGATTTTCTTATCGAACAGCGAACCGTAGAAGTTCATCGTCTCGACCCACTGGGGATTGTTGACGTCCACTGTCAGATTGTGCTTTCCCTTGGCTCCGATGCCACCCCCGTCAGAGGCGGGTAGCGGTTCGAGTTGGTAGTAGCGGTTGGGTTGGCCGAACAGCATGCCGTACTTCGCCCCGCCCTTGTCCTGAACCCGCTTGGCGTCCTTCGCCAACTGCTGCCAGGTGATCCGCTTGGCTGGATCCGCCGACGGCGGCTTCACGCCGGCCTTTTCCAGCAGTGCCGGGTTGTAGTAGAGGACTTGTGATGAGTTGCCCAATGGCAGCGACCACAGCTTGCCCTGGAACTTACACGCGTCGACAGTTGTCGGCACCAGCGCCGACGTGAGATCTCCGAACTGATCGGTGAGATCGGCAAGATAGCCTTTGGTGGCGTACGCCGCCACGCGCGGCTGGTCAGTCCAAAAGACGTCGGGGTTCCCGGTCTTGTCAGTGATCCTCGAAGCCAGGACGCTGTTGAGGTTCTTGAAAGGGATCTGCTGGTATTTGACGGTAATCGTTGGATGAGCCTTGTGGAAGGCCTTGAGCACCGGGTCCATACCCGAGGTGCCGGACTTCGCCCGCTGGCCGACGACGGTGATCGTCGCGGTGGGGTCCTTCTGTGGGATCTCCCAGTTGTCGGACTTGCCGGAACTCTTATTTCCGGAGCCCTCGCTGCTGCAGCTCGAAACTGTCGCGGCTGCTGCCATTGCGGCGGCACCGCGGAGGAATGTTGCGCGCTTCATTACATCTCCTTCAATCGGGTTTGGAAGAAGTTCGAGACTGATGCGGCATTCACCTCCCGCGCGACGTGGGCATTTATGGCGCGGTCTGCCTGATCGATGTTGTAGTCGGCGAGCATCGCGCCTTGCATCCGGTCGCCTGTTTCAACTTGAACGTAGGCATCTGTCCAGGCCAGCAACTCCGGATGAGTGACGGAGGCGACCGCTACCGGGTCGTGCATGGCACACGAAGCGTCGGTTTCCAGACCCAGCTTCATTCGGTGGTCGATCCAGGCAACCGTGTAACGGCCGGCAAAGGACTCGAACGGGCTCGCGCTCTCTTGCATCTCCAGTGCCCGTCGCCTCGTCAGTCGCACGAGCACTGTGACGTCAAGACCGACCCACCACGCAGCGATACCGCTAGTCAGCACCACGTGTGCGGCCTCCGGATCGTTCCACACGTTGAACTCGCCAGGCCGATCCGCCTTGTTCGTCGACCGGTCGAACACGCCGCCCATGATCACCAGACGCTTCAAGGCTCGAGCAAACGACGGGTTCAGGCGCATGGCGAGGGCGACGTTGGTCAGCGGGCCGACTGCGACGAGTGTGATCTCGCCCGGGTGCGCGAGCACGTGGTCGACCATAGCGACGGCTGCCGGAGTCGGCTGCGGATCGCGCACCTCCACGTCGTCCGGAATCGTGCCGAAACGCGCCTGCGGACGGATGAGCGGAACCTGCGCACCACGATGCACCGGAATGTCGCTGCGCCGCAGTCGATGCAGTAGTTCAAGCGTCAAAACCGTGACGGTTTCCACGTCGGTGTTGCCGTTGACCGTCGTCACCAAGTCGACGGTGATATCGGGATCGGCCAGCGCGAGCGCTAATGCAAACCCGTCGTCGATATCGCTGCCCGGCGCACCCATAGCCAGATCAACATCCAGGATGATTCGCTCCACGACAACCCCTACAACACGTGTTGACTAATCGTTGTCCCATGATCACACGCCCTAATCGTCGAGACAACCCCTCTGCCGGAATACTGAGTCGAACGGCCCAGCCGCGCTCTCACAAAATTCGCATCATGTGACTCCGCGTACGGCTCGGACCGGTCTCAGATCATCGCCAAGCAGTTCGATGGTGACAACCTCTAGCCGGCCGGCAAACGGAAACTCGCCCTCGTCGCCTTGATGCACCGGCGAGAGGCGATCGCCGCCGACATCGAGGCCTTGAAAGGCAATGAAGTACTCGAAGGTCTCGGCCAGCCGCATTTGCCCGACCGGCTCATCGTCGATCATCAAGACAGCGAGCCCGCCGGTACCGGCGTCATCGTGATCGAATCTGACCGCGACACGGCAAGTTCCCGTCGGCAGCGTCGAGGTAGATCGCACCAACGTGTGGCGGTTGTAATGGTTCAGGTCGTACACGAGATGGCCATCCTTGACCAAGAACGCATACCCGCTATTGCGGCTGCCGTGGGCAATGAGCACGCCGTCCTCGGTTCCTACCGGACGGTCGATCACCGCGCTGATTATGAAGGATCGGCCGGGCAGCGGCGGGGCGGAACCGGTGCCGATGTGCTGCATCCCGTTGTAGTAATCCCAGCGTGTTCGATCCCGCGGGGAGTGCGGCCGGAATTTGACGTTGGCCCGCTCAGCGAATCCCCTGTCGTCCAACGGCAACACGTCGTTTGCGCGGGCTTCTTCCCACCAGGCCGCCACCAGCTCCGCGAGGCGCTCGGGCTCGGACCCGGCCAGGTCATGAGCCTCGGACACATCATCGTCCAAGTGATACAGCTCCCACTTGTCCGCAGCGAAATCCGTCCCGCGGCGGTGGAATGCGACGGCCTTCCACCCGTCCTTCCATACCGCTCGATTTCCGTCGGTTTCAAAGTACTGAGTACGTGCCGGCGACGGCAGCGCAGAGTCAGCGAGAACGGGCCGCATGCTTTGCCCCTGGATCGGGCGCAACCGCAGTCCCGCGCGCTCAACCGGCGCAGTAACGCCGGCCAGGTCCAGAATCGTCGGCACGATGTCGGTCACGTGCTGGAACTGGTGTCGCTTACTTCCGGGCTTCAATGCCAAACCGAGGCGGTCGGGCACGTCCACAATCATCGCCGTGCGAATCCCGCCGGCATGCGTATTTTGCTTGTATCGCTTCAGCGGCGTATTTGCCGCCTGCGCCCAGCCAAGCGGGTAGTTCACGTCGGTGGAGACGCCGTCGATCTCGTCCATTCGCGCCACCACCTCCGCAGCCTCGGGGAAGTGCCCGTTCTCGTAGTGGGTGGTGTTCAGCACACCGTGTGGGCCGCCCTCTTGACTCGCCCCGTTGTCCGCCACGACGACAACTATCGTGTCCTTGCGGCGTCCGAGTACCTCGAGTTCCGCAAGTAGACGCCCAATTTCGTGGTCGGTGTGTTCCAAGAATCCCGCGTACACCTCCTGGAACCGGGCCGAAGCGGCCCGTTCGTCGGCCGATAGGGAATCCCACGCCGTTACGTCGTCATTGCGCGGCGGCAGATCCGTTCGGGGCGGGATCACTCCCAGCTCGATCTGGCGCCGATAGCGTCGCTCGCGGATGACGTCCCAGCCGTCGTCATATCGCCCCCGGTAGCGCTCGACGAATTCCCGCGGAGCATGGAAGGGCGTGTGAGTCGCGCCCAGCGCGAGGTAGCTAAAGAACGGAGTCTGCGGCGCCACCGACGTCTGGTCACGCAGATACTGCACCGTGTTATCCACAAGATCCGTCGTCAGGTGATATCCCTGCTCCGGCGTGGCGGGCGGTTCTACCGACTGGTTGTCGCGGAACAACTCGGGATGGAAATGATCGCTCAGTGCCTCCAGGAAGCCGTAATAGTGCTCGAAACCGCGGCCGAGCGGCCACTGGTCGAACGGCCCCGCCACGGTTGTCTGATCCATAGGGGCCAGATGCCATTTTCCCACCGCCCATGTGTTGTAGCCGGCGTCCACCAAGACCTCGGCGAGCGTCGCCGAATCGTGTCCGATGGCGCCACGATAACCGGGAAATCCGTCGTCCACGTGCGACAGATAGGCCATTCCGACGGCGTGGCTGTTCCGTCCGGTCAGAAGGCTCGCACGCGTGGGCGAACACAGCGCAGTTGCGTGGAAATTCGTGAATTGGACTCCCCCGGCGGCAAGCGCGTCCAGGTTCGGCGTCGCGATCTCGGAGCCGTAGCAACCCAGACTGGCAAAGCCTAGATCGTCCAAGACGACCATCAGCACGTTCGGCCGTCCCGCCGCGATTTCCTCGGGCGGCCACCATGGCGTCGAGTCCCGGTACGTCTCACCGATCACTCCACCGAAGGCCGCATGTTCGGCGGATTTCCCGACATCGACGGCGCTCACGCGTTCTCGCTTTCGCTTAGGGTGACACCGGCACGCTCGGCGAGCAGCGCGAGGCCGATTCGCGGGTCGTCGAGCGTGGTGCCGGCCCATCCCTCATCCATGGCCCGGAGGACGTCGTCGGATGTCGTGCACTGCCAAATCGTCGCGCATTTCTTCTTCCGGAATTGTTCAGCGGCGTCGAGATCGCTGAGCGCCCAGTTCACCATAAGCTGGTCCATCCCGAGGTCGACGTTTTCCTCGAGTTTGTCGCGTTCGTTCGCGCCGCAAATGAGCCCGACGCGCCACTCGGCGTCGTCCCGCCGGCCAGCCAGAACCGCCTGCGCACACTCGACGGAAAAGGTGGAAATCGTGATGTCGCGCCGATCCGGGCAAACCGTCCGGAGAAGGGACATGACTGACTCCGTGGCTCCGGGAGTCTTGATCTCAATCTGCAGGCCGGTTTGCCGGATTTCGCGGCAGATCGCCTCCAGCTCGGGTACATGCTCGCCCTGGCCGGCGTCGAGCGCCTGGATCGTATTCCACGAGGCATCCGCTATGTCGCCGGCGCCGTTCGTCGTCCGGTCCAGGGTCGGATCGTGCATCACCACGAGGCGGCCGTCGCGGCTGAGCCAGACATCCAACTCCACCGCATCCACACCCATGCTTTCGGCCCGTCGGAACGATCGCATCGTATTTTCCGGTTCCAGGGCCATCGCACCACGATGACCCACTATCCGGAACGGCATCGGCGGCATTGTCCAACTCCTCCTCGCTGATTTCGTGACCTCAAGACGGCTGGCCGTATCGAGGAGTTTACACGTGTTGAGTGAGTCGAACAAGGAATTTTTTACAAACGGACGAAGACCGTTATCGCCGATGAGAAGTCGATGCGGATAAGCGGACGCGCTCGGAGGGCTTGGACTGAAGCATCCTGCGCCGCTTCAAGCAGCTGTCACACTGCCTACTCGCCGAAGCGCGGCAACGTGCCGTCCATGTGATGATTGATTCATCATGATCAGCCCGTTGCCGCTAGGCCGCGGGCTGATTTTCCGTATAAGGGAGACTCATCGGCTACTACCGTCTCACCGGCTACCTATACCCGTTCCGCGAATCGGAGCAGTATGTCGACGAGAAAAGTCGCACACGAACACGGATTCTAAGCCACTACCGGCCCGCGACAACACTCCAGCAAGCCGAGGCAATCATCGATTTTGATCGCCGGCCGCGCAAGCTGGTCCTGTCGATCAAGCCGCATCGATGTCGAGATCTTAGTGCTCAATCTCGACTTTCAAGTATGCGCGCGACCGAGCCGGAAATCGGTCTGCTTATCGGAATTAGCGTGGCTTCGCGCCCGAACAAGCTTCTCACTCACCCGCCGGAATTGGCACCAGCCGAACCGAGCGACCGGTTCAACAACTCGAGGAACCACCGGCTGGCCTTTGACTCCGACGTGGCATCGTTCCAGTACAGGCTGACGTCGAACGTCGGAATGTCGATCGGCAGTTCCCGGATGACGACGGGCCACGACTGGGTGAACTGCTCGGCAACCTGCAACGGCACGATCGCCGCGATGTCGCTGTTCGCCATCAGCCCGGGCAACACCGCGAAATGCCGTAGCTTCAGCACCGTCCGCCGCTCAAGCCGCGCCGCCTCGATCGCCTCGTCCACTTGGTGATGACCCGACTCCTGATCGATCACCACGTGCCGCAGCGACTGGAACTCGTCCACACTCAACGGCTCATGCGAGCCGGCTCCGGCCCAGCTTTCCGGGACCATGCACACATACCTGTCACTTGTCAGGATCTTGCGCTGCCGCAGCCCAGGCAGCGGGATGCTGGCAATGGCGGCGTCGATACTGCCGTGCCGCAGCCAGCCGCGCACCTGGTCGATCTCCATCGGCACCACGTCGATTGCGACGTCCGGTGCCTCCCGGCGCAACCGCGACAAGATGGCCGGCAGAAACGAAAACTCTCCCAAATCCGACAGGCACAGCCGGAACATCCGCCGCGACGTCGCCGGGTCGAACTGCTCGTCGCCGCCGACCGCGGCATCGATCGCCGACACCGCCCGGCTCAACGTCGGATACAGTTCGACCGCCCGATCCGTCGGTGCCATCGTCGTCCCGCTTCGCACGAATAACGGATCCGCAAGCTGCTTACGCAGCCGCGCCAACCCATAACTGACCGACGGCTGCGTCACCGACAACATCGTCGATGCCTCCGTGACGCTGCCCGTCTCGTAAATGGCAGTAAACGTGCGGATGAGATTGAGCTCCAATGCGGACATGTCTTCCAGCATAGATAAAGAACGTCTATTCGTATTAACAAAACTATTGATTGGATCAATTGATACTTCGTTCTTACTGTGGAGTGACGGGAGTCACACGCCAGTCACACCCCCGTCTCCCCCGATCCACTCCACTGCAAGGACACAATGACGACCGTTAAAGAAGCCACGTTCGAACTGCTGCGGCGCCACGGGCTCACCACCCTCTTCGGCAACCCGGGCTCGAACGAGCTGCCCTTCCTCGCCGGTCTTCCGAGCGACTTCCGCTACGTGCTCGGGCTGCACGAGGGCGCCGTCGCCGGCATGGCCGACGGGTACGCGCAAGCTACCGGCCGCCCCGCGTTCGTCAACTTGCACGCCGCCGCCGGTACCGGCAACGCCATGGGCGCTCTGACCAACGCCTGGTACTCCCACACTCCGCTGGTCATCACCGCCGGCCAGCAGGTCCGGTCCACCATTGGCCAAGAAGTGATGCTCTCCAACGTCGACGCGCCGACGCTCCCCCGCCCACTGGTCAAATGGAGCAGCGAACCCGCCGACCCCTCCGACGTCGTCCGCACGCTGAGCCAGGCCGTCTTCACGGCGTCCGCCGATCCGCAAGGGCCCGTCTACGTCTCGGTGCCGTACGACGACTGGGCCACCGACGCCGGCATCGCCGCCGAACATCTCGCCGCCCGCACCGTCAGCCGGGCCGGCGCCTTCACAACCGACCAGCTCGCCGACCTCACCGCGACGCTGACCGCCGCCAACAACCCGGTCCTCGTACTCGGCCCCGACGTCGACTCCGCCCGCGCCAACGACTCCGCCGTCCGGCTGGCCGAAGCTCTCAGCGCCCCCGTCTGGGTCGCGCCGTCCGCACCGCGCTGCCCGTTCCCGAATCGGCACCCCTGCTTCCGCGGCGTCCTGCCCGCCGCCGTCGACGGCATTACCCGCAAACTCGACGGCCACGACCTGATCATCGTTATCGGCGCCCCGGTGTTCCGCTACCACGAATACGATCCCGGCCGGTACCTCCCCGACGGCGCGGAACTGCTCCACCTCACCTGCGATCCCGGCGAAGCCGCCCGCGCGCCGATGGGCAGCGCCGTCGTCGTCGACATCCGGTCGGCACTCGAGTCGCTGGCCGCCGCCGTCCCGGCGTCCGGCCGGCCGATGCCCGCCCCGCGCGAGCGGCCCGCACCGGCACCGGCCGTCGACGGCGTCCTCACTCCCGGCGCCGTGTTCGACGCGATCAACGCCCACGCCCCGGCCGACGCCGTCTACGTCAACGAGGCCACGTCCACGGTCTCCGAAGTGTGGGACCGGATCGAATTCGACAGCCCCGGCAGCTACTATTTTCCCGCCTCGGGCGGCCTCGGCTTCGGGCTGCCGGCCGCTGTCGGCGTGCAATTGGCCGACCCCGGACGCCGCGTCATCGGACTTGTCGGCGACGGCTCGGCCAACTACGGACTCAGCGCGCTCTGGACGGCCGCCCAATGGAACCTGCCCGTCGTCATCATCGTGCTGAACAACGGCACTTACGGCGCACTGCGGGCCTTCGCCGGCAAACTGGACGCCACCGACGCCCCCGGACTCGACGTTCCCGATATCGACTTCTGCTCCCTGGCCGCGGGCTACGGCGTCGACGCGCACCGGACGCCGACAGCCGACGAATTCATCGACCGCTTCACCGCCGCTCTGGCCGGCACCTCGCCCGTGCTGCTGGACGTGCCGATCGCCACCGTGTCGCCGTTTGAAGACTGACTTTTTCGCTTTGCTAAAGGAGACCGCATGACATTCCTCGATCCGGCAACCTGGACCGGCAATATCTTCTCCGGCGGCTGGCATGTCGGCAGCGGGCCGGCCCAGCCCGTCATCGAACCGGCCACCGGCAATGAACTCGGCCGGATCGGCACGGCAACGCCGGACGACGTCCGGAAGGCCGCATCCGAGGCTGCCCGGGCGCAAATCGTCTGGGCCGCGACATCGCCGGAAGAGCGGGCCGCCGTGCTGCGACGCGCCGGCGATCTGTGGGAGCAGCACGCCGACGAGATCCAGGACTGGATCATCCGCGAGTCCGGCGGCATCCGCGCCAAAGCCGCGATGGAAACCCACATCGCCGCGCAGGAATGCTACGAAGCCGCCGCTCTGCCCTCGCACCCGGCGGGCGACGTGCTGACCTCGAACGAGAACCGGTGGTCGTTCGCCCGGCGCCGGCCCTCCGGAGTGGTCTCGGTGATCGCGCCGTTCAACTTTCCGCTCATCCTGTCCATCCGGTCGGTCGCGCCCGCGCTTGCGCTGGGCAACGCCGTGTTGCTCAAGCCGGATCCTCGGACGGCCGTGTGCGGCGGCGTCACGCTGATGCGCGTGTTTGAAGAAGCCGGGCTGCCGGAGGGCCTGCTCTCCCTGCTGCCGGGCGGCCGCGAGACCGGCACCGCCGTCACGGCCGCCGACGAGGTGCGCGTCATCTCATTCACCGGATCCACGGCAGCCGGCCGGGCCGTCGGCGAAGCAGCCGGGCGCAGCCTCAAACGCGCCCATCTGGAGCTGGGCGGCAATAACGCGCTCGTCGTGCTGCCCGGCGCGGAGGTGGCAGCCGCGGCGTCCGCCGGTGCTTTCGGATCGTTCATGCACCAAGGACAGATCTGCATGACGTCCGGCCGGCACCTCGTGCACGAATCCGTCTACGACGACTACGTGGCCGCGCTGGCCGAGAAGGCGCGCAACCTGCCGGTCGGCGACCCGGCGTCCGGCGATGTCGCGCTTGGCCCCATCATCGACGCGGGACAGCTCGCAAAGATCGACGAAATTGTCGCGGACGCCCTCCAAGGCGGCGCCCGGGTGGCCGCAGGTGGCAGCGCCGAGGGCCCGTACTACAAGCCGACGGTGTTGGCCGACGTCGCGCCGTCCAACCGGGCGTGGACGGACGAGATTTTTGGCCCGGTCGCGCCCGTCATGAAGTTCTCGACCGTCGACGAGGCCGTGAAGATCGTCAACGACAACGAATACGGCCTGTCCGTCGGCGTGCTCGGCGATGTCGGCGCCGCGATGGAGGTCGCCGACCGGGTCGAGTCCGGCAAGGTGCACATCAACGAGCAAACGGTGTCGGACGAGGCAAATGCCCCGTTCGGCGGGGTGGGCGCGTCCGGAACCGGCTCCCGATTCGGCGGCGCAGCGGCCAATATCGACGCGTTCACCGAAATCCAGTGGCTGACGGTGCGCCCGACCATCGCCGAGTATCCGTTCTAACCGACCGATCCCGACTTGATCACGCTAAACCGACATAAGTGTAATCCATAACGAAAACAATACGAAATATATATCCAACAACATCGGCGAGGATGTCCAAACAATGTCTGACACCAATAAGAATTCAGACGATACTCGACTGGTTTACGATCAACTAACTACAGCCGTTGACGGTATACGCTTTCAACGAAACCACGTTTTAATATTATTGCTCGTCGGATTCGGCATGCTTTTCGACGCTATCGAGCAGTATAACGTCGGATACGCCGGCCCATTTCTGATGGACAATTGGGATATCAGTACCGCCCAAGTTGGGCTGTTGACGACAGCGACGTTCGGCGGACTCGCGGTCGGGTCCATCATCGCGGGTATTTCGAGCGATCTGTATGGGCGACGCATCACATACATGTACAACCTATTGTTGTTCACGGTCGGCGGGTTGGTTTCGGCGTTCGCCCCCAATTACGATTTTCTTCTCGTCGCGCGAGTGGCGGTCGGGCTCGGTCTTGGCGGCGAAATGAGCGCGGCGTTAACGTTGGTCTCAGAAGTCACGCCAACGCGTGCAAGGGGGACGGCGCTTGGGTGGGTGAACATCTCGGCCGGCGGAATCGGGATCTTTGTCGCCGGAGGATTGGCCACGCTGATCCTCGGTCCACTCAGCCCATTCTTGGGGGGCGATTCGACTGCCTGGCGATATCTCCTCGGGATACTGATTATCCCGGCTCTTTTCGTATTCTATTTCCGTCGGTATCTGCCGGAGACTCCGCGATTCTTGGTCAGTACCGGTCAAATAGGTCGCGCCAACCGGGTTTTATCCCAGCTTGCGACCGGAAAACTGCATCCCGTCAAAAATCTGAATATCACGAGGTACATTTCCGGCGAGGAAGGAAAGACGCTCACTCGCGAAAAGGTACGAATTTCGGAGATGTTTAAAGGCGGGCTTCTTCGCCGCACGGTTGTCCTGTGGATTCTCGAAATAACGACATTCCCCGCTCAGGTCGCCGTTACAAGCCTTATGCCATCAATTCTCGTCAGTCGGGGCATCAGCAAGGACTTCAGCCTCACCTTTGCTTCGCTTATCAACGTCGGCAGCCTGGCTGGCGCCATATTGGCGGCCACATTTGCGTTCTATTTCCCGCGGCGACTTGTCTTCGTGGGCTGTGCGATCGTCGCCATCATCACATCCGTTGGGTTTGGCTTCAGTGCCTCCTCGATAGCCATGATCGTATTCGGCATGCTCGCATCGCTCGCGTACATGATCTTGAATACCTCGGTCTGGCTGTACAACCCGGAGATCTACCCGACCCGTCTGCGCGGTATAGGAACCGGAGTCGGCACCGCAATAGGTCTTGCGGCGGCTTCGATCTTTCCAGCGTTCGCCGGTCGTCTCATCGATAAGGATCTGAGCTCGACGCTCTTTGTCATCATCGCCGTCATGTACGCCGTCTTCGCGATCGCAGCGATCTTTGGCCCGGAGACGCACAAAAAGTCACTCGAACAAATCGCGAGCGATGCTTAAACGGATCGTCGCAACGCGGGGTTACCGCGAGAGGAGCAATCAATATGACTACTGACCGCGACCTCGTCGGCTACGGCGGTAATCCGCCGACCGCCGAATGGCCGGATGGCAAAAAGCTGGCACTTTCGATTGTCGTGAACTACGAGGAAGGTTCCGAGCGCAGCCACTGGTACGGCGACGACGCGCAGGAGTCAGACACCGAGTGGGGTAAGTCGCCCGTTCCATCGACGGTGCGTGATCTCGCGATGGAGTCCATGTACGAGTATGGTTCACGAGTCGGCATCTGGAGGATCCTTCGCGTCCTTGACGAGCTCGGCGTCCGCGCGACTCTCTTCACCTGCGCGGAGGCACTGAGACTCAATCCGCCGCTGGTACGGAAGGTAGCGACGTCCGACCATGAAGTGTGCAGTCATGGCCTTCGGTGGGAGGAGATCTTTCGACTGGACGAAGAAACCGAGCGACAACACATGCGCGAAGCGATCGACCTGTTCGAAGATCTAATTGGCGCTCGACCACGCGGATGGTATTGCCGCTTCGGTCCGAGCGTGAACACCCGAAACCTTGTCGTTGAAGACGGTGGGTTTTCGTACGACTCGGATAGTTACAACGACGATGTCCCCTTTTTCGTCGATGTTGACAGACAAGAGCACCTGGTCGTTCCGTACACCGCGGATGTGAATGACTTGCAATGGTGGACCGGAAACGCGTCAACGTCTGATGACTTCCTTGCGTACATGAAAGACAGTTTCAACGAATTGCACAGCGAATCCCAGACCACGCCTCGAATGATGTCGATCGGATTACATTGCCGCGTCATCGGACGCCCCGGCCGCATCGGTGCGCTACGGGAATTCATCCAGTATGCGCAACAATTTTCCGATGTCTGGATCACGACTCGCTCCGAGATCGCTGACTGGTGGCACAAATTGCACAGCGAAGGGGTGGTCTGAATGAGTCCCGACGAGCTTCCGGAAGGCGTGATAAAACGTCGGCTACCGCCGCAAGCAGAATCACCGACCGGTGGCATGCTGCTCGATCACGAGGTGCAAGCGAATATTGACTGCTGTCTCGGAGTCGCCCGTATTGCGGCGGGGTCACCGGACACTCTCACCGAGATGTCCCACGAGACAGCCGAGGTCATGTACGTCGGCTCCGGGTCCGGCGAATTGCGAAGCGGTTCCGCGGCGATGCCGTTTACCACAGGCGAGGCACTGTACATACCAAGTGGCATATGGCATCGGATCGTCAACACCGGTTCCGAGGAAATCATCTCGGTCTTTTCCTTTCCGCATTCGAACCGGCCACCGAGCCGAACGCGCACATTAACGAACACCGAAGCCAGAAAGGACGAGGACGATGGAGAAATATGATCTCGTAATACACGGCGGGGTCGTTGTCAATTCCGACAAGACCGTCGCCATGAACATTGCCATATCCAATGGGATCATCAGAGAACTTTTGCACCCGGAAGTTCTCCTTCCGCCCAGTGACCGTTCAATCGACGCCGCTGGGAGAATGATATTTCCCGGCGGCGTTGATCCGCATTGCCACGTGGGTCAACGCTTGGGTACCTATGCCGGCTTGGACGATTATCAAAGCGCGAGTACTGCCGCGCTTTTTGGTGGAACCACCACTATCGTCGACTTTGCGATTCCGCAGCCAGATGAAAACCCCGTTGCCGTGCTACGCGACCGTCAAGCCCTGGCGGCGAATGCCCGCAGCAGCGTGGCTTTTCACGGCTGCATCGTCGAACCCGAGTCGCCGGTTTCCAAGCTGGTCGCACAAATGGTCGAACTCGGTGTACGGACGGTCAAACTCTTCACGACGTATCGTGGCGAAGTTATGGCTAGCAAGCAGACCATACTCGACGTGATGCGTAGTTTGAAGCAATACGGCGGAATGCCGTATGTGCATGCTGAAGCGAATCATTTTGTCGAAGACTCACAGCACAAAATGCGGGAGCTGTCGAAGCTCGACGCTGCCAGCATGCCGCAGACACGGCCGGCCATTGCAGAACTGGCAGCCGTGAGTGAAACTATCGACCTTGCACGCTATGCGGACTCCCCGGTCTACTTCGTTCACCAAACGACGGGAGAAGCGGTCGATCTCGTGTCTGCTGCCCGCGATCATGGCGTCGCGGCCCATTCAGAAGTCTGTCCGCACTATCTTTCGTTGACTGATGAGAAGTATTCGGACGTCCACCCCGAACGCTTCGTCTGCTGCCCGCCGTTACGAGACTCCGCAACCGTCGAGGAACTCAATGCCCGTGCGGTTATCGGAAAAATCGACACGATCGGCTCCGACCATTGTTGCTTTTCCACCGGCCAAAAGGCCGAAAGCGCGCACGACGTTACGCAAATGCCGAATGGCTTGCCCGGCGTCGAAACGAGACTACCCGTCGCCTTCACGACCTTGGTCGTCGACCACGGCATGTCCATCAACGATTTTGTCGGCGCATTCTCAACCGCTCCTGCCCGGTTGAACGGTCTTGAGAACAAGGGTCATATCGGCGTCGGATTCGATGCGGACTTGGTCATCCTGGATGATTCATCGACCAGGACAGCGACTTCGGAGGCCTTGCACATGGCAACTGATTACACGCCATATGAGGGACGAAACTTTCACGGATGGCCCGAAGTGGTCATCTGCCACGGGAAAGTCGTCATCGAGGGCGATGAATTCATCGATCCAGGACCCGTCGGTAGCACCCTGCAAGCGCAGGCAATCCACGTCACGTCGCGGTCTCATTCCTGACAATTTTCACATAAAATGCGGGCGGGGATCGGCCAGTTTATGATATCCGGGCCAGTTCCAGGGATGTCCGCAAGACGTTTTCGATGTCTGCCGGGAGCCGGGGCGAATTCGCCGAACGACCGATTCACCCGCGCAGCAGGTGGTCGTTCCACGCATCCAGCCGGGCACGAAGCCGCTCACCAGTGAGATCGGGACGCGCAACTCCCTCGTAGTTCGGTGCCCATTCTTCGACTCGATCCTCGGCCCTGGCGCCGGCGTGCAGATCCCACAGACGCATGCGTCGGATCTTCACGCCTGCGGCGTCGTCGTATGCTGCCAGGAAGACGTCCGGCGCATCACCGCGGCCGTGCAGCAGTGCCAGATCCTGACGGCACCATGCAAGATCAATCCCGCGCGGAGCGCGGTGGGCGCCGGACCAATCGACAACACCGGTCAATCGCACGCCGTCCCACACCGTATTGCCCGACCAGAAGTCACCGTGCGTAAACACAAGTTCACTCATGTCGAGGTCGGACCATCGCCTCTTAATCTCGCGAGCGCAAGGGCCCGCACCTATCGGGGGAAACGGAACGCCACTCGGTAATCCGCCGGCGTCCTGCTCATGCACTCGCGCAAGCGTACGGCCCAACTCCGCAGCCAGCACTGCCGGATCGAGGCCCGGATCCGGAGGGGCGCCGGGCACGTACGACGTGAGTATTCGTGGCGATGACGCAGACGTATCGGCGGCTACAAGTTGCGGACAGCTGCCGCCGAGAGACGCTAATTTGCTTAGCACGGTTCTCTCCCGCAGGACCGCGTCATCGCCTGCCGGAAAACGACGGAAGACGAGGCGCTCGGAGCCGGCGGCAACCTCAAAGGTTTCGGCATGTTGGCCGCCGCCCAGTCGTCGGACGACGCGCACCGAGGAAACGCCGAAGGCCCGGCGTATCCATTCGGTCTCGCACTCGCTCAGCACCAGAACCACAGTACCTTGGATCTTTCATCCCCTACACGTCAGTGCAGGACGCATAGGGGGCAGAGTTATCGAGTAGCTCGAAGGCGCGTCGCACGAGCTAGAGAGTGGGAACGCGTTCGAAATCCAACCGCCGAAGGTCCATAGCGGCTGCGTCGAAACGTTCCACCGAGATGAACCGCGCCAGCCAGCGCTTGCGCAATACCGCCGCTGTCTCAACGTCAACCAGATCCGGCGCGGCAAGGTCGCGCGCGGGCACGTTCGTCGCCGAAGAATGACGATGGCCGAGCACTACCACGATCCGAGCGATCGTCAGACCAATTGTCGGGACGACACTGAATCAAGCTCTGATTGCAGGGAGACCAACACCGGATAGAGCTTCTTTCTCGGTCGGCGCGCCGACGAAGATTTCGGTACCCACCGCTCAATTGTCCAAGGCTCACGGCCTCCACTACGCGGCAGGGCGGCCCACGAGCCCGTCGAGGGACATTGGAGATTTATCGTAACGGAGCGAGCCGCGTGGCCGCTGTTGTCGTTCGTCTCTAGCACGGGTCACTCACTACCGGGCACCCGAAGAATCACGCCGGCCCCTACCAATACCGACTCTCACCGGTCTGAGAATAATCGGGCCAGGGCAGATCGATCGGCGCTTCGAAATCCGCAGGCAGCAGGGCCGGTATCGGCTCGGCCGCAACACGCGAATCGAACTCCTGCTTGGCAGCGGTGAGCAGTTCGGGGCTCGTGAACAGGTCGAGGAACGTGCCGGCGATCGTCTTACCGGTTGTCACGATTGTCGGGGCGATAGTGGCGGGGATTCCACCGAGAGCGTTCATCACCCATGCCGGATACGGCCCGGCGCCGGCGACGGGCTCGAGCGCCGGGCGCGCAACGTAGAACCGCACGAGGGGCGCGTAGTGCGACATCTCGACGTAATCGTCGCTCGTCCAGTTTCGCTGCCAAGCCGGCATATGCTCGCGCAGTTTCCGCTCGGCTTGCTGCGGCGAAATCAGCTGCTCGGTTTGCCGTAAAAACGGTCGATCCGACGACTCGTGGCCAAGCGATTCCTGGATCCCGCGGGCGACATCGACGGCTTCGGGCCCGTACACGGGAGCGCCGACTTGTTCGAGATTCGCATACAGCGCGTCGGCGAGGACGTGGTTGGCTCGTCCGGGGCGGCTGCGCGCGACCCAGCGGTCGTCGCTCTCGCAATGCGCCATCATCGCCGCCGCCTCGGCATTTCGATCGAGCACCGCGCAAATATGTTCCGCCATCTCGATATCGGGGGTGCGCCAGGAAAACTGGATGCGCGCGACCCGCTGCGGCAGATTGTCCGCCGTGGCCTGGCCATCGGTCAGAATCGCATCGGAAAAGCTCCAACCGCCGGTCGCCGGCAACATCGAGTCGAGCATCGTGCGCGACGCCGTGTACATCTGCATCAGCGCCACGTTGGCGCCCGGGGCCCTGGCGGCCGAGTGTGATGCGGGAATCGGCGAGTTGGGATCGGTGCTCGACATCTGCCACGTCTCCGGCCGGTCGCACGTGAACGTGTACACCTTGCTGAAATACGCCCCGCAGTGGGTGTCCCAGCGGGCGGTATTGCACAACGGGAGCATGTAGAACGGGTGGAAGGACACGATTGCATCGGCGTCGTCGTAATAGCCGCGTAGCCCGTGCACCACTTTGGACCCGTGCATCTTCTCGGCAGGCTCACCCGTGTATTTCAGCGTGCCGGTGACGCCATGTTGTTCCATGGCGTGCTTGGTGGCCAGGAGCCCGGCGAGAGTCGAAATGCCGAGAGCCGAATGTGGATCGGTGTGTCCCGGGGCGAATCGGCTGAGCCCCTGCCGGGGCTCTTCCGCCGTGGAGGCCGCTTGATTATTGCCCGGCACCGCGTCATATTCGGCGTACGTCAGCAGCGTGGGGCCATCACCATTGCTCCAAATCGCGCAGAAGGCAGTCGGCATGCCCGCCGAACCGTCCTCGACGTCGAACCCTTCGCCCCGTAGCGTCTCCACGTACCAACGTTGCGATTTGTACTCACGCCATGCCGGTTCGGCAAGTTCCCAGATGTGCGTGTGCCACTGCACGAGTTGCTCAAGGTGGTCATCGATCCACTTCCGGGCAGTCTGCTTCACTTCATCCGTTAATGACGCCACGATCATGCCCTTCCCTCATCGGAGTCCATCGGCCGGTTCACCGGGGTGTCCGGCACGCCGTCCGCAATCAACGTGATGGCGTTCTGCGCTTGGATCCGCACATATTCAACCTCGGTGCGCTCTGAGAAATAGGCGATGTGCGGCGTCAGCACCACGTCGTCGCGCCCCACAAGCGGGTGGCCCGGCGGCGGCGGTTCTTCATCGAGGACATCGAGGGCCGCTCCGGCCAGGTGTCCGGAATCAAGCGCCGCGGCGAGCGCAGCGGAGTCCACGAGGGCGCCTCGCGACACATTCACGAGCACGGAGCCCGCCGGCATGTCGGCGACAAATGCGTCGTCGATCATGTGCTCGGTTTCCTCGGTGAGCGGCAAGTGCAGCGACAACACGTTCGCGCCGCTACGCACCTCCTCGAGGCTCGTCCGCGTCACTCCGGCACGCTCGAGGTCCGCCCGTACGTCCGGAGTCTCCGGAAGAAGCGGATCATATCCGAGTATCCGGCCGAAAAGCGGGCCGGCGACTCTGGCAAGTTCACGCCCGATCCGGCCAAGGCCGACGATGCCAAGCGTGATTTCACTCAAGCGCGGCGGCGCCTGCGGAGCACGCCCGTTCCAGTCCGTCGGATTGGCCGAAGTCGTGTAAAACCTCAATTGCCGCACGCTGTGCAGCAGTAGCGCGAGCGCATGTGCCGCGACCTCTTCGGTCGCGGCGCCGGGAACGTTCGTCACCCACACGCCGTGTTCGCCGGCGGCGTCGAGGTCGACGTAGTCAAAACCCATGGACATCAGGGCCACGACCTTCAGCCGCGGCAGCGCCTCGATGATCTCCCGGGTGATCGGCGCATATCCGGGCAGGAGCGCATCGGCCTCGCGAGCGCCGGCGATGATTTCCCGCGGATCACGAGTGCCGAGTACGCGTACTTCGAAGCCGTGCTTTTCCAGAAGGTCGATCCCGGGCGCGGGGTCTGTGTCGTCGACGTCGGTGTAGACCGCAATTGGCCGCGTTGCTGTGCTATGTGACATGTTCTCTCCCCTATTCGGCCTCGCGCTCGCGCACGATTGCCTGCGCCATGGCCGTCATGAGCTCATAGGCGACGTGGCTCGCAGCGATCCCCGTCATCTGCGCGTGGTCGTACGCAGGTGCCACCTCGACCACGTCGGCTCCGACGATACGGAGATCGGTGAGCCCACGGATGAGTCTGAGCAGCTCGCGGCTCGTCAAGCCTCCTGCTTCGGGGGTTCCGGTTCCGGGCGCGTGGGCCGGGTCGAGCACGTCAATGTCGACGGAAATGTACAGCGGTTTGTCGCCGACCCGCTTCCGGATCCTCGCCAGTGCCGAGGGGATCCCGTGTTCTTCGACGTACTCGCTGGTGACGAGCGAGAAACCGAGCCGCTCGTCGTCCTCGAGGTCCTGTTTGCCGTACAACGGACCGCGGGTGCCGACATGCATGGACGCCGTCCGGTCGATGAGTCCCTCCTCCGACGCGCGGCGAAACGGCGTACCGTGCGTGACGGGCTCCTCGAAATAGGTGTCCCAAGTGTCAAGGTGCGCGTCAAAATGCAGGACGGCGACGGGTCCGCATTTCGCGTTGATCGCCTGGAGAAGCGGGTAGGCGATCGTATGGTCGCCGCCGAGGGTGAGGATCCGGCTCACGGAGCTTCCCAGTTCGGCTGCGGCGTCGGCGACCTGACGTACCGCTTTGTCGATGTGGTACGGGTTCGCGGCGATGTCGCCGGCGTCCGCGACCTGCACTGCTTCCCACCCGGAGAAGTCCTGCGCCGGGTTGTAGGGGCGCAGTAAACGGCTCGACGCCCGCACATGTTCGGGGCCGAACCGCGCGCCCGGCCGGTAGCTGACGCCGGTATCGAACGGAATGCCGACTACCGCGATGTCGGTTCCGTCGACGTCCTCAATGCGGGGCAGCCTGGCGAACGTGGAAAGCCCGGCAAACCTCGGAGTCTTTGACGCGTCCAGCGGTCCAACTGGTGTGCGGTTCATGGAGTGTCCTACCTAAAGTTCGACTGATCGATGTGGATAAGTTGCAAGCCGCCGCCCGCGACCGCCGCGTCGATAGCGTCGGCCAGCTCGTGCCCGGAGACGGCCCGGCGCCCGGTGCCGCCGAATGCCGTGGCGACCGCGGCCCAGTCCGGCTGCGCCAGGTCGACGGCGACCGGCGCGATGCCGACGTCCGCTTCGTTCTGCTTGATTTCGGCGTACCCGCCGTTGTCGATCACGATCACCGTCACGTCGAGGTGCTGTTCGACGATCGTCATGAGTTCCTGAATCGAGAACATGAGCGCGCCGTCGCCGGTGACGACGAAGGTGGGTCGGTTCGGAGCGGCTATGCGGGCGCCGAGCCCGGCAGGGAGGCCGTAGCCGAGTGTGGCGTACGTCGACATGTACGGCGTCGAGTTCGGCGCAGTGACCCGCAATGTGTTGAGCAGCCCCCAATAGGCGATCTGCGAGGAGTCCGTCGCGACGATGGCATTCTCCGGCAGCACTGCGGCGAGGTGGTCGGCAAGCCGAGCATTGTCATGCGACAGCTCGGCCACCTCGGAACGCACCGCCGCTCGCGTTTCTTCCGCGCGATGATTGGTGCCGGGCTCGCCGCTGCCGAGCGCGTCGGCGAGTGCGGCGAGCGCCACCCGCGCATCGGCGACGATCCCGACGTCAGCGGTTTGATTTTTGTCCAGCTGGGATTCAAGCACGTCGATGCGAATCACCCGGCCGCGAGCGCCCAGCCGGTCGACCCACAGTTCGGCGTCGCCGAGCTTGGACCCGACGACGAGCAGCACGTCGGCATCTCGGGCGCGGTTCCGCGCGGCGGCCAGTCGCAAATTCGATCCCAGGGACAGCGGATGGTGTTCATCGAGCACCCCTTTCGCGTTCAGCGTCGTCACGACGGGGGCGCCGAGCCGTTCGGCGACGGCCTGCAACTCGGCGCTCGCATGCCGTGAGCCGCCTCCGGCTAGGATGACGGGGTCGGCGGCGGCGTCCAGCAGCTTGGCCGCTTCGCTGATCGCGTTCGCATCCGGGCCGGGCGTCGGCTCGGCCGACCGGGCGGCAAGCACCTCGCCGGCGAGCGCTGTTTCCTCTTCGAGCAGGTCGAGCGGGATCTCGATATAGACGGGCCGCGGACGCCCCGCCCGGAACAACTCGAACGCTCCGTGGACGGCGTCGACCGCCTCCTGCGCCGACTGCACGCGATGCGCTCGTTCGACAATCGCCGAAGCGGCGCCGAACTGGTCTTTGGTTTCATGCAGCGTTCCGGCGTCGGCGAACTCGCTTCCCCGCGACGGGCCCGGCGCGAGCAGGATCATCGGGCGGGATTCGCAATACGCGGTGCCGGCCGCCGATAGCGCGTTCAGCAGACCGGGCCCGCTCGTGGTCAGGACGACGCCCGGCTTGCCGGTCTGCAATGACCACCCGTCGGCAGCGTATCCCGCGCCTTGTTCGTGGCGGGTGGTGACCGGACGGATCCCGAGGGGCGTCAGCGGGCGGTACAGCTCGAGGTTGTGGGTGCCCGGGATGCCGAACACGGTGTCAATACCGTAATTGCGCAGCGTCTCGATGACTGCCCATCCGGTCGTGCGCTTGGGTGTAGTTTCCATCTGTCATTCGCTCTCTTCGCGTGGTGCTCGTTTGGGTCAAGACGGCCGGGGTGAGGAGCTGGGATTAGGCGTTCGCTTGGAACCGCGCGCTCCCGTCGACCCAGGTCTCCACGACCGGTATTGCCGCAATTGACTCCGGGGACGCCTCCAATGGGTTGTCACCGAGCACGACAAAGTCGGCTCGTTTACCGGGGGTGAGCGACCCGAATTCGTTGTCGCGTCCGAGCGACACGGCGCCTTCGAGCGTGTGGGCGCGCAAAGCGGCTTCCGCAGAGATGCACAAGTCATCCGGCCCCAGCTTGTGGCCCCGGCGGGTCACCCGTGTGACGGCGGCCTGGATAGCTTCGAGCGGCAGCGGTTCGGCGACCGGCGCGTCCGACGAAAGCGTCGCCGGTACCCCGGCGTCCCGGAACTCCCCCAACGGGTTGAACCGTTCACCGGGTGTGCCGATGGCCTGTTCGACGCCCTCGCCCCAGTTGTAATAATGCTGGGTCTGATTGACCGGGCGGATGCCGAGTTCGGCCATTCGCTTGATGTCCACGGGGTCGGGCAGGCCGCAATGCTCGATGCGGTGGCGCGCATCGGCGTCGGGCCGGTCTTTCAGTGCTTGCTCGATAGCGTCGACAACCATGGTGATCGCGGTCGGTGACTGTGCGTGCGTCGCGGTCTGCAGCCCCGCGGCGTGGGCTGTGCGCACGAGTTCGGTGTACTCGCCCGGTTGATGGTAAAGCTGCCCGGTGCGACACGGGTCTCCGACGTACCCTTCGGGAAAGTACGCCGTCCAGCCGCCGAGCGTTCCGTCGGCGTACAGCTTGATGCCCGCGATCGAAAGGAAGGCGTTGCCGAACGGCCCGGTGAGGCCAAGCTCGATGACCTGTTCCAGCAAATGGGAAAGGAAGTACATCGATACGCGCACCTGGAGCGCCCCGCGGTCGGCCATCTCCAGATAGGCGGCGAGTTCACGCTTCGACACTTGCGCGTCGCCGAGGGCCGTGACGCCGCCGGCGAGGAATTCTTTCTGGACCAGGTCGAGCTGACGTTGGTGTTCAGCCGGCTCGTCGGAGAGGTGAAAGTTCGGTCCGTGGTGGCCGATCTTGACGCCGTGTAGTCCGGTGAGCATGTTGCAGGCGGCATCCGAAAGCTCGCCGGTGAGTTCACCCGACGCATCGCGGAAGTACTCGCCGCCTTCGGGATTTGCCGTGTCCCGGGTGACGCCGTACTTGTCGAAGGTGAAGCTGTTCACCACCCCGCCGTGTCCGGAGGCGTTCATGATGTACACCTCACGGTCGGTGGCGATCTCGTCGAGTTCCTCCTTGGTCGGATGCCGGCGTTCGGCGAGGTTGCGCTGTTCATAGCCGTATCCGCGTACCGGCACGCCGGCGGGCAACTTTGTCGCCTTCTCGCGCATGAGTTCGACGATCTCCGGGATGGACCCGGCGCGCCCTGGGCCCACGTCGACCCAGGTGAGCATTTGCCCGTACATCAGCGGGTGGGCGTGCGCATCGACGAAGCCGGGGACGACGGTCGCGCCGGGAAAGTCCTCTCGCATCGGGGTCAGACCGGAGTTTCGTGCCGCGGTCTCGACTTCGTCAAGGCTGCCGATCGCCACGATTTTTCCGCGCTCGATGAGCATGGCTTCGACGGTCGGGCTGTTGTCGTCGACCGTCAGGATTGTTCCGGCCGTGATGATCGTCGGTGCCGAATCGCGATCATCGTATGTTGCAAGGTGCCGCACTTATGCCTCTCTTGGGGTGTCGAAGGTGGTGGGGTCCGCACGTGGCGTCAAGGATCCGGTAACCGGCTCGGCGTCCGAGTGTTGCGGAGCGAAGAGCGCACCGAAGAATGCGACTGCCGCAAGCAGCCCGAAGAACGCGACCACCGACCAGAAGTTGCCGGTCGCGGCCATGAGTCCGGAGGCGATCGCCGGCGACAGCCCGCCCCACACGGCTGCGCCGACGCCGTACGACAGCGACATCGACGTGTAGCGCGCCTGCGGCCGGAACATTTGCGTCATGACCGTCGACAAGGAAGCCCACGCGCCGCTGAGCGTGAGTCGGATGAGGGACACGAGCACGTAGATCATCGCCACGTTGTGGTTTTGGATCACCAGCACCAGCGGGATCACCACGATGAAGGACAGCACGGTGCCCAGGTAAATGATCGTCTTGCCGCCCCACTTGTCGCCGAGCAGGGCAAGAGGCAGCGTGACGAGGGTTTCGATGAACGATGCGACGGTCATCGCGCCCAAGATGATCGCGGCCGAGAGTCCCACTTGCGGGCTCGTCGCATAGTTTTGCACGAAGGTCGTGGCGATGACGTACCCGCCGGACGACATCGCGATGATCCCGAACCCGCACAGCATCGGCCACCAGTTGTTCTTCAGGGCGAACAGGATCGGCGTCGATTGTTTGTGGCCTTCGATCTTGGCCTCGAAGACGGGGGTTTCCTCGACCCGGTAGCGAACCCAGATGCCGACGGCGATCAGCACAATGCTGAACAGGAACGGCACGCGCCAGCCCCAGTCGATGAGCACGTCGTCCCCCATGGAGGAGAGAATCCAGAATGCTCCCGAGGAGATGAGGGCGCCGAGCGGGTTGCCGAGCTGCGTGAAACCGCCGTAGAAGGTTTTGAACTTCGGCGGCGCGCTTTCGACCGACATCAGACTGGCGCCGCCCCACTCGCCGCCGACCGCGAGGCCCTGCACGGCACGCAGCACGATGAGCAGAATGGGTCCTATGATGCCGATGGAGCCGTAGCTGGGCAGGCAGCCGACTAAGACCGTGGCGACGCCCATGGCCAGTAGCGTCACGGTGAGGGCCGGTTTGCGGCCGAGTTTGTCGCCGATATGCCCGAAGATGATGCCGCCGAGCGGGCGCATGAAAAACGCCACCGCGTACGTGCCGAAGGACGCCAGGGTGCCCAAGGCGGGCGTCATCTCCGGGAAGAACACGTGCGGGAACACGATGGCCGCGGCGGTGGCGTAGACGTAGAAGTCGTACCACTCGATCGTCGTTCCGACCACTGCGGCTAGGCCGCCCTTCAACGCCCGTCGATGGGAATTCGTCGATGGCTGGTGGGCCTGTGTAGACATGCAAAGCTCCTTTGCCCGTATGTTGCCGCTCCGGCTGCGTCGACACTACGGGAGCCCGGAATGATGCGGAAGAGGTTAGGGTACTGCGTGGCGATTGTTCGCCGACGATGTGTCTCGTGTGACCACAACTTCGCCCGGCAGACGACGTCGTCACCGGATTTCACGATCGTTTTGCAGTCCGTGCAGGGCAAATTCGCGTGAATCGACTATTTTTGAGACAAGGTCGCCTCAGGCTCACGAATCATCTTCAGGAAGTGGCAGCATGGACACCGACGACGCGTTGGACGCCGGCCTGATCCGAGCACTGCAAGAGGACGGCCGAGCGAGTATCAGCGATCTGGCCGACGAGTTCGGCATCTCCCGGGATCTCGTCTCGCAGCGGCTGCACCATCTCACCAGTCACGAGGGGCTGCGGATCGTTGCCGCGGTCGATCCGGTGTTCGCCGGGCACCGCCTGCTCACGCATGTGCGGGTGAGCGTTGATGGGCCGGCCGATCCGATCGCCCGCAAACTCGCCGAGCTTCCGGACCCTGTTTTCGTCTCGATGGTCAGCGGAAGTCATCCGCTCGTCTTCGAGTCGCGGCACGCGAACGCCGACGAGCTTCACGATTTACTGGCGCGCGTGCGAGCCATGCCGACGGTACAAAAACTGCAGGTGACGACCTACGTGAAAGTGCTCAAAGGCTTCTTCGTGGCAGGCCGCCGGGGCGAAGTTGTCTTGGACGAACTGGATCACGAACTCATCGCGATGCTGCAGGACGACGGTCGGGCAAGCTTTCGCTCGCTATCGGATGCCGTGCATCTTTCGGCCTCATCAGTCCGGGCGCGGGTACGAAAGCTGATCGATGCGGGCGTCATTCGCATTTCCGCGCTCAAGTCCGGCGGATTGTCGAGGAACCGCGTGGCAATCGGCATCGGAATCACGGCTCGCGGCGATGTCGAACCAATCACAAGACTGATCATGGACTCGCCCGCCATCGACTTCGCGGCCCGCTCGCACGGCGACTACGATTTCGTGGCGACGATTATCGGTACGTCCTCGGCAAACGCGCTGGACATGCTTGAAAAACTGCGGACGCTGCCGGAGATCAGTTCGCTTGAGTCGTGGGCCCATCTGAACATCATCAAGGAGGATTACGCCCGAGCGATCGGGCAAGTCATGGGCTGACACGCCCCCGGAGGAGCGCGCGCTACCGCGAGCAGATCTCACTCGGGTTCCCACTCGAACGCGCCCCGACGAATCGCTGGTACCCGATATTCAAAGTGCGCTGAGGAAGACCACATCGTCGACGCGGAAATCCAGGATGACGCTGCGATTGACGCGAGTCTCGGCGGCAAGCGATGTCGGTGCTGCGATATATCGTTCGGGCATGAATAACGCAGAGATGGCACAACTGACAGCTTGGCACGATCAGGAAGACCGGCACGTTTCGTTGACTATCAGAAAACACGGCTGTTTCGTGCAAAGTGTTCTCGGGGAAGCTACGAGGCCACCATTCGCTTATACCGTTGGTCTGTTCGGAATGGGGCATCCGGAGCTGATCATATTCGGCCTCGACCACGAGTCCGCCTGTCACACGCTCAACTGGTTCTTCGAACGGATCCGCGGGGGTACGAATCTGAGCCCGGGCGAGATAGTCAAGCCCGCCGATGAGGCACCACGATTCCTCGTCGAGACGTTTCCCGATCCTGCCGACTTCCTCTTCGCCGCTAATCGTCACTATCGCCGGTCGGACGACGCTTCGGTGCCCGCCTACCAGCTCACCTGGGACGTCGACGGAAAATTCTCGTGGGACCCCGGCTACCCGTATCCCGACTGGTTGCAGCCGCGCCCGGGAGAAGCCCAGGCATGACAACACCGACGCTCAGGTAGGCGAACTGCTTGACGAGATGCGCGGGGATCACTGACTGGTGGCCGCAACGTTGTACTTCGGCGCTAAGCCGAGGCGTCATCGACGCCGGGGCCACGCTCGACGGAATCATCGGCGAGGTGATCCAGGATCCGCTCGTTGAGAGTTGTAAGCGTGTCGAGTTCGGCCGGGGTGAATAGGTCGACGAAGTCCCGTCGGACGTTGCGTACGTGCTGCGGCGCTGCCTCCTCGATGGCGTGGCGTCCGGCGGGCAGCAGACGAATCACGACGCTGCGGGCATCGGCGGGGTTGGCCTCGCGAATAACCAGCCCTTGCTTTTGCATACCGCGAATCTGATGGGAAAGCCGGCTCTTCTCCCATGTCAGCAGGGAGCACAGTTCTTGCGCGGGGAGGCGATCCGTCGAGTCTCCCGACAGCACCGCGAGGACCTCGTAATCGGCCTGCGTGAGCTGCGAGTCCTGAAATAGACGCCGACCCAGGTGCACGTCGAGCCGGTGGCCGGCATGCTTGAACGTACGCCAGGCGCGGTCTTCGCGGGAGTCGAGCCATTTCGGTTCTTTCGGCATGCCTCCAGAATACCTCATGGTTGACAACTCAACCAATCAGGATTTATTGTTGAGTCGTCAACCAATTGGTTGATTCGCGACCGTGATATCGGTATCGATCTCAACTCCGAAAAGCAGGCACACATCATGAGCACCATCAGCATCATCGGTCTAGGAAACATGGCTCGAGCACTGGGTGCCCGCGCGATAACCGGCGGCAATACCGTTGAGGTCATTGGCCGAGACGCGGCCAAAACCGCAAAATTGGCCCGCGAACTCGGTGGCGGCACCACGGCGGGAGCATTCGGCGCAGTACCGGCCGGCGACATAGTCATTCTCGCCGTTCTCTACGAAAGCACCGTCCCCGTCGTCGAACAATACGGGGATCGACTTGCTGGCAAGACCATCATCGAGATCAGCAACTCGTTCGGACCAGATCTTGCCAGTCTGTTGACTCCCGAAGGCACTTCTGCCGCCGAACAAGTGGCAGCCGCCGCCCCCGCGGATGCGCACGTCGTCAAGGCATTCAACACCATCTTCGGACACGTCCTGGCCGCCGATTCCAAATCCAAGCGACGGCTGGATGTATTTCTTGCCGGCGACGACGCCGCAGCCAAAGCGCGCGTGTCGGCATTCATCGACAGTCTTGCCCTGCACGCCCTGGATACCGGCCCGTTGTCGGCGGCGCGGCGCCTCGAGCAGGCCGGCTTATTGGTGATGGGTCTGGCGCAGAATGGCGTCGGGCACTACAACTTCGCACTTGGCGTCACCAATCTGGACTCGGCAGCTGCGTAGGCTCGGCCGATTCAGCCCCGATCAGGCCTGCCGCGGCCAAGGCCCCGAAGCGGGTCCGCTAGCCGCGACAGGCCAGCAACGCGGTTTCGACTAACCGCTGCGTGTCGGTGTCCGGGTCCAGCGGCGCTCCGAGTTGGGCCCAGAAATACGCCGGAGCATTGATAATCTCCACCAGCCGCATGCCGTCGATCCGCGTGACTCCCGCCGCATCGAGCATGCCCTGGAACTGCACGACGCGGGGTTCCACGACCGCGGACACCTCGGCAACCGAGTCGGCCTGCCGCGCCGCCGATTGCAATGCCTGCAAGAAGGTCAATTCGCCAGTCGCGCGGACACTCGCAAGAAGCTGTCGCACGTACGCCATCAGGTCACGTTCGAGGTCCCCGGTGATGGGCACCGGCGCTCGCACATTGAGGTCTTCCACTGCGACGTCGAGCAGGAGCGATTCGATCGTGTGCCACCGGCGATAAATCGTCGTCGCGTGAACGCCGGAACGCGCCGACACGTCGGCGACAGTCACGTCGGCGGATTCGCCGGCGAGCTCGCGGACCGCATCATGCACGGCGCGACGGGTCCGGGCCGTGCGGCCGCCGGGACGCTCGACTCCAGTGTGTTCGGGCATACCATCAACTTTATTGCATTAATAGTTGCATTAGCAATCCAATAGATCTACGCTTAATGCAGTTTTAGTTGCAAAAGGAGATTGCATGGCACACGCACTCATCGTCGGGGCCGGCATTGCCGGCGATACTCTCGCCGTCTTGCTCGAACGAAGCGGGTGGCGGGTCACTGTCGTCGAGATCGCTCCGGCGCTTCGAAGCGGCGGGCAGACCGTCGACCTCAGGGGCGATTCCCGCGAGGTTCTGGAGCGCATGGGGTTACTCGACGACGCCCTCGCCGCGCTCGTGCCGCAGCGAGGCATGGCGTGGATCACTGCTCGCGGCCGGCGCCTGGCCTCGATGCCGGTCGAAGCGCTCGGCGGTCGGGGTTTCGTCTCACGGGAGGAACTGCTGCGTACCGATCTTGCCCGCATCCTCCATGACGCCACGGGCGAGCACGTCGAGCATCGATTCGGTGATACCGTCGAGGCTCTTACCGAGAGTCCGGACGGCGTGACGGTGCGGTTCCGCTCGGGCAAGGATGAGACTTTCGACCTCGTGGTGGGCGCGGACGGCGCTCACTCGAAGGTTCGCGCCCTTCATTTCGGTGACGAAGAGCAGTACCGCAAACCGCTCGGACTGGCCCACGCATGGTTCACGCTGCGCGAGCAGCCCGCTACGCCGCCGCTGGGCGGCTGGGCGCTCGTGCACAACGCCGCAGGGCGTCGCGCGGTCGCGTCACGTCCCGGTCATTCGGGCGAGCAAGAGATCGGCCTGACGTTCGAAGCCGATTCGATCCCTCGCGGCGACCGCGAAGCGCAATTCGCCTTGCTCGATCGGGAGTTCGACGGCGTGGGCTGGCGAGCTGCCGAATTCCTCGCTGCAGCCCGTACCGCACCGGACTTCGCGCTCGACACCTACGAGCAAATACATATGCCGACCTGGTCAAGCGGTCGCGTGGTACTCGTCGGTGACAGCGCCTGGTGCACCAGCCCGCTCAGCGGGCTCGGCACGGCGCTCGGACTGCACGGCGCCGAGCAACTCGCCGCCGCGCTTGATCGCACGGGCGCGAAGGACGACACCGCCGCGATTTCGGTGGCGTTCAAGGAATTCGAGGCCGCCATGCGCCCGCGTGCCGAGTCGGCTGGGCAGCTGATCCCAGGGCGCGTCGACATGGTCGCGCCGAAGAGCCGGCTCGCCATCATCGGCAATGCGCTGTTGATGCGCCTCATTCAGCTTCGCATCATGCGCGGCGTGGTCGCCAAAGCCACGGCCGGAAGCGGCCACTCTGTCGATTGACGTCTACTTCTCCCGCCGGTCGTGGTGGCCGGACGAGACAAAACCTACCCGCAAGAATTCTTCGCGGCCGATCCGCGCTCCGGTGATCTCGCGTTTCCCCATCGGCGAGCAACCCTAGCACCGACGCTTCGTGGCATTCATGCTGCTATGAGTTTGCCGTATTTCTGCCGGGCCGCCTCACCGCTGATACCGAGCATTTCGCCGTTCCGTCCCCACGTCATGCCGTTCTTTCGGGCGCTAATGACGGCGTCGAGAATCTCTAGTTCGGCAATTACGCGATGAAGTGCTGCAGCATAGGTCGGCGATCTCATCTTCCGACGAATGGAGTTCGTCGTGCGGGCCCTGTCGAAGCCAGTTTGGGAGCGGATTCCGTCTCGACGATTCGGGATGCACCTGGATGCCCATCGCCAATATTCTAAGTAGTTTTCTACCTATTTATCAGACGTGAAGTGGCCGGATGCCTTCTTGCGCTAATGTCACCCCATGGACACCGAATTCAGCGGCGACCTGTTCGAATGGCGCGGCCCTGCGCCGTTTTATTGGGTGGCATTGTCTGAGGAAGCCTGCGATGATGTGCGCGAAGTCGCCGACATGGCGTCGTACGGCTGGGGCGCGATCCCGGTGCAAGCGCGCATCGGCGGGGCGAAATGGGAGACCTCGCTGCTACCGAAAGACGGCGGATACGTACTGCCAGTCAAGCAGGCAGTACGCACAAGAGAAGACATCGGCGAGGGAGACGTTGTCGGGGTCGCCATGACAATCGCCCCGCGGCACGGGCGCCATGTCGAGACCGATGCTCCCCCGGAATAGCGCCCGGAATCGCCCCGGCCCTAATCGCCGGAATAGTCCCGGCGCAGATCCGACTTCCTGATCTTGCCGCTGGCAGTGCGTGGCAGCTCCTCGACGATGACGAGAGACTTCGGGATCTTGTACCGGGCGAGCCGGCCGTCCAAGTGACCGCGCAGTTCCTCCTCGGTCAGCGAAGCGCCGTCGCGGACAGTGACCACCGCCCGCGGCACTTCGCCCCATTTTTCGTCGGGTACCCCGATCACCGCCACATCGGCGACGGCCTCCAGCTCGATGATGACCATCTCTACTTCGGCCGGGTAGATATTCTCTCCGCCGGAAATGATCATGTCCTTCAGCCGGTCGGACACGAACAGGAACCCGTCGTCGTCCACGTACCCCATGTCCCCGGAACGGAACCACTCGCCGTCCGCGATCGCCGCCGCCGACGCGTCCGGCCGGTTCCAATATTCGCGAATCACATTCGGGCCTTGGATCTGAATCTCCCCGACTTCCCCTGCGGGCAGCACCTCGCCCATCGGGTCCGCGATCCGGATGTCGGTGAAGAACTGCGGCAGCCCCGCCGAACCGGCCTTTTCGCGCGAGCGCCAGGGCGGCAACGTGGTGGCCCCCGGCGCGGTCTCGGTCATCCCGTAACCGTTCGAGAACCCCAAGCCGCGCGCCTCGTACGCCTCCAACACGTACATGGGCACCGCCGATCCCCCGCAAGTGAGCTTGTTCAGCGAGCTAATGTCAGTCGTGGCCCAGTCGGGGTGCTCGCATAACAGCTGATACGTCGTGGGCACCCCGTTGAGTGACGTGACCTTGTACCGTTCGATGTGCTCGAGGACCCGCTCCGGCACGAATTTCGATTCCAGCACGACCGTCGCGCCCTTGAGCAGCATCGGCAACAGCCCCATGTCCAGCGAAGCCACATGGAACAGCGGCGAAATCATCAGAGCGACATCGTGACGGTTGACGTCCATGTCGACAATCACGTTCATGCAGTTCCACGTGATGTTCCCGTGCGTCAGCAGCGCGCCCTTGGGCCGTCCCGTGGTCCCCGACGTGTACAGGATCATCGCCCCGTCGTCCAGACCCACCGCCACGTCTCGGGCCGTCAGTTCACCGCCGGCGAGCGTCTCCTCGTAGTCCTCTTCCGACAGCTCGGCTTCGGATCGCCGCGTTTCCTCGCCGTCTGATTCCGGACGTCGCGTGACGCCGGACGCCGGCTCGTCGTCTCCCACCGCCAGTCGCCGTTCGACCTCGGTCTCCTTGGCGCTGCTAATCGCCAGCTCTCGCAGGGCGCGCGAATGCACCAGCAGTCGCACGTCGGCGTCCTGCAATTGGAAGCGAATCTCCGGGGGCGCCAGCCGGGTATTGAGCGGCACGAAGATCGCGCCCAGGACGCCGCAGGCGAAGAACGTCTCCACGAATGCCGGGTCGTTCTCGCCGAGGTACGCCACCCGGTCGCCTTTGCCGATGCCGCGCGTCGCCATGGCGTCGGCCAGCCGATCGCCCCGGTCGGACAGCTGCGCATACGTGAGTGTTGCCTCGTCGGTGACGAGCGCGGCGCTGTCGCCGGTCTTGGGCCGGCGCCGACGAAGCCACGATCCGACTCCGAAATTCTTCATGACCAACCCTCTCTGTTTAAACCGTCGTCAGGTCGTTGTGCCTGGACTCACGGGTGAGAACGATGAAGATGATGGATACGGCCGCCAGCCCGGCCAAGTACCATGCCACCGGCCCGATGCTGTGGCCCGCGCTTTGGTAGATCCCCGCCACGATTCCCGGCGTGAACCCGGCCCCGAGCAGGGTCGCCAACTGGTATCCGAGAGAGGCGCCGGTGTAGCGGGACGTCGTTCCGAATTGCTCTGACACGAAAGCCGCCAGCGGTCCGTAGAGGCACGAGTGCAACAGCAATCCGACAGTGAATGCGACGAAAATCAGCCAAGGGTTCCCGGACGCAAACATCGCGAACATCGGCAGCAGATAGATGATGAACAGTCCCAACCCGGCGACCATGACGGGACGTCGTCCGAACTTGTCGGAGAGGCGGCCGCCGATGAGGACGAAGCCGATCGACAGTAACGATGCGCCGGCGAACCCGTAAAGCACTTGTTGTTGGTCGGCACCCTTCGACACGGCGTAGGTCACGGCGAACGTGGCAAGCACGACTTGCAGCCCGAATCCCGCGGCGCCGGCCAACATGGTGAAGATCAGCGCCTTCGGCCGACGGAGCACCCGCAGCAGCGGAAGCTTCGGCGTCCCGTTTTCTTTCGCTTCCTTGGCTAAGGCTTCGGCGAAGATGGGGCTCTCGTGCACGCGGAGCCGGATGAACATTCCCACTATCAACAGTGCGAACGACAGCAGAAACGGCACGCGCCAGCCCCAGGCCAGGAACTGATCAGGTGGCAGCGCGGAAAATACGCCCATCATGAGCGTGCCGAGCACGGCTCCGGTGGGTGCTCCGGCGTTGACGAAGGACGCCGAGAAGCCCCGTTTGCGCGGATCGGAGTGTTCCAGCGCCATCAGGGCTGCGCCGCCCCACTCGCCGCCCACGGCGATGCCCTGACACACCCGCAACAGGATGAGGATGACCGCGCCCCAGGCGCCGATGGTGGTGCCGCCTGGCACGGCACCGATCAACGTCGAGGCGATGCCCATCACCATCATGGAGATGATCAGCATCTTCTTGCGGCCGACCCGGTCGCCGAAGTGACCGAAGATGATCCCGCCGAGCGGCCGAGCGAGGTACCCGGCTGCGAAGGTGCCGTAGGAAGCGACGACGCCGACCCAGTGGTCCATTCCGGCAAAGAACACCTGCGGGAACGCGACAGCCGACGCCGTCGCGTACAGCAGGAAGTCGTAGTACTCGATGGTGCTGCCGAGATAACTCGACGCGAGCACCGTGCGCACTTCCCTTGTGCGGACCCGACCGGTCTGGGCTTCGGTGGTTTGGGCTTCGGTGGTTTGATCGCGCCTTTGCGATGGGGCTGTCATGCCGGTCTCCTGTCTGGGACAGTGCTATTGATTCAAGCGGCTACTGGTAGAAACGCACTATTTGTAAAAACGTGCCAGGAACTCGGCGACGACCGCCGGACGCTGCTGGCCTTCGATTTCGATCGTGTTGCCCGTTTTGATCTGCACGCCGCCCTTGACCTCGGCGACTTCGTCGATGCTCGAGTGCATGCGGATCTTCGCGCCGACGGGGACGGGGCTGGTGAAGCGAACCCTGTCGAGCCCGTAGTTGACCTTGGTGGTGACGCCCTCGACGTCGAAGAGTTCGCCCCACAACGGGATGATGAGCGACAGCGTCAAGAATCCGTGGGCGATCGTGGCGCCGAACGGCCCGTCCTTTGCCCGTTCGGGGTCGACGTGAATCCACTGGTGATCATTTGTCGCGTCGGCGAACGTGTTGACCTGTTCCTGCGTGATTTCCAGGTAGTCCGTGTAGCCGAGATCCTTGCCGGCCAGTCCGGGAAGGTCGTCGAAACTGACGGTTGTGGTGCTCATGATGCTCCTTCGTGTGGGTATTGCTCTTTGGCTGCGCTCAGACGAACGCGCCGGTGCCGGTGATGCTGCGCCCGACGATCAGGCTGTTGATTTCGTGAGTGCCTTCATAGGAATAGACGGCTTCGGCGTCGGCGTGGAACCTGCCGACGTCCGCGGCGAGGGTGATGCCGTTGCCGCCCGCCACTTCGCGGGCGAGCGCGACTGTTTCACGCATCGCGCGGCAGCACTGCATCTTCGCCAGCGAGGAGTCCTGGTCGCGGTAGACGCCTGCGGCTTGCTGCTCGGTCAGCCGCACCACCATCGACAGGGACGACGTGACGTTGCCGAGCATCCTGGCCAGCTTCTCCTGGACCAGTTGGAAGGATGCCAGCGGCTTGCCGAATTGCTGCCGGCCGGCAACGTAGCGGCGCGCGGCCTCGAAGGCGCCGGCTTGGATTCCGGTGGCGATCCACGCGACGTCCGAGCGCATTGCCCGCAGCATCGCGGCGACGGCGCGGAAGGATTCGACGGCGTGCAACCGCTCCGCCTCCGATACCCGGACGCCGTCCAACCCGATATCGAAGTTCTGCATCATCCGCAGCGCGGTCTTGCCGCCAATCTTCTCCAGCGTGACGCCCGGGGCGTGCCTGTCGACGAGGAAGCTCTTCACGTTGCCGTCGTCGACGTCGCGGGCGAAGACTGCCAGCACGTCGGCCTCCGACGCTCCGCCGATCCACCGTTTGGTGCCGTCAAGCACCCATTCGTCGCCGTCGCGTCGCGCCGTGGTCGCCAGTCCCCCAGCGATATCGGACCCGTGCTCCGGCTCGGTCAGGCAAAACACTCCGCGCAGGCTGAAGTCGATTATCCGCGGCATCCACTCGGCCTTTTGCTCATCCGAAGCGCCGACGCTCACCGCCGTGCGGAACAGGCCTGCCTGCGCAGTGTAGTACGTCGCCAACGAGGCGTCGGTGCGGGCGAGTTCAAAGGTACGGAACGCGTGGTAAATGCCGCGGGCCGGCCCGTCGACGGTCAGCTCCGCCGGTTCCATCAGGTCCAAGTCGATGAGCGCAGGGCCCAGGTCCGGAGGGAATTCTCCGCGTTCCCAGTACTCGGCGAGCACTGGCCGCGCGCGTTCGTCCAGAAAGGCCCGGAGCCTGCCGAGCACGTGACGCTCAGCGTCCGTCAGCAGCGATTCGGCGTCATAATAGTCGCACGATTCGTAGAGACGCTCGGCCTTCGGCATCGCGCGAGATTCCGTCATCTCAGGCTCCGTCATCTCAGGTTCCCAAGCCGAGCAGCGCCGCGGCGTTGTGTTTGAGAATTTTGGGCCGGACGTCGTCCGGAATCGACAGATTCTCGAAGGCACCAAGCCATTTCGCGGGCGTGATCAACGGAAAATCGGTACCAAAGAGCACCTTGTCCGCCAGCCGTTTACTCGCTGCGCGCACCAGAGCCTCGGGGAAGTACTTCGGTGACCATCCGGACAGGTCGATCCAGGTATTGGACTTGTGCGTAGCGATCGAGATGGCCTCGTCCTGCCACGGGACGGACGGGTGGGCCATGATGATCGGCAAGTCCGGGAAGTCCGCGGCGACCGCATCGAGCAACAGCGGATTCGAATACCGCAGCTTGATGCCGAAACCGCCGGGAAGTCCGGCGCCGATGCCGTTTTGCCCGGTGTGGAACACCAGCGGCAGCCCAATCTGCTCAAGCGCCTCCCATAAGGGGTAGAACCGCTCGTCGGAGGGGTCGAACCCTTGCACGCTCGGGTGAAATTTGAAGCCGTGCACGCCGTAGTCGCCGGCGAGCCGGCGGGCCCGCTCGATGGCGTCGGCACCGGTGAGCGGATCCACCGAGCCGAACGGGATGAGCACGTCGTTGTTCCGGGCGGCTCCTTCGGCGATCTCTTCGATGCTATTGGGCGCTTGCCCGAGGTTGGTGCGCGCGTCGACGGTGAAGACGACTGCTGCCATGTTCAAGCCGCGATAGGTCTCCGCGATCGTGTCCAGTGACGGCGATCGATCCTCGGCCTTGAAGTATTTACTGGACGCGTCGGTCAGCGCCTGCGGCAGTGATGCGTGGCCGTGGCTGTCGACTTCCACGTGCACGTGCATGTCGATCGCTTGGAGCGCGCCGACGTCGAGGTTCGGTTCGTACCTGACGGGTTCGCGGCGTGTGGCGGTCATGTCAGCGTCCTTCGGCGTCGGGGGCCAGATCGGCGGGGAGCTCGGGCATTTCTTCGCCGACGCTCTGCAGCTTGCCGCCGAACATGCCGTCGAAGCCGCGGGCCAATGCCGCAAAGTCCCAGCCGCCGTCGTGATATCCGGTAGCGACCGGCTCGGGGTGCGACCAGAGCTGCAGGCGGTCACCGCCGATGCCGACCGCCTGCCCGGTCACGCCTGCTGCGGCGTCCGAGGCAAGAAACGCGATCAGCGGCGCGACGTCCGCTGCCGGCCCGAACCCGAGTTCCTTGCGGAAGAAGTCCGGCATCGCCTCACCGCGTTCGTCGGCTTCCACGGCTTTCGCGAAGAACGGGACGGTCTTCGTCATGGCGGTTGCCGCGACAGGGATGACTGCGTTGGCGGTCACTCCGGCCTTCTTCATTTCGATGGCCCAGGTGCGGACCATGCCGACGATGCCGGCCTTGGCCGCCGCGTAGTTGGTTTGTCCGAAGTTGCCGCGCTGGCCCGTCGGCGAGCCTATCGCGATGATCCGGCCGGCGATCTTGTTTTCCTTGAAGTACCCGTATGCCGCCCGCACGCACGTGAACGTTCCGCGCACGTGCACGTTGAGAACTACGTCGAAATCGTCGTCGCTCATCTTCAGCAACGACTTGTCGCGCAGGACTCCGGCGTTGGTCACCAAGATGTCGAGCCTGCCGAACGTATTCACCGCCGCATCGACCAGGGCCGTGGCCGTCTCCGTGCTGCCGACCGGGGCAACGACCGCGGTGGCCCTGCCGCCGGCGCCCGTGATGGCCGCGACTGCGTCGCCGGCGACCTGCTCGTTGACGTCGTTGACGACGACTGCGGCGCCCTGGGAGGCCAGTTCCTTGGCGTAGGCAAGGCCGAGACCCTGGCCGCTGCCGGTGACGATGGCGACCTTTCCGGCCAGGGGTGTTACGGCGCTGGTTCCTTCAGACATTTCTCTCCTACTGCGTCGGGTACTGCATCGAGACCATTTGCCGTGCGGCTCGTGGTGATGAAAACTGGACTTGAAACCAATGACAACTTATATTCTTGAATAAATCAATGGTTGTCTTCTTCATCTAATTGAACGAACGAGGATCCGTGCATACATCCCAGTCATCGCCCCCGCTCAACCAGGAATCCGATCGGGCCGAGCAGATCGCTGCCGCCGACGGCACGTTTCGCCTCCTGGCCACGGACCTGGCGTCGGAGATCGAATTCCTCACCGCACGGGCGCGCTCGGTCGGCACGGCACGGGCAAACGCAATGTTGGCCCCGCTGGACCTGCGCGTGAGCTCGTATTGCGTGTTGGCCTTGGCGTGCAGCGACGAAGGGCCGTCTCAGCGTGAACTGGCCGAGTTCCTGCATTTGGATCCCAGCCAGATCGTGTCCTTGGTGGACCGCTTGGAGAAGCGGGACGCCGTGCGGCGCGAACCCGACGCCCGCGACCGCCGCTCGAAGGTCGTCGCCGCGACGACGTCCGGCAGGGAGCTCTACGATCACGCCCGCGCCGCGGTGCGCGAAGCCGAGGATCAGTCGATGGCGCCTCTCACACACGAAGAGAGGCTGCATTTGAAGGCCCTGCTCCGCCGCGTCGCGTTCGTGTCGGAGGAATAACCGTGCGGCCCGAACTAGCCGAGGTTGACCTTGACTCCTTCGGGAGTGGCCCGCACGGCAAGCAGTCCGGCAAGCAAGACCGCCATCCAGAATACCGCCACCAGCCACGGTGATCCTCCACCGACAATCACGAGGCCACTGGCGATCATCGGCGTGAACCCGGCACCGATCATCGACGCCCCCTGATACGACAAGGACGCGCCACTGTAACGCAGGCGAGTGGGGAACTGTTCGGCGATATATGCCCCGATCGGCCCGTAGAGGAAGCCCTGCACGACACCGTTGCCGACGATGTCCGCGATTGCAAAGCCCCACAGGGTGCCGTTGTCGAGCAGCCAGATCGTCGGGAAGGCGAGCACGATCCCGGCGACACCCGCGGACATTAGCACCGGACGACGTCCGACCTTGTCGCTGAGCCGCGCGGCGATGAAGGTTACGACCAGCGTGACCGCGGCACCGAGGGCCTTGAAGTCGAGCACGCCGGACTGATCCACACCCTGCGACACGGCGTGGGCGACGCCCCAGACCGTGAGAATGCCTTGGCAGCAATAGAAGCTGATGGTCGCCATCAGGGCGATGAGCACGGCGCGAGGGTGATTCCGGACGACGTCCAAAATCGGCATCTTGCGCTTCTCTCCCTTCTCGACCAGTCTTTGAAAGAGCGGCGATTCAGCGATTTTTAGCCGGATGATGAGCCCGACGATGATCAGCACCGCGCTGATAAGGAATGGCACCCGCCACCCCCACACCAGGAACTTATCGCCTGCGGCCATCGTGAACGCCGAGACGACGAGGGTGGCCAGGATGGCGCCGGCCGGGCCGCCGGCATTGGCGAAGGAGGCTGCGAATCCGCGACGCTTTGCCGGGGCGTGCTCCAGCGCCATCAGGGCGGCACCGCCCCACTCACCGCCGACGGCGAAGCCTTGGATGAGGCGCAACACGATGAGCGCAATCGGGCCGATCAGCCCCGCTTGCGCAGTCGTCGGCAGCAACCCGATCGCCGTCGTCGCCCCGCCCATCAACAGCATGGAGAGGACCAGCATCTTCTTGCGACCAATCCGGTCGCCGAAATGCCCGAAGACGATGCCGCCGACGGGTCGAACCACGTATCCGATCGCCAGCGTCGCGAACGAGGCGAAAAGCGCGAACCCCGGGCCCAGTCCGGAGAAGAACGTTTGGTTGAAAACCAGTGCGGCGGCGACGGAATAGAGGATGAAGTCGTAATATTCGACGGCGCTGCCGATGAAGCTCGAGGCCAGGATTCGCCGCATGTCCTTGGTGTTCAGCCTTGCGGAGTCATTGACGTCAGCGTTGCTCGGCGAAGCCGCGTCGGTGGCCGTCTCGGCGGCCGTCTCACTGGCTGTCTCCGTGGCCCCGGCGACGTCCGGACTGTCCTGGAATTTCGGTCTGTTGCGCATGGTTGGTCTCCTTGACGGTGAACGGCCGGAGGTTACGGACGAAGTCGAATGCTGTCGAGGTCGTTCGGAACATGGAAGGGGCCAGCAAAGAGATCGGCGTCCTGCTGCCACGTGGCATCGGGGGCGCTGCCGGGCACCAGATGGTGCAGTGCCAATTGGCCGGCTCCCGCCTCCGAGGCGAGCTTCGCGGCGTCCCGGACGCTGGTGTGCGATTTGTAATGGTGATCCCGCGATGCGCGGGAGGCCGCGTCGGCCTTGTTCGCGTAGACGGCTTCGACCCAGTCGAAGTCGATCGCCTCGTGGAACAGCAGATCGGTGCCGCGGGCCAGCGTCGCCATGTTCGGCGTATACGTCGTGTCACCGGAAAAGGTGACGGATCCGCCCTCGGTTTCGAAACGGAAGCCGAACGCCGGCGCAATGGGCGGGTGTTCGACGAGAATGGCCGAGACCGTGACGAGGTCGTCCTCGTAGATGTCGAACGGCTCCATCGTGGGAGTCGGGCAGTCGTTGGGGTGGTAGCCGATGCCGCCGGGGATCTCGATATCGGAAGCGTTGAACAGCTCGAGCGGCGATGGCCGCAGGCTGTCGATGATGCGGTCGTTGAGGTCCGTGGCATGAGCCGCCATCAACAACTCGAACATTTCGCGTGTACCGGGCGTCGGCGAGTTCGGTGCGAGCGGCGTCGGCGGTATGGCGGCGCGCGGGGAAGCGATTGGCAGCATTCCGCGGTTGCCCGGGCCGATGATAGGGACCGGGTCGTCCGTACGCTCAAGCATTTCGTAGAGGCCGAAGATGGCGAGGCCGGCCAAATCCACCGTGTGATCCGAATGCAGATGTGTGAGGAAGATTCCGCGCATGTTCGCCAGGTCGAGGCCGGCATGGCTGAGCTGCCCGCCAACCCCGCGTCCGCAGTCCACAAGGTAGAACTTTTCGCCGACCACGACGGCGGTGGCAATTCCCGCCCGGCGTACTCCGGCCCGCGACTTCCACCACTTCGGTCCGCCCGCCGTACCCAGGGCAACGACTCTGGGCCGGAGCTGCTTGCTTAAGGTCATTGTTTCTCCCAACGATTGATTAGCTCAATTGTGACCGCGGGCACATACTTTGCATAGACAATGTTGCTGACCGCGACCATCAGGAGAATTGATGTCGGACATTACACTGCGACAGCTCGAGTACTTCGTGACGGTTGTCGACACCGGATCGGTCACTGCCGCCGCACGCGAGGCCAATATCTCGCAGGCAGCGGCTTCGATGGCGATGGGGCAATTGGAGCACGTGCTCGGCGTCGAACTCTTGATTCGCAAGCGGTCCAAAGGAATCGCCCCGACTTCGGCGGGGCGGGAGCTGGCGGACCGAGCCCGGCGCATTCTGTCGTTGACCGGCGAAATCGATGCGGCGGTCAGCGGGAATTGGGCCGAAATGCGCGGCGAACTGCGGCTCGATATCACGTTCCTGTATTCGCTGCAGCGAATAGACGGGATCGACCGTCAAACTATCGCTCCGGTGCGACTGCACTTGATGCTGGCGGCCGATCACCGGTTCGCCGCCCGCGAGTCGGTATCCTTTCGCGAGCTGGCTGACGAACATGCAATTCTGCTTGATGTGCCGCCCACCATCGAGCGCGTGACGGCAATGATCCGGCACGCCGGCGTCGATCCCAAGCTCCGCTGGCCGAGCACCAACATGGAAACCATTCGGTCGTTGGTAGCGCGCGGCTTAGGTTATTCCGTGGTCAATTCCCGGCCCAAGACCGGCGTCGCGTTTGATGGCAATTCGGTGGTTTATGTGCCGGTCTCCGACGAGTTGCCGGTGAACACGATCATGGCGGCGCTTCCGCCCGGCGTCCGCCCGCCGCGCCGCGTCGACGAAGCCATCCGGATCTGCCGAGACCACTACGCCCCGTGAACCGTACTCGGTGGCCATCTCCGGAGCCGGACAGCCCGCATTGCCGGTATGCGCGCAACATATGCGTCGACTCCGATTGACGTCATGCCGACTGTCGGCAAGGAACAGTCTGGACGTCGGCCACTCGTCGTAGTGTCGTCGTAGGTTTACAACTCGCCGGCCGCTGACCTTCGCCGGCGTCACCGCTCGGGTTGGAACTCCTGCGTGCCGATCACGCGCAACAACTCGAGCTTTTCCGCGGCGTCCGTGCCGGGGAGAGGGAAGAACGCGAGCAATTGGATGCCCGCGTCCGGCGACAAGAGGATCTCGCAGCGTAGCTGCACGTCACCGACTTCCGGATGGATCATGGTCTTGACGTCTTCATGGTGAACGGCGACGTCGTGCCGCTCCCACAGCTCACGGAACTCGGCGCTTGTCTCCAGCAGATCGGCCACGAGCGACGCGACGTCCGCATCGCCGGAGCGGCGGGCATACACCGCCCGGAGGTCACTGACATGGGCGGCCGAGATCCGCGGCCACTCCGGCTCGGCGATCGGCCTGGCCGACGGCTCGGTGAACCACCGCCAGACCACGTTCCGGCTTCGCGGACGAGCGCCCGCGTCGCCGGCAGCATCCCAGCCCGCCGACCCGGCGTCCGCGTGCTCCGGCCAGCTGCCGAGGAAGCTGCGGCCGAGCACATTCGACCAGACGACATCGCCCACATCCGTCGTGATCAGCACCGGGATGTCGACGAGCCGGTCGGCCATCGCAATCAGCCCGGGACGCACATACACACCCGCCCGGCGCGCCGGTGGCGGCAAGCCGGCGAGATAGAACAAATGGTCACGCTGGTCCAAATCGCATTGCAGCGCACCGGCGATGGCACCGACGACGGACGCGGACGGCGACGACCCGCGAGCCTGCTCGAGCCGTGTGTAATGGTCGACCGACACACCGGCGAGCATTGCCACCTCCTCGCGGCGCAATCCCGGAGTTCGCCGACGCGGACCCGCCGGGAGCCCCGCATCGGCCGGACGGAGAAGTTCACGCCGCCGGCGCAGAAAGTCGGCAAGTTCCGCACGGTTGGTCACACTCCCATCGTGCGGGCTGGGCCGGCATTTATCCAGGGAGGACCTCTCCCCGGATAATCTCGGCCTGCACACGACAGCATTTGCGGGTCAGGCTGGAGTCATGACGAATTCCACAGAAGACCAGATCAGCAACCACACACTCACCATTCGGACTCTCGGCGCCGCGGGGCCGGCGGTCACATCGCCCGGACTGGGCGGCATGAGCCTGTCCGGCGCGTACGGTCACGTTGACGAGGACGAGTCCGTCGCCGTGGTGCACGCCTACCTCGACGCCGGCGGCACGCTCATCGACACGGCCGACTTCTACGCCGCCGGCCACAACGAGATGCTCATCGCACGGGCGCTGCGCGAGCGCAGCCGCGACGACGTCGTGCTCTCGGTGAAGTTCGGCGCGCAGCTGACGCCGTCCGGTCTTCCGCAGGGGTTCAACGGCTCGCCGGCGAATGTCAAGACGTCCCTCGCCTACTCACTGCAGCGCCTGGGCACCGATCACGTCGACATCTACCGACCGGCCAGGCTTGATCCGGACGTGCCGATCGAGGACACGGTCGGGGCCGTGAAGGATTTGGTCGACGACGGCTACGTTCGGCACATCGGGCTCAGCGAGGTCGGGGCCGACACGATCCGGCGAGCAGCAGCGGTGGCTCCGATCAGCGACGTCCAGATCGAATATTCGCTGCTCAGCCGCGGCATCGAAAGCAACGGGATTCTCGAGACGTGCCGCGAGCTCGGTATCGGCATCACGGCGTACGGCGTGCTGGGCAAGGGGCTCCTCGGCGGAGGGACGACGGGCGGCGCCCGCAGCGTGTTCCCGCGTTTCCAGGGCGAGAACCTTGCTCACAATCAAGCCCTCGTCGAACCGCTGCGTACCATCGCAGAGGCCAAGGGTGCGACGCTCGCGCAACTGGCAATCGCGTGGGTCGCCGCACAGGACAAGCACGTCGTGCCGATCGTCGGTTCGCGCCGCACGTCCCAGGTGCAGTCGCTCGTCGACAGCAACCGGGTGACCTTGACCAGCGACGACCTGGCCGAAATCACGAAGTTGGTACCGCCCGGCGCCGTGCACGGCGAACGCTATCCCGACGCCGCCATGTCGGAGCTGGACAGCGAGCGCTGACCGGCTACGAATGGCCGTAACCCTCCGCCGAGTGGTGAATGGATGCCCGGTTACTGGCGAGTAACCGGGCATCCATTCACCTTTCGGCGACGGTGCCGCCGTGAAAGTCCCGCTCGATTTCCTCCAGGCTGCGCCCGCGGGTCTCGGGAATGAACTTCAGCGTGAAGATCACCAAGACGGCGCACAGTGCGGCATACAGCCAGAACGTTCCGGCGGTCCCCAGCGCCTGCAACAACGTCAGGAAGGTCAAGGAGACGACGAAATTCATCCCCCAGTTGGAGAACAATGTGACACTCATAGCGGTACCGCGCACTCGCAGCGGGTAGATTTCCGACGGGATGATGAACACCACGACGTCCAGGCTCGCTGCAACTGCCGCGATGTACACGGCGATACAGATGAACGCGACAAGCCCGGTCGTATCGGAAAGCCCGGCGATCGACAGAGTCAGGGCGAGCACGACGAGAGCGACGGTCATAATGGTGACGCCCGAGATCAAGAGCCGCCTGCGGCCGATGCGATCGACAAGCATCATCCCGACGACGGTCATGACCAGATTGACGATTCCAATACCGACGGTGGCCAATATCGCCGTCGAGGCTCCGAGTCCCGCATGGCCGAAAATCGTCGGCGCATAATAAATGACCGTGTTGACGCCCGTGGCCTGCCCGAGGACCTGAAGCCCGATTCCGGCAATGAGCGCCGGTGCCATCCACCGTTTGGCGAGATCTTTCAAACGTGTTCCATGATCGGGTCGGACCTGCCCGATCTCCGCTAGCTCGGCTTCGACTGCCGCGGCGCTCGGCCGCAGCTTGGTCAGGACGGCGCGAGCGCGACCCTCTCGGCCGCGGGCCAGCAACCAGCGGGGGCTCTCCGGCATGAAGAACATACCGATCCCCAAGCCAAGCGCCGGTATTGCCCCGACCCCGAACATGGCACGCCAGTTATGAGAGTCCGTGAACGCGTATCCGACCACGTAAGCGGCAACAATCCCAATGGTGATGAGAAGTTGATTGACGGCTACGAGTCGTCCACGGGTGGCCGGCGGGGCGACCTCGGCGATGAATACCGGCACCAAGGCCGATGCGGCGCCAATCCCAAGACCCAAAATAACGCGTGCTGCCAGGAGTATCGCAACGGATGGCGCCAGGGCGGCAAGGACGGCGCCGACCACGAACGCGAGGGCAGCCACGATGATGATTGTGCGCCGTCCGTAACGGTCGGAGAGCCGGCCCGAGCTCAGAGAACCGACCATGGCACCGACCAGGATGGAGCTGACAACGAGCCCGGACACGCCGGCAGAGAGATGGAAGTCTTGGGTGATGAACTTCAGCGCTCCCGAGATCACGCCGCTGTCGTAGCCGAAGAGGAAGCCGCCAAGTCCAACGATGATCGTGATGCCCAGGACAACTCCGGCACGGCTGGGCCCGTTACCCGTCTGAGTGTCCGACCCGGGTGCCGGAGCACCGGGCGAATGCTGTTCGGCGGACATGGATTTCTCCCTCTAAAAGCAATATTGGTGTTAACCAATATTGCACCCAGTTCGGGCCGATGGCAAGAGTTTCGCCCTCAATATCGGACCTAATCCGCCCTATCAGCTAACATTGGTAGATACCGTTATCTCGACGATTGGCGAGGAGGGGCAGTGGTCGAACACACAGCGTCGGAGAAACCCGCCACTCGGGCCACTACCGACGGATCCGTGTACGAAGGGCTTCGTCGACGCCTTCAGGCTGTTGTCGCGAACCTAGCAGCCCACGAGGCGCTTCCTACCGAGCGCGAACTCGCCGAACAATACGGCGTCAGCAGAACGACAGTGCGCCGAGCGCTGCGATCGCTGGAGGACAAGAGGCTCGTCTACCGCGTACAGGGCGCGGGGACGTTCGTCTCAAACACCACCGTGTCCAAGTCGCTATCGCTGACGTCATTTAGCGAAGATATGCGCGAGCGTGGGTGGCGACCCGGCTCACGTATCGTGACTGCCGACGAAGTCCCCGCGGGGGCCGAAATCGGCGCCGACTTGCAGATTGCTGCCGATGAACCAGTCGTGCGACTGATCCGGGTGCGATTGGCCAACGACTCCCCGATGTGCTTGGAGTCGGTGTACCTGCCGGCGGCCGGCGTACCCGGCTTGTTGGAAGGCGGTTTGGAAGGGTCCCTCTACGAAAAGCTGGCCCGCTATGGCGAGCGGCCGGCTCGGGCGGAACAAGTCGTTACCGCTACGTCCGTCGACGGAGCAGATGCTGCGCTGTTGGACATTGCGCCGGGCAGTCCTGCTCTGCGGATACGGCGCATCGGCCTGAATCGCCGCGACCATCCCATCGAGCGAACCGTCAGCATCTATCGCGCCGACCGCTACGATGTCTCGTTCGCCGTCCTGAGAGACGAATAACTCCCGGCTGCTTCCGGCATCCACTCGATTGACAGCCGGCCTACTTTCCGTAAACTGAATTTACTTCTACGATTCGTAGAAGTTTGCTAGTGGCCAACCTGCCGGCGATTGGAGCGAGCAAATATCGAGTTGCTTTCATCGTTGCGCGCCGACCACAGCCAGGAGTTTCATCGGCCGCGGGCTTTCTACCCGACGCGCGAGAACTTATTGCCGAAACGCCATCCCGATTTTTAGGGCCGGGCGCCGGCGCTGTACCACCTCAAGCGGCCATCGCGAACTTGTGTGCAGTTAAAGGATGACGAAAATGAATGGCAACAAAACTATTGTTCTAGGTTTTGACGGCTCGCCAAACGCCCAGTTGGCGCTCGACAGGGCCATCAATGAAGCAAAAACGCGTGACGGACTTCTACGCATTGTCGGCGCGTATCCCGATTCGGAAATATCGGGAACCGGTCTGGTGCGAATAGGCGCAGTGCCCGGGTTCTCCGAGGCGGCTCGCGCCGCGATGACCAAAACCATCGACGATGCTTCCACTACCGCTCGCGATCAAGAGGTCAAGGTCGAATCGGTCGTCTGCCCCGGCAACCCCATCGATGTGCTGGTCGAACAGTCGAAATCGGCCGAACTCGCCGTCGTCGGGGCGCGTGGTACCGGTGGATTTTTCGGCCGGTTGATCGGCAGCGTAGCGGCTAGTCTTCCGGCCCACGCGGAGTGCCCGGTGATGGTCGTGCCATCGGAACAAGCGGTCGCAAAGGGCAGAACCTCAACGACGACGGATGCGGATTCGGACTTCTCGGGCAATGTCGTTGTCGCCGTCGATGAGTCGGGGTCGGGGATCCGCGCGCCGTCCGAGGCAGCCCGCTTGGCCGCCGCGCACGGACTGCCCCTCACCATCGTCGGCGTCGTACACGTCAGCTACGGCGCCTACGGATGGTCCACCGTGTCTGTCGATTTGGACGTGATCACGTCCGAAGCACGCGCCACCTTGGACGAGTGCGAAAAGACGGTGAAAACGGACTATCCCGACTTGCAGGTGTCCAAGCGCATCATCGCCTCGCACGTGTACGCCCGCCCGCCCGCCGTCATCCTGGCAGAGATTTCCGCAACGGCGGAAACCCTCGTCGTAGGGTCGCGGGGCCGCGGGGGCTTCACCGGACTGCTGCTCGGTTCGACGTCGCAAGCGCTATTGAACCACGCCGCCGGACCAGTGATGGTCGTCCGCAATTAGAGGTGGGTGCCGTTCGCTTGGCACCTTGACGGCGCGCCGTGGAGTTCACGGCGCGCCGACCTCTCGGTGTCCGGTCGTCATGAAATTTTTACCGTACTGCCCCAAACTGGGCGATCATCTCGGTCGGATGCGGCCTACCCGGTGGGCGTCCCCGAGCTTTCGAACGGTCAGGAGCGAGTCGCCGTGAACGGCGTCGGCCTCGACCTGGCCCGTTTCACCGAAGCCGAGCTTGTCCAGAACGCGGCGTGAGGCGGCGTTCCAATCACGAACGGTCGCCCACACTCGCTCGTAACCCGCCTCCGCCGCCCAGTCGAGAACAGCGCCGCCGGCCTCGGTTGCATAGCCGTACCCGTGAGTGCTGCGCAACAGTTCGTAAGCCAGTTCGGGCTCGTCGGGAGCGCCGTTCCCGTGGAAGACCAGCCCGCAATATCCGATGACATCGCCGTCGATCTTCCGCTCCACCGCCAGGAGTCCCGGACGCGTCAATTGGCGTTCCCGGTGTATTTCGGCGCGGATGTCCTCCAGGGTCGGCCGTCCCTCGGTGTCTATTCGTCGATGCGCCGGAACCCTGGGGTCTCTCTCGGTCCACAGGCGACGATAGATGCCCGCCTCACGCTCGTTTCGACGGCGAAGCACGAGGCGATCGGTCTCCAACGAGTCCAGTGCGAAATGCCGGGACATAACGACGCCATCCTATCGTTGCGATACGCCTCCCGACGGGAGGTCACGACGCTCAGGCCGCGCGACGCTTGAACAAGAACGCCACGATGACGGCCCCGACACCGATACCCGCGGCCACCCAGAACGCCACGCTGATGCCGTGCGCATCCGGGATCCCCGACGGGCCGGTGCTGCCGACGGCGGCGATCATCACGAGCACCGCGCTGCCCAAGGCACCGGCAACCTGCTGCAAAGTCGCCAGCAGCGCGCTGCCGTGCGAGTACAGGTCGTCCGGCAAAGAATCCAACGAATCGGTCATCAGCGGCGTCATCATGAACCCGAGCGATGCCATCAAGAGAATGTCGCAGACGATGACCGCCCACAACGGCGCCGAGGCGCCGAGCGCAGCGAACGCTGCAAGCGCAACAGTCATGCCGATGGCGCCCGGAATGACAAGCGGCCGGGCGCCGAACTTGTCGTACATTCTGCCGACCGGGCGTGAGACGGCGGCCATCACGAGGCCGCCCGGGAGAAGGGCAAGACCCGCGACGAGCGTGCCGTGGCCGAGCACGTTCTGTAGATAGATCGGCAACAGGACGGCTCCGGCCCCGAGCAATGCCATGAAAACGAACAACGCCAAGATGAGTGCCAGGAAGAACCGGCGGTATGTCAACGTCCGCAGATCGAGCAACGGCTTGTCTTGCAGTTGAAGGCGCTTTTGCCGCCAGGTGAACAGCGCCAAAGCGACGACTCCGACCAGGACGGCGGCCCACGACGGGATGAACCCGCCGGATTCACCGATGGACGACAAGCCGTAGACGAGCCCGGCGAAACCGACGGCCGAGAGCAAAACAGAGAGAACATCGAGCGGCACCGGTTTGAGCTCTGCCGGCACGTGGAGTCGCGCGATGGCGAAAACGAGCACGATGATGGCGAGGATCAGCACCAGCCAGAACATCCAACGCCACCCGAGGCCGGCGAGGATCGCCCCGCCGACGGTCGGTCCGATCGCGGGCGCGACACCGATCACGATGGAGATCGTGCCCATCGTGGTCCCGCGGCGACTAGCCGGCACTAACCGCATCACGGTGGTCATGACCAGCGGAATCATGACCGCCGTCCCGCACGCTTGAACGATTCTGCCAATGAGCAGAGCCGGGAAGTTCAGCGCGATGGCACACAGGAGCGTGCCGGCGACAAACGATCCGACAGCTGCCAGGTAGATCGCGCGCGGCGTGAACCGTTCGATCAGGAAACCGGTGGTCGGAATGACCACGGCCATGGTGACCAGGAAGCCGCTGATGAGCCATTGCACGGTAGCCGTGCTCACCGCCATCGCTTCGGCGAGGTGCGGAAGGGCGATCGAGACGGTCGTCTCGTTCAAGATCATCACGAATGCCGTGACAACCATGATTCCGATGATGAGCATCGGATTGGCGGCGGGGCGCGCGGGCTCGGCCATAGGCGGCATCGCGTCGCTCGTGGTTTTGGACATGCACTCTCTCTTTTCTGCCGGATCGTGCGGCGCATCGAGGCACTGCGCCGATCAGACGATCCGGGGATTGAATTCGGCAAAGAATGTAACGCTCGGACACTGCCCATTTATTCGGGACGAGAGTCAACGATGCGTCGGCAACCGAACTCGACTCAGACTATCAACACAGTCGCCGGTCGCGCCTTCCAATTAATTCACGCGTTCGCCGGGCCAATTCGACTAGCCGCGCCGACTGATGGCGCGCTCGCGGCGGCTTGCCACGGCCGATCCGGATTCGCGCCGGGCCATCCGCCGCAGCACGATGGGGGCCAGCACCAACCCGAGCACCGCCCATGCGCCCAGTACCCCGAACGTTTCCAGGTGCCGCCATGACTGGCCGATTTCCACCGACGCGAGCGAGTCCGGGAGCATGGACGAGCGCATGCCCAGGCCGAGCCAGTAGATCGGAAAGACCTCGGCGATCCCTTGCAGCCATTCCGGGAACTTACCGATCGGATAAAAAATGCCGGAAATACCGATCAGCCCCATCATCGGCAACATCACAAATCCCATGCTCGTCGGGTTGGAAAACAGCGACCCGATTACGGCGCCGATGGGCATCGTCGCAGCCATCCCGAGCACGAATACCCACACCAGCGTCACCGCGCCGGCGATGCCCATCTGCACGCCGTCGAAAATGATCATCCCGGGGATCAGCAACAGCAGCAGACTGACCACGCTCATCCCGATGGTCAGCACGATTTTGCCGATCATATAGCCGGTCATGCCGTGCGGAATCGCCTTGTTGCGCAGCAGCGTGCCGTCCTCGCGCTCGGTGATCAGCTGGGCCGCGACCGACATCAGGCCGGAAAACGCAATGCTCATCCCGATAGCCCCGGGAAGCGTGGTCGCTCCGAGCGAGAACCCGGTGGGGCCAACCGTCGCGCCGCGTTGCAGAAGCATCACCACGAGCAAAATCCCCGCCGGGAACACGTACCCCCAGAGGTCCTGGAAGTTCGTGAACGTATGCCGCAGTTCGCTGCGTCCGCGCACAAGACCGGCCTTGGCCACGCTGACGGCAATCGACACGTCTCTCACCTTCCTCTTTCCGCGCCGGCGGCTCCGGTGACGCCGGACGACGTCAGGTCAAGTCCGCTCGTATCGGTCTCGCTGCCCGTTTCAAACGCGTGCACGAACGCCAGATAGGTTTCCTCGAGGCTGGCCCGGCGCACCTCGAGGTCGTCAACCTCGTCGCCGTACCTGTCGAACAGCTCGCGGACGAATTTGGTGGCCTGCGCCGTCGATTCGGTAAACAACCGACCGCCAACGCTCCAGGTCACTTGCGCGTCGATCGACACCTGACGGGACAGCTCGGCCGATGTGCCATTGGCGACGATTCGGCCGCCGGCCAGGATGAGAATCCTGTCGGCGAGTTTCTCCGCTTCCGCCAGGTCATGGGTGGTCAGCAGAATACCGGTGTCTTCGGTAGCCGCCAGCCGTCGGACGACTTCGTGGAATTCCTGCCGGGCCTCCGGATCGAAACCCGCCGTCGGCTCGTCGAGAAAAAGCACTTCGGGGGATCCGACGATGCCGATTGCCACGTCGAGACGTCGCCGCTGGCCGCCGGAGAGCTCTTTGACCTTCTTGCCGGCATGGTCACTCAGGCCAACTGTCGCGATCAGTTCGTCCACATCGCGCGGGCGGGGTCTGGCGGGGGTTGCGTACGGCGGGTAGTACGCGGCGATATGTGACAGCAGTTCGCGTACGCCCCATTTACCGTGGTCGCGCCACGATTGCAGCACGATGCCGAGGCGCGCCCGCCACCTTTCGTCACCGTGACCGGGGTCGACGCCGAGCACCGACACGTGCCCGTCCGAGCGCATTCGGAAGCCTTCGAGCACCTCGATGGTCGTGGTCTTCCCCGCGCCGTTCGGGCCGAGCAAAGCGACGACCTCTCCCGACGAAACAGTGAACGACTCACCGAGCAGCACATCTTTGGAGCCGTAACGCATCCGCAGATCCGCCACGTCGATGACGGGTGTCGCCGGGGGCGTCGGTGTCCCGTCGTGGTTGTCGGCGATCGGAGCCATGTAGGTAGCTTATGGGCTTTCTGCCGGCCTAACGATGTTTTTTCACTGGGCGTAATCGGCCGGGAGCCATTGGCGGTCGCCGCTCGCCATTCGACGTCCGCCGGCTGCACACTGGGATGGTGGCTCCTCCCGCGTCGTCCGAACCTTCCCGCTCCAAGGACCCGACGCGCGGACTCGGCCTGGTCGGGCTCGTCCTGCTTTCCGCGATCGGGCCGATGGCCACGGACGTCTACCTGCCCTCGCTCCCGGACGTCGTCGGCGATCTGAACACCAGCGCATCGGCCGTACAGCTGACGCTTTCGGGGTTCATGCTCGGGCTGGCGTTCGGCCAGTTACTCATCGGCGCGATCTCGGATGCGTTGGGCCGGCGGAAGCTGATCATCATCGGCGAAGTCATTTGCCTCCTCTCGACGATCGGGTGCGCGCTGGCGCCGACCATCTCGCTTTTCATTGCGGCACGGGTCGTGCAGGGCTTTTCGGGCGCGGCAGGCGTGGTGCTGGCGCGCGCGATCATTACGGACGTCACCACCGGTGCGCGCACCACAAAGCTCATCGCCGCGCTGATGGCGATCGTCGGCATCGCGCCGGTCGTGGCACCGCTCATCGGCGCCTTGCTCAATTCGCTCGGCGGCTGGCGCAGCGTGTTTTGGGCCCTGGCCGCCGTCATGGCCGTGACGCTGATCATCATCGTGGGGCGTATCCGCGAAACGCTGCCGGCCGACCGGAGACGACCGAGCGGGGCGACCACGATGGTCAAGGGGCTCGGGACGGCGCTGGGCCGGCGGCTCTACCTCGGTTACCTCTTGTCTTTTGCCTTGGCGTTCGGCGCCTTCTTCTCCTACATCTCAGCGTCGTCGTTCATCTTGCAAGCCCAGCACGGGTTCTCGCCGCTGGCCTACGGAGTCACGTTCGCGTTGGGATCGTTGGTGTTGACGGCATCGGTGACCACGACGGGGCGGCTGGCCGGGAAAGTGCCGCAACAGCGATTGATGACTTTTGGCATGGGCGGACTGCTGGCGGCCGGCGTAATCATGCTGACGGCGTCGTTGACGGGGATGCCGCTCTGGCTGTTCCTGGTCGGTATCGCCGTACTCACGATGTCGATGGGGCAAATCATGCCGAACGCCACCACGCTGGCGCTGGCGCAAACCCGCGACATGGGCGGCACCGGGTCGGCGTTGATCGGCTTCTCCCAGTTCATCCTGGCCGCGGCCGTGTCGCCGCTGGTCGGCCTGGCAGGCGAGCACGACCCACACCCGTTCGGCGCAACTTTTGCCGTGTGCGTCGGCCTTTCCGCGTGCGCCTGCGTGTTCATCGCCTTCCGCGGGGAACGACGGTAGACGACCCGACTCCGCCCGCACCCGTTCGTGATGCGGATTGTTCCCCGCGATGCTGGTTGCACCCGCATCGCGGGGAACAATCCGCATCATGCGGTCTTTGGGGGGGGGGATGTCACGACGCTGGCCAACCGGCTGAAGCCGCTGCGGGACTTGTTCGCCCGGTACGGAAGTCTCCGGGTGATCGCGGCGGTCGCCGAACAGTTGGGTCTCGTCCACCGTCCGAGTCTCCCGCCTCCGATCCGCGGGCTCGACGATGCAGCATACGCCAGGGTCGGCGACGTCATTGACGCCCTCGAGATCCGCGCCGCCCCGAACCGATAGAGCAGGAAGCGACCCGGAATGTCGCTTCCGGCACGATGCGCTGGCCCGGGTCGCTTCACTAGGGTTGCGGTCATGACTCCGTCACGGCGAGACGTGTTGAAAGGCAGCGCACTGGCTGCGGGCTCGTTGATTCTGCCGACGAGTTTGGCCGGCTGCGGGTGGCCGGTCAATCAGAGCCAGTCCAGCGCCGGCGCCGTCCTGTCCAGCACCGCACGGCTTCCCGACCCGTTCACCTCGACGTTGCCGATTCCGCCCGTGCTGAAGCCGTCGAAATCCGACGAGGACGGTGACCATTACGAGATCACCCAGCGATCCGCGCGTGCACACATCCTGCCCGGCCCCTCCACGCCGATTTGGGGCTACAACGGCATATTCCCCGGGCCTACGATCCACGCCCGCCGCGGCCGGCCCGTGCTGATCCACCAACGCAACCAACTCCGAGTCCCCACTGTCGTGCACCTGCACGGTGGGCGGACGCCGCCGGAAAGCGACGGCTACCCCACCGATTACGTCCTTCCTACGGGCGGCTGGCCGGCGTCCGACCTTCATCACCCCGGCCGCGTCCACCACGGATCATTCACGTACGAATATCCGTTGGACCAGCGCGCCGCCACATTGTGGTACCACGACCACCGGATGGACTTCACCGGCCCGTCCGTGTGGCGCGGCCTGGCCGGATTCTTTCTGATCGGCGACGGCGTCGAGGATGAGCTGCCGCTCCCGCGTGGCGATCGCGATATTCCGCTGATGATTGTCGACCGGTCGTTCGCCAAGGACAGCGCCATGCACTACCCGTCGGTCGACCCGTCGCTGCGTCACACACCCGGTGTCACCGACGACTTCATGAGCGGCGTGCTCGGCGACTGCATCCTCGTCAACGGTGCCGCCTGGCCGACGCTGAACGTCAGCAACACCCGCTACCGGTTCCGATTTCTCAACGCCTCCAATGCCCGCCGCTACAAACTCGCGCTCGATCCAAAGCCGGACGACGGGCCGTCCTTCGTGCAGGTCGGCTCCGGTCAAGGTCTTTTACGCTCCCCGCACGAACTGGATGCCATCGACATCGCACAAGCGGAACGGTTCGACGTCATCGTGGACTTCTCGGCGTACAAGGTCGGGCAAAGCATCACGCTGCGCAATGAGCACGGCAGCGGAAACACCGGGCTCGTCATGCGTTTCACGGTGACCGAATCGGCGAACGACACCACCCGGATCCCGGCCAAGCTCAGCGATCTGGAGCCCGTCCCCGACACGAATATCGCCGCGCACCGCACATTCGTGTTTGCCCGCGGCGGCGCCAAGGCGGATGACCGCGTGTTGTGGACCGTCAACGGCAAGAAGTTCGACCCGGCTCGAATCGATGCCCGGGTCAGGCGCGGCACGACCGAGAAGTGGACCATCCGGGCACAAAACGTGCCACACCCGTTCCACATCCACGAAGACGGCTTCCAAATCGTCACGTCCAACAACAACTCCGATCGGCCCGGGCCGTACGATGCGGGACTCAAGGACGTCGTCAATCTCGACAACGGCGCAACCGGCGAACTGCTCATCCACTTCTCCGGATACCCGGGCAAATACGTGTTCCACTGCCACAACCTCGAACACGAAGACATGATGATGATGGCGAACTTCGAAATCCGCGACTGACGCTGTCGTCGGCTCTAGTCGGCGCCGCCGGCCGCCGCCCGGGCAAGCTGTTCCGCGAGCGCGGCACACCGTTCGCGAAGTTCGGGCGGCTCCAGCGGAGTGAACGGGATGTCGAGAAGCGCCACATGGAGGGCGATGGCGTCCAGCGAGTCCGACCCGGCCACGAGGAGGCAATGTGCGGCATTCACGGCTTCAACGACACCGACGGTGGCGGGCACGAACTCCGTCACGGCCTCGGCCGGGGCATCGAGCAGAACGCGAGCCTGCCATCGGTACGGCCGGCTCGAGATGCCTTCGCTGACGAACCGGGCGGGGTCCGGCGGATCGACGGGCGCGAAACGACGGCCGGTCGGCTGCGGATCGCGGAGTCGGTCGACGCGGAAACTGCGCCAGTCGTCGCGGTCCAAATCGCGGGCGACGAGGTACCAGCGGCGGGCAGTCGACACCAGTCGATGCGGTTCGACGTGGCGGCAGCTGGCATTGCCGTCCCGGTCGGCGTAGCCAAATCGAAGTCGCTCGTGGTCGCGGCAGGCCAATGCCAGCACCGTGAGAATATCCGGGTCGACGGCACTGCCGCCGGCGGCCAGCGGCACCGTCGCGGCTTGCACTGCTTCGACGCGGCGTCGCAACCGGCTCGGCATGACCTGTTCCAACGCAGCGGATGCGCGGGCCGCGGCTTCGTCCATGCCGGCGATGGTTCCCGACGTGGCAGTACGCAGTCCGACGGCCACGGCGACAGCGGAATCCTCGTCGAACACCAGCGGGGGCAAGCCGGTTCCGGAGCCGCTGCCGGCTCCGAGTGAGTATCCGCCGGACGGGCCGGGAAGAGCATCGACCCGGTACTCGAGATCGCGGAGTCGCTCGATATCACGACGTACGGTGCGTGTGGTCACAGCCAACCGCTCGGCGAGCTGCTCGCCGGCCCACACGCGGCGAGTCGTGAGAAGGGTCAGCAGGTGCAGCAGGCGTGATGCACTGCCGATCACCGAATTATCGATCCCGGAGTTGTCGAGCCCTGACCTGTCGACCATAAAGTCAAGAATGCCAGAAAATGCGGACGCAAACTGTCCGCATTACTCCGTAGAGTCGGCGCCATGATGAACACACAAGAGACGCAAATCAATTGGAATGCCGAACTACGCAGCCAACTCGAATGGCACTGGACCAATCAGCTGCGGCCCCGATTGACGGAGATGACCGACGAGGAATATTTCTGGGAGCCGGTTGCCGGGTGTTGGAACGTACGTCCACGTGGGCACGGCACTGCCCCGGTGGCCGCCGGAGGCGGTGCTTACACTATCGATTTCGCTATTCCCGAGCCCGAACCGGCGCCCGTCACGACAATCGCGTGGCGTCTCGGTCACCTGATCGTCGGCGTGTTCGGCGCGCGCAACGCTTCGCATTTCGACGGGCCGGCCGTGGATTACGAGACTCACGACTATGCGGCAACGGCCGCCGAAGCACTCGACCAGCTGGACGCCGGGTACAACTGCTGGATCGACGGCGTCACGCGTCTGGGACACGACGGGCTGACTGAGAAGTGCGGACCGGCCGAGGGGCAGTTCGCCGACTGGTCGATGGCGGCGCTCGTCCTGCACATTCATCGGGAGGTCATTCACCACGGTGCGGAGATCGCGCTACTGCGCGACCTCTACGCTTGGCGTCATGCTTGATGGTTACTCCGACGCCGTGGCGCACGTTGCCGCATGGAGCTATGGCGATGCGCTCGATCGCTCACTGCGGCTCACCGTGAATTTCCATCCCGACTTCCGAGGGCCGCAGATCGTTGCCCTGGGCGCTGAGATCTCATCCGGAAGGCCCACCACATAACTGGTTCAACGCTCGACGTCGCCCTCGCCCACTCTGGGCGGCGGACGATCAGCCCCGGAGCTTTGTCAGTGCGTCGTTGAGTCGGGCAACCGTGCCGTCGACGTCTGTCAGCTTGTCGAGACCGAAGAGGCCCATACGGAACGTCGAGAAGTCCTCGGGCTCGCCGCATTGCAGCGGTACGCCGGCAGCGACCTGCAGGCCGACCTTCTTGAACGCCGCCCCACTGTGCAGGTCCGGGTCGTCGGTATGGACGACGACCACTGTCGGCGATGCGTAGTCATCGACGGCGACCGACGGCAGCCCGGAGTCGGCCAGCGCCGCGCGGACCCGCGTACCCAGCTCGATCTGGGCTGCACGCAGCTTTTCGAACCCGACGTCGCGAGCCTCACGCATCAACTCGACATTGTGCGCGAGCGAATCGGTGGGCATTGTCGCGTGATAAGGAGTCTTGCCGTCGATGTAGGCCTCGGTGATCGACAGCCACTTGGCCAGATCCATGGAGAAACTGGTCGACGTTCCGGCCTGCACCGCGTTCCGTCCGGCTTCGCTGAGCATGACGTAGGCCGCGCACGGAGTTCCGCTCCAGCCCTTTTGCGGAGCCGTGAGCAGCACATCGACTCCGATGTCGCCCATGTCGACCCACAGCGCGCCGGAGGCCACGCAGTCGAGCACGAAAGTCCCGCCGACCTCGTGCACGGCTTCGGCGAGTCCGCGCAAGTAGTCGTCAGGGAGCTGGATTCCCGAGGCGGTTTCGACGTGCGGGGCAAACACGACGTCCGGCTTCTGCTCGCGAATCCGCTCGCATACGTCGTCCAGCGGAGCGGGCGCCCACGGCGCCTGATGCGTATCGCTAGTGGGGCGCGCCTTGCAGAGCGTTACGTCGTCCGCGATCGTGCCTGCGTCCAGAATCTGCGACCAGCGGAAGGAGAACAGGCCGTTGCGCACGATCAGGCAGCGGCGCCCGGTGGCGAGCTGGCGTGCAATCGACTCCATTCCGTATGTGCCGCCGCCCGGGACGACGGCGACGGTGTGCGCGTTGTAGGCCTCGCGCAGGATGCCGATCAAGTCCTGCATGACACCGACGAACCGCTGCGACATGTGGTTCAAAGATCGATCGGTGAAAACCACCGAGTATTCGAGGAGGCCGTCGGGATCGATGTCGTCATGTGGCAGTGTCATGTCTGCAGATTGCCACAAAAATTCACACTTTGAAAGCGCAAGTCCGCCCTGTGAAATTCAGGCAGCGTGAACACCCTTGCCGACAACAGAGTCCCACCGAACGCCGGCTGCAACGACCCCAAGTCGGGCAATGCTCTCTGTTGCCTTCTTCGATGAGTGACTGTATAGTCACTCATATGGCAACGTAAAACCCAGCGCTTTCCACCAACGCGGACGACGCCAAGGCGCAGTCCCCGACGGAGATCTTGCGCACGATGGGCGGAGCCTACGCAAAAGAGTGAGTGACCATACATTTATTTAAGGAAGGAGGAATGATGTCGAACGAAATCACCATGCGCTGGATCGCCCTGATCCCGCTTGCACTGCTCGCCATCGCCATGTTCACGCAGTGGCAGTAACTATCGACCCAATTCGAGCCCAGGAGAAACATCATGGAACCCCAAAACCACACAATCCCGAATTACTCGCCGCAGAGCGACTCAACTCGAAGTCACGAACCGGCGCAGAGCACGAGACGGCCGCCGGCCCGGTGGACCGGAGAAAAGACCGCCTGGTGGATCGCTTTCGGAATTCTCGTGCTCAGCATCTTCTTCATGCTCGGGCTCTGGAACTAAAGCCGGCGTGCTTCGTCGGGGCGCGGCATCCCTGACGAAGCACGGCGCCGGCAAGGCACACCACCGAGGTCCACCAGCGCGACCTTCCGAAAGCGGTAGCGACCTTCGTCAGCCATAAACGGATTAATATGTCCGTAATTACCCCCCATGTCAGGCGCGATTCCACGAATTTTTGTATTTGGTCGGTATTTTCTGGAATATTTCGTCCGCATAGGGTCTTCTACTGACTGATAGTCGCGGAACCAGCGACGGAACAGAGCGATTGGAGACCAACACCATGGACATCTACGACAACACGACGACGCGCGGCCCGCTTGCTGTCGTCGGAGCCACCGGCCAGCAAGGCAGAGCCGTAGTCTCGGCACTTCTGGAAAAAGGAGCGCCGGTCCGGGCTCTCGTCCGAGACCCGAACTCGCCCCGAGCGCGACAGTTGGCTCGTAGCGGGGCCGACGTGGTCACCGCTGACCTCGACAGCTCGGACACGCTTGTCAAGGCGTTCCGCGGAGCCGGTGCAGTGTTCGCGATGACGACGTTCACCGGCCCGGGAGGAACCGAAGGCGAAGTGGCCCATGGTCGGGCGATCGGGGATGCCGCTCAAGCAGCGGGCGTGGCCCGGGTGGTCTACAGCTCCGTCGGCGGCGCCGAGCGTGCTACCGGAATCCCTCACTTTGAAAGCAAACGGCGCGTTGAAGAATACCTCGGGACGTTAGGGCTGCGGACAACGTTTGTTCGGCCCACGTTCTTCATGGACAATTTCGCGTCGTTCTCCCGCCCCGTGATGGAAGACAAGTTAGTGATTCGGCTCCCGATGCCCGGCGATGTGCCATTGCAGATGGTCGCGACTCGCGACATCGGGCGGGTAGCTGCCGCGGCCCTCTTGTACCCCGAGCGAATTCCGGGCGGCGCGGTCGAGCTTGCCGGGGACGAGCTGACGGGAGAAGAGATGGCGGCAGCATTTGCACGAGCCCGCGGAATCCCGGCGCGTTACGAGCCGGTGCCCGTCGACGTCTTGCCCGACGCGGATCAGAAAGCGATGTTCACCTGGTTTGCGACGCTTCCGGCATATCGAGCCGACGTCGGTCTCGGCCGAGAACTCGTCCCTGACTTATACGACCTGCGCACCTGGATCGAGGCCGGGAAATGACGACGAATAACGCAGCAGACGACAAGCCCGAACGGGAACAATACCGAGTCCGTCGGGACGCGATAGCGAATCAGGAACGGGTCCTCGCAGCAGCCGTGACGTCGATGTTGCGCGAGGGACGCCAGGTGCCAATGGCCACGATTGCGAGTGAGGCCGGCGTTGGCGTCGGCACTCTTTACCGCAATTACCCCACCCGAGATGCACTGCTGATGGCCCTGACCGAGCGCTCATTTCGGCTGGTGAAAGACGCCGTCGACAAGGCAGCCGCAACCGGCCATTCGGCGATCGATGCGCTTGAAGCGTTCCTCGAAGACACCATCTCCCACCGTGATCAACTCGTTCTACCTCTGCACGGCGGACCGGCGGAGCTCACGGAATTGTCGCGGAACCTTGAATCCGAGGTTTACGCCGGCATCGACAAGGTTCTCGAGCGCGGGCGCTCCGATCGCACCGTACGTGCCGACGTCGCGGCGGCGGACATCGTGTTTTTCGGCGCCTTGCTCGCGCAACCTCTTTCCAGCGATCCCGATCAAATCGCTCGTGAATTGCACCGCCAGCTGCAGATCTTCCTCGCGGGCCTGACCCCGGGACCACCCGAATTGGAGAATTCCTGATGTCTATGACAAGGCGCGTCGTACTCATCACCGGCGCCGGCGGCGGCATCGGCACGGAAGTCGTCAAACGGTTCCTCGCCAACGGCGACACCGTGATCGGCACCGACGCCTCGGCTGTGGCATTGAGCAATCTTGAACGCGAAGTCGGCGCAGACCCGGCCATGATTACCTCGACCGCGAACATCACCGACGAGGACGACGTCGGCGAGCTGGCCGCGCTCGCACGTGCGCACGGAGGGCTGGACATCCTGATCAACTGCGCCGGATCCTTCCCCTTCACCACGTTCACCGACATGACATTGGATCAGTGGCGAAACGTGATCGACATCAACCTGACGGGCAACTACGTGGTCACCCACGCGCTCCTGCCTCTCATGAAAGCTCGCGGCTGGGGACGAATCGTCAACATCGGCTCCGCCTCGATGTTCCCCGGCGTCGCCGGACAAGTCCACTACGTCTCCGCCAAAGCCGGGCTCGTCGGGCTCACCAGGAGCCTGGCCCGTGAAGTGGGCGACGAGGGCATCACCGTCAACCTCATCACCCCCGGATTGACCCTGACGAAACCGGTGGCCGAGAACTTCGACCCCGCGCTCATCGAGTCGCAACGCGCTGGCCGCGCCATCGCCCGCGACCAACGCGCCGAGGACCTCGCCGGCCCGGTCTTTTTCCTCGCGTCGCCGGATGCCGCCTTCATTACCGGCCAGACGTTGAACGTCGACGGAGGAATGTTCATGAACTAGCCCGAGGTCACTCCCAACGAAGCCCCCGAAATATTCAACGCCACGGAAGGACAACCCATGACTGAATTCAACGACCGCATCATCGAAGAGTTTCGCGCCCGCAATGGCCGAGTCGACTCCGCCGGCTTCGGCTCGAACTTGATACTCCTCCACACCCGTGGATCCCGTACCGGCCTGGAACGAGTCAACCCGGCTCTGTCACTGAAAGACGGCGATGGCTGGCTCGTCGTCGCCTCGGCCAAGGGCGCGGCGCGAGACCCGGCTTGGGCAGTCAACCTCCGCGCGCACCCGCAGGCCACGATCGAAGCCCCGATCGATGGGGAGATCCACACAATCTCGGTCCGCGCAGAAGAACTCGCCGGCGAGGAATATGAACCCGCGTTCTCTCGGTTCGTCAAGCGATCGGCAGCGTTCACGACTTATCGGCAACGCGCCGGACGCCGACTGCCCGTCATCAGGCTGACGCCGCACACGCACACCGAACGATCGGCCCAGCTGCCGGCGCCGGGCGGCATCGCCGCCGAGGATCCGCAACGCGACATCACCGTCCGGCGCCCGGGCACCGACGAAAGTCTGCCGCACTACGGGGTTGTGGGCGATAACTACACCATGCTGCTCGGCAGGGAAGACACTGACGGGCGCTATGCACTGATCGACATGCACGTGCCGCCCGGCGGGGGCCCGCCTCCACACCGGCACGACTTCGAGGAGATGTTCTTCGTACTCGAGGGCCGCATCGACGTCACTTTTCGCGGCGAAACAACCACCATCTCAGCGGGCGAAGTCGTCAACATCCCGGCGCGTTCACCCCACTTCTTCCACAACTCGTCGCAGGCCGATGCGCGCATGCTGTGCATGGTTTCCCCGCCGGGACTCGACGAATACTTCAGCCAGTGGGGACAACCGCTCCCCTCCCGCACTTCCGTCCCCACCCTGAGCCCCGCCGAAATGGAGGCGACGCTCGACTCAGCCATCCAGCTGGGCCCCCGGTACGCCATCGAAAACCTCCCGACCGACTGACCCGACCGTGTGTCATACCCGCACACCATCACCAACAGCAGGTCGACCCCAAAGAAGGGTAATGAACGTGACCGACGATTACATCGACGAAAAAATACCCACCGGATTCGTGCGCCGTCGCGCCGAAGTGAATGATGTTGAGCTCAGCTACCTGATCGGCGGCGACGGTCCGCCGGTGGTGTTGCTGCACGGCTGGCCCCAGACAGCTCTCGCGTGGCGCTTCCTGCTGAGCCCGCTCGCTCACGCGGGATACACGGTGGTCGCCCCGGACCTGCGAGGGGCGGGGAACTCGCAACGTGCCGCGCACGGATACGACAAAGACAATCAGAGTGACGACATTCGTAGTCTGATGCGTCACTTGGGAATACGGGACAAGGTTCGCGTGGTCGGCCACGACATCGGCGGCATGATCGCTTTCTCGTGGGCGCGGCGCCACTAGGAAGAGATCGAACGCCTGGCTCTCCTCGAGCTTGCGGTGCCCGGCTTCGGACTGGAAGAAGCCATGGACGTGGCCCGGGGCGGGCGTTGGCATTTCGGGCTTTTCATGACCCGTGAGGTGCCTGAATTGCTACTCGACGGACATGAACGGGAGTTCTTCGGCTGGTGGTTCGATCACCTTGCCGCCAATCACGAGCCGTTTACGGCCGACGTCCTCGACGAGATCGCCGCCGCCTACACCGGACGGGAGGCGCTGCGCTGCGGTTTCGAGCATTACCGCACGCTGCTCGAGGACGGTCGCGCCAACCGCAGCTGGACTGAGGCTGGGGGAAACCTGACGGTACCGACCATGACCATCGGGGGTGAACTCGCTGTCGGTAGGCGCCTTGGCGACAACCTACGTGCCGTCACGCACGACCTCACCACTGTGACACTGAAGGCCAGTGGCCATTTCGTTTCGGAGGAACAGCCCGAGCAACTGTTGCACGAACTGGTGCCGTTCATGTCAACGACGACGCCCGCCCCGATCACCGAGGCAGAAGCGAAGCAACGCTGCACCGGCGGCAACCGTGATCAGCACGAGCCATGTGGCGGACAAGTCCTTTGACAGGCTTTGCACCGACGCGTACTGCTGTTGTGGATTGGTCATGTCTTCTCCTCTTCAAACGACCGACACAAAGTGATTGTTCACTCACTAACGTCGACAAGGAACACGGGCTTCTATTCCCTCAGGCGAGCTGCGCAATCAGCCCGGGTGCCGAATACCGTGCCCCAGAACTTCGGCCCACCGGTCGGAGATGCCATCGACGCCGGCGGTGACGATCAAATGACAGAGCTGACCATAGGCCATGAACTGCTGAACCTCGTCGTCATTGCCGCCGGAGCGTTCCTGAGCGAACGTCGTCACGTGAGCAATTCCGCTCCGCAACACCTGCCCGATCTCGGGAACATCGGCGACGGACTGCGCATGCACCTGCATCATCAGCAATCGCCGATCACCGATCAACTCGGCGTACGCACCGCCCATAGCATCAAGGATCGCCGCGGGGCTCTGGTCGGCGATCTCCGCACTCTGCCCCAACGTCTGGACGATTTCCTCGTAACACGCCTCCAACGCCGCAGCGAACAGACTCGCCTTACCGGGAAATAACTTGAACACGTACGCCGGAGAAATCTTCGCCTCCCGCGCAACATCGGCGATAGTCGTTCCGTGGAATCCACCGTCCGCGAACTTGGTCAGCGCCGCCGCAATCACAACGGGACGCCGAGATTCGGCAGTAGAGAGAGTTGAACCAGTCGATGCCATAAGAGTGACTATACAATCACCTCTGAGTGAGCACAACTCGACACCGGTGGACGACCGTCGAGATCACCGACCGCGCAAAGTTGATCTCATCAATGAGTGGGTGTACAGTCACTCATAGAAATTCCTTCTACACACGAAGGGGCTTTTTTTCAAACTTATCAATGAGTGAATAATCACTTTCTAGACATTGGGAGTAAGGAACTCATGGTAGAAGTCGCCGTCCCTCGCCGCGTCAGTCCTGCGGCGACCGCAGTTCTGCTGGCAGCATCGACCCTCACGATCATGGCAGCGGCGATCGTTTCGCCGAGTCTGCCGGCCATTCAGTCAGCCTTTCCCGGCGCTTCTCCCCTGGTCGTACGTCAGGTCGTCACGCTCACCTCCGCCGCGATCGCAGTGACGGCACCGTTCGCCGGCGCCCTCATACAACGCATCGGATCCGGCCCGGTACTGGCGGCCGGAATGGCGGCCTATACCCTCGCCGGGACCGCCGGACTCTGGGTAGCCGGAATCGTCGCGCTTCTCGCCTCCCGCATCATTCTTGGCATCGCAGGCGGCATGATCATGACCTCCGTCACCACGACCATCGCCGGTCTGTGGAACGGCCCCGCTCGCGCTCGGATGATGGCCGCGCAGCAAGCATTCGCCAGCCTCGGAGGAGTCGTGTTCCTCCCGCTCGCCGGAATCCTGGCTCCGCTCGGATGGCGCATACCGTTCGCGCTCTATGCAGTCGCCGTCGTCATCCTGCCGTTTGCCCTCGCGGTTCCTCTGCTGCCGCGCCGCCGTATCGCTCCCGCGCCACCGGATTCCGCTCCCCCGCCACCGGATTCCGCTCGCCGCGCGCAGGCTCCGGTCGTCGCCTTGGTGCTGGGCGTTGCGGTGATCGGCACGGCCGTGTTCTTTATGGCCCCCACTCAGATACCGTTCCTTCTCGCCCACGCCGGGCTGCCCCCGGTGCTCTCAGGCGTTGCCGTCGCGGCCAGCACCGCGACCGGGATCGTCGGCGCACTGCTCTTCCCGGCGCTGCGACGTCGCTTCGACTTCGGCGCCATCGCGGCCGGCAGTCTGCTGATGCTCGGGATCGGCTGGATCGTGATCGGCTCCAGCGGATCCGAGACGCCAATAGGCGTCATCGCGGGAGCGCTGGTGGGCGGCATCGGCGTCGGCGCCATTGTGCCCGACCTCAACGTGTGGATGAGCGACGTCGTGTCAGGCCCGCGACGCGCCACCGCGCTCGGAGGCCTGGTCGCCGCCATTTTCGGCGGGCAGTTCCTCTCACCCATGCTCCTCGCACCCATCATCGGTGCGATCGGAATCCGCGGCGCCTTCTTCGCGGCCGCGGCCATATTGGCCATCCTCGCGACGACCGTCGCCACTGTCGGTCGCCGCACTCACCAGAAAAACGAAAGGACAGAACGATGATCTACCACGGCAACCGTTTCACCATGAAGAAGGACGTCACGCCGGAGCAGCGCGAGGAGGCTCTCGACAGCCTCCGCAACCAAGGAGCGTCCATCGATGCGGTGAAAAGCTACGTCGTCGGGCCCGACTTCGGCGGCGACTTCGAGTTTGGCGCAGTCTTCGCGATCGAAGATCTCGAAGGCTACTGGGAGTACCTGATGGCCCCGTCTCACGCACACACGGACCGAATAGGCCTTCCGCTGCTTGAAAAGTTCCACTCCTTCGACATCACGGACGATCCAGACCCCGAGATCGAGAAGAAAATCGCGGACCTGCACCGCCGACGCTACGCCCAGAACGCCGAACTCACGCAACTCGTGCGCGATCTTCCGCTGTACGAGGGGAGTGCCTCACCCGAGTAAAACCTGCCGAAGAAAGATCCCCATTGCGGGAAGTGCCGTCAACCCTGACGAACGCATATCCAATGAAGTTTTCAAGGAGAACCGCCATGCACATCAACAACGCCGTCGTCCTCGTCACCGGCGCCAACCGCGGTATCGGCCGCGCATTCGTCGCCGAGCTGCTCGCCCGCGGTGCCGCAAAGATCTACGCCGCCGCCCGCGACGCTTCCTCGATCGTTGACGACCCGCGCGTCGTACCCGTCGCCCTCGACATCACGAACGCGGACGCCGTCGCCGATGCCGCCTCGTTCGCTGCTGACGTCAACGTGCTCATCAACAACGCCGGCATCACCACGTTCGCTCCTCTTGTGGGCGGAAACCTCGACGATATACGCCGGGAAATGGAAACCAACTACTTCGGGACGCTAGCGATGGTCCGCGCGTTTGCACCCGCGCTGGCCACGAACGGCGGCGGCAGTATTCTCAATGTCTCCTCCGCAGCAGCCTGGCTCGGCCTGGAGCACTCCAACGGCTACGGCGCCTCGAAGGCGGCCGTTTGGGCCATGACGAATGCACTCCGAGTCGAGCTCAGTGGTCAAAATACACAGGTCACGGGGCTATATATGGCGAGCACCGACACCGACATGATTGCCGCCTTCGATATGTCGAAAAATACCCCGCAAGCCGTTGTCATTGCGGCGCTCGACGGGCTCGAAGCAGGCGAGTTGGAGGTTCTGGCCGATGACGAAACCCGCACGGTCAAGGCAACGTTGTCAGCCGACCCGGTGACGACCTACCCGCAGGCTGTGCGCCACATTCACACCCAAGCCGGCTGAAACGGTCCGCTGCCGTGGCCCCGCCCGGCGGGGTCACGGCAGCGCCGGGCGAGCTAAGTAGACGGCTCCTTCAACGTGGTCGCCGATGCCGGCGGGCGGTTCGCAGAGCTGATAGCCGGCTCGTTGGTAGATGCGGATATTGCGCTCGCTTTTCGCCCCGGTGAACAAGACGAACCGGGTTGTCGACTCGGGCGCTAGGTCTTCGCCGGCCTTCAGAAGCCAACGGCCAAGCCCCTGGCCTGCCAGATCGGGTGCCACCATCAGGCGGCCGATCTCCCACGAATTATCAGCCGTGGATTGCCCTCGCACGGCACCGACAAGTCGATTTCCGCGCCGTAGGCAGAGCGTTGCCCATGATTCGGGCCATCGCAACACGTCGTCGACCGTCTCGTGAAGCGCGGGGATATTCAGGGTGTTATTCACGATTGCTTCGGGCACCCAACAGCACTGCTGGAGTACCGTCACTTCTGCTGCATCGCTCGCCTCAAAGGGGGTTAACGTGTATTCAGAAGCTCGACCCATGCGACGTTCGCCTTTCTCGGTATCAATGGTTGGAGCGGATCGTCTGCGCGGCTCTCAACGTATCGCCCCGACCGCGCGGAACACCGCGTGCGGATCAAAACGGTCCTTGACGTCGAGTAGGCGCGGAGCGTTGGGCCCAAAGGCAGCGGCTGTCTGCTCCTCGTCGTCGGGGCCCAGGAGGTTCGGGTATCCGCCGGGCAACGCATGTGTGGCAAGCATTGTGGAGGCGGTCATGGTCCAGTCGGACACAACCCCCGCGGTTTCGATCATTTCAACCATCAGGTGATTGTCCCGCCGTCCGAATGCCGTGCTCTCCACGGCCCGGTGCGCGGCCTCGCCGTGGAAGTGATGAACGTTGAGGAACGATCCGACTTCTCTCCTGGCCGAATACGCCTCAAGCAGCCCTGACGCCACCACCGGGGTGAGAGCCGCGATGTTGCGGGTACGGATCGCGTAATTGGCGCCGTCGGGAAGCATGCCGTCCAACCGGCGCAGCTTGGTCAACGGCGATATCACCGAAACATCGGTGGCCAGCGGCGGCGCAAGTGCGGCGAATTCGTCCATGAACGAGTAACCGTCAGCGATGGGCCCCGACCATGTTGGTGAGACGACAATGGCCGGATCGCCATCGTCGCCCGGCACGATCGAAAGTACTGCGGTGAGATCGTCGGGCGCTCTGTCGACCAGTTCACCATACCCGGCCAGCACCGTCCGTGCGTCCTCGAACGGGAAAGTAAACGAACCCGACAGGATTTCGGCGAGTGGGTGCAACGCCACGTCGATGGAGGTGACGACGCCGAAGTTTCCGCCGCCGCCGCGGAGCGCCCAGAGAAGATCACGGTTGTTTTCCCGACCGGCATGCACGATCTGCCCGTCCGCAAGGACAACCTCCGCGCCGACCAAGTTGTCGGCGGCCAGCCCGAATCGACCGCAGAACGGCCCGTACCCGCCCGCTAAGGTCAGGCCGGTCATTCCCACCGAGCCGACGGTGCCAGTGGCCACCGCGAGGCCGAGGCGGTCGGCGGCAGCGGCCACGTCCTCCGCAGTGGCTCCGCCCTCGACGGTAGCGATCCGGCCGTGCGTCGAGACGTCTCGCATGTTCGTGAGGTCGATGACGAGGCCGTCCGCACGGATGGCCCGCCCGGCCCAGTCGTGCCCGCCGCCACGGACCGACAGGGGTAGGTTGAATTTCCCGGCCGTTCGCACGGCGTGTTGTACGTCGGCGGTCGTCTTACATTGCACCACCATTGCCGGGCGATTATTCACCGCTCCGTTCCATATCGCAGCCGCCTTCGTGAGCCCGGCGGCTTTAGTCACGATTCGGCCCGGGTCGATCCGGCTCGTCAATTCGGTCCGTGCGGCGCCGATCCTCGTGTCCTTTCCGGCGTGTGTCGTCTCCGCGGTGGTCATCGTTGTTGGTCCACCGAGCGAAGAAGGACTTCGTTGACTGCAACGTGCGGAGGTTGGGTGACCGCGTACAAAGTAGCCGCCGCGACGTCGTCCGGCGTCAGCGGCTGCAAAGCCGCGGCAAACTCTTCAACCGCGTCTCGGGTGGGGGAATGGGTGATGTGTGAGCTGATCTCGGTTGCCGTTGCTCCCGGCTCGACCACGACGACCCGCACTCCCCGGGCGGTCACCTCCTGGCGTAGCGACTCCGAGAACGCGTTGACCGCCCATTTGCTGGCGTTGTAAACACCCGTCAGGTACCCCGCGGTCCGGCCGTCGACCCCGGAAATCTGCACGATGGTGCCTTTGTCGCGCAGCAGGTGCGGCAAGGCGGCGTGGGTCATGTACATCACCCCGAGAACGTCGGTGTCGATCATGCGTCGCCAATCATCCACATCGGCGTTCTCGATGGGACCGAGCAACATCACTCCGGCATTGTTCACCAGAACATCGATGCCGCCGAGCCGATCCACACACTGCTCGACGGCGGCTCGGCAAGCCTTCTCATCGGTGACGTCCAGTTCTATCGCGACCGCGGATCCACCCGCGGATTCGATGTCGACGACGAGTTGCTCGAGTAGCCGGCTGCGACGCGCCGCCACCGCGACGACGGCTCCGTTGGAGGCAAGCGTGTGAGCAATGGCCGCCCCGATCCCCGACGAAGCGCCGGTGACGAGAGCGACCTTGCCTTGCAGGGACGGCGGGCTGTCGGCAGAGGAAATTTCAGATGTCATGTCGTCAGCTTCTCGTGTTCGCGCCATCCCGGGCAGACCCCGCTGCAGGGGGACCTCGCAGGGCCAGGCTCATCGGCTGAACACGCGGTATCGTTCACAGCGTGCATACAGAGAACCGACTCGGCGAATTTCTTTTCGCCCGTCGCGGGCGCATCGGCCCCGAGGAAGCGGGGTTCCCGGCGCGGACTCCCGGACGTCGCGTCCCCGGGCTCCGCCGAGAAGAAGTGGCTTCACTTGCCGGGATAAGCGTCGAGTACCTGACGCGTCTGGAGCGCGGCAAAGACCGCTCACCCTCACGTCAAGTGCTTGACACCCTTGCCGCGGCGCTACGCCTCGACTCCGAAGGCGTGCGCTACTTGCATTCGCTGGTGTGGCCGATCGGACACACGCCGGACGCCGACGAAGTTGCGAAGCCGGCCCCGGGACTGGCCCGAGCGCTGGCCCGTTTCGACAACGAGATCGCCTACATCCTCGGCCCGTACTTCGAGATCGTCGCACATAGCCGGGCGGCAGAGGCATTCCTCGGTGAGGCGGCACACGGCAACCAACTCGAATACGTATTCCTGCATCCGGATGCCCCGCGCACATATCCGAACTGGGATGCCGTGGCGCTCGAGGCGGTGGCGGCATTCCGCAGCATGGTCAAGGGACGAGAAGACGACGCGGTGTTGCACGCCACGCTCGGTCGGCTTTCCGCCGGCAGCAACCACTTCCGAAGCCTTTGGGCCCGACACGACGTACATGGACACTCGTCGGGCACCAAGCAAATATTCAATCCGCAATTCGGCACAATGACCGTCTCCTGGGACGCGTTCATGACTGCCTACCCAACCGGGCAAACTCTCGTGCTCTACACCGCTGAGCCCGGCACACAATCGGCGCGCATCCTCGAATCGGTTCGCCAATCGCTCGACTCCTCGACCTCTGGTGCGACGCGCTAGCCGTTGTCGACGCCCCGGCACATTACGCAAACAAGGAGCCACAATGCCCACAGTCAACGACAACAATTATGATTCTTTTGTCGAGCCCAACCACGACCTGCACCAGCTTGTCAGCGCCGAATTGTTCTCGCCCACAGTCGACGAGACACTGTGGTTCTTCAAGGAACTTCTCGGAATGACCGAAGTTCGTCGTGAGGGCGAATCGGTCTACCTGCGTGCCTTTGAAGACTGGTACAGCTATTCCCTCAAGGTCACGTATCGCCAGTCGTGCGGCACCGGACGAACCGTCTGGCGTACGAGCGCACCGGCTGCCCTGGACCGTCGTGTCGATGCCATCGAACGATACGGGATCAAGGGCTCCTGGGACGACGGCGACTTTGCTCAGGGCCCTACCTACAGCTTCACGGACACGGCGGGCCACCACCATTCGCTGCTGTGGGACTTGGACTATTATCGGCCGCCGGAAAGCCAGAAGAGCGACCTGCTCAGCCGTCCGCAAAAGCGTCCAACCCGAGGTATCCCGGTGCGCCGCCTGGACCACGTGAACCACCTCGTCGACGATGTGACCACGAATCGCGAATTTCTCCGCGACACACTGGGGTTCCGGCTGCGCGAGAATATCGTTGACCGGAACGGCCGGGAGGGTGCGGCGTGGATGAGCGTCAGTCCGCTTGTGCACGAGATCGCGAACCTCGGAGATCAGTCCGGCCAGTCCGCGAACGGCAATGGTCGTCTGCATCACCTCGCGTTCTGGTACGGCTACCCGCAGCACCTGGACGACCTGGCGGACCTGTGTGTGGAGAACGGGGTCGAGATCGAAGCCGGGCCAGGCAAACACGGAGTCAGCCAGGCGAAGTTCCTGTACGTGTTCGAGCCCGGCGGCAACCGCATCGAGCTGTTCGGCGACGCGGGATATCTCATCTTCGACCCGAATTGGAAGCCCGTGACCTGGACCGAGGAGAACGTCGACACGGCCGTCATCTGGTACGGTTCACCGCTGCCTACGGAGTACTTCCTCTACGGCACACCGAACAATGGCCCTACCAACTACCGGACGCCGAACGACCTCATGGCGATATCGCGCCCTCGATGAGTCACCGAGCCGTCTTGTGAATCGGCTATTCGAGCCCGACAAGCGCTTCCGGGTTGTCCACCGTGACGACCAGTCGATCGAAGTGTTCGCCTTTGAGATCGAACACCACCGCCGGGTTTGCACCGTGACAGACCGCGAACGTCCGCCGATCGGGCTCGCGGAAAGTTCCGACAAGGATCATTCCGGGCAGTCCGGTGCCGGGTAAGCGCACACCGTGCACTTCGGCCAGCCCATCGGGCACTTCGTGTATCCCGACGATCGCCGACCGGGCAACACTGACATCTCCGTGCAGAGCCTCGACTTTCTCCAGCGCCGACAAGGAAACGGTGACGGTGTCGTCGTCCATGAGTATGTTCGCCATGCCCCGATATTAATCCGAGACGGCACGGGCTCCGTGCGGCGATAATGGAGCAATGCTGCGTCCGTTCCGCGAAATCCTTTCCCTTCCCGGAGCTCTCGCATTTTCTGCCGCCGGCTTGCTGGCCCGATTGCCGATTTCGATGATCAGCCTGGGCGCGATCGTGCTGGTGTCGTACACCAGCGGTTCGTACAGCTTGGCCGGCGCCGTCGCGGCAGCGTTCATGATCGCCCGAGCCGTGTGCTCGCCGTCCCTTGCCCGGTTCGTCGACCGACACGGACAGCGGAAGGTCATGGTGCCGGCCGCCGTCGTGCATTCCCTGGCGCTCGCCGGGCTGATCGCTGCTGCGATAGTCGAACTCGACGCTTGGGTGCTCATCCTGGCGGCCGTGATCGCCGGTGCTGCCGTCGGATCCGTCGGTTCGCTCGTTCGCGCCCGGTGGGTGCACGTGACGGCAAACCCGGCGCAGCGGCACACCGCGTTCTCGTGGGAGGCCATGGTCGACGAGATGGTCTTCATGATCGGCCCGATCCTTGTCACAACCCTGGCCGCCCGGATCCATCCAGCGGCAGGCATGGTCACCGCCCTGCTGGCCGTGGCCGTCGGCAGCACGATCTTGTATTCGCAGCGCAGTACCGAGCCGGCGCCTACCGGGTCGAAGTCCGGGACCGGCGGATCGGTCCTGCGCATCCCCGCCGTGCTCGTCGTGATTTTCGCGTTCATCTTCGCCGGCTCGGGCCTTGGAGCCGTGGACGTCGTAGTCGTCGCCTATACGCGTGAGCTGGGGATCGCCGGGTACTCCGGCCTCCTACTCGCCGTGCTGGCACTCGGCTCTCTGCTCGCCGGGTTCGTCTATGGCTCGGTGCAGTGGAAGTCGAAGGACGGCGTCCGCCTCATCGTCACGCTTGCACTCTTGGCCGTCATGTCGGCCGGGCTGCCGCTATCGGGCAACGTGTTCTTCGTGACGGCCACACTCTTCGGCATCGGCATCTCGGTCGCCCCGACCATCATCGGCGGAAACGCAGTAGTGCAGGCGTACGCCCGGCCCGAGCAGTTGACCGAAGCCCTCGCCTGGATCAGCACGGCGCTGGGCATCGGTATCTCGGCCGGGTCGGCCGTCGCCGGTCAAGCCGTCGACGCCTTTGACGCGCACACGGCGTTCCTCGTCGTGCCGGGCTTCTCGGTCGTCGCCATGCTCACGGGTTTTGTCGGCGCGAGGCCGCTGCTGCAGCGTCCGGAGGCTTCCTGACGGAGAGCGGGAGGCAAGACGCTCAGCCCGGCTGCACGGCGTCGTACCATCGTGAAACGCGCCGTGGCGTCGGGAACGCGTCGTCATGACGGCGCGTTCCCGACGCCACGGCGCGTTTTGCCTGGCGTTTCCCGGTGAGTCAGGCGCTTTCGATGAATTCCGTCGATTTGGCGATGGCGAATCCCCACGCCTCCGCCGGCGTGACCTTCGGAGGCAAGGACACTTCGTCCGGATTGGTCACGACGTCCAGCAATACCGGCCCGTCGGTGTCCAAGGCTTCGCGGACTGCGTCGTCAAGGCTGTCCGGGTCCGTCACGCGCGTCGACTTCACTCCCATGGCGGTAGCGACCTCGGCGATGTTCGGGTTGTCCAGTTCGGTTCCGAACTCGGGCAGCCCGCCTTCCTCCTGCTCGAGTTTCACCATGCCGAGTCGTCCGTTGTTGTGCACGACGAACTTCACCGGCAGCCCGTAGGTGACAGCTGTACGTAAATCGCCCAACAACATCATCAGGCCACCATCGCCGCAACACGCGATCACCTGACGATGGCGATCGAGCGCCTGCGCTCCCAGGGCTTGCGGCATCGCGTTCGCCATTGAGCCCAAGTTGTACGAACCGAGCAGGCGACGGTCGCCCGTCATCGTAACGAAGCGGGAAAGCCACACGGTGGACATGCCGGTGTCGGTGGTGAAAATGGCGTCGGACGCGGCGTGCTCATGCAGTGCTGCAGCGACGATCTCCGGTCGGATCCGTTCGTCCGGGTTGTCGCCGATGCTGCGAATCTTACCGAGAATCGAGTCGTCATGATCCGGATCGGCGAGCTTGTTCTGATGCTTCTGCCAAGTGGCAAACGATTTGCGCGCCTTCTCCAGATGTTTGGCCGACCTATCGCCGGCGAGACGCTTCAGCAGCTCCTTCACGGTCGGTTGCACATGGCCGACGAGCGAGTGTTGCACCCCGACGCGGCGTCCTATGTGCTCGATACGATTGTCGAGTTGAATAACCGTCTTATCCTTCGGATACCAGTTCCGATACGGGAAATCGGTGCCCAGCATCACGAGCACATCCGCGTCGTCGAGTGCCTTCGCGGCCGCGGGGTTACCGATCAGGCCGGTCTGGCCGACCTGATAGGGGTTGTCCTTTTCCAGCCCTTCCTTCGCCTTCAACGTGACAACCATTGGCGATTGCAGCCGCTCTGCGAGCTCCAGCACTTCACCGCGAGCATCGCGAGCGCCCATCCCCACCAGCAACGTCACGTTCTCGGCCTCATTCAGGACGTCCGCCGCCGCGGATACCTGCACGTCGGGGGCGGCGGCCGGTGCCGCATACGGGGCGAACTGCGGACGACGGGCATTTTCCACGTCGAGGCTGCCCACATCTCCGGGGACCGTCAGCACCGCAACCCCTTCCTCCGCCATTGCCGCGTTGACCGCCTGCTCAAGCAGATACGGCATCTGACTCGCCGCAGTGACGGTATGGGCGAACACCGCGACGTCGCTGAACAACACGTCATTGTTCACTTCCTGGAAGAAGTCGCTGCCGATGTCCGGCGTGGGTACTTGACCGCAAATGGCCAGCACGGGGGCATGCGACTTCTTCGCGTCGTACAACCCGTTCAACAAGTGCACCGATCCCGGCCCGACGGTTCCCATGCACACTCCGAGCCTGCCCGTCAGCTGTGCTTGCGCGCCGGCCGCAAAAGCAGCGGCCTCCTCGTGCCGGACGCCGATCCATTCGATCTCGTCGTTCCTGCGGATGGCGTCGGTTATCGGATTCAGAGCGTCGCCTACCACGCCCCAAGCGGTTGTCACCTTGTGCTGGCTCAGTGCGTCGACGATTTGCTCGGCAACTGTTGTCATGACGTCTTCTCCTCAATGCTTCGGCGATTGTCACGCAAAGGTGTCACAGCTGGCGGATTCCCAATCCGACCGCCACGATTTCGGTGCATCGGTCAGGAGCTGACCGAACTCGAGCCATTCGTAGAGCTCGGCGTATGAGAGGTTCTGGGTCGGAGAGACGTTTCTGCGCAGTTGGTGCGGCGTCAACGTGCCCGGATCATACGTACCCATCGACGCCATGATCTTGGCGGCTTGCTGCACTGTCGCTTCCTGGTATTGCTTCACCCGGACGCTCTTATCGGGAACCACGAGGGCACGGGCGCGCCGCGGATCCTGAGTCGCCACCCCGACCGGACACTTACCGGTATGACACAACTGTGCCTGAATACAGCCAACGGCCATCATCATGCTTCGCGCCGAATTCGTATAGTCGGCCCCCTGAATGAGTCGCTTGACGATGTCGTTGCCGGCCGCCACCTTTCCGCTGGCGCCCACCCGCACCTTGTCGCGCAGTCCAGCTCCGACGAGCGCGTTGTGCACAATCATCAGGCCGTCGGTCAACGGCGTCCCGACGTGATCCTCGTATTCCAGCGGCGCTGCCCCGGTACCACCCTCGGAACCGTCGACGATGATGAAATCGGGCGCCGTACCTACCTCAATCATCGCCTTGCACATGGCCAATACGTGTCGACGCGAGCTGACGCACAGCTTGAATCCGGCGGGCTTTCCACCGGACATCTCACGCATTCGCGCGATGAATTCGATCAACTCGGTCGGCGTATGAAAGACCTTGTGTCCGGGTGGGCTCACGCATTTTTGCCCCTCGGGGATGCCGCGCGTTCGAGCGATCTCAGCGTTGACCTTCGCGGCCGGCAGCACACCGCCGATGCCCGGCTTGGCTCCTTGACTCAATTTCAGCGACACACATTTCACCTGGTCGTGAGCCGCATTCTCCTTGAATTGTTCCGGGTCGAAATCGCCGTCCTTCGTGCGCGTACTGAAATAGCCCGATCCGATCTCCCAGACCAGGTCCCCGCCGTTTTCAAGGTGATACGGGGACAGTCCGCCCTCGCCGGTGTCGTGGGCGAACCCACCCATTTTCGCACCGGCATTCAGGGCGCGGATGGCATTTGCGGACAGCGACCCGAAACTCATGGCCGACACGTTCATCAACGCCATGTTGTAGGGCCTGCTGCAATCCGGTCCGCCAACGTTCACCCGCGGCACTTCTTTTGGCTCGTCCAGCGGCACCGGCGAATGGACGAGGTACTCGTATCCGGTCGCATTGACGTCGCGTTCAGTGCCGAAGGCCTGTTCCCCGTGAATGCCTTTGGCGCGCTGATACACGACCGAGCGAATATCGCGGTCGAACGGGCGACCGTCCCAGTTTCGTTCGATGAAGTATTGCTGCAGTTCCGGGCGGACACTCTCCAGCAGGTAGCGCATATGGCCGATGATGGGATAGTTGCGCAGTACCGAATGCTTCTTTTGGAGCAGGTCATAGATTCCGACGCCCAAGAACGCCAACAGGACGACCACGACGACCAGCCAGGCCCATGAGCCGATGATCGCCGCCCAGCCGACTATGACTATTACTACGGCGAGAATCGTGATGATGAGAAATCTACCCATTGCGTGTCCTCCACCTCGTGGCCTGCTACTCGCCGTGTTTGTCGATCCTACGTCCAAGAGCTCGGTCGAACCGGTCGAGGGCACCTCCCACGTGCGGTTTGGCGTCCTCCGGCAATTTCAGGCAGGCCGCGCGGCGTCGTACCAGCGTAGGACGCGCTTCGCCCGCAACGTGTTCCACCGGCTCGGCTTACCATCGCCGTCTTCAAGTTCGAAGTGCACGAGACCCGGGTGCGTATTCTCCAGCGCCCAGGTGCCATCGGGCCGGCGCTTGGAGCGCACGTGCTCAACTGCTTCGGCGAGCCGTGGATCGGGCGTACCGCCAACTGTCCGGAAGTAGTCGAGCCCACGCAAAACGTCGTAATGCCAATGCGTGGGGAACGAGAACTGCAACCAGTCTCCGTCGACGACCTCTCCGGTGCTTGCTCGGCGGAACAGGCCGCGCGTCAGCAGATATTCCTCACCACGCCGCCGCGCATCGGCAACGGGCACCTGTCCGCCGGCGCGCTCGTATTCCAGCAGGCCATCCAACACGCAGATCGTGGAATGGAACGACGATCTGATCGACCCGTTCTCGGCCTCGCAGTTCCAGCCGCCGTCCTCGAGCTGCTCCCCGATCAGCCGCTGGGCGACACCGTCGACGTTTTCCCCGAAGTACGCACCGACCGCGACAGTGTCGCCGTTGATGCACGGTTCCACCTCGCCGTCAAAGAATCGCTGACCGGCATGCTCCCACGTCGATTGTTCCCGGACGCCGTTCACCGCCTCGCGCACCGCGCGGTCCGCCGGGTCGATGCCGAATTCTCGCAACAGGCGCAACGTGGGCATCGTGGCGACCCACGGTTGACCGTCCGGGTCGCCAACGGCCGGGCCGGTCGGTCGCCAGCCCCGGCCGGGGAAGCAGGCGCCGCCCGCCCACTGGCCGTCGTCCTGCAGGTCGAGCAGCCGCCTGCCCCACCCGGTCTCCGCCACGCGGGCGCGTTCGGCCGTGACGGCGGCGGCCGATGCGTCGGTCAGGTCGCGAAGCGCTTGCCACGTGATCGCCGGATCGGCGTCCAGCAGCCATGTCGTCACGTTGTCTTGTGAAGCTGTGTCAGTATTCATGCTCGCGACACTAACCCCAATTCCGGACGGAATACTTCCGGTACTTCAGCCACCGCGTGAGAGATTCGGTACGGGCACCTCATGTCTCGCACAAGCTTCCCCATGCCGTGCCGGCGGTGTCCACACCGTGGGATCGCCGGCGCGCCCCTCGCGCTCGCTGCCAAGATGGACGCGCAACTTTCCCCAATGCAGTCAGGTAGTTCCGACAATGCCCCTCGTCATCGTCGCGGCAGCGATAGTCGTATTGCTGCTCCTCATCATCAAATTCAAGGTTCACACGTTCATAGCCCTGGTGATCGTCTCGTTCCTCACGGCTATCGCTCTCGGGATGCCCGTGTCGAAAATCGTCGAATCGATCGAAGGAGGATTCGGCGACACCCTCGCCTCCGTCGGGCTCATCTTCGGGTTCGGCGCGATCCTCGGCAAGCTGATCGCCGATTCCGGAGGCGCCCAACGCATCGCCGAAACTCTTGTCGGCAAGTTCGGACAGCGCTACATCCAGTGGGCCGTCGTCCTCGTGGCCCTCATTCTCGGCGTCGCGCTCTTCTTCGAGGTCGGCATCGTGCTGCTAGTGCCCATCGTGTACCAGATGGCCAAGCAGGTGAAGCTGCCGCTGATGTACCTCGGCCTGCCCATGGCCACCGGCCTGTCCGTCATGCATGGGTTCCTCCCGCCGCACCCCGGGCCGACGGTGATCGCTGCCCAATACCACGCCAATCTCGGCATGGTCCTGCTCTACGGCGTCATCATCGCCATTCCCACGGTCGTCATCGCCGGACCGTTGTTCACCGCGGTGGCCCGCAAATACGCGCCCGGCGCCTTCGCCATGAACAAAAAGGCCGGCGTCCTGGCCACCATCGGCGACGCCGAACAACGCGACCTGGAGGACACTCCCGGATTCGGCATCAGTGCCCTGACCGCCCTCTTCCCGGTCATCCTCATGATGATCGCCACCATCACCGACCTCGTCCGACAGGCCGCCGGCGTCGACGACAATCTCGCCTTCCGCATCGTCGCCATGATCGGCAAACCCAGCACCGTCATGCTCATTTCGGTGCTCTTCGCCGTCTACACCATGGGTATCCACCGCAAGATCCCCATGTCCAAGCTGATGGAATCGGCCGAATCGTCAGTCAAGGCCGTCGGCATGCTGCTGCTGATCATCGGCGTCAGCGGCTCGCTCAAGGAAGTACTGATCAACGGCGGCGTCGGCGATTACGTTGCCGACATGTTCGCCGGGAGCACTCTCTCCCCGCTGCTACTTGCGTGGATCATCGCCTCGGTCGTGCGCATCGCCCAAGGGTCGGCGACAGTTGCCGCGCTCACCACTGCCGGCCTGGTGATTCCGCTCGTCCAGGACTCCGACGTGAATCTCGCTCTCATCACCTTGGCCACCGGCGCCGGCAGCCTCATTGCCTCACACGTCAACGACACCGGGTTCTGGATCGTCAAGGAAAGCTTCGGCCTCTCGGTCAAGGAAACCCTTGCCACCTGGACGGTACTTGAAACCGTCATCGCCGTTTGCGGTCTCGGCTTCGTGCTCCTGCTCGGACTCTTCGTCTGACTGCCGTCGATGACAGCGCCGGCTGACGCTACGACAGCTGGAGCATCACCTTGCTGCTGCCCGTACTCCGGTCCCCCGCGACGGCGAACGCCTCGGCAGCGTCGTCGATCGGGAACGAATGCGTCAGCAACGGCTCGACGTCGAGACCGCCGGCCAACAGGTCGAGCGCGTCGGAGATCTCGTCAACGAACCGGTACGTCCCGCGGTATTCAATCTCCCGCGTCACGATCGCGGCCAGCTCGGCCGACACCGCTCCGCTCGGCACGTTGCCCACCTGCACCACCACGCCGCCGCGCCCCGTCGCATTGAACACCGCACCGAGCGACGCCGGTGCCCCGGACGCCTCAAATGTCACGTCGACGTCCTCCGGCAGGGCTTCCCCCGCAGCCACGTTCACGGTTCGATCGACGCCCAGTGTGCGCGCGACGTCCAGCGACGCCTCGGCCAAGTCTGCAACGATCACCGACGCCGCATCCATCCGGCGCGCGGCGGCCGCCACGAGCGCGCCGATCGGCCCGCTCCCGTTGACGAGCACACGCCGCCGCGCCACGCCGCCGGCCCTGTTGATCGCATGCACGGCCACGCCCAGCGGTTCGGCCACCGCGCCCTGACGGGTGTTCACGCCGTCCGGAAGCGCACGGATCTGCCCGGCCGCCACGGCACGGTATTCGGCGAACCCGCCCTGCTCGTGCGGGGAAAATGCGGCCGAGCCGAAATACCGGACCTCGGGATACAGATTGTCGCGGCCGGCCAGCCGCTCCGGCAACTGCTGCCCGGGCACGATCGTGGCCGGATGCACCGTGACCGGCTGTCCGACCTCAAGGCCGGCGACATCGCCGGCGACCTCGGCAATCCGTCCGGCAACTTCGTGCCCGAGCACCATGGGCTCGGTCAACGTCGCGGTCCCCGTCGAGCCGTGCTTCCAATACGAGAGGTCGGACCCGCAAATGCCGCCCCACTCCATCCGCACGATGACCTCGCCCGGCCGGAGCGTCGGATACGGCACGTCTTCAACGCGCAAATCGCCCGCGGCATGGATCCTGACGGCTTTCACGTGGTACCTCCCGAACAGCGACAACTATCTCGAACCCGACCTTCCCACGCTATACGGCCGCCGGGTTGGTCAGTCGGTCACGTAGCCTCGAGAGCATGCTGCGCATCGCCACCGCGAACGTCAATGGAATCCGGGCCGCGCATCGCCGGGGGTTCGGCGACTGGCTCGCCGCACGCGATTGCGACGTCGTCGCGCTTCAAGAGGTCCGAGCACAAGCCGACAAGCTCCCCGCGGGCGCGTTCGGGGACTACCACGTTGCCCTCGATACCGGCACCATTCCCGGCCGCAACGGCGTCGCCGTGCTCACGCGGCACGTGCCCGACGCCGTCCGGACGTGGGCCGGAGCCGCGCTGGTCGGCGCCCGTCAGCCCGACCGCGTGCCGGCGCCCGACCGCGTGCCGCTTGCGCGCGGACTCGGCCCCTTCGCGGCTCAGGGCCGCTACCTCGAGGTGGACCTCTCGGACGCTCCGCTCACCATCGCGTGCTTGTACCTGCCCAAGGGCGGTCTGCCCGCCGAGCTGCAGCTGACCGAGCGGATGCGCGAGGCGCCCGACGGCGGTGCGCGCTACGCCCGGAAGATGGGGTTCATGTCGGCATTCGCCCGCTACCTCGTCCGGACCCGGCGCGCCGCCGCCGCGGCCGGGCGTGAGTTCCTGCTCATGGGCGACCTCAACATTGCGCACACCAGGCAGGACCTCGCGGCGTGGCGGCGCAACCAGCGCCATGACGGCTTCCTCCCGGAGGAGCGGGACTGGTTTGGCCGCCAGCTCTCCCCGCGCACGCTCGTCGACGTCGTGCGTCGTCTCCACCCGAACGACGACGGCCCCTACTCGTGGTGGTCGTGGCTCGGGCAGTCGTTCGCGAACGACTCGGGCTGGCGCCTCGATTACCACCTCGCGACGCCCCGTCTCGCGCGCGCCGCGGTCCGTTCCGCTGTCGACCGGGAGTTCCGCGGACGCCGACTTTCGGACCATTCGCCGGTGGTCGTCGACTACGACCTGCCGTGACGCCTGCCCGCACAGCCGCAGGGCAATGCCGCCTACTCTTTGGGAGCGGCCAACCCCAGGCGGGCGGCCGACGTCCACACGGCGGCGGAAGCCACCAGCGCGACCGGCGCGGGCAGCAACAACAGCAGGGACGCCGTCCACGCCGTTGCCGCCCAAATTCCCATCCCGGCCAGGCACGCGACCGCGATGAACGACAGCGGGCGTTTGGCGACCAGGAAGAGCGCGGAGAGCCATAACGCCGTCCCACGCAATCCGGGCCGCTCGAGCGCCAAGGGCAGTGCCGCCGTCAAGCCGAGCACGCCGATCGCGCTGACGGTGGCGGCCACCCCGAGCGGCACGAGTACCCACGACTGACCGCTGATCCGCCACACCTCCACCGCCGTCAGCAACAGCGCGAGCGCCACGACCGGCGGGACTGCCACCGTGACAGCGCGCCACCCCGACCGGATCAGACTGCCGCCCCATTGCCGAACCGTCGCGTCGCCGCGGACGACGATGCCGTTGGCCACGGCGATCAGCGCGGCGAACGGCGGTATCACGAGCAGAGCGATCACGAGGACCGACACGGGGGTGAGCCCGGGCGCGATGAGCGTCGCGATCGCAGCGCCGGCGCACACGGCGATGCTGCCGATGAGCAGCACCGGCAGGTGCGGCCAGACGCCGCGCACGGCCCGCCGCATGATGAGATTTTCACCCGCGGTATCACCCGCCTCCTCGCCGACACGTGCGCCTCGCAACTCGCGCATCTCAGCCCCGAATCCCCGCCGTCGCGATGCTCTCGACGATGCTGCGCTGGAAGATCAAGAACACGATGAGCACGGGCAGCACGACGAGCGTGATGGCTGCAAACACGACGACGGCCGCGCCGCCTTGGCCGGCTTGCAGCGTCACGAGCCCGAGCGGGAGCGTCATGTTCGCCGGGCTCGAGAGGAAGATCAGCGGGCCGAAGTAGTTGTTCCACGACACTTCGAAACTCAAGATGGCCAGTGCCGCCAGCGCCGGCCCGGACAGCGGAACTATCACGCGGAACAAGATCCACAAGTGCCCGGCGCCGTCAATGATCGCCGCCTCGTCGAGCTCTTTCGGAATCGTGTTGAAGTACTGCCGAAGGAAGAAGATGGCGAACACGTTGATCAGCGCCGGCACCCACAGCGCCATCAGATTGTCGATCAGCCCCAGATACCGCATCAGGATGAACACCGGGATGACGATCAGCTGCGGCGGCACCATCAACGCCGAGAGCATCACGACGAAAAGACCGCTCCGACCGCGGAACCGCAGGCGCGAAAATGCGTACGCGGCAAGAACGCTGACGAACAGCGACCCGACGGTCGAAATCACGCCGACCTCGAGGCTGTTGATCGCCATCCGCCCGAACGGGATGAGCCCGGACACGCCCGCGAAGTTGTCGAGCGTGAACGGATGCGGGATCCAGCTGGGCGGAATGCCGAACGCGTCGCTTTCGGCCGTGAGGCTCTGCACGATCAGCCAGATCAGCGGCGCGACCATGAGAATGCCGACCACGAGCATCACGAGGTCGAGGACGAGAGACCCCGTGCTCAGTTTGCGCCGGCGCCTGCCGGTCAAAGCGCCGGACGGCGTGGCGTCCAGTTTCGGGGCGGGCAGCTTCAAGTCGGCCATCAGTCATGCACCCACTTCTTCGCGCCCCAAAATTGCAGCAACGTCACGAGCATCATGATGATGAACACCAAAAGCGCCACGGCGGAGGCGTACCCGATATGGAACGCCTCGAACCCCTTTTCGTACAAGTACATGATGACCGTCATCGTCGAGTTGTCCGGCCCGCCCTGGGTGATGATCTGGACCGGGTCAAAGATCTGAAAAGCGCCGAGAAACGTGATCACCGACGCAAAGAACAGCGTCGGGGACATCAGCGGGATCGTGACGTTGAAGAACACCTGCCGGTTGTTCGCACCATCCGTGCGAGCGGCCTCCACGAGCTGCTTCGGCACCGTTTGCAAGCCGGCCAGCATGATGATGAACGTGAATCCGATGGTGTGCCAGAAGTCGATGCCGATGATCGAGGCCAGCGCCCAGTCGGGATCGGTGAACCAGCCGGGGGCGCTGATGCCGAGCTTGTCCAGATAGTACGTGAAGGGCCCGAACGTCGGGTCGAGCACGTACCGCCACAGCAGCGAAACGGCCGCCCACGAGATCAAGAACGGGAAGAAGATGGCGGTGCGCACGAAATAGTTCAGCACCCGGTTCATGGCGCGATTGACTGCCAACGCCAACAGCAGGCCGCCCACCAAGTGCGTGACGACCGACGCCAGCGCAAACACGAACGTGTTACCGAGCACCCTGAGCATCAGCGGGTCGGAGAACATCGCCCGGAAGTTCTCCAGCCCCACGAACTTCGGCGGTGTCAGCAGATCCCAGCTGAACAAGCTCAACACTATGGCCGCGACGAACGGGCCGCCGATGAACGCGATGAACAAGATCATGGCGGGGCTAAGAAATACGTATCCCTGCCACGACCCCTTGGCAGGACGATTCGTGGTGCGGGGAGTGCCGGACGGCGGACCGGTGGCGTTGGTGCCCGCCGCGAGGCGTGCGGACGTCGTCACAGCAGTTTGCTTAGCTCTTCATTGGCTTTGTCGAGGGCGGACTTGGCCGAGGAATGTCCCAAGATGGCCTTTTGCCAAGCTTCGGTGATGGGCTTGTCCATCTCGCCGCCGCGGGGCGGGGACGGGATCGGAGTGCCGAACGAGACTGCCTCCGGAAGCAACTCGCTGCCCTCCGGGGCGTCCTTCAAGAAGTCTTGACTGTGGGCCACGTCGTCGCGGGCCGGCACGTTGGTGCCGCCGACCGTCGCGAAATACTTCGACGCGTCGGTCGACATCAGGTATTTGATGAGCTTCCACACGTCGTCCTTGTTCTTCGACTCCTTGAACATGGGCCACGCGTCCCAGCCGATGGGCGAGCCTTTGCGCTTCTTGTGCGGCCAGTTGACGATCTTGACCTTGTCGACGATGCCGAGCCGGCGCATGTCGAGGGTCGGCCAGCGGCCTCCGCCCAGCGTGGCCAGCTTGCCCTTCTTCATTTGATCGGCCGCATCGAATTCGCCGCCGGGCTTGGGCGAAAGTTTCGCCTCGACGATGCCGCGAATGAACTCCGCGGCCTCGACGGCTTCGGGACTGTTGTAGACGGCCTTGGTCCAGTCGTCGTTCAGCGTGCTGGCTCCGTTGGTGAGCAGCCAAGGCATGATGTCGACGAACGAAAAGGCGTACCCGGCGGCCATGATGTATGCCCCGGTCTTCTTCTTGATCTTCTTGCCGGCGTCAAGGAACTCGTCCCACGTCCAGTCTTTGTCGGGGATCGTCGCTCCGGCCTTTTTGAACACGTCGGTATTGAGGTACATGACTACCGGGTTGTAGCCGCCCGGCATGTAATACGTGTGGTCGTCGGTCGACCCGAACTTATCGGTCCACTTCTTCAAATTGGAGTCGATGGCGCCGTAATAGTCGTCGACGTACTTCTTGTCCTTCTTCATATAGGAGTCCAGCGGCTCCAAGAGGTCCTTCGAGGCAAAGAGCGCTTGGCCTTCGGTGGCCACCTGCATGCTGTCGGGGATCTTGCCGCCGGCGATCTGCGTGGACACCGTGCTGGCGAATTTCGCCCACGTGCCGCTGGCCAGGCCGGTCGGCTTGAGCGTGATCGTGGGATGACTCTTTTCAAAACTCTTGAAGAGCTTGTTGAAGGCCTTCTGTTGGGTGGCGTCTCCGAGGTAGAGGAATCGCAGCGCGGTGTCGTCGCCCCCGCTGGAGCCGCCCGGGTTGCCGCCGCATGCGGCCATTGACGAGACCAGCGGAACGGCGGCCGCCGCGCCGAGAACTTGGAGCACACGCCGCCGCGACAATGCCGAAGCGACCTGGTCTTGCAGCCGTGTACCGTTCGATTCCACGATGGATCCTTCCGATCTCATGCACGCAATGCAGTAAACGATTACCGTCATCATACGCAGGGTGATGCGAGTCACGTCAATAGCTGCGATTTTGTTTGTTTGCACAACCAAATAGGAACCAATTAGTTCAATTGATCTAGTCCGGTGGGCTCAAGTCTGACTACACTTCGAGACACCGCCCGAATCCGCAGGCCGACTATCCAGACCGGTTCTGCACGCCGTCCAGCACTGCCGCCGTCATTCGATTCGAGGACGAAATGCCTCAACCGCAACGCAGTCCGAAGAAGCAGAAGTTCGATTTCGAAGTTGATCCGCGCTATCGACAGGCCAATAAGGAAGCACTCGTCGCGTTCCTCTACTGGGTGCTCTACCTGATAGTCATCTCGGTCGTGGCGCTGTCGATCGGCCTGAACAAGCCGGCCAAGGACATCCATTTCATCTTCGGATTCCCGGACTGGTTCTTCTGGTCGGCCGGTGTCGCGACCGCTGTTCTGTGCATAATCCCGTATTTCATCGTCCGCTTCTTCTATCGCGACTATTCGCTTGACGCGGATGAGCATGCGACAGCCGACAGTGAGGACGCCGACCGATGAATATCAATTACGCACAGCTCATCCCGATCATCGTGTACTTGTTGCTGATCGCCGGAATCGGCATCTGGGCGGCACTCGACCAAAAGCGATCGGCGACCGGAAAGAAGACCGAGAACTACTACGTGGGCGGACGGCGTCTTGGCCCGTTCGTGCTCATCTTCACGATCCTGGCGTCGGCCGCAAGCGCGGGCACGTTCATCGGCGGACCCGGACTCGGCTACCAGAGCGGCCTCGGCTGGGTGCTGATGGGACTGTTCCAAACACCGACGGCGTTTTTGACGGTGGGCCTGCTCGGCAAGAAATACGCCATCCTCGCCCGGAAACTACACCTCTACACGTACACCGACTTCTTCAAAGAGCGCTACAACAGCAAGATCGTCGTCGGAATTGCCGCGGCCGGAATCATCATCTTCCTCACTGCCTACATGGTCGCCCAATACGCCGGCGGATCTCATATTCTGCACTCGGTGACCGGCGTGCCGTATTCAACGCTCGTCTGGATATTCGCCGGAATCGTGGCGCTCTATACGGCGTTCGGCGGGTTCATGGGCGCATCGATCAACGACACCGCGCAAGGCGTCATCATGTTTGTCGGCAGCATCGTGTTGTGGTTCGGCGTCTTCGCTTACCTGGGAACACCGACGCCCATGGACCACAAGTTCGCGCTCAATTTTCCCGACCTCGTCACACTGCCGGGCGGCATTGACGCGACTCCGGTCAATTTCCTGTCCTACTCGGTCATCTTCGGGCTGATGATCGTGGCCATGCCGCACACTGCGGTTCGGGCAATGTCGTACCGGAATTCCCAAACGGCGCATCGGGCCATGGTGTGGAGCCCGGTCGTGATGGCCGTGTTCTCGCTCGGGTTCGCGATCATGGGCGTGGTGGCACGGCTCGTCGACTCGCACCTGTCCAATCCCGACCTGGCCATTCCGACGCTCATCGAAAAGTCGCTCTCCGGCCCGATCGGCGGGGCTCTCTTTGCAGCCCCGTTGGCCGCGATCATGTCAACAGTGTCGTCCATGCTGCTGATCGTCAGCGGCGCCGTCGTCCGCGATATTTACAACAATTTCATCAACAAGAATCTGGCCGATTCGCGTCGGGCCGGACTGAGTATGGTCGTCAGCCTGGTCATCGGGTTCGTCGTATTGCTCATTGCCCTGAAGCCGCCACCCGCGCTCGAATTGATAGTCATCTTCGCGATTTCGGGACTGGGTGCGACATTCTTCGTACCGCTCCTCGGCGGGCTCTACTGGCCGCGCGGAAACCGGCCCGGTGCTATTTCCGCCATGATCGGCGGGCTCGTCTGGTACATCGTCGGCCAACAATGGGTTCCGGCCCTCGGACTCGGATTCATGCCCGTTGTCACGGCAGTGGTGTTTGCCATCATCTTGTACGTCGGCGTCAGCCTGCTCACGCCGCCCCCGCCGCGCGAGGTTCTCGTCAAGTTCTGGGGAACGAACCGCGAGATCCAAAAGCTCGAACTGGATCGAACTCCGTAGGGCGCGGCTCTAGACTGTCCACCATGTCGCCCGTTCACGAATCATTGAATGCCAACCTGCTCATTCGGCACGCCACGGTGCTCGACCCGGTCACCGGCAAGTACTCGGAGCACGACGTCCGGATCAGTGACGGCGTCGTTGTCGAAACCGGCGCAAAACTAACGGCACCGGACGACGTCCGCACGCTTGATGCCGGAGGTCGATACGTACTGCCGGGCCTCATCGACGCCCACGTGCACGTCACGGCGGCGACCGCCGATCTCGGAAGCCTCACCAGCTGGTCGCCGTCCTACGTGGCGTTCCAAGCAGGTCGACTCATGAGCGACATGCTGGACCGCGGTTTCACCACCGTGCGGGATTGCTCGGGCGCGGATTTCGGCCTTCACGACGCGCAGGCCGAGGGACTGCTTCGCGGGCCGCGGCTGTTCTTTTGCGGGAAGGCTCTTAGCCAGACCGGCGGACACGGCGATTCCCGTCCTCGCGGCGCCTCGGTCTCCGACTCGCACCAATGCTGCGCCGGCTTGGGCAGGGTGGCGGACGGCGTCGATGCGGTACGCGCCGCTGCACGCGATGAATTGCGCAAAGGCGCGCATCACATCAAGGTAATGGGGTCCGGCGGCGTGGCATCACCCACCGATCGGGTCGATTCCACGCAATATTCGATGGACGAATTACGCGCGATAGTCGACGAGGCCGAAGCCGCGAACCGGTATGTGACGGCGCACGCGTATACGGCGCGGGCGGTCAACCGAGCACTGCGAGCCGGCATTCGCGGCATCGAGCACGGCAACCTCATCGACGATGAAAGCATCAGCTTGCTCACCGAGCACGAGGCGTTTCTGGTGCCCACTCTCGTCACCTATTGGTCGCTGCAGCGCGAAGGCCGCGAATTCGGTTTGCCGCAAGACAGTTGGGAGAAGGTCTCGGAAGTTCTGGACGCCGGGCTTCGCGGACTCGAACTCGCTGCGCGCGGCACGGTGAACATCGCTTACGGCACCGACCTGCTGGGAGGTATGCAAAGGCACCAGTCCCGCGAGTTCCAGATTCGCGCCGACGTTCAGCCGGCTATCGACGTAATCCGCAGCGCCACGGTGAACGCCGCCGACCTGCTGCAACGTACCGGCGAACTTGGAGTCCTCCGGCCCGGCGCGCACGGTGATGCACTCATCGTCGACGACGATCCGCTCGACAACATCTCGGTACTGGCCGAGGGACGCATCGATACGGTGATTCAGGGCGGTTCGGTCGTCGCGGAACGGCGCTAGAGCCTCCTCCCGGCCGCCGAGTGGTGGCGAATGGCTGCTCCCCCTCCCCGAGTGGTGGCGAATGGCTGCGAAATCGCCGATTTCGCAGCCATTCGCCACCACTCGATGGGCGCAGAGGACACAGCAACACCAGGCTGGCGACGTAAGGTGAAAAGAAGTTCTCACCAACACCGAAGGACACACCATGGCCGCCGATCCGATCCGCGACGTCATCGAGTCTCAGCACTTCGTCACGCTTGCGACAATCCGCCGAAATGGCAGGCCGCAGATGTCCGTCGTCACCTACGCGTACGACCGCGACACCGATCTGGTTCGCGTGTCCATCACTGCCGATCGCGCCAAGACGGCTAATCTACGACGAGATCCGCGCGCCACACTTCTCGTGCACGGCGAAGGGCCCTGGATCTACGCCGTAGCGGAGGCGGACGCCGGTCTGCTCCCCGAGTGCAAGAATCCGGACGACGCGAGCACCGACGATCTGGTCGACATTTACCGCCGCGTGCAAGGCGAGCATCCCGACTGGACCGAGTTCCGCCAAGCGATGGTGGCCGAGCGACGGCTGCCCTTGCATCTACGGCTCACTCACACGTACGGCACCGCCGGTTAGCCCCGCCGCGGGTGGCGACGACGACGGGCTCGCCGCCGCTTAGCGCTCGTGGACGACGGTTCCCCCGACGTACGTCGCCTCCACGTCGATGTCGGCGATCCCCATCGGATCGGCCTCGAGCGGGTTCTCGCCCAGCACCGTGAAATCCGCCAGATATCCCGGCGCCAACCGGCCCTTGACGGCAGCGTCGCCGCTGGCATCGGCCGATCCGATCGTGAACACTTTGAGCGCCTCGGCAGCGCTGATCCGCTGATTGCCGCCGACGACCGCGCCATCGTCCATGCCGGTGCGGGTGACCATCGACTGCATGCCGACCAGCGGCTGGAACGGCCCGCACGGGTAGTCCGACGACGCGGCCACCGTCAGCCCGGCGTCCAGCAGGGTCCGGTGCGCGAACATGCGGCTCGTCCGCTCCTCGCCGTACCATCCGTTCAATGCGCCGCCGTGATACGCCGCGTATCCCGCGAACGGCACGGCAATGGCGTCCAGGGCCTTCATCCGTGCCACTATCTCGTCGTCGATCACGCTGCAATGCTCGATCCGATGCCGCAGCCCGGGTCTGGGCATTTCCCGCTGCGCGGTCTCGAACGCATCCAGTACCAGCCGGATCGCCTCGTCGCCGTTGGCGTGTACTCCTATCCGATTGCCGTCGGCGTGCACGCGGGCGACATTCCGGTTCAAGTCATCGGTCGACGTCGTCTGCAGGCCGCGGTAGTCGGTACCCGTGAACGGCTCGGAGAGCAGGCAGGTCCGTCCGCCGATCGCGCCGTCCAAGAACGCCTTCACCCCGACAAGCCGCAGATAGTCGTCACCGAAGCCGCTTCCGACGCCCAGCTGCACGGCCTTGTCGTAATGATCGATCGACAGCAGCATTCCAATCCGCATGGTCAGGTTGCCGGCATGCCGCGCAGCCGAGAACATCCGGACGTCGTCCGGCCCCACCAGCGCGTCGCACACCGACGTCAGCCCTGCCGCGTTCCATCTGCGGATCACCTTGGCCACGCCGCGTTGCAAGTCGGCGAAGCTGCTGGCCGGCACGCCCGGCCCTTCGTGAGCGGTCGCCGGCAGCGAGACGTTCATCAGCGCCCGCTCGACGAGCCTGCCGTTCAGGCGGCCGTCCGGATACCTGTCGTACTGACCGCCCGGCGGATCCTCGGAGGACTCGTCGATTCCCAGCAGTTCGAGGGCCTTCGAGTTCACGACGCCCCAGTGCCCGGCCACGTGAGTGACTAAGACCGGGTGCCCCGGCACGACCCGGTCCAGATCGTCGCGCGTGAACATACCCGTCTTTTGGTCATCGAACCTGCTGCCGCGCACCCACTCGCCGTCCGGCGTTTCCCGCGCTGCTTCGGTAACTGCCGTCAGCAGTTCGTCCATTGTTTTCACGGCGTCGTACGACAGATCGCTGTGCAAGATGTCCTCGGCAGTCATGGCGATATGCGCATGGCCGTCGTTGAACCCCGGCACTATCGTCGCTTCCCCGAAATCGACCACTGGAGCGTCCGGGAAACGGTCCGTCAACTCGGGTACCGTGCCGATGGCCACGACCAATTCGTCCGCCACGGCCATCGCTTCCGGTTCGGGACCGCTACCGGCCTGCGCCACGATCGATGCTGCTCGGAAAATCGTCGGGATGGTGTCGATCACGAGTGTTGTCCTCTCGGTCGCTCGGCTCGGGCGGGGCGCTTGGAACTGATGATAGTCACGGCAGCAGCTCGGTCAACGTCCGCTCGACGTGTGGATTTTCGCAAACCGGCCCCCGCGCCACCGCGAAGGTGCGGTCATCAAGATCCATCACCACGCTGTAGACGGTTTTGTCGCCGGGCGCCACCCTCGGATCGGCTCCGGCGTGCCGGCAGATGCGGTCGATGCCGCCGTCATGATCGGTGAACACCGCCCGCAGGTCGCCGGCCGTGATCGCGCCGCGCTTGCCGTCGAGGATGTGCTGCGCCCTCGACTGCCGGGCTGTCGTCGAGGGCATCGTGAGCGGCCCGACGTCGTCCGCGGCCGACTCGATCACGCAATGGTTGGTATGCACCAGGAGCCCGCCGTCCGGGTCGATCGCGTGCACGCCGTCCGGCGTCACCTCGAGATCCACGGCCCGCCCGCCGTGCGCGACCATCATATTGATGCTTGCCGCGCACGGCCCGGCCTCGGCCGCTCTCCGAGCACCGTCGAAGTCGCGCTGTTCGAGCACGGCCCGGAGCCGCACATGGTAGGGGACGCCGGCGGCGGGGGCGTCCGCGCCGGTGCGCAGAATGTTCACGGTCAGCCCGACGCCGGCATCGTTCAGTCCGGTCTTGGCCAACATGCCCGGCTCGGCCAGCGTGACGACGCCATGGCCGCGTTCATCGCGCGTGGCCAGCAGCACTGTCGTATCGGGGACGTCGACGCCCCAGTCCCAGTTCTGCCCAAGCAGCAGATGTCTCTTCGCGCCGGCGCCCTCCGTCACTGCCGCGGCAGTGCATCCGTCCACCGGCGGCAGCGGACTTGCCGACATCAGCTCGGTGCGCGCATTGATGGCGTACACGTCGGCGACGTCGACCCCGGCGCCGTCCGCGAGCGCGTCGAGTGCCGCGGCGATCCGCGGATGCCAGGCCGCGGTCTGCTCACGGAACCCGCCGCCGAGCCGAGCCAGGTCGGCGGAACTCAGCCCGCCGGCGTCCTGAAATTGGCGCCGATACCAGGCGATCGACTCGGCCACCGCGCCCGACGTCCGTTCGCCCAGCCGGCCGCCGATCTCGGCGGGAGTGCCGGTCAGTTGAATGAGCGGCAACGGCAGCTCAGCCATCTCAGTTCACCTCCGCCGTCGCCCGCGCGGACGCTGCACGGGAGCGCGGATCGGGCTTGGCCGCGGTCACCGCAATGACGACTATCAAGTTCAGAGCCAGCGCGATCAGCCCGCCGTTGATGCCCCAGAGCGGGTCGTGCCCCGTGTAATGCAAAACGACCATGGCGATGGAGCCGACGATGAGTCCGGACGCTCCGGCCACCTTGCTCATGCGCGGCCAGTAGAGGCTGAGCAGCACGACCGGGACCAGCTGCGCCAGGCCCTCGTACGACAGCACGGACAAGTTGACGAGCGCGCCGGGCAAGAACAGGCTTCCGGCCAATGCCAGGACGCCGACCAGCAGGCACACGAGCTGCGCGATCTGCTTTTGCCGCGCATCCTGAGCCTCAGTCTTTGCCGGCCCGCGCATCCCGCCGCCGAGGATGGTCCGACCCCACATCGTGCCGATCGACAGCATGAACACGCTCATCGGCACGATCGCGGACAACGCGCCGGCCACTCCGATGACCGCCACGATCGGCGCCGGCAGGGAATCGACGACGACGCTGTACAGCGCCAAATCGGAATCCTTCAACGCCGGAACGACGAACAGCGCCACACAACCGATCACCATGGGCACGATGAGCAGCAGCTGGTACCACGGCAGGATGATCGAGTTGCGGCGCAGCGTGTTCGGCGACTTCGAACTCAAGTATCCGGCGACGGTCGTCGGGAAGATGACGATGGTGACGGCGTTCAGCACGATCGTCGAAATGAACCAAGTCGACCCGAAGGTGCCGGGGCCGTGGCCGGGGAATGTGAGCCATTCGGGCTTCTCGGCGACCATTTTCGTGACGAATTCGCCAATGCCGTCGAAGTAGTGCAGCGGCACGTAGACCGCCAGGAACACGACCGACAAGATCACGAGGCCGTCCTTGAGCACGCTGACCCAGGCAGACCCGCGCAGGCCCGACACCAAGATGAACGCTTCGGCCACGATGAACGAAATGATTGCTGCCGCGTTCAGGTCGATCGCTCCGTACGACATGGCGTTGACGACCGCGCCCATGCCTTGGATCTGCACCTGGATGTACGGGATCAGGAAGATCGTGGCCAGCACGGCGACCAGGATGCCCAGCGGGCGGGATTTGAATCGGTGTTCGGCGAAGTCGGAGATGCATACGAGGTCGTGCCGGGAGGCGTATGTCCACAAGAGCGGTGCCACCAGGTACGCCACGACCAGTCCGACGCTCAAATAGGCGATCAGGTAGAGGATCGGGACGCCGTATTCGTACGACCAGCCGGCCGTGCCCAGGAAGGAAAAACTCGTATACGTTTCGCCGGCCATCAGCAGCAGGATGAAGATCACGCCGAGGCCGCGCCCGGAAATCGACCATTCCGTCATCGATTTCTCGCGTCCGCGTCCGGACCAGAGCCCGACGCCGACTGTTGCGACCATGGCCGCTGCAAAGATGATTATGGCAATTATTGCGTCGCCGCTCATCGACCGGCCTCCTTGTCCTCGGCCGGCGCTTCACCGAAGGCGATGTCCGCGGGGACCGGTTCGACGGCGCCGGCCCGGTAAATCGGGTCGATTCGCGCGGTCAGCCAAATGATCGCCCAGGTCAACACCGTGACGACGACCGTGTAGAACACGATGAACGGCATGCCCAACAGAATCGGGTGAATGCTATTGGCCACGACCGGCGTGAGCAGGTAGAGGATCGTGGGGATCACCAAGAGCCAGAGTGCCGGACGCTTCGGGCGGATGTGGGCGAAGGCGTGCTCGAGCTTGCCGGAAGCTGGTTCGCCGGGAGCGCCGCCGTTCTCGGCCGGGCGCGCCGGCTCGCCCGGCTTTGGCGACTGGTCGTCGTTGATCATGTGTCTTTCCGTTCGTGCGTGAACTGCCGAGGCTGTGCGTGGAACGCCGCATCGGGCAAGTTCGGACTACAGGATATTCGGCAGTCTACGCGAGCAGGCCCGAGTGGTGACGAATGGCGGTCCGGCCGCGCCGAGTGGTGGCGAATGGCTGCGAAATCGCCGATTTCGCAGCCATTCGCCACCACTCGGCGCGGGAGGGTCGGAGAAAGGCGGGCGGAGGAGAAAACGGGTACGAGGGCGGAGGAGAAAAGCGGGTACGAGAGCGGTAAGAGAGCGGGAGCAGCTGGTCGGTGAGGGCCGGCAAAGCTCCATCCACGAAGTGCGGCAGTCATTCGGAAAATTTATCTATCGGATATAGGATGCATCGAGAGCTTTTGATGCGAACCGCGCACGCGTCCGCGCGTTCAACCCCTAACGCGCAGACGGCAAGCCCACGGGCGATCCCCAGGCCGCTACGGTTCCCATCGCGCTCGCGACATCCGCGGCATGTCCGCGTGCCGCCGTCCCCAATACAACGTCGTATAAGAACGCGAGGAATTCTCCGTGGACCTGAACAGAAGAAGCCTTTTTGCAGTGGGTGGCGTCGCCACCGCCACAACCCTCTTGGCCGGATGCCGCGGAACACGCGACTCAAGCAGCTCCAGCGAAGAGGGTTTCCCCAAACACGGTTTGACGATGATCGCGGCCGGCTCACCGGGCGGAGGTTTGGACACGGCAACCCGAACTCTCCAGTCGGGATTCAAAGCCACGGACATCGACGCGAATTTCAAGGTTGAGAACATCGGCGGGGGCGGAGGAAACCCGGCCCGGGCCGCATTGCTGAAGCGCCCGAACGACGGCTATTCGGTCGTCGTCGAATCGGACCGGATCTATTTGTCGCCGCTGATGAATACGACGAAGATGCAGGTCAAGGATTTCACGCCGCTCGCGAGCCTGACCAGTGACTACGAAGTGTGGGTGGTCAAGTCCGGCTCGAAGTTCAAAACCGCGAAAGATGTCCTCAAAGCAGCCAAGAAGAACCCAAAGTCGGTGTCATTCGGCGTTGGCACGACACCGTCCGACGATCAATTCAATATCCTGTTGCCGGCCATGCATTCGGGTATCAAGGACATTTCGGCGTTAAACGTCGTCGCTTTCAAGGAGGGCGGCGATTTGAATACCGAGCTGCTGGGCGGACACGTCGAAGTCGCCTCGACCGGTCTGTCCGAGGCGATCACTCTTGCCGAATCCGGCAAGTTCAAGATCCTCGCTGTTGCAGCCCCGAAACGCGTCGGGAGCGCAAAAAACGTGCCCACCTGGAAAGAGCAGGGGCTCGACGTCGTCATTCCGCATTGGCGCGGGGTTTTCGGGCCGGCGAATATGCCAAAAGAAGCAGTCACCTGGTGGAAAGATTCCATCAAGAAAGCCACCGCAACCGATGAGTTCGCCAAGAAGACCAAGAACCTCGACCTCACGGTGGATTTCGTGCCCGGCGACAAATTCTTGAAGAATGTGATCGAGCCCGGACGCAAAGATGCCAAACAAATCATTAAGAAGCTCGGCATTGGAAAATAAGCGTCAAGCCCTCGGAGGCCTCATTGCCTGCGGACTGCTGGCCGTCGTCACGGTCGGCTACCTCGTCATGGCATTGGGCCTGCCGAGCGGCCCGGAAAACAGTACGGACCTCGGGGCGGGCACGTACCCCGTCTGGGTCGGCATTCTGCTGGCCGCTTTGACGTTGACGATGGCCGTCCAATCCATCCTGCAGCTGAAGCGGGCCGCCCCGGGCCGGGTCGCGACGAAGCGACAAAGCAGTGACGGACGACGAACACTTGTCACGCTCGTTGGTTCGGTCCTGCTCACGGCCGCGTACGTTGCGGCATTCGAACCGGTCGGATTCATCATTGCGACGACGCTCTATCTCGCAGTGTTCGCAATGATCTTCCGCGGACGTAAGCCCGCCGGCGCCCGCGACTTCCTGATGCCTCTCGTATTCGGCATTGTCACGTCGTTCGCGCTCAACGCCCTCTTCGTTTATCTGCTCGGTGTCTTGCTGCCTCTTGGACTCTTCGGGTTCTGAGCACCGCCGCGCCCCGTATGCTCCTCAACGACTGAAAGCACCATGGAATCCCTCACACAGCTCGGAATCGGGTTCGCCAACCTCTTCACCGACCCCATCAACCTCGTATTCATAGTGGTCGGCGTGTTTCTCGGGACTGTTGCCGGGCTCTTGCCCGGACTCGGCCCGTCGACCGCAATCGCGCTGCTCCTGCCGGTGGCGATGTCTCTCGATCCCACTCACGCCCTCGTGATGATGGTCTCCTTGTATTTGGGCGCGGAATACGGCGGCCGTATCGCAGCCATCTTGCTCAACATTCCCGGCGACCCGGGCGCGCTGATGACAACCCTTGACGGCTATCCGATGGCCCAGCAAGGCCGGGCCAGTACGGCATTGGCGATCTCGGCAGTCGCCTCATTCATTGGAAGCATCCTGGCCGTCATCGGACTGGTATTTCTCGCCACGCCCATGGCCAGCGTCGGACTCGCTTTTGGTCCCAACGTCTACTTCGCCGTCGTCGTCATGGCGCTGCTGCTCAGCGGAACGCTCGTCGGCGGTTCGGTCGTCAAAGGCTGCATCGCCATCATCCTGGGGCTCATCGTTGCGACGGTCGGCACCGATCTGCAGACCGGCACCCCGCGGTTCACGTTCGGCCTGTCCGGATTCCTCGAAGGCATCGACCCGATCATCCCGATCATCGGCGTGTTCGGTATCGGCGAAGTGTTTTGGAATCTTCGAAGCCGAGGCTCCGAGAAGACCCACAGTGTGTCGGTCAAGAAATTCGTGCCGCCGCGCTGGTCGGAACTACGCGAAATCTCGTGGACGTCGCTGCGCGGTTCCATTCTCGGTTTTATTGCCGGCGTGCTTCCGGGCTCGGGATCCACCCTCGCTTCGTTTTTTTCCTATTCTCTGGAAAAGCGCATCTCGAAAACGCCGGAGAAGTTCGGTACCGGCACACCGAAGGGGCTCGCCGCCCCCGAATCGGCGAACAATGCATCGGTCGGCGGCTCACTCGTCCCCATGCTGACCCTAGGAATTCCGGGTTCGGGGACCACAGCCGTTCTCTTGGCGTATCTCACCATGTATGGCCTCGATCCGGGACCGGGGTTCTTCACCAAACATGCCAGCATGGCGTGGGCCATCATCGCGTCGCTCTTCATCAGCGCCGCCGTCGGGCTTGTCCTCAACCTGCCGTTGGCGCCCGTCTTCGCACGAATACTCGAGATTCCGCGCATTTACCTCTTCCCCGCGATCATGGTGCTGGCATTCATCGCGGCATTCAGCTTGAACAACTCCGTCTTCGACGTCGGACTGGTCCTGGTGTTCGGACTCGTCGGCTACTTGATGCGGATGGTCAATATGTCGCCGGCACTTCTGGTCATCGGCGTCGTCCTCGGCACGATGCTCGAACGAAACCTGCGCCAAGGTTGGGTGCTCGCCAACGGAAGCATCACCGACATGCTGTTCCAGCCACTCGTGCTCGTCTTCCTCGCCATCGGCGTGCTGGCCGTCGTCCTCGACCTGATCGCCAAGGGCCGCCGAAAGAAGAAGGCAGTCGTGACGTCGCCCGCTGACGAAGAAGCTCCGCGTCATTAGAGATGGCCGACCCAAGCGGACGACGGATGAGCCGGCGTTGACGTCTGCCACCTCCTTGACTACGGCACGCTGGGCACTGCTTTTGGCCGCAACGGCCATGATCTGCGGCGTACTGATTCCGCTCCATGTCCCGGCGCCGGAGCTCTTCGGCGGTCTTGTGGCGGCGGGCGCGTTAGCGCTATTCGGCCGGGCGCCGGAGAGGTTTCCGAGACCACTCCTCATCGGCGCGCAAGCGACCCTCGGCGTGTTGATCGGCAACATCCTGAAAGCATCCACGCTTCGGGCCGCCGCGGCCGACTGGTTTCCCATCGTCGTCATCAGCGTGATCACCCTCGGGGCAACCATGGCGGCCGGCGTTTTGTTGGGATTCCGCAACGGCGTCACTCATTTGACCGGAATCTTGGCGCTCGCTGCGGGTGGCGCGTCGGCAGTCACCTCGATCAGCCGCGAACTCGGTGCCGATGAACGCGTGGTCGCTGTCGTCCAGTTCCTCCGGCTGGCGATCGTCACCATCAGCATGCCGATCGTCGTTCTCGGAATCTTTCGCAATACCGAGACCGCGGTGGGGGCCGGCGCCAACCAGGTGCCCTGGTATCTTGCAATTGTCTTCCTCGTCATTTGCGCCGCGGCGGGGATTCCATTGGGGCGGCTGGCACGGCTTCCCGCAGGTGCACTTCTCGGGCCGATGGTCATTTCCGCGGTGCTATCGATCGCCGGTTTGTCGTTTGCCGGTCGGCCGCCGGGCCTGGTGGTTGCCGTGGCGTTCGGCATCATCGGCTGCCAGGCCGGTCTCCGATTTACCGGCAAGGCACTGCGGGAATTATCGCGGATCCTTCCGCTGGCTCTTACCTTGATCCTGGGAGTCATAGTGCTGTGCGCAGTACTCGGAGTCGTGTTGTCGCGCTTGACCGGGGTCTCGATGCTGGAGGGATATCTGGCGACCACCCCGGGCGGAATCTATGCGGTATTGGCGTTCGCGGCGTCAACGCATTCGGATGTCACGTTCGTAGCTGCAGTTCAGGTCCTCCGCGTGTGCATCATGCTGGTGGCGCTGCCGGCGCTGGCCAAAGTACTCTCACGTCGGCGACCACCAGGCTCCTCTCCCGGTTGAACGGGCCCGGTCGGCGATTAGTCGGCCTCCGTGTCGAGACCGGCTTGCCGGAGCTAACGGCAATCGCCCACATGCCCCGCCAACTCGCGTAATGCCTCGGTGCCGGTCAGATCCTTGGTCACGAGCGGGAGTTCCGTGATCGGCACGTCGTCCAAATTCTCGACGAGCCGCCGTATATATCCCGCTTCACGCTGCCGTTGATCAGCCAGGACCTGTCCGGCATCGGCCGGCGAGCGCCGATTGACCACGACCGATCCCACGTCGATACCCAACTCTTGAAGCCGACCGGTGATGTCGATCGTCTCGGCAACGGACAAGTTCTCCGCCAGCGTCACGACGGCGAACGCCGTCGCCGAGTGATCGGCGATGACCGTGCTCATCATCGCGAACCGCTCACGCCGGGCATGCAGCGTGCGGCGCAGCCGCCCATCCGCGTCCGACGTCTCATCCGTTGTGCCGGCGATACCGCGAGCGGCCGCGGCAAAACTCTCCGAGCGCTTTCGGCTGGCCAGCAAAGATTCGGTCCAGCCGAAGAGCCGTTCCGGCAATGCCAACAAGCGCAGCGTGTGCCCGCTCGGCGCAGTGTCGAAAACCACCAGATCGTAATTGCCGGCCTGCTCGATGACCTCGGCGATGCGTTCGAGCATTGCGGCTTCATGGCTGCCCGGAGCCGTTTTCGCGACATCCAGATGCCGGGTCGCAGCGCCTTGTAGTCGTTCGGGAAGAATTTGCAGCATTGTCCGACGTACGGCGTCGAAATGGCGTTCGATGGTGGCGTCCGGGTCGACCTCGATGGCGTCGACGGACCCGGACTCGTCAAACACGCGCACGACGGTATCGGTCAGCTTCCGGTCCCAGACATACCCCAAGCTGTGCGCCGGATCGGTTGACACCAGCAGGACCCGGGCGCCTTCGGCCGCACGGGCCAATGCCAATGCCGAGGACACCGATGTCTTGCCGCTGCCGCCCTTACCACCGACAAACAAGAATTTTCGGCGGCGCGCAAGAGTCAACAGCATGCAATGTGGTCCAACGGCGAGCGCGGAATGCCGATCCGCCGGTGCCAGTCGTGGAAGTCCTCCCACACGGCAGGCATCAATTCCGCCGTGTAATAGGCCGCCGGGTCCGGCACGCCGAGCGCCTCCCCCAACACCGCGATCATGAACATATCGTCCTCATCGCGTTTTTCCCGCAAGAAGGTCTGCCGATACGGACCGATGTAGAACTCGTGCAGTCCCTTGCTGAACGCTTTCCACCGACGGCGCATCGTGTCCCGGCGCCGACGTGCTGCCGCCATCACAGCTCCTCCCGAACGGCGACGATCTTCGCATCCTCGTCATCGGGTTCCGGCGGCGCGAGCTTTGCCCGCCGCATCGCCAGCACTGCTTCGATCGCCACCCACACGCTGGCGACAATGATGATCACGTCGAGGCTGAACAACAGCCAGTCCGCCTGCCCCGGCTTGGTGAAGTCGAGAAGTTGACTGATCGCAGCCCAGAACGAAAGCACGAACACTATTGTCAATGGGATGAGCGCCGGGAGCGGATTGCGGCGTTTGCGGATCAGCATGACGGCAATGATGGACAGCGTCAGCGATGCCATCAGCTGGTTTGTCGTGCCGAACAACGGCCAGATCCGCAATCCTCCTTCGCCGCCGAGCCCCTGCGAGAACGTCAGACCGATGCCGACCGCTACCACGACCAGCGTGGCCGGGAATTTCGTGATCTTCGTGCCCACCGTCTGACCGATCTCTTGGACGACAAAACGCAACAGCCGCATGCCCGTGTCCATGGTGGTCGCGGCAAAGAGCACCGCCATCGTGGCCAGCACGGTGGCACTCAACGATGCGGGAAGCCCCAGTCCGTTCTCCATCAGCGCGCCGCCGCCCTGGACGAACGCTTCGACACCGCCTTCGCCGAACGCCTTGTACACCGACTGCCAGTCCGCTGCGGTTTTGAATCCTCCGATGACTGCCAAGATGGTGCCGAGGGAGAGCATTCCCTCGCCGACGGCGCCAAAGTAGCCGACAAAGCGCGAGTCCTTTTCCTTGTCGAGCTGCTTCGAACTCGTCCCCGAGGAGACCATGCCGTGAAAGCCCGAGATCGCCCCGCATGCAATCGTGACGAACAATAGCGGCACCAGGCTTGGCGTGCCGTCCGGGAGATTCGTGTTGAAGGCCGGTGCCACGATGTCCGGCTTGTTCGCGGCGAACAGCACGCCCGTCAACACCGAACCGAAGAGCAGGATGAGTCCGACGAAAAGCTGGACGCCGTTGATGTAATCGCGCGGCTGCAACAGTACCCAGACCGGCAGCAGTGACGCCATCGCTCCGTACACGAACAACACGATGATCCAGAACGTTGCCGGGCTCATTCCCAAGAATGATTCGGGTATGACTACCGGAACGGCGTTGCCGAGAACGATCAGCGCGTAGAGCGCGACGACACCGACGATGGTGACGGGGACGAGCGGCCACCGCAGCCGGTAGACGGCCAGACCCACCAATAGTGCGACGCCGATGGCTCCCCAGGTCGGAATGACCGCGGCCGGGGTGCTGATGAGCAGGTTCTTGATGACGACGGCAAACGCCGCGATCACCATCAGCATCAGCAGGAAGATGACGACGAGGAACAGGTTCGCACCGCGTTTGCCGATGTACCGCGCCGATAGCGCCCCGATCGACAGTCCCTTATTGCGAACCGACGCCCACAAAGCGCCGAAGTCGTGCATCCCGGCAAAGAACACGGTGCCGACCGTGACCCAGAGGAATGCCGGCAACCATCCCCAGATCACGGCGATGGCCGGGCCGACGATGGGCGCAGCTCCGGCTACCGAGGTGAAGTGATGGCCCCACAAAATAAATTTATTCGTCGGAACATAATCCACGCCGTCGTACAATTCGTGAGCGGGACTTTTGAAATCGTCACTGAGTTTAAAAACCCGCCTGGAAAGGTATTTCGAATAGACTAAAAAGCCTAAAGCGAACATTCCAAGGCCGATGATCATCAGAACGAGGGACCCCATGAGAGTTCCTTCCGTCAATTAAGCGTCTCATGCGGCGCACACGTTGCCACTGGTTTTTCATCGCGCGCGCGCCATATTTTCTGGCGGATCAAATTTGAAAATGGGGGATTATTTCAGCCTGTCGTCATCGGCACCTTTTATTGTCGCGGCAGCAAGTGTATTCCTTGTTTAGACGGTTTACCCGGCGCTGTCAAGCGTGCGTGCTTTATGTACCGCACGTAAAAATATGAAAGTATCGTCGCGTTCACCGACGATCGGACAAACGCCGCCCTGGAGGAACCGATGACGACCCCGACCACTCGCGACGAATGCGTTGCCGCCGACCGGGACGATCCGCTGGCAGCTTTCCGCGACGAGTTCGACCTGCCGGACGGCGTCATCTACCTCGACGGCAACTCTCTCGGCGCCCGGCCCCGCTCCTCGGCCGACCGCGCCCGCGAGGTCATCGTCGATGAATGGGGATCCGGCCTGATTCGCAGCTGGGACACGGCCGGCTGGTTCAACCTGCCCATGACGCTCGGCGACAAGCTCGCCGGCATCATCGGCGCCGGCGACGGACAGGTCGTCGTCACCGACACGACGTCCGTGAACCTCTTCAAGGCCCTCGCCTCGGCACTGCGCATCCAGCAGGACAATGCTCCGCGCCGCAGGGTGTTAGTCACCGAACGCGACAACTTCCCCACCGACGTGTATATCGCCGAAGGCATGATCGACTTCGTGCAGCAGGGCTACGAGCTGCGGCTGATCGATGATGATCTGACGCTGGACGACGCGCTGTCGGACGATGTCGCTGTCGTCATCCTCTCGCACGTCAACTACCGCACCGGCGCGATGTTCGACATGGACGCCGTCACGGCAACGGCGCACGACCGCGGCATCCTCACTATCTGGGATCTCGCCCATTCGGCCGGTGCCGTGCGTGTCGATCTCACGGCCGCCGGCGCCGACTTCGCCGTCGGCTGCACCTATAAATATCTCAACGGCGGGCCGGGTTCACCGGCCTACATTTGGGTCAATCCGCGCCACCAGGATCGGTTCATCCAGCCATTATCCGGATGGTGGAGCCATGCCGATCCGTTCGAGATGGAAACCTCGTACCGCCCGTCCGCGGACATTCGCCGGTACTTGTGCGGCACGCAGGCCATGGTGTCGCTCTCCCTTGTCGACTGCGGACTGGACATCGCCGCGCGCGCCGATATCGACGCCGTCCGGACCAAGTCGCTGGCACTGACCGATCTCTTCATCGCCCTTGTCGAACAGCGGTGTTCGGCCCACCCGCTCACGCTCATCACGCCACGCGACCATGCCGCCCGCGGCAGCCACGTGAGCATTCGCCACCCCGAAGGCGGCGCCGTCATGAAAGCGCTCATCGCCCGCGGCGTGATCGGCGATTACCGCGAACCGGAGGTGCTGCGCTTTGGCATCACGCCGCTCTATCTCGGCTATGCCGACGTGTGGGACGCGGTCGACACCCTCGTCGATATTCTCGACAACAAGCTGTGGGCCGAATCGGCGTAGCGCGGGCTGCGTCAGTGCCGTGTAAGTCGTTCGTCAGATTCGGCTGCGAGTGTGTACGGCATGAAGATTTTATTTTGCGCAGCTCCCGCGCACGGCCTCATGCTTCCGATCATTCCGCTCGTCTGGGCGGCCCGCGCGGCAGGACACGAAGTCTTGCTGGCGACGACGTCCGACATGGCCGACCTCGGCGCCCGGACCGGGCTCCCGGTCGTCGACGTGTTTCCCGACCACAACATCTGGAATGACCAGATGCGTCGCTTGAGCGGCGGCGGGGACGAGTCCGATCAGGATCTGTCCCCCGCATATCGGCAGGCGCTCGAGGCGCACAATCCGTTCGGCATGTTCGCGTTGACGATGACCGAAGGGTCGATTCGCGCCGGCCGCGATTTCGGCGCCGACCTGGTCGTCTATACCTCCGATCACGTCGCCGGCGCGCTCACCGCGTCGGCGTTGGGAGTGCCCGCACTCGAAGCAGGCAATCGGGTGTCCTGGTCGATGCGGGACGCGGATTTCAAGGCCCGGTCGTCATTCGTCGGCGACGAAATTCTCGCTGCGCTGCACGAGACGAACGACATTCCGGACGGCGGGCCCAAATTGGTCGCGCGCATCGACCCGCGTCCGCCGAGCATGGGCGGTCTGCCCGCCGGCGTTCCCGAGGAACCCGATAGCGAGGACGGCGTGCCGTGGTGGCCCATGAGCTTCGTGCCGTACAACGGCGGAGCGGTTCTCCCGCAGTGGGCTCGCACCACGCCGAGCCGACCGCGCGTGTGCGTCACGCTTGGCACCGTCGTGCCGGTGCTGGCCGGAACCGACAGCCTCACCGCGGTCATCGACGCGCTCGGCGGCATGGACGTCGAGGTGGTGCTGGCGACGGGCGAGGCAGACCTGGATTCGCTGGGCGACTTGCCGGACAACGTCACACCTGTCGGTTTCGTCCCGTTGTCGGCGATCTTGCCTACCTGTTCGCTCATCGTGCATCACGGCGGCTCCGGCACCACCGCTGCGCCCATGTTCTACGGCGTCCCGCAACTTGTGCTCCCATCGTTCGCCGATAACCCGATGTCGGCGCAGCGGGTCGCCGATCGCGGCATCGGCGTGCAGCACGATCCATCAACAGTGGACGCCGCGACGTTGCGAGACTCGATCGCTCGGCTGCTCACCGAACCCTCATTCTCGGTTGCGGCCCAGGAAGTCGCCGCCGAAATGTCCGGACAACCAAGTCCGGCCGACGTGATGGCACGGACCATACGCAGCTTGGGTGGCGAAGCCTAGCGACGCCGGGCCGCCACGGTGAAAGTGGCACACTTCAGCATGAACGATCCGCCGCGTGCATCGATCGCTGCTCCGACGGCGTCCAGAATGGGAGCGCGAGCGTCCGGAGCCAGCTGTGTCAAGAGTCCCTGGGTCGGCAACTGGTCAAGCCATTCGTCCCGCGTCAGCGTCACCGCCCAGTCGTCACGCCATTCCTCCACAACGCCGAACGCTTCCGAACCCCGGATCCCGGCAGCGGGCTTGGCGCAAATGGCACGATACGCGTCGCGGGTCATCGTTTCGGTGGTGACGGCGACCGGCGCGTCCGGCACGGCACGCCGAAAGGCCGAGACGAATGCCGATGCCACGTCCCGCGGCGGCTCGAACGCATGCCAGAACACTGCCAATATCCCGCCCGGCCGAAGCACGCCGCTTGCTTTCGTCGCGCCGGCGGCCGGGTCGACCCAATGCCTAGCCTGGCCGGCCACGACAGCGTCGACGATGCGGCCGGCGGGGTCCCAATTCTCGAATGTGCATTCCTCGACATCGATCCCGCTGTGCCGTGCGAATGCCGCCATCCGAGAATCCGGTTCGACGCCAAGTACACGGCATCCGGCCGCCGCGAATTGCCGTGCCGCGATGCCCGTGCCGCAGCCGACGTCCACGAATGTCGGCCCGGGAGAGCGCTCGACGATCCGTTCGATCAATTCCGAGGGGTACGAAAACCGGGCACGGTCGTACCGCGCGGCGTCGGTTCCAAACGATTCAGCCATGCTTCGAGCCTCATGAGGCTCCGGACGGCGTGCATTCGACATATGCCAACTATGCGCCTTCGCCGGCGGCTTCGAAAAAGGCGCACCTCAGTCGGCCCGAGTAGCCTGCGGCACGCCGCAGGCAAATAAAAATGGAGTCTTATTGTTTCGTGATTTTGGGTATCGATGGACCGGATCGCCGAGAATATGAGCCCGTTCGGGTCCGACGAGATCGCCCCGATCCTCGATGTGGAGCGCGGCGACGGCGCGGAGGAAAGCGTCAGCCGCGACCCTTGAACTCGACCTCAACGAACGCGCATTCCTGATCGCCGAGGTTCTTCACGTTGTGTTCCGCACCAACCGACCGCGTGTACGACGCCCCGGGATGTAACACGTTGTCGAATTCTTCGTCCGGCGTCACGACGCGCAAAGTTCCGGTGGTCGTCGGTACGACGACGTAGTCGAGTTCGTGGACGTGCATACCGGTTTCGGTTCCGGGCGGGAACCTCCACTCGGTGACACGCGTGAATTCATTGTCGATTTGCACTGTCGCAATAGCAGTCGTATCAGTCATGAGACGAGTGTAGCCATCGGTCGGTCGACTAGTATGCGATGTCATAGTGTGCCGACGCTGTGCCACCGAGCCGAAACTTCGAAAGAGGCGTTCCTATGGTTGACCATCAGACAAAACTGCGAATCCTGCAAGCCGTGGACGACCGGTTCGACGCCCAGCTCGCCTTCACACAACGGCTCGTCCGCGAGCCGTCGGTACGCGGCGAAGAGACGTCAATCCAAGAACTGATGGCCGAGGAATTCACCGAGCGCGGTTTCGACACCGACTCGTGGACGATCAACGTCGACGACATTTCCGCTCACCCGGGCTTTGGCCCGGTCACCGTCTCGTACGACAACGCCGTGAACGTGGTCGGCACCTACCGGCCGGATTCGGAAGACGGCAGATCCCTCATTTTGAACGGGCACGTCGACGTCGTGCCGACCGGCCCCGAGCAGACCTGGGCCAGGTCGCCGTGGGAACCGGCCATCAGTGACGGCTGGATGTACGGGCGCGGCGCCGGAGACATGAAAGCCGGGCTGGCGGCGAACCTCTTCGCCTACGATGCCGTCCGCGCTGCCGGTCTCGCACCGACCGGCCGGATCTGCTTCCAATCCGTTGTCGAAGAAGAATGCACCGGAAACGGTGCGCTGGCGGCTTTCCTCCGCGGGTACGAGGCGGACGCCGTGCTGATCCCCGAACCCGAAGAGAACATGCTGGTGCGGGCCAACGTCGGGGTCATCTGGTTCAAGGTCCGCGTCGAGGGCCGCCCATCACATCCGCGCGAGATGACGGCCGGATTCAACGCTATCGATGCCGCGTACGCTGCCATGGGCGAACTGCGATCACTGGAAGAACGTTGGAACGCCGAACGCGGCAATCATCCGGGATTTGAAGATCTCGATCACCCGATCAACTTCAATATCGGCGGCATCGCCGGCGGCGACTGGCCCTCCAGCGTGCCGGCCTGGTGCGAGTTCGACGCCCGCGCTTCGTTCTATCCGGGCACGTCCGCCGACGACGCGTGGGCCGAGATCGAAAAGTGTCTCCGCGATTCGACGTCCAATCCGGGCCTCGGCGGTGCAACGCCCACCGCGGAACGCACCGGTTTTTACGCCGAAGGGTATCGCTTGGATGAAGGCTCGGAGGCGGAGAGCACGTTGTCGGCAGCACACGAGACGGTGTTCGGCTCCGGGCTCGAGTCGTTCACCACGCCCGGCTACCTCGACGCGCGCGTTTTTACCCTGTACGCAGACACGCCGACCCTCGTCTACGGCCCCCGTACGGAGAACATTCACGCCTTCGATGAACGCGTGCATCTCGAATCGACCCGCCAAATCACCAAGTCGATTGCCTTGTTCATCGCCGACTGGTGCGGAGTGCGTCAAGCCGGCTGGTTGTCTGCCTCGAACTGAGGCGGAGCCTGCCGGAAGAATCGAGTCTTCCACAGTACGTAAATGAGGCCGACGGCCGCCCAGCCGAACCCGACGACCTTTGCCGTCGGCTCAAGAGTGAACCAGAGGAGGACGTTGATGATGACACCGACAGCGGGCACGATGACGAAGCCAAATGCGGAGGTCCTCGACTTGTCCTTGAGCATCCGGAAGTAATAGACGATTACCGAAAGGTTCACGAAGGCGAACGCGACGAATGCGCCGAAGTTGATGAGCGACGCCGCCTGGTTCAGGTCGAGGAACACCGCAGACGACGCCAGCAGCGCAATGAGCAGAATATTGAAGACCGGGATGCCGGTTTTGGGGTGCACATATCCGAATAGTTTCTTCGGCAAGACCCCGTCACGTCCCATGGCAAAAAGCAGACGCCCCGCACTCATCTGCTGAGTGAGCCCACAAGCCAGTACGGCAACCAGATACCCGCCGAGGAAGACCGCTTGGAATCCAGCACCGCCGATGTATTTAGCCATAGCCGGCGACGCACCGGCGATGTTTGCAATCACCGACACATCGGGGAAGAGGACCTGCATGACATAGGTGACTCCGACGAAGAATACGCCTGCCAATGCCACGATGATGAAGATCGCCTTCGGTATGTCACGCTTCGGCGCTACCGCCTCCTCTGACAAAGTGGTCACGGCATCAAAACCTAAGAATGACAATGCCAAGATCGATGCGCCGGCCGCTACGGCCGACATCGACATGTCACTTGTCGCAAATGGCGCGAACGATGCAGCCGCGCCATTCATGCCGGCCAGTATGTTCTTGACGGTGAATCCCACGAAGGCAAGTGCGACAACCACCTCAACGACAACGAGGGCGTAGTTCACTTTCACGGCGAGCTTGACCCCGACGAGGTTTAAGAAGGTGCAGATGATGATCGTCGAGATGATCCAGACCCATGCGGGCACGTTCGGAAACGCAGCTCCCATATAAATGCTGGACAACAGGGCGTTGATCATCGGCAGGAAGAGGTAGTCCAGCAATGCTGCCCAGCCGACCATGAATCCGAGGATCGGATGAATTGTCTGCCGTGTGTATGTGTACGCGGATCCGGCCGATGGAAACACTCGGACCATCCGCGTGTAGCTAAAAGCGGTGAATAAGACGGCGATCAAAATCACGACATACGACATCGGCACGTGACCGTCGGTCATGTCGGAGACGATCCCGAACGTGTCAAAGACTGCAAGGGGTGACATATAGGCGAGCCCGATGAAGACTATGTGCCGAAGTTTGAGTGTTCGTTTCAGCTGACCGCCTCCTTCGGCGGACGTCATCGTCTCGGTTGGTTCCGTAGTTGTCATCTTTCGAGCCCCATCGCTTCGCTAACGGATATTTGATGATCGGAGGGTGCTATGCGGCCCCGACCGCGCCGCTTTCGGATGTTGCGTCATGGACTATTTCGCCGCCGACGACGGTGAGATCGGCACGTTGGTCAAGCAGTTCGCCCGCCTGGAGGTCGTACAAGTTTTCCGACCAAACGACGAGATCCGCCCGAGCGCCGATTTGGAGCGATCCCAGTTCATTCTCGGCATGCCAGGCCCATGCTCCGGCCTGCGTATACGCTCGGAGTGCTTGGTCAAGTCCGACCCGCTCGTCCGGCGTCCACGCGGCGTCGCCGTTCAGACCGGCTCTGGTCATAGCGCTGTAGACCCCCACCAGCGGGTCCATTTCACCGACCTGCCAGTCACTGGAAAAAGCAACATGAGCACCCGATTTGATAAGCGAGTTGTACCGCCACGCACGATCCCACCGATCTTCACCGACATTCTCCATCCACGTTCCGGCAACAAGATCGGGCGAACAGTGACGCGGTTGCATAGCGGCGACGATCCCCGAGCGACGAAAACGCGGGAGATCCTCCGGATCAAGACATTCCACATGGACAATGCCGTGGCGACGATCGACGGTCTTGTTCCGGGCCGCTGCGGCCTCAATAGCGTCAAGCGCCACTCGCACGCCCCAGTCCCCTGTCGCATGCGTGTGTGTCTTGAAGCCCATGCGATCAAGTTCCGTCACCAGCGCGGAGAATTCCGTCGGAGGCAACGTCGGCCGTCCCCGTTTACCGGGTCGGTTCGAGTAATCGTCCAACATGGCTGCCGTATGCGGTTCGATGACGTCGTCCGCATATAGCTTGACCGGTCCGAGACGTAGCTTTCCCGTTTTCGGTCCATCGTCAACGGCCTCGCGGATATCACGCCGAAACTCGGCGTCCGCCCCGACTGGATGATAGATCGCTGATATCACTCGCGATCTCATTCGTTTTTCCGCTTCCGCCCGGTACATCAGGTCCAGCTCTGCCAGAGGTACTTGCGGCTCCACGACCGTCGTGATGCCAAACCGAGCCGCCATATCGAGGCTGGAGACAAGCCTCCGATACCGCCGTTCCGGGGAGTACAGCGGGATGGATCCCTGCAACCCCTCAAGCCCGTGTCTCGTCATCGCAGACGTATAGAAATCAGTCACCCAGCCGGTGGCCCGTCCGCCGGAACGGTCCCGTTCCGGGTTTCCCCATGCGATATCGCCGCCGCGATCAATGCCCAAAGCGGACATCGCAGCGTGGTTCAGCCACACCGAATGCTGATCGTACGTAGTGATGAAAATGGGCCTGTCGGTCAAACCGGCGAGATCGTCGGAATTCGGACGGCGACCATCGACCACGGAATACACGGCATTTTCCGCGCAGATCCACTTCAAATCCGGGCGAGCAACCGCATGCTCACTAATTCGTCGTCGAACTTCGGCGAGAGTTGACGCTCCCTCCAGACTGACCGCGTCGTCATCGAATCCCAACAGCAAGTGATTATGCGAATCAATGATGCCCGGGGTAACCAGCCGGCCGTCCAAGTGAACCGTGGACCGCGCAGCGGGCGCATCGGCGGCCGTTCCCAGATAGCTGATGACGCCATCGGTGACTCCGACGGCCTCAGCCCACGGTGCGCCGACGGAAAAAGTCCGAACCGCCCCACCGGTGAACAGCGTGTCGAGCATCATCACGAGCTGCACTCCTTCAATCACCTCACGAGTTATTTGACGTTAGTGTCAAATAACTCTTGGAGTGTGACACTCGCCATACGATACTGTCAAGAGATGGCTCGCCCTCGTACACAAGAACGCCGGCGTGAGGATCTCATTCAAGCCGCACTCACTGCCGCTGCCGGACGCGGACTGAGACAGTTGTCGATGACCGATGTCGCCAACGAAGCGGGACTCACGCGCGGCGCATTGCTCTATTACTACGACGACCTGAACTCTCTCCTGGTCGAAGCGCACGCCGCCGGTATTCAGCGCGTCGGCGACGAGCGTGAAGCACTCGTGTCGGGTGCCGACGGCCCGAGCCAGAAACTCGGGATCGCGATAGAGTCCGGCCTGCCAAGTGGACCGGACGACGCATTGATGCGTCTCCTATACGAGTTCGACGTGCTCGCCGGCACCTCGGAGTTACACGACCGGCTCGTCCGCAAACTCTATCGACGTCAACTCGCGGTTTTCACGGAGATCCTCGAGGCGGGAGCAGCGGCGGATTCATTCAATCCGGTCGGCGAGATTCCGGATATCGCAATGAACTTTGTCGCCCTCGAAGATGCCTATGGGCTGCATATTGTCGCGGGAAATAGCTTGATCACAGTCGATGCGGCGCGCCGCGCAATCCGCCTGTACGCTTCCCAAGCCGGCTGCCCGGCGATCATGCCACGGAAGCCCACCGGCTAATTGCCGCGATCCAGATCGACGAGCGACGCGGCCAACAGGTGAACGCCCCGGGCAATGTCGGCGACATCGGTGAACTCCTCCGGCACGTGACTGCGCCCGCCGGCCGACGGCACGAAGATCATGCCCATCGGTGCGATCGCCGCGATGTGGGCCGCATCATGGCCGGCGCCGCTGGGCATGGCTTCCCAGCAAAACCCGAGGTCGTCGGCCGCTCCGGCGATGCGGTCCTGCACGGACGTCGTCGCGCTCACGGTTTCCGAGTCGTTCAGCCACTCGAGCACTGCATCTACGCCTCGGTCCGACGCTTCGGCGGCAATCCGCTCGGCCACGCGGCGCTTTGCCCCTTGCAGCCAGGACGCATCGATGCTGCGCATTTCCGCCCAGATCCGCGCCTCGTCCGGCACAATGTTGAATGATCCGGGCGACGACTCGATTCGTCCGGTGGTCGAAACCCCGTGGATCGGGGCGCCGCACGCCTCCCGCTCGATCGTCAAGACTGCGGACGCCGCTGCCACCAACGCGTCCTGTCTGCCCGCCATCGGCATCGTGCCGGCATGATCGGCACGTCCGCTGAACGACGCAAGTAGCCGCTCGATGCCGGCGATGGCAGTGACCACGCCAATCTGCTTGCTTCCCCGCTCCAGAACCGGACCTTGCTCGATGTGCAATTCGACATACCCCTGCAGGGACCCGGGTGACCACGCCATTTCCAAGGCATGCTCCGGCGCAACACCGAATCGACTCATCGCGTCGCCAAGGCGCAACCCTGTCTCATCCTGCCGATCAAGGTGGTCCCGGCTCAAGCTGCCCGCGATCGCCCGTGACCCCATGCACGAGAGCCCGAACGGGTTCGCTTCCTCACCCAGAAAATCAACGACGTACAGGTCCCGCTCCAACTCGGTACCGGTTTCGCGCAGGCGCCTGGCCACCTCGATAGCCCCGAGCACGCCCACCATGCCGTCGAACCGGCCGCCGGCGTGCACGGTATCCGTGTGCGACCCGGTCATCAGCGCCGGCAGTGTCTGACGGCGTCCGGCCAGCCGGCCGACGATATTGCCCGCCGCATCCACGTGGGTGTCGAGCCCGGCGCCGCGCATTCGCTGCTCGACGAAGCCGCGCGCGGCGCGATACGGCTCCGAGAACACGCGCCTACTCCATCCCGGTTCGGCGCTTTCGGTAAATGACGACAACTCGCGCAGGTCCGCAGCAATCCGCTCGGAGTCCGGCATCAGTGCCTCGCGTCTCGTCGTGCCGCTCATATCCTCACCCTTTCCATTCGGCCGGGTCGGCAATCAGTGCACGAAATGCAAGCTCCGCCGCGCCGATCATCAGCAACTCGGTCCCCAACTCGGCCGGCGCGATCCGCACCGACTCGGCAGACACCGACAGTGCCTCGGCCACCACGAGCTCGTCCAACCGTCCGGGCGCCGCGGAAACCAAAGCCCGCAAGAATCCACCCAACACGATCAGCTGGGGATTGAACACATTTGTCGCGTTCCGCAACGCCACGGCCAGGGACGCCAACTGCCGATCCACCTCGCGGCGAACCGCTCCGTTAGCCTTGCCTCCGGTCAACGCCTCTTCCAATTCGCCGGCGTCCGCAGCCTTCCATCCGAGCACGTCCAGCAGTGCCCGTTGGCTCACTTCCGTTTCCAGACACCCCACCGCGCCGCAGTGACACCGGCGTCCGCCGCTGTTCACCAGCGTGTGCCCGAGCTCGCCGGCGTACCCGGATATCCCCGTCAAGGGGCTGGCAGCCGATATGACTCCGGCGCCGATACCGCTGGCGCCGCCGTTGACATACACCATTTCGGTCACGCCCCGGCCCGCGCCAAAGAGATGTTCGGCGTTTGCGCCAAGGTTCGCGTCATTAGCCGCCCACACGGACAACCCGGTCGCTTCGGCCAGTTCGGCGGCAAATCGCTCGTCAGTCCATTTCAAATGCGGGGCAAGGCGCACGACGCCGTCCGATTCCCGCACCAAGCCCGGAACGGCCACGCCCACGCCCACCACGCGGCGCGCACCCTGCTTGGGTCCCGCGCGACGAAACGCCAGCCGGGCGATCATGTCGGCGGCGATCGACACCGCGTCGCGCGCCGCGGGGATGGCTGCGGTCTCATGCCGCTCCACCTCGTGCACTGTGCCGTCGAGCCCGACCACGCCGACCGTCACGGCGTCGACCTCCGGGTTCACGGCTAGCGCCACGACGTCCGGATTCGCAGCGACCAGCGGGCTCGGCCTGCCCACGCGCGCGTTTGCGTCCGGGGCAGACGTTTCGACCAGCCGGCGACCGGCGAGTTCATTGACCAAGGCTGCGGTCGTCGACCGGTTCAGTCCCGTCGCGCGAGTGAGTTCCGCCCGGGACGACGCGTCGCGCCGGTGCACGAGCGAGAGCACGGTGGACAGATTATGACGCTTGACGGCATCGAGATTGTTCCCGCGTCGCCCCTCTGCCACAGCCGTCCCTCATTCTTTCGGCATCCACCGGGCGCGCCGGCGCCCGTCACACCGACTTTATCGCGGACGGCGCGTCGGCCAACGGGACCGGGGACGGCCGGGCACAACTACTTTCCACTGTGACCGATGCGCCCCGCTTTGCCGACGCCAACAGTGACTCCATCACGTCGAGCGCGTGATAGGCCAGCACGCCGCCGGCCCGCGGCTCCTCCCCGGCCGCCGTCACTGCCATATCACCGAGCCCGAACCCGCGCGCCGCTTCCCGGTATCCAGCCGATATCGGCAGTGTGCGCCAGTCGTCGTCACCGATGGCGCGCAGTCGCACGTCGCCGCCGAACTCGTTCGGGTCCGGGACCACGAGCGACGCCTTTTCGCCGTGCACCTCGATATTCGCCGACCGGGTCGCCGCCGCATCGAAGCTCATCACCAGCGTCGACAGGACGCCCGATTCGTGCACCAGCACCCCCGTGACGTGGGTGTCGACGGAAACAGGGATACGTTCTCCTTGTCGCGGCCCCGACCCGATGGTCCGCTCGATCCGCGTGTGATTAGCCGCGCCGATCACCGAGGCGACCGGGCCCAGCAGCGTCACCAGCGCCGTCACGTAGTACGGCCCCATGTCCAGCAGCGGCCCACCTCCGGGCACATAGTAGAAGTCCGGGTTCGGATGCCACCGCTCATGCCCGGGCGTGACCATCGTGGCCGTCGCCGCCACCGGGCGACCCAGCAGCCCGTCGTCGATGGCCCGGCGCGCCGTTTGCACGCCGGTCCCCAATACCGTGTCGGGGGCGCTGCCGATATGAATCCCGGCGTCCGCCGCGGCGTCGAGGACCTTGCGTGCCTCATCCGTCGTGGCGGCAAGCGGCTTCTCGCCATACACGTTCTTACCGGATTCGATGGCTTGCACTGCCACCGACGCGTGCGCGGCAGGGGTCGTCAAGTTCAGAACGACGTCGATCTGCCGGTCATTCAACAACTCCGCAACTGTCAGCGCCCGCACGCCGGGGACGCCGGCGTCCCGGGCACTGTCGGCAGCATCGCGTGCGCGGTCGGCGTCGAGGTCTGCCACGGCGCACAGTCGCAACGATGCAAGGCGCGGGATGGTTTGCAGATATTGGGTGATGATGGCGCCGCACCCGATGATTCCGACATTCACCGGCTCGCCCACAACAGTCCCCTTTCGATGATGGTGCGGACGTTCGGGACGGTGAGCGTGTCCACGTGATGCCCGGGTGTGCTCACGAAGATGCGGCCGTTGCCCCATTGCCTGGTCCAGACGGCCGGCGACGTGACGGGTCGATGCCAGGGGTCCCATTCCCGCACGGCCTGCGTGGTGGTGGCCAGCACATCGATGTAGTCGTCGGTGAGCACCCAGTATTGTTCGGTCACCAACTCGAAGTCGGAAATGCCTTCCGTGATGGGATGCCGAGCGGCCGCCGGGAGCATGTTCACCGTGTAGGGCACATAGTTGTCGGACTGCTCACCGATCCGTTCGTCGGGGTGTTTGCCCGGATGGCACGCGAATTGTCCACCGATCAGGTGCAGGTAGTCGGCGTGGTTGCGGTACGAGTCCGCGATGCCGCCATGCCAGCCGGCCAGCCCCGTGCCGGCTTCGATCGCCGCCCGCAGCCCGTTGAATTCGTCCGCTTCGATGGTGTTCATGGTGTTGCACTGCATCACGAGGTCCACCCCGGCCATGTATCCGGCGTCCGCGTAGATCTTCGGCGATTCTTCGACGCGGACCTCGTAGCCGTTGTCGGCCAGGAACGGGATGAACAGTTCGGTCGCCTCGACCGGTTGGTGGCCTTCCCAGCCGCCGCGCACCACGAGTGCGGTTTTCGGCGTCGCTGCATGCGTCATAGCGTGTCTCTTTCTTTTATCCGGTACGGGGCCGGCTCAGTTGGTCGTGGAGAATGCGGAGTCGAACGAGGCGCCGGACGGCGTGATCGACGCGAGGCGGCGCACGTGCGCCACGCCCTCGGCCCCGCCTTGGAGCCGGTCCATGCCGGCGTCCTCCCACTCGACGCTCGTCGGCCCGTCGTAGCCAATGGAATTGAGCATCCGGAAGATCGGCTCCCACGGGACGTCGCCGTGTCCGGCCGTGACGAAATCCCAACCGCGCCGCGGGTCGCCCCACGGCAAGTGCGATCCCAGCCGCGAATTGCGCCCGTCCAGCTGTTTCACTGATTCCTTGACGTGCACGTGGTAGATCCGGTCGCGGAAGTCGGACAGGAACATGACCGGGTTGAGGTCTTGCCATACGAAATGTGACGGATCGAAGTTCAGCCCGAAGTTCTCCCGATGACCGATTGCGTCCAGCGCTCGCCGCGACGTCCAATAGTCGTAGGCAATCTCGCTGGGATGCGGTTCGAGGGCGAACCGGACTCCTACCTCGTCGAAGACGTCGATGATCGGGTTCCACCGGTCCGCGAAATCGCGGTAGCCGCGTTCGATCAACTCGTCCGGTGTGGGCGGAAACATCGCCACATATTTCCAAATGGACGACCCCGTGAATCCGGTGACGGTACGCACGCCGAGCCTCGCGGCCGCGCGGGCCGTCACCTTCATCTCCTCGGCGGCGCGCTGGCGGATCCCTTCGGCGTCGCCGTCACCCCAGATCCGGTCCGGAAGGATCGCGCGATGACGCTCGTCGATCGGGTCGTCGCAGACCGCCTGTCCCTTCAGATGGTTGGAAACGGCGTAGACGCCGAGGTTGTTCTTTTCCATAATGTCGAGCCGATCGCGCACATATCCGTCGTCCTCGGCGGCCCGCCACGGGTCGAGATGATCGCCCCAGCATGCTATTTCGAGCCCGTCGTAGCCCCATTCTCCGGCGCGCCGAGCGACCTCCTCGAACGGCATATCCGCCCATTGCCCGGTGAACAGCGTAATCGGCCTGGTCATTGCTCTTCTCCTGTCTGGCGGGTATCGCCCCGCGTGCCGGACGCCGTGACGGGCACCCACCTGCTGTGGTCGGCAGCACTGGCTTCAACGGCAGCCAAAACGCGCTGCACTCCTGCCGCTTCGGCAAACGACGGCGTCGGCTGCACGCCGGCTCCGATATCCGTGAGCAGATCGACGACTTGATGGGTGAAGTTGTGCTCGTAGCCGAGACCGTGCCCGGTCGGCCACCAGTGCCCGACGTAGGGATGTTCCGGTTCGGTCACGATGATCCGCCGGAAGCCGGACGCATCGGCGTCATCGGTGCCGTCGTAGAAGCGCAGGATGTTGGATTCTTCGAAATCGAATGCGACTGAACCGCGGGACCCGTTGACCTCGAGGCGCATGGCGTTCTTCCGCCCCAACGCGTAGCGGGTGGCTTCGAACACGCCGATCGGTCCGCCGTCGAACCGGGCGCTGAAGATCGCCGCATCGTCGACGGTCACCGGTCCGCGTACCGCGTCGTCGCCGGTTTCGCCGTGCCCGCCGAGGCCGACGCGGTCACCGCCTACCGGCCGCTTGCGCACAAAGGTCTCCAGCAGCGCGGACACTCCGCTGATCCGTTGGCCTGTCACGAATTGCGCCGCATCGATACTGTGCGCGCCGATATCACCCAGGGCGCCCGAGCCGGACGCGTCCTTGTCGAGACGCCACGTCAACGGGGCGTCGGCGTCCGAGAGCCAATCCTGCAAATACTGCGCCCGCACCTGGCGGATCTCGCCGAGCCGGCCATCCGACACCATCCGCTTGGCCAGCGATAGCGCCGGCGTCCGGCGATAGGCGAAGCCGCACATGGCGTACACCCCGCGCGCCGCAGCGTCGGCTGCCGCCGCGGCCATCGATTCTGCCTGCTGGACCGAATTGGCCAACGGTTTTTCACACAGCACATGTTTACCGGCCTCCAGCGCGGCGATCGCGATCTCCGCATGCGTGTCGCCCGGCGAGCAAATATCGACAAGATCGATATCGTCGCGGTCGACAAGCGCGCGCCAATCGGTCTCCACGGAAGACCAGCCCATCGTCGCGGCCGCGGCGCGAACCGCCTCCTCGTTGCGACCGGCGACGGCGGTCAGCTGCGGACTCATCGGCAGGTCGAAGAAACGGCCCGCCGTCCGCCACGCGTGCGAATGCGCGGCGCCCATGAATCCGTAACCGACCATGCCGACCCGCAGCGGCGTGCTGCCCGTCATTGATGCCTCCTTCATTACCGAACTCGCCTATTTACTGAACCCCGCGGTGAGACCGCTGAGCATTTGCCGGCGTCCGAGGATGTACAGCACCAGCAGCGGCAACGTCGAGAGCACGACTGCGGCCAGGATCGCCGGAATGTTCACACTGAATTCGCCCTGATAGGTCCACAACGACAACGGCAGCACCCGTACCTCGGGGCTTTGCGTGAGGATCAGCGGGAACAGGAATCCGTTCCACACCTGCAGCCCGTTGTAGATGCCGACCGTGACGAGGGCCGGCCGCGTCATCGGCAGCGCCAGCCGCCAAAGCATCGACCACTCGGAGCATCCGTCCAAGCGCATCGATTCGAAGAGATCGCGGGGGATGTCGCGCATGAAGTTGTTCAAGATCAGCACCGTGATCGGGATGGCGAACGCGATGGACGGCAGGATCAACGCCAGCAGCGTGTCGTAGAGGTGCATCTTCGTGATCATGTAATAGATCGGGATGATCGTTGCTTGGATCGGCAGCGCCAGCCCGAGCAGGAACAGCGAATTCGTCCACGACAAGAACCGTCCGCGCCCGCGGACCAGCGCGTACGACGCCATGAACGACACCAGCAGCGCCGGAATCACGCTGCCGATCGTGATGACGACGCTGTTGAAGAAGTACCGGACGAACTGGTTGTGCAAGACCAACTCGTAGTTGGCGAGAGTCGGATCGGCCGGCGGCAGCAGCGCATTGGCCGAGAAGAACCCGGCTTGTTCTTTCACGCTGGTGATCACCACGTAATAGATCGGCAGGATGATGACGACCAGCCAGACCCAACCGCCCAGCCCGCCGAGGATGTTGCGCCGGCGCCGCGTGGGGGCCGCCGCGGCGGACGTCTCGCGGACGTTTTCCTGCGGGGGCGGTGCTGTGTCCCGGTCCGCTACCCGGCTCGGCATCGTCATCAGGCTCCCTCGAGTTGGCTGACGTTTCGGTCTTTACCGCCGAGCCGTTGCAGCATCAGCGCCAGGGCCAGTCCGATGACCACCAAGATGACGCCCAGCACGCTTGCCGCGCCCATCTCGTTGGACTGGAATCCGGTCAAGTACATGTCCAGCGGCAGCAGCCGGGTGGAAATGCCCGGGCCGCCTCCGGTGAGCACGAAGATCAGATCGAAGTAGGCGAGCGATCCGACGACCATCAACGTGGACGACGTGATGATCGTGTACTTGAGCTGCGGCAGGGTGATGTGCAGGAACTGCTGCACGCGGCCGGCGCCATCGATTTCCGCTGCCTCGTACAACGACGCCGGGATCTGCCGGACGCCGCCTTGATAGATCAGCGTGTGGAACGGCACGAATTGCCAAGCGATGACGAATACGACCACGAACAACACAAGATTCGGATCGCCCAGCCAGTCTTGGGCCAGAACCGGTAAGCCCAGTGCCGGGCCGACGCCGAAGTTGGGGTCCAGCAGCGCCTTGAACGCAATCGCCACTGCCGCCGACGACAACAGGAGCGGGACGAAATACAGCACTGCCAACACCGTCCGGTATTTTTGCCGGCCGGCAGTGAACACGCCGAGCAGGATACTGATCGGGGTCTGCACGATGTACGAGAAGAACATGATTTTCGCCGTGACCCACAGTGACGTCGCCGTGACCGAGGACGTCAAGACGTGGGTCCAGTTCGTCAGCCCTCCCCACGTGATGGCACCGAGGCCGTCCCAGTTCGTGAAGCTGAGCAGCACGACGCCGAGCATCGGCAGTACGGCAAAACCGAGGAAGAAGGCGAGAGCCGGCGCGGCCAGCCACGCCGACGGGCCGGCCCTGCCGACCTTCCCGGCCCGTCCGGCCCGCCGCGAACGGCTCAGGATCTCACTCATTTCTTGATGGTTTCGTTCATGGCTCGGGCAAACTGCTTCGGCGTGACCTTCCGCAGGAAGATCTGGTCGAGCTGCGTCAGCATCTTCTGTCCTTGTTTGGGACTGAGCGCTTGGTCCCATGACAGCTGGAAGTTGGGGGCGTTCTTGGCCATGGAGTAGGCGGTCATCAAGAATTTGCTGTCGTCGCTGGCTGCGATCTGCTTTTCGATGCCGGTGACCGGCGGCACGGCACCACTCTTGATGACGTCCTTGACATACGACTTGTCGAACAGGGCCGACTTCAGATAGTCCTTGGCCGTCTGCTTCTGCTCGGTCGACGCCTTGGAGGAGATCGACCAGAAATTCGACGGGTTGCCGACGATGTTCTTGGCATTGCCCTTGCCGCCGCTCACGGACGGGAACGTCGTGTACCCCAGCTTGCCGGCCTTCAGGAATTTGGGTGCGTCAGTCTTCATGGACTGGTAGATCCAATTGCCTTGCAGAATCATTGCGGCTTTGCCCGTGTAGAGCAGCGCCTGGTCGGCGTTGCTGTCGGCGGCGACGGAGGAGAAGCCTTCGGCGAATCCACCGGCCTTGACCAGTTTTTGAATCTTTGTCAACGATTCGATGATGGCCGGATCGGACCAGGCGCCGGGCTTATTGTCCTTGATGTCCTTGAACACCTGCGGGCCGCCGATCCTGTCGGCGAGATATTCCAGCCACATCAGGTCGGGCCATTTCGATTGGCCGCCGAGCGCGAGCGGCGCGATACCGGCTTTCTTGAATTTTGGCACCAGCGCCATCAGGTCATCCCACGTCGTGGGCGGTTCGGCGCCGATCTTTTTGAAAAGCTCCTTGTTGTAAAACAGCATCACCGGTTGGATCTTGTTGTTGGGCAGGGCGTACGTGGTGCCGTTGCTCTGCCCGTTCTTCAAGACGGACGGAATGTAGCGCTTCTTCACTTGCGGGTTCTTCTTCAGGAAATCGGTCAAGTCCATCACTTGGTCGGAATCGACATACGATTTCAGTACCCCGCCGCCCCAACCGTAAATGAACGACGGGCCCTTGCCGGCCCCGACAGCGGTGCGGACCTTGGTCTTATAGGCATCGTTGGCAAAGAAGTTCACGTTGATCTTTTGATCCGGGTGCTTCTTATTCCACGCGTCGACCGAGTTCTGCAGTATTGGCTGGTCCCCGCCGGTGAGGCCCCACATGCTGGCGGGGCTCCCGCTGCTTGTGTCTCCCGGGCCGCTGGATCCGCATCCCGCGGCCCCGAATGTCAGGGCGGCGGCTGCCGCCACGGCAATGAGTGTGTGCGTCTTCCGAAGTTTCATATCCCATCCGATCACTGTGACGGCCACCGTCGGCCGTGTTCATCGCGGCGAAACTTTTCGCAACTAATTGAGGATTTCCGAAACTGTATCGTGGGTCACACCGGCCGTCAAGGCTGCACTGAATGGGGGTTATGGGGCATACTGAAATTACGAAATTATTTCGACCCGTCGGAGGACCCATGACCAGACGTCCCACACTAATGAGCGTGGCCCAACTCGCCGGCGTTTCCACACCGACGGTGTCCAAGGTGCTCAACGGCCGCGACGACGTGGCACCCGGCACCCGCTCGCGCGTGCGACAGGCTCTCGACGAACTCGGATACGAGTCGCCCGTGCAACGCCGGATGCATCAAACCGGTCCGGCCCTCGTCGACCTGGTCTTCGACGGGTTGAAGACGCCGTACTCGATCGAGCTGCTGCGCGGCATCATTGGACACTCCGCCGGACAGGATGTCGAAATCGTGCTGTCTCAAGTGACGCCCGCCCAATTGCGCAGAATCGACACCGGCGAGTGGGCGGCCCGAGTGGCCGGCTCCGGACGCAAGGGTCTGATCCTCGTCACCTCCGAAGTCAGCGAATCCCAGTTGCGGGAATTCGACCGCCACGGCGTTCCGGTCGTCGTCATCGATCCGCTCAACCCGCCGCGAACCGGCCTGGTCAGTGTCGGCGCCACCAATTGGGCCGGCGGAAAAGCCGCCACCGAGCACCTGATCGGCCTCGGCCACACAAGGATCGCTCATATGGGTGGACCGGCTGCCGCCGAATGCTCGCAGGCGCGCTTGCACGGCTTTTTCGCGGCAATGATGGCCCATGGAATTCCGGTCGACAGCGACTACCTCACCGACGGCTCCTTCGACACCGCCACCGGCGTGCGGGCAATGGAACGCTTATTGGAACTCGATACTCCGCCGACCGCCGTTTTCGCCGGCAACGACGCCATCGCCCTCGGCGCACTCCAAGTCGCTCGCTCTCGCGGCGTCCGTGTACCTGCCGATATGAGCATCGTCGGATTCGACGGCACCCACCTGGCCGAACACGCCGTACCCCCATTGACCTCGGTGGCCCAACCACTCCAGGACATGGGGCGCACCGCCCTTCGGACCATCATACGCCTGGCCGGCGGGGAGAGTTTGGAGTCGTACCACGTCGAATTGGCCACCGAACTCGTCATCCGCGAGTCGACGGCGGCGCCACCGGACAAATAAACACGGACGCACGGGGTAGGCGTCGGACTGATCCTGGTATATGTTGTATGAAACAACATATTTCCGAGCACACCATTCGACAAAGGAGTCCCCCGTGGCACCGACCCCCACCCGTGACGACAAGTTCTCATTTGGTCTTTGGACCATCGGCTACAACGGGTCCGACCCGTTCGGCGGGCCGACCAGGCCACAGCTGGACGTCGTCGAAGCCGTCACCAAACTTGCCGAGCTCGGAGCCTACGGCCTGACGTTCCACGACAACGACCTGTTCGAGTTCGGGTCGACCGATACCGAACGGCAAAAGCAGATCGACCGGCTGAAACAGGCGATGGCCGACACGGGCATTGTCGTGCCGATGGTGACGACCAACCTGTTTTCCGCGCCGGTGTTCAAGGACGGCGGGTTCACATCGAACGATCGCGGCGTCCGACGTTATGCGCTGCGCAAGGTGATGCGCCAAATCGATCTGGGCGCCGAACTGGGAGCCGAGACTCTCGTGATGTGGGGCGGCCGCGAAGGCGCGGAATACGATTCGTCCAAGGACATCCAATCCGCGTTGGCCCGGTACCGCGAGTCAGTGAATCTTTTGGCCCAGTACGTCACGGACAAGGGATACGGGATCCGCTTCGCCATCGAGCCGAAGCCGAACGAGCCGCGCGGCGACATCTTGCTGCCGACGCTCGGCCATGCCCTGGCGTTCGTCGAAACTCTCGACAAGCCCGAACTCTTCGGGGTCAACCCCGAAGTCGGGCACGAGCAGATGGCAGGCCTGAACTTTGCCGCAGGCATCGCTCAAGCGCTGGACGCCGGCAAACTGTTCCACATCGATTTGAACGGCCAGCGCAGCATCAAATACGACCAGGACCTCGTCTTCGGCCACGGCGATCTGCAAAACGCGTTCGCCCTCGTCGATCTGCTCGAAAACGGTGGCCCCGGCGGCGGCCAGGCGTACACAGGTCCGCGACATTTCGATTACAAGCCGAGCCGTACCGAAGACATCTCCGGGGTCTGGGACTCGGCCGCGGCGAACATGCGCACCTACTTGCTGCTCAAGGAACGCGCCGCCGCATTCCGCGCCGACCCGGAAGTGCAAGAGGTGCTTCGGACCGCGCAGGTGGCCGAACTGTCGACACCGACATTGGGCGCCGGCGAATCGCACGACGACCTACTGGCCGACCGGAGCGCGTTCGAGGAGTTCGACACCGATGCCTACTTCGGCGGCAAGGGCTTCGGTTTCGTCCGCCTGCAGCAGCTGGCGCTCGAACATCTGCTCGGCGCCCGGTAACCGCGCGCCCGGTAACCGCGCGCCCGGCGACAGCCGGCCCTGGACGCCGCTCGCTATAGACAATTGCCGTGCCGCGCGGTTGGATAAGCACATGCCAATACGAACCTCGCAGTGGACGCCCGGAACGCCGTGCTGGACGGACCTGAGCGTGCCGGACGTCGATGCGGCGCGCGATTTCTATTCGCACGTTTTGGGCTGGGAGTTCGCACTGGCCGGCCCGCCGGAAGCCGGTTTCTTCATCGCCCACGTGCGCGGCCACGCCGTCGCCGGGCTCGGCCGGGTGCAAAACTCCGACCAGCCGAGCACGTGGGTGCTGTATTTCGCCACCGATGACGCCGACGCCGGATCCGCCGCGATCACGGCAAGCGGCGGCACCGTCGTCCGCGCGGTCGACGACATCGGCGACTTTGGCCGCATCATGACGGCGACCGACCCGACCGGCGCGCGCTTCGGGCTTTGGGAGGCGAAGAACCACATCGGCGTCGCGCTTGTCAACGAGCCCGGCGGCATCACATGGGAGGATTTGCGCTCGACCGACCCGGCCGCGGCGCAGAATTTCTACACCAGCCTCTTCGACTTCGACCTCAAACCCGTCGACATGGCGCCTGCCGACTACCTGACCTTCCACCTGCCCGGCGACGACGGCCCCCTCGGCGGAATCGGCGGTTTCATGGGTGCACCGGGACGCTCCCACTGGATTGTCTATTTCAGCGTGGCGGATGCGGCCGCGGCAGTCCGTGCCGCCGAACGGGCCGGCGGCTCCATTACCGCCCCGCCGTTCGAGACCCCGTTCGGCACGATGGCGCAGATCGCGGACCCGGGCGGCGCGGAATTCCAGATCGTGCAAGCAACGACGCCGAATCAACGTCCGGACGACCTCGGCTGACCTCCGGCCATCAACTGGCCGGGTCGTACCGGAACGCACGCAACTCCTGCGCGCACCGGCACGCGGTCGCGATTTTTGCGGCCCATTCCACGGCCGATTCACGCGTGGGCAGTTCCAGCACGGTATAGCCGCCCTCAATCGTCCTCGTCTGCGGATAGGTATCCTCGGTCGCGAGGCCGTCACCGTCGACCATGACCGGCGCGATGCTCTCGTCGATAGCACCACCGAAGACCCAGACGCCGGCGGCTTTCGCTTCCCGTACGACCGCATGCGCTGCGTCCGCAACTTCGTGCAGTTCTTCCGCAGAGACCTCCATGGCGGCGCTGGGGAAGGAAATCAGATACTTCGTCATGACAGTAGCCCTTTCATCGCGCTTCCGATTCGCGCCGTCACGTATCAACTGACGCACTAGCTGGGACGAACGGCGCCGGAGAAACTCATCGGGGTCGGTTCGGCCGAGCGATCGCTAGTGCGTGATTGTCGTCTGCTGGTACAGCGTCATCGTGATATTGCCGTCAACCAGGCAGTAATGGCTCGTCATGAGGGCGACGAACGGCTCCTCCTGTCCCTCGCGCACGGCAGTTGCCTGGTACACGAGCGCGGCTGAGGTCGCGCTCGTTGGTACTAGTCGGGCATCCGTGAGCGTGTAGGAGGACCAATTCGGCGATTCGTTCAGCGTCTGCGCGATTGTCGGCCGGTCGAGCACTGCTCCGTTGACGAGGATCATGACGGCATCCGGCGTCATCAGCTCGCCGTAGAAGGTTCCGCCTTCGGAGGCGCACAGAGAGTCCCATCCGCGACGTTCAACCTCAAGGAGCCTGTCGATTGTCAGGTCACTCATTGTTCGAGGGTAAACCCCGCGAGTGGACGTTCGACACTCGCGTGAGCGCCCGGCTTTAGCGCGCAGCGGCCGTTTCGGTCTGCGACGCCCCCTCGCCGGCCAGGTGTTCGGTGAGCACGGTTCCGATGGCGGCGATCCCGGTCTCGATCTGATCGGGCGTGGCCAGGCAGTACGACAAACGCATTTGCCGGTCCCCGCCGGCGCGGTAGAACGCCGTCCCCGGGACGAAGGTGACTCCGCGCGGTACGCAGTCGTAGGCCAACTGATCCGTGTTGACGCCCTCGGGCACCGTCACCCAAATGTAGAACCCGCCGTCCGGCTCGTTCCAGGTGGTGCCGGGCGGCATATGGCGCTCCAGCGACTCGAGCATGCACCGCGACTTGTGCCGGTAGAGCTCGCGCATCTGCCCCAGCTTGCCCTGCCAGTCGAAGTCGGACAGGTACCGGGCGATGAGCAACTGGTTGAACGTCGGCGCATTGAGCATCGTGATCTCATTGCCGACCACCAGCACATCCTGCAATTCGCGCGGCGCCACCATCCACCCAACTCGCAAGCCCGGGCCGAAGATCTTGGAAAACGATCCGAGGTACAGCACGCCGTCCGGGTTATCGGCCTTCATGGCGCGGTTCGCCACGCCGTCGAAGGACAGCAGCCCGTACGGGTTGTCCTCGACGATCAAGACGTCGTGGCGCCGACAGATCTCCACCAGCTCGGCGCGGCGTTCTTCGGTCAATGTCGTATTTGATGGATTTTGGAAGCTCGGAATCGTGTACACGAATTTGACCGGCTTGCCCTCGCCCTCGGCCGCCGTGATGAGTTCGTCGACCTCGGCCGGGATGACGCCGTCGGCGTCGCAGTTGGCAGTCCGGATGTCCGCCTGATAACTGGCAAGAACGCCGAGGCCCCCGGCGTAGGACGGCGCTTCGGCAATGATCACGTCGCCCGGGTCGACGAGCGTCTTGGTCACCAGGTCGAGGCCGAGCTGCGAACCGGCGGTGACGACGACATCGTCCGGTTCGGCTTCGATGCCTTCCATCCGCATCACCGACACGATGCTCTCGCGCAGCACCGGAAGTCCTTGCGCGGCACTGTACTGCAAGGCCAAGCCGCCTTGCCCGGTCAGGATGTCGCCGGCCCATTCGGCGAGTTCGTCGAACGGCAGCTCGCCCAGGTGCGGCGCCCCGCCGGCGAACGAAATAATGCCGGGGATGCCCGCGGATGCGAAAAGCTTGTGAATATCGGACGGGTAGTTCTCGGCCGTCCGCGCCGAGATCCGGTCGAAGAATCCCGAACCGTCGTGTGTCATCGAGGTACCTCTTTCTGCTGTGCTTTGTTGATTTTTCTTCACTGGGCTCCATTGCCCGAAGTCTGGTCATTCTCTTCGCAGTACACGCCTAATCGGCCGCGAGTTCAAGACGGCGAGCCGTCACTGAGCAGGACGACGGCGAGCGCCGCCTCGGTCGGCACCGTCACGTCGATCCCCGTGAGCTCGGCAAACCGGTGCAACCTCGCCAGCACCGTGTTCCGGTGACAGTAGGCCCGCGCAGCCGCCGCCGCGACCGTGCCGGTCTGCAAGTAAGCCTGCACGGTCTCGACAACCCGCGAGCGCTCATGCGGGGTGCACGTTGCAAGCTTTCCGACGGTCTCGGCTCGCAAATGGTCGATTGCGACGGCGTCCAGGCGATGCGCTGCGGCCCGCGGCCACAGCGCCCGGAGGCTTTGCGGCCCGTCGTCCTCCGGGCGAAGGATCGACACCAAGCCGGACGCGGTGGTGGCGGCGACCGGGACGGCGGCGAGTCCGTCCACGTCGTTGATCTCGACGCACGTGACGGCCTCCAGCCCCGACGGCGGCGCCGTCTTCGAGCCGACCTGCCAAAAAGCAATCGCGGTCATGCCTTCGTCGTGCACATAGCAGGCCCGCCCGGCGTCCGCGGACTCCCGCACGATCCGGCGTAGCTCGTCCGCGTCCGGCCCATCCGCCGCATACACGCGGAACCGGCCGTCGACGTCGACGCGCAACGACAGCCCAATCTGCCGGAGTTGTTCGGGCAGCCGCCCTTCCTGCCCGAACAATGTCGCCACGTACCGCTCTTGCAGGCTGCGTTCTTCGCGGGCCATCACTGCGCGTTCGGTGAGATAGCTGTACTGCACCTGCCGGGCGTACTCGTCGACCACCCGCCACAGCTGATCGACGTGCAAGGCCAGAGTGGCCATGTCGTCGGTGCCGGCGCGCTGCAGAATTGTCGACCAGATGACGTGGAAATCCTCGCGGACGGCGCTCACCAGGTTCTCGGCCGGTACGCCTTGGCGAGCGCGGCGCCGTCCGAGTTCGCCCGGCACGTCCGCGAACACCGCGCCGATGTCGTCGGCCAGCAGCGCCTCGAGCAGCATGCTGAACGATTCGATCCCGGATCTGCGGATATCGGCCTCGGGGACGAGCCCCGACGCATACGGCTTGTTCCGAGCCAGTGCCGCCACGAATGTCTCGAGCATCCCGTCGACGTCGCCGCGCAGCAGGCGGACGAGTTCGCTCCACCGGGGTCGGGTCCGCGCCCTCAACTCTTCACGATTATCCATTTCTCTATTGTGCAACTGCACAGTACACGTGGTCATTTCCGTTGACGGTTGTCATCGTATTGAGCGAGTTGCACTGATTGGATGGAATGGATCACACCAATCATCTCGCCTCACCGCGCCAGTCAATTCGGAGAACACATGTCTGAACACGTCAGCGAGGCCGAAGCCACCAAGGCCGTCGACCCGCAGACTGTCAAAAAGGTCGCCGTCGCCGCGCTCGTCGGCACGGCCCTCGAGTGGTACGACTTCTTCTTGTTCACCACGGCGTCCGCGCTCGTCTTCAACGTGCAGTACTTCGTCAGTGGCGACCCCGTCGTCTCCACGATGGAAGCGTTCGGCACCCTCGCGGTCGGATTCGTGGCCCGGCCGATCGGCGGCCTCATCTTCGGCCACCTCGGCGACAAATACGGCCGCCGCCTTTGCCTCATGGTGACGATCATCGGCATCGGCGCCGTGACCGCCCTGATCGGGCTGCTGCCCAACTACATGTCGATCGGCATGGCCGCGCCGATCTTCCTCATCGCGCTTCGCATCCTTCAAGGCCTCGCAGTCGGCGGCGAATGGAGCGGCGCCGTCACGATCGCCGTTGAACACGCGCCGATCAAGCAGCGCGCCCGGTTCGCCGCCATGCCGCAGCTCGGCTCCCCCATCGGCACGCTGTTGTCGTCCGGCGGGTTCTTCCTCGTCGTCTTCTTGAGCTCGCAGGCCAGTTTCGATGCGTGGGGCTGGCGCATTCCGTTCCTCCTGTCGATCCCGTTCCTGCTGATCTCGGTGCTGATTCGCCGCTCCTTGAGCGAATCGCCGGTGTTCAACGAACTCCTCGAAGCCGGTGAGAAGGAAAGCGCACCCATCAAGCAGGTGCTGATCAAGACGCCGATCCAGCTGGTCCTCGGAATCGCCGTGGCACTGCTGGGCATCGGCGGCTTCTACCTGGTCACCACGTTCGTCATCAGCTACGGCACGCAGACCCTCGGCCTGTCATCCCAGCTCATGTTGTTCGGCACCCTCATCGCCGCGGCGCTCGAGATCCCGGTACTGCTTTACGGCGGACGGCTGGGTGAACGTTTCGGAGCCAGCCGGGTCGCCATCTGGGGCGGCGTCGTCTCGGCGGCCGTGGCATATCCGGCGTTCCTCCTGGTGGAGACGAAGAACCCGGTTCTCGTCGTGGTCGGCATGACGGTGGCGGTTGCGGCGCTATCGTTCCCGTACGCGGCGTCCGGCACCATTCTCACCGGTCTTTTCCCGGCCCGTCTGCGCTACACCGGCGTGGCAATCTCGTCGAACATGGCCGGCGTCGTCAGCGGCTTCGTGCCCCTCATCGCCACGGCAGTCGTGGCCGCCGCCGGGCAGTCCTATTGGCCGGCGGCATTGATGCTTGTCATCATCTCGCTGATCACGGCGACCGGCGGTATGTTGGCACCGAGGATGAGTATCAACGAGAAGGGGCTCAAACACTGATGAGCGCAGCAACACAACGAACGATTCCGGCCGATGAACGCAGCGCGGGCCACCTCGTCGTTCGCCAGCTCGAGGCCGAGGGCGTCGAACGCATCTACTGCGTGCCGGGCGAGAGCTATCTCGACGTGCTCGACGGACTCTACGACTCATCCATCTCCACGGTGGTCTGCCGCCAGGAAGGCGGCGCCGGGTACATGGCCGTCGCCGAAGGCAGGCTGACCGGACGGGCCGGCGTCGTCGCCGTCACCCGGGGGCCCGGGGCGGCCAACGCGTTCATCTCGGTGCACACCGCGTGGCAGGACGCGACCCCGCTGGTGGTCCTGGTCGGGCTCATTCCGACGGCGGTGCGCGGCCGCGAGGCATTCCAGGAGTTCGACCTCAGCGGCTGGTTCGGCTCCACCGCCAAAAAAGTCGTGACGCTGGACGACGCCGACTCGGCCGCCCGCGTCATCTCGGGCGCCATGCACACTGCCGTATCGGGCCGCCCCGGCCCCGTCGTCGTCGGCTTGCCGGAAGACGTGCTGACCCAAGCGACGTCCTGCGACGTGGCTTCGCCGCTGTCCCGGGCGCGGCCCGCCCCGGAGCCCGTCGACCTGACCGAGCTCGACAACCTCATCGATGCGGCCGAGCGGCCGCTCCTGGTCGTCGGCGGCGAGGAGTGGACGCGGGATGCCTCCACAGCCGTGGCCGACTGGGCGCAGTCGCGCGGCATCGGCATTGCCGCGGTGTTCCGCGCCTATGACATGATCGACCACGATTGCCCGAATTATTTGGGCGCTTTGGGCTACGGCCGCAGCGACGCCGTCGCCGCCGTCCTCGACAATGCGGATTTGCAGATCTATGTGGGCTGCGTGCGCTCGGATGTGCCGAGCGACTCGTACACGCTCGGCGCGGACGCCCGCGTAGCAGTCATCGGCCCCGATCCGGATCTCGTCGGTCACTTCGGCAATCTCGACCTGCAGATCACGTCCACCGTCAACGCGTTCGCCGAATCGTTGGCAGGCGGCAAGCCGGCCCCCGCGACCACGCCGGTGCGCGCAGTACGCGATACGTCCTGGATCGAAAGCGCGCGCGCCGAGTTCCTGCAGTTCACCACCCCGCGGCGCGAGCTCACCGGCGCCGACGACTTCGTCGACCTCGAAGTGGCGATGTCCATCGTGCGCGAGACGTTGCCGGCCGACTACATCGTGACGTTCGGCGCCGGCAATCACGCGGTCTGGGCGCAACGATTCTTGCCGACGCACCGGTTCCCGTCGTCGCTGGGTCCGCGCAACGGTGCCATGGGGTTCGGGGTGCCGGCGGCCGTGGCCGCCGGGCTGGCGTGCCCCGATCGGCAAGTGCTGTCGGTGGCCGGCGACGGCTGCTTCATGATGAACGGACAAGAGCTCTCGACGGCGGTCCGGTACGGCGCGAACGCCATCTTCCTGGTCGTCGACAACGAGTGTTTCGGCACTATCCGCATGCATCAGGAGCGCGAATACGCCGGCAGGCCCAGCGGCACCGGCCTGACGAATCCCGACTTCGCTGCCCTTGCCGAGTCGTACGGCGCCTTCGGCGCCCGTGTGGAAACGACTGCCCAGTTCGCCGACGCTTTCGAGGCCGCGCTCAAGGCGGCCACCGATCCGGACGGCGGCCGGCCCGCCGTCCTGCATCTCTTCACCGACCCGGCCATCCGGCGGCCGTAAGAGTCGACGAGCGGCGAAAAGAAACGAGGAATCATGCTACTGGATTTGATTGTCGAGAACGCGCGGGTTGTCACGATGGACCCGGCGCGGCCGAGCGCGACGTCGCTGGGCGTGCTGGGCGGGCGGATTGTGGGGCTGGACGACGAGATCGCCGGCCTGGACGCCCGCCAACGCTTGGATGCTCGCGGGTCGACGATCGTGCCGGGGTTCAATGACGCGCACTGCCACACGACGTGGTTCGGGCTGACCCTTGCCGAGATCGACTTGGGCGATCTGCACACGTTGCCGGACGCGTACGCACGGCTGGAGGACGGCGCCCGGTCGGTCGGTGACGACGAGTGGATCCTCGGCACCGGGTTCAATCATCACGAGTACGGCGGCCGCTATCCCGATATCGCCGAACTCGACCGGATCGGCGCCGGACGGCCGCTGTTCATCCGGCAGACGTCGGGCCATTCAGCGCTGGCCAACACCGAGGCGCTGCGCCGGGCCGGCGTGTTCGAGCCGGGCTTCGAGACCCCCACGGGCGGCGTGATCCGGCGCGATGACGACGGCAACCCGACGGGCCTGGTCGAGGAAACCGCGCAAAGCTTGATCCAGGATCTGCTGCGCCCGTACAGCCAGGAGGAGATCGGGGCCGCGCTCGACCGGGGCACCCGGCAATACGCTGCCGAAGGGATCACGAGTTTCACCGAGGCCGGCATAGCCGGCGGCTGGATCGGCCACAGCCCCGTCGAGGTGGCCGCGTACCAGCGAGCCCGCGCGGCCGGGCAGCTGCACGCCCGTGCCCAGCTGATGCCTGCCATGGATGTGCTGCACGAGGTGCCGGCGCATGCGGACGACGGATTCGGCATCGGCCTCGATCTCGGCATGCGTAGCGGTTTCGGCGACGACTACTTGTCCCTCGGGCCCGTGAAGATCTTCCTGGACGGCGCGCTGTCGGGCGAAACGGCGGCCATGCGCGAGGTGTACTGCACGCACACCGACAAGCGCGGCTATTTCCAAGGCGATCCGGACGAGATGGCCGCGCTGATCCGGAACGCGTACCGGTCGGGCTGGGCGGTGGCGGTGCACGCCCTCGGCGACGCAGCCGTCGACTTGGCGGTTGACACGATCACCGAGTCACAGAAACTCTACGGACCTCCGGTGATGCCCAGCCGCATCGAACACGCCGCGGTCGTCCATCCCGAACTGCTGCCGCGCTTGCGGGACGCGCAAATCGCAGTCACGCCGCAGGCCGCGTTCTTCGACAACATCGGCGACGGCGTCGCCAAGTCGATAGGCCCGGAACGCGCGGCGATGACGTTCCGCGGGCGCTCGTTCGTCGACGGCGGCGTGCTGATGGCCGGCACGTCGGATCGCCCGTGCGCCGAAGGGTCGCCGTTGCGCGGCATGCAGGCCTTCGTCGACCGGAAGACGAAGTCGGGCGCCGTGTTCGGGTCGGCCGCCGAGTGCCTGACGCCGTACCAAGCGCTCAACGCGTATACGGTCGCCGCAGCCGAGACGACCGGCTGCGCCGACCGGAAGGGCACGCTGACCCCGGGCAAACTTGCCGATTTCGTGGTGCTTGCCGAGTCGCCGCTGGACGCCGGCGACATCGCCTCGATCGGCATTCTCGCTACCGCCGTCGGCGGCGAATTCACGTACAGCTCGGGCGCGTTGGACGCCTGATTTCGATTGACCCTGATTTCGATTCGAGGAGACGCATGACTTCGAACGCTGACGTCGATCAGGCACTGATTGACGACTTCCACACGCTGTCCCGGTTCGGCGCCACGGCCGGCGGCGGCGTCGACCGGCAGGCCGGCACGGCGGCGGACGGCGAGCAGCGGCGGTGGCTGACGAACTGGCTGACCGGGCGCGGCTTCACGGTGGAGTTCGACCGTGTCGGCAACCAATTCGGCATGCTGGAGCTGGTTCCGGGTGCGCCGTACGTGATTGTCGGTTCGCATTTGGACAGCCAGCCGTTCGGGGGCAAATACGACGGTGCCTATGGCGTACTGGCGGCCGCACACGCCGTGGGCAGGCTCGCGGAAAAATGGCGGAGTGCCGGGCATGCGCCGCTTTATAACCTGGCTGTCGTCAACTGGTTCAACGAAGAAGGATGCCGGTTCGAACCGAGCATGATGGGCAGTTCGGTGTACACCGGCAAGCTCGATCTCGATGCCGCCCTGAACACGAGGGATCTAGCCGGCACGACCGTCCGTGATGCGTTGGAGTCGATCGACTGTCTTGGGAGCGGAGTCGGGCCGACTGCGGCCTTCTATGCCGAGATCCATATCGAACAGGGCCGAGTACTCGAAGACACGCAGACGACAATCGGCCTGGTCGAGGCCACATGGGCGGCGCGCAAATACCATCTCGTGGTGCACGGCGAGCAGTCCCATACCGGCTCGACGGTGATGGCCGACCGGAAGGACGCCATCCTGGGAGCGTCGTATTTGGCTGTCGCGGCCAGGGAGATCGCCGACCGGTTCACCGACCCGGCACTGCACTCATCGGTGGGGCAGATGGTGATCGAGCCGAACTCACCGGTCGTGGTGGCGCGCGAGGTGCGGATGCATTTGGATCTTCGCTCGTCCGACGAGGGCGTGTTGGCCGAAGCGAACGAGATGCTGCTGAAGCGGATTCCGGAGATCGAACGGCTAGCAAACGTGCGTATCGAGCAGGCGACCGCGCATGGATGGGGCCTCCTCGCCTACCATCCGGACGGCGTGAAGATCGCTCAGACGGCTTCCGAAGGTCTGGGCCTTTCACACCGGCCCATGATGACCATCGCCGGCCACGATTCGACGAACATGAAGGACATCGTGCCCACCGTGATGCTGTTCGTGCCGAGCGTCGAAGGGATTTCACACAATGAGGGCGAGTTCACCGAGGACTCGGATATCAGCGCCGGCGTCGACTTGTTGACCGAAGTGGTCTCGCGTTTGGCGCACGGCGACGTGTCCGAGGGGCTTCCGGACGGACTGTCGACGCCGCATATCACCGTGGACTAGGCGATTGAGCGCTCTGCCCAGCCCCGTGATGCGGAATGTTCCCGAGGATGCAGGTTTAACCTGCATCCTCGGGAACATTCCGCATCACGAGCCGCTCATCACTCGCTGACATTAATCTAGCTGTCCCGTTAGGCGGCTACCATGGGATCATGGCAGTACCACCCGTCATCATCACCGCCGTACCGACGGCGTTCACCCGCACCGGCGAACTCAACATCGACGGAACGCGAGAGATCTTCCGGAAGTCCGCGACGTCCGGCGTCGATGGCGCATTCGTCCTCGGAACGACCGGCGAATTCCCGTCGCTGTCGTTCGACGAACGCGGACGGGTCGCCGAGGTCGCGGTCGAGGAGCTCGCCGGCAAACGGTGCATCATCCACGTCGGCGCCGCCAGCGCGTTCGAGGTCCTGCGACTGATCGATCAGGCTCGCGAGGCCGGAGCCACCGAGATCGCCGCCATCACGCCGTATTATCTTTCTGCCACCGACGCAGCCCTACTCGCTTATTACACGGCGATCTCCGAAGCCAGCGACGGACTGCGCGTGTACGTGTATGCGTTCCGAGCCCGCACCGGCAACTTCGTCTCTCCCGAGCTGATGGGCAAGCTCGCCGCGCTGCCGAATATCGTCGGGGCGAAAGTCAGCGGCGAATCATTGGATCAGATCGCCGCCTACCGGGCCGCCGTCCCGGACGAATTCATCATTTACACCGGCAGCGACCGCGACGTCGTCCACGCGGTCGAACGCGGCGCGCAGGGAATCGTCTCGGGAGTCGGTTCCGCATTGCCCGGGCCGTTCCTCGAAGCCGCATCGCGGATCGCTGCCGGTGCGAGCCGTGCCGAGTTAGACGCCGCGCAAGCAGCGGTCAATGACGCCGTCGACGTCATCGGCGGCAATTTCGCCAGCATCAAGACGGCGCTGACGCTCCAAGGCATTGACGCCGGCTACGTCCGAATGGCCATCGACGAGCCGGACGACGCCAAGCTCGCCGACATCAAAAGAACCGTGCAACGGTTCGGCGCGCTGGCCGGCTGACTCGGGCTGCAGGCCACGCACACGAGACGAGCGTGCCATGCCGATCAGCCCGATCAGAGCGAGTGCGATCACAACCGTGCCGAAGACGTCCACGCTGACTCGCAACCCCCACACGGTGTCCACGATGCCCGCTCCGATTGAGGGCAGGGCATTGGCCAGATAGCTGATGACATAGACGCCCGCAAGAAGGCCGGCGCGTTCAGCGGCGCCGGCCAGCGGAAGTACCGTACGCAGCGCACCTTGGAACCCTGCGCCAAATCCATATCCGCTGACAACGGCCCCGGCGTAGAGCATCCAGGTGCTGTCGACAAACGTCGCAGCGACCATCATGCCCAGTCCCGCAGCGAGCGCAGCCGAACCGGTAATGAACGCGAACATCGCCGGACGGCGCATCAATGCCAGGACCGTCACCGCTCCGGTACCGGCTACTGCGAATACGAGCCACCCTCCGAGCAGTGCCGAGTCGGAGCCGGTCAGCTCGCCGGCGAGGTTCGGGCCGAGCGACATGACGAATCCACCGACGGCCCAAACGGCAACGAGCACCGGTGCGACAGTCCACGTCGCGCCGCGCGCAGCACCGGGGATTCGTACTCGCGGCGCCAGCGACTGAAGCGCTCCCGGGCGCGGCGTCGTCGTCTCCGGCAAGAAGAACGACGTCGCCAACAGCACGCCGAAGACGACGAGCAGGATGGTGAACACCGACGTGGCAGGAACCGACGACGTCGCGACGACGATGCTGCTGCCAAGCGCTCCGAGTGCCATGCCTGCGATCGGCACGATGCTGTTGGTCACCGATCCCCGCGTCTCATGCAAATCCACCAGCGCCGCCCCGAACGCCGAGGTCGCCGCACCTGTTGCGAAGCCTTGCAGGGCACGGGCCGTCACCAGCAGCGTCGCGGAATCGGCGGACAAGAAGACGATGACCGCTACTATTTGCAGACCCAGCGCCCCGCTGACAACGGCCCGCCGTCCCCAATGGTTCGACAGTGACCCGCCAGTGAGCAGAGCGAGCATCAGGGCCACCGGATACGTTGCAAACACGACGGTCATCACGATCGGACTCGCGGCGAGTTCGTCCTGATAGATCGGATACAGGGGTGTTGGTGCGCTGGACGCCGCTAAGAAGGCGATCGCGATCAGCGCATACAGGCTCATCGCGGCACCCCGCGGCATGCGTAAACCGCCACGGCGTGGACGGTCGGCGGCATGGGTGGCCGCGGCAGCTTGCTGGTGCACTGGTGTCCTCAAATCAATTAAAGCAAATATTTTGCATTAATCACAATAGAGGGTTGTCGCTCTAAACGCAACAGCTTTGCGTTAGCATGGTGTCATGAGTCCGCGAACAGGCACCAGGCCCGGTGGTCGCAGTGCGCGAATTCAGCGTGCCGTCCACCAGGCAACTCAGGACTTGCTCGACGAAATCCCTCGCGCCAACCTGACAGTGCCGCTTATCGCTGAGCGCGCCGAGGTCGACGCCACGACGGTGTACCGCCGGTGGGGCACACTTGCGCAGTTGCTGTCCGACGTCGCGGCAAACCGTATCCGGGAGACGCCGCTTCCGGAGGCGACAGGGTCTCTGCGAGGGGACCTCACCGCGTGGTCGCAGCAATTCGCCGAAGAAATATCCTCCGGCCCCGGCCGCGGCTACGTCGCCGACGTTTTGGCCGGCGACGCCACGGGCGACAACGCCAAGCAGTGCGCCGATTATGCGGCTGAATCAATTGAGCAGATCCTCGACCGATTCGATGGCCAACCGCTTCCATCCGTTGACGATATTCTCGAACACGTCATCGCGCCCCTGATTTACCGCATCCTCTTCGCTGCCAATCGCCCGTTGACCGGCTACGCCGAGAAACTCGTCACCGAGTTCCTAGATGGTGACCACACGGCCGTGGCATGACCGGCCCGTGTCGCCGGACGGTTCAGTAGCCCTGGCCTGGGTACTGCTGTTGTGGCGGGGGCGGATAGTATCCCGCCATTGCCTGCCGGCCGCCGTCCTTGTCGAATCTGGCGCCACGAGGGTTGGTTGGCAGAAGTGCGAAAATCAGCAGGACGATTGCGCCAAGTGACAGTCCGAGAAGGAGCAAAAGCCACCAGGCGCTGAAGTCGATGTCGTGCAATCGCCGAACCATGAGAGCGATCGCCGGCACAATCATGCCCAGGATCACTGCGATCAGGAGGAATCCGCCGGCCATGGCGCCCTCGCCGGACGTGCTGGGATGGTCGGGATCCGTTGTGACCAGGCCACCAATGACGGCAACGATGATGACTGCGAACTCCGTCAGCCAGCCGAAGAGATACATCCACCAGAACTCGCTCCTGCTGGCCCGACCCGAGAACGTCGCGTATTTCTTGAAGAACCGCTTGATGGCTTGGCCGAATCCGGCGTCATACAAGGGTTGGTCGAGTGGCGGAGCCGGGTTCGACCATTGCTGACCGGAGGATACGGGATACTGCGGGGGTTGCATAGTGCTCATAGGCATTAGCCGATCTTTGTATTGTGAACTACTTTTAGGTCTGATACGTCATTGCGGGGCACGGCGTACGAGTACACGCCCGCATCATTCTTCCAAAGGCCCAGTGCCTCTGCAGCATCGGCGTTATGACCGCGGTAAAAGAGTCGGAAGATCTCTCGTCCTTGCTCCTCGGTAGAGCGCACGACGCGGAACGGTTGCCCCTGCCACGAACAGGTCACGAGCATCTCGTAGAACTCGGACACGTCGCTACGCGACGCGCCGCCACAGGCCGCGACCGGTCATACCGAACCCCGGATATTTAGCAGGCGGTTCCCCGGGCGACGCTAGCGCAATCCCGTCTTTTACTTCGTCCGCGCAGAACGTGACGCCTTGCCACACTGCTGTCCACCCCAGAAGACTCGACGGCACATCGCGGGTTGGCGCGGGCCCGCCGTCCAATCGAGCCCAACCCGCACCGACGTCTTGATACACGCCGATAAGATTCTGATCCCCGCTGCGCGCGATCCGCCACAGTTCCGCACCCGACGGCAGTCGGACTTCGTCGAGAAATGAAAGCGGCGCCATGCCGCCGCCCGGCCACGTCGCGAATCCGTTTCCGGAAAACGGCAGGCGTTCGATAAAGTCGCCACCCATTTTCGCGGCTGCCGCGGCATCATTGCCCCCGACAGCCCGGTGCAGATACAACGACGGCGGCGCTGCAAACCGCACGACGTCCAGGTACTCGGCGTCTGGTGACCACGGGGAGCCCGCGAACCCGAGCCCGTGAGCCTCAAACAACTTTGCCGGCGTATTCGCGCTCATCGCATCGGCAGCAGGCAGCACGAAGCCCGATACTCGGTCCGCATTCCCCTCAAGAAATGCGCGAGTGTGACTTTCATGAAGTGCCTTTTGAACGAGCAAGGCTCTCCTTTCATGACGGATGTCGTTCGTCACGGACTGTCACCTGTCGGTTAGGAAGACAGCCCCAGCGGGAGCTGTCTCACGGCCTCTTTCACGTTATAAATTTCTATTATTTCTACCCAGCCGTCCAATTCCAGCTTCCCGGACTGATTCATCTCGGGCTGTTTCGCAAACCAATCATAGGATTTGCCAACATCACACGTGTGGTCATAGGCAATGAAAACTTGCCCCGGCCGGGTATTCCATACTGCAAAACGCCCTCCGCGCCACCAACACGTCGTTGTCACGGCCTCGAACCAATCCAGGCTGGCTCGGTCAACGACACACACTTCTCCATCCGAGCGTCCTTTCGACGGCGAAGCTCCTCGCGAAATTTTAGGCGACGACGGGTCGACTCCAGCAGACCGCAACTGAACGCGCCCGTCCTCACGTTTCGCCGCTGCATACTCGACATGGTGATAGGACGCGTATTGTCCAACCGGACGCAACCTATGAGCCTTCGACACTGATCCAGGTCTTCCCCTGCAATACACCGACGAGCTCCTGTTGCCCTTCCGAATTAATGCGCCACATTTCTGCCCCACTCTTCATTCCAGTCTTGTTTGCATAAAATTCCGGAATTATTCTGTTCGAGTCAGCCGTACTGCTTGTGAATCCATCACCTGTAAACGGATCTCCATATCGCACATCGTTCGTGCCCCCGCCTGTCGGGTGCTGCTGGAAGCGAATGGCGTACACCGCGTCGTCATTCTCGCTAAACCTCCGTGGTTGACCTGCAGGGGGGTCCTCATCCAGACGTAACCCATCAACGATCTTCTTCACATCATCAAGATTCCGAGTATCGGCCGCATTTGAAACAAATCCGCCGGTCGTATTCGATGTGTGCGGCCCGGTTTGATTCGCAACAGCTCCCACGGTTTCTTCTTAATAAGCGAAATAAGCTCATGCTCACCAATGTGGCGCTTTTCCATTGCAGCTTCTAGCGCTTCATGTGACGACGGCATATCGCCCAGGTGTTGTGGGCTTGAGGTGACTTCATGAACCTGCTCGTTCGGCATCGTCACCTCGACAGGATGACCGTCGACGTCTCGTGCCGAGACCGTTGCCCTCGGCGATTCGCTGCCGTCCGAATGCTCATGGCCATAGGACGTGTCGCCGTCCGGAAGGCCATCGCCATGCGGCACGCCTGCGCAGTCGGGGACGCCGTCTCCGTGCGGCGCTCCGTCATCGCCGGGCACATGCCCTGTGGGAATGTCGTCGACGGTCGTGCCCAAATCATCCAACGGGTCAACCGACTGATTCATCGCCTTGAAATCGTCACCAAGTCGGACCTCAGTCGCGGACAACTTCTCGCTGACCGGAGCAACATCGATTTCATCGACACCCTTGGCAGCTGCGCCCTCACCGCCGAACGGAATCGTTATGAGAACGGTCCCAACATCAAAGACAGTGTTTCCGAACGCTCGCGCCGGATCTGTCTTCCACTCGCCGTAATGGATTAGTTCCTTACCAACCGCCTTCATCATCGGATTTGACTGGGAAATCTCCTGCGCGCCGAAGAGCGCTCGAGCCTGCTTCGGTTCTTTCAACGCCATATAGGAAACCATGGCGCTGTAGCCAAGCTTCACACTCCCACGCCAGTGCGCCCGCACCTGGGAGTTCCAACGGTGAACCCAATTTTCGCCGCCCGGCCCCAGCGCCGCCTCATAATCAGCCAACAAAACGTCAAGATCATGCAACAAGCCATGCTCCTTGTTGACCTTGTCCTCGTCCTTGTTCCAATCGTCATCACCCTCGATCGACGAATTGAAATCCGACACATCACCAGCAATCGACTGATACCGCGTCTTGATATCCCGCGCCTTGCCCGCAAACGCCGACAACGCCGACTCAGCCGTAGCCGTCGCCGTCGAGTGAATACTCGACCCAGCCGACTTCAACTTCGACGCATGCGACTCCAACAAATCCGGATCAGCAATCTTCGGAAACTTCGACAAATCAATAGACACTGCCTATTTGCACTCCTCGCAGTATCGGTAGCCGGCTTCCTCCAAACGGCACGGCTCCGAACGAGTCACTTTGTGCGCCTCTGGAACGCGCTTGCGTCTGCCCCAGCTTCCGGCTGAACGTATATTTCCGCGTCCACCCCGGCTGTAGCAGCGTCTCGAAAATATTCCGCCAACTCGTGGGGCGAAGCGAGCCAATTACCGTCATGATCGACCACATGGAATTCGTAGCGACGCAGCATATCGATCTGTTGCTGCAGCAATGCGCTCAAAGACGGTGCCACAACCTCCTGGACAATTCCGGCCGGATGCGTGACCTTCACAATCTGGCCGGCTTGACCCTGAGCGCTCGGATCCATATCTACTGCAAGCGTGTCGCTGCCCCGAGTGGAAAACGGGATCCAGCTCTTCGAATATCCTGGATTGGGTTTCAAAGCGTCAGCCTTCGAATCGATATCGTCCGACATCTCCCAAAGCCGCGCAGCCCGTTCATTCGACACGTTCACGCCCAATAGCCGAGAAGCCGGCACGAATACGAACGCATCCGAAAACACATAACTGAACGGCCGCGACGCCTCACCATCAGCGGCGTCATAAAGCTCAACAAGACAATCGGGAAAATCGTCACCGACTTGATGGCGCCATTCATCAAGCGTCTCGCGTGAAGCCGGCGGGTTCAGATGAACGACCTGACGGTCAAGGACGCCGTTACACAGGTCGGCATATTGCTGAAGCAGCTTTCCGGCATGCCTGCGCTTTTTCGGCCAAATACGCACTATTCGCCGGCTGACATAGCAGGCACTTCCAGCCCAGCAGCGCCAATACGGTCAACGACCCACTGTGGAATGTTCGCCCGCTGACGGGGAAACCGCGTCAAGTCCGCAGCAAGCGTCTCGGCCGACAACGTAGCTTCCGCCCCATTGGCAGCGAACGGATCGGAGTCGTAATTGAACGACGCCGACGGCGACAACTTCGGTTCGGGCCAACCCGAAGCGGAGATCGTAATGACCGCGGAAATCCACGCACCCGCGCCCTGCTCGTACGTCGCTTCCCGCAACGACATCACATCCTTCGACAGCTGCAAGTCACGGGCAAGCACGCCAGCGTTCGATACCACTTCGTCACCAGTGCGTTGACGGACCGTCGCCGAAATATCGTCCCCTACAGGGACAGCCTCCAACGACAACTCATCCCAGCCCGAACCAGTATTCAACTCCTGCAACAACTGTTGGGCGATCGAACTCGTCAACTGCTGCTGCCGAATCATCCTCGGCATGTCAGTCATTTCCCGCTCCTTCGATCAAAGCCACGTCGTAAAAACTCATGCCGGTCGACTCAAACCGTTCACGAGGATACACGGCAACACCTACAGGCCCGGCTCGGTGAATGGGTAGCGATTCTCGCCAATGATGATCTCACTCGTCTCGGAATCAAAAACCGGGACTTCCTCACCTGCCTCAGTAATCTTCTCCCGCATCCACGACGGGATGTTTTCCGCGGTTCTTGGATACGCTACAAGCTCGCGATATATGCTTCCAGCCTTAGCAGGATGATCCAGCACACCGCCGAACATGATCTCCTCATCACGAATAAACTCCGCATAAGGATCACGATCAGGAAACAGGTGGATCTTAAGCGAAATCCACGAACCAAGGCCTGGCTCAAAAGCAAGTCGTTTCAGTTCGTTATATTCGGACGAATCATTTTCGAAGAAATCGCTGCGCTTAAACCAGTCCCAAGTTTCCCCAACACGATAATCATAGGCAAGACGCTGAAACCCCGCGAAATCTCTAACTCGGATCAACGCTTCGTCCCAACTGGAAGACTTGGAACCCGGGTTAAATAGCTGATCCGCCAGCCCGCGCAAGGTGACAAGAACTCTTTCGTCGTGGCTCATCGTCCTCCTCAATTCGGAAAAGTGTAATACGCGGGGGGACCGTGTCCGACAGCCACTTCCAGCTGTATCGAAGATGGAACCTGGTTCGAACCTTCGTAGACCGGCCTCGCTTCCCAATCAACCTTGACGTCCGACCCCTGCGCGTTCAACTCCGAGCGCACATCGGTCTCGACCTTATGCCAAACTTCCAGATCTTCTCGCGGAACGTCCGGCACGTTGCTCGGCCCGGCACCTCGATTTTGAAACATGTGTTGGGGCACCAAGTTGACCTTCTCACCCGGTCCACCGAAGATCGACGCCAGCAGATGCCCACCCTCGTATCCTTCGCCACCACGATGCCCAACGATGCCTTGTTGATGTCCGCTGCGGTTGTCGTCACCCGGATGCAGTTGTATGTCTTCACCCTTGGCGAACACCGTCCGCGCATGGTCGTCTGTTTTGATGGTGATGTTGTCATCAATGTGATAAGTAACGTCCGGCAAAGGATGATTCAGCTCATCGTTCCATGCGCCCTTTACCCCCGAGTGAGCGACAACGTCGGTGACTCTGCCGTCGCCGTTCGTATAGAACGTTCCCCGACCCTCAACGTCGTAGCGCGTGTTTGGCTCCAGCGGGTGGTCGCCAAACGATTCCGTCTTAGAGGGGTAATCTGTCGACCCACGATCAATAGGTGTCGAGTGACCATCGTACTCCGGCGAGCCAGCCCTGACGTCAGGGTCGACGGGGCCATGATCATCGGGGACGCCTGCATCGTCCGGCACGCCATCGCCATTGGGTACACCAGCGTCGTCTGGAACGCCGTCCCCGTGTGGGGTCGGCCCGCCGTCCGGCAGGCCGTTGCCGTCCGGGAGGTCGCCCTCACCAGGCACATGCCCCGTCGGAATATCGTCGACAGTCTTTCCCAAATCATCAAGACCATCGAACTGCTTCGTCATATCGCCAAGTCCGTCACCGAACTTGAAACCTTTCGACGAGAAAATCTTCCCCAGATTCTCAACCTTCAACGTGTCGGCGAGCTTCTCGACGCCCTTCAACGTCGACCCGGCGACTTCGCCGGCGCGGCCCAGTTTGCCGGCGCCCTTCATCGCATCACCGGCCTTGCCGATAGCGCTCACACCCTTGGCCGCCGCCCCCTCACCGCCAAGCGGAATCGTGGCAATAACCGTCACAACGTCGAACACGGAATTTCCCGCTGCACGAGCCGGATCCGTCTTCCACTCGTCCAGGTGAATAATCGACTTTCCGACCATCGTCAGATCGGAAGTCGCCTGCTTCTCGCGCTTCGTTCCCACAAGATGTGCCAGCCCCGGCGACGAAACGATGGCCAGGTCGTATCCCAGCGTGCCGATACCCTTCCACGTCGCGGAGAATGTCTTCCAGTCGGTGAAATTCACCATGTCCCAAAGCCCCGTCGCCATACCCTTGGCGCCGTCCCAGACGCCTTTAGCGAACGAGCCGACCGCATCGATGGTGTCCCGATACCAGGGTTTATCCCAATCGGTCGGCTCACCCCACGGCGTCTTCCCCTGATCACTCAACGCATCCAACTGATCAGCCGTCATCGCATAATGACCCTTAGCCGACGTCGAATCATTCGAAAACGACGTCAACTTCGGCCCACCATAAATCGCCGAAATCTTATTCGCGCACTCCTGCTGCGCCGCCTCATAATCAGCCAACAAAACGTCAAGATCATGCAACAAGCCATGCTCCTTGTTGACCTTGTCCTCGTCCTTGTTCCAATCGTCATCACCCTCGATCGACGAATTGAAATCCGACACATCACCAGCAATCGACTGATACCGCGTCTTGATATCCCGCGCCTTGCCCGCAAACGCCGACAACGCCGACTCAGCCGTAGCCGTCGCCGACTTCACATCCGACGCCGACGACTCAATCGGCCCAAAAGCCCCAAACACCACCGACGCTTCCGGCGCCTCATACACCGCCGTCAGCCCATGCCACTTCGACTTCGAATCCGCCGCCGTCGAGTGAATACTCGACCCAGCCGACTTCAACTTCGACGCATGCGACTCCAACAAATCCGGATCAGCAATCTTCGGAAACTTCGACAAATCAATAGACACGTTGGAGACCTTTAACCATCATTCGTCGCGCGCTCGGCGGCACAGATTTACTTATGACCCGGCGGTTGGGGTGTCGGCGCCTTGCCCGCGTTTTGCTGGGCATTGGCCGCCATGTCGAGATCCCCCCGCACATACGCCTTCACAGCGTCCGACGTGCCCGTCAGCGCATTCTTCGTCCGCCCAGCCACATCTTTCACGGCCGGTACCAGCTCGTCCTCGGCCAGCCCCTGCAAACGTGCCGGCACGGGACCCCCCTTGCAGGCCACAGCCGCACCTTTCAAGTGCGTTTGCAGCTTCTTCACCTGCGATTCGTAATCCTCAGCGAGCCCGCTCACCTTTTTCAACACTCCGGACACACCGGGCACGTCAATATCCCACGACGTCACTGCAGAATCCTGCCGTTAACCAATATTCTGCACGGACGTGCGTGCCTTCTGCACCGCGGTGCCCGCCGATTCGTCGTTCAAACCAAGTGTGCTGCGCACGAGGGAAATGATCGACCGCACTTCCGTTGCCGCGCTCTTCCACCGCATCTCGACGGAGTGATATTCCTCGGACACACCGTCGGCTTGGAAATCCGCCATTGCCTGATTCACATCTTTCTCGCGCGAATCAATCAACGCTTCCAAGCGCCCGGTGATCGACGTGATATCCGACTGCACACTCGACGACACGCCAGTGTCGTAACTGAGCCGTCCACCTGTTGGCATTGTGTCTCCTCGGTCGTTAAAGAACTTGCTCTACTCGATGTTCGGGTCGGGCTCAGGCGCGCGAGGCGAACCGTGCTCCGTCGAAATTCGCCGTCGACTGCGCCCGCTGTGCGTTGTCCCCCATGTCTTGGTCGCCCATCTGGAACGACGTGTTCATTCCCTGCTGGCCGCCAAGAATTGCACCGAGCGAAGTATTCAGCTCACTCGTAATTTCATCCGACCGTGCCTTGAAAGCGTCGAATCGAGCCCGTCCCTGCCCGTTGAACTTGCCCTCGAGCGGCGTCACGGCGTCAACGAGTTGCTTGACGAGCGTGCCCAGGTCCTCATGCGACGTTCCCGTCTGCTTGGACAGCATGCTCAAAGTGCTTTGGCCCATATCGAACTTCATTCCGCGACCCCCGTACGGCTATAGCGTCAATTGCGCCCACGCACCCGTCCACGTCACACTGGAAACACCCAGACGAAGCGCGATAGACCGCACCCATAAAACCGCAAATACCACCCCGGCGTCAAAGGTTTGCGTCAAATAAGCCGATTGCAGCGCGGTAGATTAGATGCGGTCCCCGATGTCGATCCCCATCGTCATCCCCCACGCCACACGAGAATTCCGAGAAGGAGGCCGCTATGTCGAACGAGTACGACAACCAACTCATCGAGTCGGTGACGGTACGGCGCAGGCGCCTCGGTGCGGCACTTTTGTACGGCAGCAATCCTCAGCACCGGCGCTGGGTCGACGGCGTCCGCCGGTTCATCTTCAGCATCGTCGTCGCCGCCGTGATCGGCGCCGGATGCGTCGGATTTTCATTCGTGTCGAACCTCATCAAATCGCAACCGCAGTTGGGGTCGCGGTCGGCGCCTGCCGCCACGCCTACCAATCCGGATACTGCTTCTCCACACGCCACGGGACCGGTCGGGGACTGAAAATGGCCAATTCCTTCACTCGAGTCACGCTTTTGGGCGCCAAGCGCCACACCGACGTACTGTTGCCTTCGTCCGAACCCGTCGGCTCGCTAATGCCGCAGATCCTTGATCTGCTCGCCGACGAACCGAGCGATCGCGTCGCCGTCAAGACTCTGGTCACCGTCACCGGCGACGTTGTGCCGTCCGATGAGTCGCTGGCGTCCGCCGCAATACCGGACGGCGCTTCGCTCCAATTGCTCGAGTCTTCCGAGACGCCGCCCCCTCCAGTGATTTACGATGTCGCGGATGCCGCAGTTGACGAGTCCGACACGATCACCGGACGGTGGACTCCGCTGGCCGGGCGGGTGGCGTGCGCAACCATTTCCGCGGTTTTCGTCGTCTTTGCCGCCTATTTGCTCATCGAGGCGTTCGCGCCGGCGCATCGCGGCATGGAAATGGTCATATGCGCACCGGTCCTTTTTGGCGTAGGAGTCGCAGTCGCGGCCGCGCGACAACGCGTCGCCAGCATCGCCGCCATCGTCGCCGGCTGGGTAATAGGAGTACTCGGACTATGGCAGCTGGCCGAACATCCGGACATGCACATTCATCTCGTTCAAGAAATGTGGCTACTTGCGGCCGCCACGGCCCTCGGGCTGATCGCGTTGGCGTTTGCAATCCGCAGTGCGATGATCGCGTTTTTCCAAGGCGCCGGAACGATTATCGGGTTGACGGTGGTGTGGATAGTTGCCGCAGTCATCACTCGTGACACGGCCCGCACCGCAGCGATCGCCGGCGTCATCAGCTTGCTGATACTGGGCCTCGCTCCCCGCCTCGCATTGACGGCGTCCGGCCTTGCACGGCTTGACGACAACCATTCCAGCGGGCGGATCGTGCGGCGCCGGGACGCCGTCGCCGCCGTCCAAGTCGCACATCACGGCCTGGCGCTCGGAGTCGTCGTCTGCGCCGTGTCGTTGGCGATCTCCGTGTGGATTCTCTCCGCCGACACCGCTTATCGGGTGTGGACGCTGCCGCTGGCGGGCGTCATCGCACTTGCGGCAGGGCTGCGGTCGCGATCGTTTCCGCTTGTCACCGAGCGCGGCACGTTACTCGGCGCAATGACTTTAGGTCTCATCGGACTCGCACTGGCCGGTATCGATGCAGGCGGCTCCGTGAGCATCCTCGCGGCGTTCGGCGTGCTCATCATGGCTATCGCCGTCGCGCTGATCGGCGCCGGAACGTTTCCCGCCCACATCGCCGCGCGTCTTCGCGTGGCCGGTAACCGTTTTGAAACCGTCCTGATCCTCGCATCGGTTCCGTTGACTGTCGGAATGTTCGGCGTATTCGGCGACCTCTTGCACAGTTTCAATTGAGGAAGATGACGATGAGCGAAACAGGCTGGCACCGCGCCTCCAAGAAATTCACGGCCCAAGCACCGGACACTCGATCGGACGCTGAAGATTCCGGACCGGCCACGCCTTCGCGCAGCTTGTCCGGCTTTCCCGGACAACACGCGGCACGCCCCGCTGTTTCTCCGAAAGCCGTTCCGCCGAAACCGCAAACGCCGCCGACGCAGGCCGTACCCGAGCCAGCCGTCGCTGCGCCGCTGGACGCCGTGAAAGGCTCGAGCCCGGCCGGCCGCCTTGCCAAAACGATGGGGGCCCGCGAGCGCGTAATCGACCGCTCCGTCTTCTCGGCTGCACGCGGCGACCGCTGGGCTCCGCGGATAGCACGCCGATTCGGCAGGTTGTTCACGTCCGACTCGTACCCCGAGAAGCTGATGCGCGCGGCAGTCGAAACGCAGAAGGCCGTGACGACGGGGCGCCGCATCGTCGTCCTCAGCCCACGCGGGGGTTCCGGCAAGACGACCATGGCCGCCCTGGCCGGACGGATCTTCAGTGCCGTCAGGGGCGACCCGATCGCCGCGATCGACAGCGATCCGGGCATCGGCACTCTACACGCCCGCCTCGGTGTCACCGAGATACCGTCGGTGCGCAATCTTCTCGCCGAATTCGAAAACGACTGGCCGGATACGTTCGCCGACCTGACCGCGCACTTGCAGCCGGCGCGCTCCGATCTTTACGCGTGCGCGTGCGACACGGCCGACCGAACCAAAACGGCCCGGCTCTTCACAGTGCTTTCCCGCTATTTCCCCATCACCGTCATCGACGCCGGCCCGATCACCGACTTCGACTCCTCGCACGCCGGGGCTGGATCGAGCCACACGGCGGCCGCGATCGGAAACAGCCACGCCGCAATCGTCACGGTTCCGCCGAGCACGCCGGGCATCGACGCGGCGCTCGCCACCGAAGCCGCATGGACGACGGATACCGAGGCGGACGCCGTCCCGCGTCTGTACGTGCCCGTCGAGACGGATGCCCGTTCCGAAGTGTCGGCGGCTGCCGCCGCCGCGCAGCTGCGCGCTCACGACCTCGCCGCCTTGCCGCTGCCCTATGACAGGCATTTGAGCGGCGGTCGCGGGATTCAACTCGGCAACCTCGCCGAATCCACGCGTCTTGCCGCGACGTCCATCACGTCACGGGCGCTCAGTCTGGCTCGAGGCGTGCAATGAGCGTCCGCCTACTCCACCGGCCGGCCCGTACGGCGCTGCCCACGCGGTCCGGTGAACCGATAATTGTGGAAAACCCGCCCGCCACGCCGGACGGTTCGGGCGGCATGAACATGCTCTCGATGATCCCAATGCTCGGCGCGGCCATGTCGATGACGCTCATGATGCTCTTCCGCGGCTCAAGCCTCGCTGCCGTCGGCGCGCTCATGATGGTCGTGACGGTCGTCGGGTCGATCGTCATGCTGTTCAGCCAGCGCGGCAAGGCCACGCGCAAACGGCAGCAGCAGCGCGAACAATATCTGGAATACCTCGAAACGACCCGCGCTCAACTTCGGTCCGACGAGCAAACGGCGCGAAACGTCGCACGTATCGGCAATCCGCCTCCCACGGCGTTGTTCGACATCGTCCGCAATCCGGAACGGGTCTGGGAGCGCCGACGCGGCGACGAGGATTTTCTGGACGCGCGACTCGGTCTCGGCTCGTTGCCAAGCCGGCGGGTCGACGTCCGCGCTCACAGCAGTCCATTGCAGCAGCGCGACCGATTCATGGATGCCGAACTCGAACTACTCAGATCTCGTTACCAGAATTCACCCGGGTTGCCGCTGCTGATCCCGCTGGACTCCGTCGGCCCGGTCAGCGTGGTCGGCGACCGCGAGTTCGCCTTGGCGGTCTGCCGGAACCTCCTCATTTCGGCTGTAGCATTCCAGTCGCCCGAAGACCTTCAAGTCGGGCTCGCGGTGCCGACGGACAGGTTCGACGACTGGGAATGGGCGACGTGGCTGCCCCACCTGGCCGATCAAGAACGCACGCACCGAACCGGCCCGATACGGCGGATCGCCCCGTCGCTGGATGAGCTGTTCGACCTGATGTCCGGCGATTTGCGCAGCAGATCGACGATGGCCGCCGAATCGCGCCGAAACTATCTGGGGAGCGGCACTGCCGAACGCCTCTCGCGGATCTTGCTGTTCATCGACTCGATGGGCGACGTCCCCGAACCCCTCCGGCTGCCGGACAGAGCAGCGACGCCGGCGGACATCGCGTTGACCGGCGTCTACCTGGTAGCCGATCGGCGCTGGGAGCCGAGCGACGTGGCGATCCGGATCAGCCAAACCCCCGGCGGCGTCCGGTTCGAGGATCTTCGTGAGGACCCGTTCCGTCCGATAGTGGAGGATGGCGAACTCGACGCGCTGACGCTTGCGACCGCGCGGGGGTTGGCCCGTGAATTGGCGCCGCTGAGGCTTTCACCGGACTCGCTCGAACACGACGCCGCTATGGAGACCCTCGGCTTTGCCCGGATGCTCGGACTCGGCGAGATCACGACTGCCGAGATCGAGCACATGTGGCAGCCGCGAAGCGAAGTGGACTTCTTGCGAGTGCCGCTCGGCTTGGATGACCGAGGCAAGCCGGTCCTTCTCGATCTGAAGGAATCTGCGCAGTTCGGGATGGGCCCGCACGGGCTCTGCGTCGGTGCGACAGGGTCGGGCAAGAGCGAATTGCTACGCACCTTGGTCTCGAGCCTGCTCGTGACGCATTCGCCCGAGCAGCTCAGCATGGTGCTTGTCGACTACAAGGGCGGCGCCACTTTCGCTCCATTCGATGACGTGCCGCACGTCGCGGGCATCATTACCAATTTGTCGGACGACGTCAGTTTGATCGAACGGGTCAACTCGAGCTTGGCCGGGGAGATCCAGCGCCGGCAAGAGGTGCTCAAATCGGCCGGCAACATGGCGAACATCACCGACTACGAGCTGCACCGCGCCGAACAGGCTCGGCACGGCGTCAACCTCGACCCGTTGCCGCACCTGGTTGTCATCATCGACGAGTTCGGCGAGCTCTTGACGGCCCGACCGGACTTCATCGATTTGTTCTTGTCCATTGGCCGCATCGGCCGCTCGATCGGCGTCCACCTGCTGCTGTCGAGCCAGCGAATCGAGGGCGGCAAGCTGCGCGGCCTCGACACCTACTTGTCGTATCGGCTCGGATTGCGCACCCTGTCGGAGTCGGAAAGCCGCACGGTCCTCGATACTCCTGACGCGTTTCACCTGCCGCCCGTTCCGGGGTTCGGTTATCTCAAGGTCGACACGACCACGTACACCCGCTTCAAGGCCGGATATGTGTCCGGACCGATGCCGGAACCGGAGGACGAGCAAAGCGCCGACGACGTCCCGCCCGAGGTACTGCCCCTTCCCCGCTATGCGGCGACACTGTCCGACCCGGAACCCGGCGACGAGGACGGCGACACTCAGCAGCCCAGCATGGCGTCGGCCCGCACGACCGGTCCAACAGTCATGTCGACGATCGTCGAGCGGCTGCGGGAATTTCCGCGCGCCGCGCCACCCATCTGGTTGCCGCCGCTCCCGCGTGCCATCGCGCTGGATCAGGTGGCGGGCAACGCGACGATGACCAGCGCCGGCGTCCGGCTTCACACCGGCGGCGGACTCACCGTGCCGATCGGGCTGCTCGACAATCCCGCCAAACAATGGCAAGCCGCCTGGAACCTGGACCTGACGCATGCCGGCGGCAATCTGGTGCTGATCGGCGGCCCCCAGTCGGGCAAGTCGACGGCGCTGCGCACCATCATCGCAAGCCTCGCACTCACTCACGGCCCGGCCGAGGTCGCCGTGTACGGGCTCGACCTGCTCGGTAGCGGCCTCGTGCCGCTGGAGGCCCTGCCGCAGGTGGGAGGCATTGCGTCGCGGACGAACCGCGAAATGGTCCGCCGCACGATTGAGGAAGTCGCCGGAATGCTCGATGAGCGCGAAGAGATCTTCATGCGTCACGGAATCGATTCGCCGGCCACGCTCCGCCACCTGCATGCGGCGGACAAGGTTCCCGAGCTTGCGAGCGCGGACGTCGTGCTGGTCGTGGACGGATACGGCCAGCTCGGCGATGCGTACGAGGACATCGAACACCTGGTGCACGGCGTCCTGGCGCGCGGCAGCGGATACGGCGTCCACGTGATAGCCACTGCGACGCGGTGGAACGAGGTACGCATGTCACAGCAATCGTTCTTCGGCAATCGCATCGAATTCCGCCTGGGTGATCCGGGCGAGTCGTCATTTGGCCGCAAGCTCGCCGAGAACATCCGCACCGACCGGCCCGGGCGCGCGTTGATGGACAAGAAACTGATGGGACACTTCGCGCTGCCGCGTATCGACGGCGAAGCTGACGCCGACACGGCAACCCAGGGCATGCGCGACATGGTCACGGCGATCACCGAATCCGCAACCGAAGCACCGGCACGGACTGTGCGAGTGTTGCCCGCGGCCGTGACGCCGGGCGACGTGTCGTCGGCCTGTGTCGAGCTCGCGCCCGGGGCAGTGCCGCTCGGCTTGCGGGAGAGCGACCTGGGCGTGGAAACCCTCGACCTCTTCGGCCGTGACGGCAGCCTGGTAGTTCTCGGCGACGACGCGTGCGGCAAGACGAATCTGCTGAAGCACGTCGCATCGTCGTTGATGGCCGGCCAGACGGCCGACGAACTCGTGTTCGCGGTGTTCGACCCGCGGCGCACTCTCGGTGCCGTCATCCCCGACGACTACCTCGGCGGCTACGCGCCGAGCAGTGCGCTGGCCGCCCAGCTGAGCGCGTCCGTCGCCAAAGAGCTGGCCGGCCGCGTGCCCGATTCGACCACTGCCGGCGCAGTCGTGGAAACCCCGCTGCCGCGCATCGTGCTTCTCATCGACGATTACGATGTGCTCACGGCCGGTGGAAACTCCCCACTGCAGGAGTTCGTGCCGTATCTGGCCATGGGCGGAGAGATCGGCCTACACGTCGTCCTGACCAGACGAGTCACGGGTGCCAGCCGCGGCATGTACGAGTCGTTCTTCATGGGCCTTCGCGACTCCGGCGCCAGCTCGATGATCATGTCGGGCGACCGCACCGAAGGGCCGCTGATCAACAATGTGCGCGCATCGCATCTGCCCGCCGGACGTGGCCGGCTGGTTCAGGCGTCCCGGCCGCCCAAGACCGTGCAGACTGTGCTGGCGGAGAGTCCTGTCACTGCTGAGACGGACGGCAACGAGGGAAGCGGTGACCGATGAGCAACGATTTTGTGGCAGTGTGCCGAGACGAACCCACCCAAGACCTGATCGGCGCGGCACTTCAGGACACCGGCGGGGGCCACGCCATCCGAACAAGCTCGGGCGGCACGGTTCTTCATGTCGGTCCGGGCGGCCGGGTGGTATTGGAGCTGCCGCGACGCATCCGCGTCCCGAATGAATCGATCCGTCTGTTCGGCGCCCCCGATCCAAACACTCCGGCGCCCTCGTGGTGGATCGATGCCCACGCACGCGACGGAGATCCGACGGCTCGCGACTACGCGGCAACGCTGATCCGATCGATCGCGGCGCATGCCACCGGGTTCACTGTGGGCGTCACGGATGACGGATTGCGGCCACTCAATAGTTCACCGGTGGACGACGAAAACTCGCCCGTCGTCGTCCGGCAGGCCAAGCCCACCGTGTACCTCTCCGAACAGCTCGCTCGAGAATTTACCGGCGCCGTCGAGTCCGGCCGGCAGGTCGTGGTGTTGACCGAGCCCGACTGCGCATTGACTCTGCCGGCCGGCGCGCGGTTGGCCGCCGTCGAGGGGTCGTGGGTGGTCGACAACGGCAGCGAGTATTACGACGGCTATTCGGGGCAGACCCTCAAGTGGGACGGCGCTTCGTTCACGTCACGCGACGATGTCAGCGACGCGTTCACGGACAACGTCAATGCGGCCCGCGGAGCCCTCCACGTGCAGGCCGAAGTGCTGCATCCGGCGAGCGCGCAAACGCGGATCGGCGATTTCACCGCCGCGGTGTTTCGGGCGGCGACCGGCAGCGACCCCGAAGGGTGGGGCGTCATCGAGCCGGCGAGCGAACCGTGGCACGTGCCGGCAGTCACGGAACTCGCCCGGAGCAGGGCGCCGTCGCCGACCACGCTGGCCGTGGTCGGGTCTTCCGCCGGCGACGGTACGGCGGTAGCGGTCCTCACGGTGGCGCGCAGCAAGGCCGGCGTGCACGAGTCCGTCGAGCTGCTCGCCGAGGTGTCTGACCCGTTGGATCATGCGCAGCGGGACGATTTCGCCGCCGCCGTGCATGCCGCCCGGGCGCGGACCGCCGTGGCGGGCCACCACATGGGACTGCGCGGCACCGCGCGGTCCCCGCACTTCAGCGGCATCACGGTACCGGCCGTTGCGGTGTTCGGTCCCGAATCGCTGGCGGACACCGGCGCCGACCACGCCCTCGAACTCGCCGGGGACACCGGCCGGCTGATCGGCACCAAACCGGTACGTTCGCTCGTCGTCCGCTATGCCGACGAACCGGTGGTCGGCCGCGACCACCCGCTGAAAGAGTACGCAAACCTCGTCGACGCCCTGGCCGGAGGACGAACCTCGTAGGTTGAACCCACCGAGTGCCGGCAACAGCGGCTGATACTCTGCTGTTTCACTGACACCGGCAGATGCCCCAAAGGAGTCTTATGTCCGACGCCGCACAGCACGACGCCACGACACCCGGAGCGCTCGTCTTCGACCTCGACGACACGCTGGCTCCCTCCAAGTCGCCGCTGGATCCAGCCATGGCATCGCTGCTCGGGCGCCTTCTGGACGTCGTCGAAGTCGCCGTGATCTCCGGCGGCCAGTTCGAGCAGTTCCGCAAGCAGGTGATCACGCCGCTGACGGACTCCGGCGCCGGCGGGCTCAACCGGTTGCATCTGCTTCCGGCCTGCGGCACGCAGCACTACGAATTCGACGGACGCGGCGGTTGGAACCGTACCTACTTGGAAGCGCTGACCGACGACGAAAAGGAGCGAACCTTCGCCGCTCTCGAGGAAAGCGCCCGCGCCCTCAATCTATGGGAAGACGACACGTGGGGCCCGATTCTTGAAGACCGTGAATCGCAAGTGACGTTCTCGGCGCTCGGCCAATCCGCACCGGTCGAGCAGAAAAAGAGCTGGGATCCGACCGGAGACAAAAAGCGACGGCTGCGGGAAGCCGTCGATGCGCGGCTTCCCGACCTCGAAGTGCGTGCCGGCGGGTCGACTTCGATCGACGTCACCCGCAAGGGCCGCGACAAGGGATACGGCATCAACCAGCTTCTCGCACTGACCAACTTCACGATGGACGACCTATTATTCTACGGCGACCAGCTCGAACCGGGCGGCAACGACTACGCCGTCAAGGCACTCGGCGTCCGGTGCATCGCCGTGACGGATTGGCATGAGACCGCCCGCCACCTCGAAAAATTCCTCGCCGGCCGATAGCAACCGTCGGTCGATAGCATCGGCAGCCGGCTTCTGCCGCCTATTGCTCAGCGGAACTTCCGCGCCCGCCACAACACTACGACCGCGGCCAGCCCAGGTACCGATGGAAGCAATGCCAAGGTGCCGAATTGCACGGGGACGATGGTGTCGTAAGCGCCACCGGATGATGACGCCGTGACGAGTGCCAATACGGTTCCGACGACAAACAGCGTGACACTCACGGGGAATGCGATGCGGGTTCGTAACGCCCACAGCGCGCCGACCCATCCGACGATTCCCAGGATGCCGATCACCACGAGGTAGCCGGTGATGGCGTTCCGGTCCATCGCGACGGTGCCGGCCGACCAGCCTTCGTACGCGCTGCGTACATGTGACTCGATCGACGCGGTGACGAACAGGTCAAAGACCGGCGCAGCCGCGGCAATCACTCCGAGAGCCAGCCCAATTTGCAAAGCTCGCCGCGCGAGAACTCTCTCGCCACGGATGCGCGGCTCAGTTGTTGATGTCATTGATCTCCTAAATCTCCTCTCATGTCCTTACGTTGTAAGGCACGTAGTACAGTAGCCTTACATAGTAAGTTTCGTCAAGGAGAATTGATGCCTCACCACGACGGCAGCCGGGTAAAGCTCACGCGATCGGACATCTGTAGTGCCGCACTCCGCATCGTCGACCGCGACGGATTAGGCCACCTGACGATGCGCCGCGTTGCCGCGGAGCTCGGCGTCGAAGCCATGAGTCTGTACCATCATGTGCCGAACAAGGCCGCCTTGCTGGACGGCATCGTCGAGCAGGTGATCGCCCTGACGCCTCACCCGTTCGGTCACGCGAACGATTGGCGTACTGCCCTTCGTGATTTCGCCGGATTGCTCCGTCAATCCCTCATCGCCCACCGCAGCGTAGTCCCCTTGATCGCCTCGCGGCCCGCCATCACGCCACGGAATCTCTCCTCGATCGAATCGGCGCTGACGATGCTCGTCGCCGAAGGCTTCACGCCGGGAGCCGGGCTACGCATCATCCGGTCGACGGTCAGCCTGGTGCTCGGGCACGTCGTCGTCGAGACGGCCCCGCTGAACTCGACGGAAAAGACCGACGATTCACACAGCACCGGCGACCCCACGGCGTCCATCGATCCCGGTCATTTTCCGCTACTCGTCGCCGGCACGAACGAGATCGAACCAGACAGCCCGGAAGACCGATTTGCTCTCGGCATCGATGCCATGCTCGCGGGGTTCGAGCGCGAAAAGACAGGGTAAACCCGAAGCGTGTCGCACGTCGTTTCGCCGACCGGGCTGCGCCGTTACCGCCGCGCCAACGCCCTGACGCCGAAGAAGATGAACGGCACCAAGATGCACACTGCCATCACGTTGACCGCCAAGAATCCGCCAAGCGCCAAAACCGGTCCGGCGAGTGCGGCAAGGATTGCGGCGCCGAAGTTCATCAAGGAGTCGACGCCGCCTTGCAGCGGAATCTTGATGTCGTCGTCCACCGAACGATTGAGCAGTGCAGAGCCGCCGATGAGGCTAGCCGACCAGCCGAACCCGAGCAAGAACAGCGCGATCAGCAGGCGCGGCATTTCGGAGTGCGTCGAAAATGCGTCGAGGCCGCCGAGAACGAGCGAGACCGCAAAGATGCCGGTGCTCAACAACGAGATATTGCGGGGGCCGAATTTGTCGGCCAAGAATCCGAAAAGCGGGCTGGCCCCATACATTCCAAGCGTATGAACACTTATGACAACGCCGATCAAGGTCAATGACATGCCGCCGTGACTCATGTGAATCGGCGTCATGACCATCACCGACGTCATCATCATCTGGCCGGCGACGATCGAGACCATGGCAAATATCGCGTCCGGGTTGTGGCAAGCGATTCGAATGGCCGCGACCGAGCCGATCGGTTTCCGAGACGGGTCTGGAGCGTTTGTCGCGTCGTCCATTTGGCCGGTCCTGCCGGACGGCGCCGGACGGACTCGCAGCGTTGCGACCACGAGCGCCGCGCACGTGAACGCGACAACTGAAAACAAGAACGGCCCGGAGAGCGGATCGATGCCGACGACTCGTCCCACGACACTTCCCGGCTCGGACAGGTTCGGGCCGAGGATCGATCCCACAGTCGTCGCCCACATGATGATGGACATTGCGCGGGCCTGCGCCTTGGGGTCGACGAGTTCGGTGGCGGCATACCGTGCTTGGAGATTTGCCGCGCGGCCGGAGCCGACAAAAAGCATTCCGAGCAGCAGCATCCAGAACTGTGTGGTGACGGCGGACGCGATCACCAGTGCCGCACCCGCCCCGCCGAGACCGAAGCCGATGGCGAGCGCCCAATTCCTGCCACGTTTTGCGGCGAGCCTGGCCAGTGGGATCGCCAGGAACCCGGCACCGAGCACCGAGGCCGTTTGTACGAATCCGGCAGCGGAGGGCGTGCCGGAGATTTGCTCGGCGAGCAAACCACCGACCGCCACGCCCGACGCGATGCCGATCCCGCCGAGGAGTTGCGCAATGACGAGCCGCACTTGGTTCGCGCGCATATGAACGGCGCCGTGATCGGTCACGGTGCCGCTCTCTTCCGTAAATTTACTCATTCGCAGGATTCGCCTGAGCATCGAAATGTTTAGCCATTAAGAGGAATCCTTTCATAAAACCATGGGAGGATTTCACTCAATGAGTCTCGACTTCACGGCCGAAGGACGAACTCGACCTAGCCGAACGGAATCACGGCCAGCCCGATTCCGACGGCCAGCATGACGAACGCAACGACGAGCGCCCGCCACAACACCTTCTTGTGATGGTCACCCAAATCGACACCGGCCAGCGACACCAGCAACAAGATGGCCGGCACCAGCGGGCTTTGCAGGTGCACCGGTTGGCCGATGACCGAGGCACGGGCCATCTCGACCGGCGCCACGCCGAAGTGCGCCGCCGTGTTGCTGAGTACCGGCAGCACGCCGAAGTAGAAGGCGTCGTTGCTCATGAAGAACGTCATTGGGATGCTCAGCAGCGCCGTGATCACTGCCATGTGCGGCCCCAGCGAATCCGGAATGATGCCAACCAGCCACGACGACATGGCGTCCACCATTCCGGTGCCGCTGAGCACGCCGGTGAGAACGCCGGCGGCCAGCACCATGGCGACGACGGCAATCACGCTCGTGGCATGCGAGGCAAGCTGCTTTGCCTGGTCGCCGATGTGCGGAAAGTTCACCACGAGTGCCACGGCGCATCCGACCATGAACACGAACGGCAGCGGGACGACGTTCACGACCAGCATCACCATGATCGCCACCGTCAGCGCCAGATTGAACCAGATCAGCTTCGGCCGCAGCGACTCGCGGTCGGGGTCCAACGCCGTGTCCGCCATTGAGCCGGCAGCCGGATCGGCGCCGCCCGCAGAGCCACCGGACGATGCGCCGCCGACCGAGCCGACCGAGGCTCCGGACGACGCGACTCCGGCCATTGCGGGCTCGCGCGACCACCGGATCGGGTCGGCCGCACGCAGCCGGTTGCGCTCACGCACGCCCAGCATCCACGCAAATCCAAGCGATACGACGAGCCCCGCCACGAGCGACGGGACGAGCGGCACGAAAATGTCGCTGGCAGGCACTTTGAGAGCAGCCGCGGCACGTGCCGTAGGACCGCCCCACGGCACGATGTTGAGCGTGCCGTTGGTCAGCCCGGCCACACACGTCAAGACGACCGGGCTCAGGCCGAGCCGCTGGTAAACCGGCAACAGCGCGGCCGTGACCACAATGAACGTCGTGGACCCGTCGCCGTCCAGCGATACCGCGCCCGATAGCAGCGCCGTGCCCAGCACGATCTTCGCCGGGTCGTTGCCAAGCTTGCGCAGGATCAGGCGCACGAGCGGATCAAACAGTCCGACATTGATCATCAGCCCGAAGTAAACGATGGCGAACATCAAGAGCGCCGCCGTCGATGACATGTCCTTGATGGAATCCATCACCATGTCGCCAATGCCGAACCCCGCGCCCGCGAACAGGCCGAAAGCGGTCGGCACAATGATGAGCGCGAGTATGGGGGTCAGCTTCTTGGTCATGATCAGCACCATGAAAGTGGCGATCATCAAAAACCCGAGGATTACCAGCATGATCCGGCCTCCCCTGCCGTTGCGGCGTTCATTCGTTCTCCTTTGACCGAGTGGGTGACGCACTGTGACGTGCGTTACGTGAAACTCCCTCGACGCTAGGGCCGCGGAGTCAAGCGCCGGAGGTTTTGTGCACTTACGGCGAGAAGTTCGTCTTCTGTGGGTTTTGCGCATTATGCTCAGCACTGTGAATTCCGAGTCCCGCGTCCGGCCGCGACGGCTGAGCTTTACCTCGCAGACGCTTGCGCTGCTGCTCGTCGTGATGGCCATAGTCGTGGCTCTCACTGCCGGCGTCTACACGTGGATCGTGTACCAGCGCGTCACCGACGAGGTGCAGGAGCGCGCGCTCAGCAGCGCTCAATCGGTAGCCGCGGCTCCCGTCGTCCGGCGCAACGTCACCCGCATCAGTGCCGGACGGCGGGTGCCCTCCGATGTCCGGCTTCGCGCCGGCACGCTGCAGCATTACGCGCAGGACACGACCAAACGCACCGGAGCGCTGTTCGTGGTGATCACGGACGACGCCGGTATCCGGCTGGCGCATCCGAACCCCGCGCTCCTGGGCAAGCCGGTGTCGACGAGCCCTGCGGCGGCGTTGCACGGCCACGAAGTCACCACCATCCAACGCGGTACTCTCGGTGATTCCGCCCGCGCGAAGGTACCGGTGTACGACAAGACCCACCGCGTGGTCGGCGAGGTCAGCGTCGGCTTCTCGACCAAACAATTGAGCGCAACGTGGAAGGAGAACATCCCCGAGATCGCGGCCACTGCCGTTGCTGCGCTCTTGTTGGGGGCGCTCGCATCGTGGCTGCTGACGAGGCGGTTGCACCGTCTCACCCTCGGCCTGCAGCCCGAGGAGTTGTCGGCTCTCGTCGGCGACCAGGAGGCGGTGCTGTACGGCGTGGATAACGGCGTGATCGGCGTCAGCTCGTCACGCGTGATCACCGTGTGCAATGCCGAAGCCGCGCGGCTGCTCGATCTCGGCGATCCGGTCGGCCTCCCGCTTGCCGAAGCCGGCCTCCCGCCGGCGCTTGCGGAGCTACCGGGCGACGTCGACGCCGCACCCGTCCAGGTGTCCGCCGGGTCGCGGATCCTGATCGCGGCGGCGCAGCGGGTGCGCCGCGATGGCCGCGAGCTCGGCTGGGTACTGACGGTACGCGACCGCACCGACATCGAATCGTTGACCCGCCAATTGGACGCCGTCGGAACGCTGACCGACGCGCTGCGGGCGCAGCGGCACGAATTCGCCGGACGACTGCACGCCGTGGCCGGACTCTTGCACACCGGAAGTGCCGACAAGGCCACCGAATATCTCGACTCGATCATTGCGGCCGGCCCGTTGGAATACCCGGCGGAAGATCTCGAACTGATCGACGAGACGTTCCTCGCCTCGTTCGTGGGCGCCAAGTCCGCCCTGGCCGCCGAACGCGGCGTCACGGCGCGGATCGGACCGAATTCGGCGGTGCACGGCGAACTGGCCCGCGTGCACGATGTCACGACCGTGCTGGGCAATCTGATCGACAACGCCGTTACGGCCGCTGTGCACGGCACCGAGCCCCGGTGGATCGAGGTCGATCTGCTCAGCGACGGTGCCGATCTGCACGTGGCGGTGTCCGATTCGGGTAACGGAATCCCGCCCGAAGCCGTCGCCGACGTGTTTGCCGACGGATACAGCACCCGCGACTCGAACGACGATTCGGCACACGGGCACGGCGTCGGGCTACCGCTGTGCCGACGGATCGCGCGGCAACGCGGCGGCGATCTGTGGCTCGCCTCGCCCGGCGACGCCGCCGGAAGCGGTGCCACGTTTTGCGCACGGCTGCCGGGAGTCTTGACAAACGACAACGACTATGAGGATGCGACATGAGCGACGACTTGAGCGTGCTGGTCGTGGACGACGACTTCTTCGTCGCCGGGCTGCACGCTGACATAGTGAACTCAACTCCCGGATTCGCGGCTTTGGCCCCGGCACGAGACGGGCGCACGGCACTACGACAGATCACGGCGTCCGAGCCTGATTTGCTGCTCGTCGACACGTATCTGCCCGACGGATCCGGCATCGACCTATTGAAAACCACCGAGATCGACGCGTTCGTGCTCAGCGCTGCAACGGACCCGCGGAACGTCCGCACGGCGTTCCGACGCGGCGCGTTTGCCTACTTGATCAAGCCGTTCCCGGCCGAAGAACTCGAGGGCCGGCTCAAAGCGTATGCGCGGTATCGTCGCGTGTTCGAGTCCGGGCGAGCGCTCGACCAAGCCGCGATCGACAGGGCACAGACGATGATCCGCCCGGCCGACAAAGCGAAGCCGGCCCGGTCGGCCACTGAGGATGCTGTTGTCGACGCCATCGATTCGATCGGGCCGGACGCCTCGGTGCTCGAGATCGCCAAAGCCGTCGGCGTATCCCGCGCCACCGCCGCCCGGTACCTGGCCGGCTTGGCCCGCAGCGGCGCCGTGACCTTGCGACTGCAATACGGTGCAACCGGCCGTCCCGAACACCGATATTCGCTCGGCGCGGACTGAGCCGCCCGTCGGGCGCGGCCCCCGCCGATTGAGCGTGTCGAAATCTCCGGGATAGGTTGGCTCCATGACTACCTACAAATCAGTGAACCCGGCCACCGGCGAGACATTGGAGGAGTTCCCCGAGACGACATCTGCGGATATCGAAGCTGCGCTTGCCAAGTCCGACAAGGCGTACCACACCTGGAAGACGACGTCCCTGGACGAACGCGCCGCCGTGCTGAACCGGGTTGCCGAGATCTTCCAAGAACGCAAGGACGATCTGGCCCGCCTCATCGGCAGCGAAATGGGCAAGCCGTTCGCGCAGGCAAAAGGCGAAGTCGACATCGTGTCGAGCATCTTCCGCTACTACGCCGAGAACGGCGCAAGCTTCATGGCCGACGAGAAGCTCAGCGTTGCGGGCGGCGGAAGCGCCGTCGTCCGCAAGGCCCCCGTCGGGTCTCTCCTGGGGATCATGCCGTGGAACTACCCGTACTATCAGGTCGCGCGTTTCGCTGCGCCGAATCTGATGCTGGGCAACACCGTGCTGCTCAAGCACGCCCCGAACTGCCCGCAGTCGGCGCTGGCGATCGAGCAGATCTTTGCGGACGCCGGGCTCCTGGACGGGGCTTATATCAACATCTTCGCGACAAACGACCAGGTCGCCGACATCCTCGCCGATCAGCGCAATCAAGGCGTGTCGCTGACCGGTAGCGAGCGCGCCGGTTCGGCCGTTGCCGAAACCGCCGGCCGCAATTTGAAGAAGTGCGTGCTCGAATTGGGCGGTTCCGATGCGTTCATCCTTCTCGACACCGCCGACTTGACGAAGACTGCCAAAATGGCTGCCGCCGGCCGACTGGGCAACGCGGGCCAAGCGTGCAATTCGCCCAAGCGCTTCATCGTGAAGGACGACTTGTACGACGACTTCGTCTCGGAACTCACTGCCCGGATCTCCAAGGTCACTCCCGGTGATCCGGCCGATCCGTCGACGACGTTCGGTCCGCTGTCGTCGCAGGCAGCTGCCGACAACCTGATGGCCCAGATCAAGGACGCCATCGACAAGGGGGCCACCGTGCATGCCGGCGGCAAGGCCGTCGACGGCCCCGGCGCGTACGTCGAGCCGACGGTGCTGACCGACATCACGCCGGAGATGCGCGCGTATCAAGAAGAGCTGTTCGGCCCGGCTGCCGTCGTTTACAAGGTCTCCACCGAAGATGAGGCGGTCGACCTGGCCAACAGTTCGCCGTACGGATTGGGCGGAGCCGTGTGGAGCGAGGACACCGACAAGGCCCGCGCCGTCGCCGACCGGCTCGATACCGGCATGGTGTGGATCAACGGACTGGCCGGCACGCAGGCCGATCTGCCCTTCGGCGGCGTCAAGCGTTCGGGCATCGGGCGCGAACTCGGCAAATACGGCATGGACGAGTTCGTCAACAAGAAGCTCATTCGCGAAGAGGCATAAGAGTCCTCACCGCCTCTTCCAACACGGGTCGCCGACGTCTGGGCCCAGCACAGTCTCCGGGCTAGGCCGAGATGTCGGCGACCACGGCTCCATACGCGGCGATGAGCGCATCGGCATCGACGAACGCGCTGTACCCGTGGGCGCCGGCGCCCATCGCGATCCGCCGGCCCACGATATGCTCATCGGCGTAAATCGGCCATGCCCGGGAGCTGCCGATCGGCGTGATGGTGCCGTGTTCGTATCCGGTGGCTTCAAACGCCTCGTCGGCCGGAGGCATCGACAATTTGTTGGCGCCGACGATCGCGCGGAGCTTGGGCCACGCGATATGCCGATCACCGGGGATCAAGGCAAACAAGTAATCATGCTTGTTCCGCACGATCAGTGATTTGACGATCTCGCGCGGTTCGATATCCAAGAGCGCCGCAGCTTCTTCGAGGCTGCTCGCGTCCGGGCGCTGCCGAAACTCGACTGCCAGTCCGTGAGCCTGCGCGTCAGCCTGTGCGCCGTCGATCCCTGCCATTGGTTCAGTCTACGGAGGCGTCCGGCAGCCCCGTCGGCCCGTTGAGGAACGACGCGACCGCGGCAAGATCGTCGCCCAGCGGCCGGTCGGCCATTTCAGCGTCGACGAGATCCCGAGCGCGCTGAAAATAGTCTCCCAGCGGCGTCCCCGCTTCGACCCGGCGTCCGGCCTGCGTCAGCGCGCGAATCGCCGTGAGCAGTTCACATGCCGACACGAACGTCGCGTCGCGGATGCACTCGTCCAGCTGGTCGCCGGCTTGCGCGGCGAAGCCGGCGTGGTCTTCGGCTCCCCGGGATACGACGGTCGTCCCGAGCGTCGCGGGACTCGCGGACGCGCGCAGCCGGGCCAGGGCTGCCGCGGCGTTGTACTCCAGCAACATGGTGCCGCTGCTTCCGGCCGGGCCCGCCGCAAGAAACGGCTCGAGCCCCGTCATCTCCGGTTCGGACATATCCGTCAGCCGGCACGACGCCAGGTGTGCCGCACTGGAAACGGCCAACTTCGTCGAATCGAAGGCAAGCGCGATCGGAAGCGAATGGAAATTGCCATTGTGGAACACGTCGTCGCCGGCGACGTCGACGAGCGGATTCTCGCTTGCCGCGTTCATTTCGATATTCAGGACGTCGTGCTGGTCGTCGAGCGCATGACGGACTGCGCCTTGCACCTGCGCCATGGCGCGAAACCCGTACGAATCCTGGATCCGCGCAGGTGCCGGCGCATGCCCGTTCAGCAGCATGCGCAAACGTGCTGCGGTCTCTTCCGAGCCGGCATGCGGACGCGCCGCCTGCACGGCCGGCGCTAAAGCTTCGACCGCTCCGCGCACGGAGACGAGTGAGAGGCAGCCGATCGCCAGACAATGGTCGTGCCATCGCTCCGCGGCGACAGTGGCAAGGCAACCGGCCGCAACGCTCATGGCGTTCGTCGACATGAAGGCGAGGGCATCACCGGCCCGCGGCCGCCAATACGCGCGCAACCGCCCGCTTTCCACGGGTACCAGCCCGGCCAAACCGAGGCCTATTTCCGCGAAACTGGTGAGGTCGCCCGTACCGATAGGACCGAACGCACGTACCCGCGGCAGATCGTCGTCGTGCAGGGCCTGCGAAAGAGCGTCGATGATTGCCGGATGCATGCCGGAGCCGCCGACCAGCAGCTGATTCAACCTGACCATCATCGCGGCGCGCACTTGGCCGTGCGGCAACTCGTCGCCCGACCCGGTCGCGTGCGATTTCAGCAGCCGGAGGTCTTGCTCGCGGCCCGCGGCTACCTCGACCGAGCGATTGGCGCCGACTCCGGTCGTCCGGCCGTAGACGGGGCGACGCTCGGCGACCCGCACAGCCGTTTCCCGGGATGCCGCCACGCGCCGGCGCGCGTCGTCGTCGATGTCGAAGCCGACTGCCGAATTCACGGCGTGGCCGGCGATAGCGTACGCGTCGAGGCTGCTACCGGTCAGCGTTGTGCGCAATTCGTATGGCATGGGGGTTCACTCCTGCCGCCATACTATTCATATGACGAGCGAGACCTTTGACGCCGTGTGGCATCGCGCAGTCCGCGACCACGGCGATCGACAGTTTCTGGTGTTCGGCGACGGTGAGACCGCTCCCGAGACGTGGACGTACGGCGAATTCGACGACATCGTGGCACGCGTGTCGGCCCGCTTGCTCGAAGCCGGCGTGATGCCGGGCAGCTCAATCCATCTGGCGCTGAAGAACTGTCCGGCGTTCATCGCACTGTGGCTTGCCGCAGCCAAAATCGGCGCGTGGATCGTACCGGTCGACCCGTCGTCCGCGGCTCGCGAGATCGCGTCACAGATCGAGCGGACGTCGCCTCGTATCGGCATCTATGCGGCTGCGCGCGGCGACGTGTACCGCGACGGCGCGCGGGGGCGGCTCGAGTCGCTCATCGAATTGTCCGAGACCGCGGACGACGTCGGGCCGTCGGCGCCACTGCTGTCGTCCGCGGGGCCGACCGACGACGGCCGGCACGTGTCGCCGGCCGAAACCGATCGCCTTGCCGTGATGTTCACGTCGGGCACGACATCGGCCCCGAAAGGCGTGGAGTTGACCCAGGCGAATTATGCGAACGTCGCTCGTGCCATGTCGGCGGTCATCGGCCTGCGCCCGGAGCACCGGTGGCTTGTCACCTTGCCGCTGTTCCACGCGAACGCACAGTATTACTGCTTTGCCTCAGCCATTGCGGTCGGCGCCGGAGTCGCGCTGACGCCGACGTTCTCGGCATCCCGCTGGTGTCGGCAAGCCGATGCGCTGGAAGCAACGCACGCCAGCTTGTTCGCCGCGCCGATTCGGATGATCCTGGCCCGCCGACCGTCCGACGCCCCCGAGCTCCACCTCGAGCACGTCTGGTTCGCGCAGAACCTGTCTTCCGCGCAATTCCGCGAATTCGCCGGCATCATCGGCACCGAACCCCGGCAGCTGTACGGCATGACCGAGACTGTCGCCATCGTCACGGCGGATCTCAGCACGACGCCGTCGTCCACCGTCATCGGCACTCCCATCCTTGATCGGACTGTCGCGGTGGTCGACCCTGCGACCTACGACCCCGTCGACCCGGGAGAGGTCGGGCTGCTCCTCGTGGAAGGCGTCCCCGGCCAGGATCTGTTCGCCGGGTATCTCGACGCACCGGAGATCACCGCGCGAGCCTTCCACACCGACTCCGACGGACGCACCTGGTTCGCCACCGGCGACCTCGTGACGGTTCGACGGGACGGCGCGTACCGGTTCGTCGGACGCATTGACGACGTCATCAAGGTCTCCGGCGAAAACGTGAGCCTCACCGAGGTGGAGGCGGCAATTGCGGACGCCCCCGGAGTGCTTGAAGTGGCGGTTGTTGCCCGCCCCGACGATGTGCGCGACCAGGTGCCCGTTGCCTACGTCGTGGCGCGCCATCCGGACGACCCGCCACGGATTGCCGACCTCGCGGCCTGGGCCGAGCGGAATCTCGCCTCGGCTGCCAGACCTGTCGAGTGGCAGCTCATCGACGAGCTACCGCGAACGAGCGTCGGCAAAATTCGTCGATTCAAGCTCACGTCGGGCGAGGGCCGACGAAACAAATAAGGCATAACTGTTATTGTTTCGTAATCTTGATTATCGTTCCATCGGGCTTTCGACGCGTCTAGTTGTCAGTGCTCACCAATAGAGTTGTGTCATGAAGAAAGCGGCGGGCCCTTCGGAAAGCGCAGCGGACGACGCCGCGCCGGGAGCGCCGTCGTTCGATGAACTTGCTCAGATCGACGAATCAACCCTCGACGCCGGCGAGCTGCTGCGAGCCGTGGGCGACTGCGCAAAGGCAATGGCATTCTTCCAAGCACGGCAAACCGAGTTCCTTGCCGCATTCGGCGGTCAACGCACCGACCCGGACAAGCAATTTCCCGGCGGCAAGGCCGCCAGTGCATCGTCACCCGCTGAGGCCAGTGAGCCCGCCGATGACGATGCCGGCGTCATCGCAGACGCGGCGGCACCCGATGGTACTGCGGCGCCCGATGCGTCCGGAGAGTCCTCCACCGGCCGACGACGAGCGTTCCGAGCAAGCCTTGCCGATCTGCTTCTCCGGTGGGCCGGGGACGAGGTGGCGTGCGAACTGGACATCGCCGGAGTGACGGGCACAACCCGACTATTGGACGGGATGCTCGTCGTGTCCTGCCTACCGCAAGTGCTGGCGGCGCTGAAAGCCGGGAGGCTGTCCGCCAGGCGGTTCCGAAAAATCGTCGACGCCGCCCGCAACCTCCCTGCCGGCCTGGCCGGGGAGCTCGACGACGCGGTCGCAGACTGGGACGAGGGAATCACCTTCGACACGTTCGGTCGGCGAACCCGCCGGTGGTTGATCACAAAACAAGCCCTGCTGGCCGAAGAAAACAGGCAGCGCACCACCCGAGATCGGTCCGTCCAGTTCTCGCCCGATCGGGACGGGTCCGCCTGGCTCACCCTGTTCGGGCCTGCAGACCGTCTGCGGTCATTGTTCAACCGGGTCGATACTGCCGCTCGAGCACACGACGGCAGCCAGGAGATCGACTGGGGCGAGCCCGACGCGCGCACCTTGGATCAACTCCGATTCGACCTCCTGACCGGAGTACAGGTCCGTACACAGGGTGGCCGGGAGGTCGACCCGGCCCGATATCGCATCACCGTGACAGTCCCCTTCGCGACACTCTTGGGCGCAGAGCTGCCGGGTGACATGGCTGGATACGGCCCCATCCCGGCACCGATGGCCCGGCAGATCGCCGCCGGATCCGACTGGATCGAGCGCCTCCTCACCGACCCGGCTACCGGCCGGCCGCTGGATGCCGACCGGAACCGCTATCGGCTCTCCAGCCGAATGAAAGACTTCATCCGCACTCGCGACCGCGAATGCACTCTCCCAAGCTGCAGCAAACCGGCCGGGGCCTGCGAAATCGACCACCTGATCCCCTGGATTGACGGTCAGACCGGCGGACTCTCCGAAAAGGCAAACCTCCACCCGGTCTGCAAATCGCATCACCAGGCGAAAACCGCCAAACGATTCACGGTCGAAGTCCGCCCACGACCATCCGCCCCCTCCAGCCGATGGCACACCGGACCCCGGATTCTCCGATGGACGCTGCCCACCGGACGACATTACGACGTCATGGACGACCACGACCCCACCGCCGCCGGGCTCGAACTCGATGCACTCCACCGTGCGGCTCGACGGGGTACCATCGGCCAGATCAAACGCCAACGACACCGACGTCGTCGCAAACACTGCTAGCAGTTCGTATTCGCGGTAGATTGCCGCAAAATGTGTGCATCTTACGAATATATTATTTATTGATGTAATTTTTGCGCTTTCGCATTCGCCCGGCCGACATGCCTGCGGTTGCTATCATCAATCCCGGAATTTCACCATTTGAGATCAGACGCGTATAAATGATGGGAGTTTCATTATGACTCACCCCACAAACCAAGGAGGACTCATGACGAGCAGACGTCACAAGACGCTGCTCGCTGGAGCTGCCATCACCGCGTCCCTCAGTCTCGCACTGAGCGGCTGCGGCAGCGGAAGCGGTAGCGACAGCGCAGAAGGCAACAACATCATTTCGGTGAACAACGGCGAACCGCAGAACCCGTTGATTCCGACGTCGACGAACGAGGTCAACGGCGGCAAGGTCATCGATGCGCTCTTTGCCGGCCTCGTCAGTTACGAGCCGGACGGCAGCACGAAAAACGAAGTTGCCAAATCCATCAAGAGCAAGGACTCCAAGACCTTCCACATCACCTTGAAGAAGGGGTGGAAGTTCACCAACGGTGAGAAGGTCACGGCCCATTCGTTCGTCGACGCCTGGAACTACGGCGCGCTGGCCAGCAATGCGCAGTTGGCTGCGAACTTCTTTTCGCCGATCAAGGGCTACGAAGACGTCAACCCGAGCGGTAAGGGCAAGAAGCCTACCGCCAAGAAAATGTCCGGACTCAAGGTCCAAGACGATTACCACTTCACGGTGACCCTGAGCTCGCCTCAGTCGGACTTCCCGATGCGTCTTGGCTACTCGGCGTTCTTCCCGCTGCCGCAAAAGGCCTACAAGGATATGAAGGCCTTCGGCAACCATCCGATCGGCGACGGTCCGTACAAACTGGACGGCAAGGACGCCTGGCAGCACAACAAGCAGATCAGCGTCGTGAAGAACGATCAGTACGACGGCAACCGTGAGCCGAAGAACGAAGGCATCGACTTCCGGATCTACACGAACATCGACGCCGCGTACGCCGACGTACAGGACGGCGCGCTCGATCTCGTGGACATGATCCCGGAATCGGCGCTGAAGACGTTCAAGGACAACAGCAGCACGAAGGCGTACAGCAAGCCGGGCTCGGTTTTCCAAAGCTTCACGATTCCGGGCCGGTTGAAGCATTTCAGCGGTAAGGAAGGCAGGCTGCGCCGCCAGGCCATCTCGATGGCAATCAACCGCAAGCAGATCACCAAGGCCATCTTCCAAGGCACACGTACGCCGGCCACGGACTTCACCGCTCCACCGCTTGAGGGCTACAGCAAGAACCTCAAGGGTGCGGACGTGCTGAAGTACCAGCCGGCCAAGGCCAAGAAATTGTGGAAGAAGGCCAACCAGATCAGCAAATGGACCGGCCAGTTCAAGCTCGGCTACAACAGTGACGATCCGCACAAGCAGTGGGTCGACGCGGTCAGCCACCAGCTGACCAACACGCTCGGAATCAAGGCATCCGGTGCGCCGGTTGCCACGTTCAGCCAGTTCCGTAGCGAGATCACGTCGCGCAAGATCGATCACCCGTTCCGCTCCGGCTGGCAGGGCGATTACCCGTCCATCGGCAATTACCTGGTTGCGCTGTACTCCTCGGGAGCCGCGGACGGTAACGGCTCGAACGACGGCGATTACAAGAACAAGGCCTTCGACCAAAAGGTCAAGGAAGCCGCCTCGGCCAAGACGCCCGAACAAGGCATCAAGGATTATCAGGCGGCGGAAGAGATTCTGCTGAAGGATCTACCGGCAATTCCGCTTTGGTACGAAAACGTCTCCGGCGCAAGCACGAAGACGCTCAAGCATGTGCAGTTCGACTGGAAGAACGTTCCGGTCTACTACAACATCACCAAGAGCTAGAACCGCCCGCTCAGAGAAGGGCGCGCCGCCGACGCACGGTGCCGCGCCCTTCTCAGCGGCCGCGAGCGTTCGCCGACGTCCATGACGGCCAGCGTTCTTTTTTGAAAGGCCCACCCAGTTGCTTCGCTACACCCTGCGCAGACTGTTGCAGATGATCCCGGTGCTCATCGGCGCCACACTATTGATTTACATCATGGTGTTCGCGTTGCCGGGCGACCCGGTTCAAGCGCTCTTCGGCCAACGGGCTCCGAACCCGAACGTCGTGGCTCAGATCCGCGCCAATTACCACCTCGACAAGCCCTTTCTCGTGCAGTACCTGTACTTCTTGAAAGGTTTGGCCACCGGCGATTTCGGGATGACCTTCTCCGGCCAGCCGGTGCTCGATATCATCGCCCGCGTGTTCCCGACGACAATCAAATTGGCGTTCATCGCAGTCGTCTTTGAAATGGTCCTCGGCATCTTCGTCGGCGTCATCGCGGGCATCCGGAAGGGCAAGATCTTCGACTCGACGGTGCTGATGCTCTCGCTCGTCGTCATTGCGATCCCGACATTCGTGCTCGGGTTCATCGGCCAGTTCGTCTTCGGACTGCAACTTTCGTGGCTTCCTGCGACTGCGCGGGATGCATCGCTGTACTCCTTGTTGATGCCGGGGATGGTCCTCGGCGGTGTGTCACTGGCCTACGTCATCCGGCTGACCCGAACCTCGGTCGTCGAGAATCTGACGGCCGACCACGTGCGCACCGCGCGCGCCAAGGGCCTTTCCGGCGTTCGCGTGACAACGTTCCACGTTCTGCGCAATTCGCTGGTCCCGGTGGTCACTTTTCTCGGTGCCGACCTCGGCACCCTGATGGGCGGGGCGATCGTCACCGAGAACATCTTTTCCGTCGACGGCGTCGGCCATACCTTGTACGACGCGATTATTCGCCAGGAAGGCACGACCGTCGTCTCGATCGTGACATTGCTCGTGATCGTGTACATCTTCGCGAACCTGGCTGTCGACCTGCTCTACGCCGTCCTCGATCCAAGGATCCGATATGCCTAACAAATCAACTCGTGTGCGGCCGGGTCAGGAACGTTTCGTCGCGCCGCTCGATGAGACGCCATTGCAGGACGTCGACGCCGTCACTTCCGAATCCGCCGGCGCAAGCCTGTGGAAGGACGCCGGCCAGTCCCTCATCCGGAACCCGGTCTTCATCATTTCGGCCGTCCTGATCCTGCTGATCCTGCTGGCCATCGTGTGGCCGAAGCTCTTCACCTCGGCCGATCCGACGTATTGCACGCTGGACAACACTCTTGGTGCCCCACGCTCCGGTCACCCATTGGGATTCAACCAGCAAGGCTGCGACATATTCGCCCGGGTCATTTACGGCACTCGCGCGTCCGTTGCGGTCGGGATCCTCACAACGCTGGCAGTGGTCATTATCGGCGGAGTCGTCGGCGCTGTCTCCGGGTTCCTCGGCGGCTGGGTGGACGCCGTCCTGTCCCGGCTGATCGACATTTTCTTTGCCGTGCCGTTCATCTTGGGCGCCATCGTCTTGATGCAGCTCTTCCGCGACCATGCCGGCATCTGGAGCATGGCCGCGGTCCTCGCGGCGTTTGCCTGGACCCAGATCGCACGCATCATGCGCGGCGCAGTGATCTCAATGAAAAACTCCGATTTCGTGACGGCCTCGACCGCGATCGGCACCTCGTCGATGAAGAACCTGGTCAGACACGTCGTCCCGAATGCCATTGCGCCGGTCATCGTGACGGCGACGGTATCGCTCGGCATCTACATTGTGGCCGAAGCGACGCTGTCGTACCTCGGTCTCGGGCTACCCACCTCCATCGTGTCGTGGGGGGCTGATATCGCCGCGGCGCAAGACCTGATCCGCACCAATCCGGAAGCATTGTTCTATCCGGCGGCTGCCCTCGCCATCACCGTGCTCAGCTTCATCATGCTGGGCGACGCGGTGCGCGACACCCTCGATCCGAAGACGAGAAAACGATGAGCAATACCGAAACTCCGCTGCTGAAGATCACCGACCTCGAGGTCGGATTCAAGGCGCGCGACGGCGTAGTCCACGCCGTCCGGAAGGCCGGCTTGACGGTGTATCCGGGCCAGACCGTCGCCATCGTGGGCGAATCCGGGTCCGGCAAATCCACGCTGGCGCACAGCATCATGCGGCTGCTGCCCGGCAACGGATCAGTGCTCGGCGGGTCCATCGAATTCGACGGCCAAGAACTCACCACGATGTCCGATCGACGTGTCGCGGCCCTGCGCGGATCATCGATCGGGCTGGTACCGCAGGACCCGATGTCGAACCTCAATCCGCTGTGGCGGATCGGGTTCCAGGTCAAGGAGACCCTGAAAGCCAACCGCATCGCCAAGGGTTCGGCCGCCGACCAACGCGTGGCCGAGGTCCTGTCCGAGGCCGGCCTGCCCGACGCCAGGCGCCGCGCTCGGCAGTTCCCGCACGAGTTTTCAGGCGGCATGCGCCAGCGCGCGCTCATCGCCATCGGCCTGGCTGCGCGGCCGAAGCTTCTGGTGGCGGACGAGCCGACGTCGGCGCTCGACGTCACGGTCCAGCACCAGATACTGGGTCACCTCGACGGGCTGACGTCGGAGCTCGGCGTCGCGGTTCTGCTCATCACTCACGATCTGGGCCTAGCCGCTGAACGCGCCGAGCACCTTGTCGTCATGTACAAGGGGCAGGTGGTCGAATCCGGGTCCGCGCGCGAAATCCTGCAGGACCCCCAGCATCCGTACACGCGCCGGCTTGTCCACTCGGCGCCGTCGCTGGCATCCCGGCGACTCGAAACAGAGCATCGGGCCGCGGCCGCCACGTCTTCCGCCGAGGCGCCGGCCGCGGCTTCGTCGGCGCCGGACGATGTCGTTTTCGAAGCCGATCACCTCACCAAGGAATTCACGGTGCGCGGTGAATTCGCCAAGAAGGCGACGGTTTTCAAGGCCGTGGACGACGTGTCGTTCCGCTTGAAGCGCGGCACGACAATGGCACTGGTCGGCGAGTCCGGCTCCGGCAAGTCGACGGTGGCGCAGATGGCGTTGCGGCTGTTACGCCCGACGTCCGGGCGAATATTGTTCGAGGGCCGCGATATCGCGCCGCTGACCGGGTCCAAGCTGCTCGACGTGCGGCGCAAGGTGCAGCCCATCTTCCAGAACCCGTACGGCACGCTCGACCCGATGTACTCGATTTATCGCACCATCGAAGAGCCGCTGCGCGTACACGGCATCGGCAGCCAGCGCGAACGCAGCAAGAAGATCCACGATTTGCTCGAGAAAGTAGCGCTTCCGGCGTCGACGGTAAAGCGGTACCCGAATGAGCTCTCGGGCGGGCAACGCCAGCGCGTCGCCATCGCCCGCGCCTTGGCGCTCGATCCTGAAGTCGTCATTTGCGACGAGGCCGTGTCGGCGCTCGACGTGCTCGTACAAGATCAGATTCTGCGTCTATTGGACGGGCTGCAGAGCGAATTCGGGCTGACCTATTTGTTCATCACCCACGATTTGGCGGTCGTCCGCCAGATCGCGGACGACGTGCTGGTCATGAAGAGCGGCAAACTCATCGAGGCGGCGTCGACCGATGAGATCTTCGACAACCCGAAAGAGGAATACACGCGCGGGCTGCTCGCGGCTATCCCGGGCGCGGACATCCCGCTCAGTATCGCCGAGTAGCCCGGCCGGCGGCCATTCGGCGCGCAGCCCGCTCCTCGCAAAACGCGGCGCGTCGTCAGGAACGCGAAGTCATGACTTCGCGTTCCTGACGACGCGCCGCGTTTTGGAAGTCGCCAAAGCGTGCCGGACGATGTGGTTCGCCCGGCACGCTTTGATCTCATTTCTTCATTGCGCGACGCCGAGCCATGAGTTCGGCGGCAATTCCTAACGCAAGGAGAAGCAGAGCGAAATCAACGAAAACAGACACAGTCATGCCGGTCCGCGGCAATTGCGTCTGCGAGTGTGATGATGACGCTCCAACGTACGGCATTTGAGCGGTCGGCTGCGGAACAGTCGTTGACTCATTGACGGTAGCCGCGTTGCCGCTACCGGCCGTACCGGGCTGTGCCGAGCTCCTGGCACCACCGGGAATCCCGGCGTTACCCGAGTTCCCGGCGTTACCCGAGTTCCCGGCATTACCCGAGTTCCCGGCATTGCCCGAGTTCCCGGCATTGCCCGAGTTCCCGGCATTGCCCGAGTTCCCGGCATTGCCCGAGTTCCCGGCATTGCCCGAGTTCCCGGCGTTACCCGAGTTCCCAGCATTGCCCGAGTTCCCAGCATTGCCCGAGTTCCCGGCGTTACCCGAGTTCCCCACGATCGGTAGGTCACCGACCGTCGGCAGATCGCCCACGATCGGCAAGTCGCCCACGATCGGCAGATCCCCGGAGTTCCCGGAATTGCCGGAGTTCCCGGAATTGCCCGAGTCCCCTCCGATCGGCAGGTCGCCCACGATCGGCAGGTCCCCGGCATTACCCGGAGTACCCGGGGTATCCGAATCACCAGAACCACCAACAACCGGCAGGTCGCCTACCGTTGGCAGGCTGCCGACGATCGGCAGATCCCCGGCATCACCCGGAGTACCCGGGGTATCCGAATCACCAGAACCACCAACAACCGGCAGGTCGCCTACCGTTGGCAGGCTGCCGACGATCGGCAGATCCCCGGCATTACCCGGAGTGCCCGGGTTATCCGAATTACCGGAATCACCCACGACCGGCAGATCACCCAACGTCGGCAGGTCTCCTACCGTCGGGAGGTTTCCTACCGTTGGCAGGTTTCCTACCGTTGGCAGGTTTCCTACCGTTGGCAGGTCGCCCACGATCGGCAGATCCCCGGCATTACCCGGAGTGCCCGGGTTATCCGAATTACCGGAATCACCCACGACCGGCAGATCACCCAACGTCGGCAGGTCTCCTACCGTCGGGAGGTTTCCTACCGTCGGGAGGTTTCCTACCGTTGGCAGGTTTCCTACCGTTGGCAGGTTTCCTACCGTTGGCAGGTTTCCTACCGTTGGCAGGTCGCCCACGATCGGCAGATCCCCGGCATTACCCGGAGTGCCCGGGTTATCCGAATTACCGGAATCACCCACGACCGGCAGATCACCCAACGTCGGCAGGTCTCCTACCGTCGGGAGGTTTCCTACCGTCGGGAGGTTTCCTACCGTTGGCAGGTTTCCTACCGTTGGCAGGTTTCCTACCGTTGGCAGGTTTCCTACCGTTGGCAGGTCGCCCACGATCGGCAGATCCCCGGCATTACCCGGAGTGCCCGGGTTATCCGAATTACCGGAATCACCCACGACCGGCAGATCACCAACCGTCGGCAGGTCTCCTACCGTCGGGAGGTTTCCTACCGTCGGGAGGTTTCCTACCGTTGGCAGGTTTCCTACCGTTGGCAGGTTTCCTACCGTTGGCAGGTTTCCTACCGTTGGCAGGTCGCCCACGATCGGCAGATCCCCGGCATTACCCGGAGTGCCCGGGTTATCCGAATTACCGGAATCACCCACGACCGGCAGATCACCAACCGTCGGCAGGTTTCCTACCGTTGGCAGGTTTCCTACCGTTGGCAGGTTTCCTACCGTTGGCAGGTCGCCCACGATCGGCAGATCCCCGGCATTACCCGGAGTGCCCGGGTTATCCGAATCACCGGAACCACCCACGACCGGCAGATCACCAACCGTTGGCAGGTTTCCTACCGTTGGCAGGTTTCCTACCGTTGGCAGGTTTCCTACCGTCGGGAGATTTCCGACCGTCGGCAGGTCGCCCACGATCGGCAGATCCCCGGCATTACCCGGGTTATCCGAATCACCAGAACCACCAACAACCGGCAGGTCGCCCAACGTTGGCAGGTCTCCCACCGTCGGGAGGTTTCCTACGTTCGGCAGGTCGCCCACGATCGGCAGATCCCCGGCATTACCCGGAGTGCCCGGGGTATCCGAATCACCAGAACCACCAACAACCGGCAGGTCGCCCAACGTTGGCAGGTTTCCTACCGTCGGCAGGCTGCCCACGATCGGCAGATCCCCGGCATTACCCGGGTTACCGGCATTACCGGAATCACCCACGACCGGCAGATCACCCAGCGTCGGCAGATCGCCCAGCGTCGGGAGGTTTCCTACCGTCGGCAGGTCGCCAACCGTCGGCAGGCTGCCCACGACCGGCAGATCCCCGGCATTACCCGGAGTACCCGGGTTATCCGAATCACCAGAACCACCAACAACCGGCAGGTCGCCTACCGTTGGCAGGTCACCTACCGTCGGGAGGTTTCCTACCGTCGGGAGGTTTCCTACCGTCGGGAGATTTCCGACCGTCGGCAGGTCACCCACGATCGGCAGGTCCCCGGCATTACCCGGGTTACCGGCATTACCGGAACCACCCACGACCGGCAGGTCACCCAGCGTCGGGAGGTTTCCTACGTTCGGCAGGTCACCAACCGTCGGCAAGTCACCCACGATCGGCAGATCCCCGGCATTACCCGAGTTACCGGCATTACCGGAACCACCCACAACAGGCAGATCACCAACCGTCGGCAAGTCACCCACGACCGGCAGATCCCCGGCATTACCCGAGTTACCGGCATTACCGGAACCACCCACAACAGGCAGATCACCAACCGTCGGAAGATCACCAACCGTCGGCAAGTCACCCACGACCGGCAGATCCCCGGCATTACCCGAGTTACCGGCATTACCGGAACCACCCACAACGGGCAGATCACCAACCGTCGGCAAGTCACCCACGACCGGCAGATCCCCGGCATTACCCGGGTTACCGGCATTACCGGAACCACCCACGACCGGCAGGTCACCAACCGTCGGGAGGTTTCCTACGTTCGGCAGGTCACCGACAATCGGCAATTCCCCGGCATTGCCTGAGTTTCCGACAGCCGGCGAATTGCCCAAGCCACATGCGCCCTGCGCATTTACGCGGAGACCATCCGATCTAGACGCCGAAACGCCAACTGTCACACCAGAACGACCACCACGACTCGAATGACCATCCCCGTCCGAACCAGACGACCGATCACTACGACCATCCCGAGCCGAACCAGCCGACTGCGAACCCGACGCCGAAACGCCAACCGTCACACCAGAACGACCACCACGACTCGAATGACCATCCCCGTCCGAACCAGACGACCGATCACTACGACCATCCCGAGCCGAACCAGCCGACTGCGAACCCGACGCCGAAACGCCAACCGTCACACCAGAACGACCACCACGACTCGAATGACCATCCCCGTCCGAACCAGACGACCGATCACTACGACCATCCCGAGCCGAACCAGCCGACTGCGAACCCGACGCCGAAACGCCAACCGTCACACCAGAACGACCACCACGACTCGAATGACCATCCCCGTCCGAACCAGACGACCGATCACTACGACCATCCCGAGCCGAACCAGCCGACTGCGAACCCGACGCCGAAACGCCAACCGTCACACCAGAACGACCACCACGACTCGAATGACCATCCCCGTCCGAACCAGACGACCGATCACTACGACCATCCCGAGCCGAACCAGCCGACTGCGAACCCGACGCCGAAACGCCAACCGTCACACCAGAACGACCACCACGACTCGAATGACCATCCCCGTCCGAACCAGACGACCGATCACTACGACCAGACGAGGAAGCACGGCTTCCCGAATTGCTTGCCGACGTAGTACTCGTTCGACTGTTTCCGGATGCCTCCGGGCCGCTGGTTGAGCTGCCCGAGGATTCCGCCTGCGAAGCCGACACGCCGACTGACACATGAATGCCAGTACCGCCTCCGTCGTCTCCGTGCGGCACAGTCGCGCTTGCGGCTGTGGTGCCGAGGAAGCACGCTCCCCCCGCAAACAGAGTCCCCAACAGGGCTCTGCGCACTATTCGATTCATAACTCTTGCCCTTCATGAGTATTCATCGCTCTCGGATTTAGGAGAGCGAATTGCCTAGCCCCTTAGATGGGACCGGCACACTCAATCAGGGGTGCAGTCAGATTCGAACGTCGGAGTAAGCGGAAGCTCCTCGTCGCGACTGAGAATGCGCGACGTATGTTGTGCTGTCGGCGTATGCGGACCGTCGGATGCGAACCCCAATATCGAACCGGCGCTGCCGCCGCTAGCAGACCCAGTGCTCGATCCAGCGGCGGATGCGGGCCCGTGCGGAGCTCCAGCAGGCGCGCTCGGTGACGGCGCAGCAGGATCGGGTTGGGCTGCGGACTGTTCCTGACCGGCAGCGGGAACGGCGGGAAGCGCGGTTCCGAAACGCTGCGCACCAGACGTTGCTAACGTCGATGGCGGCTCCACCATCGACTGTGTCTCAACGCGCCCCGTTTCATCCGATGCAGGCACGGTCTTAACGCCTTCCAACGCGTCGACCGCTGGGCCGGCAACCGATTCGCTCAACGCCGCGGCAGTCAGCGGCGAACTCGTAGTCGAACTGCCGGCGAGTTCGGTGGGTGTGGACCCAACAGCTGCTACCGATTGAGCAATGGTGCCGACTGGCTCAACCACTGGAGCCAAGGGCTTCGTGATCGGCTCAACCACCGGGGCCAACGATTTGGACACCGGCTTCACCACACTGGAGACCGGTTCAACCACCGGGGCCAACGACTTCGTGATCGGCTTCACCACACTGGAAACCGGTTCAACCACCGGCTCAGTCACCTTCGACACCGGCTCAGTCACCCGTGTCAACGACTTCGACACCGGCTCAGTCACCTTCGACACCGGCTCAGTCACCCGTGTCAACGACTTCGACACCGGCTCAGTCACCTTCGACACCGGCTCAGTCACCCGTGTCAACGACTTCGACACCGGCTCAGTCACCTTCGACACCGGCTCAGTCACCCGTGTCAACGACTTCGACACCGGCTCAGTCACCTTCGACACCGGCTCAGTCACCGAGTCAATTCGGCGCGAAGCCTTGTCACGTACATCGTCACTCCGGCGAGCAGGCCCATCCGAAGTCTTATGCGAATCGCGCGCTTGCGGCACGGCCACTGAAATGTGAACTCCTTGAGCGTTCACATTCAGCAAGTCCGACGACTTTTTCGAGTCCGCGGGGTCGGACTCGCCGGCCTTCGTCGCGGGCGACTTCGTGGATGAACTCTCTGCCGGAGTGCGCGCTGAACCGTCAGTTGTGCGTTGCGGAGAAGTCGCATGCCGCCGGCTGTGCTTCTCAGCGGCAGAACCAGCACTGCGACTGGCTTGGGGGGACGTCCGATTGGCCGAACGCTTCACTGCTGACGGAGCGGGATCGGACGCCGCACTCGATTCCGACGGCGACGGCTTCGTCGCTTTGGACGCTGAGGTGGCTTTCGGGACCGGAGTGGCCGAGGGGGCGGATTGATCACGCGTTCCCTCTGCCGCAGCGGCGGAGTCACTATGCCTTGGTTCACGAGGTGAAGACTTAGCTTCCGGATCTCCCGCATTTGCTGTGCTGTCTTGGTGATCTCGCGCGGGCTTCTGCGAATGAGTCACTTTGTGAGCGACACTCGACGCCGTGGACTCTACCGTTTTGCCGACGTCGTGCACGGTCTTGCCGATCACGGAACCATGGTTGGCTTGCGTATCGTTCGATGACGTTTCACCGCTCTGGTGGTTCGACTCCGCTGCTGAAGCAGAAGAAGCACCGAATACCAGGCTCAGAAGAAGACCGCCACTCATGACGAGAAGGCTGAGCAACGCTAGGCGCAGAATGCGCGCGCGAATCGTCTGCGCGACGGCACCGCAATCGTCCACGATGTCAACCCTCCCCCCGAAAGGTATAACCAACGCTCTTATTCAAAATCGCGTTACGTGACACGAAACCACTCATAGACCGCTATGTCCATACTTTGCATAAAAAAACGTTCGAATAATTCGACGCTCTCATGCGAACCGCGTTGCTCAGTGTGCTGTCGGGACTTGGCTTAGCGGTTCGTACCGGATGGGCGTGGTCGATGCAGCGACGATGCTGCGCAAGTCCTCCAGCCCTCCGGACACAACGCCCTGCGAACGTGCCTGCACGAGCACGTTACCGAGCGCCGTGGCCTCCACCGGCCCGGCCAAAACCGGCAGCCGGACGGCGTCCGCAGTCAGCTGGCACAAGAGCCGATTTTGCGACCCGCCTCCGACCACGCGGACCTCTTCGACAGGCATCCCCGACAGCTCGGCCGCTCGCCGAACGGTTGCTGCATACGCAGCCGCCAAAGACTCAAGAATGCATCGTGTGATCTGTCCGGGTGTTTCCGGCCGTTCTTGCCCGGCCGCCGCACATGCTGCGCGGATCCGATTCGGCATGTTTCCCGGGGCAACGAACTCCTCAGAGTCCGGATTGATAGTCGGACCGCCAGCGAGAACCGAAGCGGCATCGGCGAGCGCGACGGCCAGGGTGATATCGAGACCTTCCAGTTCCCACTGCCGAAGAGACTCCTGCAGCAGCCATAACCCGCCGAGGTTACGCAGGTAGCGGATGCGGCCGTCGACCCCTCGTTCGTTCGTGAAGTTCGCCGCGCGGCTTGCCTCCGTGAGCACCGGACGATCGAGTTCGACACCGACAAGCGACCATGTGCCCGATGAAATGTACGCAAAGTTTCGGCCAGGTCCAGGTAAGCCGACGACGGCGGACGCCGTGTCGTGCGTTCCGACGGCAATTACCGGCGTGCTCTCGGGGAGTCCAGTCGCAGCGGCTACCGCGGGCGTCAGCGTGCCGATCGTCTCGCCCGGCTGGATGAGCGTCGGGAATATGGACGGCGTCCGGCCCACGGCGGCGAACAACTCCGGTGACCAATCGCCGCGCGTTGCGTCGAACAATCCCGTAGTCGACGCGTTCGTCGCTTCGGTCGCCCGCCGTCCGGTCAGTCGGTACGCGAGCAGATCGGGCATGAGCATGGCCTGGTCCTCGTCGCCGAGCCCGGTCTCGACCGCGAGCTGGTAGATCGTAGTGAACGGCAGGTGCTGTAGACCGGTGCGGGCATAGAACTCAGCCTCAGGCACCGCGGCGCGCACGGCGTCGACACCACGCACGGATCTGTCGTCGCGGTAGCTGAACGGCGGCCCGGTCAGTTTGCCGGTCGGGTCCACCACACCGTAGTCGATTGCCCATGTGTCGATACCGATACCCGCCACCGGCCCGTACCGGCCGGCAACAGCATGCAGACCGCGCAACATCTCGTCGGCAATGCGCTCGGCATCCCAGCGAAGCGTGCCGTGCATCTCGATCGGCCCGTTGTCGAAGCGGTGCACGACATCCAAAGTGACCGAGTCGCTCGACACTTGCCCGGCAATGACGCGGCCCCCCGACGCTCCGATATCGATTGCCGCGAACACGTCGCCCACGGTCACCGCAAGAACGCCGCGGCGACGCCCGAGTCGACCGGAATGTGCACGCCGGTGGTGTGGCTGAGGTTCGGCCCGGTCAGCACCGCGACCGCGTTGGCCACGTTCTCCGGCACCACCTCTCGCTTCAGCAGCGTCCGGCCGGCGTAATAGGCACCGAGTTCTTCTTCCGGGACGCCGTACACAGCGGCGCGTTTTGCTCCCCATCCGCCGGCGAAAATCCCCGAGCCGCGCACCACGCCGTCCGGATTGATCCCGTTGACGCGCACGCCGTAGTCACCGAGTTCGGCCGCAAGCAGGCGAACTTGGTGCGCCTGGTCGGCTTTAGTCGCGGAGTACGCGATGTTGTTTGGACCGGCAAACACGGAATTCTTGGACGAAATGTACACGATGTCACCGCCGAGATCCTGGTCGATGAGCACCTTCGCTGCTGCCTTGGAGACGAGGAAGGACCCCTTCGCCATCACATCGTGTTGGAGGTCCCAGTCGCGTTCGGTGGTCTCGAGCAGGGGTTTGGAAATGGACAGGCCCGCGTTGTTCACCACCAGATCGAGGCCGCCGAAAGCAAGCACACAGGCATCGACCGCGGCTGCTACCTGGGCTTCGTCGGTGACGTCCGCTGCCACCCCGATGGCAACGTCCGGTCCGCCGAGCTCCGCGGCAGTCGCCTGCGCGGAGTCCGGATTCAAGTCGGCGATCACGACGCATGAACCGTCGGCAGCCAGTCGCGTGGCTGTCGCCTTGCCGATGCCGGACGCCGCCCCGGTCACCAACGCGATCCGACCCGCGTGCGATTTGGGCTTCGGACGGCGCGCCAGCTTGGCCTCTTCGAGAGCCCAGTACTCGATACGGAACTTCTCCGACTCGTCGATCGGCTGATACGTCGACAGCGCCTCGGCGCCGCGCATGACGCCAATGGCGTTGAGGTAGAACTCGCCGGCGACGCGTGCCGTTTGTTTGTCGGCACCGAACGAGAACATGCCGACACCGGGGACCAGCACGATCGCCGGATCGGCGCCGCGCATTGCGGGCGAGTCGGCATCCGCGTGCCGGTCGTAATAGGCACGGTATGCGTCGCGGTATTCGGCATGGAGTTCCCGCAGACGGTGGACGCAGTCATCGGTGCCGGCAGCTGCGGGCAGGTCGAGGACGAGCGGCTTGACCTTCGTGCGCAGGAAATGATCCGGGCACGACGTGCCGAGTGCGGCGAGTCGCTGATGCTCGCTTCCGGCCAGGAATTCCAGCACGGCCGGGTCGTCGGTGTAATGACCGATCTGAACTTTGTCGGTCGATGCCAGTCCACGAATGACCGGAGCAAGTGCTGCTGCTTTCGCGCGCCGTTCGGCTTCCGGGAGCGGCTCGTAAGCGGGAACGGCGCGGCCGAACGGTTCGGGCTTGCCGTGCGCGTCGATGTACCGGGCGGCCGTTTCGATGATCCACAGCGAGTTCCGTTCGGCTTCATCACTGGTCGCGCCCCACGCCGTGATGCCGTGTCCGCCGAGGATCGTGCCGACGGTTTCCGGGTTCTCCGACTGGATGGCGGCAATATCGAGTCCGAGTTGGAACCCCGGACGTCGCCACGGCACCCAGGCGACTTTGCCGCCGAAGATCGCCCGGGTCAACTCTTCGCCGTCGGCGGCAGTCGCTACGGCGATACCGCTGTCGGGGTGCAGGTGGTCAACGTGGGCGGCGTCGACCAGCGCGTGCATCGCCGTGTCGATCGACGGTGCCGCGCCGCCTTTACCGTGCAGGCAGTAATCGAATGCCGCCACCATCTCGTCCTCCCGGTCGACCCCCGGGTAGACGTTCATCAAACCGCGGACCCGGTTAAGGTTCAACACGGCCAAACCGTCCTCGGTGAGGGTTCCGAGGTCGCCGCCCGACCCCTTGACCCACAACACGTCGGTATCGGCTCCCGTGACCGGGTCGAGGGTGGAGCCCTTTGCCGAGGTGTTGCCGCCGGCATAATTGGTGTTCTTCGGGTCGCTGCCCAGCCGGTTCGACCTGGCGAGCAGCTCCGATACTTGCTGGTTCGTCGATTTCGGCTGCGACGTCACGATTATGCACCCCACCCTGCTTGCTGGCCGCCGACGCGATCGGCGGTGATCTGTTCACGGTAACCGCTTGCGTTGTAGGCAGCGATCGGATCCGCCGGGAGTCCGCGGGACGCGCGCCAGTCCGCGAGGTCGGAACGAACATCCGTATAGAAGGCGTCCATCATCAGCTGGTTGGCGGCAAGAACGTCGCCGGATGTCTGAGCATCGGCAAGCGCATCGGCATCGACGAGCAGGGCGCGAGCGGTCATCTCCTGCACGTTGAGCACCGAGCGTATCTGGCCGGGGATCTTTTCTTCGATGTTGTGGCACTGGTCCAGCATGAACGCCACGTCGCTGTTCGCGCCGTATCCGCCGGAGCGGATCACTTCGTACAAGATGCGGAACAGCTGGAACGGATCGGCGGCGCCGACGATCAAATCGTCATCGGCGTAAAACCTCGAGTTGAAGTCGAACGAGCCAAGTTTGCCAAGTCGCAAAAGCTGCATGACGATGAATTCGATATTTGTCCCGGGTGCGTGATGGCCCGTATCCAGACAAACCTTTGCGCGGTCACCGAGGGCTGCGCAGTGCGCGTACGACGTGCCCCAGTCCGGAACGTCGGTGTGATAAAAGGCAGGCTCGAAGAACTTGTACTCAAGCACGAGCCGCTGCTCGGCGGACAGCCGGTCGTAAACGACACGCAGCGATTCGGCGAGCCGATCCTGCCTGGACCGGGTGTCGTCCTGACCCGGATAATTGGTGCCGTCGGCCAACCAGATCTTCAAGTCCCGGGAACCGGTGCTGTCCATGATGTCCACGCACCGAAGCATGTGGTCGATCGCCTTCCGGCGCACTGCGGCGTCCGGATGCGTCAGGCTGCCGAGCTTGTAGTCGTCGTCCTGAAACGTGTTCGTATTGATCGTGCCGAGGCGGACGCCGTGATCGGCAGCGAACGCACCCAGCTTGTCGAAGTCGTCGACCAAATCCCATGGGATATGCAATGCGACTTTCGGAGCCAGCCCGGTCAATTCGTGCACCTTTGCGGCGTCCGCGATCTTCTCTTCGGGAGTTCGTGGAACTCCGGCCTGGGCGAACACCTTGAATCTGGTGCCCGAATTGCCGAAGGCCCACGAAGGCAATTCGATTTCCTGGTGGGTCAATTGAGGAGCGATGTCGCTAAAAGTGGTCATGGTATGCCGCCTTTCGATCAATGAGTCGTACCGAAATTGTCATGCCCGATGCCGAGCAGGCTTGCCGCTGCAGCGAAATCCCGCGCGCGGTGGCCGGAGCACAGCGCCCAGTGATGGTCGACGCCCGAAGCGCTCCAGCCGTCGACCCATTCGCCCGGGTGCCGGCCGAAATCGACGCGGGATGTCGTGGCGACGTCGGTCATGTCGCGCTGCCGGCCAGCTCGGCGAGCCGGTCTTCCAGGTGGAACACCAACGGGATGGGTCGCATATTTTCGTCGGCCTTGTCAGATACGGAGTCGCCGGGATGTTCGAAGTAATCGGTCATTGATTCTTGCCAGCGGGAATTCACCTCCGTTTTCGCCATGGCCTCGAGCGCGGCGTCGAAGTCGTCGGTTTCGAGGTAGCCGATCATGAGTCCGGATTCGCTCAGAAACAACGAATAATTGTGCCACCCCGATTCCTTCAGCGCGCGTGCCATTTCCGGCCAGACCTCGCGGTGACGCGCCTTGTAGTCGTCGATACGTTCAGGTTTGACGTGCAGTGTGAAGCACACCCGGCGCGGCCTTGCGTCGTCCGTCTCACACATGGGCGTTCTCCTTTGCGCCGTAGCGGTCATGTTCGATCTCTTCGAGCGTCTTGCCGGAGGTACTCGGAGCCCAGACGAACCCGATGATTCCGCTGGCCAGCAGTACTGCCGTCAAGATGATGGCAAGCGGCCGGAAGCCGGTCGCCGTGACGATCGGCACGAAGAAGCTCCAGAATCCGAGTGCGATTCGCACTATTGCAAAGATCAGCCCTTGTGCTGTCCCGCGCAGCCGGGTGGGGAAGACTTCGCCGGACCACAGTTGGAAGAACGCCTGCTGGCCGAATCCGATGGCCAGCCCGGTGGACAAGAGGTAGGCAAATGCGATGGGTGTCGTCAGCGGGAAGAAGATCAAGAGCGACATGCCCGCAATCTGGACGGCAGCACTCAGGCCGAACAAGAATCGCCTGTTGATCTTGTCGATCAGCCAACCGAATACAAACACGGTAGTGAGCACCGTTGCTCCGAAGTACATGCATTGCAGCCCAACGCTCGCCGCGTTGGTTTCGTTGCCGATCGACTTCAACAGGTACGGCTGATAAAAGCCGTTCGTACCGGCGAAGATGTTCCAGAGCCCATACATTCCGATGAGCATCACAAACATACCGAGCGCCGGTTTGGTCAACAGGGCCTTGATGTCACGGCCAAACGACCGAGCCGGCTTGGTGAGGTCCCCCGTCAAATTTTTCGCGTCATTGGCTCTCTGCCACCGCTCGGACTCGCCGACACCGTGCCGCATGATCCAAGTCACGAGTCCGACCACGAAGAGGAATCCGAAGATGAACCGGATTCCCAACATCCCCAGCGGTTGCAGCAACAGACCGAGGCTGAGCATCACCACCGGCCCTAAGTTCCACAGCACTTGCACGAGTGAACCGAGGCGGCCACGACGGCGGGCCGGAGCAAATTCGGTGATGAGAGACCAGGAAGCTGGAATGTCGGCGCCGACCGCCAGGCCGACGATGATGTATCCCACGAACAACATCCACGGCGCCATCGTAAAGATCAGGAACAGCAGCCCGAACATGTACAGCACCAGGTCGTAGGCATAGATCTTCTTGCGACCGTATTTATCGCAGATCCATCCGCCCAGCAGCGCTCCGACGCCTGCGGAAATGGCGTTCGAGCTGATTGCCCCCAGCAGGCCGACCATCGAGTTGGTGAGGCCGAAGTGCGGCACCCAAATATTGAGTCCGACCGAGCCGGCCACAATCGATCCGGCATCGATGAACCCGGCCATTGCCGCCACGAAAGTCCACCGCCAATGCGGCGGAGTTGCAGTGGTGATTGTCTCGAATGCGTTCCCGTCACTCGCTAAAGCCATGACGTTCTCCGTTGGACGAATAGAATCTACGGTTTGATGAATCGTTTCAATTTATCGTGCGGTCAACGGTAACACAGATCACATCGCGGCGGAAGACGCGTGCCAATTAGCCGGTGAGCAGCCCGCCAGGGCTCCGTGAGGTAGAAATGAACCGTGACTACACCACGCCGCGCGCATATCGGAGTGAAGGACGTCGCCGCCGCGGCGGGCGTGTCCGTCGGCACCGTGTCGAACGTCCTGAACAACCCCGCCAAGGTTGCACCGGCCACCGTTGACAGAGTGCACCTCGCCATCGAGGAGCTCGGCTTCGTCCGCAACGACGCGGCGCGCCAGCTGCGTGCCGGCCAGAGCAGGACCATCGGCCTCGTGGTACTCGACGTGGGCAATCCGTTCTTCACCGATCTCGCGCGAGGAGCGGAACAGCGTGCCGCCGAGGAGGGCCTGTCCGTTCTCCTGGGCAACAGCTCCGAGTCAACCGAACGCGAGTCGGCCTATATCGACCTCTTCGAAGAGCAGCAAGTGCAAGGACTGCTCATCGCACCCATCGGCGACTCACTGGCCCGGCTCAGGCGGTTGCGTGAACGCGGCACGCCGACGGTTCTGGTCGATCGGCAGGTCGACCTCCCGGACTTCTCGAGCGTGTCGGTCGACGATGTCGCCGGCGGCGCCATGGCCGCGACGCATTTGATCAGTCGAGGGCGACGGCGCATTGTCCTCGTTGGCGGTCCACTCGGTCTGCGACAGGTAGATGACCGAATCGCCGGGGCTCAGAAAGCGGTCGGCGATGCTCCCGACGTCACGCTCGAAGTGATGGATATCGACGCTCTGACGATTGCGCACGGGCGATCCGCCGGCGAAGCGCTGCTCCGGCGGCCCGCAGGCGACATGCCCGATGCCGTGTTTGCCGCGAACGATTTGGTTGCCATCGGGATCGTCCAAGCGTTCGGCATGAACGGCACAGTCTCTATCCCCGGCGATGTCGCAGTCATCGGATACGACGACATCGACTTCGCTCAAGCGACCGTCGTTCCGCTGACCTCGGTTCGCCAGCCCCGCGAACTCCTCGGGCGTACCGCCGTCGACCTCTTGCGCCGAGAATCCGCCGCACTTGCCGCGGGCACCCGCCCGGAACGCGAACACGTCGTTTTCCAACCCGAGTTGACTGTTCGGACGTCGACCGCTTGACAGTAACCCGAATCAACGCTGTGGCTGCTCGGAATGGCCGCCCCGCGCGCCGCGCATACCGGAAAGCGCGCCGCGCCGTATAGGGCGCCCCGTCATGACTACGCGTTCCATACGCGGCGGGGCGTTTTACAGGTAGCATTTACCTGTATGACGGTTCGACAAGCGGAGCCAACGACGGCCGAACCCGCCGATCCCGAGATTTTCCGGCGCGAGTTGACCGGGTACTGCTACCGCATGCTCGGCTCCGGCGCCGACGCCGAAGACGCCGTGCAGGAAGTCATGCTGAAGGCATGGCGAGCAGCCGGAAAATTCGAAGGCCGGTCAAGCCTGCGTTCATGGCTCTATCGGATCGCCACCAACACGTGCATCGATGCCATTCGCGCCGGTTCGCGCCGCGCCATGCCCGTGCAACTCGGCCCGGCCCGCCCGCCGGTTGAGGAGTCGCTTGCGGACGTCCTGCCGGATGGGTCGTGGGTCTCGCCCATCGCCGACGACCGCGTCCTCCCGCCCGAGGCCGATGCGGCCGACCATGCCGAATACCGGGAAAGTATCCGGCTGGCGTTCGTGGCCGCCCTCCAGCTCCTGCCGGCCCGGCAGCGCGCCGTCCTGATTCTCCGTGAGGTATTGCGCTGGCGCGCCGACGAAGTCGCTGCTCTCCTCGACGTTTCCGCCGCGGCAGTCAACTCGGCGCTGCAACGTGCCCGGTCGACGCTTGCCGCGACGCGCACCGAGTCGGCAAGGCCGCTCGATGCGCCGTCCGCCGAACTTGTCGACAGGTACGTGGACGCGTTCGAGCGCTACGACATCGCCGAATTCACGCGGCTGCTGCACGCGGACGCCGTGCAAACCATGCCGCCGTTGGCCATGTGGCTGCGCGGTTCGGACGACATCGGCCGTTGGATGCTCGGCGTCGGCGCGGAATGCCGCGGCTCGCGCATCCTGCCCACGTCGGCAAACGGCTGTCCGACGTTCGCCCAGTACCGGATCGACCCCGCCGGCGGGCACGCGCCGTGGGCGCTGCACGTACTGGCGGTCCGCGGCGGCAAGGTCGCTGGAATCCACTCGTTCCTCGACGCCGCGAACCTGTTCGAGGCTTTCGGCCTGCCGGCCCACTTGGACTGACCGGGCTCGACTTACACAGGGCAGCCCTCGTCCTGGACCGAGACGACCGAGAACCTGACGCCTGCCGGATCGGCAACTTCGGCAACCCGGCCGAACGGCGAATCCTTGGCCTCCCCGGTCACCGATCCCCCGAGGGAAGGCACGCGGCCCAACACCTCGTCGGTGTCGGCCACGCCGAAGTAGACGTTCCACCCGTCACGAAGCGGGCCTCCCATCGTGCGAGTGTCCATGATGCCGGCCAGCGGCGACCCACCGGCGCCGAGAGTTGTGTATTTGAACCCGGGATCGTCGCTCATCACGGAGGCCTCGAGACCGAGGACCTGCCCGTAGAATTCGACGGCTGAATCGTAATCGGACGTACCCAACTCGAACCAGCACGGCGCCCCGACTGCCGCCATGACGGAGCAGCCGGCGAACTCCTTCGCCTGCCAAATACCGAATTCGCTGCCGGCCGGGTCGGCGAACATCGCATTCAACCCCATGCTGCCGATCTCCATGACGTCCGAGAGCGCTTTGCCGCCGGCGCGGGCCACCGCCGCCGACGTCGCCTGCGCATCAACGGTGTTCACGTGAATGCCCCACCGGTCCGCGGTCTCCATGCTCGGACTGTTCGGCATACCGCCGGCGATTGGCGCACCGTCGAGGAAGTACATGTAATATCCGCCGAATTCCGGGGCACCGGCGCCGGCCGTCCAGCCGAAGATCCGTTCGTAAAACGCGTTACTGCGTTCGACGTCGCTCGTCAACAGATCAATCCAGCACGGAGCACCTGCCGGAAACTTCTGCTCGCTCATGGTCTGTCTCTTTTCTTCTTGGAGCCCCCGCTGGCCGGGAACACTATCGGGTAGACGATCGGGCCGGCCAAAACTCATCGACGGGCGACGACCAATCCGCGGTCTGATTTCCCTTGTCGGCCGACAAGGCTGCGGGTACGTTTACCAGAGGAGGCGACAATGGATGCTTCGATCACCATGACCGTCGACGGCCGCGAACACACCCTCACCGTTGACACGCGCACGACCTTGCTGGACGTCGTCCGCGATCATTTGAACAACTGGTCCCCCAAGAAGGGCTGCGATCACGGTCAATGCGGCGCGTGCACCATGCTGGTGGACGGTCGGCGCGTCACGACGTGCCTGTCGCTGGCGGTCGCACAGGACGGCCGGGACGTCGTCACTGCCGCCGGACTCGCCGACGGCGACCAATTGCATCCGGTGCAGCAAGCCTTCATCGACCAAGACGCGTTCCAATGCGGCTACTGCACTCCCGGACAGGTGTGCTCGGCGGTCGGCATGCTCGACGAAGCCGGCGGCGCCGACCTCAGCGACGACGAGATCCGCGAACGAATGAGCGGCAATCTATGCCGGTGCGGCGCTTACGTGAATATCGTTGCCGCCGTCCGTCAAGCCGCGGACGGCGCGCCGGACGGCCGGCGCTCATGATTCCCTTCGCCTACTCGCGGGCGGACACCACCGCGGACGCCGTCCGGGCGGTTTCCGCGGACCCGGACGCCGCATTCATCGCCGGCGGCACGAACCTCGTCGACCATATGCGGCTTGAAATCGCCACGCCGCGCACCCTCGTCGACGTCAGCCGGCTGCCGCTCGGCGACGTGATCGACACTGCCGACGGCGGTGTCGCCATCGGGGCGTCGGTCCGGAACAGCGACCTCGCCGAGCACCCGGCGGTCCGCAGCCGCTATCCGGCACTGAGCACAGCCTTGCTCTCCGGTGCCTCGGGCCAGCTGCGCAATCTCGCGACGACCGGCGGCAATCTGCTCCAACGCACCAGGTGCCCGTATTTTCACGACCCGACCACGCCGTGCAATAAGCGCGAGCCCGGCACGGGATGTTCGGCGCTCGGCGGATATGCGCGCGATGCCGCCATCTTCGCTGCCACGCCCGACTGCGTCGCGACGCATCCGTCCGATATGGCGGTGGCCCTGGCTCTCTACGGCGGCGTCGTGCAGGTGCTCGGCGCCGCCGGCGATCGGGAGATTCCGCTCAACGAGTTCTACGCGAACGAGGATCCCAGCCACGATACGGTTCTGGCGCACGGCGAACTGATCACCGGCGTGCGACTGCCGCCGCCCACCGGGGCGCCGTCAACGTACCGGAAGGTGCGCGACAGAGAGTCGTACGCGTTTGCGCTGGTCTCCGTTGCGGCGTCCTTGAGGGTCGACGGCGGGCACGTGGCCGACGTGCGGATCGCGTGCGGCGGGGTTGCGCACAAGCCGTGGCGTGCGGCGCGTGCCGAAGAGGCGTTACGCGGAGCCCCGGCATCCGCGGCGTCCTACGAGGCGGCCGCCGACGCCGAACTGGCCGCAGCCGATCCGCTCCCCGGCAACGAATTCAAGCGTCGGCTGCTGCGCGGAACTTTGACGGCGGTATTGAGCGAACTGTCGGAGGAGCAATGAGTACGCCCCGCATCGACGGCGAGCTGAAGGTCCGCGGCCTGGCGCCCTTTGCTTATGAGCAGCGGACCGAACGTCCCCTCTACCTCTTTCCGGTGTTGTCGCGGATCGCCGCGGGACGGGTTGCCGCGCTCGATACGGCGGCAGCCGAAGCGGCCCCGGGCGTGTTTGCCGTGTTGACGCATGCCAATGCGCCGAAGCTTGCTTCGACCGACAACCTGGAGCTTGCCGTCCTGCAATCCGCGGACATCGGCTTCCGCGGGCAAATCATCGGCGCCGTGCTGGCCGAAACTCCGGAAGAAGCGCGCTATGCGGCGGGCCTGGTGGGGCACTCGTACGACGAGTCCGCGCACGATGCGCGATTCCGCGTCGACCACCCGGACGCGTACACCCCGGAGGGCGTGAACGGCGGTCAGCAGGCGGACGTTTCGAAAGGCGATGTCGACGCGGCGCTGGCGTCCGCACGCACGGCGGTCGACCATGTCTACACGACCCCCATCGAGCACAACAACCCGATGGAGCCGCACACGGCCGTCGCCCAGTGGGACGGCCGGACTCTCACCTTGTTCGACTCCACGCAGGGCGTCCATCCGGCGCGGAGCGTACTGGCACCGCTGTTCGGGCTCGAACCGGACCGGATGCACGTGATCTCGCCGTACGTGGGCGGCGGGTTCGGGTCGAAGGGCACCCCGCACGCCGGCGAAGCGCTCACGGCACTTGCCGCTTTCGCGGCCGACGGCCGGCCGGTGAAGTACGCGCTGACCCGGCAGCAGATGTTCCCCCTGGCGGGGTACCGCGAGCCGACGCATCAACACATCCGGTTGGCTGCGGATCCAGGCGGTCGGCTCACGGCGGTCAGCGTCGACGTCACCGAGCCCACCTCGAAGATCAAGGAGTTCGCCGAACAGGCCGGCGTGCCGGCGCGCACCATGTACGCGGCACCGAATATCCGGTCGACGCATCGGCTCGTGCCTCTCGACGTCCCGGTTGCGTCGTGGTTCCGCGCGCCCGGCGAATGTCCCGGCATGTTCGGGCTGGAGACGGCCATGGACGATCTGGCCGCGGCCGCGGGCATCGATCCGATCGAATTGCGACGGAGAAACGATACGGACGTTGATCCGATGTCCGGCAAGCCGTTCTCGGCGCGTCATCTTGTCGAATGCCTGGACACCGGCGCCGAGCGCTTCGGGTGGGAACGGCGCCGTCCGGAGCCCGGCTCCCGCCGCGAGGGGGACTGGCTGATCGGGCTCGGTGTGGCAAGTTCAACGTACCCGTTCGTGCGGATCCCCGGTTCGGTCGCGCGCGTGCGGTACCGGGCGGACGGGCGCTACGAAGTCGGCATCGGCGCCGCCGAACTCGGCACGGGCACGTGGACGTCGCTGACGCAGATCGCTGCCGAGGCGCTGGGATGTCCGAAGGAATCGGTCATGCTGGCCATTGGCGACACCGACGAGCCCAACGCCACTATCGCCGGCGGCTCGTCGGGCACCGCCAGTTGGGGCGGGGCGATAATCGCGGCGGCCGACGAGTTTCGGGAGAAGTTCGGCGAACGGCCCGAACCGGACGACGAGGTCCGGGCCGAAAGCCCGACCGTGACGGACGCCGAGAACTTCTCGCTGCATTCGTTCGGCGCGCAATTCGCCGAGGTGCGAGTGAACTCACGCACCGGCGAGGTCAGGGTCGACCGGTTGCTCGGCGTGTTCTCGGTGGGCCGGGTGATCAACGCCCGGACGGCGCGCTCGCAGTTCATCGGCGGCATGACCATGGGGCTCGGCATGGCATTGCACGAGGAAAGCGTCATGGATCCGCGGTTCGGCCATGTGGTCAATCACGATCTTGCCGGCTATCACGTTCCCGCATGCGCCGACGTGCACGATATCGACGCCATCTGGCTGGATGAGCGCGACGAGCACGCCGGCAAGCTCGGGGCCCGCGGCATCGGCGAGATCGGCATCACCGGCACGGCCGCCGCCATCGCCAATGCCGCGTACAACGCAACGGGCGTGCGCGTGCGCGATCTGCCGTTGACGCTGGACAAGTTCCTCCGCTGACGGCTGAGGGCTCGCCGACTCCGCGGCAGTCCGGGCGGTTAGAGCGTTTTCACCAGGAGACTGGCAATCACCACCGACCCGGCCGTAACCGTCGTGAATCCTCCAATGATCATCGGGGCGAGAACCTCGCCGAGAATCGCTTCGCGTTCCTCATCGGTCCGGCCGACGCTGCGGCTCACTTCGTGCGAGATCAAGTAGTCGACCGGGAACCCGAACAGCGCCGTCAACGCGACGGGGATGCCCTTGAACGGATCCCACCGGAAGATTTTCGATCCGATGTACCCGCCAATCACCAGCCCGATGGTGCCGACGATGACGATGGTGGCGACCACCGGCAGCAAGCTCACTATCTGCTTCACCGACACGTCGGTGGATGAGGCCAGCACGATGAAGATCAAGCCGACCATTGCAATGGTGAAACCATTGGCCTTTTCCAGTGCCCTTGGCGGATAGATGCCGAAGTACGCGCCGACAATCCCGATGGCCAGTCCCCACAAGCTGTAGCTGATGCCGGTGAGGTTCCCCAGCCCGACGGCGATGGCGCCGCCGACGAAGATGATGAACAGCAAGACCATACTGCTTTGCAAGTACTTGTCCGGGATCAGTTTGAACCGGGCGGGCTTGTCCGCCGCGACTACGGCATCCGGATCGATCGCCGCAGCTCCCCCGCCGCTGCCGGCAGGTGCTCCCTCGCCGCCGACCGCGATGCCCGCCTTCTGCCGGTTGTCCACACTGTTACGAAAGGTCTTGGCATGGCGACGCAGCAGGTTCGACGTCAACGGCATCCCTACCAGCCCCTGCAACACCAACACCATGAGCGGGATGGCGACGAGGCTTCCCAGCCCGGCTGCTTTCAGCGACTTCGATGTGATGATGAACGCGATCAGGCCGCCGTTGAGGGGCCCGGCCCCGGCAACCGATGACGCGTAGCCGAAGATCGGCGTCACTACCGCAGTGATCAGCAAGACCGCCACGACCATCCCGCAGACGGCGATCAAGACGGCTTTGTACTGCTTCTTGATGACGCTCACGGGGATCAGCGTGCCCATATGCACCAGCAGGGCCGGTTGCAACACCGTGCCGACCACGGCGAACGTCGAGGCATCAATGATGTTCTTGGGCACTACTCCGATCTGGAGCAGAACGAACAGCACAACGATGGTGATGAGCAGCGCCGGCGCCTTGGCGCCGGTCCAGATCGAGACCAGCTCGCCGAGCGCAATGACGGCCAGCACGATCATTGAAGCGACTACCGGATCCATACGGTTCTCCTTTCGTCAGCCTGCTGCCGTGGCGGCCGCGGCTTGCAGCTTCGACCAGGCCAGCTGCGCCAGAGCAGCGGACTGGTCGGCCAGCACGTCGTCATCGAAGTAGATGCGCGGAGAGTGGTTCGTCGCGCTGTCCGGGTCGATCCCGTCGGGCGTGGCCAGCAAGAACAGGAAGGTGCCGGGCACTTCTTCCAGTACGAAGGAGAAGTCCTCCGACCCCATCCGCGGATCCGGGGACTCGACCACGCGGTCGTCGCCAAAGGACTCCCGGAGGACCGACAGGGCTTCGGCGGTTGCGGCGTCGTCGTTAACGGTCACGGGGTAGCTGACGTCGAGTTCGACTTCGGCGGTGCAGTCGTGAGCGGCTGCAATACCGTCGGCGAGCGATTTCGTCTTGGCGATCACGAGGTCCAACGACTTGTTCGACAAGGTGCGGATTGTCGCACCGAGCTTGGCGGTGTCGGGGATGACGTTGATTGCCTCGCCGGCTTCCAATTGCGTCACAGTGACAACTATCGGGTCGAACACGCTGAATTGCCGTGTCGCCATGGTTTGCAGCGCCGTCACCATTTCGGCGAGCGGCGGCACCGGGTCGGTGGAATTCTCCGGCTGCGATCCGTGCCCTCCGGCGCCATGCATGGTGACCCACAGCTTGTTGGCACCGGCCATGATGGTTCCCGGGCGAGTGCCGAATTGGCCTTTCGGGCCGGGGCCCACGTGGATCGCGTACGCGGCAACGGGACGTTCCCCGGCAACGTCGAGCAGCCCCTCCTCCAACATGATCTTCGCGCCGCCTTCGCCTTCTTCGCCGGGCTGGAACATGAAGATCACGCTGCCGGCCAGTTCGTCCCGGTGGGCGGTCAGGAGTTTGGCGGCCCCGACCAGGCCGGCGGTATGCAAGTCATGCCCGCACGCGTGCATGGCACCGTTGGTCGACGCGAAATCGAGGTCGGTCAGCTCGGTCACGGGCAGCGCGTCCATATCGCCGCGCAACAGCACGACCGGGCCGGGCTTGCCGCCGCGCAGCACTGCCACGATGGACGTCGTGTCGGTGCCGAGAGTGATGTCCAGGCCGAGATCGGCAAGTTCGGCAAGCACTGTCTTTTGAGTTTCGGGCAGCTGGAGGCCGACTTCCGGGGATGCGTGCAGCGTGCGCCGCAGCGCGATGAGTTCCGGGTGGATGGTCTTCGCTTCATCGACGAAGTTCATGATCGATCGCCTTTCATTGTCGTGTCGGTGTTCGGGTGATTGGTGAAGAGGCTTGCCGCCTGGATCAAGGTCCGGCCCATCCGTTCGATGACTGCCGTTTCGCCGGCATCCATGCCGTCGTCCAGGTCGGGCACGGGAGTCGGGGTCGCAGCCGGGTCGGGCGAAGGACGGCGTGTGTGCCAGTCGGTGCGGCACTGGTACGCGTGGCCGATGCCCAGAAGACGCGCATCCGTCATCGGCGGGCCGATCAACTGCAGCGACACCGGCATGTGCTCGTCGTCGAATCCCATCGGCACGGCAAGCGCCGGGAATCCCGTCGCGTTCCACGCCGCTGTCAGGTTCAGCTGCTCTTGCGGCATGCCGCCGTTGGACTGGTACGGCGGGGCCCCCGTCGGCCAGGTCGGCGTGGCGACGGCATCCAGGCCGGCCATCCGTTCCCGCATGGTCGCCGCTATCGATCTGGCGTAGGCACGAGCCGACAGGTACCCGTCGTCCGTGACGATCGCCCCGGCCGCGGCAATCCGGCGGAGCGACCTGCCGTAGTCGTTCCATCGGGACGTGAGATCGTCTCGGTGTACCACGTACATCTCGCGGATCATGATGGTCATGGTCGCAGCGATCATGGCGTCGATCTCGGACAAGTCGAAGTCGACGATGTGTGCGCCGGCATCTTCCATCTCGGCCATGGCGCGGCGAAACGCAGCCAGGCACGCCGCATCGATATCTCGGGACGGATCGCTGAGCAGCGTCCACGGCACACCGATGCGTCGACCGGCGAGATCGTCGGACGGTTCCCGCGGCGGCGTGCCCGTCATCACGTCGAGCAGAACTGCGCAATCGCGCGCGCTGTGCGCCATTGGACCTATCACGTCGAGAGAGTCGCTGGCCGGCAGACAGCCGTCCATGGGCACGAGACCGCGAGTGGGCTTCAGTCCGGTGATGCCGCACATCGCCGCCGGAATACGGACGCTGCCCGACGTGTCGGTGCCGAGACCGGCCGGGAACAGCCCTGCTGCGATTCCATTGGCCGTTCCGGTGCTCGAACCGCCCGTCCACCGGCCCAGATCCCACGGGTTGCGGGGGATCGGGAACTGCAGGGCCGGGTCCGGCCGGCCCGCGGCGTGTTCGACCATCGTCGTCTTTCCGATGATGACGGCACCGGCGTGCCGCAGACGCGCGATCACTTCGGCGTCGCGGCCGCGCCGCCAATCGGGGTCGTGGACGGCGCTCTGCCCGGTCGCGACCGCCTCCCGGGTCGCGATGAAGTCCTTCACGCCGAGCGGGACGCCGGCAAGCGGGCCCAACGTGTCGCCTCGGGCCGCGGCCGAGTCGACGGCGTCGGCCGCACCGCGCGCGTCATCGTCGAAACGAACGAGATAGGTGCCGAGCAACAGATCGAGCGCGTCGGCTGCCTCGAGGCAACTGTCAACCAACCGGCGACTGGTGAGCGATCCGCTTGTCACGGCCGCAGCCAGGGCAGGCAGATCCGCCGCCGTCACCGGGTTCACGCGCCGGGCCCGGACTCGACCGGCCTGCCCGGAAACCAGCCCTCGAGATCCTTGACGAGCCGGCCGCCCTGCAGGATGGCGCCGATCGTCGCCGGATCGGCCAGCGCGGTGATATCGGTCAACGGATCGATCTCGGTGATGACGATATCGGCGAGCTTGCCGGCTTCGAGTGTGCCGATGTGCTCGTCCAAGCGCATAAGGGCCGCGGCGTTCCGCGTGCCGGCCACGATGGCGTCCATCGGAGCGAGTCCGAGTTCGACGAGGTGACCGAGTTCCTTCAGGTTCACGCCGTGCGGGCACACCGCCGAGTCGGTGCCCATTGCCACCTTGACGCCGGCCTGCAGCGCTTTGGCCACGTGCGAGCGGGCAATGGCAGACCAGCGGACCTTCTTTTCGTAAAGGTAGCCGGGCACGTCGTCCGGCGAGGGCACTCGGAGGGCGGAACTGAGGGTCGGCACCAGGAACGTGTCGTGTTCGAGCATCAGCTCAATGCCTTCGTCGTCGATCTCGTACCCGTGTTCGACGCTCGCGACGCCGCCGCGGATCGCTTCGATGATGCCGGCGGTACCTTGCGCGTGCGCCGCCACCGGCTGGCCTTGGCGCCGGCCCATCTCTTCGACGATGAGGCGCACATGATGCTCGGGGACGCCGAGGTCGTGCGGTGTGTCGGACGGACTGGACACCCCTCCGGTCGTGCAGACCTTGATCACGTCGGCGCCCGAGCGGACGAGAAGACGGACGGTGCGCCGGACGTCGTCGTCCGAGTCGATGATCGGGCCGACCTCGCCGAACGGGGGTCCGACATAGGTGCCGTTAGGCAGGTGGTGGTCGGTGTGGCCGCCGGTTGGCGAGAGCGCTTGAATTGCCAAGTGCATGCGCGGCCCCACGATGGTGCCGGCCGTGATGGCGTCGCGATACCCGGCGTCCAACCCCGCCAAATCGCGTGCCGTCGTAATGCCGGCCATCAGGGTTTTCCGAATCGTCGCGGCGGTTTCGAGGATGCGTTCGGACGGATGCTGGGCGAGCACTTTCGCGGGTTTCGCCTCGAGGTTCAAGGCCAGATGCACGTGCGAATCGATGAAGCCCGGGAGGATTGTCTTCCCGGCCAGGTCGACGGTCGTGGCGTCGGCGTCGGCGTCAGCGAGCCTGCGCGGCCCGGCGTACGTGATACGACCCGATTCGATGGCGATCTCGCAGTCCCGGACCGGCTCGCCGCCGTTGCCGTCGATGAGCGTGGCGCCGACCAGGCGCATCCGGGTGTTGCCGGGTGAAGGAGTCAGCGGAAGACGGGCGGTGGTCATTGTCGGTTGCCTACTTTCGAAGGGTGTGTGAGAGGTGGCGAGTGCACGAGGGCCGTGGCGAGCGCCCGGACTTCGCCGTCGTCGATCTCGGCCAGCCGCACCGTGTTGCGGTAGATGGTGAGCCCGGCCAGGGCGTCAAGGATGAGGTCCGTGTCGGTGTTCTCGGGCAGGTCGCCGCGGTCCATCGCGCGGCGCAGGATTTGCGTGCCCATGCGTCGCCTGTCGACGAGGAACTCATCCCAGAAATATTGACGCACGGCCGGGTCGGTGATGGACGCCCAGATGTTGTGAGCCTTGTCGGTGCCGAAACCCCGTGCCCGCTGGTTTTGGACATTGCGCCACGCGTGCACGACGAGGTCGTCGACGATATTGCCGGTATCCGGCAGCTCGCCGAGCTGCGAGCTGTGTTTCAATGCGGCGGCCGCGAGCGCCGCCTTGTTCTCCCACCGTCGGTAGACGGCAGTCTTACCGCACCCGACCGCGGCAGCGACATGTTCGATCCGCAGGGTCGCGTAGGCATCGGTTTGCAGTTGCCGCAGCGTTTCATCCAGGATCTTCTCGGTGAGCCCGGCGTCCGGCGGCCGGCCGATCGATGTGACTTCCGTCATAAGCACGAGTGAACCACAAATTTGCCCGTAACGATACGGAACGTTCCATATTGTTTATATTGTGAGACGGCACTGCGGCAGTCGGGGCTATGCGGCGATGCACCCCAACTCGGCAACGACGAAATCGACGAAACCCTGAACGGCGGCCGGCAATCGGCGGCCGGCTGCCGTTTGTACCTGGAGAGTTCGCTGGCGCAATTCCTTTTCCCGAAGCGGAATAGCAACTACTTCGCCGTTCTCGAGATCTTTGATGATGGTGATGGCGCCGAGCAGGCTGACGGCGTCACTGCAGCTGATGAATCGCACGGTTGCATCCGGGTTGTCGCAGACGAGCACGGGATCGATAGGGGCCCCGTTGGACGCAGTGACGACATCGATCAGCCGCCGATTCGTCGTGTTCGGCGTGTTGAGCGCCACCGGAAATTTCAATAGGTCTCGAAGCCCCACGACGTCGTACGACGCCAACACGTGGCCGGGGCGCACGACAGCCATCAGCGGTGCCGGCGCCGAATGCACGATTTCAACGCCCCGCTCGATCGCCAGATTGAATGTCACAGCGAGATCCGCCGCCCCGTCGCGAACCATTTGCGTGGCCTCGGCAGGATCCGTCAGGTGCAACACGAACCGTGCGCCGCTGTGGACGCTCCGATACTTCCCTGCCAATCGCGGGAGAAATTCGTGACCGACACCATTCGGCGCCGCAAGCCGAATGACAGTGTCGGCGGACCGACTCTCGTGAATTTCATCAATCACGTGCCCGGCGTCTTGGACTGCGCGGTGGGCGTACTTGGCAAACCGGTGTCCGGCCTCCGTCGGACGGACGCCCGCTGAAAGCCTCTCGAACAACTGTGCCCCGGTCTCGTGCTCCAATTTCGACATCTGCCGGCTCACTGCTGACGCGGCAACGAAAAGTTCGCGGGCTGCAGCGTTCACCGACCCGGATTCATAGACGGCCAGAAAGTAGCGCAAAGCTGGATCGTAAAGCGGCATTCCCTCACCGTATCCTCAAACCATTGCCGTTTCGGCAACGCTGAGCCGCACATAAACGCATACGCCAAATGCTCGATAACTCTTGTGGCACACATTCCCGCTGTGGAATTTTGAGTTCATGAATAGACCCAGCGCCATCGACCTGGCAACCGAATACTTCGATTCCGGACGGTTCAAAAGTGATCTGGCACGCCGCGTCGCAATTCGCACGGAGAGCCAAGACCCGGACAGCGGGCCGGAGCTGCGTCGGTATCTGGGCGAGCAGATCATTCCGGACGTCGAACGGCTGGGCTTCAGCGCGCACGTCGTGGACAATCCCGTCTCACCGCAGCATCCGTTCCTCATCGCCGAACGCCGCGAGGGCGATTCGCTGCCGACCGTGCTGACGTACGGGCACGGCGACGTGCAGCGCGCCCACGCAAAATCGTGGCGCGACGGGCTCGACCCCTGGAAAGTGACAGTCGACGGCGAGCGTTGGTACGGCCGCGGCACCGCCGACAACAAGGGCCAGCACACCGTGAACCTCGGCGCTCTCGAGCAAGTGCTCAAGGCGCGTAACGGTCGGCTCGGTTTCAACGCCAAAGTGCTCATCGACATGGGCGAGGAGTCCGGCTCGCCCGGCCTCGAAGAAGTCTGCGCCCTGCACAAAGACGCACTCGCCGCCGATCTGCTGCTCGCTTCGGACGGACCGCGGCTGGCTGCGGATTTGCCGACGTTGTTCCTGGGGTCCCGCGGCGCGGCAAACTTCACGCTTAAATTCCGCGCACGGGACGAAAGCCACCACTCCGGTAACTGGGGCGGCGTCCTGAGCAATCCCGCCATCGTCATCGCGAATGCGCTGGCCGCCATGGTCGACGGGCACGGCACACTGCTCGTCGACGGCTTGCGACCTCCCACGATTCCCGCTGCCGTCCGGTCGGCGCTGGCTAAGATCTCGGTCGACGATTCGCCGGACAGCCCGCGGGTCGACCCCGGGTGGGGCGAACCCGGCCTGACGCCGTCCGAGCGGCTTTTCGGGTGGAACACGCTCGAAGTGCTGGCCATGATCGCCGGCAACCCGGACGGCCCCGTCAATGCCATTCCGAACGAGGCGCGAGCGCATTGCCAGCTTCGCTTCGTCGTCGGGACGAATGCGGCCGATATCGAGGCGATCCTTCGGAAGCATCTGGACGACCACGGATTTCCCATGGTCGAGGTCGACGTGGAGCACATGATGCCCGCCACTCGCCTCGACCCCGAGGATCCGTGGGTGACGTGGGCGCTGAAATCCATCCAGGAGACGACCGGTAAGGACGCGGGCCTGTTGCCGAATTTGGGCGGGTCGCTCCCGAACTCCGCATTTGCCCACGTGCTTGGGCTGCCGACCATTTGGATTCCGCATTCCTATCCCGGATGCGCTCAACACGCGCCGAACGAGCACCTGCTCGGCTCGCTCATGCGCGAAGCGCTGCAAATCATGGCCGGCTTGTTCTGGGATCTCGGTGAAGCATGAGCATCCCCGCCGACAAAGCCACCAAGCAGCCGATGGGTGCCACACGGATCATCGTGGCGGCCTGCGTCGGCAATGCTCTTGAGTGGTACGACATAGCCGTCTACAGCTTCTTTGCCGTCTATATCGCCAAAGCGTTCTTCACCAATGCCGATCCTGCCGTGTCGTTGGTGCTGACCCTCGGCACGTTCGGAGTCTCATTCCTCATCCGACCGCTGGGGGCGTTGGTCCTCGGATCGTTCGCCGACCGCGCCGGCCGTAAGCCGGCGCTGACTCTCTCGCTCGGGCTCATGGTCGTCGGCACGCTGCTGATCTGCATCATGCCTCCCTACGCGACGATCGGAGTCCTCGCACCCATCGGGATCCTCATAGCTCGGCTGATTCAGGGGTTTGCGGCAGGCGGCGAGTTCGGCAGCTCGACGGCGTTGATGGTCGAACATCTGCCCGGTCGGCGCGGATTCGCCGCGAGCTGGCAATTCGCCAGTCAGGCCATGAGTTCGCTGTTGGCCGCGCTCATTGGGACTGGCCTGACTACCTTAATGAGTTCGGAGGACCTGTATTCCTGGGGATTCCGCATTCCGTTCATCGTGGGACTTCTGGTCGGACCGGTCGGGATCTACATTCGGCGCCACGTGCCCGAGCCGGCCGAGTCCGCCGCAGTCATCTCCAGCCGGGTCGCCGGCCGACCGGTGCGTACGGTGTTCGCCAGGCAGAAACTCCTCGTACTACTGGTCATCGGTGTCCTTGCCGTCACCACTTGCCTGAACTACATGATCACGTACATCCCGACCTATGCCATCAAGACCCTCCACCTCCCCGACTCGAGCGGCTTCATTGCGACGATCGTCGCCGGAGTCGTCCTCTTGATCGTCGCTCCGATTGCCGGCCACTACTCGGACCGAATCGGCCAGTTGACGATCATGCTCCCCGCAGCCGGCCTGATTCTCGTGTTCATTTACCCGATGTTCGCCTGGATGGTCGCGTGGCCGGTTCTGGCCGTGCTGCTCGTCGTACTGTTCTTCATGGCACTTTTCAAGGGCGCCTATTACGGGCCGATGGCGGCGATCATGGCTTCCATCTTCCCGCCGGAGACCCGAGCAACGGGCATGGCGCTCGGCTACAACGTCGGCGTCACCATCTTCGGTGGATTCACGCCGCTCGTGGCCACCTGGCTGATCAACACCACCGGCAACGACATGGCGCCGAGCTTTTGGGTCATCTTCGCCGCGGTGGTCAGCACTGTCAGCCTCATCGGCATCTGGAAGAAGCTGGGGGCCCGGTAAAAGCCGGGCTGTTGACAGACGGCCCGTCCGACGCTGCCATGGAAGTACCGGCATCCATCGGTAGGAGGTAACCGCAATGACCATTCCACCCGAGCCGGGCCCGCCGTCTCCGACTCCGGAACCCCAGCCGATTCCCATGCCCGAGCCGACTCCCGAGCCGCCCAGCCCGGAGCCGCCCGGCCCCGCTCCGATGCCGCCGTCGCCCGATCCGCGGCCGACGCCGTCGCCCGAGCCGGAACCGCAGCCCGGACCGACGCGCGACGCGTGAAACCGACCGGCTTATCCGTTCAGCAGCCAACGGCTCTCGCGGATGAGCAATTCGACGCGGGCCGGAAAGTCGTACGAGCGCAGGTCGTGTCCCAAGGTGTCGACGGCCACGCGACCGTCGCCGTGTCGCCGCGACCACGCGATCGGGTGCTCCGTGCCGTCCATCGTGTGCGATGCCGTCACGCTGACGGCCGGGTCGACGTTCAGAAAGCTGTACATTTCATCGAACACCGTGAAGTCGTCCAGCCCGCGCGTGACGTCCGGGCTGTCGGCGTGCACTGTGACACCCCAGTTGCCGATCGGCGGGTGCATGGTGATGCCGCGATTCCACTTGCCGCCCAGTAGCCGTTCCCAATCGTCGAATTCGGAGAACGCGCCGACGGAATTGTGTAGTGCCAGCAGGCCGCCGCCCGACCGCACAAATGATTCGAGCGCCTGCAACGCCGTCGCCCACTCGCTGAGCGGCGCATCGATCTCGGACGCGGCCCCGTATCCCATATTGACGGCGACCATTTCAACGTCGTCCAGCGCCCCAAATTCCTCCGGCCGAGCGGCCCGAACGCGCACATCCGGATCGAGATCTTCGACGATCCGCCCGACCCGCACCGACGTGGCCACGTGATCGTGCCACTGGCTGTCGTACCTGTCGCTGCCGCTGAACACCAGTATCGTCATATTGCGGCTCCGTTCGTTGGTTGTGCTTCCGGTGCGAAGGCGCCCACGTCCATCTGCGGGTCGTCCTCCATGATCAGATCGGCGATGAGCTCGCCGCTGACGGGTCCCATGGTCAGTCCGCCGGCTCCGAATCCCGTGCTGACGAACAGGCCGGGGACGCCGGGCAGCCGGCCGATCTGCGGGCTGTCGGCCAGCGGCCGCAAGCCCACCCGCGTCTCGAGCACGGTTGCGCCGGCCAGCCCGGGGGCAACGGCCAGCGCATTGGCAAGCACCTCCTGCTGGCCCGCGGCGGTCACCCGCGCGTCGAACCCGCCGTCGGCCTCACGGGTCGCACCCACCACGACCCGGGAATCATCGAATGCCACAAGATAATGACTCGTCTGCGGAATCACCGACGGCCACGGGGACGTATCCACGCCCGCGAGACCCAAATGCACGATCTGTCCGCGCTGCGGTGCGACGGGCAGCCGGACGCCAAGCGGCTCGAGCAGCGCATTCGTCCAGCAGCCCGCGGCCACGACTGTCGCATCCGCCGAGACCCGCACTCCGTCACAGTGCACCCGCCCGTCCGCGTCAAGCGTCGCCGTCCCGCCCAGTATCCGGGCGCCCAGCGACCCCGCTGCACTCAGCAGGCCCTCCCGTAAACTGCGTCCGTCCACGCGCGCACCGCCCGGAATGAGCAGTGCCGAGTACTCGCCTCCCAGCGGCGGAAACAGTTCCCGTGCCGCGGAATTATCGAGCCGAGACAACTCACCGACGAGCGGAGCCGACTCCGCCCGGCCGCGCACGCGCTTTTCGACGTCGTCCAGTTCGCCGCCGTCCGCCGACACCACCAGCGAACCGTTCCGCTGAAAGTCGACGGGCGTCGATTCGACGAGCGCCAACCGGTCGAGCAAGGTCGGATAATAGCCGGCCCCCAGAGCGTACAGGTCGTAATACGGGCCCGCCGCGTTCGTCGCCCACGGCTGGATGATTCCGGCACCGGCCGAGGTGGCACGTCCGGTGGAATTGGAATCGATCACGCTGACTCCGACGCCGCGCCGGGCCAAGGCAAACGCTGCGGCGGCCCCGGCGATGCCGGAGCCGACAACTACGACGTGCTCAACGCTCATACCCACCATCTTGCCTGCTCGGAGCCCGGGAGTTAAAGGCCGGTTAAGTCCGTGACAAGGGTTCATTAGCCGGCTTGAAACCGTCCTCGACCGGCGAGAGCGTGGAATCAAAGCACAAAACCGATACGGCGAATCCGATCCCGATCGGTCCCGTCAACGTAAGGAAGACTCATGACTCACCGTTTTCGAACACTGGCAGCCGGCATCGCCATCGTGGCGGCAGGATCGCCGGCCGCGTGCTCCCAGGGAAGCGACTCGGGCATGCAAAGCGGAGGCGATACGACGTCGACCCAGCAGTCGAACCACGATAATGAACGGTCCGGCGACGCCGTCACCCGCGACGAGGCCGGCAAGGTCGCCACGGACAAATACGGCGGCAAAATCAAGGATGTCGACAACGACTACTACAACGGCAAACCCGTCTGGGAAGTCGAAATTCGAGGCAGCGACAAGGGCCGCATCGAAGTGAAGGTCGAGAAGTCCACCGGGAAGATCCTCCACATGAAACACGACGAAGACAATTCCGACGACGATTCGAGCGATGCCGCGCAAACGGACAACAGCCAGTCCGGAAAGAACGCCGTCAGCCGCGACCGGGCCGGTAAGATCGCCACGGACAAGTACGGCGGCACCGTCAAAAACGTCGAGAGCGACGACTACAACGGCAAGCCTGCATGGGAAGTCGAAATTCGAGACAGCAAGCAAGGCCGCATCGAAGTGAAGGTCGAGAAGTCCACCGGGAAGATCCTCCACATGGAACACGACTGACCCGCCGGCTCAATACGCAAAACGCGGCGCGGCGTCGGGAACGCCGCGCCGCGTTTTGCGGTCGCTGCCGCGAAAAAGTTAGACGGCGTCGGCCGGCTGCTCCGTTCCGCAGTACTTGCACTTGCTGGCTTCGGCCGGGATGTCGGCCGAGAGGCATGCCGGGCAGGTCTTCACTGGAGCCGGGTCGCCGAAGGCTTCAATTCCACGCCGGGCCTGGATGTGCTTGTACGGCACGACGATGACGAAGTAGACGACGGCCATGAAGATGACGAAGTAAATGATCGCCGAAATGAAGGCGCCGACATTCAAGAACGTGGCATCGCCGCCGCCGTCGCGGAGTTGCCAGCCGAGCCCCGGCCCGCTTCCGCCTTGGATCGCTGCAACGAGCGGGTTGATCACGGCATCGGCAAATGCCTGGATGAGGGTACTGAATGCCAGCGCGACGACCAGTCCGACTGCAGCGATGATGACGTCACCGCGCATCAGAAAGTTCTTAAAACCCCTAAACATGTCCTGTCCTCTCTCGATTACGGCAGTACGGTGCCGCCGGGCTAAACCATAGCGCATCACAGAATACGCATAGGGGAATTTATTCGGGCAAGTCGTCAATCGGCCGCCGGCCGCAGTTAGTAGGGCATCCCGGTGTAGTTTTCGGCCAAGCTTGCCTGGGCGATCTCGGATCCCATCACGTAACGCAATTGGCTGGCCTGCAGTTCGTTGGTGAAAGCATCGTCGCTGACGTGCATCATCGTTGTCATCCAGTACGAAAAATGCGTGGCACGCCAGAGCCGGGCCGCCGCGTCACTCGGATACGAATCGATGAGCCGGTCGTCGTTCGCGGTGAACTTCGCATGCAGTGCCCGGGCCAGCAGCACGACGTCTGAGATCGCCAGATTGAGCCCCTTGGCGCCGGTTGGCGGCACGATGTGTGCGCTGTCCCCGGCCAACACCAGATTGCCGTGCCGCATCGGCGCCGAGACGAACGAGCGCATCGGCAGCACCGATTTGTCGATGACCGGGCCGGTGTTGAGGCTCCACCCGTCGTACGCGAACCGGCGGGCCAGCTCGTCCCAGATCCGGTCGTCGGACCATGCGTCGACCTTCTCGCCGGCCGGAACCTGCAAGTAGAGCCGCGACACCTCGCGCGAGCGCATCGAGTACAACGCGAATCCGCGCTTATTGCGCGAATAGATCAGGTCGTCGGTGGCCGGGGCCGTCTCGGCCAAAATGCCGAGCCACGCGTAGGGGTACTCCTTTTCCAGCACCGACCGCCGCGCCTCCGGGATGGCCGGTCGCGAGATTCCGTGGAATCCGTCGGTGCCGGCGATCACTGCGGCATCCACGCGGCAGGAGGCGCCGTCGGAGTCGCGGTAGGTCACGTACGGCGCATCGGTGTCGACGTCGTGCAGGGCGTCGCCGGAAATCTCCCAATCGATCCGCTGCCCGTCGGCGTCGGCAGCGGCAATCAGGTCCTTGACGACTTCCGTCTGGCCGTACACCCACACGCTGCGGCCGCATCCGGCCTCGAAGTCAAGGTGCGTCCGGCGTTCGCCGTGCTGCAGGTAGATGCCGCCGTGTCGCATGCCCTCGCGGTTCAACCGGTCCCCCAGGCCGGCGGCCCGCAGGACGTCGACGGATCCTTGCTCGAGGATACCGGCACGGATCCGGGCCTCGGCGTAGGAGCGGGATCGGTTCTCCAGCACCACCGATTCGATGCCCGATCGGCGCAGCAGGTGGGCGAGCAGGAGCCCTGCGGGTCCGGCGCCGACGATCGCGACCTGAGTGCGGGACCTGTTATCCATCGAACGCTCCTATCCGGCCGATTCGAGAAGGTCGAGCCCGGTCATGTCGCGCACGTCGTCGACGGTGAACCCACCGAAGGTTTCGGAAACCGCGAACCCGTCCGCCGTCACGTCGATGACCGCGACGTCGGTGTACACGCGGCTGACGCATCCGACCCCGGTCAGCGGATACGTGCATTCGTCCACGAGTTTGCTGCTGCCGTCCTTGGCCAGCAGGTTCATCATCACGAAAACCCGTTTGGCGCCGATCGCCAAATCCATGGCGCCGCCGATCGCGGGGATCGCGCCGGGGGCCCCGGTGCTCCAATTCGCCAGGTCCCCGCCGGCCGACACTTGATAGGCGCCGAGCACGCAGATGTCCAGGTGACCGCCGCGCATCATGGCGAACGAGTCGGCGTGGTGGAAGTAGGCTGCCCCCGGCAATTCCGTCACCGGCACCTTGCCGGCATTCAGCAGATCGGGATCGACTTTGCCGGGCTCGGCCTCGGGCCCCATACCGAGCATCCCGTTCTCGGTGTGCAGGATGACGCCGCTGCCGGGCGAGAGGTAGTTCGACACGGTGGTGGGCAGGCCGATCCCGAGATTCACGTAGGCGCCGTGCGGGATGTCGGCGGCGACCCGTTCGGCGATCTGTTCGCGGGACAGCCGTGTGTTCTCGCTCATGCCTGCTCCTTCACCGGGGCAGGCTGCACCTGCGTCCGGACGACGCGATCGACGTAAATGCCGGGCGTCACCACGTTCTCCGGGTCGATGCCGCCAAGCGGCACGACGTCCTGTACTTGGGCAATTGTCGTGGCCGCGGCAGTCGCCATGATCGGGCCGAAATTACGCGCCGTTTTCCGGTAGACGAGATTGCCGCGGACGTCGGCCCGGTGCGCCTTGATCAACGCGACATCTGCCCGAATCGGCATTTCGAACACGTACCCGCGTCCATCGATAGTGCGCGTTTCCTTCCCCTCCGCCAGCGCCGTGCCGTAGCCGGTCGGGGTGAAGAACCCGCCGATCCCGGCGCCGCCCGCGCGGATACGCTCGGCCAAATTGCCTTGCGGGACGAGTTCCAACTCGATCTCGCCGGCCCGGTACAGCTCATCGAACACCTGCGAGTCCTTTTGACGCGGGAATGAGCAAATGATCTTGCGTACCTGCCCGGCCTTCAGCAGCGCCGCAAGACCGACTTCGCCGTTGCCGGCGTTGTTGTTGACGACCGTCAGATCGCGCGCACCCTGATGGCGCAGCGCGTCGATGAGTTCCCACGGTTGCCCGGCGTTGCCGAAACCGCCAATGAGCACCGTCGAGCCGTCCGCGATGTCGTCGACGGACTTGTCTGCGTCGAAGACTTTGTCCGTCTCGGACGCCGGCTGCTCGCCGGCGTGCACGTCGGCCAGCACGCGCTGGGCGACCTTGAACGCCGAGTTGGCCGCGGGCACGCCCACGTAGATGGCGCTTTGCAACAGCACCTCCTTGATTTCGGAGTCGCTGAGGCCGTTGCGGACGGCTGCGCGCACGTGCATGCCGAGTTCGTCCAGGTGGCCGTGGGCCGCGAGTGCGGTCAACACGGCAATGCTCCGATCGCGGCGGGCCAAACCGGGCCGCTGCCAGATATCGCCCCAGGCGTAGCGGGTGATGAAGTCTTGGAAGTCGCCGGTGAATTCGTCGGCGCCGGCCGAGGCAGCGTCGACGTGCGCGCCGCCGAGTACTTGGCGACGCACGTTCATCCCCTCCCGGCGGCGGTCGTCGTCGGTGGCCGGGCTCATGAATTACCTCCGATGAAGTCGGTCAGGGCGTCCGCCACGGCGGCGGGTTGTTCGATGGGCGCCAGGTGCGCCGCGTCCGCGATCTCGGTGAATGCGCCGCCAGGGACCCGGTCGGCTGTGGCGCGCGCGTCGCCGGGCGTCACGACCTCGTCGAACTCGCCGGCCAGCACCAGCGTGGGCACCGTGATCTCACCGAGCCGGTCACGCACGTCGAAGTCGGCCAGCATCTCGCACAGCAGGGCATACGATTCGTCGTCCGCGTCGCTGAGCTCGCCGAGTAGCCGGCCGCCGGACGCCGGGTCGCGGGCCAGGAACCCATCGGCGAACCAGCGCCGGGCCGACCCGTCCACCAGCGACGGCGTACCTTGTGCGCGGACTTGCGCGGCCCGGTCGTGCCAACCGTCGGCGTCGCCGATTTTCGCATTGGAGCAAATGACCGTGAGCGTGTGCAGTCGGCCGGGATGGCGCAATGCCAGTTCGAGTCCGACCGCACCGGAGATCGATACGCCGGCGAAGTGGAACGTGTCCAGGCCGAGCCCGTCGGCGATCTCCACGACCTGATCGGCCAGCGCCGCGGCCGTGAGCGGGGTCGTGGCGGGCTTTTGGGTGCCGTGGCCCGGGATGTCGTAGCCCCAAGCCGCAACGTCGCCGGACAAGAGCGCCGGAACCTTGCTCCACAAGGTCGTGGAAGTGCCGAGCGACGGGCCCAGCAGGAGGGATTCGGTCATGCGTCACCTTTCGTGGCCCGGCGGGCGGCCGCGGCACTTTCGTACCGGGCGAGCGTGCGGTCGATGATCAGTTCGGAAGCGCCGAGGTATTGGGCCGGGTCGAGTAGGTCGTCGATCTCCCCGGACCGGGCCGTGCCGAGCTCGGCGATCAGCAATCGGCGCAGATCGGCGCCTTCCGCAGCCCGGACGACAAGGCGCCGGACGGCGTCGCGGCCGATTTCCGGAGCCAGCTCGAGCATGAGCCGCTCACTGACGATCAGGCCGCGGCTGAGTCCGACGTTGCGGCCCATGCGTTCGGTGTCGACGGTGAGGTGCGCGGCGAGGTCCGCTGCCAGTTCGGCGGCGCCGCCCGCCAGCCGGAGCAGCTCGATGAGCGCCGCCCATTCGGCATGCCAGTCGCCGTCCGGCCTTTCATCGGCGGGCGCGGCCGCCGCATGCAAGGTGGCGGCCAAGGCGGGCGCCTGCACGTGCGCGGACTTGATCAGTACCGATCTCACGGGGTTGCGCTTTTGCGGCATGGCCGACGACCCACCGCCGGTGCCTTCGGCGAGTTCGCCGATCTCGGTACGGCTCAGGGTTGCCACGTCGGTAGCGATTTTGCCGAGCGCATCGGTAATGCGCACGCAGGCATCGGCCACCATCGTCACGGGCGTCCGATCGGTGTGCCAAGGCACGTCCGGTGCCGCCAGCCCGAGCCGGTCGGCAAACGACTGGACGACCTCGAGGGCGCGGCCCGGGCTGCTTGCCGCCGCCAGCGCCGACAATGTGCCGGACGCCCCGCCCAATTGGATCGGCAGGTAGTCGCGGACGCTGCGAGCGCCGGTCGCGGCCCGCAGGACTCCGCCAAGCCAGCCGGCGGATTTCAGGCCGAACGTGGTCGGCACGCCGTGTTGGGTGAGGGTGCGGGCGGCCATCACGGCGTCCCGATAGCGGTCCGCGAGCCGCGCCAGCGAGTCCTCGACCGACTCGAGGTCGGCAAGCATGACGTCGAACGCTCCGGCCGAGGCCATCATCAACGCGGTATCGATGATGTCCTGGCTCGTTGCTCCGCGGTGCACGTACCGGCTTGCCGAATCATCGACGGCGGCGACGCGCTCGCGCAGGTCGGAAAGCAGCGGGATCAGCGGGTTGCCGCCCTCACGGCTGCGAACGGTGATCGACACCATGTCGTACGCGCCTTCGCGTGACGCGGACTCGATCGCTTCCGCGGCGGTACCCGGTATGACGTCGTGGTCGGCCAAGGCATGGCCGAGTGCTGCTTCGGCCCGCAGCATGGACGCGATGACGACGGCGTCGCTCGTTGCGTGCGCCACCCGGGTTCCGGCCCAGACCGGGGAGAGCAGGCCGACGTCCGCCGAGGTCACGTCAGCCGAAGGCAAGGAAGACCGTCTCATTCTCGCCCTGCAGCCGTAGGTCGTGACGCAGAGATCCCTCGCCATCCTCGGTCGCCGTGAGGGTATCCCGTTCCGCCGGGTCGAGCGAGGTCAGCAGCGGGTCGGCAGCGTTCAAATCGGCGTATCCGGGCAGGTAGATGCGGGTGTGGAGTTTGTCGAGCAGACCGCGCGCCAGGACGACCACGGCAATGAACGGCGCGACGTCCGGTCGCTTCGGGTCGATGCCCGGGATCACCGTGAAGAACCGGAAGTGTCCGTCGGCGTCGGTTTGCGCGCGGCCGAAGCCGGTGAAGGTGCGATGGTCGCGCCGCAGCGAACCGGTCTCCTGCACGACGGTGCCGGCCTCGCCGACCTGCCAGATCTCGATGAGGCCGTCCGGCACCGGGTCGCCGTGCCCGTCGTAAAGGTAGCCGTGCAGAGTGACGGCGCGCGCGTCGTAGGGGCCGACGAGTTCGGGGCCGTCGTCATACGGCAGCGAATAGTGGAAGAACGGGCCGACGGTCTGGCCGGGTGTTGGTTGGGACGTCATTGTCTACTCCTCGCCTGATCGTTCGAACCAGGTTGCCTTCGATCCCGTCAGCACGATGTCCCATCGGTAGCCGAGCGACCATTCGGGTGAGGTGAGATCGTGATCGTAGGCGGCGACCAGGCGCTCGCGCGCGGCGTCGTCCACCATCGAATTGTAAATGGGATCGAGCGGGAACAGCGGATCGCCGGGAAAGTACATCTGAGTGATGAGCCGCTGCGTGAACGAATCGCCGAATACCGAGAAGTGGATATGCGCCGGGCGCCACGCGTTGTCGTGGTTCTTCCACGGATACGCACCCGGCTTGATCGTGGTGAACCGGTAGGTGCCGTCGTCGTCGGTGATGAGCCGGCCCGTGCCGGTGAAGTTCGGATCGAGCGGCGCCGGGTGCCTGTCGCGCTTGTGGATGTAACGGCCGCCGGCATTGGCTTGCCAGAGCTCGATGAGTTGGCGGCGCACCGGCCGGCCTTCGCCGTCCAAAAGTTTGCCCGTGACCACGATCCGCTCACCCAGTGGTTCGCCGGTGTGTTGCGCGGTCAGATCCGCCTCGATCGGCGCGACGTCGCTGTGCCCGAACGCCGGCGACCACAGTTCGATGATCTCCGGGTCGACGTGGCGCGGATCCTTGGTGGGGTGGCGCAACACGCTGCTGCGGTAGGGCGGGAAGTCGGTGCGGGTGCGGGTCTCGGCCGGGGCTCCGGCTTCGCGGCCGGCTGCGTAGTCGGCGTGGGCCGCACGGATTTCTGCCGTGATTTGCGACTGAGTCGCAAGTTCGTCGTCCATGGTTCGCCTCTTCATTGCGGGTACTGAGCCTTCAGCGTTCCAACCCTCTCCTCCTCCGACAATACTCAAATCCCGCTGAGCGGGTTTTCGTTGCCAAGGCTTTTGGCGATCCCCTCGGTGGCCCGCCGCAGGGCGCCGACCTGCCGGGGAACGTCGGCACGCGCCGTGTGCATGACGATGCCCAGCGCCGCCACCACGCGACGCCGGCTGCCGTGAATCGGCATGGCTATCGACACATTGCCGAGGGTCTGTTCCTGGCTCGTCAGGGAGTAGCCGCGGTCGCGGACGGCGCGGACGTCGTCATAGAGCCGCCCCGGCGACGTGATCGAGTAGGCGGTGGGGCGTGCCAGCACTCCGCGCACGTAGTCTTCGATGAACTCGTCGCTTTCGTAGGCAAGCAGCACCTTGCCGACGCCCGTGGTGTGCAGCGGCAGCCGGCCGCCCATGCGGCTGACCGTCGGTACCGACCGCGAGCTCATCAGCCTGTCGACGTACAGGGCCTCCCGGCCGGCGCGGATGGCCAGGTGAATGTTTTCGCCGGTGCCTTCGTAGAGCTCGACCATGAACGGCAAAGCGCGCTCGCGCAAGACCAGCCCGACGTCCGCGCGCAGCCCCATCTCCCACACCTTCGTGCCGATTCGCAATCGCTTGTCGGGGCCGCGCTCGAGCATCCCGGCGTCCACCAGCTGTGCGGCGAGCCGCGCGGCCGTGGACGTGGCAAGGCCGGTGCGGCGGGCGATTTCGGTGACGGACAGCTCGAGATGGTCGGCATCGAAACAGTCCAGGACGGCAATGCCGCGCAGCAACGGCGAAGCGCCTGGCCGGGAGGTGTTGCCCGCCATCGTCGCCTCCCTTGTCCGGCCTGTTCCCCGTCGTGCCAGCTTACTGGGGCGGCGCCGTCGACCCGGCCGGGACGCTTCTGTGCATGACTACTTGATGCCACGCACCGGCCGGGACGGCGCCACGTCGTAGGCATGTCGGTGGCGGATGCGTGCGACGCCGAAGCGCCCGGTGGCGTGGCGCGATTCGTTCATCTGTGACTCCCTCGTCAATGGTGTATGGCGCGTGCTAAATGCCGGGAGCGACGACGCGCTCGGGCGGCGCACCGACGACGACCAGGTCGAGATCGGGATTGGCCTTGATGCCGTCCGTCAATATCGACGGGTCGATCAGCCCCTCGGTATGCACCGTGTCATCGGTGGCGACGCCGGTGACGTCGAAGAACGGCTCGAACACGTCCGAGGTGAGCAAGCCGAGCATGCGAGTGTTGTGCGCGGCGATCGCGAAACTGTGGATCGTGCCAGCCGGCGCATGGAGGAAATCGCCGGCGGTGAGCAGCACCTCCGTGCCGTTGACCCACAGCCAGATCCGTCCGGACAAACACACAAAGTTCTCGGTATGCCGTGCATGGAAGTGGCGGATGATGTAGGGCTGCGGTGCTGCGAGCGTGTCGACGGCAAAATAGGCGCCGGCCGTGTTGCGGCCCCGAGCGATATACGAGTTGATGGCGTCCGGCCAGCCACGCCGGTCACCGGTTCGGGCGCGCAGAAAGTAGCTTCCGGCGCCGCCGGGCAATGTATCGTCCCACGCATCCTGGATCTCCACGCGCGGCACTTCCTGCGCTTGGGCGTTCCCGGGCAGGACGAGCTCATTCGTCGATCTCGCGCGGCCGGCGGAATAGGTATGCCGAGTCACTGCCGGACTCTTGCCGAGAACGGCATCGAGCGCGCTGCCGGGAGCCGAGAACTGCAGGAACCGGGTCAGGTGGCTGGTCATCCGATAGGCGACCGGTTCGCCGGCTGCGACGTGCACGGAGTCGCCCGGGACGAGCAGGCGTCCGGCCCCGCGCAGCCAGAACTGCGCGCTTCCCTCGAGCATCACGAACGTGCGCTGTGCCGGAATGCTGTGGAACGGACTTTCCGCTCCGCGCGGTCCCAATACAAAGGCTGCGTCGAACAACCCGCCCGTGTCGGCGTTCCGTGCGATGACCGTCCAGAGCTGGCCGCCGGTCTCGCGGCGCAACCCTTCGCCGGACGGCACGTAGTACGGCACCGGCTCGCCGGGCAGGGCCCCCATCACCGGGGCGAGCGCGTGCATTGCTTCGACGTCGGTAGTCGTCATGATTTTTCTCCTGATGGTGATCCGGAATCGCGTGCGGGTGCAATTGTCGATAATTGCCGGGCGAAGAATGTGTCGATGTCGGCGAAGCCGAACGTGCCGCGAAAGGAGTTACCGGCGCCGACAACTCGGCTGGCTGGAGCTTTTCCGGCGGCGGCAAGCCGGCCGTCGTCCATGACGGCGCGCACGTTCACGTCCATCCTTCCGGCCGGGTTGAGGAAACCATGGCGGTAGTCATCGACGAGAAACAGTTCGCTGTCGTAGCCTGCGGCGACAAGAGCTTCGTGAAATTTTTTGCTTTGCTCGCACGGCACGAGGACGTCGCCCGTGCCGTGCGAGATCTGAAAGGCCGGCGACCCCTGTCGGGCCGTTCCGATCCAGTTCAGCGGGCTGGCCTGCGCGGCAAGCTCCGGACGGCCGGTCGGATGGCCGCCGAGCAGCCGAGCTTCGGGGGTCGACGCGCCGTCGGCGCCTGGGAGCCGCGCTTCGGCGGCCGCCACGACGCCGGCCAGGTCGACCGGCGCGTACGATTCGGCGACCGCCCGCACCGATGCGTCGCCGGCATCCGGTTCGCCCGGCAGCTGAGTCACTCGGCCGGTCAGCGCGGCGAGCGCGGCGAGGTGCCCGCCGGCCGAGGCACCCCATAGGCCGACCCTTTCGGCGTCGAGACCGAGTTCGGCTGCCGAGCCACGCAGGAATCGAATCGCCGCGCGGACGTCGTGCAGCTGCGCCGGGAAGATCGCCTCCCCGGAGAGGCGATAATCGACAGTGGCCAAAGCGCAGCCGGTAGCCCGGACGCGCACTGCCAGGTCGGGGGCGAGGGTGCGATCGCCGGTGAACCAGCCGCCGCCATGCAACCAGACGACCGCCGGCACGTTGGCGGACGTCTCAGGCCGATAGACATCAAGTCGCAGTTCCGTATGCCCGCCGTCTGGTCGGGCACGGTGAGCGTAAACGATACCCTTCCGGCAGGTGACGCCGCCATCTGAGTGTGTGCGCGAAGGTTTCACACATTCATACTGTGAGCGGTGTGGCCTGTAACACCAGCGCGATTGTCCGGACGATCATGCGGCTGGGCCGAACGATCGCACGCTGTTCCGGGTCTTCTCCCTGCTCGAGATGCTCGCGGGTTCGAGGTTTGGCTTCAATCAGGTTTGCCATCAGTGCGGGCCGTGCACCACGTCCACGGCGAGGCGCGCGAACGCGTCGACCGCGGCCGGACGGTGCCCCGTGCGCAAGCATAGGTACGTCGTGATCTTCGGGGCGTCCACCAGAGGAATGAACCGGACGCCCGGCCGCGGGTACGTCGTGGCGGCCGAGGCTCCGCAGATGTTGACGCCGATTCCGACCGCAGCCAAATCGAGTACCTCGTCGAAGCTCCGGGCGATCGGCAACAGGCGGTGCGGGATACCGTCCGGCCCCATGACGCTGGCATACCATCGTGACGCGAGAGCTTCATCGTCCACCGATACGAAAGTCTCGCCGGCGAGATCCGCCAGGTGCAGCGATTCGTACCCCGCGAGACGATGGTCGGTTGCCACCAGCAGGTACGGTTCCTCGTCCCACAACGGAAGCGCTTCAACATCGGCGTGCGAGGGCTCGCCGGCTTCGGCGACGAACGCGCAGTCGACGTCGCCCACAACCAGCGCGTCATAGCAGCCGAGAAATCCGAGCTGACGGATCTGCCACGCGAGATCGGGCAGCCGCCTGGCCGCTTCGGCAAGTACCGCTTGGAAAACCGGGCTCGACACCATCAGCCCGACGCGCAGCTCGCTGTCGGCGCCCACAGCCCACGCCCGGACGTCGTCCATGGATCCGATCGCCGTCCGGGCGAGCGGCAGCAGCTGTTTGCCGTGGTCGGTCAATTGGACGGCGCGAGACGATCGGCGGAACAGCGCCCGCCCCAAACCGCGTTCGATGGTCGAGATCTGCTCGCTGAGTGCGGACGGGCTCATGTGCAATCGCGTGGCGGCGCGGCCGAAGTGCAATTCCTCGGCTACTGCCACAAACCCCCGTAGCTGACGGACCGTCGGTTCCATGAGTTCATTCTCACCCAACTAGCCGGTGCGGACGGCCGCGCGTACGATTGCCCGCCCGTAGTCGTTGCCGTTCGGGGTACGAAGGACGGTGTGGATGTGAAACGGCGCCGGCTCCGCGTTTGTCAGGAAGACGCCGCAGTGGTGATCGAGTTCGGCAACCACGACCGGCGACTGGATGCGGAAGTAAAACGGGTCGTCGTCGCGGGTACCGCCGATCCATGAGAAGTGGGTCTCGTCGTACCAGGCGGCGATCTCGCGGCAGCGAGCCTTTGCGACACCGTCGGGCAAGTACGCGGTAAATTCCGCGACGAGCCTGTTGACGAGAACCAGCTGTTCCCGGGACATCTCGGATACTCGGATCCCCTCGTACGGAATCACCCGATTGTCCTGGAACGCACCGGCCAGGTGTCGTTCGTCCCCGGGGTGCACGCGCCCGGGTGGCATCGCGGGGTCGTTCATCTCGCGGTATGTCCGTGCCCGGTCGGCAAGCTCGCCGGGTAGAGACTGCATCAGTGCTCGCGCCAACCGGATGCGTTCGGTGAAGACGTGCGTGCCGGCGTCCGGCCCCGCATCGATACCGTTCGGTTCCGCGCCGAAGAAGACGGGTGTGCAGACCATCCGGGAGCCGGCGACCAGGCAGTTCACCGCGAGATGATGGCCGAAGAGCTGCCACCCCCACGGCCTGTCGGCGGACGGTGTGCCGAAGACGGCAAAGTTGTAACTGTATTCATTCATGATGCCGGCGAGTTCGACCAAGTCGCCGAGGAAGCCGTTCACGCGCATCAACGTGCGCACAAGCCGGTAGCCTGGCTCGCTCAGGCTGGCGCGGACGACGTCCAATATAAGTCGGCGAGTACCCGGCCGCGCGCACTCGAGACGAAGACCGGTGTCGTGCTGCATAAATTCCGGGTTCGCCCACAACTGCCATTCGACGGCGTCGACCGGATAGCACAGCCTGACGCGGTCGTCTTCGGGAAGCTCCGTGAGAAGAGCTCGCGCCGCAGCGGTCATCGCCTCGGCGGGCGCCTCTTCGCCCGGGCGAGCCGGGCCGAGGTCGTGGACGGACGGCCGCGGCTCGCCGTCGGCGCTCATTCCCCGGAACGGCTGACCATAAAGAGGCTGCCAGCCGCGAATGAGATCCCCGGTGAAAGGGGCGTTCTTCGCCGCTTCGCGGTAGTCGTACGCGTTCAGTCCCCGAAGCGCCGTGATACGCGGATCGTCCGGCGGCGGAACGAACCGGCGGAAGCCGCCCGTCACGCCGTGCCGCCGGAAGTGCGCTTGTCGTTACCGACGATCGGAGTCGTGAGCGTGCCCAAGCCGTCGACTTCGACTTCGACGACGTCGCCCGGGTGGAGCAGCCACGGCGGCGTCCGCGAGTAGCCGACACCTTCCGGCGTACCCGTACAGATCACATCGCCGGGGTGCAATGTGATGGTGTGCGAGATTAGCGACAGTACGCTGCCGAGTTCGTAAATCATGTCGCGCGTGTTGCCGTCCTGCACGGTCTGGCCGTTGACCCGGGTGCGTACGCGCTTGCCGCTACGCAGGTCGCCGGCTTCGTCCGAGGTGACGAGCGGACCGAGCGGGCCGGAGGCGTCACCGTTCTTGCCGAGCGTCCACTGGCTGGTGAGCTTCTGCGCCGTCCGGGACGTCAAGTCATTGAACGTCGAGTACCCCAGCACGGCCGCGCGTGCCGTATCGGCGTCCGCGTCGACGAGCGTGGCGCCCACGTATGCCGCGATCTCGCCTTCCCAGTCGAGGCCCGGCTCGCCGGACGGTACCGGCGCCGGCACGCCGCCAACGCTGAGCGAAGCAGTCCACCGCGCAAAGATGGTCGGGTGGTCCGGGAGCTTGTGATCACGGTAGCTCCCTTCCGCGGCGTGGGCTCGGTAGTTCAAACCGATGCAGAACACGCGCGCCGACGCCGGCACCGGCGGGACGCGGGTCAGGCTGCCGGCGGCTGTCTCCGCACCACCCGCATCGGTGAGCGCTGCGGACGGTGCGGACCAAAACCCGTCGACCGTATCCAGTATTCGGCATCGCTCTCCGTCGTCGATCGCGACATGGTGTGCGCCCGTGGAGGTCTCCACGCCGATGAGTTTCACTGAATTTGCCTCTCTCGTCGGATTGTCTCGTTCATCCGGCTGTTTCTTTCATTCGGTCGGTGGTAGAGCTGTTGAGGTCGCCGTCCGGAACTCCGGCGGCACGCACGAGCGCTGTCAGCGCCGACTCTGCGCCACCCGCTCCCTCTCTGTCGAAGAGATCGCTGCCGCGCCACACGGTGTGCTGGTCGGGGCGGACCAGTACGGCCGCCACGCCCCAGACACTGCACGACTCCGTAATCGCGCGGACCGTGAGCGGTATCCCGTACCGGCCCGCCGCCAACGACAGCTCTTCCGGCTGGCCTGTCGGGATTCGGCCAATCTCATACAGCAGCGTGAATCCCGGGCCGAGCATGTCGTAGATAGAGGACCCGTCAGCCAGCCAGGTGTGTGGCAGCAGGCATCCCGGGGCGGCACTCGGCGTGTACCGGACAGGGTCGGACGGCGGAACGACGTCACCTTTTCCGCTGAGCGGCGAGTCGGAGTACTCGTAACCGAGGACGAGGCCGAGCGAATGAAACTCGCTCGTCTTGACGACCAGATTGGCTGCTGCCGCGTCCCTGGCCGCCTGCCCGGCCGGCCCGTCGTCCAGCAATTCGGCGTCCGCGAAATCGTATGCCAGCGAGTTACCGTTCGCGGCTGCGTCCCGGATCGTGCGGGCAGCGACCGGACGTCGTTCGGCCTCGTAGCTGTTCAGCAGTACGGGTCCGGCCCACCCCTTGACACTTGCGGCAAGTTTCCACGCGAGGTTCGCGGCATCCCCGATGCAGGTGTTGAACCCGTGACCGCCCCACGGAGGATTGAGGTGTGCTGCATCTCCGACCAAGAAGGCGTTGCCCGAGCGGTAGTGGTCCGCGAGCAGCATCCGTGCCGTCCACGGATCCTTCTCAATCACGTCGATGTCGATTTCTGCCCCAACCATGGCACGGATGGAAGGAACCGGGTCAGCGACGACGTCGTCGGAGTCGACACCTTGCAGAATCGTCCACCACGTGCCGTCGAGGTCGAGTGGGCCGAGCATGCCCGGCGCAGCGGGATTGGTGATCCAGTACTGCACGGCCTTGTCGAGGGTGATGGTGTCGGCAAGTTCGCGCGACCGGAACAGCACGTTGAGGTTCGACCGTGCGGCAGAGGAGCCCTCCAAACGCAGCCCGATGGATTTGCGCACGACCGAAGAACCACCGTCGGCGCCGACGAGGTAGTCGGCGCTTATCGATCGTCGGCCGTCGTCGTGCCGCACAAACAGCCGATAGCCGCCATCCGGGGTGTCTATCGAATCGACCCGAGCGCCGACGTACGCCGTGACCAGCGGTTCGGCGGCGACCGCCTCGCGCAGCACCGTTTCCACAACGGGTTGGCCGACTTGCTGTCCGCTTTCCGGCTGCAGATCGTACCGGCCGCGGTGCAGCTGGAACGCTTCGTGAAACCGGGTGAGCTCATAACCGGTAGCGCTCGTGCAGAAGATGACGTCTTCGCTGTAATCCACCGGCAGCGGGGCTGCCCGGCGCAGCGATTCCGCAAGGCCGAGCCGACGCAAATGGGTCATGGTGCGTGTATTGGTGGTTTTTGCCCGCGGCCGGTTCGCGTCGATGTGCCGGCGGCCATCGAGAACGACGCTCGGCACGCCGTAGCGGGCCAGGTCGAGCGACAGAAAGAGGCCGCTCGGCCCTCCGCCGACGATGACTATCGGCGCGTGACCGGGAAGGCCGAAGAGGGTGTCGGTGATCATGTCTAGCGCTGACTTTCGTTGGTAGCCGGATTTCAGATGGCCGCGGACCGCGTTGGTGCGGGTTCCACGACGCCGGCCCCGGAGTCGGACTTGATCTGGCCGACGGCGAACATGAGCGCGGCGCCGAACAGCGCGGGAACTGCAAACGAGATCGCCGCAACGGAGACGCCGCCGCCCAGTCCGATGATGAACGCTCCGTACGTCGGCCCGACAATTGCACCGATCCGTCCAACGGCGAGCGCCCACCCGAGACCCGTGGCGCGGCTTCCGGCGGGATAGTACTGCGCGACGTAGTCGTTGATCATGTTCTGCGTGCCGAGGCCGCCGAAGCCGGCCACCGCCGACAACACCGCGATGGCGATGCCGGACGGGTTGGTGGCCATCAGTCCGAGCGCGACGGCGGCGGCAACGAATCCGGTCATCACCATCGGCTTTGGCCCGAATCGCTGACCGAGCAGCGCAGCGATGATGGTGCCGATGATCGCGCCGACGGAGTATGCGAGCAAGAACGAGACCGACGATCCGACCCCGTATCCTGCTTCGCGCATAATCTGCGGCAGCCACGTGCTCACGCCAAAGATTGTCAGCAGGCTCAGCAGGCACACCATCCACAGCACGATCGTCGTACGCGTTCGGCCGCCATGAAAAAGGGCACGAGTGGATGAGGCGATCGTCGCCGCCATCACCGGAGCATTCTCCTCGACGGGGACGCCGAATCGCCCGGCCACGCGCTCGGCCTCCTCAACCCTGCCTCGCGAGCGCAGATAAGACGGAGACTCGGGCAACAGCCTCCAGCATGCCGGGACAATCAGCAGCGCCAACCCGGCGATCGCGTAGACCGGACGGAAACCGTGCGTTTCCAGGAGGCCGAGGGCTGTCAGGGAAGCGATGACGGTGCCGGCTGCGGGGCCCGTGAGTACGATTCCGACCACTATGGACTTTCGGCCGGCCGGTGCGAATTCATGAGCGACCGCGACCGCGGTCGGGAGCAGGCCGCCCACCCCGAAACAGGCAACAAACCGGAAGGCGGCGAACGACGTCCAGTTCGGCGCGATGGCGCAGGCAAGCATCATCAGGGAGAACAGCGTCAGGAACGAGATGAAGATGCGGCGGCGGCCGAGTCTGTCGGTAAGGATACCGACGACGAGCGAGCCGCACAGCATACCGACGAGGGCTATGCTTCCGACCAACCCGACGTCGGCCGTGGTGACGTCGAAACCGTGCCCGCCGAGAATTCCGGGAATTGTCGCGCCGTAAACATACAGGTCGTAGCCGTCGGCGAGCAGTCCGAGCCACGATACGACGAAGACGCCTATGAGCGCACCCGACATGCGTGGCCGCCTGGCTGTGATGGACATCGTTATCCAATCGTTTGTCGTGGAGTTGCATGCGTAAATATCGCTGGTGACAAGAGTCGCATGAGAGCTCAGCGACACATCAGCTATATTTTCACTGAGTGAAAAACATTCTGCGGCAGAGTTCTCGGATGGGAGTAGAAATGCGCGCGCAGCCCATGGCCGGGGACACTCCGGCATCCGTACTGCCGCGAGCCTTGCGTCTACTCGAACAGTTTTCCGATCGTCGGCGGGCGCTGACGCTGTCGGAATTGTCGCGGCGGTCGGGACTCGCACCGGCCACCGTGTTCCGGCTCCTTGGTCATCTCACCGACTGGGGTGCCCTCGAACGTTTGCCGAGCGGTCAGTACGTGGTCGGGGTTCGGCTCTGGGAAATCGCGTCGCTGGCTCCGCGCGGCAACGGCCTTCGACAGGTGGCGTTGCCGTACCTGGAAGATCTGTACGAGGTGACGCGGCACCATGTGCTGCTCACCGTCGTCGATCGAGGCGATGGAGTACTCATCGACAGGCTGTCCGGCAGGGCGGCGACCGAGGTAGCCTACCGGGTCGGCGGCCGAATGCCGCTACGGTCAACGGCGGGCGGGCGCGTGCTCTTGGCGTATTCGAACCCGGGATTCGTTGAAAGCGTTCTGGCCGCCCCGGCGGACACTGAACCGGGGATGCCGGTCATTGGCGCCGACGAGACTCGGCGAGTGCTGGCGGATGCCCGGAGGCAGGGCGCTGCCGTCGTCCGCCGTTCCGCGCCGTCCAAGACCGTGGCTGTAGCTGCGCCGATTTTCGACAGATCGGGAGAAATCGCGGCGGCGCTCTCGATAGTCGTACCGGGATCGAATACCCGCGTCCACGCGTTCATCGCGCTGGTCCGCACCTCAGCTCGGACGATTTCACGCAGTCTCGGGGCACCGACGTAATCCGACGTCGGTGCCCCGGTCGTCGATGCCCGGTTTGAGCGCGCCGGCACAGAGACGGGCGGCGCCGTCGGTCGTGCCGGGACGCGGCCCCGGGTCTAGGGTTGAGCCATGACTTACGACGCCCATGAATTACGCCGGCAGTTCCCGGCCTTGGCCGGCGGCACCGCCTTCTTCGACGGGCCCGGCGGCACCCAGACCCCCAGCCGGGTCGCCGACGCCATTGCCGGCACGATGACCCGTCCGCTGTCCAACCGCGGTACCGACACGACGTCCGCGCGCAATGCGGACGACGTCGTGCGCGCTGGGCGGGACTCGCTTGCCGCGTTGCTCGGCGCCGAACCGGCAGGCATCGCATTCGGCCGAAGCGCCACTCAGTTCACCACCGACATCTCCCGTGCGTTAGCTCGCGAGTGGGGTCCGGGCGACGAGGTGGTCGTCTCGCGGATCGATCACGACTCGAACATCCGGCCGTGGATCACGGCGGCCGCAGACAAGGGTGCCACGGTGCGGTGGATCGAGTTCGACCGAGCGACCGGCGACGTGAATCCGGACGCCGTGCGGGACGTCGTCGGCGAGCGCACCAAGGTCGTGGCGCTGACCGGCGCGTCCAATTTCTTCGGCACGATGCCCGACCTTCCGGCAATCGCCGAAATAGTCCACGCGGTCGGCGCGCTGTTCTACGTGGACGGCGTGCACCTGACGCCGCACGACCTCGTCGACTTCGGCCGGGTCGGCGCGGACTTGTTCGTGTGCTCGCCGTACAAATTTTGCGGCCCGCATCTGGGCGTGCTGGCCGGCAAGCCGGCAGTCCTCGAGGCGATAGCTCCGTACAAGCTTGCCCCGTCGTCGAACGACGTGCCCGAGCGGTTCGAGCTTGGCACGCTGCCGTACGAGGCAATCGCCGGGACGAGCGCCGCCGTCGAGTTCCTCGCCTCGCTGGCGGGCACAACCGGAACGTTGCGCGAGCGGCTGACGTCCTCGTATGCGGCACTGAAAGCGCACGAGGACGACGTGTTCGCCCAACTCATCGACGGGCTGGCGCGGTACGACAACGTCGCACTGATCGGCAGCCCCGCCCGGCGCACGCCGACGGCGCTGTTCACTGTGGACGGGTTCACGCCTGCCGAGGTCGCGGCACGGCTTGGTGCCCACGACATTTGTGTCGGCGGCGGCCACTTCTACGCGCAGGAGGCCGCGGCTGCCGCCGGCCTACCGGAGGGCGGCGTCCGTGCCGGCATTGCCCCGTACACGACGTCCGGCGATGTCGGGCGGCTGCTCGACGGGATTGCAGCCCTCGGATGATCACCCCATGACGGTGCCGGAGTTGGCCCGATTGACCGGCCGTTTGCGTGAGAACGCCGCAAGGTTCACCCGGCCGCCGGTGAATTCGCACTCGTAGCCGGCCGGGTCGGCGTCGTGGTCGTACCCGTCCTCCGTGTGGCCGATGATGGCGGCCATGAACCTGCCGACCAACGGCGCGTTCTTGAACTGGTTGCCGCTCGTGCCCATAGCCACGTAGAACCCCGGGGCATCGGTCTTGTCATAGATGGGCGTCCAATCACTTGCCACGTCGTAGACGCCCGCCACCCCTTTGACTCGGGTCGGTACCGTCAGCCCCGGAAGCCGGCGTGCAGCACGCAGCACTTGCGCCTCGAACCGCCCGCGGGTCGCCGCCGGATTTGCCTCGTCCGGGTCGGCGAGCCATTCGAATCCGTCGCATTCGGGCTCCGTGCCGCCGATCAGCAGCGAATGATGCGCTCCCGGGCGCATATACGTGCCCAGGTCGACGTCGGCGAGAGCCACGTCGAGTCCGCCCGGCGGCGTGACGCCGTCCGGCGAATCGATCTGATGAACCTCTTGGCGCATCGGACGCACCGTCACCGTGAAATCATCGCCGACCCCGGCCAGCCGATTCACAGCCGCCGACCATGGCCCTGCCGCATTGACCACGATGGGTGCCTCGACCTGGTCGCCGCCGGCCAGGCGTACCCGCCGGACGCCACCGGGTGCGGTGTCGATCGCGCTCACTTGGGCGTGGAACCGGAATTCGGCGCCGCGGTCCGTCGCCGCGGCCGCGAGATTGTGCGCCGCCAGCTGCGGATCGTCGATGTACCCGGCGTCCGGCGTCAGATACCCGCCCAAGCGGCCGGTCGGATCGGACCAGAACGCGTCGTCCGTCACGGGTTTGTTCGGCCAATAGCTGCCGGTGTCGAGCATCGGAAACGCTGCCGCCAGCTCGCCGGTGGTGTATTCGCGGTAGGGGACGCCGGCCGTGTCGAAATGCGCCAGCACGTCGGAGCGGGGTGCCGGCGGGGAATCCAGGCAAAGCATTCCGGTCCGTTTGAATGCGGCCGTGCCAGCCGGGTCGGTGAACCCGAGATGGTCGTGCCACGCGGCCCAGCAGTGGCGTGCTTCCCATGCGGTGGCGACGCCGTCGAGCGTCGAATAGTTGAACCGGACGACGGAGCTCGACGCGGACGTCGACCCGTTCCCGGGCCCGCCCGACTTGTCCAGCACGACGACGCGCCTGCGTGTCTTGGCAAGTTCCAGGGCTATCGAAGCGCCCATGATTCCGGCCCCGATGACGATTGCGTCAGGCACACCGACTCCAAAAATCGGTCAGCGCGGCAAGCGTTTCGTCCGGGGCTTCGAACTGCGGCGAGTGCTCCCCGCCGGCCAGGACGCTGTACGTCGCGCCGAGCCGTTCGGCCATCTCGCGCTGCCAGTCGATGGGCCATGCCGTGTCGAATTCGCCGTGCGCCACGTGGAACGGTAGCGCGGTTGCCCGAAGTTCGTCGGTCAGGTCGCGATGATCGCGCAGCAGTCTGGCCCCGGCACGCAGGTTGTCGTCGGAAGTGGACCGGAAGCGCCGGCGCCAAAACACGTCGTCCGTACTCAATTCCGAATCCGGCAGGTCGGCGAGCGCCGGATTGCCAAGCCGCCAGACTTCTTCGCCGCCGTGGGCCGTGACTGCGTCGTAGGTGTCGTCGTGCCGGCCGGGCCACCCGTGCGGTCCGGAGCAAAGCAGCGTCACGCTTGCCCACCGGTCCGGTCGCATGATCGCGGCGTTCTGGGCGATGACGCCGCCGAGGCTGTGGCCGACCAGGTGCACCGGGCGCTCCGGGGAGATCAGGCCGGCCACTTCGACGGCGTCCGCGGCAAGGTCCTCGGCCCGGTAGTTGTCGATGCCCGGCGGGGCGGCCGAGTCGGCTTGGCCGCGTTGGCTGTACGCCCACGCGTCCCATTCGGCCCCGGCAAGCTTCGGCACGAATTCGCGGAAGTCCTCTTTCGACCCGGAGAACCCCGGGATGATGAGGACGGCAGGTCGGCTCACCGCGCCCTTGTTTGTCGCCGGTGCGGCATGGAACGCCGTCAACGTGCCGACCCGGGCCGGGATGCCGACGACGTCGACACCGCCGGCGAGTGGATACGAGCCAAACGGTTCGTGAGCGGCAAACGTCATCGACTCTCCTCGGCGATTTCCCACGCCACTTTGACGAGCGGCACTTGCAGCGGCAACCGCGCCAGCGCAATCGAGCGCCCCTTCGGGCTCCGCCAGTGCTTTGCCACGGTGTAGATGTTCGCCGGATAGACGGCAACCATCAGGGCTGCCGTGCACAATCCGCCAAATCGCCGGGTCGCGGGAGCGGCAATCATTGCGGCGCAACTGAGTTCGGCGAGGCCGCTGGCATACGTCCAGAACCGCCTGTTGCCGAGCCCGGGCGGCACGATCGAGTCGAAAGTGGCAGGGCGAACGAAGTGTGTGACGCCTGCGGCACCCAGCAGACAGGCCATCGCCATTGCTCGTCGTTTCACGACTTCAGCCTACGGGTGCGTCGCATGCCGTGCAGCGTCCTGGCGCCGATCCTCTACTGCGCATACCTCTTTTACTCCTCTTTTACTTAAGAACTTAAGCGATTAACCTATAAGCGTTATCTGGATCACACTCGAATTGGAGCGATATGACCGTCTCATCCCCGCGCGCCCACTCCAAGGATTTCGCCGACCCCCGACCGCCGGCCAACGCCGGAATGACGCGCAGCACGTTTCTGCGCGTCGCCATTGCCGGAACTGCCGCAGCCGCTATCGCTCCGCAAATTGTCGGCGCGACGCCGGCTCACGCGGACGACACCGGATATCCCGCACCGAGCAGCGGCGGCCTGCCGCCCGGCCCGTCAACTCACGGATTCCTCTCCGACGACGTGCTGAACTGGTCACCGGAGTCCGACGAATACGCGCGGCACTTCCGGTGTCTGATCCCGCGGGCCAAGCGAATAGCGCCGTTCACCGCCACCCAGGCACATCCCGACCTTGATCCCACGACGCAATTGCTCACCGTCTCCGGCGATTATCGCGGCGACGTGTACGACATCCGAGCTCAGCCCATCGGTGGTCAGGATCAGGTTTACACGCAGCGTTTTTGGCCGTATATCGACATTTTCAGCAGCTGGCACGGCCAGGTCGTTCCCTCGGACAAGAACCCGGATCCGGGCGATGACGATCTCCGGTACGGAGTCATCGACATCCCAAACCCGGGCTGGACCGAGGCCGCCCACAAGAACGGCGCCCGCACCATCGGTTGCTGGTTCTGGCCGCGGAACGACGATTTCGACAAGTGGGTGTACAAGGACGCGTCCGGAGGGTTTCCCGCCGGGAAGAAGCTCGTCGAGATCAAGAAATACTTTGGCTTCGACGGCTATTTCATCAATCAGGAAGCGGCAGTGACAAAGGCTCAAATCACGGCGCTTTTTGAGATGTTCCGATACATGAAAACTCTCGACGACGATGTGTACATCCAGTATTACGACGCGGATCTGCCGGGCAGCGGCAAACTCGACTACCAGAACGAAATCAACGAAAAGAACGTCGGCTCCCTCGGTACACCCGCCGACCCGGGAGTCGATTCGATATTCATGAATTACGACTGGCCCAAAGTCGATCCCGATCTCACCGGCAGCCGGGATACTGTCAAACGGCACGGGTTCGACCCGAAGACCGCAGCGTTCGGATCGACCGAATGCCAACAGGGTGGTTTCAATCCGCGCGAGAATTTCTCCGCATACGCCAATCCGAATACGAAGGCGCCGGTCAGCTGGGCCTTGTTCGTCGAAAACGAATATTGGAACACTGCCGCGCAAAAGGGCATCACCGACACGGCGACCGGACGGGCGAAGTATCGGGACTACGAACAAAAATTCTGGTCCGGTCCCAAGGGCGATCCCTCCCAAAGCGGGAAACTGGAACCACGCAAACCGCCGTACCGCACCGATATCCTCAATACCCGCGTCTGGGACGGCGTCGCGCACAGCATCGTGGAAAAATCGGCGATATCGTCGCTGCCGCTTGTCACGAACTTCAATATCGGCGTCGGCTCCGCATTTGCCATCGAAGGACGTCGCGCCGGTCGCCGGCCGTGGAACAACGCGGGCATCGCCGACCCGTCGCTGACGTGGCAGTACTGGACCGAGGAGAGCGGCCATGCGACCTCCGCCGTCGCTCTGGACGAGACCACAGCGTGGGACGGCGGCCATTCACTCAAGCTCACCGGTACCGCGCGGCACCGGGATTCCGTGACGCTCCACCTTTTCAAGACCGAGGTCCGGCTGCACCGGGAATCGGAGGTGTCCATCAAGGTCTCCGGCACGTCCGGCCGCATTGAGCTCGGACTGACCTTCCGGGACGACCCCGAATCACCCGAGTGGATTCCGCTGCACGGTCGTCCAAGCGGTGCATGGCGAACCGTGTCCGCCCGTCTGCACCACCAGCGCGGCCGCACAGTTGCCAAAATCTCACTCAGGATCCACGGTGATCACCGCGGAACCATCGACATGAACATCGGCCAGTTCAAGGCTGTTGATCCATCGGCTGCCCGGCGGCCCGAACCCCCGCGCCGCTTCCGCATCGACCGGGTCGATACCACGCGCCACACGACGTCTGCCTACTTATCCTGGGAGCTCGGTCGGCGATGCTGGGCATATGACCTCTTTGCCGTACACGGCCGCTCACGCATATGGATCGGGCGGGTCCACCGCAACGTGTATTACGCTCACGATCTGCCGATCGACGCCGGCCGGCTCAGTGTGGAAATCGTGCCCATCGCCCAAGACGGAACGCGCGGCCGCGGCGTCCTGGCACATCGAACTCTCAGCGAGACATAACAGCAACCATTTCGCGATATCGAAATTCACGGCTATCCACTGAGTCGGCGGTAGTGTCGGAACGTTCGGCAATTGGCGCGCACGCACTGGAGGCAGACATGACCGACAAGGCAGAGCCCGGCGCGTCGCACGGTGGACAGCGGGTTGGACACGGCAGGGTCATCGCCGCGAGCATCTCGGCGGCCGTCGGCGCATTCTTGTTCGGCTTCGACTCGGCGGTCATCAACGGGGCCGTCGACTCGCTCAGCGCCCACTTCGCGCTGAGTTCCTTCGTCGAAGGCTTCGCGGTCGCCGTCGCCCTCCTCGGCTGTGCCGTCGGCGCCTGGTATGCCGGACAGCTTGCGGACCGGCTGGGCCGCAAACGCGTGATGGTGCTCGGCGCCGTCCTCTTCCTTCTCAGTTCGATCGGGTCGGGCATCGCGTTCACCGTCTGGGACTTGATGCTCTGGCGCATCATCGGCGGCATCGGGATCGGTATCGCGTCAGTCATCTCCCCGGCCTATATTTCCGAGATCGCACCGGCAAAGATCCGTGGTGCTCTGACGTCCGTCCATCAGCTGGCCATCACGATCGGCATTTTCGCGGCGTTGTTGTCCGATGCATTGGTCGCGCACACTGCCGGAGGCGCCGGCGACACGCTGTGGCTGGGCGCGCCGGCATGGCGATGGATGTTCCTCATTGGGGCGATTCCCGCAATCGTGTACGGCATCCTGTCGCTGCTCATCCCCGAATCACCGCGATACCTGGTGCGTGCCGGCAAGGACATCGAGGCCGCTCGAGTGCTGCGGTCCGTCGTGGGCGACCCCGATCCGGACCGGAAAATCGTCGACATCCGCAGCAGCCTGCATCAAGAGGCGCGCACCAGCTTCCGTGATATCAAGGGTCATCGGTTCGGTCTGAAACCGCTCGTCTGGGTCGGCATCATCTTGGCCGGACTGCAACAACTCGTCGGCATCAACGCGATCTTCTACTATTCGACGACCTTGTGGAAGTCCGTCGGGTTCAGCGAATCGGATTCGTTCATCACATCCGTCATCACGTCCGTGATCAACGTGGCGCTCACATTCGTGGCAATCATCTGGGTCGACAAGTTCGGACGTCGTCTGCTGCTGTTGATCGGCTCGTGCGGCATGTTCGTCGGCCTCGGTGCGGCGTCCTTGTCGTTCTTTCACGCGGTCGGCAGCGGCGACAACATTTCACTGCCCGAACCGTGGGGCATCATCGCGCTGATCGGCGCGAATCTTTTCGTCATCTTCTTCGCTGCGACCTGGGGACCGTTGGTCTGGGTGCTTCTGGGCGAAATGTTCCCGAACAATATGCGCTCGTACGCGCTGGCCATCGGCGCGGTCGGCAACTGGCTGTGCAACTTCCTCGTCAGCGTGTCGTTCCCGTTCTTGGCTCAACACATCGGCCTCGGCACGGTCTACTGCGTCTACGCCGCGTTCGCGGTCATCTCGTTCTTCTTCGTCAAATCGAAGATTCCCGAGACCACCGGCGCCGAACTCGAACACATGACGGGCAAAACCCTGCATGAAAGCAATTAGCGCGCCGAGACCACCTCGGTGACGCCGCGCGCGGCCAGATGCGCGGCGTCCGTCGCCAGGCTCGACCGGACCAGTGTGGGCCGGATGCCGCCGCGGACAAGATCGATCCAGGTGTCCAGCACGGGGCCGCCGGGCGCCGTCAGCGACCGCTGCGACTCGGCGTCGTCGAAAGCGACCGCGACGGTTCGCGGTCGGGGCGGGACGGGGTGGGCTCGTTGGTCCGCGATCAGCTCGGCAAACGCGGCCCCGGCCGGCTTGACGGCACCGCCGGAATCGATCAGCCCGAGGGAATACTCGAGTTCCGGGAAGTCCGCGAGGCCCCTGTCGACGTCGTGCGAGCACCACCAGGTGACACCCCACAACCCCGGACTATCCATCGTGTTGCGAATGCTCGAATCGAGGAAGCCGGCCGCGTCGGTCGCCGGCACGATGGGGGCGGGGGCGCCGATCTCCTGCAACCAGACGGGCCGGCCGGGGCCCGACCAGGCACTGCCCAACTGGACCAGGTAGTCGGCGAAGTTGGGCACTGCCGGGTGCCCGGCGCCATAATGCCGGGCCACGCCGGTGAACACCCACGAATGCACGGCAGTCGTATCCCCGATTCGGCCGGCCATCGACGGCGTCACGGCAGACGTGTCATTGAAGAAGGCCTCGTCGTCGAACGAATGCTGATGCATGCCGGCCGGCTGCCCGCTGCGGGATGCGTCCAGCATGCGTCCCAGCCACTCGGACATCTGCCCGGTGGTCACGGCATCGGGATCCGGATGTCTGCCGGCGGAGAACTGGTTCGTCTCGTTGCCGACCGTCAACCCGATCACGTTCGGTCGGCTTGCGGCCGCGCGCCCGAGGGCCGTGATCAGGTCGGCTTGCGCCGCCACGACTGCCGGATCGGTGAAGATGTTGCGCCGATGCCAGGTCCGCGTCCACGACGGCAGGAAGTCGAAGCTGGACAGGTGGCCCTGCAAGGCATCGATTGCCACGTCCAGCCCGCGCTCGGCCGCGGCGTCGATGACGCGTCCGACGTCACCGACCGCCTTGGCGTTGATCAGGCTGCGCGACGGCTGCAAGATCGGCCAAAGCGGGAAGATCCGCACATGGTCGACTCCCAAACCGGCGATCGCATCGAAGTCGGCGCGCACGTCGTCCAGGTTCAGATCGAGCCACGAGTGGAACCACGAATTGCGAGGCGTGTAATTGACGCCCCAACGCGGCGATGGCGGCTGAGGCGTCGACTGCGGCATCAACGCCGGCCATCCGCATCTGCCGGCGTCAAGCGCACCGTGACGATCTGGAACGGCCGTAGCGTCAGTTCGATCCCGTCGCCCTGCGCGCGGACGCCGTCCGGCCGGGTCTCGTCCTCGAGCAGGTTGGTCTGCACGACGTTGGCCACCGGGAATCCGGCGGAAAGCCGAGCGCGAGCCCGGGCACCGTACGGCTCGTACACGCGTGCGATGACGTCGCCGCTGCGGTCTTCGGCAAGCTTCACGGTCTCGACGATGACGTGTCCCTCGGCCACGCTCAGCAGCGGGGCGACGGCCGCCGGTGATGCCGAGTCGTCGGAGTCGCCGGCCGCGCGTTCGGGAAGATTCAACGCGTATCCGGCCTCGACGGCGTCCGGAATCTCGGCGCCGACCACGAGGCTGCAGCGAGTGACGTGCCGGCCCTGGTCAGTGCGCGGATCGGGGAATTTCGGCCCGCGCACCAGCGAGAGCCGCACCGTCGAATACGTGCCGCCGGCAATGCTCGGGTGCCGGGACACGTCGTGGCCATAGGTCGAGTCGTTTGCCACGGCAGCGCCGTATCCGGTTTCGCCGACGTGTACCCACCGGTGCGCGCACACCTCGAACCGAGCGTTGTCCCACGACGTGTTCTCGTGCGTGGGCCGGAAAATGTGCCCGAATTGCGTTTCGTACGCTGCGGAATCCGCGTGCACGTCGATGGGGAACGCCAGCTTGAGTAGTTTCTCGGACTCGTGCCAGTCGATGTCGTTTTCGAAGTCGACGCGGCGGGATCCCGGTTCGATGCTGATGCGCTGCGTGATGGTCGAGGCGCCGAATGAATGCCGCACGACGACTGCCGTGCCGTCGGTGTCGATGCCGTCGACAACGGTCAGGTCGACCGCCGTGTTCTTGTAGAATCTGTCGATATCCCAGGCGTCCCACATGTTCGGGAAGTCCTGATGCAGCTGCAGCAGGTTGCCGGCCCGGCCGTCCGGAATGAGTTCGCGGCGGGCGTCGATGTCGTAGACGGAGGTCAGCAGGCCGCGGGCATCGAGCCGCGCCCGGATGACGCCGTTGTCGAGGACGACGTCACCGCCGTCTTCCGCGACGCTCACCCCGCGGGTTTGTTTAATGGCGCTTGGCGCCGCCGCCGCGTGCGCAGGGACGCCGTGGCGGGCAAATGGGGACGCGTTGAACTCCAGCTGCCGGCCGGCGTCCAAGGCGGACTGCGCGGCATCGATCAGCCGGCGCAGCTCGGCAGCGACCTGCGCGTAGTTCTCGGCGGCCTCGCGGTGCACCCAGGCGATCGACGAGCCCGGCAGGATGTCGTGGAATTGTTGCAGCAGCACGAGCTTCCACAGCCGTTCCAAGTCGTCATACGGATACGCATGCCCGGCGTACACGGCGGCGGTGGCCGACCACAGTTCGGCTTCGGCCAGCAGATGTTCGCTACGGCGGTTGCCCTGTTTGGTCAGCGCTTGCGACGTGTAGGTGCCGCGGTGCAGTTCGAGGTAGAGCTCGCCCTTCCACACCGGGGCGTCGGGGTATTCGGCTTCGGCAGCTTCAAAGAACTCGCGCGGGCTTTCAATACTGACGCGTGCCGAGCCTTCCAGGTCGTGCGTCCGCTTGGCGCGGGCAAGCATCTCCCGGGTCGGGCCCCCGCCTCCGTCGCCCCATCCGAACGGGACGAGCGACCGGGTTGCGGCTCCCTTGTCGCGGAAGTTGCGTTCAGCGTGTCCGATTTCCTTCGCCGAAAGGTCCGAGTTGTACGTGTCGGCCGGCGGGAAGTGCGTGAACACCCGGGTGCCGTCGATGCCTTCCCATTGGAACGTGTGATGCGGGAACGGGTTCTCTTGGTTCCAGGAAATCTTTTGCGTCAAGAACCACCGGGCACCTGCCGACTTCACTATTTGCGGCAGCGCCGCCGAATAGCCGAACGAATCGGGAAGCCATACCTCTTTGCACGTCACGCCGAAGTTTTCCCGGAAGAACCGCTGCCCGTAAATGAATTGCCGGGCCATGGCCTCCGAGCCGACCATGTTGGTGTCCGATTCGACCCACATTCCGCCGACGGGGATGAACCTGCCGCCGGCGACGGCGTCCTTGACCCGGTCCCACAGTTCGGGCCGGTGATCCTTGATCCACTCGTATTGTTGGGCCGAGGACATGGCGAACTTGAAATCCGGATCGGAGTCCAAGAGCCCCAGCACGTTCGAACTGGTTCGGGCCACCTTGCGCACTGTTTCACGGACCGGCCACAGCCACGCCGAGTCGATATGGGCGTGGCCGATGGCAGTGAGCCGGTGTGCGCTCGCCGCGGCGGGCCTGTCGAACATGGGGGCCAGCCGCGCCCGGGCGGCCGACGCGCTTCCAGCCACGTCGCCGAGGTCGACGGCGTCCAGCGCTCCGGCAATCGCGCCGAGGAGTTCGCGGCCGCGTCCGGTATCGCCGAGTTCGGCGGCCAGTCCGCCGAGCACCTCGAAGTCGCCCACGAGCTCCCACACGTGCCGGTGAAAGACGTTGATGTCGGCCCGGGCAAGCGTGTAGATCGGCTCGGCCCGGGCAGTGGCCTTGTCGCCGTCCTCGGTCGGGAGAAACGGGTGGACGTCGAGCAGCAGCGGATTTGCGGCGGCTTCGATATAAAGATCGACGGACTCGCCGGCTACTGCCGGAATCCACGCATTGCGCGGGTTCAACGCCTTGACGACGCTGCCGTCGGGCCGGTAGACGAGGCCCTCGGCTTGAAAGCCCGGCGAGTGGTCCTGCCAGCCCAAATCGACGATGAGCTCGACGTCGTCCCCCGCGTCGTCCGGAACATTGCCCGTGACGTGGAACCACGTGGTGCCCCACGCCGGCCCCCACTTCCGGCCGACGGCGAATGGCTCGTAGCGCACGCCGGCAGCGGCGGCGGCTTCCGGGTCGCCGCCCGGCAGCGCGACTGCCGGCGGCACCGGTTCGCCGCGCCCGTCGCCGACATGCCATGCTTCGATCGCGAGCGGCGCGACGGCCTCGTGGACGACCGGCCTGATGCGCTCGGCGAGCACGCGGCGCAGCCGGCCCATGGTGAGTGTTTCATTGTGGTGCATGTGGATTAACCCTTAATCGCGCCTTCACCGACGCCTTTGAAGAACTGTTTTTGCAGAATGAGGAACAGGGCAATGAGAGGGGCCACGGCAATGATCGTGCCCGCCGCGACTACTCGGGGATCCTGGTTGAAGGTGCCCTGCAGGTAATTCAATCCTACTGTCAGCGTGTACTTGTCCGTGTCGTTCAGTACCAGCAGCGGCCACAAGAAGTCGTCCCATCCGCCCATGAACGACAGCAGGCCGACGACTGCCATCGTGCCCTTCACGGCCGGCAGGCCGATCCGCCAAAACCGCTTCCACGCATTCGCGCCGTCGATGACCGCGGCTTCGTCGATCTCTTTGGGGATGGCCGAGAACGCGTTCATCATGAGCAGCACGTTGAGCGAGGCAATGCAGCCGGGCAGGACGACCGCGACGAGGGTGTTGGACAGGTGGATGTGGTTGACCATCTGCAGCACCGAGATGATCGCCGCTTCCTGCGGGATGAGCAGTGCGGCGAGGAATACCCCGAAGGCGACCTTCCGGCCGCGGAACTTCAGCCGGGCAAGCGCATAGCCGGCGAGCGCTGATCCCATGACGTTCATTGCCACGTTCGCGGTTGCCACGACGAGCGAATTGAGCACGAATCGCAGCACGGGAATCACGTTGTTGACGCGCACGTAATTGTCGAAGTTCGCGTCCTTCGGCAGCCATTGCGGGGGCTGGGCGTACAGATCGTCTCCGTGGCCCTTGATGGAAGTCAGGAATTCCCACACGAACGGCCCGATCGTGATTGCCACGACGACCAGCAACAACGTGTACCGGACGACGAGTTCGGTACGGGTCAGCTTGTCGCCGCCGGCGGTGGTGAAGCGGCGCCGCCGACGTCGCGGCCGGGCGAGATCGGACGCGGCGCTCATGATTTGTCCTTACTGCGCGTGACGCGAAGGTTGATCAGAAGCAGTCCGATTGTCAACACGAACAGCACTACTGAGACCGCCGACGAATAGCCGAGCCGCGCGGTGAGGCCCGTCCCCGACGACTCGATCAGCGTGACGAGGGTGGAGTCCTGACCGCCGGGCCCCGCTGTGGGGCCGGCAAGCAAATACACTTCAGTGAAAACGCGAAACGCTGCAACCGACGAGATCACGCCGATCAGCACCATGGTCGACCGCATGGCAGGCACCGTCACGGTCATGAAGCGGCGAATCGGGCCGGCACCGTCGATTTCGGCTGCTTCGTTCAATTCACGGGGAACGTTCGCCAGCACGGCCAGGTACACGATCATGTAATAACCGAGGCCCTTCCAGATCGTCACAATCATGGCGCACACCAAGATGAGCCAGGCATTGGAGAGGAACGGAATCGGGCTGGAGATGACGTGCAGCGTTTGCAACAAGCTGTTGATCAGCCCGCGGTCGTCGAACATCCATTGCCAGATGACGACCACGACGACCATCGAGGCGACGACCGGCGTATAGATCGCAGTCCTGAACAGCCCGATTCCCGGCACGGTTTTTTGCACGAGCAGAGCCAGCAGCAACGGCAGCACCACCATGACCGGCACGACCGCCAGATAGAGCACGCTATTGCGAAGCGCCACCCAGAATAGCGGATCGGCAAACAGCTGCCGGTAATTGTCGATGCCGACGAACTCCCCGGCATCGAACGGTGTCGCCGACGTGAATGACGTGGTGATCGTTCGAAGGAACGGGTACACCACAAATGCCAGCGTGATGATGAGGGCGGGGGCCAGAAACAGCCACGGTGAAAACTGCCCGTTGAGCTTGGCCACCGCCCGCCTCTCGGGACGGGCGGCCGGACCAGCGATCTCGGCCTCGGCACGCCGTGCGCCGGCCGCCGTGTTGACGCCTGCCATAGTCAGCCCTGCGCCAACAACGAGTTGGCCTTCGCTACGGTCTTATCGAGCGCCTGCTTGGACGGTTCTTTGCCCAAAATCGCGTCCGAGAGCTGTTGTTGCAAATAAGTGGCCATTTCCGGGGTGAACTTGATCGGCGTGTACTCCACAGCCGACTTGAGCTGTTTGGCGGCTTTAACCCTCAGCTCGGTATTCTTCGTGCCATCCAATTTGCGGAAGAACGGCTTGTCTAACGTGCCAGCGGTCGACGGAAAGATATTGACCAATTTGGCAAATGCCATTTGGTTCTTCTCGTTCGTCACGAACCGGGCGAATGCCTTGGCCGTGGCCAAGTGATCGCTCTGAGAGGCCACGGAAATACTTTGGACGGACATCTCATACTTACCGGTATTGGTAAACGCCGGTCCGATTCCTAGATGCTTGGCCAGCGTCGGCGCGTTTTTCTTGAAGTTCTGCAAGTCATAGGCACTGCCGGAGTTCATGGCTACCTTGCCACTCATGAAGGCTTTGCCGACGCCCGTGTACTTCATGTTGAGCCCGGCCGGCAGAAAGCCGCCAGCCTTGTATGCCTTGCGGTACTTATCGACCATGGCTGCCGCTTCGTCCGTGTTGAACGTAAATTTAGTTTCGTCCTTGTTCATCAGCGGAGCTCCCCACAGCGCAATGTCGTTGATAGACGGCACATTGCCCCACAAGTAGTACTTACCTTTCACGTTCTTGCCCAGCGTGACGGCGTCGGCAAGCATCTCGTCGTAAGATACCGGCGGGTTCTCCGGATCAAGTCCGGCCTTTTTGAACAGTTTCTTGTCGAAGAAGTTCGGGCCCGTGTTCAGGTACCACGGATACGCAAAGACGCCTTTGGGGTCCTTGTATGTCAGCGACTTCCAGGAACCGGGCAGATACAGCTTCTTGGCGTCAGGATCTTCGTCGCTGACGTTCATGAGGACGCCTGCTTTGGCTAGCGGGTACGCCAAATCAGGCGTGGTGTTGAGAACATCAGGCATATCGTGGTTCGTAGCTTGCGACTGGACCTTTTTGTCGTAGTTGTCGGCGGGCTGATCCTGCCATTTCACGTGTGCGCCGGGATGCGCCTTCTCGAAATCCTTGATCAGACCCTTGAAGTACTTCGAATATCCGGCTTTCAAGTTCCACGTCTGGAACGTGATGGTGCCCTCGATCTTGCCGGATGCGGAGTCGGAGCCGCCTCCGGAGCCGCACGCGCTCAAGCCGAGCGCTCCGGCCGCAGCAATGCTGATGCAGGCAAGCACCCGCCTTCTTGGTATGCCGAACTTCATCACGTTCTCCTTTGATACGAGGGTCCAGGTGCAACAATTACTTATGCGGTTAAGTGACGCGTCTCATTAAAACACTTAACCGATTTAGCAGCAACCGGGTACACTGGTTTTTCACCTGTCAACCACAGAAGCAGAGGACATGACCCGCGCCACCATCAAGGACATCGCCATCGCTGCCGGGGTCTCCGAGGCGGCGGTGTCGTTCGCGCTCAACGACAAGCCTGGCGTGTCCGCCGACACGCGGAGTCGAATCCGCGCCAGCGCCGAAGCACTCGGCTGGCATCCCAACGTCGCGGCCCGCGCGCTGTCAGCCGACAAGGCCCGCGCGGTCGGCTTGGTGATCGCCCGCTCGCCGGAGCGCGTCGGCAGCGAATCGTTCTTCCTACAGCTCATCGCCGGCATCGAATCGGCTCTGGCCAAGCTTTCGCTTGCTCTCGTTTTACAGATTGCGCCGTCGGTTGACGACGAAATGAATACCTACCGCCGTTGGTGGTCCGAACGGCGCGTCGACGGCGTCCTGCTCGTCGACCTGCGCACCGACGACCCCCGGCCCGAAATGATTGCCGCCCTTCGCATGCCGGCCGTCGTCATCGGCGACCCGGGCAACTCGTCCATCCCGGGCATCGCCATCGACGACACACCCGCCATGAACGCCATCGTTGCGCATTTGGCGGAAGAGGGTCACCGGAACATCGCCCATGTCTGTGGACCCGCCGACCTGGCGCATACGCGACGCCGTATCGATGCCTTTCGGTCTGCGACAAGCTCTTTGGGCATCACGACGATCGGCAGCCAGTCCACCGATTACTCGGAAAGCTCCGGCGTGGAAGCCACGCGCCAACTACTTGCCCTGCCGAACCGACCGACAGCAATAGTCTTCGACAACGAAATCCTGGCTGTCTCGGGCATGTCGACGATCCATGCGGCGGGCCTCTCGGTTCCCGGCGACGTGGCGATCGTCTCGTGGGAAGATCACGTGATCTGCACGGCAACCGTTCCGCAGCTGACAGCGCTACGCCGCGACCCGTTTGCACTCGGACGACGTTCGGCCGCCGCACTGCTCGATCTCTTGGATGGCAAACCAGCTCACGGCGTCGACGAACCGACGCCTGGGCTGACAGTTCGAGGCTCGACGAGGCCATGAGTTCCGCTACTGTCCCGGCCGTGCAGGTCCGGCGTCCGGCCACGGGCGTCGTCACGGACTTCAAGAGAATTGTGCTCAGTCGACGTGATGCTCCGGAACTCCGTGGGCTGGCGGTGATGGTGCAGGCAGAACTTGCTCCCGATACCGTGCCCGTCGTCGTCGATGCGGCGCGAGAGCGCGGCGACCTGTGCCTAGAACTCGCGTACTCCGAGGAACCAGTCGGCAATGACGTCGAAAACGGGAACGAGGAGGGCTATCGAATCGCGACGGACGAAGCCGTCGTCGTATCGGCGCGACATCCTGCCGGCGTCTACTACGCAACGCGCACCGTGTTGCAGCTTGTGCGAACGGGTGGAGTCGACGCGGATATCGTCGACTGGCCGGTTTATCCGCAACGCGGCGTCATGCTCGATATCGGGCGCAAGTACTTCACCCCCGGCTGGATCAAGAAATTCATCAGGGAACTCGGCTGGCTCAAACTCAATACCCTGCATCTGCACTTGAACGACAACAGCGGCGTCGGGCTCGAATGCCGCGCCCACCCCGAGATCGTGAGCACACCGGCGCTCAGCCGCGAGGACCTCGCGTCGATCCTCGACACGGCCGCGGCGCATCACGTCACTGTCATACCCGAATTCGATTCGCCGGCGCACGCGCGAGCGATCACCCGCGCGCATCCCGAATTCGCGCTGCGAGACAGGCACGGACGGATGCACTTCGACAAGCTCGACTTCTCGTTGCCGGCCGCGCGGAGGCTCGTGGAGCGTGTCATCACCGAATGGGCCGATCTTTTTGACGGCCGATGGTTCGACATCGGCGGGGACGAGTTCTTCGCGGCTCCCTGGGAAGATGAATCGCTGCGCGACCCCGGGCTGTTTCCCTGTCTCGCCGCGTATGCTTCCGACCGTCGAGGGCGCCCGTTGTCAGCTCACGACGGCTACACGATCTACATGAACGACCTGGCCGACCTCGTCCATTCCCGCGGGAAGCGAGCAAAGATGTGGAACGATCACGTCGATCCACGCACCGGAAGCATCGCGATCGCCGGCTCAGTGCAAATCGACTGCTGGATTCGGTGGAACGCGTCGTTTCCGTCCGCCGCGGAATTGGCTCAGGCCGGCTATTCCCTTGTCAACCGAAATGGCGACTACTTGTACTTCATCCTCTCGGCGGATGAGCCTCCCGGACACGACATCCGAAAGAGTCCGGAGGGCATATACCGGAATTGGCACGTGCGCCGCTTCATGGGCACTGCGGGCGGGAGCGATCAGGACCTCGATCGGTCCGCCTCTGTCGACGGAGCCGTGCTGTCGATCTGGTGCGATTCGCCCGCGACGATGACCGAGCAGGAAGTCGCCGAAAACGTTCTCGGCTGGTTGCAGTCGTTCAGCCAGCGCGTTTGGGACTCACCGTCACCGGCGAACTATTCGACGTTCACATTGGATTGCCGGAGAATCGGCGCCAAATCTGATAGAGCCAGCATCAACCGATTGGAACCCTCATGACCATGCCTCCCTTGGTGCCCAGCCCGACGTCCGCACGCGAGACCGGCGGCGACGTCGAGGTGCCCGGCGTCGTCCGGATCGCCGGCGACCTGCCGCTGACGACCGTGCAGCGACGGTTTGTCGAAGACTGGCTCGGCTCCCCCACCGAGCTCGTCGACGCCGACGCGTGGCTGATGCTGACGCGGGACGACGCGTTGCAGGACGGCTCGTACCGGCTCGTCATCGACGAAACCGTCCGGATCGAAGCTGCCGGCGAAATCGGCGTGCTCCACGCGCTGCAGACGCTGCGCCAATTCGCCGGGCCCGAGGCATTCGCATCGGCTCCGGCCCCGCGTACTGCGCCGGTGCGCCTTGCGCGCGCCGAGATCGAGGATGCGCCCCGGTTCGGCTTCCGCGGCGTACATCTGGACGTCGCCCGGCACTTCGTTCCCAAAGCGGAAGTGTTGCGGTTCATCGACATCGCCGCCGCGCACAAGTTGAGCGCACTGCACCTGCACCTGACCGAAGACCAGGGATGGCGGATGCCCATCGACGCGTTTCCGCTGCTGACCGAGGCTGCCTCCTACCGCGCCGACAGTCTCGCGGCCTGGGCTCCGGACGGCACGGCACATTATGCCGGCCGGCCGCACGGGGGTTTCTACACCAAACAGGATTTGCGCGAAATCGTCGCATTTGCGGCCGAGCGCGGCGTCACGGTCATTCCGGAAATCGACGTGCCCGGGCATTCCGTCGCGGCGATTTCCGCCTACCCGCGGCTCGGGGTCGGCGCCCCCGACGTCGACGTGTGGACGGACTGGGGCGTCAACGATTGCATCCTGGACCCATCCGACTACACGCTCGATTTCTTCCGCACGGTCCTGGACGAAGTGATGGACGTCTTCCCGTCGCCGGTCATCCACATCGGCGGCGACGAGGTGCCGTACCGGCGCTGGCAGGAGTCGGCAGACGTCCGGCAGCGCGCCACGGACGTCGGTCTGAACTCGGTCGAAGAGCTGCACGGCTGGTTCCTGGCCCAGCTGGTGGCTCATATCGAAGCCCGCGGGCGTCGGGCCGGCGTGTGGCACGAAGCGGTGTCGGCCGCGCTGCCGACCAGCGCTCTCGTGAACGCATGGTCGAACGCGGACGGCGTCGAAGCTTGCCTGGGGGCCGGCTACGACACAATTGTCTCGTGCTGCTCGCACCTGTACCTCGATTACCGGCCGAGTGATTCGGGCGACGAGCCCAGCGCCTGCGAGCCGGTGCTGCCGATGCGCACGCTATACGAATTCGACGCCGTGACGCCCGGCATGCGCACAGCTGCCGATCAAAGCGGCGCGCAGATCGCCGGCATTCAGGCACAGCTGTGGACCGAATGGCTCGACACCCAAGGCATTCGCGACTACCACGCCTACCCGCGCCTAGCTGCCTTCGCCGAGCTGGCGTGGAGCGAGCCCGGCGAGTACGCCGATTTCGAGCGGCGCCTTCGCGGCGGACATTTGGAACGTCTGGACTCCGCGGGCGTCGACTACCGCCCGTTGGACGGTCCGCTGTCCCGGCAGTTGCGTCCCGACATTCGCGCTCTCACCGGCCGCTGATCACTCGGTATCACCGTTTAGTCGAGTTCCCGCAAAGGATTGACAGAAAAGTGAACGTTCACTAAATTCATCTGGGAAAGCCCTTTCCAGGCGTCTAACCGAGGAATTATGACTCCCACCACCGCACTCGCAGTCCGCAACGATAAAGAATCCGGGAAACTCGACATAACCTGCGGCGATGTCCGGATCGCCGAGTATCACTACGCTCCTGACAGCCCTGCCGCCGAGGCTCCGAAGCCGTTCTTCCATCCGCTGCGCGCCCTCGACGGCACCTGCGCGACGGCCTTCCGGCCCGCGGATCATCGGTGGCATAAGGGGCTGGCAATGACGTGGAGCGAAGTCTCCGGCGAGAACTTCTGGGGTGGGCCGACCTTCGATGCGTCGGCGCAGAAGGGTGGCAACAATGGGTACGTCTGGAAGGACAACATCGGCAGCCAACAGCACGACGGCTTCGACCGGCTGGACGGCGACCCCGCCGAAATAGCCATCGACGAACGCCTGTCCTGGATAACAGCCGCAGGCGCGAAGTGGCTCACCGAACGCCGGTCGATACGCGTTTCCGGCGCCGATGCCGACCGCGGCGTTTGGGCCCTCGACCTCGACACCGAGCTGACGAACGTTTCCGGATCCTCCCTCGAATTCGGCAGCCCGACGACGTTGGGCAGACCGGCTGCCGGCTATACGGGCCTGTTCTGGCGCGGACCCCGCTCGTGGGTCGGTGAACGATTCGCCGCACCCGACCGCAGCACGCTCGGCGATGAGGCGATGGGGACGACGTCGGACTGGCTGGCGCTCGCCGGCGAATCCGACGAGGTCGACGGCACGGCCACCGTCTTGATGTACGCCGCAGACTCGGACCGCGGCCCCGGCTCGCGGTGGTTCGCGCGATCCACGCCGATCCCCGCTATGGCGCCGTCACCGGCGTTCGACGAGACGTTCGATCTACCGGCTGCCGACACGCTGCGGCTCAGGCACCGCATGCTGCTGATTTCCGGGCGTCGCGACGCCGCCGAACTCTCGGTCATTGCCGAGGCGAACCGGCGATGACCGGATCACAGCATTTCCCCGGATCCGTCGGTATCAGCTCTCTCGACGTGTACGAGAGCGTTGCCCCGGATGGCATTCCCGGCGGATCGCCGCATATGCACACGGTATGTACCGAAGCATACGTCGTGACGAGCGGCAAAGGTCGGCTGCAGACACTCAGCAGGCAGGGGTTCGACGAGGTCGAGCTCGCGCCGGGCGACGTGTCATGGTTCGGCCCGGGCACGGTGCACCGTGCCGTCAATGACGGCGACCTGCGCGCTATCGTGATCATGCAGAACGCCGGGCTCCCTGAGGCAGGCGACGCTGTCCTCACCGTGCCGGACGACGTCCTCGCCGACGCGGCGGCATACCGCACCGCCGTCGATCTCGGCGACGGCACGACATCGGAGCGTTTCGATCGCGCGCGCCGTCGACGCGATCTGGCGGTGACCGGGTTCATGTCGCTTGTCGCCGCAGCGAAACGCGGGGACACCGGCCCGTTCGAACGCTTCCTGGCCCGCGCGTACGCGGTCGTACGCGAGCGCGCCTCCACCTGGCCCGACCTGATCGCCTCCGGCCCGCTCGACGACGCAACCACGGCGATCGAGACCGCGCGGGCCATCGCCGGAGGAACGAACCCGCCGGACGCCGACGGTTCGGCCGGCGGCTTCGTCCGGCATCTCGGCGGCCCTGCATCCATCAGTCCCGGAATGTGCGGCGCACTGCGCAAGTACGACACAGCCACCGACGAAACGAGAAAAGCATGACCTACCGAGCCGCCATCGTGGGCACCGGCGGTATCGCCGCGTCACACATCGCCGCACTTCGCGGCCGAAGCGACGTTACGGCCGCCGCGGCGATCGACGTCGCTGACGACCGCGTGCATGAGTTCGCGCGCAACTGGGAGATACCGAGAACCTTCACTTCACTCACCGACGCGCTCGCCTCCGAAGACATCGATGTGATCCACCTATGCACGCCGCCGGCCACGCATCTGCCGCTCGCACGCGAAGCATTGGCGGGCGGCGTGCACGTGCTCCTTGAAAAGCCTCCCGCCCTGTCACTCGCCGAACACCACGAACTCATCTCCGCAGTCGACTCATCGACGGCGACGGCGTCCGTGATCTTCCAACACCGCTTCGGGTCGGGAGCCACGGCACTCCGCCAACTCGCGTCAACCGGCAAACTCGGCAAGCCGACGGTGACGACCTGCGACACCCAGTGGTACCGGGACGACGCCTATTACGCGGTCCCATGGCACGGCACGTGGGCCGCCGAGGGAGGCGGACCCACGATGGGCCACGGCATTCACCAGTTCGATCTCATGCTCTCCGTACTCGGCCGATGGGAGCAGGTGAGCAGTATGACGGCCCGGCGCACTCGTCCAGTCGAGACCGAAGACATCTCGGCGGCCGTCGTCCGATTCGCATCGGGCGCGCTTGCGACCGTGGTCAACTCAGTCGTGTCGCCGCGCCAAGAGTCCCGGCTCCGCTTCGACTTCGAATTCGCCACAATCGAGCTCGTGCACTTGTACGGCTACGACGATTCGGCGTGGACGTTCACGCCGGCGCCGGGTCACGAAGAACTCGCCGAAACCTGGGGCGACCTGCTCACCGGGCGGCCGAGCGGACACGCAGCCCAGTTCGACGACTATTACCGCGCACTGGCCGCCGGACGGGTCCCGGAGGTGTCCGCACGCAACGCCCTTCACACCTTGGAGTTCGCTGCCGCGATCTACGCCTCGGCCGCACAGAATCGGGCGGTGTCGTGCACCGAGTTGACGTCCTCGAGCGCCGTCTGGCGATCGATGAATCCCGGCCGCACGGCCCGAGCGGCCGCGAGCGCCTGATGCCGGCCGGGCACGCGTCGAAGCCAGGGCGGGTCACCATGGTGGACGTCGCGGCCCGAGCGGGCGTGTCACACCAAACGGTCTCCCGATATATGCGGCACGACGGCGGCCTGAAGCCGGCGACGTCGGCGCGCATCGAACGGGCGGTGGCCGAACTCGGCTTCCGCCCGGATCCGATCGCGCGATCGATGCGCACGCGCCGTTCGGGCCGAATCGCTCTCGTACTTCCGGAGATCTCCGACTTTGTTCCCGCGGATCTGGTAGGCTCATCCGCCGCAGCCCGTGAGGCCGGCTACGCCCTGGACGTCGTCGGACTGCCCGGCGACGAGGCCGCGCGCCGTGCACGCGTGATCGATCTGTGCGGAAACGATCGGGTGGAGGGAATTCTCGCGTTCACGTCGATCAGCGCACCGGACTCTCCGAGCGATGCGCTTCCGCCGATCGTCGTCGTCGGTGAGTACGACGACCGGATGCGCACGACGGGAGCTTACGCGGACGGCGCGCTGACGGCGGACATCGTCAAGCACCTCGCATCGCTCGGGCATCGGTGTCTTCTGCACGTCGCCGGGCCGTCCGATTGGGCGTCCGCCCGCAATCGTCGCGCCGTCTACCTGTCGGCGGTCCGAGATCTGGGTCTGAGTTCGTACGGAGTCGTGTCAGGCGATTGGTCGGTGGAATCGGGATATCGCGCCGCAGTCGAATTGCCGGTCGATTCAGGCGTGACGGCGATCGTCGCGGCCAACGACCACGTCGCATTCGGCGTACTGCGCGGTTTGGCCGCGCGCGGAATCAGCGTACCCACCGATATGAGCGTCTTCGGCTGGGACGACGTACAGATCGCCGCGTTCACCGACCCGCCGCTGTCGACGGTTGCCGTCGACCGTGCACAGCTCGGCCGGCTCGCCATCGAAAGGCTCATCGAGCGCATTCGCGGCGAGCCGCCGAAGCCGTCGCCCACCGTGCCGCACGGCCGACTGATTCTGCGCCGTTCTACCGGTCCCGCGCCGCGGTAACACCGGCGACAGTGGACACGCCACCGGGCTCGGCCCCGTCCAGCCACGCCTCGGCGAGCAAGCGGTGACCGCCCGGCGTCGGGTGCACCCCGTCGGGAGCCCATGCTGACGGCGGCGCTTTGGCCGCCGCCTTCGCGAAGATGTCGTCTGCACGGATCAGCCGCGCCCCGTGTTCGGCGGCGAGCTCACGGACGACCGCGCGTTTCGGATCGAGATCTTCGCGCCACTGTTCGAGTTCCGGCAACGCCGGCACGAGAAACGGCTCAATGAGGGTCAGATCGACTCCGGCGACCGTGCCCAGCAGTTCCGCGTACGTCCCTCGGAACTCGTCGATATCGGTTCGGTCGCCCGTCTTGTATCGTCTCCCGACGTCGTTGATGCCGATCAAAATCGTCAGATGCGTCGGATGCCGCTCGAGGACGTCGGCCGTCCAGCGCGCCGCGAGTTCACGGATACGGTCGCCGGAGACGCCCGTGTTCACCCAGTTCGGCGCCGCGGCCGGGTGCTTCGCAGCCCACTCCGCGGCGACGAGCAGCGGGAACCCCGATCCGAGCGGACACTCCTCCGCGGCCGTCCGGCGACCGCAGTCCGTAATGGAGTCGCCGGTAAAAACCACGGTGCTCGTCGGGTCGATCGGAACCATCGCGACACTATCCTTTCTGCAGGATCGACTTGGCCTTCGAAAAGAATTCGTCCACGCCCTCGGAGGTTGTGAGCTTCCCGAATTCGACTTTCTGGCCGACCGAGTGCAGCAGGTCGAGGATGTGGCCCGAGCCGGCTGGGAGGACCGGCAATGGCGGGCCGGCGGTCTTCTTCACATCGCTGACGAAGTCGATGACCGACTTCTCGTCGCCGCTCGCATTCGACGCGAGTTGCTTCCGAGCCGCGGCATTGATCGGGATTCCTCGATCGGTACCGATCTTTTTGATCGCGGATTTGTTGTGCAGGAGAAAGTCGACCAACTTCGCGCTCGCCTTCGCCGACTCCGTCTTCGCCGAGATGGACCAGAACATGTTCGGCGTCAAGAAGTATTCGTTCTTACCGTTGTCCATCTTCGGCACGAGGGTCATCTTCAGCGGACGATTCGCCAGTTGCGCGAACGTCGTGAACTGGTTGGACAGTCCGAAGTCGAACGCGGTCTTCTTCTTGACAATGGGGAACTTCTGGACTTCTCCGTACGCGTACGACGCCGAATACTCGGCCGACGGCGCGACACCCTCCTTTTGCAGCTTCATCCAGTAATTGAACCAGTCGCGGAGCACGGACTTGGAAAATCCGAGAGATTTCCCGTCGGCGGAGTAGAAGTCTTGGCCCCGATTGCGCACGTACAGCTTCAGCACATGGAACAGGTCCATGTCGTTCGGCGTGCCGTACACTTTCGGATCCGACTTGTGGATCTTTTGTGCGAGCTTGGCGAACTTCGTCCACGTCAGTTGCTGCGTAGGATCAATGCTGACCCCTGCCTTTTTCAAGATCGCCGGGTCGTACATCATCACGGGCGTGTTCATGCCCGACGGGATCGCGTAGAGTTTGCCGTCGACCGTCCCGGCTTTGAGCGCGCTTTTGTCAAGCGACGACGTGTTGATGGGCAACTTGCTCATGTCCGCGAGGACGCTCTTGTCAGCGTACGACCGCAGATCGGTCGTACTCATTTGAATGACATCCGGTGCGGTACCTCCCGCCACCTGCGTCGAAAGTTTGGACCAGTAGCCTTCCCAGCCGGTGAACACCGGTTTGACGTCGATCTTCGGATATTTCTTCTCGAATTTCTTGATGACGGCGACGGTCGCATCATTGCGCGTCTTCGATCCCCACCAGGCGAGTTGAATCGTCGTTTTTCCGTTTGTGGAGCCGCCGGTGCCCCCCGAGCACCCTGTCAGTACCAGGGCAACGGAGCTCATTGCCGCGCCGATCCCAAGCATCATTGCTTTTCGCCGAGACATGGTCATTCTCCTTTTCTTTTGCGCGCCTCTTTGTCGATGGGCGCTTCGGTGCCGGCGATCACGGTGCTTCGTGCGGGGCGATCGCCAGTAGTTCGAACAGAGCAAGTCCCCGTTGTGCGGCATCGTTCGTGGCGATGTCGCCGGCGGGTATTTCGTCGATCGGAACCAAGACCTCGGTTCCGGAGACGTGTTCGGCGGCAGGCCATGGTTTACCTGCCGGATCGTCGAGATACTCCTGCCAGCCGCGTTTGCGGACGGTCGGCTCGTCTAACTGCGCGCCGGCCCACGCGGTGACCCGCGAGTAGATCGTTTTGAACACCTTCGGGTTGAAGTCGAAGCCGAAGTGCTTGATTTTCTCCTTTGACGGCGCTTGCACGTACCGCGCGAATTCAAGCACCTTGTCGCGGAAGTCCTTCTGCTTGACGAGGTCGATCGCCTCGAACAGGATCAGATCACCGCAGAACGCCATGGCCAGGTTGTATCCGCCCTTGTAATCACCCTTGTGGAAGTTCGTCAGGTGCGCGGTCTTCGGATCGAAACCGACGACGCCGCCGGCTTCTCCCGTGAACAGTCCGGCCGGGAACGATGCGATGTCTTTCATTCCGGTAGTGATCCGGTCGCGCCATTTCGTGTCGCCGGTGCGTTCCCATTCAGTGAGCCAATTGCTGACGAGCGCGTACCAGTCGGGGCCGATGCGCAATCGTGTCGGTGCCCGGTGCTGGTCGTCCAGGATGTCTCGGAGCGGATCGAACTTCAGCAGCGTCTCGTCGACTTTCAACGAGGTGCGCATCCAGTCGCCGACGAGCTCGTCCGCCGTTGTGTAGTACATGAAACGCTTGGTGAACGACTCGGAGACGCGCGCCTCCTTGGCGCCGCAGCCCCAGTGCAACACGTTGTGCCGCGACCCGAGCCCGACGAAGTCACCGGCATGGTAGGTGTCGGACTCGGAAACGTGACGCGTCATGGCATGTGCGAGGCGGAATGTTTTCGCTTGGCCCGTGCGCAGGAACGAATACCAGAGCATCGCGTCGCTGCCGAGCTCGGCGTTGTCCCATGCGTACCCACCCACGTCGTATCGCCATGAGTGGCGATCGGCGTCGTAGGTGTGCATCACGTCGCCGAAGTTCCAAAAGCCGTACCAGTGGCGCTGCTCGACCTGGCTGATGTAGAAGTCGATGGTGGCGTCCACGCCGGATTCCAGTGTTCGGAGGGCTTTGGTCGATCTGTCCGGAAGACTCCATTGTCCGAACACGCCCGCCGCGTGGTAGGTCTGAGGCGTTGTCACAAGCTGCGGCGGTGCGGACAACGTCGCAGCGAGATCGGCTATCCGGTTCCGTTCCGGGGTTGCTTCGAACGCCCAGATTTCCATATCGGTCGAGCGCGACACGCCGTCCGGGCGCCCGAATCCGTAGCGGCCGTCCTCATAGGCGAGCGCGAGCCCGTGCCCTGCCCCGTCGTACGGGCGCATGTCCATTGGAGCGGCATGTGGTGACCACGACCACAAAGTGACGGTCGCGACATCCCCTGCCGCGTTGCCAATGTCCAGGGCACGCGGAAATTGCTGCCAGAAATTGCGGATGCCGACTCCGAGGCCCCCGCTGACTCCGCCGACGTAGGCGAAGCCGGACGCGCGATCTCCGTAACCCGCGTCGGCGAGCCATCGGTATTTCTCCGACGTGCGTTTGCGCACCGTGAAGCTGTCGGCGGAACTCTGGATCAGACTGAAATCGTTCCATTCGGCGAGGTCCCGGTATCCGTCCCGCACTTCTTCGGCCCAGTCCGACACCGGCGGTGTCGCTTTTCCGGCGACCTGTGCAGCGTCGACCTTCTCGCCCGGCTCGCGCCGCAGCCCGGTGAGGACACGCACTGGTTCGCCCCACACTCCACGGTCGGCTCCGGAAAATCGCACGTGCCGATTGTGGGTCGGATCGTCCATGGGAACATCCAGTCGCAATCCGAGGCCCGAAATGAATGTCTTCTCGGGATCACCGCGCCAGGTGAAGCTGTGCACGATCCGGAACGACTCGCCGTCCGCGCCGAGATACACCCGGACGGACCAGGGAATCGCGTGCTTGCCGCGGCGCGGGCTGTAATGCCCCGTGAGCTTCACGACGCCGCGGACGGGGCCGTGTTGTTCGACGTCGGCAGCCTCGATCCGGCCGGCTGATTCGTGCGTGTGTCGGGTCCCGTCAGGCGAATTCGTCGTCGTCATGATGAGTCGGCCATCGGATCCGGTGACTCGGCCGCCGCGTTCGACCTTTTCGATCAGAGTGCGGCCGGAGGTGTTGAGGACAACTTTTACAACACCGTTTGCCATGATGATGCGGTCGCCGTGACGTCGCACCGACACCGAGTGCTGTGCCGCCGCGGGTTTTCCCTTTTTCAGGTGGAGCGTCGTTTCACGCCCGGCGTCCGTGCCGACGGCGTGACCGGTCCATTTGATGCTGCCGTCCGGCCAATAGGCCAGCGGCCATGTCTGTACCGGGACTGTTCGACCACTTTTCGTCGACAGCGCGAATTCCATCCCTTTCCGGACTGTGCCGCGCGCCCAGGGCACGCCCCACGAGGATCCGGTTGTCGTCTTCGGTGCCTCTTCGAGCCAGCGCACTGTCACGCCTTCGTCGGCTGTCGGCGCTTTGATCGGCGTTATCCGTGTTGCTGCGGTGTCCGTACTTCGGTGCGCCGCAGCGGTGCCGACGCCGATTGCGGACATTCCGAGCATGAATGCTCGACGGCTGGCTTCGATCGGTGCGTTCATTCGTGTGTCCTCCTTGCGCCGGGCGGCGTATCCTCGCCTAGATGCGTAGTCGTCACAGCTTCATGCCGGTGGTGGACACCCCCTTCACGAGGTGCTTCTGGAAGATGACGAAGACGACGATGACGGGGATGACCGAGAGGATCGACATCGCGAAGAGTGCGCCCCATTGACTGTTGCCGGCGTTGCTCAGGAACAAGTTCAGACCGGTCGACGCCGTGAACTTGTTCGGGTCGCTCAAATAGATCAGCTGGCTGAAGAAGTCGTCCCACGTCCAATAGAAAGCAAAGATCGAGATGGTGATCATTGCCGGTTTGGACAGGGGTAGAACGATGCGCCAGAAGAGCTGGAAGGTGCTGCATCCGTCGATCGTCGCTGCCTCGTCGAGTTCCTTCGGCAGTCCGCGAATGAACTGAACCATCAGAAAGATGAAGAACGGGGTAATGCTCACGCCGACGAAGCTCGGCACGATGAGCGGCAGGAACGTGTTGACCCACCCGAGCTTGTGGAAGATCACGTACTGCGGAATTAGCGTGACCTGAATCGGCAGCATGATCGTCGCAAGCATCATCGCGAACATCACGCCGCGCAGCTTGAACTTCAGGCGAGCGAACGCGAAGCCCGTCAAGCTCGCGATGAACAGACTGCCGATCACGACGCACACCGAGATGATCAAGGAGTTCAGGAAGAAGGTGCCGAACGAGACTCCGCCGACACCCTGCCATCCGGAGACGTAATTTTCGAGCGTCCAGTGATCGGGCAGTAGCCCGGGCGAGGAGAAGATCTCCGACGTCGGTTTGAACGAGGAGGACAGCATCCAGAGCACTGGATAGATCATGACGATGCTCAGCACGATCAGGATGGCGTGGGTTCCGGCGAGTTTAGTCCGGCGTTTTGTCGCGGCGGTCATTTCGCTTCCTCCGTATCCTCGTAATGCACCCAGAACTTGGAGGTAAGGAAGAGGAATCCGGCGAAAACGGCCACCACGATGAGGAAGACGACCGCAAGAGCTGCCGCATATCCCATGTGGAAGTACTGGAAGCCCTGCCGATACAGGTACAGGACATAGAACAGCGTCGAGTCCATCGGACCGCCCTGGGTGATGATGTATCCCTGCGTGAAGACCATGAACGCGTTGATCGTGCCCATGACGAGGTTGAAGAAGATGACCGGAGACAGCATCGGGATGGTGATGCTGAAGAACTGCTTGATCTTCGACGCACCGTCCATGGTGGCGGCTTCGTACAGCGGATCCGGTATCTGTTTGATACCGGCGAGAAAGATGATCATTTCGGAGCCGAACTGCCACACGCTGAGCAACACGATGACGTAGATCGCGTAGTGCGGGCTCGCAACCCAAGCCGGCGCGTTGTCGACGCCGAGGAGGCCCAGGATCATGTTGAACAGGCCGTTATCGCTGAAGATGTTCTGCCACATGATGGCCACTCCGACGCTGGTGCCGATCAGCGAGGGAATGTAGAAGATCGTGCGATAGATTCCAATACCCTTGATGTCTTGGCTGAGCAGAACCGCGATAAGCAAGGACACGATCAGTCTCGCCGGCACGGACACCACGACGTAGAGGATGGTCACACCGAGCGATTTCAAGAACAACTCGTCGTTGAACATCTGCGTGTAGTTCGCGAGACCGGTCCACTTCGGGCTCGACAGCAGATTGTAGTCGGTGAACGACAGGTAGATCGAATACGCGAACGACCCGAGCGTCAGTGTGAGCAGACCGATGAGCCACGGAATGAGGAAGCGGTAGGCAACCATGCTCTGGCGGATGGACCGCATCGCCGACGACCTCCGCGGCGGCTCCGGGCCCCGCCGGGCGCTCTGCGCCCGACGAGTGCCCGCGGCTTTGCGCATGTCGGATTCAACTGTCACGACAGATCACCCTTGCTGCAGAATCGAATTCGCCTGCTTGATGAAGTTCGCTGCTCCCGCGCTCGGGCTAATCTTCTTGAACTCCACTTGCTGGACGATCTTGTGGTATAAGTCGAGGATCTGGCTTGTCGATGACGGGTCGACCGGCGGAGCCTGTCCGGCGATCTTGTCGACCCGGCTGATGAAGGAAATGACCTTCTTGTCGTTTCCCGTGGCCTTCTTCTCCAACGACTTCCGGACATCCTTGTTGATCGGCACGCCGCGATCAGTCCCGATGAACTTCGATGCCTTCGGGCTGTTCACGAGATAGTCGACGAGTTTCGCCGCCGCCTTGGGGCTCTTGCTCGTCTTGGAGATGGACCAGTACATGCTCGGCTTCAGGAAGTACGCCTTGTTGCCGTTGCCGAGACCGGGGGCCAGCGTCATTCCGAGCGGACGGTTCACGAGTTGCTTGAACGCCGTGTACTGGCTGTTCCAGGCGAACCCGAACGCCGCCTTCTTCTTCACGATCGGGAATTTCTGAATCTCGCCCCAGCCCACCGAAGCGCTGGCCGACGCGGGCGGGGTGTACTCCTTGTTCTGCAGATCAAGCCAGTACTCGAACCATTTCGTGACGGTGCTCTTCGAAACGGCGAGTTTTTTCACGTCGTCCGCGTACAACTCCTGCCCGTTGTCCCGCGCGAAGAGTTTCAGACCGGGGAGCCAGCCCATCATGTTCTGGGTGCCGTACACGCCTTTGTCGTTCTTCGTCACCTGAGCCGCGATCTTTGCGAACTGCGCCCATGTCATGGTCGAATCGGGGTCGAAATCGACACCGGCCTTCTTCAAGATTGCCGGGTCGTAGAACATCGCGATCGCATTGACGCCGGAAGGGATCGCATAGAGCTTGTCGTCGATGGTGCCGGTCGCGAGGCTGTTCTTGTCCAATTTGCCGAGGTTCACGCCGGCATTCTTGAGCGCGGTCAAGGTGCCTTTGTCGGCATAGCTTCGCAAATACTGTTTGTCCATCTGTAGCACGTCCGGCGCAGAGCCCCCGCCGAATTCCGTGGACATCTTCGACCAGTAGCCATCCCAGCCGGTGAACTGCGGCGTGACCTCGATGCCCGAATGGGCCGCATCGAATTTCTTGAACATCTTCACGGTATAGTTGTTCCGGTCCTGCGACCCCCACCATGCGACGCTCAGATCGCCGGAGCCCGAGTCGGACGAACTTCCGCCGCACCCAGACATCGTCAATGACACTGCCACAACACCGGCGGCAAGTGCCCAGCCCAGTTTGCGTTTCATTGCGTTTCTCCCTTGAAATCGACTACCGCTGCGCGAAACCACCTTGACGAGCGCCGATGTTCGGTCCGGCTCTCAGCCGCTTCGCCAAAACTTTGGAAAGCGCTATCCACCGCTACGACTATTGCATCGCACGGCGGTGATGTCAATCACAGACGATGCGAAATTCTAAAACGATTCAATTGTTGATGAGTATAATGGTAAGCGCATTCCAATCGAGGAGTTCCCATGTCTGAATCCACTGCACCTCGGCAGCACCGGTACGCCCTGGTCGGGGCCGGATCGCGAGCACAGATGTACATCGACGCCGTCAGCCGTCGGGCGGAATCTCGGCTGATCGCAATCGGCGATTCGAATGCCGGGCGCGCAGCGCACTACCGACGCCGAGTCGAGGCGATCACCGACGGGGGGCCCGCTCCTGTCGGGTTCGACCCGAGTGAACTCGAACGCGTCATCGCCGGCCACGACATCGATCGAGTCATTGTCACCAGTCCCGACTTCACCCACGCCGAATACATCGTCCGGGCGCTGCGCGCCGGTGCCGACGTCGTCGTGGAGAAGCCGTTGACGATCGATCCGGCCGGAGCTCGAAGCATCGTCGCAGCCATCGACGATACCGGCCGCAACGTCGTCGTCACCTTCAACTATCGTTACTCCCCGCGCAACAGTGCACTGAAGGAGGTGATCGCCTCCGGTCGGATCGGCGCTGTGACCTCGGTGGATTTCCACTGGATGCTGGACACGGTGCACGGGGCGGACTATTTCCGTCGATGGCACCGGCTCAAGGCCAATTCCGGCGGCCTTCTCGTGCACAAGGCTTCGCACCACTTCGATCTGGTCAACTGGTGGATCGACGACGTTCCGAGGCGCGTCTTCGCCTCCGGCGGTCTGCGGTTTTATGGGGACCAAAACGCACGGAAACGCGGCATCGACCACAATGATCCGCGCGACCGCCCGCAACAAACACCGTTCGCGCTCGACGCGCGCTGTGATGACCGGCTTCGGGAGCTCTACGTCGACAACGAATCGTATGACGGCTACCGCCGCGACCTGGACGTCTTCGGCACCGGCATCACCATCGAGGACAATTTGTCACTCGTCGTGGACTATGCCGGCGGGCCGTCGATGAGCTACTCTCTCAACGCGCACTGCCCGTGGGAGGGCTATCGGGTCGCCGTCAATGGCACGAAGGGCCGCGCCGAACTCGATGTGGTCGAGCGCGGGGCCGTCATCCCCGACGCCGATGGCACGGTCACACTCGATCCGAGCGCGACGCCCGCCGCCGAAACGAACTCCGTCCGGCCCACCGGCGAACGGCTTGTCGTACAAACGCATTGGGACGTCGCGCGAGGCGTTGACGAATTCGCCGCGGCCGGCGCGCATGGCGGCGGCGACGACCTGCTTTTGCGCGACGTCCTCGACGGCCCGGGCGACGACCCGCTCGGTCGACCCGCCGGGCTCGACGACGGGTTGCGCGCGATCGCCGTCGGCATCGCCGGAAACGCTTCGCTCGCGACGGGCGAGGCCGTGGACATCGCCGATCTGGACCTCGGGAGAAGCCTCTGAATCCACGCCGGATTCACCCGAGGTCGTTTAATCGTCGTCACGTGTCACGGATCTCGACGCGCATTTTGCGCCGCAACGGCGACTCGGCGGACACGGCGGACACGGCGGCGGAATCTTCCCACGCGAGTGCGAGTCCGACGCCGGGGTATTCACCCGTCCGCACGAACCACGGATCACCGTCGTCGCTGTGGAAGTCGAGGCGTACCGGCTTCCCACCGAATCGGGCCGACCAGGACAATGACGGTGCAATGGCCCCATGCACCGAGTCGGTACCCGTCACGGCGTCAGCGCGGACGTCGATGTCGGTACATGGTGCCATCCGCCAAAAGAATCCGCCGTAGCCGCCCCCGGCGCGTCCATTGCTTCCGGGGCTGCCGAGGAGCACGCCGTCCGGATCGGCGCCGGATCCCGGCGCCAGCTCGAAAGTTAGGTCGAGCGACCAGCCGCCGTCGATGTCCTCCCACGACCATCGACGGCTCTCCCGGAGCAATTCGTCCTCACCCGCGGGTGTCGGAGCCAACCAGGACAACTCCTCGACGAGTCCGCCGGGCATCTTCTCCAACCCGATCGTCACGATGCGTCCGTGATCGTTCCGCCACACGTATCCGGTCCCCGGGCGGTAGGTGCGCCCACCCCAGAAGTTAATGCCGTCCACGTCTTGAACGGCGACACCCGCACCCAGATGCCATGGATGGTCCGTCGGCATCGCGTCGGTCACGACAACGCCGCTCCTGCTCGTCACCGGGTGAAGGTACGGCCGCGGGGAAAGCCGCAGAGGCAGCGTCTTGCCCGAGCGACGCGTCATGGCCGCAGCGCCGTCGCCGGCGGCAGAACCGGGCAAGTCGATGGAGTCAACGAGCTGATCGGCCCACTTCGGGCCGATCTCGGCAAAGGTGGCACCGGCGGCGCAGGCTCGACATACCAACGCGTCAATGTCATCGACGACCGCGCGAGTGTCCCGGCCTGTGCCCGACCAGTTCGTATCGTCCAGGAATCGGATGGCCTCGTCCGGGATCGGTGCGGGATCGGGAGCAAGCCGAATAGCCTCGACCACGCGCATGAATGCGCCCGTCGCCGCCAGCGGACTGATCAATTCGGCGTCGTGCAGCGCGTGGTCGATGAGATTTTCGAGCAAGTCGTCACGGCCATATTCACGCGTAACGGCCGACGCGGCGTCCCCCGTCTTCCCGCCGGGCCGGATGGTCAGTTCATCGCGCGTATAGTGCAGCACCGCGTTTGCGATGGAGCCGTACACCGTGACGTACGGATCCTCGGACGTTTCCGCACACAGGGTGAATGCGCATGTGATGTCGGGCCCTCCCGAGCCGATCCGCACCACCGAGGTGTCGTCGCTGTCGATGTCGTTCGCACGGTATAAATCGGTCGTCACGGTGCCGACGTCGTCCGCGCTTGTCGCGCCGGCAAGCGTCAGCGCGGCCTGGACGGCGTGCGCGAACGGGTTCGTCACGGCACCGTCGACGACGTCGTTGCCGTCCAGCACTCGCCTGCCCGCCCACCGCGACCGGGTGAAATACGACCCCGGCCGCGTCCACAAGCCGGTTGCGCTGATGGCGAGGATCTCGCCGAGCTCACCGGCGGCCATATGCTCGGCGGCCGCAGTCACGGCATGCGATCCGGACGCCTGGAATCCGACTTGAACCGATCGGCCGTGGTCGGCCGCGGCCGCGGCGAGGTCGTCGTATTCGGCCAGAGACGTAAGCGGCGGTTTCTCCACGTACACGTGCGCGCCGGCGGCAAGTGCCTGGCGCGCCAGTGCCGCATGCGTATGGATGGGGGTGGCCAGGACGACGACGTCGACCGGTCCGGCGGCGGTTATCAGTTCGTCGAGCGATGAGTACACGTCGGTCGTGGCCGCATACGAGTCAGGCGCGGGCGGTACCGAATCGGCGGCCGCCACGAAGTCGACGCGTCCGGCTTCGACCAGCCGGCGAATGTTCTCAAGGTGAACGTCGCCGTACCCGTGCACCCCGACAAGGGCAAGCCGTACACGCCCGGCCGCCGTCATTCGCGCCGTCATTCGCGCCGTCCGTGTCGTCCGCTGTTCACTGCGAGCGATGTGCTTTCTCGCAATCGGACCGCCGCCTCGCCGATGACGTCGTTCGCAGCACCCGATTCGCTCCCGGACAGGGCGAGCCTCGCGGCCTGGCGCCCCATCCATTCGAGCGGCAGTTCAACGCTGGTCAGGTGCGGAGTGTGATCACGCAATGTGGGAATGTCGTCGAATCCCGCAACAGCGACGTCCCGAGGCACTCCAATGCCCCGGGCACGCCATCCGGCGATCGCGCCGATCGCCATGACGTCGCTGGCCGCAAAGACGCACAGCGGTGCGCCGCCGGAACCGGGCAAGTTAGTTTCCTCGATCAGCCGGCCCGCGGCGTCGAACCCGCCGTCCCGGCTGAAGTCCGCCGACACTATCGCCTCGGGCCTGAACCCGTGCCGAGTCAGCGACGCCGTGAACCCCCGTACCCGGTCCTTTGACGTGCGCATCTCAGCCGGCCCGCAAATGATCGCGAACCTCGAGTGCCCGGCGTCGACCAGCGCATCCGCCAGCTCGGCGGCCCCATCGGAGTTCGCCGGTTCGACGGTCCGGCCCACGCCGATCGGCTGCCCGATCGTCGCCACCCGTCCACCGTTGTCCGCGTAACCGGATAACGCATGTCGCAGATTGCCGACCGATTCCTCGTCCCACAGCGACCCGGCCATGATGATGGCGTCCGCGCGGTGGGCGATCAATGCCAGGACCGATTCCAATTGCAGGGTCAGGTCGCGTTCGCTGCTGGCCAGCAGCACTTGTCGTTGCAGTTCGCGCGACGCGGCTTGCACGCCGCGGGCAATGCTGGAGAAGTACGGGTCGGCGATGTCCTGCACCACGAGGCCGAGCAGCCGCGTCGATGACCTGGCCAATGCTTGCGCCTGCGCATTGGCGACGTACCCCAGGCGTTCCGCCGTGCTGCGCACACGTTCGGCCACGTCTTCGCCGGGCACTCGGGTCGAGCCATTGAGGACACGCGACGCCGTTGCTTGGGATACTCCCGCCGCATGTGCGACCTGGCTAAGCGTCACGGCCGCCATTGCCATCGCCTCGTCATGCTCCAACCCCTATCTCGACGCTCGATTTTCGCCACACTGCTCTAGCGCCGTCATATTACTGGCCACCGACGTTTGACGGCGGCTTGCTGTGCTGTTTATCTTATTGGAAAGCGTATTCCCAATGTTAACACTCGGGTCGCGAGCCGTCGTCAACGATGCCGTGGGCCGACCGATCGGAGGAATTCATGAGCTCCACCCCGACCATCGACCCGAACGGGCCGATCCGAATCATCATGAACGGCGTCACCGGGCGGATGGGCTACCGGCAGCATCTCTTGCGTTCGATCCTCGCGATCCGGGACGACGGCGGACTGCTGCGCGCCGACGGCACCCGGCAGCAGGTCGAGCCCGTGCTCGTCGGACGCAGTGCGGCCAAACTCGCCGACCTCGCCCGGAAGCACGGGATCTCCGAATACACGACGGATTTGGACGCCGCACTCGCAGACGACACCGCACGGATCTACTTCGACGCCCAGGTCACCTCCGAACGCACGAAAGCCATTTTGAAGGCGATCGCCGCAGGCAAACACGTCTACACGGAAAAGCCGATCGCCGAATCCGTCGCCGACGGTCTCGCGCTCGTCGATGCGGCCGAAAATGCCGGCACCATCGGCGGCGTCGTCCACGACAAGCTCTTCCTGCCCGGTCTGCTCAAGCTCCGCCGTCTCATCGACTCCGGGTTCTTCGGCCGCATCCTGTCGGTGCGCGGCGAATTCGGCTACTGGGTCTTCGAAGGCGACCTGCAGCAAGCGCAGCGTCCCAGTTGGAATTACCGCAAGGAAGACGGCGGCGGCATGGTCTTGGACATGTTCTGCCACTGGAACTACGTGATGGAGAATCTGTTCGGGCGGGTGCGCGCCGTCACGGCCAAGGCCGTCACGCACATTCCGGAGCGCTGGGACGAGAGTGGCGAACGCTACACGGCCACCGCGGACGACGCCGCGTACGGCATCTTCGAGCTGGACGGCGACATCATCGCGCAGATCAACTCGTCCTGGGCGGTTCGCGTGGATCGCGGCGAGTTGGTCGAATTCCAGGTCGACGGTACCCGCGGCTCCGCCGTCGCGGGACTTTTCGGCTGCCGCATCCAGCCGCGGGAGCGCACGCCGAAGCCGTCGTGGAACCCCGACGTGCCAACCGCCGAGGACTTCCGGAGCCAATGGGAACAAATCCCGGACAACCAGGAATTCGGCAACGGATTCCGTGCCCAGTGGGAGGAGTACTTGCGCGACGTGCTCGCCGGCAGACCGCATCGCTACGACTTCGCCGCGGGAGTTCGCGGACTGCAACTCGTGGACGCCGGGCTGCGCTCGTCCGAGACCGGACGGCGTGTCGAACTCCCCCGCGACGGCTCCGGGAGCGCCAACGATGAGTAAGCTCGATCTGCCGACATCGCACGGCACCGTCGAACGCATCGAACTCGGCGAGCCGCGCAACTGGCCGGCCCACCCCGAGCCGTACCGGTCGCGGGAGGTGTACGCAGCGGCCCACGTCGTCGCCAATCCGCTCGCCGACAACACGCCGGGCAAGCCGGCGGTCGTCGACTGGGACGCGACGCTGGCATTCCGGCGACACCTCTTCGACTACGGATTCGGCGTCGCGGAGGCGATGGACACCGCGCAGCGAAATATGGGCCTCGACTGGCCCGCGACGCAGGAATTGATCCGCCGCAGTACCGACCAGGCGCGCGCCCTCGGCGGACGGATTTTCTCCGGGGTCGGCACCGACCACGTCGGAGCGCAGGAGTCGACGGACGCCGTCACGGCCGCCTACCGCGAACAGCTCGAGTTCGTGCAGGGCGTCGGTTCCCGCGTGATCCTGATGGCTTCGAGACAGCTCGCGTCCGTCGCCAACGCCCCGGACGATTACCTGCGCGTCTACGACTCGCTGCTGAGCGATGTCGACGCGCCGGTGATCCTGCACTGGCTCGGCGACGTCTTCGACCCGCAATTGCGCGGCTACTGGGGCTCGACCGATGTCGCGGCCGCGACCGAGACCTTTCTCGACCTCGTCCGCAGCCGGTCGGACAAGGTCGACGGGGTCAAGGTGTCGCTGCTCTCCGCCGAGCACGAAAAGCAGTTGCGCGCGAAGCTTCCGGACGGCGTCCGGCTCTACACCGGCGACGATTTCAACTATCCCGAGTTGATCCGCGGTGACGGCACCCACCACTCCGACGCCTTGCTTGGAGCGTTCGCCGCCATCGCGCCGGCCGCCTCGGCGGCCCTCACGGCGCTCGACGACGGCGACGCCGACGAATTCAGCCGCATTCTGGATCCGACGCTCGCGCTCTCTCGGCATATCTTCGCGGAGCCGACCTACTACTACAAGACGGGGATCGCGTTCATGTCCTGGATCACGGGCCGGCAGCCGGCATTCACGATGGTCGGCGGATTGCAGTGGGCTCGCAGCCTTCCGCATCTTGCGCACATCCTCCGGCTCGCGGACGGCGCCGGCCTGATACCCGACCCCGATCTTGCCGCGGCGCGGATGACCGCGCTGCTCGACACGTACGGTGTGCGGTCATGACCGCGCGGGACGTACCGAGCGGCGAACCCGCAACCGTGCCGACTCCGGCGCCGGGCGATCCGCGGCTCGCCCGGCTTTCCCTCAACCAGCGGACGACGGCCGACTGGTCGGTCGCCGATGCGATCGCCGGGTGCCGCAGCGCCGGATTGTCGTCGATCGGGTTGTGGCGAGAGCCGGTGGCCGAGGCGGGGATCCAAGCCGTTCGCGAATGGCTCGATGCCGCCGAAGTGCGCGTGTCGTCGCTGTGCCGCGGAGGGTTCTTCACCGACCCCGCCCGAGCGGACGAGGCCCATGAATCGAATATCGCGGCGATCGACGAGGCCGCCGCGCTCGGAGCTCCGGCTCTCGTGCTCGTGCCGGGCGGACTCCCGGCGGGAAGCCGCGACCTGCGCGCCGCCCGCGAAGAGGTGACGGCGGCGCTCGAACGGCTCGCGCCGTACGCCCGCGATCATGGCGTCACGCTCGCGATCGAGCCGATGAATCCCATCTACGCAGCCGACCGCGGCGTCATCTCGACGCTCTCCCAGGCCCTCGATATCGCCGAAGCGACCGGGGACGACGTCGGCGTCGTCGTCGACACGTTCCACGTCTGGTGGGAACCCGATGTGGAGGAGCAGATCCTTCGTGCCGGCAAACGTATCGCGTCGTACCAAGTGTGTGACTGGATCACTCCGCTGCCGGCCGACGCACTACTGGCCCGCGGCATGATGGGCGACGGCCACATCGACTTCAGCAACCTGACCAGGGCCGTGGCTCGCGCGGGCTACGAGGGCGACATTGAAGTCGAGATATTCAATGCCGACGTGTGGGCAGCGCCCGCTGAAGAAGTCGTGGCGACCATGACCCGACGCTTTGTCGAACTCGTCCAGCCATATTTGTAGCCGTCCCTTTAGCCGAGAGTGGAGTAGTTGTCGGTTTTTCGGGCCCAGAGGCGACAACAACTCCACTCTCGGCGGGGCGGTATAGTGCGTATTCATGGCCGAGACGTCCCCCAGCCACAAAGCCAGACGCGCCGCGATAGCGGGGTTCCTGGGCAGCACGCTGGAATACTACGACTTCTTCATCTACGGCTCGGCCGCAGCGCTGTTCTTCGACAAATTGTTCTTCCCGGACACCGGGACCGTCAGCGCGCTGATCTCTCTGGCCACATTGGGCGTCGCCTACGTGGCCCGACCGTTCGGCGCCGTCCTCTGGGGCCATCTGGGCGACAAATTGAGCCGCCGTGACGTCCTCGTTCTGACGCTCGTGATGATGGGCGGTTCGACCTTCCTGATCGGCTGCTTGCCGACGTACGGTCAGATCGGCGTGGCAGCGCCCATCCTGCTGGTCGTGCTCAGGCTCATCCAGGGTCTCTCGGCAGGCGGCGAATCACCCGGCTCGAGCTCGCTGACGGTCGAGCACGCCCCGGAGCGCCTGCGCGCGTTCTTCACGAGTTTCACGCTTTCCGGCGTCCAATTCGGGATAGTGATCTCCAGCGCCGTGTTCGTGCCGATCAGTAAGCTGCCGGACGACGTTCTCTTGTCGTGGGGATGGCGCATTCCGTTTCTGCTCAGCGCCGTGATCACGTTCGTCGCTTACTTTGTGCGCCGCAAGCTCAGCGATGCCGAGGTCTTCGAAGAGATCAAGGACGAGGGGCAGACGGCTCGGATGCCGGTGGTGGACCTGCTGATCCACGACTGGGCAAACGTCATCCGGGTCACGATTTGCGCGCTGTTCACCATGGTGAGCACGGTGTTCACCGTTTTTGCGCTGTCGTTCGCCGTCGGCGTGGTCAAGCTGGATGAATCCGACATGCTGATCATGATCGGCGTGGTCAATCTCATCACGGTCGTGACGCAACCGGCCTTTGCCTACCTGTCCGACCGAGTCGGCCGCAAGCCGGTGTTCATCGTGGGCTGTGTGGGGTGCGGTGCGTCCGTCTTCGCGTTCTTCGGCGGAATCGCCACCGGGAACTGGCCGGTCATCTACGGTGCCGGCATCTTGATGAACGGCATCTTTTACGCCATGCCTAACGCCGTCTACCCGGCATACTTTCCGGAATTGTTCCCGGTGCAACGTCGCTATACCGGAATGGCGATCTGCCTCATGCTCGGTCTTCTGATGGCCGGATTCAGCCCGGCCATCGGGTCGTGGTTGACCGGTGGCGACGCCGCTCATTGGGGGCCGATCGCGTGGCTGACGGCCGGGGTCTGCTTGCTGTCCGCGGTCGCGGCCGCCACGGCCCGAGAGACCTTTCGGGTCCCCACCGAGCGACTCGGCTTGCCCGCAGTCTCGTCGAGTGTGGAGTAGTTGTCGGTTTTTCGGGCCCGGAGGCGACAACAACTCCACTCCCGGCGGGGAGGTCAGCGGGCCTCGGCGCGCGTCTTCGTGGCGTAAAGTCCTGCCGCGCCGACTCCGATAGTCGCCGCCAGGACAACCAGGAACGGCACCACCCAGTTGCCTGCCGCGTCGTGGATGCCGCCCAGCAGGACGGGCCCGACGGACGCCGTTCCGTAGCCGATCGTCTGCACGAACGCCGTCAGCCGCCGACTTTCGGACATGGTGACCGAACGCGTAATGATCACCACCGTGATCAAGGTGAAAGTTCCGCCCTGCGCCACGCCGCCGGCAATGATCCACACCACCGACAGCGCCGGAACCGTCAGAAGGCCCAGCGGCAGCAAGACCCAGCACGAGGCCACGACGATCAGCAATCGGGATGCCGGCCAACGCCGCCACCCGGTCAACACCGGCACGGCGAAGGTGCCGGCGACTCCCAGCGCCTGGAACAGGCTGGAGTACCAGCCGGCCGTGGAGGCCGACCTGCCTTGGGCGTCGATGAGCAACACCGGCAGCCACGCCGTCACGGCGTAATAGGCGAAATTGTGGCACGCGAACGCGACCGCCAGGGTCACGGCTAATGGGCTGCGGAAGAGGCGTTGCAGCCGTCCGCGACCGGATTCGTCGATTCGCGGCACGCTCGACGTTGCGGTGGATGGCTCTACCCGGGACAGGGCGCTGCGACGGAACGGCTTGGTCAACGCAATCAACCACAGCGCCAAGGCAAAGATTGCCGCAGCCGACCAGCTGAACAAGCCGAGCTGCCATCCGAGCAGCGCCGCCGTCGGCGCGATCAGCGCCGACACCGCCATCGATCCGAGGTTGGTGCCGGCAGTTTGCAGACCGGTCATCATCGATGCACGGTGTCGGTAGTCGCGGGCCACCAGCGTCGGCACCGCGACGTTGGCGATTGCCAGCGCACATCCGAGGATGACGGTTCCGATCAGAACCGCGCTGGTGGCGCTGACCGAGCGGATCCCGGAGCCGACGATGATGGCAATCAAGCACATGATCACGCCGGCGTTGATGCCGGCCCGGGCCAGGATCGCCGACGCAACAGGCGTGAACGCGGCAAAGCACAACACCGGGATGCTGGTGAGTAGGCCCGCGGCGGCCGACGAGAAGCCCAGGTCGCGTTGGATGACATCGATGATCGGGGCCACGCCGACGACGGGCAGGCGCATGAATATGCACAAGCCAACGAACGCGCCCACCCGGACGAACGAGTCGGCCCGGCGCGCCACGATGTTGCCGGATGCCGCGTCCACCAGTCAAGGCTAACAACCGGCTTCGCCGGCGATTTCGGGCGCGATAGGTTGGTCAGAGCGGCTCGATCCCCGTATGAGAGGACATTATGATGGCATCCGATCCAACTCCGTCCAGGACGGAGCACGATCTGCTCGGAGAACTGCCGGTTCCGGTCGACGCGTACTACGGTGTGCACACGGCTCGGGCGGTGGACAACTTCACGATCAGCCGGATCCCGCTATCGGCCTACCCGGTGTTCGTGATCGCGTTGGCCGCCGTCAAACAGGCCGCCGCGCAGGCCAATCGGAAGATCGGGGTGCTCGACGTCGACAAGGCCGATGCCATAGTTACCGCCTGCGAGGAGATCCGCAGCGGCAAACTGCACGACCAGTTCGTTGTGGACATGATCCAGGGCGGGGCCGGCACGTCGACGAATATGAACGCGAACGAGGTGATCGCCAACCGCGCGCTGGAATTGCTCGGCCATGAACGCGGCGAGTACCGGTATTTGCACCCGTTGCAGGACGTCAATCTCGGCCAAAGCACGAACGACGTCTATCCGACGGCCATCAAACTCGCCGTCGACGGGTACGTCGTGAATCTGCAGGGCGCACTCGACACGCTCCGCGAATCGTTTGAGGCCAAGGCGCGCGAGTTCTCCGACGTGCTGACAATGGGCCGGACGCAGTTGCAGGATGCCGTGCCAATGACATTGGGACAGGAATTCTCCGCTTTCGCCGTCACGCTCGGCGAGGACCAGGCCCGACTGGAAGAGGCGCGGCAACTCCTGCACGAGCTCAACCTCGGGGGCACGGCGATCGGCACGGGGCTCAACGCACATCCCGATTACCGCGAAGAAGCTGTCGGCGCGCTACGCACGATCAGCGGAGTGTCCACACTGTCCTCGGCACCGAACCTGGTCGAGGCCACGCAGGACGTCGGCGTGTTCGTGCAACTCTCGGGCATCCTCAAGCGCATCGCCACCAAGCTGTCGAAGACGTGCAACGATCTGCGTCTGTTGTCCTCCGGCCCGCAAGCCGGACTGAACGAGATCAACCTGCCGGCACGGCAGGCCGGTTCGAGCATCATGCCGGGCAAGGTCAATCCCGTGATCCCGGAGGCCGTCAACCAGATCGCCTTCGAGGTGATCGGCAACGACGTGACGATCACCTTGGCTGCCGAAGGCGGTCAGCTGCAGTTGAACGCGTTCGAGCCGATCATCGCCAAGGAGCTGTTTGCCGGCCTGGATCATCTCGCGTCCGGCAGCACGATCCTTGCCCAGAAATGCGTGGACGGCATCACGGCGAACCAGGAAATGTTGCGCAAGCGAGTGTCGGAATCGATAGGCCTCGTCACGGCGCTCAGCCCGAAGATCGGTTACGAAGCCGCGACGTCGATCGCCAAGGAAGCGCTCGCCACCGGCCGGGGAGTCATCGAGCTCGTATTGGACAAGGAATTGTTGACAAGCCGCGAAGTGGACGCTCTGCTGACGCCGGAATCACTGGCCGGCGTGACGCTGCACGCCGCCACCGGCGAATAGGGCGGCTCGACCTAGACGAGACCGGCCTTTTGCATGACTAGCGCGACCTGAACCCTGCTGCCGGCGTCCAGCTTCGCCATGGCCTTGGTCAGATGTGTCTTGACGGTGGCCGCGCTGCAAAAGAGCCGATCGCCGATCTCGGCATTCGACAAGCCGGCGGCGACCAGTACCGCGACGTCGCGTTCGCGCTCGGTGAGCAGCCGGCATGCAGCAAACGCCTCGGCGCGTTCGGCCTGCGCGGTGCCGTGCGCGAAGTGCCGCACCAAGTGCGCTGTCGAACGCGGCGACAAGATCGAGTTGCCGGCCAAGACGACGTCGACGGCCCCGATCAGTTCGTCGGCGGTGGAGTCCTTCAGCAAGAACCCGACGGCTCCGACCTCAAGCGCTTGGAAGACGTACGCATCGAGGTCGAAACTTGTCAGCGCAATGACCTTCGGCGCGGCCGGCACGGTGGCCAGGGCCCGGATTGCGTCGAGCCCACCCATGCGCTTCATGTGCAGGTCCATGAAAATGACGTCCGGTCGGTGCGCGAACACGGATTGGACGACTTCGTCGCCGTCCGAAGCCTCCGCGACCACGCTCAACCGATCCGATTGTTCGAGGATGGTGCGCACTCCGGTACGCACCATGGCGTCGTCGTCCACCAGCATGATCCGCGTTGTGCGGGCCGGAGCGGCGACGTGAGTTGGTCTGCGAACGTCTGCCGGAGCGTCGTCGATGATTGTCATGATCATGACGCTATCCGCCGGCACTGACAATGCCGGAAATGATCAGGCGGCACCGACCGGGCGGCCGGCGGTCTCGCTCTCCTGGTGCCATGGCAGGTGGACGTCGACGAGAAAGCTTCCGTGGCCGTCCGGGCCGATATCGGTGGTACCTCCCAGCATTGCCGCGCGTTCGCGCATACCGACCACGCCGGCGCCGCAGCCGGTCGCGTCGAGCGGGCCAACGGCGCCGATCGGGTTGACCACTCGGATCAGCACGCCGTTGCCGGCTTCCGCGCGTACCCAAAGCCAAACCGGTGACGACGGCGAATGCTTCTGCACATTGGTGAGAGCCTCCTGGACGACGCGATAGGCGGCCTTGTCGAGAAGTGGGCTGGCGCCGGCCGTGTCGGACAGCAGTATCGATGAGTTGATGGTCATGCCGGCGCGCCGGGATGTCTCGACAAGTTCCTGCAGGTCGGTGAGGCCGACGCCGGGCGGCAGCGGCACTTCGGCGTGTGGGCGCGGCGACTCGGCGGCGGGTTCGCGGAGCACGCCGATGAGGTTCCGCAGATCGTCGAGCGATTTGTGTGCATTGCTCTGGAGCGCGGTCGCCGCAGCCGCCACTGCCGGATCGGCCGATTTCGCCAGGACTTTCAGAGATTGGGATTGCAGCGATATCAGCGACAGCCGGTGCGCCAGCGCATCGTGGACCTCTTGGGCCAGCATTTCGCGTTCGTCTTGGCGCGCCACTGTCGTCGAGAGCGAGTCGCCGCGACGCTTTTCGCCGAGCGTGCGCTGCTCAGCGACCTTCACTTCGCGTCGGGACCGGCGGATCAGCCCGTAGGCCACGGCGGCGCCGATCGCAACCGCCGTCACGACGATTGCAACGATGAATTGCTGCGGCTGTGCACCTGTCTCATCGCCCAGGTCGAGAATGAGCGACGTTGCGGAGTGGTCGGCCGGCCGGAGTCCGTCGCGGATGCCGGCCCAAGCCGCGGCACCTATTGCCGCCGCCGTCCAGAGCATTGTTCCTTTTCCGCGCCGTCGGCCGACAAAGGAGGCGACGCCGACCAGGGCGAGCAAGGCGTCCATTTGCAAGACGACGGTCAGCAGCAGGCCGGCGGCAACGGGAAGCCACGGGACTCGCCGTCGCCAGAACAGCGTGACATCGCACGCTAACGCCAGCATGAACAGCAGCATGCCGGTATTCGTGATGACGGACTGCGGATCGTCATAGGCCCCTTGGAAGGCGATCGGCAGCGCGTACAGGCTGAACATCGCCGAAGCTGTGCACAGCCACGCCACGCAGAGCGTGCCGGCGATCCAGAGGCACTTCAGCCCCCACGCCGTCACGCGCTGTGCCGGCGTGCGAGCCGGGCGCCCATCGTTCATCTTCACGTCGTGAAGCGTATCCGCGAGCACCGACACGGCACCTCGCCCGACAGGCTCGCCCGGTGGTGACAGGGGTCCCCCGATCGGCGTGCCGAGTCTGACCGATCGGGCGATGTGGCGATGGGCCCCGCGGCGATGGACTGGGGTCATCAGTTCATTGCTACCGAGATCGGGGATCGTCATGGGACACAGGTCAAACAACCAAGCCGGCATCGAGCAAAGCGCGCAGCCGCCGCAGGGCTACCAGGGCCCGCCGCCGCAGGGGCCGCCGCCGCAGGGCCCGCCGCCGCAGGGGCCGCCGCCGCAGGGGCCGCCGCCCGGACAGTACCCCGGCGGCCCGGGCGGTTATTGGCAAGGGCAGTACCCGCCGGCCGGGTATCCGCCGCCGAAGCCCAAGAAGAAGTGGTATCAACGCGTGTGGTTCTGGATTCTCGCCGTCATTGTGGTGAGCATCATGGCCAGTTGCTTCGGCGGCGGCTCGGATCAGGCGGCCGGTTCGGCCGATACGTCATCCTCGGCGCACCAAAACGACGACGCGAATGCCGCCGCTCACGACGCTGCGGGAAACAAACCGGCAGCCAAGAAACCGGCAGCCAAAAAGAAGGCCCCCGCGATGGCGCAGATCGGCGACTCGGTCACGAGCGGTCATTTCAAGTTCACCGTCACGAAAGTGCAAAAGGGTGTGTCCAGGGTCGGTGATTCGTACCTGGGCGAAAAAGCGCAGGGGCAGTTCGTCCTGGTGTCCGTGAAGGTGACGAACGTCGGGGACTCGTCGGAGATGTTCATGGGAAGCGAGCAAAAGCTGTTCGACAAGGCGGGCAAGGAATACAGCGCCGACGACGAGGCGGGTATCTATCTGGACGAGTCCAATAGTTTCCTCGAAGACATCAACCCGGGCAATACGGTCAACGGCACCATCGTGTTCGACGTGCCGAAGACCATCACGCCGAAGTACATCGAGTTCAGCGGCGCCCTGTTCAGCTCGTCCGTCAAGGTAGCGCTGGGCTAGCCGCCCATAAGCTCTCGGCCGGCTCCCCCCAAAACGGCCGGCCGAGAAGAAGTCGGCCCGGGATCACGGCACAGGCGCGCGTCGTGCCCCCGGGCCGGCCCGCGTCAACCGTCCGCGGATTCGCCGACCGACTCAAGCGGCGCCGAAAACGGCAACCAAGAAGTCGGACGAGTCGTCGAACGGGCGCAAATCCCAGGTCGAGAACCGGTACTGCAAGACCAGCCCGGCTTCGTCGGCGTCCTGCAGGAATTCGCCGAAGTCGTACCCGCGGCCGGTGCCGAATCCGATGACGGCCCGACCGTCCGGCGCCAGATGGCCGGCAAATCGGGACAACACCTCGGGAGCGGTTCCGGGCGCAACGAACGTCATGACCTGACCGGCACAAACGATCACGTCGATTTTGCCCTCGATCCCCTCGGCCGCAAGGTTCAATTCGGTGAGGTCGCCGAGAATCCAACGGGCCCGCGGGTAATCACGCTCGGCCGCCTCGATGAGTTCCGGATCGACGTCGACGCCGACGACGTCGTGCCCGCGGCGCGCCAGCTCGCCGCCGACTCGGCCCGGCCCGCATCCGGCGTCCAGAATCCGGCTGCGGCGTGCGGCCAGCGCATCAATCAACCGGGCCTCGCCGTCCAGATCGTCGCCGCGTTCTCGCATCATCTCGAAACGTTGGATGTACCACGCCGAATGTCCCGGATTCCGCCGCTTTTGCGATTCCCACAGAGTTTCTTCCCGCATGTGCCAAGCCTATCGCCGGAATCGACCCGCAAGACGCGCCACAACGTATAGCCCGCCCCGTCGGAACGGCGCGTTCCCGACGCGCCGCCGCGTTTTGCGGGGAGCCGCTATTGACAGCTTAGACATCCGATCTTTAAGCTCGGTGCGGTAGACCCATCAACCCGGAGGATGAGCTGTGAGCACGATAATCGCGCTGGAAACCACCGACGTGCGGTTTCCGACGTCGAAGTCGCTCGACGGCTCGGACGCCATGAATACCGACCCCGATTACTCGGCCGCGTACGTGCGGATCCGCACCGATGCCGTTGACGGCCTGACGGGCCACGGCTTCACTTTCACCATCGGCCGCGGCAACGATGTACAGGCCGCCGCGATCGAGGCACTGGCCGACCGCCTTGTCGGCCGGAACGCCGAAGAGGTCCTGGCGGACATGGGGGCCACCTGGCGCGGCTTCGTCTACGACTCTCCGCTCCGCTGGCTCGGCCCGGAAAAAGGCGTCATGCACATGGCCATCGGGGCCGTCGTCAACGCGCTCTGGGATCTCAAGGCCAAACGTGCCGGGCAGCCGCTCTGGCAGTTATTGGCAGGGATGAGCCCCGAAGAGATAGTGTCGCTCGTCGACTTCCGCTACCTGACCGACGCTTTGACTCCGGACGACGCGCTGGCGATCCTGAAGCGCGCGCAGCCGGGCCGCTCCGAGCGCGAAGCCGCCCTACTCGATTCCGGCTATCCCGCTTACACGACGACGCCGGGGTGGCTCGGTTACGACGACGCCAAACTCACCCGTTTGTCCCGGGAAGCCGTCGCTGCCGGCTTCACCCAAATCAAACTGAAGGTCGGCAACGATCCGGACGAAGACAACCGACGTTTAAGGCTGGCGCGCGAGGCGGTCGGCCCCGACATCCGAATTGCCGTGGACGCAAATCAACGGTGGGACGTCGGCCAGGCCATCGAGTGGATCAACGGGCTCGCCGAGTTCGACCTGGCCTGGGTCGAAGAGCCGACAAGTCCGGACGACGTGCTGGGCCACGCCGCCATCGCCCGCGGCATCGCGCCCGTCCCGGTCGCCACCGGCGAACACATGTCGAACCGAGTGATGTTCAAGCAGTTTCTGCAAGCCGACGCGCTGCAGGTGATGCAGATCGATTCTGCCCGGGTGGCAGGCATCAACGAGAACATCGCCGCACTGCTGCTGGCTGCGAAGTTCGGCGTCCGCGTCTGTCCGCATGCCGGCGGGGTCGGACTTTGCGAGGCGGTCCAGCACCTGTCGATGTTCGACTATGTGGCGGTGTCGGGGCAGCTCGACGGCCGCATGATCGAATATGTCGACCATTTGCACGAACACTTCGTCACGCCGGTCCGCATCGAGAACGGTAATTACGTCACACCGACCGCTCCCGGCGCCGGCACGGAAATGCTGCCCGACAGCATTGACGCCTACACCTTCCGCCCGGACGGCATCGCATGATCGACACAGCCATGATCGACACGGGCCCGATCGACTTCGGCCGGCTGGGCTACGGCGCGGCGAATGTGGGCAATCTCTACCGAGCTCTCACCGACGATGAGGCCTGGAAGGTTCTGGACGCCGCGTGGGAATCCGGCGTGCGCTATTTCGACACCGCCCCGCATTACGGTCTCGGGCTGTCCGAACGGCGGCTCGGAGCGTTTCTGCAGACCAAGCCGCGCGATCAATTCGTCCTGTCCACCAAGGCCGGTCGCCTGCTGGTGCCCAATCCGGACGGCGCCGGGACCCTCGACACGGCCAACGACTTCGCCGTGCCCGCCGACCAGCGGCGCGTGTTCGATCTGAGCCCTGCCGGCATCCGCGCCAGTATCGACGCATCGCTGGAACGTCTCGGCATCGACCGCATCGACGTGGTGTACCTGCACGATCCCGAACGCAGCGGCATTGACGGCGCTGTACCGCGCGGCGTCCGAGCACTTGCGGAATTGCGCGACCAAGGCCTGGTGCGTGCAATCGGCGTCGGGTCGATGACCACCGGCACGCTGCTCGAAGCGGCCCGGACCGACGCGATCGACCTGCTGATGGTCGCCGGCCGGTACACGCTTGCCGATCAACCGGCCGCCCACGAGGTACTTCCCGAATGCCGCAGCCGCGGGATCGGCGTCGTCAACGCCGCGGTGTTCAACTCCGGCCTGCTGGCCACGAACGCACAGCCCGCGGACGCGCGGTTCGACTACGGCGCCACTCCCCCGGACGTGCTCGAGCGGACCCGCCGGATTGCGGCGATTTGCGCCGAGTTCGACGTCGACGTGCCCACTGCCGCGCTCCAGTTCTCCCTACGCGATCCGGTCGTGACGACCGTTGTGGCCGGTGCCCGCAATCCCGAACAAATGCACCAGAACGCCGCTCGGATGGACGCCGCCGTCCCCGACGAGTTCTGGTCGGCCTTGTTCCGCGAGGGACTGATTCCCGCGAGCGCGGACGCCGAGTCATGACGCCGCGCCCCGGGCCATCCGTGCGCATCGATGCGCACCTGCACGTGTGGGACCTCCCCCGCGGGCCGGTCGACGGGCGGCCCGCCTACCCGTGGCTCACTCCCGAGCACGGCGAGCTGTACGCGTCGTTCACGCCGGAACAGGCAAAGGGCGAACTCGACGCGGCGGGCTTCGATGCCGCGGTTCTCGTCCAAGCCGACGACACCATGGCGGAGACCGACCATCTCTTGACCGTGGCGGCCGAGCACCCGTGGGTCGCCGGAGTGGTCGGATGGATCCCGCTCGACGATCCGCCCGCCGCGGCCGGTGCGCTCGACCGCCTCGCCGAGAACCGGCGACTGGTCGGCGTCCGACATCTCGTGCACAATGACCCGCGCGACGATTTTCTCGCCCTTCCAGCCGTTCGCGAGTCGCTGGCGATGCTGGCCGGGCGCGACCTGACGTTCGATGTGCCCGATGCGTGGCCGCGGCATCTGGATGCCGCAGCCGATCTGGCCGCCGCGCTGCCCGATCTGACAATCGTCATCGACCACCTGGGCAAACCGCCCCGCGGCAGCGAGGATTTCGGTGCGTGGCACCGGTCGATCAGCCGGGCGGCCGCGCTGCCGAACGTCGCAGCCAAGGTCTCGGGGCTGCGCATGCCCGGGACGCCGTTCGACGTCGGCGCGTTGGACGATACGTGGAGCGCGGCGCTCGAGGCGTTCGGTCCGCGCCGGCTGATGTACGGCGGCGATTGGCCGATGGTGGTGCCGGACGGCGGCTACGCACCCACGTGGCACGTGATGTCCGAGCTGATTCACCGGCTTCCGGCGAGCGACGCGGCGCTGCTCCTCGGCGGCACGGCAGCACGAATCTACCGACTCGACACGGCGAAGTATTGTCGCAGGGAACCTGGGCGCTTACAATGAGCAGAAATCGTTATCCCGGCGTCCTTAATGGGGAGGAGTCCGCATGTTGACAGGTATTCATCCGCTGCTGACCGGGCGGCTCCTTTGGTGTCTCGATCGACTCGGACACTCCGATTCCGTCGTGATCGCGGACGCGCATTTTCCTGCCGCCCGGATCGCGGCCGAAAACGCCGGCACGGTTCTCGACTTCCCCGCAGTTGGGTCGCCCGACATGCTGGCGGCCGTTCGCACAGTCATCCCGCTGGACGACGCACCCGCGCTCGATCTGATGGCGTCGGCGTCCGGTGACGTCCTGGTCGTGCAGCAAGAACTCATGCGAGTTGCGGGAGTCGATGCCGAACACGTCCGATTTACCGACAGGTTCGACTTCTACGAGACCGCAGCCGGTTCCTCGGTCATCGTGCGCACCGGCGAGACGCGGCAGTACGGCAACGTCCTGCTTCGCAAGGGCCTGGTGGACCCGGCCGGCGACAGTGCCCCACCGTTACGAGAAGGGACTGCCTCATGACCGAGACCCCCGGGGCGGTCACGCCGCTGCTGGAAGTGCGCGACGTGAGCAAGTCGTTCCCCGGCGTCAAGGCGTTGTCGAACATGCACCTGGCTCTCCACCCCGGTGAAGTGTTGGCGCTCGTCGGCGAAAACGGCGCAGGCAAGTCCACGCTCATGAAGGTGCTGTCGGGCATTTACCCAGTGGATTCCGGCGAATTCTTCTTGAACGGCGAGCCGCTGCTGGCGACCGGGCCCAAGCACGCGCAAGAACTCGGCATCGCGATCATCCATCAGGAATTCAACCTGATTCCCGACCTGACCGTCGCGCAAAACATCTTCGTCGGCCGCGAGCCGCACCGCGCCGGTATCTTCAACAGCGAGCGGGCGCTGAACACTCGCGCCGGCGAGCTGATCGACCGCCTCGGGTTGCCGCTGAATCCGCGGACGACGGTGTCCGAGTTGACTGTCGCCAAACAACAGATGGTGGAAATCGCCAAGGCGCTGAGCTTCGAAGCGCGCGTGTTGATCATGGACGAGCCGACCGCGGCGCTCAACGAGGCCGAGGTCGGGGCGCTGCACGACCTGATTCGCCGGTTCATCCAGCCGACCACCGGCGTCGTCTACATCTCGCACCGGATGGACGAAATCAAGCAGATCACCGACCGCGTCACGGTCATCCGCGACGGCAAATATATCGACACGCTCGACACCGCCTCCACCTCGATGACCGAGGTCATCAACCTGATGGTCGGCCGCGAGCTCACGACCGACGCGGCCCCCGAGAACGTGCGCTCGGACCGCGACGTCCTCTTGACTGTCGACGGTCTGGAAACACGCGATCTGCTGCGAAACGTGTCCTTCGACCTGCGCGAGGGCGAAATCCTCGGCTTCGCCGGACTCATGGGCGCCGGCCGCACCGAGGTCGCGCGGGCCATCGTGGGAGCGGACAAGCGCAGCGCGGGGACCATCACCTTGCGGGGCAAGCCCGTGACAATCCGCAACCCGGCCGACGCGGCCAAACTCCGGATCGGGTATTTGTCCGAAGACCGCAAACGGTACGGATTGCTGCTCGAGCGGAGCGTCGGCGAGAACATGGTGCTCAGTGCCGTCACCGAGCTGTTCTCGACGTGGGGGTTGATGAGGTCGAAGTCCATCCAGGCCAAGGCGTCCGAATACGTCGACACCATGAAAGTGAAGACGCCGTCGACTGGGCAGACCGCGAAGTTCCTGTCCGGCGGCAATCAGCAAAAGGTCGTCATCGCGAAATGGCTGATCAAGGATTGCGACATCCTCATCTTCGACGAGCCCACCCGCGGGATCGACGTGGGAGCGAAAGAAGAGATCTACGGTCTGCTCAACGAACTGGCGCAAGCCGGCAAATCCATCATCATGATCTCTTCGGAGCTGCCGGAAGTGCTGCGGATGTCGCACCGCGTGGTCGTCATGAGCGAAGGACGTATCACCGGCATCGTCGACGCCGGCGAGGCGACCAGCGAGACGATCATGCATTATGCGACGCTCCGGCCCGATGAAAATACTCAGGACGCCGCCGAACTCGGCTTGACCACTCAGTCCGCCGCCGGACCGGCGTCCGGCGCTACCGACGAGAAAGCAGACAACTCATGACCGCTCCAGCCCCCACCGAGACCCCGGCGCCGGACAAGCAGTCCAGACGTCTCGGGCTGAAGGCCCAGCTGAACCAGCTGCTGGCGTTTGCCGGCTTGATAGTGATCTACATCTTCTTCGCGATTTTGAGCCCGGACTTCGTCACGTTCAGCAACTTCACGTCGATCCTGTTTTCAACTGTCGTGATCGGCACTCTGGCCATTGGCACCACGTTCGTGATCATCTCGGCCGGCATTGATCTGTCGATCGGAACCGGCATGTCGCTGTGCGCCGTCATGTCCGGAGTCTTCTTGCAGCAATGGGGCTTGCCGCTGCTTCTCGGCGTCGTCCTGGCGATCTTGTTCGGCGGGCTGATCGGACTCATCAACGGGATCAACGTGGCAATCTTGAAGATCCCGCCGTTCATCGCGACTCTTGCCATGATGCTGGTGGCCCAAGGGCTTGCTCTCGTCATTTCGCACAGTACGCCGATCTACTTCACCAAGGTGCCCGACTACGCGGGGATCTCGACAGGCGAGCTGATTCCGGGGGTCCACTTCCCCAACGCCGTCATCATCCTGGCGGTCGTCGCCATCATCAGCGCCATCGTCCTCAACAAGACGGTGCTCGGCCGGTATACGTACTCGATCGGCAGCAACGAGGATGCCACGGCGATCTCGGGCATCAACGTGACCAAGTGGAAGATCATGATCTACACGTTCGCCGGGCTGTTCATCGGCCTTGCCGGCGTGATGATCTCGGCTCGGCTCGGCTCGGCGCAGCCCGCTCTCGGCCAAGGTTACGAATTGCAGGCCATTGCGGCGGTCGTCATTGGCGGCACGTCGCTGTTCGGCGGCAAGGGGTCGATTGTCGGTACCGTCATCGGCGCGCTGATCATGTCCATGATCAACAACGGACTGCAGATCATCTCGGTGCCGCAGCAATGGCAGAACGTCGTGCTGGGCCTTGTGATTCTGGCCGCCGTTTACACGGACAACCTTCGCCGCAAGCGAGCCGCCTCATAGCTGATTGCGCAGTGGCCGGTTCGTCGCCGTCCAATCCAGCCCTCCTCGTCCAATGAAGCACCGTGAGAGAAAAGAGAACACCATGAAAATGAACCGTCGACAGTTGATCGGCGCGGCCGGAGCGGTTTCGGCAGCGTCATTGCTGGCAGCCTGTAATCGCGGCGGGTCGGACGACGCGTCCGGCAGCAAGAAGCCCTATATCGCCATCGTGTCGAAGGGCTTTTCACAGGAATACTGGCAGGCCGTGAAGAAGGGGGCCGAAAAGCAGGCGAAGAAGTCGGGCGCGCGGATCACCTTCGTCGGCCCCGATACGGAGTCGGACGTCGAGCAGCAGGTCACGATGTTGACCAATGCGCTGGCCAAGAAGCCGGACGCACTGGGATTCGCGGCATTGGACAGCAAGGCCGCCGCGCCGCTCATGCAGCAGGCCAAGAACGACAAGATCCCCGTCATCGCCTTCGATTCGGGAGTCGACTCGGACGTGCCGGTCACGACGGCCGCCACCGACAACAAGGCGGCAGCCGCTGCGGATGCCAAACATCTGGCCAAGCTGATTGGCAACAAGGGCACCATCGGGTTGGTCATTCACGATCAGACCAGCAAGTCCGGCGTCGATCGCCGCGACGGATTCATGGACTGGATGAAGAAGAACGCACCCGACGTCAAAATGCTCACGCCGCAATACACCAACAGCGACTTGCGCAAGGCCGCAAACATCACGAAGTCCATCATTGCCTCGAACCACGATCTTGCGGGAATCTACGGATCCAACGAGGCATCGGCGGAGGGCGTCGCCAAGGGTATTACCGAAAGCGGCAAGAAGGGGCTGAAGGCCGTCGGATTCGATTCCGGACAAGCTCAGATCGATGCCATCAAGAAGGGCGTGCTGGCCGGATCGATCACTCAGGACCCGCAAAAGATGGGCGCCCTTGTCGTGTCCTCGGCGTTGAAGGCCATCAAGGGCAAGGATCTGCCGAAGTTCGTCGACACCGGCTTCTACTGGTACGACAAGAAGAACATCAACGACGCGAAGATCCAGGCCTGCCTGTACCACTGAGCGGGTTTGCGCTCTACCCGGTTCGCCCACGCGACAATGCTCACCGTTCGCAAAACGCCCCGCCGCGTATAGCCCGCCCCGTCATAACTTCGCGTTCTCTACGGCGCGGGGCGTTTTGCGGGGGTGGCCGCCCGACTACATGCCTGCGGCGATCTCGTCGAGCAACCGATTGGCCAGCCCGACGAGTTTGCGGATCTCGGCGTCGTCCCGGTCGACCCAGCGGCACACGGGTTCGTCGCCGACCGGGACGAAGTCGCGGTGTTCTTCCCAGATGAACAACGTGCGCTCGGCGCCCAGCACGTACTGCTGCCACCAAATCTGGCGCAGATAATGGCGCGGGATCGAGCGGAACGGTTTGACTGTCGTCTTGATCTCGGCAAGTACCAGCGCGCCGTCGTCGCCGGGCCCGAGGCCGTCGGGCGTGGCCAAGTGCCGCGGATCGTCTGCCGAACGGAACAACTGAGTGCTCGAATGGATGCCGAAATTGGCCCGCATCCACCCGGCAATGATCGGTTCGCGCACCTTGCCGTATTCGGTGAACGCGTTGCCGCGGAAACCCGAGCCGTGCAGTTTTGCCCTGGCCGCGGCAAGCACGGACGCCGGCGTGGACAGCTTTGCCACATCGGTGGCGGTCACGCCCTGAGCTCGGGCGCGGAGCCAGCCGATCCTGTCGGTTTGGTCGGCGACGACCCGCGCAAGGCAATCCGGCACCGGCGCATGCTCGCGCAAAGCCGACGGTTCATGCCCGGCGTCCGTTATTTTCATGCGGGTTATTTGGCGCTCTTGCCGGTCGACCGGCCCTTGGCGCGCAGTTCTTCTTCGCGCACTCGCGCGTGTGTCGCCCGCTCGTTTTTCAGCCATTCGGGCATTTCGGATAAGAGCGCGGAGATCTGTTCGGTCGTGAGGGGTTCGGTGACACCGCCGCGAGCCAAGCCGGAGATGGAGACGCCCAGTTTGTGCGCAACGACCGGGCGCGGGTGCGGACCGTTTGCGCGCAGCCGGGTCAGCCACTCCGGCGGGTCGGTGCGCAGTTCGTCGAACTCGTCCCGCGTCACCGGCGACGAGCGGAACTCCTCGGGCGCGGCCGGCACATAAATACCGAGTTTTTTCGCCGCGGTCTCCGGCTTCATCGATTGGGGCTTCTTCTGCGCGCTCATGCGTCCAACCCTATCGGGCATCGCCGCCCGGCCGGCGGACGCACGCCGTCCGATATCGTGTTGACGTCGGCGAAGGGAACATCATGGAGGGCACGGCCGAAAATGCTGCGCCGCGGTCATTGACTGTCGCGTACGTCGAGGGCGTCACCCCGGGCAAGTGGTTCGGCCGCTGGAAGAGCCGGATGCCCGGAGTCGCGTTGTCGTCGTGGCAGACCGATGCGGCCGGTCAGTTGACCCCGCTTCGAGAAGGCGAAGCCGACATGAGTTTCGTCCGGCTGCCGATCGACGATGCCGGGCTGCATGTCATCCCCTTATACATGGAGGCCGCCGTCGTCGTGATGGGCCGCGACCATGAGCTGACGATTTGCGGCGACGTGACGCAGGCCGAACTCGACGACGAGAACGTGTTGCGCGCCGACGAGCACGGTTTCAAACTGCTCATCGAACTCGTGGCGACAGGCGTGGGAGTCGCCGTCGTACCGATGTCGATCGCCAGGTTGTACGCACGCAAGGACGTCGTTTATCGGCCGATCCCGGACGTCGCGGGCACCAGGATCGCGCTTGTCTGGCCCAAGGAGCCCGAAGCCGCGGCGCGCGATTCAGCGACCGACGACACGGCCGGAATGAAGCGAGCCGAACTGCTCGAGGAATTCATCGGCATCGTGCGCGGCCGCACGGCAAACAGCTCACGGCAGCCCTCGACCCGGCAACAACAAAAGCGAGAGCAAAAGCAGCGCGGCGGGCAGGACTCGGGCCCCAGGGGTTCGAAAAAGTCCGGCAAGAGGTGGGGGCCGGCAGGACGGCGTCCGCGCGGCAGGCCGCCGCGCCGCCACTAGCTGGCTCGTACCATGGATGAGAAGACATAAAGAGGAGATGCCCATGCGAATCGCACTTGCTCAAATCGTGACGGGCCGCGATACCGCGGCAAACCTCGAAAAGGTGGAGCGGTACGCCGCGGACGCAGCCGATGCCGGCGCGTCACTGGTCGTCTTTCCGGAAGCCACGATGCGGGCGTTCGGCAACTCACTCGTCGACATCGCCGAGCCGATCGAGGGCCCGTGGGCGGCGCGGATCCGCGAAATCGCGGCGTCCCATTCCATTACTGTCGTGGCCGGCATGTTCACCCCGGGCGGAGAGGGCCGCGTCGTCAATACGCTGCTGGTCGCCGGCCGCGAGGCCAACACCGAATACGACAAGATCCACCTGTACGACGCGTTCGGCTTCAAGGAATCCGATACCGTCGAGCCCGGCACCGGCCCGGTGACTTTCGAGCTGGACAACGTCACATTCGGCCTGACGACGTGCTACGACGTGCGTTTTCCCGGTCTGTACGTGGCAAACGCGGACGCCGGCGCGCAGGTCAATATCGTGTGCGCCTCCTGGGGCGCCGGGCCGGGCAAGAACGAGCAGTGGGATCTCCTTGTTCGCGCCCGCGCCCTCGACTCGACGACGTACGTTCTTGCGGCCGGACAAGGCGATCCGTCCACGCTGGGCATCGACAATCCCAAAAACGCGCCACTCGGAATCGGACACAGCGCCGTCATCTCGCCGCTGGGTGAAGTCCTGCAGCAAGCAGGCGGCAACGAGGAGTTGCTGGTCGCCGATATCGATCCGGACGTCGTCCGACAGACCCGCGACAAGCTCCCCGTACTGGCCAACCGGCGTCTTTAAGGCACTGTCGGCGGGTGGGTGACGACTACGGCGTGCAGGGCTTGTCGGCACCGCGTTTGCCCGGCGCGTAGCCGGTCGGCACATTCGCCGTGGTGCCGTATGCGCGCATTTCGGCGGCCGATGCGTACTGGAGCCCGTTCAACGCATTGGTCGCGGTGAACTTCACGTACTTGGCCTGCACAGGATCGAAGTCGATCACTTGCATATCGGAAGCGTCCTTCAGTGTGCCGGACGCCACCTCGGTCCAGGTCTTGCCGTCCCGGGAGACCGACACCGTATAGTCCTTCACTTTGCCGTTATCGCCTCCGGACTGCCGGTCCTGGTAGCCGAACCCGTCGAGCGTGCTCGTGCCATCCAGTTTGAAGGTCACCCAGTGCGGGTAATCGGCGATCGACCCGGTGTAATTCGTATGCCAGAGCGTTCCGGGATCGCCGTCAAGCACGTTGGTCACGGGCCGTTCGGGCGAGGAGTTCTCCGAGTCCGCCGTAGCCGTAATCGATGCCGGAGGCACGACTGCCCGTTTCGTCACCTCCACGGCCGAGTTCGCGCCAACTGTTTTCGTTGCGCATTTGTTGAAGTAGGTCGTCGCGGGAGCCAATGCTGCCGATTCGCCCGCGGCGGACTTCGGCGGCGTGACAAGCCATTTCGTTTTCACAGTCCGGCCGGGCGCGACCGAGTCGAACAGGTTGCCGTCCTTGTCGGCCACTTCGGCCTTCCACCCGTCGGGTAGTTTCCCAAGAGTCATCGCCACATTCGTAGCGGCGGTCGTCTCGTGGTTCGTAAACGACGTTGTGTAACCCATCGGCGTCCCCGGGTTCAACTGTGCCGATGCCGGCACCCCCATCGCGGCACACGCCGTACCCCCCTCGGTCTTGCCCAGATCGGTCACGGTGAAGTCGTCCATCACGAAATCGGCGCCGTGAGCTCCTCCGACCTTTTTCAAACCCACCCATGTGTCATCGCCGCACCCGGCGGTAACGGTTTGGGTGAGCTTCGTGGTCTTCAGTGCGACGGGGAGCGCCGTGTGCTTCAGTTCCGTAGTCGTCAGTTTTCCGCCGGACACCGAATCAGAGCCGGTGATCCACTGCCATTGCCCTGCCACATTCGTTTGGTATTTGAACGACACCCTGTACGAGTGCCCACTTTTCAGCGGAACGCTCGACGGCGTGGTGCGATACACGAGACCCTTGTTTTCCTCGTGCGATTTCAGCGAGTGCTTGCCGTCAAGGACGTCATCCACTGCCTTGCCGTCCACCGTTCCGGAGTCGTACGGAGCGTGCGAGTTCTTCCACGTCTTTTGCGAGTACGGCGCGTGCAGCTCGGAGTAGCTCGTCCGCGGGTCGTTCGTGCCCCCGGCGGCGCCTTTGACGAACGGCCCCCAGCCGGGCTGATTGCCTTCGAAGTCTTCGTCGACGACCGTCGTGGAGTTGCCGACGGATGTTTTCGGCACGTTTGGCATGACACGCACGTCGTCGATCGTCACGGGGGCCCTACCTGCCGCCGCCGAAACACCGACGAGGACGTGACCGCTTCGCGGCGCCGTAAAGGTGACACTGGCACGCTGCGAATAGGTTCCCTTCTTGGCATCCGACGCCATATAGTTCTTCGCCGGCGTGACGTCGAACGTGTTGGCTTCGTCGAATACCCGCGAACCGCGCCGAAGAGGGGAGTGCTTACCGGTATCGACACCAAGCGTCGTGCTGCGCTTGGCCTTCGGCCCGATCGCAATATTCGCGCTGAGCGTGTATTGCTTACCCGGCGTGAGGCCCCGGATCATCTGGTGAATGCCGGAGGCGGTGGTACCGAGTCTCGCGACATTATCGCCGTTGTCGGTGGTGGCTATCTTCGCGCCGCCCGTGCCGCTCCAGTCCCGGAGGCTTCCGGCGTTGAATCCGGGATCCTTGATCAGCGTTCCCTGCCCGTAATCGGCACTCCGATGCGGCGCCTTGTCGTGAGCCGGTGCCAGTACGTAGGGCTGTCCCTTGTCACCGTCCAACGTCACGGTTCCGTGGTGAGCATGGATGACGCCGACACTCACGCGGCCCTGATCGGTGAGTTTGTAGAGCTTGAACGCGTGGGTGCGCCGGAACTGGCGGGTGAGGTCGAAAGTGGCCGGGCCGCCGTCCGGATTGTAGTAGTACATCTTGTCGGCGCGGCTCGGTGACGTCGTGCCCGCCGGCTTGGACGTGTCGCCCCAGGGCAGCAAATACTTGTCTCCCTTCAATACGACGGCGTCGCCCATCGAGATCTCGCGGACGCCGTCGTTCTTCGCAACGCTTACCCCGCCGGTCAGACGCGCCGATGTTCCGGGCTTCCAGTTGAGCAGTTGGTAGTGCTGAAGGAATTTCGTCGGCAGGTTGTTCTTCCAGATGTTCTCGTAGAACGTGTTCCAGTTGTTCTGCCCGGTCCATCCCTCGAATTCCTTAATGTCGGAGCCACCGAGGAGCTTGTCGGTGTTCCAAATATCGGCGTCGGAGTTCTCGATGAATCGGATGATGTTCGAGTTGATGCCTTTATTAGTGGCGCCACCGTAATTCTTGTCATTGGCCCAATGCGACCAGATCGAGTTGCCTTCGAACTTGTAGGCCCATTCGGTGGCGACTTCAAAGCCCATCCGGTGCAGCTGGTCGGCAAGCTCGTCGGCGAGCCAACCACTGGAGTAATACGCATCGATGTACACGGTTTTGATGCCGGGAGCTTGTTTTTTGAGCTGTTTGAATCGCTGGATGATATTGCCCGATCCGAGATCGTACCGCTGGTCGATGTGGTACGCCTGGTTCAGCCAGTCCCATCCGAGAGATTGGCCCTTGATCATTCGATCCGTGAACGTCTTGGCTTGCGGATACGCTTCGGTTGCGTTGACGTGCACGGCAATGTCAGCGTTGTACTTCGCGCCCTCATTGGTGAGAGTGCGCAGGTCTTTCAGCCCGCCGGCACGGACGTTGAAATCGTTCCCGTAATCGGGATGGCCCGAGTCGTGGCCCTCGTTCGCATATCCCTTTTCCAGCACCCATTGGCCGAGATTGTCGGTCGACATGGAGATTCGTTTGACGTTGTCGAGCGTTTTCAAGAACGGGTTCGTGGCCTGACTGGCGAAATTGAACGGAATGTGCTGGACGACACGATCGGGCACCCTCTTCGAGCCCAGCGGCGCGCTCATGTTCTTGCGGTACGCGATGGCGGCGTCCTGCCAGGTGACGGAGCCGCTGCGGTTGAGGTCGCCGGCCAGGACGACGGTGGCTGTTGGAAGCTTATAATGCTTGACGCTCCGCGCAATGGCGCCTTGCGGCGCCCACGTCCAGTTGCCGACCGACAGCTCGGCGCGCCGTGCCTTGTTTCCGGCGTCCACGATTTGCGTTTGCAGGCGGGTGTTCCAGTTGTCGTTGTTGTCTTGCTTTGAATCGTCGGTCGCGTTCGTCATGATTCCGGCCGCAATGTGCGAGGTGTTGACGAACCCATAAGGGGAACCGACAGGTTTTTCGTCGACGTGCGCGGAAGCGTCGATCGGGATTATTTCGTCCGCAGTGGTGGTGGAATCAGTCGAAATCTTCGTCCGCGCCAGAGTGGACTTCGCATCGGTCGAATCCACCGAAACCAGCGATTGGTCGGGTATCGCGATTTGATCGATTGACCCGGCTTTGGGACCGGATATCCGCGTAATCTCGAATTTCACGGTGTTGGAACGCGTCGCCTTGATACTGGAGATGATCGAAACCCCGGGAAAGTCTTTGAACGTGGACTTGTACGTCACTCGGCTGCGCGAAATCCGGCTGCTTGTCGTAGCCCGGTAATCCTTGCCGTTGATCGCGAAGTCGGTGAGCTGCTCTGGTTGTCCACCGAGAGTCCTTCCCGCTATGTCGTACGACACAATCTGCGGGAAGCCTTTGCCGACGGCGACCGTCAGGCCGTGCCCACTCCGGATCGTCGCGACAGCGGCCGGGTGGTCCGGAGCTACGGGATCGGAAGTGACCGCCGTGGCCGGCTGGGCAACAGCAACGATGCCGGTCGCCGTCATTGCCAGCATTGCTGCGGCCGCCGAGAGTCGGCGGAGGTCACGGAAGTGGGGTCGACTGGACGAGTTTCGTGACATTGATCAACCTCACCGCGCAACTTCGCGCTGGTTGTTCGGGGATGCGACGCTCACAAAAGTAACACCGATCACATCGATGCGGAAGACTTATGCGAGAAAAATTGTTATCGATAACAATTTGGCGAACTGCTCACCTCGGGGGCGCCGACGTACTTGTCCGAATCATCAGGGAGGGCCGAATATCTCCGCACTCCGGTTCTGCTGCCGGGGATTCGATGGCCTGCAGCAAGTGGTTGACTGCATGCTTTCCGATCATTGCGAACGGTTGCGCCACCGTCGTCAACGAGGGGGAACAGTATTCGGCAAGTTCGATGTCGTCCACTCCGACGACAGAGACATCCCCCGGCACCGACTTGCCCAACTCGTGAAGTGCCCGGATGACCCCGAACGCCATTTCATCGCTTGCCGCGAAGACTGCGGTCACTTCGTCAATGCGGCCGAGAATAAGGCCACTGCGATATCCGGATGCCGGCGACCAGTCGCCTTCGAGAATCGGCGGCGGGGTGATGCCTGCCGCGTTGAGCGTGGACCGCCAGCCATCGGACCGGCTCGCAGCATCCTGCCATTCCATCGGCCCCGACACATGCCACACCGTCCGATGGCCGAGTTCGAGCAGATGTTCGGTCGCCAGCCGTGCGATACGTGCTTGGTCGATCGCCACGACCTCGCTTTTGCGCGCACGGGACCCGTTGATGGCGATGGTCGGTGTTGCGGCGGCGAATTCTTCGATGGCGCGAGTCGTACGCAGCAACGGAAGCGCGAGGACTACGCCCTCCACCCTCTGGTCGGCCAATCGCGACAACGCAGCTTCAATCTCCTCGGCGTCGAGCGACGATGTGGTGGCTGCGCTGACCGTGTAGCCGGCGGCGGTGGCGGCTTCTTCGATGCCCACGGTAATGGCCGTGCGGGAGTAGAAGTGCGTCTGGAGCAAGACGACTCCCAACGCGTGCGTCCGGCCGGAGGACAGCATGCGGGCCGCATTGTTCTTGCGATATCCGAGTTCGTTGACCACCGCTTCGACTTTTTCGCGAGTGCGCTCGGTGACGTTGGGATGCCCACTCAGGACCCTGGATACGGTTTGAGCAGAGACCCCGGCAACCCGCGCGACGTCGATCATGCCCGGAGGGCGAGCCCGTATATTGTTCCGCGGCACTATACGCCCTTCGCGTGAGTCGCTGGTGGATGATCAACCCGTGACGATGCGTCACATCGCCGCCCGTTAGGGCAGAGCCTACCCCGCTGGAGCGAAAATGGCATCGATGCCAAAAGGGGAGCCCTACCCCGCTATCGGGCACTACAGCACTATATAACGATATAAATCCAAAGCTAGAGTGATCTAGATTTCGTTAGCGACGACTAGGCTGCGTCGACTATGCGAAATACCGGCTACTTCACTATCACTTCGCTGACCGTCGGCGTCGTGCCGTGGGCAAACACCAATCGGACGCCTGTGACGGCGTCGCCGCGGCGTACGGACACTTTGGTGTAGCCGTCTTTCAGGGAGCCGATCATCTTCCATTCACCGTGTCGGCGGACCTGTATCGTGCCGGTGGAGTCCCCGAGGACCGTCACCGATTTCACGGTGCGCTCGTCGAATACCTTGGTGACCGCGTCATGCCGATTCGCCTTGCGCGACGCCGTCCACGAGGTGTCGACCCGCCCATCGACGAGGTCGGCCAGCGACGTTCCGTCCGCGGCCGGAATCGTCGAGGTCACGCCGTCCGGAACCGCCCCGACCGCAAATTCGCGGATCTTGATCCATTTTCCGCCCGGGTTCGGGGCTTGGGCGATGATGCGGACGTACCGCGCCTTGACCGGCGAGTCGAACTTTTTCGCGATGACGGGCCGATTGTCGAAGGTACCGGCGTCCTTCCAGGTTTCGCCGTCGGTCGAATACTGCAGTGTGGCGTGATACATCATGTCGCCGGTGGAGTCGTCCGAACCGCTTTGCCGGATCTTGATCGACGAGAGGGATTTTTCCGCCCCAAGATCCGTGCCGATGTAGTCGCCGATTTGCGGAGCGGCGTCGGTCCAGAACTTGGTCGACGGGTCGCCGTCGAACATGTTGGCTGGTGAGTTGTCGCCGTATGCCGTCATGCTGGTGCGCGCCGTTTGTCCGCCGCCTGCCGGCGGGGTGACGCCCAGGTACGAGTCCGCGGTGGCCTTGGCTCTGGTGATGAATTTCTGGAACACCCCGTCACCGACCTTGGGCACGAGCGTGCCCTTGTTCAACGTGGGCTGCGTGGCCTTGGTGGCCTTGTCGACGGCGTCCGTCATCTTCTTCCTGTTGGCCACGACGGCGGTTCCGTTATCGCGCGTGACGGCCTTCAGCATGTGCAGCGCGTCAGTGACGGCGTGGCCCCAGTGGGCGGCGGCATCGATCCAGTGCACCGAATCGTCGTAGAAGCCGGGAACGGCCAGGCGCTTCAGGTCGTGGGGCATGTCGGAGATCAATTGGGCGCGTCCGGCCAACGCGGATCCGGCCGGGAAGCGTCGTCCGTCGTAGTTTTTCCAGAACCGAGCGACATCGGCGACAAGCTGCGGGGCGCTCGGCGTCTTTGTGTCGTTTTGCCAGTTCTGGTTGAGATCGGCGAACGCCGTCAGCGATCGCCGAGTCTTCGCGGAGGGGCCGGCGACGTATTTCAACGCGGCCGCCATCGATTGCTTCGGCCGGTATGCAGGGCCGTTCCACGTGAAATCGGCATAGTTGAACAGAGCCGGCATCGATGCGTACGACTGGATCATCGGGTTTGCCGTGATTCCGGTGGTGGCAGTGTAGAGGTCGCTGTCCCGGCCAATCAGCGGTGCCAGGAATAAGCGGTCCTGTGCGAAATCGTTAACCGGATAGTTGTCCCAAATGAACAGCTGCCGCGGATTGGCCTTCGTGCCGTAGGTGACCTGCGCCGCCAGCGTGTCCTTGGTCGTGATGCGGTGCGACACGACCGATTCGCCGGTCCATTGCAGCTGAATGTCACCGTTCATGGTTTTGCCGAGTTCGCCCTTGTAGGGGTCCGCCGCCGAGCCGTTGTAGTTGGTGGGGACCATTTGCAACGGGCCGACGTCGTCGTGCTTCTTCACGAAGGCGGAGTCGACTGCGTTCAGATAATAGGCTTGCGCATCTGCCAGGTTCTTGAACCCGTTGGCGTGGCCGGCGAATTTCTCCTTGTCCGCCTCGCATTGCAATTCGGGCTCGATATCGTCGAGGGCGATGTAGAAATCGCGGACGCCGAGCTTGTACAGCGAGTCGAACTTCGCCACCGTGGCGTCGAGATCGGACTTGTCGGAGTAGCAGATGTCGTTACCCGGCGAGAGCGCGTACGTGAATTTGACGTGGTTCGCCGTCGCCGTGTCAACGAGCTCTTTCAGCTTCTTCTTTTGCTTGCCCGTGTACTTCTCACGCCATTTCGCTCGGAGCAGCGGATCGTCCTTGGGCGAATAGATGTAGGTGTTCAGCTTTTGACGGCCATAAAAGGCGAATTGGTCGAGCCGTGCCGCGTGCGACCAGGGCGTGCCGTAAAATCCTTCGATCGCGCCTCGGACGCGCATCAACGGCCAGTCCTTGACGATCGCCGGGGCCACCGAGCCGTGCCGGACGATTTGGCGTAGCGTCTGGGCCGAGTAGAATGCGCCGACGTCATCAGCCCCGGCCAGCACCGCGGCGGGGCGATGATGAATGCGGCCGGTGGCCAGCACGTATCCTTCGTCGTGCTGCAACGCCGACGCCCCGTCGACTCCGAGTTGTTTCAGGGCCGGTCCGACGGCCGAATTGTCAGCAATGGTGCCGAGGTAAATCACCGAGCCGCCGTGGATTCGCGACGCCCGTTGCGGCGTGAGCGTCCGGACGCGCCGATGGCTGGTCGTCGTCAGGGTCTCCTTCACGGCCTTGACTGCAGCGCGATCGGTCTCGGCCCCCACGACGAGAGTGACCTTGCCGCGCAAATTGACGCGAACCCCGTCCGCAGTCTCCGACTGTGGAACCGGATAGATATCGGGGACGGCGCGAGCGTGCGGGTTCGACGATCCGCCTGCCGGGTCCTCCGGCTCTACCGCTTTGGCCCTTGCGATTCCCATCATGACCAATGAAATTGCCGCAATTATTGCGACTGCGATAACGATGATGTGTCGAAGAAGTCGGGAACGTGGTGAAGCCACAAGTCGTCCTTGCTGTATCGAAGCTGCCGTTCAGGCGGGGATAGTTCTGACCATGCAGGCTCCCCAGATAATCACAAACATCGGATCAGCGGAACCCCGTTGAGGGGGCGATGACGCAAATCAGCCGGCCGGCAAGTACGACGATTCCCGGGCTCGGATGAGGTTGACGACGCAGTCGTTCATCGGAGTGGGGACGTCGCGTCGGCGTCCGCTCGTTTGCCTTGTTCCGCGCACGCCATCTTGTATGACAACTTTATCACTTGTATTATTAGTTGCCCGAAGTCATCTGCCGTGAGAGGTCTGCCGTGAGCAATACATTCATTGACCAAACCAGCGCTACCGAAACAAGTGAGGCCAATGAGCGGCATCTTGCCGGGCTGGCTGCGGGCGAGGCCTCTACCGATCGCATCAGTTCGGTGCAGTTGTCCTTGGCGAAGTTGCCGCTGGCCGGACCGGTCAGCGATGCCAAGGTATTGACCGGTCGACAAAAGCCGCTGACCGAGATCGCTTTTCTTTTTGCCGAAATCACCACGGAAGCGGGCTGCTCGGGCATTGGATACAGCTACTCAAAACGGGCAGGAGGTCCGGGCCAATACGCCCATGCCGTCGAAATTGCTCCGGACGTGATCGGCGAAGATCCCAGCGACATCGGACGAATTTGGACGAAACTGGTGTGGGCCGGAGCCTCGGTAGGCCGCAGCGGAATGTCCACGCAGGCAATTGCTGCAATTGATATTGCGCTGTGGGATCTGAAGGCGAAACGAGCCGACCTCCCCCTCGCCAAATTGCTTGGCGCGTACCGGGACGCCGTGCCGTGCTACAACACGTCCGGAGGATTCCTCTCCACATCGATCGACGAAGTCGTTGACAACTCCCGCGCATCGATTGAACGCGGCATCGGCGGTATTAAAATCAAGGTCGGCCAGCCCGACACCCGCATCGACTTAAAGCGCGTCGATACAGTTCGCAGCGAACTCGGTGACGATTTCCCGCTGATGGTCGACGCGAACCAACAATGGAACCGGAGCGCCGCCATTCGAGCCGGCCGGGCGCTGGAGGAATTCAATCTGACGTGGCTCGAAGAACCGCTCGATGCCTACGACGCGGAGGGCCATGCGGCTCTTGCCGCTGAGCTCGCCACTCCTATCGCGACCGGCGAGATGCTCACAAGCGTTTCCGAGCACCGGGAGCTGATCCGTGCTCGGTCGGTCGATTTCATGCAGCCCGATGCACCACGTGTCGGCGGCATTACTCCGTTCCTGAAAATCATGGCGCTCGGCGAACAGGCCGGAATTCGAATGGCCCCGCACTTTGCCATGGAGATCCACCTGCACTTGTCGGCCGCGTACGAAATCGATCCCTGGGTCGAGCATTTCGAGTGGCTCGAACCGCTTTTCAATGAGCGGCTCACTATTGCCGACGGTCGGATGATTGTTCCGAACCGCCCCGGACTGGGGATCAGTCTGAGCGAACAGGCGCGAGCCTGGACGGTTGAGTCGGCCGGCTTCGGCAGCGGGTTCTAAGCCGTGGCCGAACGCGACGAGTCGATCAGTCGAGACGGCAACCACAGTCTCGCCCAGGAAGTCGTCGCACGGTTGACGACGAGCATTCAGGACGGCGTCATATTGCCCGGGCAAAAGCTGCCTGCCGAAAGCGCGCTCATCGAGAAATACGGCGTCAGCCGCACGGTGATTCGTGAAGCGCTGTCCCGGCTTCATGCAGCGGGCCTCATCGAGACGTACCGGGGAAAGGGAAGCTTCGTTCTCACCAAACCCAGCAACCGCAGCTTCAGCCTCGACAGCAGCCTGTTCAACGACATATCCGACGTCGTCGAACTCGTCGACTTTCGACTCGGCATCGAAGTGGAGGCCGCCGGGCTTGCGGCAATGCGACATACGGACGTGCAATTACTCCGCTTAGAAAGGGCTGCCGCCGCCCTACGGGCAAATCCGGACAACCCAAGCAAAGCCGTCGAAGCGGACTTCGACTTTCATCATTCGGCAGCGTTGGCCACAGGCAATAGGTTTTATGCCGATCTGTTGGTGTCCCTCGGCCCGGCCATGATCGTGTTGCCGCGCCATCGCTTGGACACCCACCGAGACGGACCGATCGAAGGTAGTCGCTTCGGCCGCATTTGCGACGAGCACGACGCAATCCATTCGGCAATCGCCGCCCGCAACGAGTTGGCGGCCAGAGCTGCGATGCGCCTGCACCTCGTCAACTCACGTGAACGCCTACGCCTCAGGGTCTGACCGGCGCCGGCAGGTACCGAGAATTACGCGTCGGACGCCGTCGGCTTCAGCTTCAGCGGCTCGACCCGCACAACGAACAGATAGACGCACACGGCCGCAACGCACAGGGCCGTCATCAAAACCAGCGGGATCCGGAAGCTGCCGGTGGCCGCCACCAGGAAGCCGATGACGATCGGGCTGAGCAGGCCGCCGATCTGAGATCCGGTGTTCTGGATCGCGTAGATGGTCGACACGTTTCCCGCGCCCGGCGCCACATCGATAGGCAGGGCGAAGATCGCAGCCGAGGCGAAGGAGCTGCCCGCGAAACCGATGCTCAACAGAACGATCGCCATCATGGGGCCGTCCGTGAACGCCGCGAGTCCGACCGTTCCGGCAGCGAGGGTCCCGATGGCGATCGGGAGCTTGCGGGCGACACCGAGGGACAGGTTCTTGCGGGCAAGCCAATCCGAGAATGCCCCTCCTCCAAGATCGCCGAAGATTGCGACGAAGGCCGGAATAGCGCCGTACTTCGCCAAGTCCATTGTCGAGAATCCTTCGGCGCTGACAAGGTACGTCGGGTACCAGGTAATGAAGAAGTAATTGAGGAAGTTGCGGCAGATGTAGCCGAAGAACAGGCCCCAGATCGTGCGGAAGCGGAACAATTTGTACCACTTAATCGTCGCCTTTTTCTCCTCGATCGAATCCTCTTGCCGGCTGTCCGAACGGATGTGGTCGAGCTCGGCCTTGTTCACCCATTTGTGCTGCCCGGGACGCCGGTACAGCCATACCCACAGCACAGCGACAGCGGCACCGATGAGTCCGCAAACGACAAACGTCTCGCGCCACCCCATGACCATCATGAGCAGTGCCACGAAAGGTACGGCCAAGGCCGCCCCGGCTTCGCTACCGCCGCCATAGATTCCGGAGGCAAGACCGCGTTCCTTCTTGGGGAACCACTCGGACACGACCTTGGCGCTCGTCGGCATTAGTGGCGCCTCGCCGACTCCGAGAAGGAGTCGAACGCCCATGAGCGAAGCGGTTCCTCGTGTCAGCGCCACGACTGCGGTCCAAATCGACCACCAGACCATCGCACCCGCGTAGACGAATCTCGCGCCAAACTTATCCGCAAGCCAGCCTGCCGGAAGCTGAAATGCCGCGTACGTCCAGACCCATGCGCCGAGAATGATGCCCTGCATAGCCGTGCTGAAACCGAATTCGCCCTTGATGTCGCCAATGGCGACCGACAGATTCGCTCGGTCGATGTATGCGACGATCAAACCGATCCCGAGAAGGATTGTCATCATCCATCGGGTTTGAGAGCGGCGCTGCCCCTTGCCCGTAGTTGCGGTACTGCGCTCCACGGCTTCTTGTCCTGTCGTCATGACAATCTCTTTTCAGTACGGTCTTCTTTGATTCGATAACTGGCCGACAACCTCGACCGCTCCGGCAGCATCACCATCGCGGGGTCACCGGCCGAAAGTCCGGCTCAATGCTCTGCATGTAGCCGGTGTCGTCCCTGTCGCGCTGCCCACACCGCACATACTGTTCGTGCAGCCGACCCAGTGCGTCCTCGTCCAGTTCCACTCCGAGACCGGCGCCGGTGGGCACGGGTACGGCGCCGTCCGAAAACTCGAGCGTCCCCGGGACGACGACGTCCTCGGCCGGATCCTTCCAGGGCCAGTGGGTGTCGCACGCGTAGTCGAGCCGCGGCGTCGCAGCCGCGAGGTGGACCATCGCCGCGAGACTGATGCCCAGATGGGAGTTGGAGTGCATCGATAGTCCGAGATCGAACGTTTCGGTAATGGCGGCCAGCGACTGCGACCGGCGAAGACCACCCCAAAAATGGTGGTCAGACAGGATGATGTCTACCGATCCGGCATCCACTGCCGGGGCAATGTCATCAAAGCTGACGACGCACATATTGGTGGCCAGCGGCATCGGTGCTTTTCGCCGGACCTCTGCCATCCCCGTAAGTCCCGGCGTCGGATCTTCGAGGTATTCCAGGACGCCGTTCAGTCTCTCGCCGATCTCGATCGACGTTTGGACGGTCCAGGCAGCGTTTGGGTCGAGGCGCAGCGGCATGTCCGGGAATTCGGCACGTAGCGCCTCGATTGCCGCACATTCCTCGTCCGGGGGCCTCACGCCACCCTTGAGCTTCAACGCGTCGAATCCGTAGTCGGCAACCATGGTCTTGGCTTGTTCCACGATGCCGGCCGTCGTCAGCGCTTCACCCCAAATGTCGCCGTCCGCCCCGGGATGCGCCGCCCACTTGTAAAAGAGGTAGCCGCTGAATGGCACGGCGGCTCGGACAGCCCCGCCGAGGAGGTCGGTGACCGGCCGCCTCAGGATTTTGCCCTGCACGTCGAGCGCGGCGACGTCGAACGGCGAGAGAACGCGATCCTCGGTCGACGACCCGGTCACCATGCCGCTCATACCGTGCCCGCCGACCCCGCTGTCGGCTGCGAGCGCCTGACGAATGAGGGGGCGGAATGAATTCACCGCAAACACGTCCGCGCCGATGAGTGCGTCGGCGCCGTGCCGCAAACGTCGTAGATGCGCCTCATCACCGTAGCTTTCGCCAAGCCCGGTGATGCCGCTCTCCGTTGTCAGCTGCACGATGGACCGCAATGCCCACCGTTCGTGGACGCCCACGGCGTTCAGCAGCGGAGGGTCATGAAAGGCGACCGGGGTAATAGTGATCCGCGTGATACGTTCCGCGTCGAAGCGATTGTTCGTCACCGGGTGCCTCGCTTTCTCTGGTCGATTGGATTCATCGGCTGGGTGACAGTGACCGGCGAGACACACAAACACGTCGTTGTGAACCCGGCCACATGATGGCATGTCATGCAGCCTAGAAACTTTTGTGATGCATGTCTAAGCCTAACTTTGCATGGTTTGATACTCTCGCGACATCATGTACTCACTCGACCAGATCCGGTGTTTTGTGGCCGTCGCCGAAGAGCTGCACTTCGGCAGGGCGGCCGAGCGCCTTCGAATGACTCAGCCGCCGTTGAGCCGGCAAATCCAAAAGCTCGAGCATTCCATCGGCGTCACGCTGCTCGACCGCAACAATCGATCGGTCGCTCTCACGGCCGCCGGACGGGCATTCCTCACCGAAGCGCGGCGGCTACTCGTCACAGCCGACAACGCCCCCGACCTTGCCCGGCGCATTGCCCGCGGCGCATCCGGCACGGTGCGGATCGGCTTTACCGCCGTTTCGGCGTTCGGGGTGCTCGGGCCGCTGCTCGACACGATCGACGCGAATCTGCCGGACGTCGACATCGTGCTGCGCGAGCTCGTCACCAGCGAACAAATCGGTGCGCTCAGCCGGGCAGAGATCGACTTGGGGCTGGCACGGCCTCCACTTGACCGCGGCGAATTTGAAACAACACTGCTCTACCGTGAACCGCTCGTCCTTGTCGCGCACGAGCATCATCCACTCGTCCAACAGTCCGACCCCATCGACATCGACCAGCTGCACGGAGTCGAAATCGTCATGTATTCGCCCGTACAAGCACGCTACTTCTACGACCTCACGACATCCGTGTTTGCCGATGTCCGGCCGCGGTTCACCCAATACGTCACGCAGATCCACACGGTGATCGCCCTCGTTGCGGCCGGGCGCGGCGCCGCGCTGGTGCCAAAGTCGGCGGAAAATCTTGGCATGGCGGCCGTCCGGTATGTCCCGTTGACCGGCATCGATCCATCACCAGTCGAACTCCACGCCGTCTGGCGGCGCGAGGCAGACAACCCCGCGTTGCGTCGCATCATCGACCACATGTCGGAAATCGACCTCGACCAACCTCCGGGTCTCGACGCTGGCACCCCGGCCATCGAATAGTTTCTAAAGAGCATCAATCAATATAGAAATAATCTTGGACAAGCATCAGTCGCCGTTTCTAGGCTGGCGGTATCAGCATGCATCGGCGTCGCTGCGAACAACGCGACGTCCACTAACGATTAAGGAATCACCAGCGTGGCGCATCTCGACCCCCAAGAACTCGCAGGGCGACTCAAGACCGGTCTTCTTTCGTTCCCTGTCACACATTTCGACGACAGCCTCCAATTCGACGCGAGCGGCTACCGTGAGCACCTGTCCTGGCTTGCGGAATTCGACGTCGCCGGGCTGTTTGCCGCCGGAGGCACCGGCGAGGGCTTCTCGTTGTCGAGCGCCGAGATCAACACTGTCGTCACGACCGCCGTCTCGGAAATCGGCGGCACCTTGCCGGTCCTCGCCCCCGCAACGGGCGGCCGCGGCACTGCGATCGAACAGGCCCGCGCGGCTGATTCCGCCGGCGCCGACGGGATTCTGCTGATGCCGCCGTACCTGACCGAGGCGAGTCAACGCGGCTTGATCGAGCACGTCAGTGCCGTCTGCCGCAGCACCAACCTCGGTGTTGTCGTCTATAGCCGCGCCAACGCGATCCTCCACGACGCCGCAGTGGAAGAACTCGCCAGCCGCAACCCGAACCTCATCGGCTTCAAGGACGGCGTCGGCAACATTGAATCCATGGCGCGCATCTTTGCCCGGGTCGGCGACCGTCTGGCCTACGTCGGAGGTCTACCGACGGCCGAGACGTTTGCGCTCCCGTATCTTCAGCTGGGCTTCAACACGTATTCGTCGGCGATCTTCAACTTCGTCCCCGAGTTCGCCACCGACTTCTACCGCAATGTGCTCGCCGGCGACCGTGACACCGTGTACCAAAAACTTCGCGACTTCGTCATCCCCTACCTCGACATTCGGGACCGCAGCAAGGGCTACGCCGTATCGATCGTCAAGGCGGGTCTGACGGCGATCGGCCGCACCGCCGGGCCGGTACGTCCGCCACTGACCGACCTCACCGAGCACGATCTGACCGAACTGACAGCGCTGATCAATAAACTCAGCTAAGGAGACGCACTCTATGACTCTCACCGGAAAATCCCTCATCGCCGGGCACCCCGTCTTCGGTACGGCCGGCACCGTCAACGCGGTTAACCCCGCAACCGACGAACAGCTCGAACCCCGGTACGGCCTCGTGGACGAAGCCGCAGTTGCCGACGCGGCCGCGGCAGCAGCCGACGCATTCGACACATTCCGCCAGACGACGCCCGGGCGGCGAGCCGACTTCCTTGACCGAGCCGCCGACAACATCGACGCCGTCGGCGACGAACTGGTACCCCGCACCGTCGCCGAAACTGCACTGCCCGAAGCTGTCGTGCGGGGCGAGCTCGCCCGCACCACCAACCAGCTGAGGCTCTTTGCCACCATGCTGCGCGACGGTGGTGACTTCGCAGCGCGCATCGATCCGGCCAAGCCGGACCGGACTCCGGCACCACGCGTCGACATTCGGCAACGTCAGATCGCTATCGGGCCCGTTGCGGTATTCGGCGCCAGCAATTTCCCGCTGGCCTTCTCTACGGCAGGCGGTGACACGGCGTCCGCGCTTGCCGCCGGATGCCCGGTGATCGTCAAGGCGCACAGCGCGCATCCCGGATCGACCGAGCTCGTCGCCCGCGCCGTTTCCGACGCCGTCAGCGACGCCGGGCTGCCGGCCGGAGTGTTTTCGGCATTGTTCGGCTCCGGCCCCACCGTCGGGCAAGCTCTTGTCGCCGACCCGCGCATCCAGGCAGTCGGCTTCACCGGTTCCAGGTCCGGCGGGACGGCGCTGATGAAGACGGCCGCCGAACGCCCTTGCCCGATACCGGTGCACGCCGAAATGTCGAGCATCAACCCGGTCTTCGTTCTCCCGGCCGCACTTGCCGCCGATCCCGACGCACTGGCAGCCGAATTCGTGGCCTCGCTCACGACCCGCGCCGGCCAGTTGTGCACAAATCCGGGACTGCTCTTCGTACCGGCCACGCCGGACGGCGACGTCTTTGCCGATGCCGCGGCGAACGCCGTCCGCGGCGCCACCGGGCAGACGATGCTCACGCCCGGCATTCAAAGGGCCTACGCCAGCGGAAAGGCCGAGCTCGAAGGCCTCAGCGGAGTCGACCTACTCGCTGAGGGAACCGAGGGCGATGCCGCGAATTCTCCCGCTCCGGCGCTGTTCGGCACCACGAGCGAGACCTTCCGTGCCACTCCGCGATTGCAGGAGGAGGTGTTCGGAGCCGCATCCCTCATCGTGCGATACGCCGACATCGACGATGCCGTCGCCCTAGCCAAATCGCTCCAAGGCCAGCTCACGGCAACTATCCGATTTGCCGACGACGACCATGATGCTGCTGCCGCCCTCATGCCCGTTTTGGAACGCACAGTCGGACGGATCCTGTTCAACGGCTGGCCCACCGGTGTCGAGGTCGGGCATGCCATGGTGCACGGTGGGCCCTTCCCGGCCACCTCGGACTCGCGCACGACATCGGTCGGCACACTGGCAATCCGCCGATTCCAGCGCCCGGTCAGCTACCAGAACGTCCCGGAAGCATTGCTTCCGGACGCCGTCAAGCCCGGCAACCCGTGGAAGCTGCCGCGCACGGTTGACGGCCGCATCGAACTGCCGTAAGGAACTAGTCATGTCGAACTCCCCCACCATCACGGCGCTCGAGGTAGTTCCGGTCGCCGGCCGCGACAGTATGCTGCTCAATTTGAGCGGCGCGCACGGTCCATTCTTCACCCGCAACATCGCGATAATGACCGACAGCAACGGCAACACGGGCCTTGGCGAGGTACCCGGCGGTGAAGCGATCCGCTCGACCATCGAGCAGTCCGCCGAACTTCTGGTGGGCCGCCGGCTTGCCGAGTACAAACAGCTGCTCCGCCACGTGGCAGGCGAGTTCGCCGACCGCGATTCGGCCGGACGCGGCGTCCAGACTTTCGATTTGCGCACGACGGTGCACGCCGTGACCGCCGTCGAGTCGGCGATGCTCGACCTGCTCGGGCAGCATCTGGGCGTCCCGGTGGCCGAGCTGCTCGGTGATGGGCAGCAGCGCGACAGCGTCCGCATGCTCGGGTACCTGTTTTATGTGGGCGACAAGTCCAAGACGGATCTTCCGTACATCGACGAAAGCGGAACCGACGACTGGACCTCGCTGCGCAGGGCGGAGGCGCTCACCCCGGACACCGTGGTGCGGCTTGCCGAAGCGGCCGCCGACAGGTACGGATTCGAGGACTTCAAACTCAAAGGCGGCGTGCTGCCGGCTGACGAAGAGGCCGACGCGGTCACGGCGCTGGCACGGCGGTTCCCGGCAGCGCGCATCACGCTGGATCCCAACGGGGCGTGGCCGCTTGCCGAAGCGATCCGGGTGGGCCGGCGGCTGAGGGACGTGCTCGCGTACGCCGAGGACCCGTGCGGCCGCGAAGGCGTGTACTCCGGGCGTGAGGTCATGGCCGAGTTCCGCCGCGCGACCGGCCTGCCGACGGCCACCAATATGATCGCCACCGATTGGCGACAGCTGGCACACGCCGTCCGGAGCAACGCTGTCGACATTCCGCTGGCCGACCCGCATTTCTGGACGATGAACGGATCGGTCCGCGTCGCGCAGCTGTGCAACGATTTCGGGCTGACATGGGGATCGCATTCGAACAATCATTTCGACATTTCGCTTGCCATGTTCACGCAGGTCGGAGCCGCGGCCCCCGGCAACATCACCGCCCTGGACACGCATTGGATCTGGCAGGACGGGCAAGAGCTCACCAAGGATCCGTTCACGATCGCCGACGGCGCCATAGCGGTTCCGGACAGGCCCGGGCTCGGCATCGAACTCGACAGGAGCCGGCTCGAGGCTGCGCACCGGCTGTACCTCGAACACGGCCTCGGCGCGCGGGACGACGCCGCCGCCATGCAATTTCTCGTACCCGACTGGCAGTTCGACCCGAAACGGCCGGCGTTGGCACGATGAGTCCCGTTCCGCGCACGCGGAACACCGCAATATGGCGACGGCGACACCATACCGCCCGTGGACGCCCCATGACGGCATGGTTGTCGCAGGGCCATACTGGAGACATGACACTTGAAGGTGAATACGCACCGAGTCCGTCAAAGCGTGCCCGCGATCAGGTTGAGATCTACGAATCCTCCGGCGGCACCGAGGGCACGACCATGAGCGGGATGCCCGTCATCATTCTCACGACGGTGGGCGCTAAGACCGGGAAGATCCGCAAGACTCCACTGATGCGCGTTGAGCATGAGGGCGAGTACGCCGTCGTCGCGTCAATGGGCGGAGCGCCGAAGCATCCGGTTTGGTACTTCAACGTCAAGGCCGATCCCCAGGTCGAATTACAGGACAAGGCGGACAAGTGGAAAATGACTGCCCGCGAAGTCACCGGCGCCGAACGCGACGAATGGTGGCAGCGCGCCGTCGACGCGTTCCCGCCGTATGCCGACTACCAGGAGAAGACGGACCGGAAGATTCCCGTCTTCGTGCTCACCAAGGTTTAATCTCTCGCCGCCGTGTCGCCGAATAGGCCGTCCATGCGCGGCGCACCGGCCAAGTTGACCGCGAGACGCCCGGATGTAACCATCGAGTGGGCCGGTATCGTTGGCCATGCTGCGGTGGGAGAGCGTCCCGCCTCACGACGTCCGCTCCCTCCGGAAACCTAGGTGGAAGAACTACGCCGGTGGATCACATAACGATCATCGTTTCACTAGTCATCGCACTAGCGCTCTTTTTCGACTTCACAAACGGCTTCCACGACACGGCCAACGCCATGGCCACCCCAATCGCCACGGGCGCGATGAAGCCCAAGGTGGCGGTCGGCGTCGCGGCCGCGCTGAACCTGGTCGGCGCGTTCTTATCAACCGAAGTGGCAAAGACCGTCTCCGGCGGCATCATCCACGAGGGTAACGGCGGCATCAGCATTACGCCCGAGATGATCTTCGCCGGCCTCATCGGCGCCGTGATCTGGAACATGATCACGTGGCTGTTGGGCCTGCCGTCCAGTTCCTCTCACGCCTTATTCGGCGGGCTCATCGGCGCGGCCATCGTCGGAGCCGGGTTCAGCTCCGTCAACTATCTCGTCGTGGTCGACAAGGTCATCCTGCCGGCGCTGTTGGCGCCGCTCATTGCCGGACTCGTCGCGTTCATCAGCACCAAGCTTGCCTATTCGATCACGAGGCGTTCGGGCAGCCCGAACGGCCGCAGTACGTTCAAGCTCGGCCAAATCTTCTCATCCTCGCTTGTCGCGCTTTCGCACGGTACGAACGATGCGCAAAAGACCATGGGCGTCATCACGCTGGTCCTGATCTCCGGGGGCTTCCAGGCCGAGGGATCCGGCCCCCATATCTGGGTGATCGCGGCCTGCGCCTGCGCCATCGCTCTCGGCACCTACACCGGCGGCTGGCGCATCATCAAGACGCTTGGCACCGGTCTGACCGAGGTCAAGCCGGCGCAAGGCTTTGCGGCCGAGGTTTCGACGGCGTCCGCCGTGCTGGCCTCCAGCCACCTGGGCTTCGCGCTGTCGACGACCCAGGTTGCGTCCGGCTCGGTCATCGGCTCCGGCCTTGGACGCCGCGGTTCCAAGGTCCGCTGGAAAACCGCCGGACGCATTGGCTCGGGCTGGCTGCTCACCCTCCCGGCCGCCGCCATCGTCGGTGCCCTAGCCGCGGCTATCGCACACCTGGGAGTCCTCGGCGTGGTCACGGACGCCGTGCTGGGCGCGATAGTGGTCGGCGGTATCTTCCTGCGCTCGCACGTGCGCAAGCAGCGGCTTGAGAACCCGTCGGTCAGCCAGGTCGCGGCGGCCGGCGAAGCCGTCAAGATGCGCAAGAAGAAGAAAAAGAAGAAGAAGCAAGGCCGCAAGAACCGGCTGGCGTCCAAACCCAAGAAGAAAAAGAAAAAAGGCAAGAAGAAGACCCCGAAGTCCGGAAAGAACAAGTCGGGAAAGAACAAGTCGGGTAAGAAGGGGGCGAAGGCTAAGAAATGATCAATTGGACAGCGTTTCTCGTCGTCTTGGTCACATCGCTGATCGGCGCGGGCGTCATCGTGACGCTCTTCTCGATCGGCGTCCGGCTCCTCGCCACCCCCAGCCAAAAGCCGGACGCCGCACGGCAGCAAGCTCCGGACGAGGATGCCGACGAATCCGGCCGGGTCACCACCTATGCCCGCCGCCCGCCGGCCGCCACGGTCGGCGCGTACGTCTGCTTCGGACTGTGCGGCGTCGGCGTGCTCTTTGCCGTCTACTTGATAGTGCCCCTCTTCCACTGACGCCGACGGGCACCTTAACGGCGCGCGCGGATCAGGTGACTGTGCCGAGCTGCCAGGGCTGGAACTCGTCCTGGCCCAGGTCGAGTTCTTCGCTGACGGTCCGCCGGCCCGACGCGACTTCCAGAACACAATCGAAAATGCGCCGTCCGGCTTCGTCCACGGACTCCGAGCCGTCGACGATACCGCCGCAATTCAGGTCCATGTCTTCGCGCATCCGAGCGTACAGATCGCTGTTCGTGGCAAGTTTGATGCTGGGCGAAGGCTTGCACCCCAACACCGATCCTCGCCCGGTCGTAAAGCACACGATGTTCGCGCCGCCGGCCACGATGCCGGTGACCGACACGGGGTCGTAGCCGGGCGTGTCCATGAAGTGCAGCCCCCGCGCGGTGACGGGCTCGGCATAAGCGAGGACGTCGACAAGTTCGGCACTGCCGGATTTGGCAATGGCTCCGAGCGATTTTTCCAAGATCGTGGTGAGACCACCCGCTTTATTGCCCGGCGACGGGTTATTGTCGAGGCTGCCGCCTCCGGCCGCGGCGTATTCCTTCCACCACTCGATCCGCTTCAGCAGCTTTCGCCCGACCTCGGGGCTCACGGCCCGGCGCGTCAGCAGTTGTTCGGCTCCGAAGACCTCGGGCGTCTCGGCGAGAATGGACGTGCCGCCGTAGGCCACCAGCAGATCCGAGGCCACCCCCAGTGCGGGGTTCGCCGTGATTCCCGAATAGCCGTCCGATCCCCCGCAGTTCAGTCCGAGCGTCAGTTCGGACACGTCGACGCTTTCGCGCTGGAGGTCGTTAACGGGGCCGAGCATCTTTTCGATCGCGGCCACGCCGGCCCGTACGGTTTTACGGATTCCGCCGGTTTCTTGGATCGTCATCGTCTCGATCAGCGTGGATTCCGGCAGAGTCGTCGGATCGACGATTCGATCGGCCTGGAGCATTTCACAACCGAGGCCGAGTACCAACAACCCGGCCATATTGGGATGAGCCGCGTAGCCGCGCAACGTCCGCGTGAGCACGTCGGCGCCATCGCTGCCGGATACGAGCCCGCATCCGCTTCCGTGCGTGAGCGCGACGACGCCGTCCACGTGCGTGTACTCGTCCAGCGCGGATCCGCGAAACTGATCGGCGATCATCTTGGCGGTGCCGGCCGAGCAATTCACCGAGGTGAGGATGCCGATGTAGTTGCGCGTGCCGACCTTGCCGTCAGCGCGCCGGTAGCCGTCGAAGGTCGGTCGTCGCCCTTCGGGCACCGGCAGCGTGCGCCGTGCCGTCCCGAATTCGTAGTCGCTCTCGGGGTCGGTCATGGTCAGGTTGTGGATATGTACGTGGTCGCCGGGTTTGATATCGGCGGATGCGACGCCGATCACGACTCCGTATTTGCTCACCGTGTCGCCGGCCGACACGGGCGTGATCGCCAGTTTGTGTCCGCGGGGAACCGACGAGCGCACTTCCACGCGGCCACGGCCGGGCACGGAGACGGTTTCGCCCAGCCGGATATCACGACTCGCCACGACTACCTCGTCACCGCCGTCGAGCCGGATGACATCGATGGCGTCGGCCGCGCTCACCAGTCGTGCACCGTACCGTCGAGTAGGCGGTTGACCGGCAGATACGCCGGTGTATAGTCGAATTTCTCCGCCGCCGCGTCGTCGTATTCGACGCCGAGGCCCGGCGTCTCGCCCGGGTCGAGCAACCCGTCGGAGAACGTGTAGCTGGTGTGAAAGACATCCAACGTGTCGCGTGAGTGCTTCATGTATTCCTGTATCCCGAAGTTGTGCAAGGCGATTCCGAGATGCAGGTGCGCGGCCTGGCCGACCGGTGAGATGTCCGTAGGGCCATGGAAGCCGGACTTGATCTGATAAATGTTCGCAAAATCCATGATCTTCTTCAGCGCAGTGATCCCGCCGGCATGAGTGACGGCCGACCGGACGTAATCGATGAGTTGCTCGGTGATCAGCGTTTGGTAGTCAAACACCGAGTTGAACACCTCGCCGATGGCCAGCGGCGTCGTCGTTTGCGAGCGCACGCGGCGCAGCCCTTCCTGATTCTCCGCCGGCGTGCAGTCCTCGAGCCAGAACAAGTCGTACGGCTCGAGGCTTTTCCCGAGCGCTGCCGCCTGATTCGGCGTCATCCGGTGGTGGCCGTCGTGGAGCAACGGCAGCTCCGGCCCGAACTCGTTGCGGACGGCTTCGAAAACTGTTGGCACGTGCCGCAGGTACGCGCGCGTGTCCCACGTTTCCTCGGTCGGCACGGCCGTGCGTCCCGCCGGCTCGTAATCGTAACGCTGCCCGGCTCGCTGATCGGACGCGACGCCGTAGACCTGTCCCAGCCCCGGCACGCCGGTTTGCACGCGAATCGCCCTGAACCCCTCGTCGAGATGATTGCGGATCGACTGGAACAACGCATCCGTCGTCGTCCCCGACGCGTGCCCGTACGCCAGCGCACCACGCCTCGACCGGCCGCCCAGAAGCTGATAAAGCGGCATTCCGGCGACACGTGCCTTGATGTCCCATAACGCCATGTCGACTGCTGCAATGGCCGCCATGGTGATGGGGCCGCGACGCCAATACGCACCCCGGTACAAGTACTGCCACGTGTCCTCAATACGCGCCTCATCGCGTCCGTCAAGCAGCGGGACGACGTGATCGCGCAGGTAGGATGCCACGGCGAGCTCTCGCCCGTTCACCGTTGCGTCCCCGAGGCCGACGACGCCGTCGGACGTCGTGATTCTCAGCGTGACGAAGTTGCGGCCGGGGCTCGTGATCAGAACTTCGGCGGATCGAATACTCATGCGTTCCTTTCGTGACGCGCGTACGCATGGCGCGGCAAATTGTAGGTGAGGTCGATGGCGGTTTCGCAGGCTTCGTCCGGCCCCAACCGGCCCTCGGCCACGAGCTTTCCCAGGTAGCCGGCGTCGATGCGCCGAGCAAGATCGTGCCGAGCCGGGATCGACGCGAACGCTCTCGTATCGTCAACGAAGCCGCTGGTGTTGTAGAAGCCGGCGGTCTCGATGGCCGATTCCCGGAACCGGCGCATTTGCTCGGGACTGTCGAGGAACCACCAGGGGGCGCCGAGACGCAAGGACGGATACGCTCCGGCCAATGGCGCCAGCTCGCGCGAATAGACCGTCTCATCGGTCGTGAACACTATGCACCGGAAGTCGTGGCTGAGTCCGAATTCTTCGAGCATGGGCTGCAGCGACCTCGTGAATTCGACGCGCGTTGGAATGTCGAATCCCTTGTCGGCGCCATACTTCTCGTGTATTCGAGCGTTATGATTCCGCAGCACGCCGGGATGCAGTTGCATGACGAGACCGTCGTCCGTCGACATCCTTGCCATTTCGAAAAGCATGTGCGCACTGAACGCATCGGCTTCGGCTGCTGTTGCCTCGCCGCGCAATGCCGCCGTATAGATCCGCTCGGCCTCGGTGCGGGCCAATGGCGTGGTGTCGGCGCTCACATGCCCATGGTCGGTGGCTCTGGCTCCCGCCGCGACGAATGCCCGTCGACGCTGTTCGAGCGCACGGATGTATCCGGCGTAATCGTCGGTCGCGATACCGGACACTTCGGCCAATTGCGCGATCTCCTTGGCCCAGGACTGGTGGCGCACGTGCAACAGTGAATCCGGGCGGAAGGTGGGGACGATGCGGTCCGGGCCGAGCGTGCGGGCCAGCTCGGCGTGCGAGTCGAGTTCCGCCAACGCCGAATCCGTCGTTGCCAGAATTTCCACGTTCATTGAATCCAGCAGTGCGAGGGGACGGAATTCGGGACGGGCCAACGCGGCTGTCAGCTCGTCGTACAGGTCGTCGGCGTTCTCCGCCGACGGAGGCGCCGAGAGGCCGAACACTTCAGCAAACTCGTGCTCGAGCCAGTACCGCGTCGGCGTGCCCCGGAATAGTCTCCAATTCTCGCAGAACCGCCGCCAAATCACTCGACTGTCCGTCTCGACGTCGGAAGCCTCCGCACCGGCGACCGTCCCGCCGTTGTCCGTGAAGGGAACCCCGAGCTCGGCGGGCGTATACCCCTGCGACACAAGCATCCGCACCAAGTAGTGATCGGGAACGATCAGCAGGTCCGCCGGGTTCCGGAAAGGCTTGTTAGCCGCAAACAGGTCGACGTCGACGTGTCCGTGCATGGAGACCAACGGCAACGAAGCGATCTCGTCGTAAATGGCGCGTGCCTGTTTTCGGATCTCGGCATCGGCAGGGAGCGCCCGGTCGGGATCGAGTCGCCAATTTTCGGACATGGATTCCTCTCCACAAGGCGACGTGTCGAGCACGCCGAAGGCCTCAAAAATGAAACAAATTGCAAACGCTGGCATTTTCAATATGCCCGAGTTCTGCACTTTAGACAAGCGTAATCTTGCAGTTCTATGCGGGTGACTCGGTCTAATACAGTGTTCCACATCACATTTTATAACGGTTCGGTAACAGACATTGACGTACTTTTGCAAACGATTGCATGCTGTGAAGCACGACTGAACCCGGCCGTCGCCACCACGGCGAACTCGGGCGGAGGCCGTGAACGACGACGTAGGCATACTCGGCAATGGAGTGGAGGCACCGATGGCGGGATCGATCACGGTTCGCGACGTGGCGAAAGCCGCCGGCGTCTCCGCCTCGACGGTCTCTCGAGCCCTGGCTGCCAATTCGGTTGTCGCAGCCGAGACCCGGGAGAGAATCATCAATGTCGCCCGGCAGCTCGGGTACCGGCCCAACCATGCGGCGCGCGGACTCATTACGGGCCGCACGCACAATATCGGCCTGGTCATCCCGGACCTGGAAAACCCGTACTTCGCTTCGGTGACCAAGGGCGTGCAAAGCCGGGCGCTGACCGAAGGATATTCGGTGTTCATCGCCGACTCGGACGAGGACGCTCGAGCCGAGCTCGAACTCGTACGCAAGCTCTCCAAGCAGGTGGACGGGCTCATCCTGTGCTCGGCGCGCATGTCGGATGCCGATATCGCTTCGGTCGCCGACGATACGACGATGGTCCTGATCAATCGGGAATGGGGGGATCTGACCTCGGTCGTCGTCGACGACTCCGAGATCATCCGACAAGCGCTGGAACATCTTTACGCACTCGGACACCGGCACATCGCGTACGCCGGAGGCCCGTCGACGTCGTGGTCGAACCGAAAGCGGTGGGCCGGCATCGAAGCGGTCCAGCCGAAACTCGAAGGGCTGACCATCAGCCCGCTCGGGTCGTTCGCCCCGGTGTTCGGGGGCGGGCAGTCCGCCGCCGACGTCGCGGTCGCCTCGGGCGCGACGGCCGTGCTCGCCTATAACGACCTGATGGGGTTGGGGATTCTCGCCCGGCTGGCAACACGCGGGATCGACGTGCCGGGCGACATGAGCGTCATGGGCATCGACGACGTCAACGTCGCCACTCTCGTGTCACCGGGCCTGACCACCGTCAGATCCCCGTTGACGAAGATCGGGCGCTCGGCCGTCAACGCCCTCATCGACTTGATCGAACCGACCGACAGACACAACAGCATCGAAGATTTACCGGTTCAACTCGTGGTCCGACAATCGACGTCGGTACCGCGCTCCAGATAGCTCCTTGTTCGCTGTGCGGGTCCGCCGCGAGCGAATCGATCGACACGATCGCCGAACGAAAGGACTTGAAATGCGTCTTACCTCGAAGGCCCGGTTCGCCGCGGCATTTGCTGCCATGGGTCTCATGGTCTCGGCTTGCGGTGCCCCGGGCGGCTCCGAGACGAAGTCTCTGGCAGCCGATGACGTGCCCAACACGCCGTCCAAAGCCGTCACCTTGAACATCCTGGACGTCGCCGGCAACAAACAACTCACCGGATCGATCTTTTCCTCATTCGTCAAAGAACATCCCGATATCATCTCCAAGGTCACCTGGCAGACTGCCGGCGCGCCGGACATGGCCGGAAAGGTCAAAGCACAACAGCAGGCCGGAAACCTACAGATCGACTTGGTGCTCACCGGCACCGACGGCCTCGCGGCCGGGAACAGCCAGAACCTGTTCGTCAACACGGCCAAGAAGTTCAAGAGCCGACTGTCGAACATGGACAACTACCAAAAGCCGGCCGCCAACATGCAAAAACTGGCCGAAGGCAACGCCGTCGAGCTGGTGTACTATCCCTCCGGCCCCCTTTTGGAATACAACCCGAAGACTGTGAAGAATCCGCCGAAGACGGCGCAGGAACTGCTGGCGTGGGCCAAGGACCATCCGGGCAAATTCGGATATGCGCAGCCGGCCAACTCGGGTCCCGGGCGCACCTGGCTGATGGGTCTGCCCTACATCCTCGGCGACAAGGATCCGAAGAACCCCAAGACCGGCTGGACGAAGACGTGGAAATATCTGCAGGACATCGGAAAGTACGTGAAGACGTACCCCACCGGCACCGGCGTCACCATGAACAATCTGAAGACCGGCACCTGGGACATGGCCATGACCACCACGGGCTGGGACATCAACCCGCGCGCGCTTGACCAGGTCCCCAAGAATTTCAAAGTGGCAACGCTGAAGAACTTCACGTGGGTCTCGGACGCGCAATATGCAGCGATCCCCAAGGGCGTCTCGTCCGACAAGATGTCTGCCATCTTGAAGGTGCTGCAGTACGCACTGACCAAGAAGCAGCAAGCGAAGACGTTCGACGACGGCTACTTCTACCCCGGCCCGGCAGTCAAGGGAGTGAGCATCGACATGGCCCCGGCAAAGAGCCAAAAGGTGATCAAACAGTACGGCCGCACGGAATACGCCGGCCTGATCAAGAACAATCCGATCGCCACGCCGATCTCGGCCAGCAAGCTCGTCGCTGCATTCGACATGTGGGACAAGAAGGTCGGCGGCGGAAAGGCCAAGGACAAGTGACGATAGAAGCGAGCCAATTCGACACGCTGCATCTCGATCGGCTCTCCCGCAGTTTCGGTGGCCAGACGGCGCTGCACGGATTGGACCTGACTATCGAAAAGGGCGAGTTCATCGCCCTCCTCGGCCCGTCGGGCTGCGGCAAGTCGACTGCGTTGAACTGCGTGGCCGGCCTGCTGCCGCTCACGGGAGGGCAGATCCTGCTCGACGGCAGGAAGGTCGACCACCTTCCGCCGGAAAAGCGCGGCTTCGGGATGGTGTTTCAGAACTACGCGCTGTTTCCGCATTTGAGCGTCGAGAAGAACATCGCCTTCGGACTACAGATGCGCGGCGTGGGGCGTGCCGAAGTCAAACGGCGCGTGGCCGAAGCCATCGACCTGGTCCAGCTGGGCGAACACGCCAAGAAGCTGCCTGGCCAGATGTCCGGCGGACAGCAGCAGCGCGTGGCAATCGCGCGCGCCGTCGTCCTGCGTCCGCCGCTCGTGCTGATGGACGAACCGCTGTCCAATCTGGATGCCAAATTGCGGCTCGAGATGCGCACCGAGATCCGGCGGCTGCACCAATCGCTCGGCTTGACCACCATTTACGTCACCCACGACCAAGAGGAGGCACTCTCGCTTGCCGACCGGCTCGTCGTCCTGCGTCTGGGCGAAGTGCAGCAGGTGGGCACGCCGCAACAGTTGCACGAACATCCGCACAACTGGCACGTCGCCGATTTCATGGGCTATCGCAACCTGTTCGACGGCACCGTCGAACGAGCGTCGGACGGCGCCGTCACAGTGTCGGCGCTCGGCACCACTGTGCACGGTACGACCGCCACGCCGCTGGCCGCCGGCGACACGGTGAAAATCGGGATCCGACCGGAGGACTTCGAGATCATCCCCGCCGGCGACTCCGGCGGCGTGAGCATCGACGCGGCTATCGACGTGGTCGAGTACCAGGGACGCGAGTTCGCCGTCGAAGCCCGGACGAGCGACGGCGTGCCCATCCACATGCGCGGCGCCTCCCACCCGGCTCCCGGCGATTCCGTCACGCTCAGCGCCCCGTCCGAACGGGTGCTGGTGTTCCCGCGGAATCTGGACGCCGGCGCCGGCGCCCACCGGCAACCCGAAAGCGCATCGGCATGAGCGCGCCGGCATCGACGTCCCGGCAAAGCGGGGCGGCCGACCGCCGTCCGTCTTTGTCGCACCGGCTGGCCGAGCGCGGTATCGACCGCACGCTCTGGTTGATGGCCCCGGGGCTCCTTTTCATCATCGTATTGTTCGTCTATCCGTTCACGTATGGGCTGAACTTGTCGCTGCACCCCCAGGAGGGCGGCACGTTCGCCGCATATAAGGCGTTCTTCACGGATCCGAGCATGCGCGGCTGGGAGTCGTTGTGGATCACGCTCAAGCTGTCGCTGCCGGCAGCGCTGATCAATGTGATCGTGTCGATTCCGCTGGCGTACAAGATGCGCGGCAACTTTCGCGGCAAGCGCACGCTGACGACGCTGCTCGTCGTGCCGATCACCCTGGGCACCGTGTTGACGGCCGAGGGCTTGTTGAACTTCTTCGGCCCGCGGGGTTGGTTCAACCGGTTCCTCGACCTGTTCGGGATCGGGCCGCTGCAGCTTGTGCAAAACTATTGGGGCGTTCTGTGGTCGCTGATCATCTCCGGGTTCCCGTTTGCGTTCCTCTTGATCATGTCGTACCTGTCGGGAATCGATCCGACCCTCGAGTCCGCGGCCAAGACCCTCGGCGCGGATTGGAAACAACGGTTCCGCCGCGTCACGCTGCCGCTGCTGGCACCGGGCCTGGCCACCACATTCTGCCTGACGTTTGTGTTGGCGTTCAGCGTGTTCCCCAGCGCGATTCTGGTCGGCGACCCGTCGGGGTCCACCAGGGTGATCGCGTATGTCGCCTATAACGCCTGGGGTCAGAAATTCGACTACCCGCTGGCATCGGCGTCCGCCATCATCATGGGGATCGCCGAAATGATTGTGATCGCCGTCGTGCTCATGCTCCGGTCGACCATGTACAAGGGATCCACAGGAGGCAAAGGCTGATGAGCGCGACGATCGAACGCCCCGCACCGACCACCGAGCAACCGGCGCCGCGCCGGCGGATCACCGCGACGCCGGGCACGTACTTCACATGGGCCGGCATGGCGATCTTCCTGATCCTGCTCTTCGGCGTCGTCTTCTCGGTCCTGGTCAACTCGTTCGCCAGCAAGTGGTTCAACTCGTGGCTGCCGGCCGGCTACACGGCCAAGTGGTACGGCGAAGCGTGGAAGCAGTACGACCTGTCCCAAGTCGTCATGACCACGTTGATCGTGGCCATCGCCGTGGTGGTCATCGCGGTGCTGCTGGGGGTGCCGGCATCGTACGTGCTGGCTCGTAAGAATTTTCCGGGTAAACGCGTCGTCCTGCTGCTTTTCCTGTTGCCGATCATGATGCCGCCGATCACGTACGGTATCCCGTTGGCCACGCTGCTCACGTATTACCATTTGGCGCCCGGGCTCACCGGAGTCATTCTCGCCAATCTTGTGCCGTCCGTGCCGTTCGTGGTCATGACCATGACTCCGTTCATCGAGCAAATCAATCCGTCCATCGAATCGGCCGCGCGAATGTGCGGCGCGTCGATGGGCAGACTGTTCATGCGGATTCTGGCGCCGCTGCTCATTCCCGGGATCTTGGCGTCGGCAGTGCTGGTCCTGGTGCGCACCGTCGGCATGTTCGAGCTGACGTTCCTGACGTCGGACTCGTCGTCGAACACGCTGGTCGTCGCACTCTTCACGGCGATGACCGGGGCGGGAATTCGCGCACAGCAATCGGTCGACGCCATGGCCGTCATCTACATGCTCTCCATGCTGGTGCTGCTGGTGATCGCGTTGCGGTTCGTCAACCCGACGCAGCTCGTGGCGCGCGTCGACGAATCGGGCGACTGACCGGTCGCGCCGCTTGTGTTTGCCGACCCCGCCGACCCTAGGATTGCCACGTGACCGAACGACTGAATCTCCATGCGCTGGCCAACGCGGACCCCGGCCGGACCGGCGTCACCCTGCCCCCGATCGATCCCGGAGCGCTCACCGCCGGAATCGTGCATCTCGGTGTCGGCGCGTTCCATCGCGCACACCAAGCCGTGTACACGGAGTTGGCAGCCGCCGCAACGGGTGAAACCCGCTGGGGCATCGTGGGCGCGACCGGCAGATCGGGCGCCGTCGTCCGGCAACTGCAGCCGCAGGACGGGCTCTACGGCGTGTTGACGAAGGACGCGGCCGAGACGTCGTTGCGAATTGTCGGCTCGATACGGCAAGTCGTCAGCGGCAGCCGGGACCAGGAGGCCGTCATGGACGCCGTGGCCGATCGGCGCGTGTCGGTGACGACCCTGACGATTACCGAAAAGGGCTATCCGCGGGACGCATCCGGTGGTTTGGCAGTCGGCACCGACGCCGTCACCGCAGACATCGAGGCGGTGCGCGGCGTCCTGTCCGGTCGGTCCGGCGGGTCGGGATCGTCGGTGGGTCTGCTCACGGCCGGGCTGGCGCGCCGGTTCGGTGCCACGCAAGCGCCGATCAGCGTCGTCAGCTGCGACAATCTTCCGGGCAACGGCCCGCAACTCGCCCGGCTGGTGCGCGACATGGCCGACCGTGCCGGCGATTCGGCGTTCAGCGAGTGGGTGCGCTCAGGCGTCGCGTTCCCGGCAACGATGGTCGACCGGATCGTCCCGGCCACCACCGACGGCGACCGCGCCGAAGAGACAGCCCTGCTGGGGCTGCACGATGAAGGACTCGTCGTAGCCGAACCGTTTGGCCAATGGGTGATCGAGGACGCCTTTGCCGGCGACCGTCCGGCGTGGGAAAAAGCCGGCGCCACCGTGACTGCGGACGTGGCGCCGTTTGAAAAGGCCAAACTCCGGATGCTCAACGCCACGCACTGCCTGCTGGCGTATCTGGGAGCGCTGCGAGGAATCGACACAATCGCCGGCGCGGCGGCAGACGACTATCTGATTGCGGCGGCACGTGCGCTGCAAACCCGCGACGTCATCCCCACGCTCGACACGCCACCGGGGATGGACCTGGCCGAATACGGCGAATCGATCCTGACCCGCTTTCTCAACCCGAGCCTGCCGCACACGACCGCGCAGGTCGCAATGGACGGCTCGCAAAAACTACCGATCCGGATCATCGCGACGGCATCCGACCGCTTGAAGGCGGGAACCGTGCCGGATGCGTGCGCGCTCACCCTTGCCGCGTGGATGGTTTTCGTCTACCGCGGCCGGGACAAGGACGGACGCGACCTGCCCTTGAGCGACCCGCTGGCCGACACATTGCGCGAGCATGCCGCGGGATCGGAAGCCGGGCTGGCCGATCGAATGTTCGCCGTCAAGCAGATGTTCCCGGAGGACGTCGCCGGCCACGACGGCTTCCGCGCCGCAGTACGCACACACGTCGACCGGTTGTTGCGCGAAATTCCTTGATCCCCGCGTGCCCGCCTCCCGAGTGGTGGCGAATGGCTGCGAAATCGCCGATTTCGCAGCCATTCGCCACCACTCGGCGGGAGGGGGCAGCCATTCGCCACCACTCGGCGCGGGAACGCCACGTCGCGCGCTAATTTGCCGCGTCGTTCCGATGGCCGAGGGCCCGCGAAATCCTTGCCGCCGCTTCGATTGCCTGCGGGGCCATGGCCGCGACCTGATCCACGGTGTGCTCCAACGTCAACGTCGAAATGCTGATTCCGAAGTTCGTCTGGCCGGTGTGATCCTTGATCCCGGCGGCGACGCAGCGGATTCCCGGCTCATTTTCTTCGTTGTCGATGGCATAGCCGCGTTTTCGTACTGCGGCTATCTCGCGGGAAAGGCGTGCTTTGCCGGTGATCGTGTTCGGGGTGCGCGCCGGAAGCCCGGCGTGGCCGACGATCCGGTCGAATTCCGCGGGATCGAACGTCGCGAGGATCGCCTTGCCGATCCCGGTGCTGTGCAGCGCAATGGCCTTACCGACGCGCGATGGCATCCGATAGGGCTTGTCCGAGTCCCGCCGGGCCACGTAAATCACTTCGTCGCCGTTCAAGGCACCGACGTGTACGGTGCACCCCGTCGCGGCGACCAAATCGGCGATGATCGGGGCAGCCAACGCGGAGATGTCGATGCGTTCGAGCGCGGCGCCGGCCAGCGACAGCGCCTTGGGGCCAGGCAGGTACGTGCCGTCGTCCGCGAGCGCCACGAAACCGTGCGACACAAGGGTGCTGGTGATACGGTGCACCGTCGCTTTGGCTAATCCCGTCACATCGACCACGTCCGTGAACCGCGAATTCGTCAGTGCGGCATCCAGCACCAAGAGGGTCTTGTCGGCCGCCGATGTGTCGCTCATTCTCACCATCCGGTCTACGGCTTGTGTCACGACAGATACGGAACTATATTCCGTCGTACGGAACAATCTGTCAAAGGATCACCATGAAATTCGCACGAATCGGCGCGCGCGGCGCCGAACGGCCGATCGCCATCGACGGCGACATCCACTACGCACTCGACTCCATCACCGATGACTTGGACGGCGAGTTCTGGTCGTCGGGCGGACCGGCACGCGTCGAAAAGGCGCTTGCGGCCGGAGAGCTTCCCGAAGTCGACATCGCCGGTCAGCGAATCGGGGCCCCCATCACTCGCCCGTCGGCAGTCATCTGTATCGGCATGAATTACGCGGCACATGCGGCCGAATCCGGCTCCGAGCCCCCCAAGATGCCGATCATGTTCCTCAAAACACCGAACACGGTTGTCGGTCCGAACGACGCCGTCGCCATCCCGCGCGGATCGAGCAAAACGGACTGGGAGGTCGAACTCGGCGTCGTCATCGGCGCGCACGCGGAATACCTCGACTCCCCTGCCGACTCGAAGGCGCATATCGCCGGGTTCGCCGTCACCAACGATCTGTCCGAACGCGAGTTCCAGCTGGAGATTTCCGGCGGCCAATGGTCCAAGGGGAAAAGTTGCCCCGGGTTCTGCCCCACCGGCCCCTGGCTGGTCACCCCCGACGCGATCGATTACTCCAACGTGCGATTGCGTAGCTGGGTGAACGGCAACCCCCGCCAGGACTCGACGACGTCCGATCTCGTCTTCGACGTCGACTATCTCGTCTGGTACCTCAGCCAATTCCTCGCGCTCGAACCCGGCGACCTGATCTGCACGGGGACACCGGAAGGCGTCGCTTTGTCGGGTAAATTCCCGTATTTGACCGCCGGCGACACAGTCACCCTGGAAATTGACGGCCTAGGCCGGCAAACCCAAGAATTCACGTCGTCGGAGGCCAAGGCATGACCGAAGAATTCAGCGGCCTGAAGGCCATCGTGACCGGCGGCGCGTCGGGAATCGGCGCGGCTGTCGCCTCGCATATCGTCGCGCGCGGCGGATCGGTTGCCGTGCTCGACCTTGCGCCCGAAAACGTCGCTCCGCCCATCACCGCCCTGAAGTGCGACGTCTCGGACGATGCCGCCGTGCGCGCGGCGGTGTCCGAGGCGGCCGATACACTCGGCGGCATCGACATCGTCGTGAACAATGCCGGCATCGGCGCACAAGGAACCGTCGAAACGAATGACGACGCCGAATGGCACCGCGTGTTCGACATCAACGTGATTGGCATGGTGCGGGTCAGTCGCGCCGCGCTGCCGTACCTGCGCCAATCCGACCACGCATCGATAGTGAACACGTGCTCGATCGCGGCCACGGCCGGGCTTCCCGAGCGCGCCCTGTACGGCGCCAGCAAGGGAGCCGTCCTGTCGTTGACGCTGAACATGGCCGCCGACCACCTGCGCGAAGGCATCCGCGTCAACTGCGTCAACCCCGGGACCGCCGATACACCGTGGATCGGCCGCCTGCTCGCGAAAGCCGCCGATCCGGCCGCCGAACGCGCAGCCCTTGAGGCCCGGCAGCCGCACGGACGCCTCGTGGCGCCGGATGAAGTCGCCGCTGCCATCGCCTATCTGGCCGGACCACTGGCCGGATCGACGTCCGGAACCTCACTGGCCGTGGACGGAGGAATGCAAGGCCTGCGCCTGCGCCCCGAGTCCGATTGACTGCTCAGCCGACTAGTTCCGATTAGGATATGGGAAACGCCAACGGAGGTACCGGATGTCAGACTTAGACGCCATGGCCGAACGACTGATGACCCAAGCGCGGGCAGACCAGCACGGACGGTCGGCGGAATTGATCACGCGCGACGGCCCGCTGCGCCAAACACTCATTGCGCTGACCAACCATTCGCGGCTCGCCGAGCACAATGCGCCCAAGGCGTGCAGTCTTTACGTCTTGCAGGGCCGGGTCATGGTGACGACGAACGGCACCGGCGAATCGATCGGAAAAGGCCAGCTCGAACTCGTGCCCAGCGAACGGCACGGCCTGACGGCGCAGGACGATTCCGTCGTGCTGCTCACCACAGTGACTGTCGATTAGTGCGGCGGATCGGCCCAATCGGAGGGCTCAGCTTGCGCGGCTGAGAACCGCTGCCTCGGCATCCTCTTCGATCAAGTCCATGTTGATGACGCCGGCCGCGGACATCCCGGCACCGGACGCCAAAGTGACGACGGCGCCGAGACTGCTGACGTTGCCGGCGGCCCACACGCCAGGGACCTCCGTGCGCCCCATTTGCCCGGCCTCGACGTACTCTCCCATCGGGTTGTCGCTCACGGTTCCGCCGAGCTGTACATAGAGTTCCGATCGGGCGACGAAGCGCGGCGCCACTACCACTGCGTCGACAGGGAATTCGCGCCCATCGGTCATCGCCACGGATTGCACCGATTCACCGTGCCCGCTCAGCCGCTCGACCGGTCCGTCAACCACGCGGACGCCGATCGCCGAAAGCTTGGCGGCGTCATCGGCGTCGATCTGCGGCATGGTGTGCCGAAACAGGGTGACGTCATCGCTCAGTTGACGGAACAGCAACGCTTGATGAATGCCTGCGGGGCCGGTTCCGAGCACGCCGATCCGCTGCCCGCGCACTTCCCATCCGTGGCAATAGGGGCAGTGCAGCACACTCTTGCCCCAAAAATCGCGGACGCCGGGGACGTTCGGCAATTCGTCGATGAGGCCGGTGGCCAGGAGTATCCGGCGAGCCGAGATCGTATCGCCGCCGCGCAGATCGATGGCGAATCCTCCATCGGTCCGGCGGGCGGCGCTCGCTTCACCGTCGCGGAATTCCGCGCCGTACGCCTGCGCTTCCCGTCGTCCGGCCGCGAGCAGATCGCGCGGCGCGATTCCCTCGTTTCCCAGCACGTTGTGCGCACCGGCGGCTATAGCGTTTCTGGGCTCGCCGCCGTCGACGACTATCACCGACCGGAGCGATCGTGCGAGGGAGACGGCGGCGCTCAGGCCGGCAGCTCCTCCGCCGATGATGGCAACGTCGTAGTCAGTTTTCTCGTTCATTACTTTGTCTCCGTTCACTGAATTGGGTCAAGGACGACGGGCGGCCCAGGCCGTCCGGGTGCCGCGGATGGTTAAATCGGCGCGGCTCAACACACCGGCCGGGTCGCCGGCATCAACCAAGCGATCGAGCGCGGCAGCGTCATCGGCGGCCACCCGGTCGCCCAGGGAGTTACGGCACCGGCGCAGAAAAGCGTGCGCATACGTGCCGGCCCCGGCCAGCGCCGGGTCGACGTCGATGGTGAACACTTCCTCGCGGACGTCGGCGAATCCGGCGCGTTCCAGATACGGCTGCCAGTTCGGATGCGGATTCCACCCGGCCGCCGCCATGGTTTCGTGCAGGCGCTCTTCGAGACCGGGACGCCCGAATCCGACGTCGCGCGGGAGGAAGAACGGCAGGTCGTCCATTTCGACGACGACCGCCAGTCCGCCCGGTCTCACGGCCGCAAAGACGTCGCGCAGCACCCGGTCGGGGTCGGCAAAGTGGTGCATCGACGACACTGCCCATGCCACATCCGCCGATTCGAGATCGGGCCACGCGGCATCCAGATCGGCCAGGACGGTGTTGATCCGGTCGTCAAGGTCGTGCCGTTTCGCTGCGTCCCCGAGCCGCCCCAGCATGGCGGGCGAGTTGTCGATCGCCACAACCCGGGCCGTATCGAAGCGACGGGCCAATGCAAGGCTTCCGGTACCCGTACCGGCTCCGACGTCGATGATCCGCCGTGTGGGCGCAGGCGCAAGCTCCCGGGTCCATTTGGTCAGGGCGTCCAGGTACCCACCGAGCACTTCGGCGTCGAGATCCAAGATCGTCGCCAGGTCGACGTCGTCGCCGTGCTGGTGCGAATGCTGGTGCGAATTTTGATCCGAGTGCTGGTGCGAGTGCTGCGTCATGAGTTCAGAATAGACGAACTATGCCAATTCAGCATACACTTTTGCGTATGACGCAACAACTTGATGTGGACACCGTGATCAGGCTTCGCATTCGCGGCCTCCGGCTGGCGCGCGGATGGTCACTCGATGCCCTCGCGGCGCGTTGCCATTTGAGCCCGTCCAGTTTGAGCCGGATCGAAACGGGTCACCGTCGAATTGCCGTTGATCAACTGGTGTCGATCGCTCATGCACTGGACACCAGCGTCGACCAGCTCGTCGAGTCAGCGGCCGACGAAAACGTCGTCATCCGGCCCGAGCCCGAGCACACGCCGGGTTTGACCACGTGGCTGCTGTCCAGCGAGCGCACTCCGCACGGCGTGACGGTGGCGAAGATGCGCATCGACCGCCCGACCGGCGGCGAGCCGCGCGTGCACCCCGGCCGCGAATGGTTCACCGTGCTGTCCGGCACCGTCCGCCTGCAACTGGGCGACCGCGTCATCATGGTCGAGGCCGGCGATGCAGCGGAATTCTCGACGATGGTTCCGCACCTGATCCTGGCGGAAGGCGGGCCCGTCGAAATCCTGACGATCTTCGATCACGACGGCGAGCACGCGCATTTGCATGCGCCGGACGCCGCGGGGACATAGTCGCGGATCTCTGCGGCTACGTGTCGCATTCGGCGAGTTCGGCAAGCCGGTCAACGGAAGCGCGCAGCTTGTCCTCGGTGGTGGCGCGGGCGCGGGGCAATCGCTGTTCGTCGGTCAAATTCGTCCAGTCGTACGTGTGGGTGACGCGCGTTCGCCCGGGCTCCAGCGGTTCGAGTTCCCACCGCCACAATTGACCGATCGTCGGCTTGCCCGCCTCCGCCGGAAGCCACGCCACCCGGCGTCCTTCCTCGAATTCGACGACGTGGTTGTCGCGGTCGACACCTTTGGTCAGCGTGGTGACGAAAACGTCGCCAACGGCGTGAATGCGCTGACCGGGCGCCGCAGTGCCCAGATTGTCATTCCCGTCCCAGCGTGGTTGTTCGGCCGGATCGGCGATAAGCGCGAAAATCGTGTCGGGCGCCGCCGCCACGTCGCGGGTCGAGCTGACAATTCGCTGTTCATTGTTCTGATCGTCGGTCATGTTCATACCCTAGCCGCGGCCGGCCACCCGAGCCACGATTATTGCGCTCCGACCAGTTGCGTCGGTTCCCGCATGCCGCGGGCCACGAACCACGAGGCAGCCGGCGCGAGAAGAAGCACAAGAAGCGCGGTTTGCAAATTGACCGCCTCGGCCAACGCGCCGACGGCCGGAGCAGCCAGGCCGCCGACGCTGACGGCAAGTCCCAAGGTCACGCCGCTGGCAGTGCCCACCCGGGTCGGCAGGAAGTCCTGGCCGAGCGTGACGTGCAGCGAAAACGGCACGTAGAGGCATAGCGCCGTCGCGGCGATGAAGACGTACACGAGCGGTCCGGGCACGAGCGCCACCCCGGCGAGCGTCGGGATGGTGAGCAGGTACGCCGTCCGAATGAGGCGCACGCGCGAAAAACGCGACGCAAGCGTGCCGCCCAAGAGTGTTCCGACCGCGCCGACGCCAAAGTAGAGTACGAGCGCCGCCTCGCCGGCTAAATGCCCCGAAGCATCCAGCCGCTCGCCGACCCAAATGGCCAAGAACGTATTCAACGCGAACGTGACTATCGACCGCAAAATCACAACGGTGCCGAGCCTGGCGAACTGTCCCCATCTGTCGACGAGTGCCGCCCGGCCGGCCGCGCTCATGGCGATGGCCGGCGTAATCAGTCGACGCAGCATGATCGACAGCAGGACGCCGACGACGAGGGCCGGGATCATGAGCAGCGGGCTGCCGCCCAGGCCCATTGCCGCCATCACGGGCGTCACGATGATCGGGGCGAGCGCAAAGCCGACGTTGCCACCCAGCGAGAACCAACTCATGCCGACGTGGCTTCCGGCCGCGGCCGCCCTGGCCAACCGCGCGGATTCCGGATGGTAGGCGGCGACGCCGAGCCCCGACAGGGCAATGGCCAGCCACGTCCACAGGTACGAGTCGACCAGTCCGGACAAACCGACGCCGATGCCGGCCACGCCGAGCCCGGCAGGCACCAGCCACGGCAGCGGATGCTTGTCGGTCATCATGCCGAACAAGGGCTGCACGACGGACGAGAGCAGCGTCGCGGCAAGCGTGATTCCGGCAGCCGCCACATAACCGAAATGCCGTTCGGCCACAAAGAACGGCAGCATGGCCGGTACTGCCCCTTGGTACAGGTCATCGATCAAATGACTGCCGACCAGCAGCGAGATTCGCCACCGGCCGGCACGCTGCGCGGACTGCATGATTTCAGTATTCACTTGCCCCACGTGCGTTCGCTACCGATAATCAGTCAAATAATGTCGAAATTACGCCACGTCCCGGTGGCCGAGACGACGTCGCAGGATATTGCGCCGCTCGGCGGCATCGATGTGCACTTTCACGATCAGCATCAGATCATTTACGCCAGCCGCGGCGTCTTGGCGGTCACGACCGACTCCGGCCGGTGGATCTCACCGGCTCACCAAGCGATCTGGGTGCCGGCCGGCACCGTACACGGCCACCGCGCCTACGGGGCGACCCGGCTGCACACCGTCGGAATGCCGCCGGGCGACAATCCGCTCGAGCTGACCGAGCCGGCAATTCTCGCTGTCGGCCCGTTGTTGCGCGAACTCATCATCGCCTACACGGATTCCCGGCGCCCGCCCGCCGAACGCGCTGCCATGCACGGCGTCCTGCTCGATCAGCTCTCCCGCGCCGCCACGCGGCCCGGCCGGTTGCCGACGCCGCGCGACGAACGGCTCGCTGCGCTCGGATCAATCTTGGACTCGCACCCGGCGGATTCGCGGAACCTCTCCGAATTGGGTCGCCTGATCGGCGCCAGTCCACGAACGCTGAGCAGGCTGTTCCGCGTCGAAACCGGCATGACCTTCCCGCAATGGCGGACCCAATTGCGTTTGCAACACGCGCTGCGGCTCTTGGCCGAGGGCGAATCGGTCAGTCGGGTCGCGGCCGCGTGCGGGTGGTCCTCTGCCAGCGCGTTCATCGAAACGTTCCGCCGCTCGTTCGGGCACACGCCGGGCCGGCGATGACTCAAGGCGGCCGGGCCGGCGATGACTCAAGGCGGCCGGGCCGGCGAGGCCGGCTGCCGCATCCGGCTAGTCCTGCGCGTCAGGCTGCCGAGACCCTCGCGGTCGAATCACGCACGATGAGTTGCGGCAGGATCGGCTCTTGCGCGCCGTGCGCCGCCGTCTCACCGTCGCGCAGGATCACGAGAAGTCTTTCAACGGCTCGCCGGCCGAGGGCGACGAAGTCGAGATACATCGTCGTGAGCGCCGGGAGGTAATGCGCCGCCTCCGGCACGCCGTCAAATCCGACGACGGAAAGATCGTTCGGCACGTTGAGCCCGCGATCGACTGCGGCGTGCACAAAACCGAGGGCCATCTGGTCATTGGCGCAAAAGACCCCCGTGACGCCGTGGCGGGCAACGTTTTCGAACGCTTCGTAGCCGGAGTCGGCCGACCAGTCGCCGCGGCCGATGACGATCGGAGCCGAGCCGACTTCCGCAAGCGCCTTTTCGAACCCCCGTCGCCGGACGTCCGTCTCGGACCAGTCGGCAGGTCCGGCAACGTGGCCAAGCCGCCGGTGACCGAGCTCCCAAAGATGCCGCGCAGCCATCTCGCCACCCAGTTCGTCATTGGCAGACAATTCGGGATCGCCGCCGTCGTGTTGCGTCATCACCACGGGCACCGGCTTACGCATCGCGGTGGCGGCATGTGCGGCGGGCGCTTGAGGCGCGAGGACAATGATCCCTTCGACGCCCTGGTACACCAGATGGTTGAGCATGGCGCTCAATTCTGCCGCGCTCGTGCCGCGGGAATTGGCAAGCAGCACCGAGTAGCCGCGGTCGCGGGCGGCGTCCTCGATACCTCGCATGGTGCTGCTCGGCCCGTAATAGGCAGGGCTGACCGTCGCGAGAACGCCAATGGTGTAGCTGCGGCGCCCCGCAAGCGCACGGGCCGCCCTGTTCGGCCGGAAATCCAGGGCGACGACGGCGTCCAGTACCCGCTGGCGGGTCGCGGGACGCACGCTCGGGCTGCCGTTGAGCACGCGCGACACGGTCTGATACGAGACCTGCGCGAGCTTCGCCACATCGCGGATGCTCACGGTTCTTTCGGACTGAGGGGGCAATGTCACATCCATCACAATAGCCGGACAACTATCCGCGGCGGGCAAAAGATAACGATTTGATTACGCAAACTGACAGACTTTCCAACTTTTGTGTGACCGGTCACATTCAGTCGTACTCTGAAGTTCGAGCACGCTGACGTGCAGGGCGCGGCGTCCAGGTCGCCCGTCAACGCATTGTGCGAACCAATCGAGGAATAGATCACCATGACTGACTCAGTGAGTAACGAATCGACCAAAACCGTCCCACTCGAAACCTCGCGCCGACGCATGATGCGCAACGCCGGCCTGCTGGGGATCGGGGTGCCGGCCCTGAGCATGATGCTGGATGCATGCGGCGGCGGCGGAGACAGCGACAACGGCGGCTCCGGCGGCGGACCGTTCCCGGGGCACAAGAAATACAAGTTCACTCTTGTCAACCACGTCACCACGAACTCCTTCTTCACTCCGACCCGCTACGGCGCGGAGGACGCGTGCGCGATCCTCGGCTGCGACTACAGCTGGACCGGCTCGTCGAAATCGATCGTCTCGGAGATGGTCGACGCGATGAACAGCGCTATCACGTCGAAGGCCGACGGTATCGCCGTGCCGGTGATCGACAAGACGGCCTTCACCTCACCGACCGAAAAAGCTCTGGCCGCCGGCATCCCGGTTCTGTCGTACAACGCCAACCCGCCCAAGGGCAGTAAGACTCCGGTGATGTCCTACATCGGCCAGGATCTGACTGCGGCGGGTGTCGAAGCGGGCAAACGCATTTTGAAGCAGGTCAACAAGGGCGACACCGTGGCATGCATGATCGCGACGCCCGGCACCGGCAACATCCAACCCGGGCGGACGGCGCCAAGAGTGTTCTCGAGCCGGCCGGAATCAACTTCGTGCAAGTGGCGACCGGGGCGGCGGAGAGCAAGGAAGTGTCGGCAGTCGAATCCTGGTTCACCGGCCACAAGGACGCGAAGTTCCTCTACGCCGTCGACGCGGGCAGCGGAATCGCCGTGGCCAAGACGGTCGAGAAGTTCAAGTCCACGGGCGTGAAGGGATCCGGCTGGGACGTCGGCACGCCGACGCTGCAGCAGGTCAAGGACGGGAACCTGGCGTTCACCATCGATCAGCAGGCCTATCTGCAGGGGTTCTTGCCCATCCTTCAGCTGTTCCTCTATCAAGTCTCCGGCGGCCTTGTCGCCCCGGTCGAGACGAACACGGGCCTGAAGTTCGTGACGAAGGACAACGTTTCGCCGTATTTGGCCAGCAAGGATCGCTTCGAAGGTTCAAGCGACAAGAAGAAGGTCCTGAAGGCGCCGTCTAAGATTACGGCGGCTTAACCGTGGTCGATCCGGTCCCATCAGCGTCTTCGTCAGCGTCGCCCGCTGCGGATGACAGTGCTTTCCGAACGCCCGTGCGCCGACGATCCGGGTGGCTCAGTCGCTTGAGTCAGGCCCAGGAATTGGTCATCGCCCTCATCGGGGTCGCGCTGGTCATCTTCTTCAGCCTGTACTCTCCGGCCTTCGCCAGCATTTCGAACCTGTCGACGCTATCGTCCTACGTGGCACCGATCATGATCTTCGGCATTGCCGAAGTTTTCGTGCTCACGTTGGGCGAGATCGATCTGTCGGTCGGCGAGGTCTACGTCCTCTCGCCGTTCCTCGTGATCTACCTGCACGACGCAGGGCTCGGCGTGATCGGCGGCATCATCGGGACCCTGATCATCTGCGCCTTGATCGGATGCATCAACGGGCTGGTCACGGTGCGGCTCGGCGTACCGTCCTTCATCACCACCCTCGGAACTGTATTCGCCATCAAGGGGATAGTGCTGTTGGCATCCAACGGCATCCAGACGAACCCGGTCGGTACCGGATCCGTAGTGAGCATTTTCGGCGGATGGTCGTACTCGTCGATCATTTGGGCGCTCTGCATCGCCATCGTGGGCCACTTCGTCTTCCGACATACGAGTTTCGGCCTGCACATCACTGCGGTGGGGGGAAACAAGACGGCGTCCGGCGAGTCCGGCGTCAAGGTCGGCCGGGTCAAGGTCTGGTGCTTCATGTTGTGTTCGCTGCTTGGCGGACTCATCGGCGTCCTGGACGGCTACCGGATCGGAAGCCTCAACCCGGGAACCGACGGCCTGACCCTGATGTTCTACGGCGTTGCGGCCGCCGTCATCGGCGGAACATCGCTGACGGGCGGGCGCGGAACAATGATCGGTGCCGGCATCGGCGCGATAGTCCTGGGCATCCTTGAGGACGGCTTCAACATCATTGGCGTGAACGCCTTCGCTTACCAGCTCATTCTCGGCCTGGCCATCCTCGGCGCGATGATCTTGAACGTGCAGCTCGAACGAGTTCGGTCCGGCCGAGGCGGAGGATCGTCCGGTTCGTTCGCACGACTGTTCATGCGAACGGGCGGCCGTCGCCGCGGGAAGGAAAAGTCATGACCGACAGTGGAAGCGAATCCGTCCTGCGGGTCGAAGGCATCACCAAGAACTTCGGCCCGGTCAAGGTTCTCCGCGGAGTCGACCTGCACCTGGAACCCGGCGAAGTGCTGGGCGTGGTCGGATCGAACGGTGCCGGCAAATCCACTCTGGTGAAGATCATCACCGGATACGAGACGCCGGACGCGGGTCAGATCTATCTGGACGGCGTGCCCGTCGAGTTGCGTTCGGTGCAGGACGCGCGCCGACACGGCATTGAAACGGTGTTCCAGGATTTGGCCCTCGTGGACGAATTGTCCGTCTATCACAACCTGTTCTTGAACCGGGAGATGACGAGCGGCGGCCCGTTCCGGCTGTTGAACAACCGCCGGATGCGGGAGGACGCCCGCCGCTATCTGGACGAGATCCAGGTCAACATCCCATCCGTGGACGTACCCGTGGAGAAGCTCTCCGGCGGTCAACGTCAAGCGATCGCCGTTGCGCGCGCCACCCGGCGGGAAGACGTCAAGATCCTCCTGCTCGACGAGCCGTTGGCCGCAATGGGCGCCAAGGAGGCGAAGTTGATCATCGATCTGGTACGGAGCCTGGCACGCACCCGTCAGGTGTCGATGCTGGTCATCGACCACAACTACACGCACATCTTCGAGTTGTGCGACCGCGTCAACGTGGTGGAGCAGGGCACCGTGACCCTGGACAAGCGAACGGACGAAACGTCGTTGGCCGAGCTCACCGAGTTCATGGTCACGTCGTACCGGCAGCAGATTGAAGAGGAATCGGCGTAGTGACGGCCGAAGAGGTGGGCCGGGCGATCGCCGAGGGACGCACGTGTCTGGGCATCGAGTTCGGCTCGACGCGCATCAAGGCGTGTCTGATCGGCCCCGGCCACGGGGCCGTCGCCACCGGGAGTCACACCTGGACGAACACACTCGATGCCGGCCTGTGGACCTACGACCTCGGAGAGGTCTGGTCCGGAGTGCAGAGCGCCGTCGGAGAACTGCTCGCGGACGCCGACCGTCACTACGGCGTGCGGCCGGCGACCCTTCGGGCGATGGGCGTCTCTGCCATGATGCACGGCTATCTCCCGTTCGACGTACGCGGCGACCTCCTGGTGCCCTTCCGCACCTGGCGGAACACGTCGACCGGACGCGCGGCGTCCGAGCTGAGCGATCGGCTGGGCCTGAACATTCCGATGCGATGGTCTGTCGCGCACCTGTATCAGGCAGTGCTTGATCACGAGGATCACGTGCCGCGCATCGACTTCCTCGCGACTCTTGCCGGGTACGTGCACTGGAAGCTCACCGGGCGACGCGTGCTCGGAGTCGGCGACGCGTCCGGAATGTTCCCGATTGATCCCGAGACCCGCACCTACGACGCCGAGGCACTGTGCGCGGCCGACGAACTGTTGACGCGACACGGGTTCGCACCGAACCTCGAGGACGTGCTGCCGACGGTCCTCGTCGCGGGCCGGGACGCCGGGCGGCTGACCGCGGACGGCGCAACCCTCCTCGACCCAGCCGGGACGATTCGTCCCGGTACACCGCTCTGCCCGCCCGAAGGCGACGCCGGCACGGGCATGACGGCAACGCATTCGATCGCGCCGCGCACCGGCAATGTCAGCGTCGGCACCAGCATCTTCGCCATGGTCGTCCTCGAGAAGCCGCTGCGGAACGTGCACCCGGAGATCGACGTTGTCACCACCCCCGCCGGTGCTCCGGCGGCGATGGTGCACTGCAACAACGGGGCAAGCGAACTCGACGGCTGGGCGGCCGTCTTTCGGCAGTTCGCGTCGGCGATCGGATGCGACGTTTCGCCGGACCGGGCGTTCGAGGCGTTGCTCGAGGCGGCGCTGTCGGGTGAACGGGACGGCGGCGGAATCCTCGCGTACAACCACGTGTCGGGCGAGCCGATCGCGGGCGGGCTCACCGAAGGGCGTCCGCTCATCGTCCGAACCCCGGGGAGCCGACTATCGCTGGCCAACGTGGCCCGCTCGATGATGTACGGCGTATTCGGCACGCTCAGCCTCGGCATGCGCATCCTCGCCGAGGAAGGGGTAGGCCTGGACGCGCTTTACGCGCACGGCGGGCTGTTCCGGACTGCGAAAGTTGCGCAACGGCTGCTTGCTGCCGCCGTCGACACGCCGGTATCGGTCGGGCGTTCGGCAGCCGAGGGCGGAGCCTGGGGGATGGCGGTGCTTGCCGCATATCTCGGCTCCGCCGAGCCCGATCTCGACGCCTTCCTCGCGGCCGAGGTCTTTGCCGGCGACGAACTCACGGTTGAAAAACCGAACCCCGACGACGTGCGGGGATACCGTGCCTTTCTCGAAACATACGAATCGGGACTTGCCGTCGAGCGGACGGCCGTCGACGTGCTGACCGCGACACGACACGTGGAGGTGCGATGACCATGGGGCAGGTGCCGCGCGCCTCGGGCATTCCGGCCGCGATGGCGGACGCCGTGCAGCAGGCACGAGCCGAAGTCGCTCGGCTGCACGCCGAGCTGCCGCGGTGGGGGCTCGTCGTGTGGACCGCCGGCAATGTGTCGGCGCGCGTCGTTGCCGAGCCGGACGCGGGCCCCGGGCCGGATGACCTGCTGGTGATCAAACCGTCCGGCGTCACGTATGACGAGCTGACCCCTGAGTCCATGGTCGTGTGCGACTTGAGCGGCGACCTCATCGACGGCGACCGCACCCCGTCGTCCGACACGGCGGCGCACGCCTACGTCTATCGCGCGATGCCGCATGTCGGCGGGGTGGTTCACACCCATTCGACCTACGCGACTGCCTGGGCCGCGTGCGGCGAGCCCATCCCCTGTGTCCTGACAATGATGGCCGACGAATTCGGCGGCCCCATCCCGGTCGGGCCGTTCGCCACGATCGGCGACGACTCCATCGGCCGCGGCATCGTGGAAACGCTCCGGAACTCGCGGTCGACGGCCGTGCTCATGCGCGGTCACGGCCCGTTCACTATCGGCAGTGATGCGAAAGCCGCAGTCAAGTCGTCGGTCATGCTCGAGGAGGTTGCCCGTACTGTGCACACCGCGCGGCAACTCGGCCGGCCCGAGCCGATCGCCGACGACGCCATCGATTCACTGTACGACCGTTACCAGAACGTCTACGGTCAACGCTTGCCCCAACCGGACGTTCGCAAGGAGAAGCACAAATGACGATGCGTGACCCGTTCGACGGACGCCAGATCTGGTTCCTCACCGGCAGCCAGGAACTCTACGGCCCCGACGTCCTCGAACAGGTGGCCACGCAGTCGCAGGCCGTCGCGGCAATGCTGGACGACGCCTCCGAGGTGCCGGTACGCATTGTCTGGAAGCCGGTATTGACCGACTCGGAGACGATTCGCCGGATCATGCTGGACGCGGCGTCCGACGACCGGTGTGTCGGCGTGATCGCGTGGATGCACACGTTCAGTCCTGCAAAGATGTGGATCCGCGGGCTGCGGGTCCTGACGACGCCGCTGCTGCAGTTGCACACCCAAGTGAACGTCGAGCTGCCGTGGTCCGAGATCGACATGGATTTCATGAACCTCAACCAGGCCGCGCACGGCGACCGGGAGTTCGGCTACATCCTCAGCCGCATGGCGGTGCCGCGGAAGGTCGTCGTCGGGCACGCGTCCGACCCGCGGGTCCGGTCGCAGGTGGGCACTTTCGCGCGCGCAGCTGTCGGCGCGGCGGAACTGCTGTCGCTTGCCGTCGCACGATTCGGGGACAATATGCGCGGCGTCGCGGTCACCGAAGGCGACAAGACCGAGGCGGAGACTGTGTTCGGGTCGTCGGTGAACACGTGGGGAGTCAACGACCTCGCCGAGCGGGTCCGGGACGTGGCCGGCAAGGCCGTGGACGAGGTAGTCGACGAATACCTGGACAGTTACGACGTGGCCGCCGAACTGCGCCCGGGCGGCGAGCGGCACGACTCGCTCCGAGAAGGCGGCAGGATCGAGCTGGGAATTCGCGCGTTCTTGGAGGATGGCGGATTCGACGCTTTCACCACGAACTTCGAGGACTTGGGGGCCTTGCGCCAGCTGCCCGGGCTCGGAGTGCAGCGGCTGATGGCCGACGGATACGGCTTTGGCGCGGAAGGCGACTGGAAAACGGCGCTCCTGGTACGTGTCGCCAAGGTCATGGGCTACGGCCTGCCCGGCGGCGCATCGTTGATGGAGGACTACACCTACAACTTGCAGCCCGGGTCGGAAGTGATCCTGGGCGCCCACATGCTGGAGGTCTGCCCGACGCTCACGACGTCGCGTCCGCGTCTCGAGATCCATCCCTTGTCGATCGGCGACCGCGAGGATCCCGTCCGCCTGGTGTTCGAAGCCGACCCCGGCCCGGGCATCGTCGTGTCGATGAGCGACATGCGCGAGCGGTTCCGGCTCGTCGCAAACGTCGTGGACGTCGTCACGCCCGAGCACGAATTGCCGCGGCTGCCGGTCGGTCATGCCGTGTGGACGCCGCACCCCGATCTGCCGACGTCGGCGGCCGCCTGGTTGCTGGCCGGCGGCGCACACCACACCGTCATGACGACTGCGCTCACCCGCGAGGCGTTCGACGATCTGGCGCGCATGCTGTCCGCCGAGCTGGTGGTGATCGACACGGACACCACGCAGGAGGGAATCGAGAAGGAACTGCGCTGGAACGCGGCGTACCGGCGTATGGCCCAGGGGGCTTGAACCGGCTCGACGGCGTGCCGCCCGGTACCCGGGCGATCGTATGTCGCCGGGCAGGTGGGCATAATCAGTGGATGGGGCAAATCGAGGTGGCCGGGCTGCCGGTCTGGCATGAAGTGTCCGGCGACGGCGATCCGCTCGTCTTGCTGCACGGGGCGTTCGCGGGTGCTTCCTCGTTCTTTGCACAGACGCCTTCTTTCGTGGAGGCGGGTTTTCGCGTTCATGTTCCCGAGCGCCGGGGCCACGGGCACACGCCGGACGTCGACGGGCCGTTGAACTATTCGGTGATGGCCGACGACACGATCGCGTACTTGGACCAAGAGGTCGATGCGCCGGCGCACCTCGTCGGGTGGAGCGACGGGGCCGTCGTCGCGGTCCTGGTGGCGCGGCGGCGTCCGGACCTGGTGGCTCGCATGGTGTTGATCGGGCAGTATCTCAATTCGGCCGGCAAGGTGCCCGGAGGCGAACTGATCGCGTCGTTGGAATCGCCCGACATGATTGCGCTACTGCGACGCAGCTACGGGGCCGTGTCACCCGACGGCGCCGATCATTTTCCGATCGTCCACGCCAAGACCATGGCGATGATCGCCGCCGAGCCGGAGATTGCGTTGGACAGCCTGCGTTCGATCACTGCCCCCGCGTTGGTGATTCAAGGCGACCGGGACGAGGTCACCGTCGAGCATTCCGTGGCGGTCGTCGCCTCGCTGCCCGACGCGCGTCTTGCAGTGCTTCCCGGAACGCACGCGCTGCCGGTGGAGCGGCCCGATCTGGTCAACGCACTGATCGTGTCGTTCCTCCGCAACGACGACACGACCCCGGATTGGAGTGCGTTCACCGGCTGACGGCGGCACGGCGCCCGGTCAGTCCTCGCGGAGCCGCGAATAGGTGAGAGTCTCCCCGCGGACGCCGCCGAACCACACGTCATTGCACGCTGCCGCGAATGCGTCGAAGTTCTCCACGATGGTGGCGTACACGTTGCCCGGCACCCATCCTTGGTCGCCGTTGAGGAGCAGATTGTTCCGCCCGTAGAACAGCGCCATATCGGCCACCATCGGGTTCTCGCCCGGGCCGGCGTCCGATGAATATCCGTGCGACGGCGTCGCCAGCTGGTTCGACGTGAAACAGAAATAGCACACATCGCCGGGGATCGGTGTCACGGTCGTGTTCTCGCTGCCCGGATCGGGCTCGGCAAATGCCGGCACCAGGTTGTAGACCTCGTTGCGCGCGTATTTGCCGTGAAACGCCTGACTCGAGATCGGCAGCGCGTCCCAGACCGCGGACGCCGTGCGGGGTGCCTCGTCGTCGAGCAGTTTGGCAGTGCAGGAGACGCCTCGCAGTTCAAGGGTGATGGTCATATATCTCGCCATGCCGGCCTCCAGAAAAAATATTGCACCGCTTCTTGCTTTGACAGTAGGAACGGGCACTAAAATTGTCAACAATATAGTTGTGTGAGTGGAGGCAGTGGTTGACCGCTGAGTCAGCCGGGTGCGAATCGACTGCAGGTTCCGGTCATCCGCGCGTCCCGGACCTATTTGTCACAGGCAACATCCCGGTTCCGCCGGGCATCCCGCTCGGCCCCGACCCAATGGCCGGAATCGGCGTCGTCGTCCCGTACGACATGTCGCTCGACCGTGAGCTCTGGCGCTGGACGCCGTCCGACGCGAGCCTTTTTCTCACCCGGACTCCGGACGAATTGCTGCCGGTGACAATGGAAATGGTGGAAAAGATCAGCGACAAGGAGCTCGTGCGGACGACGGCACAGAGCCTGCGTTCGGTCCATGCCTCGTGCTTTGCCTACGCGTGCACGTCCGGGAGTTTTGTGCGCGGCCTCGGCGGAGAGCGCGACATCGTGGACGCAATGAAGTCGGCCGGCGCTCCGGAAGCGGTGACGACGTCCGGCGCCATTCTCGAAGCCCTGGCGCACCTCGACATTCACCGGGTCGCCATCGCCACTCCGTACGACGAGCCGATCACCACACGGTTCGAGGCGTTTTTGAACGAGGCGGGCATCGAGGTGGTCGGCGCCGCGTATTTGAACCTGCGGCTCGACATCCGCGTGGTGCCGTATTACCGGACCGCCGAACTCGTGCGCGCGGCCGACACGGCCGAGGCGGAGGCCATCGTCATCGCGTGCACCAACCTGCCGACCTACGACTTGATCACGCCGCTCGAGGCCGACATCGGCAAGCCCGTGATCAGCGCCAATCAAGCGACCATGTGGGCGGCGTTGAACAGATGCGGTCTTGGCGCGGTCGGCCCGGGTCAGCGGCTGCTGGCGATTGCCGAAGCACTCGAAAGCGACGGAATCTCGCCGCCGACCGGCACTTTGCGGGCAGTCGAATAAACGCTCAGTCGCGCAGGACGGCGCTCAAGAAATCGCGCGTGCGCTGTTCCTTGGGGTCCTTGAACATGACGTCGGGCTCCGCTTCTTCGACGACGCGGCCGCCGTCGAACATGAGCACGCGATTGGAGACGTCCCGAGCGAACTGCATCTCGTGCGTGACGATCAGCATGGTGATGTCGGTCGTATCGGCGATATCGCGCAAAATGTTCAACACGTCGTTCACGATCTCGGGGTCGAGCGCCGACGTCACCTCGTCGAGCAGCAGGATCTCCGGGTCCATTGCCAGTGCGCGGGCGATGGCCACGCGCTGCTGTTGGCCGCCGGAGAGCTGGCTCGGGTGTGAGTCTTCCTTATCGGCCAGCCCGACCTTGTCCAACAGCTGCCGGGCCTTGGCCACGGCGTCCGCCTTCGACATGCCGAGCACGTGGGTGGGCGCCTCGATGATGTTGTCGATCACCTTCATGTTCGGGAACAGGTTGAACTGCTGGAACACCATGCCGATGCGCTTGCGCACCTCATTCCGGTGCTTTTCCTTCAAAGCAATGCGCTGGCCGCCGCGCTCGACGTGCGTGAGGGGCTCACCGTCAATGTAAATGTAGCCGCCGGTGGCTTCCTCGAGTGTCATCACGAGCCGCAAGATCGTCGTCTTGCCCGAACCACTCGGCCCGATCAATGTCACGCGATCGCCTTTGGCCACCGTGAAGTCCAGACCGCGCAGCACGACGTTGTCACCGAAACGCTTGTCGACGCCGTCGAATCTGATGGCCGGCTCGCCGCGTCGGGCGTTATCAAGTTGTGTAGGCAAGACGCTTTTCCAATCTGTTCACAAGAAGCGACGTGGGGTAGCTGGCGGCCAGGAAGATGAGGCCGGCCAGCGTGATGGCCTCGGTGTATCGGAAATGGCTACCACCGTAGGCCAGGCCGGCCTGAACCATTTCCACCACGCTGATGGAGACCAGGAACGGGGTGTCCTTGAACATCGAGATGGCGTAGTTGCCCAGCGCCGGGACGGTGGCCCGCAACGCCTGCGGAATCACCACGCCGACCCAGGTACGCGCTCTCGACATCGATAGCGCCGTACACGCCTCCCATTGGCCGGGAGGAACTGCCTCGATGCCGGCCCGGTACACCTCGGCCATGTACGTCGAGTAGTGGATACCGAAGATGATGATGCCGATCGTCAGCCCGGAAACGCTGGTGAACGCCGCATATGCGAAAAGCAATTGCATGACGATCGGCGTCATCCGGATGAAGTTCACAATGAGCGTGAAAGCCGCGGCGATAGGCTTCGGCGCCGAGCGGCGGATGATCGCGATGATCAGGCCGAGGATTGCCGCAATGATCGTTGAAACGACTGTGACGACGAGGGTGGCAGTGAAGAAGCCGTGCAGTAGCTTCGGAAGCACCTCCCAGGTGGCGTCCCAGCTCCAAATAGGCTGATCGGTCATCCCATACCACCGCCGGTAGACGCCCCTGCCGTCTCCTTCGTCGGAGCCTTGAAGCTCAGTGCCTCGCGCAAGGATTCGCCACGGCCGAGGTTGTGCTTGGCGCGGACCTCGAGGGCGTTCATCACGAGCGTGAAGAGATAGGCGACGGCAAAGTACACGAGCAAGCCGACGGCATAAGCAAAGTACGTGCTCGTATCCGTGCGCAGCTTGTCGGTTTCGTAAGTCAGATCATGCATGAGGATGACGTAGACGATGGCAGTGCCCTTCAGCAATTGGATGAGCAAGTTCGTCAGTGACGGGATCATCAACGCCCACGCTTGCGGGAAGATCACCCGGGTGAATCGCTGCCACGCCCCCATGCTGAGTGCCGTTGTTGCCTCCCACTGTCCGCTCGGCACCGAATTGATGGATCCGCGTACGACTTCGGCCCCGTAGGCGCCGTAGTTCAGGCCGAGCCCGATGATGCCGACCCAGAGGCTGGGCAGTTTGATATCGAACAGCTGCGGGACGACATAAAAGACGAAGAACAGCTGCACGACGAGCGAGGTGCCGCGGAAGAACTCGATGACGGTGCGGCACAGGCCGCGCACCCAGATGTTCTTTTGCCGGGCCCCCATGCCCAGGACAACAGCAATGACGAACGCCAGCAGGGCGCCGCCGATCGTCAGCTCAACGGTCAGAAGGAGACCGTCAAGCATGAACGGCAGCGCCTCGCCGAGCGCTTCGAAATATTTACCCAAGGTCTTTAGTACTTTCTAGGGTCACTTCGGATTACTGCAGGTCCTTGAGGTTGCCGGCGCACAGCTTCTTCGTGGTGACGTTCTTCGGCGGAAGGTTTTCCTTCGTGAAGCCGTACTTGCCGACGACCGACAGATAGTCCTTCGTGCTGTCGGTGATGGTGTTGCCCAGGATCTTGTTGTATTCCTTGAGCAGTTTCTTATCGTCCTTGCGGAATACCGTCGAACCGGCACCGACCTGCTTGACGCCCTTGATGACGGCCGTGAAAGCCGGGGTCGTCGTCACGCCGGCGTCCGGATTGTTCTTGGCCATCCAGTTCAGCGAGATCGCGGTCATGGCGAACGCGTCGGCGCGGCCGTTGGACACGGCGTCCATGCCGGACTGCGAGTCCTTCACGGTCTGCGAGATCTTGATGCCCATCTTCTTGGCATACCCGTCTTCGATGCCGCCGTTCAGAACGGCGAGCTTGACGTCACCCTTCTTCTTGACCGACTTCAGGTCGGTCAAGTTCATCGGGTTGCCCTTTTTGACCATCAGCGACGTGGTGTACATGATCTCGGGGTCGCTGAACGCGGCCTGCTTGCAACGGTCCGGCAAGATCGACATGCCGGCGCTGATGGCGTCGAACCGGCCGGCGTTGAGGCCCGGGATCAGCGAGTTCCAGTCGACTTCTTCGACCTTGACGTTGTCGATGCCCATCTTCTTGAAGATCTTCTTGTGCATGGCGATGGTGGCGCCCTTGGCTTCACCGTTCTCAACCCACGAATACGGGCGCTCGTCGGCGATACCCACGGTGATGGTGCCCTTGTCCTTCAGCTTGGCAAGCGTCGATTCATCGCTGCCGTTCGAACCGCTATCACCGCCGCTGCCGCAGCCGGCCATCATTCCCAGGGCGAGCACGCTCGCCGCTGCCATCCCAACGCGGAATTTCGTTCGCTTCATGCCTGTGAACCTCTTTCAATTGTGTGTAGGGACGAGTCTCCCCGCCTCGGCACGCGCCTGCTTTGGCCATGAACGTCTCTGGTGACCGTTACGGGATTATTCCGGGGGCGACACACCCGTGGCCGTATCGGTCATATCAAGCTCCATTTCGTATTCGGCGTCCCCATTGCCGCCGGCGGGTGTCACATGTGCGAATGGTTGACCTGAACGTAGCCGCACACTGTAGGATTGTCAACAATCAGCGATCAATCGGTTGTTGCAAACCCGCAACGTTCGGCAGTGGAGTTGTTCATGACACGCACCACGCATTCCTCAACCGTTGGCCTGCTCTACCCGGGCATAGGGGCTGACGACGACTTTAGCGCATTGGAATCCAGGCTCAAACCGACTTTGCGATTGCCTCTCGTCGTCACCGAGGGCGGTGACGTGGCCCATACGCCCGAAGCATTGCGGGCCGTCGGCGCAGCGAAGAACCTCGCAGACGGCGTGGCAAAACTCCTGGTGTCCGAGCCCGATTCGGTCATGTGGACATGCACCTCCGGGAGCTTTGTCTTCGGGTGGCGAGGCGCACACGATCAAGCCCGGGAAGTCGCTCATAGCGCGGATCGACCGGCTTCGAGCACGTCGATAGCATTTGCCGAAGCGGCCCGTTCGATGAATTTTTCGCGCGTCGCAATTGCGGCAAGTTATCCGGTGGAACTTGCGTCATATTTTCGACGGTTTCTCGCCGACGCAGGCGTCGAAGTCGTCGGAATGACGAGCAATGAAATCGCAAATGCAGGCCTAGTCGGGCGTCTTAACCGTGATCAAATCGTTGCAATGGCGGTCGCCGCAGACCGCCCGAATGCCGACGCCGTCCTCATTCCCGACACGGCGATGCACTCCCTCGATTGGATAACGGATCTGGAATCCGCACTCGGCAAACCCGTGTTGACCGCCAATCAGGTCACGGTGTGGGAAGGACTGCGAATTGCCGGGCGCTTGATGCCGATCGACGGGCTGGGGACGCTGTTTGCCGAGTGACCGGTCGGGGGTCGCCTCTGCGACGACTCCGTGCTTAGGATGTTCAGCAGGCTGATTGGCCGCATTAGTCAAAGGCGATGATGACACGACCCGGTATTGAACCCTTGATCCGCGAATCCACTCCGTCCATCATTGCGCGCAAGTTGCGACGAGCGGTCGGGGACGGCGTGCTGGCGCCGGGCGCGCAATTGTCCGAAGCATCACTTGCTCGGGAACTGGGCGTCAGCCGCGGGCCACTGCGTGAAGCAATGCAACGCTTGACCCAGGAAGGCCTGCTGAAGTCCATCCGTAATCGGGGAATCTTCGTTGCCACGTTCACCGAGGCCGGCATTCGCGACATGTACGTGGCACGGGCGGCCATTGAACGGGCGGCTGCCGCCGTCATCATGCAAACGGACCCGGAAGGTGCCGGCGCGGCGCTGCGCGAAGTCATCAACGCTGCGGACGTCGCGCCCTCCGAGGACGCCGTGCGCGAGGCCGATTTCCGGTTTCACGTACTGCTCGTCGAGCTCTCGGGCAGCGCACATCTCATTCGTATGCACCACACGCTCATCACCGAGACCCAAATGTGTATCACCGCACTGGCGGACACCTATCCGGACGTCGACGTCCGCTTGCCCGAGCACCGGGATATCGCTGCGGAAATTTCCGCCGGCCGTGGTGATGAGGTGGACAGGCTGATCGTTGCGCATATGGACGACGGCATCCACCGGCTCGCGCCCGGCCAAGACGGCGTCCCCGGCCCCGTCCCCCTTCGCCGAGCGGTGGATGGATGCCCGGTTACTCGCGAGTAACCGGGCATCCATCCGCTACTTCAACTGCGTCGGGGGCGGGCGGCACCGTAGGATCTCCCCATGGCGGTGTTCTCTCGGGTGGCCCCCTGGATCCTGTTCGGTCTGGGCCAGTTGCTTTTCGGCCGAGAGTGGGCGTCTCCGCTCGGTGCGGTTGCCGCAGCAGTGATCATCGGCGTCGGGCTCGCCCGCGGGCACAAACCGGCGGAAATGATCCTGGATGCCTCGTCCCTGACGTACTTCACGGGGTTCTCGGGTCTAGTGTTCGCGGCCCCGCAGTCGGCAATCATCGAGTACGTCGCCGGAGGGGCTCAGCTCTTCCAAGCTGCAGTGATCGGCGTGTTTTTGCTGGCGCGGCTACCGTTCACACTGCCGATCGCGCGGCACAGCGTCCCCGACGCTATCGGCAACTCCGACTGGTTTTATGCGTTCAACGCACGGTTGACTCTCGTCTGGCTCATCGCGTTCGTGGCCGGCGGCGCAGCGATCGTGCTCATGGTGTTGGCGGGATTCGACAACGTTCCGGCACAAATCGTGGTGATCATCGTCTCCATCATTCTGCCTGCGTACGTGCAGAACCGGATAGTGCACAAGGCGGAGGCCTCAATTTCCGTCTAGTGCCGGACGAAGGGTCACCGGGGGACGAAGCCCAGGCGTTTGTCGACGATGTTCACGAGTTCCGCATCCCGGCAATACCGGTCTAGGTTGGCGGCAAACAGGTCGGAAAGCCGTTCCAGCCAGCCGACGGCGTCACCGGACATGTGCGGCGACACCAGCACGTTGTCCATTTCCCACAGCGGGCTGGATTCCGGCAACGGTTCGGGACTGAACACGTCAAGCGCCGCTCCGGCGATCGATTCGCCGCTCAACGCGTCGGCGAGCGCATCGGCGTCCACCGATTCGCCGCGGCCGACGTTGATCAGCCGCGCCGTGGGCTTCATGGCCGCCAAAACGTCGGCGTCGACCAAGTTCCGCGTCGCGGGCGTCAGCGGGGCCACGACAATGACGTAGTCGAAGTCGCCGGCATATTCGGCAAGCCGGGCCGATTCGTACACCTCGCCGAAGTCCTCGTCACCGCTGCGCGCCGTGCGGCCTGCTCCGGCCACCGACACGTCGACGGCCGCCAGCAACCGGGCGATCTCGCGTCCGATGGCGCCGGTGCCGACGATCACGGCGCTCTTGTCGTCGAGGCGTTCGGTCTCGCGGTGCCGCCACACCTTTTGCGACTGCAGCCGAAATGACAGCGGCATGTCCTTGGCGAACGAGAGCATGCTGCCCAGCACGAACTCGGCGATCGGCCGGTCGAAGATGCCCCCGGAATTCGTCACGACGACATCCGAGTCGGCAAGCTCGTCGAACATGAGCTTGTCGACGCCGGCCGCAGCCACGTGGATCCATTTCAGCGATCCGGCGCGATCCCAGACATCCTTGACTGCGGTCGAGAAGAAGTCCCACAAGAACAGTGCATCCGCGCCGTCAACTGCGTCGGCCAGGCCGTCCACCGTGGCATATCGGACGGCGGCCATCGCCTCGAGCCTCTCGCGGCCCGGGGGCAGCTCGTTGGCATACAGGACGGCGACTACCGGCTTGTCGCTCATTGCAGGGCTCCTTTCAGGCCATACCGGCCCGCCGAATGATTTCGGCGGGCCGGTCGGTCGTCGGACTAGTCGATATTCGTGTAGCCGATCGGGATCTGTCCTTGGGCCACACGCTCTTCATCATCCTCGCCGGGCGGATCGGTGCCGCGCAATGACCGGCCGGCGGTTTCTCGCATGCACAAGATCGCGGCAAGCCCGATGACGCCAAAGACCATCAGGTAGAAGCCCGGCATCAGCGTGTTCCCGGTCTTCTCCACGAGCGATTCCACTATCGTGCTGGCGGTGCCGGCAAACAGCGCGGTGGACACGTTGTAGCCGATTGCAAAGCCCGTATACCGTACGTGCGTGGGGAAGAGCGCCGGCAGCGTCGAGGACACCGAGCCCACCAGCACGACCAGCAACAGGCCGAGGATCCCCAGGCCGATGAACATGGATCCGAACGAGCCTTGCCGCATTAGCATGACGGCCGGGACCGGGAGGATGATGTAGCCGGCCGCAGCCGTAATGAGCAGCGGCTTGCGTCCGATCTTGTCGGAAAGCCGGCCCATGAACGGGATCAGCCCCATGATGATCAGCTGGACGATCACCAGGGTCCCTGTCGCCTCAAACAAGCCGTAGTGGAGCGTCTTACCCAAGAACGTGGGCATGTAGGTCAGTACCAAATAGTACGCAACATTGAGCAACGCCACGAAGCCCATCAGGATGAGCAGCTGGCGCCAGTAGCTGCGCACCATGTCCTTGAACGCGCTGAAGGCCGACGACTCCGTCTCATTGCTCTCGGCGGCCTCGGTGAACACGTCCGGGTCTTCCAGCTTGGTGCGGATCCACAGCGCGACAAGGCCGAGCGGCAGCGTGCACAGGAACGGCAAGCGCCACCAGCCCGCCAACATTCCGTCGTCACCGAAGTTCAACTCCAGAGCCGTGCACAAGATCGCCGCGGCTGTCGCCCCGGAGAACGTGCCGAATTCAAGGAAGGAGCCAAAGAAGCCACGCCGGTTGTCCGGGGCATGTTCGGCCATGAACACCGCGGCGCCGCCGTACTCGCCGCCCGTCGAAAAGCCCTGAATCATCCGCAAGACGATCAGCAGGATCGGCGCCAAAATGCCGACGGAATTGTAAGTGGGAAGGACGCCGATCGCGGCGGTACACACCGTCATCAAAATGATGGTGATGACCATGACCTTTTGCCGCCCGATCCGGTCACCCAACGGTCCGAGAACGATACCACCGAGCGGGCGCACCAGGAACGACACGGCGAAGGTGGCAAAGGTGAAGATCAGCGCGTTTGTCCCGCCGCCAAAGAACACGGTCGAGATGTAAACCGTCAGATAGCCGTAAACCCCGTAGTCGAACCATTCGATGGCGTTGCCGAGCGCCGAGCCGACGATCGACATGCGTACCGTTTTGCGCTGTTCGGGAGTGAAGTCCTGAACTCTCGTCAGCTCGGGAAGCTTGCTCTTCTTTGGCTTCTTCTTGCGGTCAGCAGTAGTGGATTCTGCCGTCATAATTACTCCGTTCAGGGGAAGTACGTGCCACAGCCCAATAGCGTATAAGCTCGCGCGGCGCTGACCAATTCGTCCACCGCCACGGACTCGTCCGGTTGGTGGGCCTGATCGTTCAGTCCTCCCGGCCCGAGCACGATCGTGGGCACGCCGAGATCCCGGGCGATGAACCCGCCGTCGCACGCCGCGGTCCACCCGCCGATCTCGCTGGTGATGCCGGCGCCGTCCGCCAAAGCCGCCACCGCGGACGTGACAAGGTGATGGTCCGGCGGGGTGGAGAATCCGGGCATTTCCATCTCGACATCGACGGTCACCGTGATGCCGCCCGTGTCGATGCCGGCTTGCCGGATCGCGTCCGCCAGCCGGTCCCGGACGCCGTCCGCGCTTTCGCCGGGCATCAGCCGCCGGTCCACGTGAATAGTGCACGAGTCGGCAACTATCGAGGTGCCGTGACCGCCGTCGATCCGGCCCACATTCCACGTGCCGGACCCCAAGAGGCCGGACGCCGCTGCAGTCATCCGCTCGTGGTCGTCCCGAATCAGCCCGATGACCTTTGCTGCCGCGTCGATGGCGTTTGCGCCGTCCTGTGGGCGGCCGGCATGGGCGGCAACACCGCCGATGTCGATAACCAGATTGCAGGCACCGCGGCAGGCGATGACCGTCTCCAAGTCCGTCGGCTCGGCCACGATGCACGCCGCGTAGGACGGCGGCCCGTCCGGCGCGGCCAGCACGCCCTCGACGTACGCGCGCACGCCGAGATCGGCGTCTTCTTCGTCAACGGTGCATATCAAGTCGATCGGGCCGGGCAGCTCGATCCCGGCGTTTTTGATCGCGCCCATGGCCACCACTATCGAGGCGAGGCCGCCCTTCATGTCCGTCGACCCGCGGCCGTACAGCCTGCCGCCCGAGATCTCGGGGCCGAACGGATCGCGCGTCCACCCCGGGCCCGCAGGCACGACGTCCGAATGCCCGAGAAACGCCAAGCCGGCAGAGTCACCGCCGGGCAACCTCGCGACCAGGTTCGGCCGGCCCGGCGCGACGTCGGTTGTTTTGACGTCGAGACCGCGCTCGGCGCACGCCGCGGCAAGAACGCGGACGGCGTGCGCTTCCGTGCCGCCCGGATTCTCACTGGCCGCAGCGATCAAGTCGCAGGCCAGGCCGGCGATCTCCGCTTCATCGATGCCTGCGGCGATTGCCGCCGCAGTGTCGGGGCGCGTGGCCTCAGGCACGCTCGCCCGCCGCACGGTCGAGGGCCGCCGCCAGCCTTTTCACGCCTTCGTCGATACGCTCGGGCGTCGACGAGGCGAAGCACACGCGCAGGGCGTCGTCGAAGTACCCGCCCGGGGACAGGGCCGGGCCCGGAATGAACGCGACGCCTTCGGCCAGCGCCGTTTCAAACAGTTTCTGCGTCGACGTGGCCTTGTCGTCGCCCTGCAGCGTCACCCAGAGGAAGAACCCGCCGTCCGGATCGGTGGTGCGCACCCGGTCGCCCAGGTATTTGTCGATCGAGCCGATCATGGCGTTCTTGCGTTCCCGGTACCCGCTGCGCAGGCCGGCCAGGTGTTCGTCGAGCCCGCCGCGGCGGATGAATTCGGCCACCAGGTGCTGGGCGGGCACATTGGTGCACGTGTCCATCGCCTGCTTGGCGTTGATGATCAGCTGCTTCAGGGACGGATCGACATCCACCCATCCGACGCGCAGGCCCGGCGCCAGGATCTTCGAGAATGTGCGCACCGAGAAGATGAGCGGATCGTTCGGGCTGAGCGACCGGAAGCTCGGCACGTCGTCGCCGGCAAACCGCAAGAGCCCGTACGGGTCGTCGTCGATGATGACGGCTCCCCACTCGTGCGCCAGCTCGATCAGTCGGCGCCGCCGCTCTTCCGACAGCGTGGTGCCGGACGGGTTTTGGAAGTTCGGGATCGTGTAGATGGCGGTCGGCGTCTTGCCGGTCTTCGCCACCAGGTCGGGCAGCTGCTCGACGACCATCCCGTCGGTGTCGACCGGCACTTCAAGCAGATCGGCGCCGTAACTGAGTGCCGTTGCGCTGCCGTTGGTGTAGGTGGGGCTCTCGATGATCACGAGATCGCCCGGATCGACGAACAGTTTGCAGGCCAGGTCGAGGCCCTGCATGCCGCCGGCCGTGATGACTATCCGGTCCTCGCTGGTCGGGTCGGCCGTGGTGGACAGGTAATTCAACAGCTCGCGCACGAGCCGCGGCTCGCCCTCGGAGGCGCCGTACGTCAAGGTGCTGTGCTCCATCGAGCTGCCGGCGATCTCGCGGAACGTCTCGAGCGGGACGGCGTCATCGGCCGGAGCGCCCATGGCCAAGCTGACGATGTCGTGAGTTTGCGCGGCCAGCAGCGATGTGGACGAATCAATGATCGATCCGACCAGATTGTCCGTGCGGGCGGCCAACGGCGGCCGTACTTGAGACATGTTCAGTCCTCCTTGATGATCAGTTCGAGCGGGAATCCGGTGAATTGTTCGACGCCGGACGCCGTCACTCGAATCGATTCCGACAACTCGAATCCGTAATTGTCCATCCACATTCCGCCGATCAGGTGGAATGTCATGTTTTCGGCGAGGACGGTCTCGTCCTCGGTGCGCAAGCTGATGGTGCGTTCGCCCCAGTCCGGCGGATAGCCAACGCCTATCGAATAGCCGATGCGGGACGGTTTCTCCAGACCGAACTTCGCAAGCGTCCAGTTCCACGCCTTGGCAAGATCTCGGGCCTCGACGCCGGGGCGCACGGTCTCGAGCACCGCAGTCATGCCCTCGCCGACGGCGTCCGCCACGTTTGTCAACTGCTCCGAGGGCTTGCCCAGCATGACCGTGCGAGCAAGCGGCGTGTGATAGCGGCGGTACACGCCGGCAAGTTCGATGACGACTCCTTGACCGGCGTTGAACGGTCGATCGTTCCAGGTCAGGTGCGGCGTGTCGGCTTCGACGCCGGTCGGCATCATTGGCACTATCGCCGGATAGTCGCCGCCGAATTCCGACGTGCCGGCCATTTGGGCGGCGCTGATGGCCGCCGCCACATCACATTGCCGGGCGCCGACCCGCACGTGTTCGATTGCCGTGTTCATGGCCGCCGTGCACACCTTGCCGGCCGCACGCATCAGTTCGATCTCGGCCGGCGATTTGATCACGCGCACCCAGTTGACGAGTTCGAAGCAATCGACGAAATTCCATTCCGGGATGGCGTTGAAGAGTGCCCGGTAGGCCTTGGGAGAGAAGAACTGCGAATCCATTTCGAGGCCGACGTAGCCGCTCGCTGCCGCCGCGATCAGGCCGAGTTTGCGCAGTTTGTACGCCACCCAGTCGAACGGGTGCACGTGCGGACGGTGGACGTAGGTCTCGGGATAGCCGATGATCTGGTCCACGGGCAGCCGACTGGTGCGGAACGCGCCGTTCGCGTCCATTTCGCGGGCAAAGAAGATCAGGTCACCCTCGGCCGGCACGAATAGGACCTGCGGAGTGTAAAACGACCACGCGTTGTACCCGGTCAGGTAGTACAAATTGGCGGGATCGGTGATGAGCAACGCCGCCAGAGCCTGCTTTTCCATCTTGTGCCGGACGGCGTCCAGCCGCGCCGCATATTCGCCGGCCGTGATTTCCATGGCCGGCACTGGAACGTCGACCGTCATGGGCTACGCCGCCGGCCCGCGTACGTGTGCCCTAGCCACAGCACCAATGCTTCACTCCCCAAGATCTGTCGTCGATTGTTGACAATGTGTCGTGTGTCTCACTCTAAACTACGGAGCCGTCACGGAGCGCTTTCCCCTGCCGATTTCTGCTGCGCCCGCATGGACGCCGTGAGGTCCCGAACGGCGCTGGACATGTGCGCGCGGATCGCCCGGTCAAGTTCTCCGTGATCGCGTGCCACCAGCAAGTCGCGAATGCGTTCGTGCTCGGATACCAGCACGTCGGCACGCGGATACGACACCTCAAGATTGACCATGCAAATACGTGATTCGGCGGCAAGCGTTTCGTAGATGCGGATCAAGCGCGAGTTGTTCGCGCCGGCAACGAACGCCTGATGGAATCCGAGGTCGAGGCTCGACAACGACTTCCAGTCGCTGGCGGCCACGACTGCCGGCATTCGTTCCAGCACGCCGGCCAGCGCATCGGACACCGCTTCGATTGTCTCGTCGCCGCCGGCCAGGATGTCTTCGGCCGCGCCGAGTTCGACGGCAGCGCGCGCCGAGTAGATCTCGGCCACGTCGGCCGGTTCGAGGTCGAGGACGAAGACGCCGCGATTGCGGTGGCTGATCAGCAGACCTTCTTGGCTCAGCCGTTGCAGGGCCTCGCGGACCGGACCGCGGGACACTTCGAGCCGGGCGGCCAGCTGGGCTTCGGTGACTTGTTCTCCCGGGTGGAAGGAACCGTCGATGATGCGATCGCGCAACTGGTCGGCGATCAGCACCGACGTCGGCCTGCCTTCCAGGGCCGATAAAACGTCTATTCCGCCCATCAGTTCCGCCTCCCGGAATCCGTGGTTCGCTCGTCGATGAGTTCGGCCAAATGCAACGGCACCCGATTCGGCTCGAGATAGTCCACCTGCATGAGACAGCTGAACCCGTCGGTGAGCACCGGCGTCTGCCGGCCGGTCTCGCGCAGCGCCGGGGCGAGCGCTTGTTCGGCGACTTGTACCGACACGTCGAAGTGTTCTTTTTCAAACCCGAAGTTGCCGGCTACGCCGCAGCAGCCGGTGGCCTCGCGCACCGCACCCACCCCGATGGACTTCAGCGTGCGTTCTTGCGTCTTTGCCCCGAACACCGAGTACTCGTGGCAATGCGTTTGCACGGTGACGGCTTCCGGCGCCCGCCCTTCGCGCCACTCCGGTGTAAATCCACCGTCCGCCAGTTCGCCGACATACGCCGCAAAGCTGCGCACCCGGCCGGCCACTCGGCGCGACGCATCGGTCTGCACAAGTTCGGGCATGTCTTTTTTGAAGGCCGCCGCGCAACTGGGCTCGGGCACGACGACCGGCCTGTCGGTGCCGTCGTCCAGCGTCTTGACGGCACGGCGCATCTGCGCCTTGGCCTTGTCGAGCTGCCCCGTCGAGATCCACGTCAGGCCGCAGCACGCATCGGCGTTGCACTCGACGGTGCGCCCTGCCGAGCCGAGCACCCGTCTGGCCGATTCGGCCACGTGCGGGCGGAAGCCCTTGGTGAACGAGTCGATCACGAGCACAGTGTCGGCATGACGGTTCGTCGCCGATTTGCCCAGCGCCGATTTGCCCAGCGCACGGCGCAATGCCGCGGACGACGCGAATTTCGGCATCCGTCGCTTGTCGGTCAGCCCACCGGCGCGCGCGGCGACCTTGGCAGCGGGGGTGGCGAGCACGGCGTTGACCAGCGGCGCGACCTTGCCTGCCAGTTTCAGCCACGTCGGAAGCCATCCCAACGAATAGTGCGAAAGCGGGCGGACCCTGCCGGAGTAATAATGGTCGAAGAATTCCGACTTGTACGTGGCCATGTCGACGCCGGCCGGGCAGTCCGTCGAGCACGCCTTGCACGACAGGCACAGGTCGAGCACATCGCGCACCTCGTCGGACTTCCAGCCTTCTTCCGGCGTGGACGCGCCGCGCACCATGTCCTGCAGCACTCGGGCGCGGCCGCGGGTCGAGTCCTTCTCGTCACGCGTGGCCCGGTAGCTCGGACACATGACCCCGCCGGACGTCGTCCGGCATTTTCCGATGCCCACGCAACTTTGCGCGGCGCGCACGAACGGATCCACGCGGTGGCCGTGCGTCATTTCCTCCAAATGGAAGCTGGTGCGCCATTCGCGTTCGGGAACGCCGGCCAAGGCGAGGTTGTCATCGAGCGAGTCCGGATCGACGATGGTCCCGGGGTTCAGGAGGCCTGCCGGGTCCCATATCCGCTTGAAATCCGCGAACGCCGCGCGCAACCGCGACGAATACATGATGGGCAACAACTCCGAGCGGGCACGGCCGTCACCGTGTTCACCCGACAGCGATCCGCCGTGGTGCACAACGAGCCGGGCCGCTGCCTCCATGAATTCGCGCATCCGCAATCGCCCGGCGTCCGTGCGCAATTCGAAGGCCAGCCGGGTATGCATGCAGCCGGCGCCGAAGTGGCCGTACATGACGCACGGCATGTTGAATTCGGCGAGCAGTTCGCGGAAATCGGTCAAATAGTCGGCCAGCTTCTCCGGCGCGACAGCCGTGTCCTCCCAGCCGGGCCAGCCCTCGTGGCCGGTGTAGAGATGCGCGGCGTACCCGGCTCCCTCGGTGCGCACCCGCCACAGCTGCGCGCGCTGCCCGGTGTCCTCGATGGTGAGACCCTCGCGCATGTGCCCGGCCGCCTCGAGCCGGTCCATCATGGCCCGCCCCGTCTCGTCAATGCGGGCGGCGTCGTCGCCGTCGAGCACGACGTACAGCCAAGCGTGGCCCGCCGGCAGCCCGGTCACCGAATCCTCGCCGACCAGCTGGCGCATGGTCTTCACTATCGCCTCGTCGATGCCCTCGATGGCCGACGGGTCGAATTCGCGAAGCAGCTCGACGTCGCGAGCGGCCTCGACGATGTCGTCGTAGCCCAGGCAAAACAATTTGCTCTCGGCCGGCGAGCGCACCAGCCGCACCGTGGCGCCGACCACTATGGCGCAGGTGCCCTCCGTGCCGACAAGTGCGCGTGCCACGTCAAATCCGTGCTCGGGAAGCAAATGGTCCAGGTGGTATCCGGACACCTGGCGCTGAATCCGACCGAGTTCCACCCGGAAGTCGGCAAGATTCTCGTCTCGCAGCGCAGTCAGCTGCTCGGTCAGCTCGGCTGCGCGCGCCGCGGCTCGGCCATCGCCCGGATCGGTGGCGCGCACGCCGGTGCGCTCGGCAGTGAGCCGGACGCCGTCCGCCGTCACCAGATCCAGCGCAATCACGTGGTCGGTGGTGCGGCCGTAACGCACCGAGTGATTGCCGCAGGCGTCGTTGGCAATGGCGCCGCCCAGCGTCGCGCGGGTGCGGCTGGACGGATCCGGGGCGAACGTGAGCGCGCCGCCGGTGGCTGCCGACGCCGCGTCCGCCAGCGCCGAGATGACCATCCCGGGCTGCACGCGCGCCCTCAGGGCGTCGGCGTCGATGTCATCGACGCGGTTCATATGGCGCGAGAATTCCAGCACGACGCCCGAGCCGACGGCATTGCCGGCCATCGACGTGCCGCCGCCGCGGCACACGATGGGCACGCCGGCGGCGTGACATTCGCGCGCGACGGCCACCACGTCGTCCGGCGTCCGGGGAAAGATCACGGCGGACGGTTTGATCCGGTAATTCGACGCGTCATACGAGTACTCGGCGAGCCGGCGGGCGCCCGTCTCGACGTCGATGCCCTGCCCGGCCAGCCGATCAAGGTACGTGGGCGCTGCCGAAAGAAGTTCGCTCATATTTACCCAGTGTGGCCCTTCTAGTGCGAGACGTCGCGGACGGCGTCCAGTGCCCCTTCGAATCGCGACAGGCCGCTATCGATTTCCGCCTCCGTCGCCACCAACGCCGGGATGATTCGCACCACGTTGCCCAACGCCCCACAGGTGAGCAGCAGCAGGCCTTGGTCGACGGCCGCCTGTTGGACGGCTGCCGCGGCGGGCGCATCGGGTTCGCCGTCTTCATCGACGAATTCGACTGCCTGCATCAGCCCGAGACCGCGCACGTCGCCCATGAAGGGGCGGGAGGCCTGGAGTTTCTCCAGGCCGGCGCGCAGCTGGTCGCCGCGGACGCGGGCGTTCTCGACGAGGCCTTCGCGCTCGACCACGCCGAGCGTGGCCACGGCTGCCGCAGCGGCGACGGCATTGCCGCCGTAGGTGCCGCCTTGCGACCCGGGCCATCCCTTCGCCATCAGATCCTCGCCGGCAGCCATGGCCGAAATGGGAAACCCGCTGGCCAGGCCCTTTGCGGTGATGAGAATGTCGGGCTTCGCGGCCGAGTACTCGTGACCCCAGAATTTGCCGGTCCGCCCGACGCCGGCCTGCACCTCGTCGATGATGAGGACGGCGCCGATCCGGTCGGCGCGCTCGCGCACTCCTTCGAGGAACCGCGGCGGCGTGGGCAGGTAGCCACCGTCGCCAAGCACGGGTTCAATGATGAATCCTGCAGTGTCCTCCGGGCTGGATATTGATTTCAGTAGGTAGTCGAGCTCACGGAGGGCGAAGTCGACGGCGGTGTCCTCGTCCCAGCCGTACCGGAACGCGTACGGGAACGGCGCAATCTGCACGCCGCCCATGATGGGCGAAAAGCCGGACCGGAATTTGGTGCCGGCGGTCGTCAGCGATGCGGCGGCCACGGTGCGGCCGTGGAAACCTCCGTGGAACGCAATGATGTTCGGCCGGCCCGTGGCCATCCGGGCCAGGCGGATCGATGCTTCGATCGACTCGGAGCCGGAGTTGGCGTAATAAACGCTGTCCAGGCCGGCCGGCAGCACGCCGGTGAGTTTCTCGGTGAGTTCGAGCAGCGGTTTGTGCATCACCGTCGTGTATTGGGCGTGGATGATCTTGCCGGTCTGCTCCCTTGCGGCCGCCACGACGTCCGGATGGCAGTGGCCGGTGCTCGTCACGCCGATGCCGGACGTGAAATCGAGGTACCGCTTGCCGTCGTCGGCGTTGATCCAGGAGCCCAGGGCCGTGTCGACGACTACCGGGGTGGCTTGCTTGAGAAGGGGGCTGAGAGAGGTCATGGACTAATCTTGTTCGTGTCCGATGTCGATTGTCAACAATCCGAGAGCGGCAGCATTTCGGACAAGCCGAGCGGACGACGCTTAGGGTGGATCCATGGCGATCATGTACAAGGCCGACTTATCTCCGACAAAGGCCGAGCTCATTGCCCGGTGGCTCCCGCTGCAGCAATGGATGCCGGCGGCCGCGGACGACGCGAATCTGCAGCTCCTCGGCTCCTTCCGGTTCGACGATCCGGACGGCGAGGTCGGCTTGGAGACGCACCTGGCCCGGCTGGCCGGCACGGTGGCGCACGTGCCGTTGTCGTACCGGGGTGCCCCGCTGGACGGTGCCGAGCCCGGACTGCTCGGCACGATGGAACATTCGGTGCTCGGCACGCGCTGGATTTACGACGCCGCCTGGGACCCGACCTATTGGACAGGGCTTGCGGCAGCGATCTTGGACAGGATGCCGCAGGCCGAGCAGTTCTTCGCCGTCAACGGCGGGCTCGAACGGGCACCCGAAACGGCGCACATCGATTCCAGCGGAACCCTGGACGCCGAACTGCCCCCGATCCGCGACGTCACGCCCAAAACCGACGGCGCCGTCACGACCGTCTCGGCGGGCGACATCGACATTTCCATTTTCCGCGTCATCGACACCACGGGCCGGATCGACATCGAACCGGCGCTGACCGCCACGTGGGCAGGGCAGTCGGCGCCCGTGCAGATCGCCGGCGCCGCCCTGCATTGACGGTCGCTGCCCCCGCCGAGAACCGTTCGGCGTGTGACGTTTCGTGACGTTCCCGGCCCCTTCCGCCCGGTCGTCGTCCTACTGTCGGGAGAGTCCGATGGGGGTGACACGTGACGCAGTTGACGCAGGGAACGCGCGCCGAATCGCGCGCGGCCGTCGTCGACTTCGAGATGCCGTCCGGCGCCGTCCTTGCCCATTGGCGCCGGAGCGATCATTGCCCCGCCATTCCGGCCGCGGCCCTTGTCATCTCCGGCACGCTCGCCGTTCGGATGCCCGGCTGCCCCGATGAGCACTGTGCGGCCGGCGACGTCGTCCGGCTCGATCTTGCCGTGGACGCCTGGACGATCGGTCAGCAGCCGTGCCTTCTTGCCGCACTTGGGACCGGCGGAAAATAAGGCGACGATTTCACGGCGACCGGGCTACTCTCAATGGACAACCGTTCAATGGTCAACTCGTGGAGGACGCCATGACTGACACGCATCCGGGTGCTTCCCCGCAGCCCCGCGACACTCCGGAGACCACTCCGGATCCCGCCAACCGGCAGACGCCGGAAGAGATCAAGGCCAAATTCCGCGAAGCGCTTGCCAAGAAGCACGAGCAGCCTGCGCACGATTCGTCGTCCGCGGGCCCCGGCCGGTCGAAAGTGCACGGCACGCAGCGCCCTGCCGGCCACAAGCGGGAATTCCGCCGAAAGAGCGGCTGAAGAGCGGGTGAGGGCGCCGTCGGATGCCGCCCATAGGATGAGTCATATGACGGACAATGACGAGTTCCAATGGCTTGAGGACATCTACGGTGAGCGCCAGCTCGAATGGGTCGCGGAGCAGAACGAGCGCACCGAAGCGATGTTGGCCGGGCCGATGTTCGAAAGCATGCAGTCCGACATCCTCGAGGTGCTCGACGGCGCCGGACGCATCCCGATGCCTGCCAAACGCGGCGATTATTACTACAACTTCTGGCGCGACGAAGCCAATCCGCGGGGGCTGTGGCGGCGCACCACCCCGGAAAGCTACCGACAAGACGAGCCCGACTGGGAGATCCTGCTCGACGTCGATGAACTTTGTCGGGCCGAGGATGCCGAGTGGGTCTTCGCCGGCGCCCAGTTGCGCTATCCCGACTACGACAGGGCGTTGATCCGGCTCTCCCCGGACGGCGGCGACGCAGTCGCGCTGCGCGAATTCGACGTGCCGACGAGGCAATTCGTCCCGGGCGGATTCGACGTGCCGGCCGCCAAGACGCACGCGTCCTGGATCGATGCCGACACGCTCTTCATCGCGTCCGATTTCGGGCCGGGCACCATGACGACGTCGAGCTATCCGCGTCAAGCGCGCCGGTGGCGCCGCGGGCAGGCCCTCGGCGATGCCGAAATCGTCATCGAGGTGCCGGTCGACCAGCTCACTGCCGGAGCCGCGCACGATCACACGCCCGGATTCGAGCGCGATTTCGTCTACGGCGCCCGGGATTTCTACACGTCGCGTACCTATCTGCTCGGCGACTCGGGCAGCGCGCATATCGAGGTGCCGGACGACGCGAGCATCGACGTGCACAGGGAGTGGCTCGTCGTCCGTCCGCGTTCGGCCTGGGACGTCGGCGGACGTCGGTATCCGGCCGGATCACTTCTGGCAGTCGATTTCGACGATTTCATGGCCGGGTCGCGCGATTTGACGGTGCTGTTCACGCCGGACGCGCAGACTTCGTTGCAGGGTTGGGCATGGACGCGTCATTATTTGATGCTCACCCTGTTGCACGACGTTTCGTCGCGGGTCGAGGTACTTTCGCCGGACGACGGGTGGTCCCGTGCCGAGCTGGCAGACGCCCCGGATCTCAGCACGATCACGGTATCGGGGGTCGATGATGAGGAAACCGACGATTACTGGATGATCGTGACCGGGTTTCTCACGCCGTCCACACTTCACCTGGGCACTGTCGGCGGCTCGGCGCCGGCGTTAAAGTCGGCGCCGGACTTCTTTGATGCATCCGATATGAGCGTCGAACAGCATTTCGCCACGTCGAAGGACGGTACCCGGGTGCCGTATTTCCAGGTATCGCCGGCCGGCGCGGCCGGCGGGCCGGTGCTGCTGTCGGGATACGGCGGTTTCGAGAACTCGAGGGTGCCGGCCTACAGCGGCACGATCGGGCGAGCGTGGCTGTCGCGCGGCGGTGTATACGTCAGCGCAAACATCCGCGGCGGCGGCGAATACGGGCCCGAGTGGCACCATGCTGCGCTACGGGAGAACCGGCCGCGTGCCTACGAAGACTTCGCCGCGGTCGCCGACGATCTCGTCGCCCGCGGCGTCACGACGCCGGAACGGCTCGGGTGCGAGGGTCGGAGCAATGGGGGCCTGCTGGTCGGCAACATGCTCACGACATATCCGCAGTTGTTCGGCGCCATTTCGTGCGGGGTGCCCCTGCTGGACATGAAGCGGTACACGAAGCTCTCGGCCGGAACCAGCTGGATAGCCGAATACGGCGATCCGGACGTGCCGGAGGATTGGGAATTCATCCGCGGGTTTTCGCCGTATCACAATTTGCACGCCGGCACCGACTATCCGCCGACATTGTTTTATACGGTGACGAGCGACGACAGGGTCGGGCCCGTGCAGGCGCGCAAGATGGCGGCGCGCATGCAAGCGCTCGGAGTGCCGAATGTGTGGGTGTACGAAAACCGCGAAGGCGGACACGGCGGCGGCTCGGACAATAAGCAAATGGCGCATTACCTGGCTGCCAGCTACACCTTCTTGTTCGACACTCTCAACGGGTCGACGCAGGCTGCACGCTAGTACCCGATTGCTTTGTCTAAGGCTTTCTAGCCTATTGCGTAGATACTTGAATAGTGTCCGATCGGCCGTGCTCGTCGGCATGCCGGGCCGACCCGACCCCAATAACGATCTGCTTTCACCACCGTTCGAACGTCGCCGCACGGGGTTACACTCGAGCAAAGAGGGTATTGGAAGGAGAATCCAATGGCAGCCAGTTGGGATAAATGGAAGCCGATCAGCCGTCGCGACAAAATGGGTATGTTGACCATCGGCATTGTGCTGATCGCCTGGGACATTCTCGCCGTGATCTTGATCCCCTACAACATCCTTCCCGGGAGCAATAGCGCGGTCGGCATCTTCTTTGGGCTCGCCGCGCCGGCCGTCTTCGGATTCATGGCGCTGTATTTCGCGTTCCGTTCACCACTGGAGAAGCCGAAGGGGCGCAAGCCGGAAGGGCCCCGGGCAAAGAACAAACCGGCGGAGCGCTGAGACTCCCCGACCCCCAGATCTGCCGAACGGGGCCTGTCGACTGGCCCCGTTCGGCGTTCAGTTCAGTGAGCCGATTCTGCTGTCTGCGGCTGTCTACGTTTGAGTCTAGATAGCCCGAGACAACTGAATCGACACGGTACGCGTGGTTAGACGAATACCTTCACGTTGGCTTTTGCCTTGAGCTTCTTCACGATCTTGCTGAGCTCCTGTTGCTGTTTTTGCTGCTGGAGCTGCTGCTTGATCTGCGGCTTCACCTTCTTCAGCGGTGGAACCTGACTGCTCTGAGCCTGCTGACCTTGCTGGGCTTGCTGCGCCTGCTGGGCCTTGGCCTGCGCGGCGTACTGCTGGTAGTACTTCTTGACCTGCGCATCCGAGACGTGGATCGGCCCAATGACCTTCTTTTCATAGGCCTGCACCTGCACCTGGTCCGTGGTGCGCGAACGGAACTGCTTCATCGTCATATTGCTCGACTTCAACGCGGCGTCCAGCTTCTTTTTGGTCTTGTACTGCTTTTTGGTCGCGTCGATCTGCTTTTGCACCTTGTCCTTGGACGGTTCGATGCCCCGTTTGTCTGCGTCCTGCAAGATGAGTTGATTACTGACCAGCGCCTTAATTGCCTGCTTCTTGACCTGCTTCAGCGCCGCACCTTTCATGGGGGCGGCCTGCTGGCCTTGCTGCTGGCTCTGCTGCTGCGCCTGCGTCTGCAATTGCTGGAGCATCCCGTTGTAGTCGATGCCCTTGATGTCCTCGCCGTTGACTGTCGCAACAGTCTTACTGCCTTTGACCTTGCCTTGAATACCCGACTGGCCGCTAGCGGCATCGGACTGCCCCGAGGCGCTTGCCTTATCGGATCCGCCGGACCCGCCGGACCCGCCGGACGACGTGCCTTGCGTATCGCACGCGGCGGCGCCCAGGGCGACGAACCCGGCAATGAGCAAGGTGATGACTTTCCGGATCATGCGAAGAATTCCCCCAATGGACCGGCAGGTGGAAGTGTCGGACAGTGCGTCCGCCATCGCCGGCGAGTATGCGCAGCGACACTAGCAGCGCCGCGAAACATGCTGCAAATAGCCCGCGACGCCTCCGAACGGGCGGTAAGCAGCCCATCACGACGGCGCGGTATTTGATCGACGCTATCGGTGCTTCCTGAACTATCTCTTCATAGCGCCTGCGTACAGTATGACCGCCCTGTCCCTCACGCCCGGCCCACCGCTCCGGCCCACACCATCCGGCCCACCTTTCGCAAAACGCGGCGCGGCGTCAGGAACGCGCCGTTCTGACGGCGCGTTCCTGACGCGCCGCCGCGTTTTATTGCGCCTATTGCCCGGCCGATTGTCCGGCCGAGGGCGAAGCAGTCATCGCGCGTGCAGCCATGTGGTGACGTCGGACGCGTGGGTCGCCGTCGGGAACACCGGGTAAAACACATGCTCGATGACACCGTGGCCGATGATCAACGTCAGCCGGCGATAGTAGGTGATGCCGTGTAAGACGAATGTCGGAAGGCCGAGCGATCCGGCCAGGTCGAGCGTGGAGTCGGACAGCAGCGGATACGGAAGTTGGAGCCGTTCCGCAGCCTCCGTCTGCACATCCGTCGACTGCATCGACAAGCCGTAGACCGCGGCGATCCCGGTCGACTGCAAGGCCTCGAAATTGTCCCGGAACCCGCACGCCTCCGGGGTGCATCCGCGAGCGCCCGGCACGTCGTCCCATCCCTCCGGCAGCTCTTGCCCCGGTACGCCCGTGCTCGGATAGACGAACAACACCCAGGTGCCGCGAACCGCAGCAAGCTCGACGGCGTCGCCGCTCGTCGACGGCAGCGTCAGGTGCGGCACGGCCACCCCCGTCAGATGGTCGGCCGCGCCGTCATCGACTGGTTTCGGCAGGTCGGCCGGGGTCGATTCGTTGGTGATCGGTTCGTTCGTGCTCATGGCGTTCCCTTCCTCGAGGTCCAGGTTACGCGGACGCCGCACAGGCGCTTTTTACTCGACGGGGCCGTTCACCAGCGTGACGGTGGCCTGGTGGGTTGCCCCGGCCACGTCGGTCCAATGGACGACGGCGGACTGGCCCGGGTCGTATCCGTCCAGCGTGGCCGAGAGTTTCTTGGCGGACCCGATCGACGTATTGCCGACCTGCGTAATCACGTCGCCGGCCTGTAATCCCGCTGCAGCGGCCGGCGTCGACGGAATCACGCCGGCCACGAGGGCGCCATCGACCCGCGAGGACCGCCCGGTCGTTTCGCCGGTCGCCCTTCCGAGTTCAATCCCCAAGAATGCCGGGTACCCGATCGACACGGTGTTCGTCTCATGTCCCGATTCGATGGTGTCGGCGATCTTGAGCGCCGACGCGATGGGAATGGCGTATCCGCTCGTCGACGCGCCGGTCTGACTGTTCGTCGAAGCGGCCGTGTCCATGCCGACGACTTCGCCGTCCGTGTCCACGAGCGGCCCGCCGGAGTCACCCGCCTGCACGTTCGCACTCGTTTGGATCAGCCCGGCCAGCGTTTCCGAATCGGCGGTGCCTTCGCTCATGGTGGTGATCTGCTGGTTCAACGCCGTCACCTTGCCTGCGGCGGCAGTCAAGCTACCTGTGCCGCCGGCATTGCCGATACCGACGACCTGGTCTCCGACGTCGACTTGGTCGGTATCCGTCCGAACCGTCTTCAAGCTTGAGGCGTTCGTCAGTTTCAGCACTGCGACATCGTCCTTCTTATCGGTGCCGACGACTCGTGCCTTGTACGTCTTGCCGGTCGATGCCACTGTCGCCTTGATGGAGGTCGAGCCCTCGACGACGTGGTTGTTGGTGAGGATTTCGCCGTTGGAGGTCAGGATCATGCCGGTTCCGGCCGCTTTGGCGCCTTCGTACTTCAGAACCGTGGTGATTTCGACGATGCCTCGCGATTGCGCCTTGGTTGCACGCGAGGTGTCGGCGCCGTTCCGGCCGTTTTCGCTACTTTGGCCATTTTGCGTGCCGCCGTTTTGACCGGTTCCCGGGAAGCCGTTCTGTCCGCCGTACCCGTATTGGCCGCCGGACGAGCCCTGCCCGGACGAACCCTGCCCGGACGAACCCTGCCCGGACGAACCCTGCCCGGACGAACCGTTACCGGTCCACCCTTGGCCGGATGACCCGGAGCCGGATGAGCCCTGCGAGTTCGGCGCCGCTTGTGCGCCGAACTCCACCGTCACATGCGATGGCCCGGCGAAATATCCGCCTCCGAATCCGACAAGGGCTGCTGCCACGATGGACGCGGCAATCGCGATGCCGGCTTTGTGGTGCCGCCGCGATTTCTTAGCCCGCGGCGCGCCACCCGGGCCCGCGGGGTGTGCGGAGGGGACGTACGGGCCCGGCCCCGGCTGCGGGCCGAACGTGTCCGGGCCCCGGCCCTGCGGCTGTTGCGGGTTGATTTGCTGGTTGCCGTGCGGCGTCGGTCCAAAGTTCGGCTGTTCGGACGGCCGGGGCGGCACCTGCGATGAATCGTTCATCATGCTCCCTCATCACTTCCTGATTTTCACTACATCCAGGTAAGCGCACGAAGGAATCAGCGCGCTGTGGCCTTCCTATGTCCGAGCTACGAATCTCGGTGTTGACTGAGTGTTTCCTGTGCCCGAGGAAGAACCGGCTGTGCGTACGGGCGTGCGCGGCCACCAGATCCGGTCACCGATTGCCGCGAAAATCGCCGGGACGAAGACCGTCCTGACGAAGAGCGTATCGACGAGCACGCCGAGCCCAACGATGAGACCGAGCTGTCCCAGCGTCACAAGCGGAAGGACGCCGAGCGCCGCGAACACCGCGGCCAGGACGACGCCGGCGCTCGTGATGACCGCGCCGGTACGGCTGATCGAGATCACCATGCCTTCGCGCGTGCCGTGCAACTGCGATTCGTGCAGGGCCCGGTGCGCAATGAAGATCGTATAGTCGATGCCGAGCGCCACAAGGAAGAGGAACGCCAGCAACGGCACGTTCACGTCGAGTGCCGGGAACCCGAACACGTGCTTACCCACCCACGTGCCGGCTCCGATCGCGGCTACGGCGCTGGCTGCGTTGACGGCGACCAGCAGGATGGGCGCAAGCAGCGAACGCAGCAGAATCACCAGAACGATGAATACGAGGCCCAAAATGATCGGCGCGATCAGCCGCAGGTCTCGTGTCGAAAAGGTCTTGACGTCAAGGCTCCGTGCGATCTGGCCGCCGACCGCGGCGCGGGCAGCCGGGACGTCGTGCACCGCCGTCCGCAACTCTCGCACCGTCCGGTAACTGGCGTCGGTCTGCGGATCGGCCTTGCCCACGACGTTGATTTCGGTCCACCCGCTCGTCGACGTCTTGATCGGGTTGGCGCGCTCGACGCCGTCCACCCCGGAGATGGCCTCCAGAACGGCGCCCGCCTGATTGGTGCGGGCCATGACAATCATCGGCTCGGACTCGCCGGCAGGATAATGATCGGCAAGCGTCTCGAAGCCCTGAGCCGATTCGCTGGCGACACGGAACTGTTGCGTCTGCGACAAGCCGACTTTTGTGCCGATCAGTCCGGAGCCCAGCACGGCCAGCACGATAATGGACATGCCGATCGTCAGCACCGGCTTGGCGGTGACGGTGCGGGCAATTGTCGACCAGACGCCGCGCTCGGATTTCTCCTCGTCGCCGACCCGCGGTATGAACGGCCAGAAAAGTCTCCGTCCACAGACGGCAAGGAACGGCGGCAATACGAGCAACGCAAATCCCAGAGCGATCGCGAGGCCGATGGCCGACGCAATGCCAAGCCCGCGCGAACTCGGCATGGCGGCCAGCACGAGCGTCAGCAATGACAGGACTACCGTGACGTTGCTGGCCACGATCGCCGGCGCCGTGGCCCGAAGCGCGGTACGCAGCGCAACGCGGTGGTCGGACTTGCGGCGCAATTCCTCCCGGTAGCGCGAAATCAGCAACAGCGCATAGTTGGTGCCGGCGCCGAATACGAGGACGCTGATGATGCCGGCGTCGAATTGCAGGTTCCACACGTCACCCACCTTTGCGGTGACGACGTTTGCAGCCTCATCGGCAAACGCGACAACCGCCAGCGGAACGAGCCAGAGCACCGGCGACCGATACGTCAGCAGCAGGATGGCGACGATTCCCACTGTGACGGCCAACAAAGTGAAGTTCGCGCCGTCGAATGCCGAGGCGATGTCCGCGCCAAACGCCGGACCGCCGGTGATCTGCACATGCAGGCCGCCGGACGTCGCGTCACGCGCAGTCGTTCGCAGCTTGTCAACAGTGTCGGCGATCTCGCTGTTCGAACGATCCGCGTTGATCGGCACGCTGACGATCGCGGCCTCGCCGTCCTTCGACATGATCGGACGACCGGCCCGGTGGCCCACGTCGGCGGCTAGCTTTTTGCCGACGTCCAACGCCGTGGCCTTATCGGCAGTCGTCAATGCGTCGCCGCCGCGGGAAAACACGGCAAGCACGGGCGACAGCTCGCTGCCGGGGAACTCATCGCGCAGCTTTTGCACTTGGGCGGACTCGGCGGCGGACGGAAGCGAATTCACGGCTCCGGGCGGATCGCTTTTGCTCATGGCGCCGATGGCTCCGCCCGCGACGATCAGCGCGATCAATAATGTCGCCCACGCGCCCTTGCGGGCCACAATCTTCCCCGATAGCCAATGCCACATGGTGCAGCCCCTCTGAATTCGCGATTCGACGGCAGCCACAACTGCCCTATGAGCGAATTTATTGACTGTGGCGGGCCGTTCCATCGTGCAAACGACCGCGCGGGTATCAATCAAAAGTTTGATTGGCGGCTCGACAAACCTGGCGCCCGAACCCGCGCATGAGCCACAGTTGACTCATGCAGATAACAATCAGAACGCCGCACGCCGCCGATCGTCCGGCCTGGGATCGCCTGTATGCCGGGTATGCGGTCTTTTACCGGACCGAACAGTCCGCGGACATGCGCGACACGGTATGGGCGTGGCTGCTCGACCCCGACCACCCGCTCGAGGCGCTCGTCGCGGAATCCGAGGACGGCGGGCTCGTCGGCCTGGCGCACTATCGGCCCTACCCTCGTCCGCTGCATGCCGCCTGGTGCGGGTACCTCGACGACCTTTTCGTCGATCCCGACTACCGCGGGACCGGGGCGGCCGATGCGCTGCTGGCCCGGCTGCGCGAGATCGCCCGCGAGCGCGACTGGCCGATTGTGCGGTGGACGACGGCCGACGACAACTACCGTGCGCGCGGCAAGTACGACCAGGTGGCCACCCGGACATCGTGGATCACGTACGACATGCCGAGTGCCTGAAGCCGGGGCGGCATTCGCACTTGAAGTGGCCCGTCCAACCCCACAGCACCCGGTTGTAGGCGGTCGGCGACGACAATGCCACTCGCCACGCCGAATATACATAGTTCTCCAATGTTTTTCATCGCGCGTTCATTTCCGAGGCGTAGCGTCGCAGAGCCGCCCGACGATGGAGCGGCAATCCACGCGAAGAATGAGGAGGCCGTATGTGCGGTGTTGCCGGTTGGGTGTCGTTCGATAGGGATTTGCGAAAGGAGCGGGCCACCGTCGAGGCTATGACCGAGACCATGGCCTGTCGGGGCCCGGACGCCGCCGGCACCTGGTTCGACACGCACGCCGCACTCGGCCACCGGCGCCTTGCCATCATCGACCTTCCGGGCGGCTCGCAGCCGATGGCGACCGAGTCGGATGCCGGCAAGGCAGCGATGGTGTATTCGGGGGAGACGTACAACTTTTCCGAGCTCCGCGACGAATTGCGCCGGCGGGGCCACCGATTCAACACCGACTCCGATACCGAGGTCGTGCTGACCGGGTACCTCGAATGGGGCGAAGCCGTCGCCGAGAAATTGAACGGCATGTTCGCCTTTGCAATTTGGGACACCGAGCGTCAAAAGCTCGTGATGATCCGCGACCGGATGGGCATCAAACCGCTCTATTATTACCCGACCGCGGACGGCGTGCTCTTTGGCTCCGAACCCAAGGCCATTTTGGAAAACCCGCTGGCCGAGCGAGCCGTCACCTTGGACGGGCTCCGTGAGATGTTCTCGTTCGTCAAGACTCCGGGGCACGCCGTGTGGGAAGGCATGCGCGAGGTGGAGCCGGGCACCGTCGTGACGGTCACGACGTCCGGCGTCAAGGAAACCCGTTACTGGACGCTCGAGACCAAACCGCACCCGGACGACCAGGACTCGTCGGTCGCCCACGTGCGCGAGCTGCTCGACGACATCACCGAGCGCCAGCTCGTGGCCGACGTGCCGCGCTGCCTGCTGCTGTCCGGCGGCCTCGACTCGTCGGTGCTCACGGGCCTGGCGGCCGACCAGCTGGCCCAGCACGGCGAGACGGTGCGCTCCTTCGCCGTCGATTTCGCCGGCCAATCGGACAACTTCATCCCCGACGACCTGCGCGGGACGCCGGACGGGCCGTTCGTGCACGACGTCGCCGACCTGGCCCGGACCGACCATCAGGACATCGTGCTGAGCTCGGCCGAGCTTGCCGACCCGGAGGTGCGTGCCACGGTCATCCGGGCCCGCGACCTGCCGATGGGGCTCGGCGATATGGATTCGTCGCTCTACCTCCTGTTCCGCGAGATCCGCAAACATTCGACCGTCGCGTTGTCGGGGGAATCGGCCGATGAGGTGTTCGGCGGGTACAAATGGTTCTTCAACGACGAAGCGCGCAAGGGGGAAACGTTCCCGTGGATGGCGCAGTTCTCGTCGATGGAGTCCGGCATGGCGTCCATCTTCAACTCGCGTCTGTTCGAGCAGCTCGACCTCGGAGGGTATGTCCGGAATTCGTACTCCGACGCCGTCGCGCAGATCGAACGCTTGGACGGCGAGAGCGAACACGAATATCAAATGCGCAAGATTTGCTACCTGCATCTGACCCGGTTCGTGCGCGTCCTGCTCGACCGCAAGGACCGCGCCAGCATGGCCACCGGTCTCGAAGTGCGCGTGCCGTTCTGTGACCACCGTCTTGTGGAATACGTCTACAACACGCCGTGGTCGATGAAGACGTTCGATGGCAGGGAGAAGTCGCTGTTGCGGGCCGCAGCCGCCGACGTCCTGCCGAAGTCGGTGGCCGACCGGGTGAAATCGCCGTATCCGTCGACCCAGGACCCGGCGTACGCCGTCCAACTGCAGGAGAATGCGCGGCGGTACGTGGCCGATCCGTCGCATCAGCTGTTTGAGCTCATCGACCACGACTGGCTGGCCGGTGCCGTGACGGAGCAGTCCGACAAGGTCTCGCAGGGATCGCGCTTTGGGCTGGAGCGTGCCCTTGACCTCGGGCTGTGGTTCGACATGTACAAGCCGACCATCAAGCTCGGCTGACGCCTGACGCCTGACGCCGGCTCGGGGGCGGGCTTCTCCGGCACCCCGGAGCGCTTCGATTGTGCCCGTCCTCGTGGTGCGACGATACTGGCACGTATGCCGAATGCCGCGGCGGAGCCGCCACACCACTCCGATCTCGGCACCGTTGCGGCGCTCGCCCTCGGGCCGGTCGTCGGGCTCGGATTCGCACGGTTCGCCTACGCATTGTTGCTGCCGCCGATGCAGGCCGACCTGGGTTGGTCGTTCATCACGGCCGGCGCGATGAACGCCGTGAACGCCGTCGGGTATCTGATCGGGGCAGTCCTGGCGACTCCCATCGCCCGAGCCACCGGTTCCCGACGGGCCTTCACCCTCGGCATCGTGGTGACGGCGGCGGCATTGCTGGCGTCTGCGGCGTCCGGCAATCTGGCGTTCCTCTTGGCATTGCGCTTGGTGGCGGGCATCGCCGGCGCCGTGAGCTTCGTCGTGGGCGGCGGATTGGCGGCAAGCGCCTCGAAGCGGCACCAGCCGAGTCGGTCCGCATTGCTGCTGGGCGTGTATTTTTGCGGCGGCGGAGCCGGAATCGTGCTGTCCGGGCTCATCGTCAACCCCGTCCTGGCGCATACGACGGTCGGCAGCGGGTGGCGCATCGGCTGGCTGGTTCTCGGCGGGTTGTCCGTGATTGCCGCGGCGATCTCGGTTGCTGCATCGCGGCGGTTATCCGAACCGGAGTTGGCCAGGTCGCGCGGTGATCGCTGGCCGGCGTCCCGTCTCGTGCCGCTGATGGGAGCGTATTTGCTGTTCGGCGTCGGCTACATCTCGTATATGACGTTCATCGTGGCGTATTTGAAACAGGGCGGCGCCGGCGGCGCGGAGGTGACGTGGTTCTGGGTGGTGCTCGGCGCGACGTCGATAGCGGCCACGTATCTCTGGGGGCCGGTGCTCGGCCGGCTGCGCGGCGGCCGAGGACCGGCATTGGTGCTCCTCGTCGTCGCGGTCGGCGCGGCCGTGCCGCTCATCTGGACGTCGATGTGGGCCGCATTTGCCTCGGCCCTGCTGTTCGGCGGGTCGTTCCTCTCCTTGGTCACCGCCATCACCACCGTTGCGCGCCAAAGCCTGCATCCTCGACATTGGACGGCGGCCATCGGCACCATGACAGTCACGTTCGCGCTGGGGCAGTGCATCGGTCCGATCTTGGGCGGCGGAGTATCGGACGGCCCGCACGGAGTCTTTGCCGGCTTGGCACTGTCGGTCGGAATCCTCGTGGCCGGGGCCCTTGTCGCGTTGTTCCAACGCGTCCGCACGCCGCCGCTCTCGGTGTAACGCGGAATGCCCCGGCACCGCAAAACGCGCCGCGGCGTCAGGAACGCGCCGTCATAACGGGGCGGGCTGTACGGCGACGCGCGTTTTACGTGTGGATACACTCGGTAAGCGGAAATCGAACGGCGTGGGGGAGGCCCAATGAGCGGACTGACCGACGCCCCGTCGCGCCGCGCTACGGCACCAGCCAATCGGCGGATGCGCCGTCGCCGCCAGTCGGCCACCGGATATTCGCTGCTCGCGCCCAGCCTCATCGGCGTTGGAATCTTTCTCATCGTCCCGGCGATCGTGAGCGTGTGGCTGAGCTTCCATTCTTGGGACCTCGTCAGCAAACCGACCTGGGCGGGCTTGGCCAACTTCGGCGCACTCTTCACCGACCCGGCCATCCTCAACTCGTTCGGCGTCACGCTCCTCTTCGTCATCATCGTCATCCCGTGCCAGACCGCGCTTGGACTGTGGCTGTCGGTGCTGCTGGCTAAACGGCTGCGCGGGTCGACATTTTTCCGGGCCGTATTCCTCATCCCGTGGATCTGCGCACCGCTGGCCCTTGGCGTGGTCTGGAAGTGGATCTTCGCGCCGACCGGTGGCGCGCTGAACACCATTCTCGGTACCCATGTGGCATGGCTGTCGTCGTACAGCTTCGCGTTGCCGTCGGTGGCGTTTGTGAGCATTTGGACGAACGTCGGATACGTGACGCTGTTCTTCTTGGCCGGCCTGTCGAACATTCCCGGCGAGTTTTACGAATCCGCCCGGCTGGACGGCGCGACAGGAACCCAGGTCTTTTGGTCCATCACAGTGCCGCTGCTGCGTCCGACCATGTTCTTCGTCCTTGTCACCGGCTTCATCGCCAGCTTCCAAGCGTTCGATCAGATTTATTCGATGACTGCCGGCGGCCCGGCCGGCCGCACGGACGTCGTCGCCACGCACATCTACCAAGACGTATTCCTGGCGCCTCAATTGGGCAGCGCCGCCGCGTTGTCGCTCGCGCTGATGGTGGTGCTGGTACTCGTCACACTCGCTCAGAACCTCTTCTTCCGCCGCCGCATGACCTACGGGATGCAGTGACCATGGCGTCGTCCTCGATGCGCGTGCGCCCGGTCGGTGCCGCCGGCGTCTACATGGTGTTGGGGGCCGGAGCACTGCTCACGCTTGCCCCGTTCGCACTCAGCCTGATGACGGCGCTGAAAACGCCCGAACAGGCCGCCACCGAAGGCCCCCTCACCCTGCCGCACCCTTTCACCTTCGACAACTTCGTGCAGCTGTTCACCGGCTCGCACAGTTTCCTGACGCCGCTGGTGGTCACGTTCGAAATGACCGCCTTTATCCTGGTCGGCCAAATGGTCTTCTCCGTGATGGCCGCGTATGCGTTCGGCAGGCTGACCTTTCCGGGTCGGGACGCCGTGTTCTGGATCTACCTGGGAACGATGCTGATCCCGCAGGTGGCGACCGTCGTCCCCCTGTACGTGATGATGTCGTCGGTCGGGCTGCGCAACACCTTTTGGGGCCTCGTGCTGCCGACCCTTTTCGGATCGCCGTACGCCATCTTCTTGCTGCGCGAGCACTTTCGCGGCATTCCGGACGATATCGAGGACGCCGCTCGGCTCGACGGTGCCGGCACGCTGCGGATTCTGTGGTCAATCATCGTGCCGATGTCCCGGCCTATCCTGACGACCCTTGTCGTCATCACGGTGGTCTCGCAGTGGAACAACTTCATGTGGCCGTTGTTCGTCACGTCCGGTCCGACCTGGGAGGTGCTGACAGTCGCCACCCAGAACCTGCAAACCCAGTACACCGACAATTGGACGCTCGTGATGGCAGCCACGACCTTGTCGATGGCCCCGCTGGTGGCGCTGTACCTGCTGACGCAGCGCAACATCGTGAACTCGATCTCGCTGACGGGATTCAAGTAAGCGGGCCCGGACCCCGGCCGTGCGCGCCGGGCCGTTCGGTATTCTCAAAGAGGTAGTCGGTCTTGCGGAAAAAGGGGGAGCGTCCGGTATGACGTCGCGTAGGCAGTTCATTCGGGTTTCGGCGGGTACGACCGGAGTCGCCGCACTCGCGGCACTGGCCGCGTGCTCGCCGTCCCAGTCCGGCTCTTCCGGCGGTTCGAGCGGAAAGAAGACAGTCACGTTCCGGCTGTGGGACGAGCAGGTGGCCAAGTCGTACAAGAAGTCGTTCGCCGAATTCAGCAAGAAGAACAAGGACATCGACGTACGCATCAACGTCATCCCGTGGGACACCTACTGGACGAAGCTTCCGACCGATCTGGCCGGCGGAAACGCCGACGACATTTTTTGGCTCAACAGCTCAAATTTCGGCAATTACGCGGACGCCGGCCGGCTAGTCGATATCTCGAAGGCGCTGCCGGGCAAGCACCAAGACTGGCAGCCGTCCGTGGTCAAGCAATTTACGCGGGACGGCGCGCTGTACGGAGTCCCGCAGCTGTCCGACTCGATCGCGCTGTTCTACAACAAGGCAATGGTGAAAAAGGCGGGCATCGACCCGAGCAACCTGCAGTGGGATCCGTCCGGCACGAACGACAATTTCATCAAAGCCGCCAAGAAGCTGACGATCGACAAGTCCGGCACGGCTGCCGACCAACCGGGATTCAAACCGAAAGAGATCAAGCAGTACGGCTTCAATGCGGCATTCGACCTCCAAGCCATCTTTTACAACTTCGTCGGATCCAACGGCGGGGCCTGGCAGGCAAAAGACGATACGTACGTCTACGCGGACGATCCGAAAACCGTGCAGGCCATACAATATGTGGTCGATCTGATCAACAAGTATCACGTCGCGCCGTCCGCGGCGGACACCAATGACGACGGCAACTATAGCTTGAATCAATTCAACCGAGGCCGGATGGCCTTGTTCGAATCGGGCACGTACAACTTGAAAAACATTGCGGACGCCGCGAAGTTCGACTGGGGAATCGCACACATCCCCGCGGGCCCGACGGGCAGGGTGTCGGTCGTCAACGGGATTATTGCGGCCGGCAATGCCAAGTCCACGAACGCAGACGCTACGAAAAAGGTGCTCGACTGGATCGGCAGCAAGGAGTCGGCCGACATCATCGCCGCCGATGGTTCGGCGTTCCCGGCCGTCACGTCGGCAGCGCCGTCGTACACCAAACACTGGAAAAAGGAAGGTGTCGACACGAAGCCGTTCATCGAGGCGGCCGGCGGCAAATCAATTGGCGCGCCGCACGGGCCCAAGGCCAATAACGCCGATATCAAGGCCAATCCGATCTTGAAGGAGATGTTCCTTGGCCGGCTGAGCGTCAAAGAGGGACTGACCAAGGCGCAGGCAGCCGCGAACAAGGCGATCAAGTAGCCGGGGACCGTCGATCGCCGCATCGAGTGGCGGCGAATGGTTACTCCCGCCCGGCCCGCCACCTTGTCTTGTCTCAGGACATCGGTGACAGTTTTGTATCAGGACATCGGTGACAGTTGATGTCTCAGGACATCGGTGACAGTCGGCGTGTCAGGGGTAGGGTCACGGTTTTTCGTTGTTCTTGTTGAGGAAGCCGCGGGGCTTGCCGTTGCCGACGTAATTCGTTCCTGGGTCGGGTCTGGGGTGGCTGATGATTTCGGTTCCGTGCCGGTCGAAGAACGTGATCGTGTTGAGGTCCCAGATCGCGTGGGCTTGTTGTCCGATGTATTGCTTGCCGAGCTGATAGCGGACGCCATCGATGTGGACTTGGCCTTTGCCGTAGACAGTGCGGGTGGCTTCACCGCTGCTGGTGTTTTCGCGTGGTCGTGGCCGTGGTGCGACGGCTTTGTCGGTCGCGTCCCAGGCTTGTTGCGGGGTGATCCGGCCCGGTAGGCCTTGATGGGAGCGTTCGGTGTTGTAGATGATGTCGAACTGATCGACGAGTTCTTGCAATTGTTCGATCGAGTCGGCCAGTGGCTGCTTGTCCAGCCATCGGAAAAGGGTCTGGTGGAAGCGTTCATTCTTCCCTTGCGTGGTCGGCTTGTACGGTTTGCCGGTAATCGCCTCGATACCTAGCCGGCTCACGTGCGTGATGAGTTGCCCGGTGATGCCCCGGCGGGCCGGGTTCAAGGCGAGCCCGTTATCGGTTAGGAGTCGTTGCGGGACCCCGTGCGCGGTGATGCCCTTTGTCACCACGGCGATAGCCGCGGCGGACGTTTCCCCGTCGGCGACATGTGTGGCGACTGCGAGTCGGGAGTGATCATCTTGCAGTTGGAAGATCACGCAGGTGCGTCCGCCGGTAAGGACGTACGCGGTCGCGTCGAGTTGCCAGCACGCGTTCGGTGCGGGGTAGACAAATCTGCGGTAGGCCGCGCGTGGCTTTTTCTTCGGTTCGGATCGTGCGATGTTCTTTTCCCGGAAGAGCCGGGCCAGGGACGCTACCGACGGGGGTTTCAGGCCCATCATTTTCATTTTCTCGAACACGCTGATCGGTCCGTGGTCCAGGCCCGAGCGTTCGAGCGCGCCACGCACGTCCACGGCTTGCTGTTTCGTCTGTTCGTCGAGTTGGGAAGGACTTGTCTTTGGCCGACGGGACTTCGGTTCCAGCACGGCCGCGGGGCCTTCCCGGCGTGCCCGAGCGCGTAGTTGGTAGAACGTTTTGCGTGAGATCTGGTGTTCAGTACAGAACGTCGTGACCGCACCGCGTGGGGCATCGCGAGGCCACTGAGAAATTGCAAGACGGACAGCAGGATCAACAGGCTCATTTTTCGTCACCCGTCAATCCGACCCGAGAAGTGTCACCACCAAACCCGCAGGGACTGTCACCGATGTCCTGATACACAACTGTCACCGGTGTCCTGCGACATAACACCCGGCCCGCCACCTCGAGTGGTGGCGAATGGCGGCAAAATCGTCGATTTTGCCGCCATTCGCCGCCACTCGGCGGAAGGGGACAGCCATTCACCGCCACTCGGCGGAAGGGGACAGCCATTCGCCGCCACTCGGCGCCCGGCAGAGACGCCTTTCCAACACAAAACGCCCCCGTCGAGAACGACCGGGAGCGTTTTACTTGTGCGCGAGGGGGGACTTGAACCCCCACGCCCTTTCGAGCACTGGCACCTGAAGCCAGCGCGTCTGCCAATTCCGCCACTCGCGCAAGCAGATAAAACGTTAGCATGGGGCAGGGTCCGAGCTCGAATCGGCGGGGTGGGCCATTGACGCGCGGCAAAAATGCCGGGCCGTGATGATGGTGCTAGCAGCCGATTATCAGCCACAACCAGTAGCATGGAGAGTTGAATATTGTTCGCCGCACGGACGGCGGGGAGAGAAGGAGCACCGGCGGACTCATCTGCACAAGCCCGCACGACATGAACGACGAACGACGAGGAGGCACGAAGTGGGAGTTTTAGACCGCTTCGAAAAAGGCATTGAGCGTGCCGTGAACGGTGCCTTCGCGAAAGCATTCCGGTCAGAGGTTCAACCCGTCGAATTGGCCGGCGCGCTGCGCCGCGAAGCCGACGGCCGCGCTGCAGTGGTTTCGCGCGGACGCACGCTGACGGCGAACTCGTTCACCATCGAACTCTCCGATAACGACTACGCGCGGATCGGCGAAATGTCCGGCACTCTTTCGCAAGAACTCCGGCAGGTCGTCGGCGAACACGCTGCATCACAGGGCTACAGCTTCGTCGGCCCGGTCACCGTCGAGTTCGAAGCGGTCGGCGACTTGGACACCGGCATGTACCGGGTCCGCTCGACAACCCAGCGTCCCGACGGCAGTTCGGCCGCGCAACCGGCCGACCGCGGCGGATACGATCCCGGCGCCCGCTCCTCGCGCCCGGCCACCGGCACCATGACCAGCGCCAGGCCGGCGGTCCCAACGGGCCGCCCGGTCACCCCCACGTCACCCCCCTACGGCTCGCCCCAGCCGTCCGCGGCCTCTCCGACTCCGGACGCCGGCCGCGGCCAAGCGTCGTCCGGCAGCGACACCGTGGGCCCGGGGTCCCTCGCCTCCGGCACCTCCGCCGGCGCCGCCGCGGGTTCGAGTTCAGCCGGTTCGAGTTCGGTCGGCTCCAGCGGACGCAACGCCCCGGCGCCCGGTAGCGCAGTGCGCGGCATGGTCGAGATCGACGGCATCCAGCATCTGTTGACGAATGAGGTAACGGTTTTCGGCCGCTCCTCGACCGAGGCCGACATCACGCTGGACGATCCGGGCATCTCCCGCAAGCACTTTCAAATTGTCGTCGACGGCACCCGCGCGACCGCGGAAGATCTCGGAAGCACGAACGGGACGACAATCCATGGCCAGCGCATCAACAAGGTGGCACTGACGGAAGGCGCCGTTCTCACGGCCGGCCGCATCGACGTGGTCTTCCATTTCGCCACGAATGCGGCCCGGTGACTTTTCCCTGATGAGCGAACTGACTGCCACCGCGCTGCGTCTCGGCCTGCTGGTCTTGATGTGGGTCTTCGTCCTCAGCGTCGCATCGACGCTCCGCCGCGATATCTTCGGCACAACGTCCAGGGGGCGTAAAAAACGCTCCCGTGAACGCAGCGCATCCGCGCCCGCCCCACAACGGCCCGGCCACGGCTCCACCCCTCCGCCGCCGTCCGGACCGCCGCGCACCCTCGTCGTCACCGAAGGGTCACTGGCCGGTGCCGTCGTCGCACTTGGCACCGTGCCCATCATGATCGGCCGTTCGCCCGAAAGCACCTTGGTGCTGGGAGATGATTTCGTGTCCAGCCGCCACGCGCGCATCTTCCCCGGCCAGAACGGCTGGATGCTTGAAGACCTCGGCTCCACGAACGGCACCAAACTGAACGGCAACGACGTCACCGGGCAAGTGCAGCTCGGCGTCGGTCAGCCCATCGCCATCGGCCGCACCGTCCTGGAGCTGCGCTCTTGAGTGAGACCGCCGCGCCCCGCTACCGGTATATTTCCCGGTCGGATGTGGGTCTGACACGTTCCAATAACCAGGACTCCGGGTATGCCGGGCCGAACCTCCTGGTCGTGGCCGACGGTATGGGCGGTCATGCCGGCGGCGACGTCGCATCGTCGATCGCGATTGGCGAAATCAGCCATCTCGACCACGAATCGCATGGCGCCGACGCCCTTGAAGCGCTGCGTCTGGCCATCATGCACGCCAATGAGCAGGTCAGCGCCCGAGTTGCCGTCGAACCCAAACTCGCCGGCATGGGCACGACCCTCACGGCGCTGCTCCGCCACGGCGACCGGTTCGCATTGGCCCATATCGGCGATTCTCGCGGCTATTTGCTGCGCGACGGCAAACTCATCCAAGTCACGCACGACCACACGTTCGTCCAGCTACTGGTCGACGAGGGCCGGATCAGTGCCGAGGAGGCCGAGCGGCATCCGCAGCGGTCGGTCGTCATGCGCGTGCTCGGGGACGTCGGCACTCAGCCCGAAATGGATCTGTCGGTGCGCGCGGCAGTGCCGGGAGACCGGTGGCTGCTCTGCTCGGACGGGCTGTCCGGGTTCACCACCGACGCCAAGATCGAAAGTACTCTGCGAGACGTCGCGGATCTCGACGCGTGCGCCGACAAGCTCATCCGGTTGGCCTTCGACGGCGGCGGCGCCGACAACATCACAGTTGTGATTGCCGACGTGGTCGCCGGCGACGAGCCGATCACCGACGATGACCGGACGGATCCCGATATCGTCGGCTCGGCCGCGCTCAATCCGCACACGCCGTCCACGCACACGCCGGATACGGCGCAAATCAAGACGTCCGAGTCGATGGGCGCGGCACCCGGCGAACCATACGGCCTGACCGCGAACGGCCACTCGGCATCCGGCCCGAGCGACGAAGGCGGCGAACTGCCGGACTTTTCCGACGAGGAGGACGAACGCGCTCACCGCCGCGGACGCGTACGTCGAGCTCTCGTCGGACTGCTCGTGATCATCGTGCTGATCGGCGCCGGCTGGGCCGGCTACGCGTACACCCAAAAGCAATATTACGTGGGCTCGTATCAGGGCCAGATCGCCATTTACAAGGGAATCTCACAAAACCTCGGACCCATTCAGCTCGGCCACTTGTACAAGAAGCAGAACATCGGCCTGGCCGAATTGCCCGATTTCGCACAACAACGCGTCAGCGAGACGATCCCGGCCGGCAATTTGAGGGCCGCCCGCAAGATCGTGTCGAACCTGCGCGGCGAGATCAACCCCAACCCCGTCAAAATTCCTCAGCCAAAGAACCCGAAGACACGCCCGGGCGTGACCGAACCGACGACGGAGCCGTCGTCGACACCGTCCGCAGGCCCGTCGACGTCCGCGAAACCGACCGGGACAGGGGGTGACACGCCGTGAGCTCCACCGCAGGATTGCCCAAACTCAAGACCCGCCGCGGGATCGAGGCGTGGCTGCTGATCCTGGCCCTCATCGTGTCGATTGCCGCGTATTGCCTTGTCGGCCTCGGCGTCAAAGGCGAACTGCCGCCCAATGTGTACGTGTACTCCGGCTGGCTGTTCGTCCTTGCCGCGTTCGGGCACATCGTCGTCCGGATCCGGGCCAAATACGCCGATCCGGTCATCCTCCCGATCGCCGTGTTTCTCAACGGCATCGGCCTGGCCATGATCTACCGGCTCGACTTGGCCGAGCACCGCACCGGGATGGCCTCGGTCGCCACCAAACAGTTGATTTGGACATCGTTGGGCCTCGTCGTCCTGGCAGTCATAGTCATCCTGCTCAAGGACCACCGTCTGCTGCGTCGCTACACGTATGTGAGCGGACTCGCCGGCATCCTCATGCTGCTGCTGCCGTTGGCCCCGGGAATCGGCACCACGATCAACGGCGCTCGCATTTGGATCCACGTCGGTCCGATGTCGTTCCAGCCCGGCGAGATCGCCAAGCTGCTGCTTGCGTTCTTCTTCGCCGGGTACCTGGTGTCGAATCGCGACGCCCTGAGCCTGGCCGGCCCCAAGGTACTGGGCCTGCAACTGCCGCGGATCCGCGATATGGCACCGCTCGTCATCGCCTGGCTGGCCAGCCTCGGCGTGCTCGTGTTCCAGCGCGACCTCGGCACGTCACTGTTGTTCTTCGGCCTGTTCGTCGCCATGCTGTACGTCGCCACCGAGCGGATCAGTTGGATAATCATCGGCTTGATCCTGTTCGCCGGCGGCGCCGTCCTGGCCGGCATGTTCATCTCACACGTGGGCCAACGATTGAACATCTGGATCCACGCGCTCGACCCGTCCGTCTACAACCAGGAATACGGCGGCAGTTATCAGCTCGTCCAAGGGCTGTTCGGGCTTGCCAACGGCGGACTGACCGGGACGGGCCTCGGGCTCGGACGGCCCGATATAGTCCCGCATGCCGATTCCGACTTCATCATCACGTCCCTCGGCGAAGAGCTCGGCCTTGTCGGCTTGTTCGCGATCCTGCTGGTGTACGTGATCTTCGTCGAGCGCGGCATCAGGGTCGCCATTGCCGTCCGGGACGGCTTCGGCAAACTTCTCTCGGCGGGCCTGTGCTTCACTATCGGGCTGCAGTGCTTCATTGTGGTCGGCGGCGTCACCCGCGTCATCCCGCTGACCGGGCTGACGACGCCGTTCCTTGCGGCGGGCGGCTCGTCGCTGCTCGCCAACTGGATCATCGTGGCGTTGCTCTTACGCATTTCCGACAACGCGCGCCGTCCGCTCGACGAGTTCGCCACCGGCGTGTTGTCGGTGCTGCCGGACGACGAACGGTCGCGTAAACGAGACGGATCCGGACCCACGGAGGCGGTGGCCCAATGAACAAGCAGTTACGGCATATCGCAGTCGTCACGTTCGTGCTGTTCGCGGTACTACTGGCATCGACGACCTACACGCAGTATTTCGACGCCCCGAAACTCCAGGCCAGCAAGTTCAACTCGCGGACCCTGTACAAGGAACTCGGCCGCGACCGCGGACCGATCCTTGTCGACGGCACGCCGATCGCGCAGTCGGTCCCGAGCCACGACAACTACAAATATCTCCGCAAGTACGGCGGCAACGGCATCGACCCGGAAATGTATTCGGCCATCACGGGCGTCTATTCGGTGATCGGAAAGCCGACCGGTCTGGAGCTTGCCGAGAATGCGCGGCTGTCGGGTACTGCCGATTCGCTGTTCTTCCACAAACTGTCGTCACTCGTCACGGGTACGCAGCCGGCCGGGGCCGCCGTGTCGCTCACCATCAATCCGAAGGCCCAAAAGGCGGCCTGGGACGCGTTGGGCAATCAAAAGGGCGCGGCAGTGGCCATGGACCCCAAGACGGGGGCGATCTTGGCGATGGTCTCGAAACCGGGCTGGGACCCGAACAAGGTGGCCACGCACGACACCAAGGCGGCCACCAACGCCTACGACGCGTTGATAGCCGACGAGAACAAGCCGATGTACAACCGCGCCATCGCCGGCAACCTGTATCCGCCGGGTTCGACGTTCAAGATGATTGTGGCGTCGGCCGCGCTCGAATCGGGCAACTACACTCCGGATTCCACGCTTCCGGGGCCGGCATCCATCACGCTGCCGCACACGTCCACTCAATTGCGCAATGACAACCGGCAGGCGTGCGGCGCCGGCGACAAGGTGTCCCTCACGCATGCGCTCGCCATCTCGTGCAATACGGCTTTCGCTTCGCTGGGCATGGATCTGGGCGCGGACGCCGTCCGGAAGCAGGCGCAGAAGTTCGGCTTTGAGGACAATATCGACGTGCCGATGCCCGTCACCCCCAGCACATTCCCGGACGACCTCAATGAGGCTCAGCTCGCCCAGTCGTCAATCGGCCAGTTCGATGTGAAGGCGACGCCGATGGAAATGTGCATGGTCGCGGCGGCGATCGCCAATAATGGAACCGAGATGGTCCCCAATCTGGTGAAAACTGTGCGCTCGTCGAATTCGCTCGACGTGCTGCAGCGGCCGTCCCCGCAGGTTTACGGCAATCCGATCTCCGAGAACACCGCTTCGGAGATGACCGACATGATGGAGGCAGTGGTGCAAAACGGCACCGCCACCGTGGCGCAGATCCCAGGCGTGAAGGTGGCGGCAAAGACCGGGACGGCGCAAAACGTCGCCGGCGCGGCCCCGCACGCATGGTTCACTTCGTTTGCACCGGCGGACGACCCGAAGGTAGCTGTCGCGGTCGTCGTCGAACACGGCGGTAGCGCCGGGAGCGAGTCGACCGGCGCCCGCACGGCAGGGCCCGTCGCGACAGCCATCACCAAGGCGGTGTTGAATTCATGAGGCCGTCAAGCGGTGTCGTGCTGAGCGGGCGCTACAAGCTGACCGACCGGATTGCGATCGGCGGCATGGGCGAGGTCTGGAAGGCCGACGACATGTCGCTCGACCGGGTTGTGGCCGTCAAGATCCTCAAAGAGGAGTACGCGGCCGATCCGACGTTCTTGGAGCGTTTCCGCGCCGAAGCGCGCAATATGGGGTCGCTGTCGAACCCCGGCATTGCCAATGTGTTCGACTTCGGCGAAGACAACGAGTCGCCGTACCTGGTCATGGAGTATGTGCCGGGCAAGCCGCTGTCGGACATTCTCGAGCGCGAAAAAGTGCTCAGCACCGATCGGACGCTTTCGTACCTCTCGCAGGCAGCACTGGCGTTGCATGCCGCGCATTCCGCGGGCGTGGTGCATCGCGACGTCAAGCCGGGCAATATCCTGGTGACCCCGGACGAACGGGTCAAACTCACCGACTTCGGCATTGCCCGGGTGACCAACCAGGTGCCGCTGACGAAGACCGGGCAGGTCATGGGCACGGCGCAGTATCTGGCCCCCGAGCAGGCAACCGGGAAGACGGCTGCTCCGTCCAGCGACGTGTACGCGCTGGGGATCATCGGTTACGAAGCCTTGGCCGGCGAGCGCCCGTTCAGCGGCGACACACAAGTCGCCATCGCCATGAAACAGGTCAACGAACCGGCACCGGAACTGCCTGCCAATGTGCCGGAACCGGTGCGTGCCCTCATTGCCACGCTGCTGCGCAAGAACCCGGCCGAACGTCCCAAGGACGCCTATCATCTTTCTCTGGCGGCCGACGCTCTTCGCCGCCATGATGTCGCGGCCGCAGAATACGCCGTCCCCGAGATGGCCCAGGCCGGCTCGGACGCCCCGACCGTCGCGAGCCCCATCACGAGCGGCTCGGCTCCGACATCAATAGCAACCACCGTGAGCCCTCAGCCGCGCCCGACCAGCGATACGGCGCAAATGCCCGTCGTCGGCGAGCGCCGCCGTTCCCGAGCAGCCGACGGCGCCGGCGCGGGGGCCGCTGCTGTGGCGGGCGCCGACGGCACGACGCGGGACGATGCGGAGAAGTCCGGCCGCGGCGGCAGGATTGCCGGGATCATCATCGGCATCGTCATTGCGCTGGCTATCATCGTGTTCGTCCTGATGGCCACGGTGTTCAAGGATCCGGCCGGAAGTGCGGCGCCGACCGACACGCCGTCGTCCTCGGCCCCGTCCTCGACCGGGCCGACGAACTCGCCGAGCAGCTCGCCGCAGACCGTGACGATCGACCCGGACGACTACATCGGCCAAAGCTCGTCCGATGCCCGAACGTCGTTGCAATCGCTCGGTTTGGGAGCCCATTTCATCGAGGTCACGTCGTCGAGCGAATCCGGCACCGTCGTACGGGTCAGCCCGGGTAGCAACGGCTACACGTTCGACGAAGGCGCCACCGTCACGATGGCGGTGTCGAAGGGCCCCGCCAAGACCAGTCGGCCAAGCGACGAGGACTCGTCCGGCTCGAGCACGACCGCGCCGAGTGCGCCAAGCACATCCGGCGATGAGGGCTCCTCCGATACCAGCAGTCCCGATTCGGACACGTCCGATTCGGGCAAGTCGGATACCGGGAACTCCGACACGGGCAAGTCCGATTCGGGCGATTCGGGCAAGTCCGACACCGGGAACTCCGACACGGGCAAGTCCGGCGGGACGGACGCCGATCAAGACGACTCCGACCAGGACGCCTCGCCGGAACCCAACCAGAACACCAACTCCGATGATTCCGGCGCCGCTGACGTTCCGACCAGCGGGCAAAGTGGTGAGGCCCCATGAGTGACCGCCGCATTCTGGCCGGACGCTACGAGGTTCGCGCCCTCCTCGGCCGCGGGGGAATGGCCGAGGTCCATGAAGGGCTCGACACCCGCCTTGGCCGGTCGATCGCCATCAAACTCTTGCGCAGCGATTTGGCCCGCGACCCGTCGTTCCAGGCCAGGCTGCGCCGCGAGGCCCAGTCCGCCGCCGCATTGAACCACCCCTCGATCGTCGCGGTCTACGATTCCGGCGAAGAAGTATTACACGAGTCGGGCGGCGGCGAAGTGCACGTACCGTTCATCGTCATGGAGTACGTACGCGGGCACACGCTGCGCGATCTGCTCAAGAGCGAGGGACAGCTGCCGGTCGATCAGGCCGTGCACGCCGCAGCCGGCGTGCTCTCGGCCCTGCAATACAGCCACCGGGCCGGCATCGTGCACCGCGACATCAAACCCGGCAACGTGATGATCACGCCGTCCGACGATGTCAAGGTGATGGACTTCGGCATTGCTCGCGCACTGGCCGACACGTCGGCCACCATGACTCAAACGTCCGCAGTCGTCGGAACCGCGCAATATTTGTCGCCGGAGCAGGCTCGCGGCGAGGTCGTCGATGCGCGCAGCGACCTGTATTCGGCAGCGTGCCTGCTCTTCGAGTTGTTGACCGGCCGCCCGCCGTTCGTCGGTGATTCTCCGGTGGCCGTGGCCTACCAGCATGTGCGTGAAGAGCCGGACGCGCCGAGCGTGCACAACGACGACGTGCCGCCCGCGATCGACCGGGTGCTCATGCATGCGCTGGCCAAGGAACGCGGCGACAGATATCAGGACGCCGGCACCTTCCGCGCCGATCTGCTGGCCGCGCAGGGCGGGCGTCCCTTGAGTATTGACGGGCCCGACGACGACTCCACAACCGTCATGGGCGCAGCCGCGCCCGCACCCACCGAGGCCATGACGCAGGCCATGGGCGCGCAAACGGCCGCCACGACGGTTCAGCAGACGCACACGCCGTCGCATCGTGCCGACGTCGCGGAGGCGACGGGCGTGGCTGCGTTCGCCGGAGACTCGCCGTCCACCGCCGAAACGCCGGTCTCCGACGGTGACGACGAGGAACCGCCGAAAAAGCACAAGAGCGCCAAGGGGTGGATCTGGTTCCTGTCGATCCTGCTGGTGCTGGTGCTCGGCGGACTCGGCTACTACGTCTACACGTTGCAGAAGCCCGAGCAGCCGCCCGGGTTCAAGCTCGACAACGTGACGAACATCGACGCCGATCAAGCCAAGTCGATTCTCACTGGGCGTCACTTGAAGGTCAAGGAGACCAAAAAGAAGGACAAGAGCGTCCCCAAGGGCACCGTCATTGCCACGAAACCGAAGCCGAAGACGATTGTCCACCGCGGCGACGTGATCACCCTTGTCGTCTCGTCCGGACCGAAGAGCGTCACGGTGCCCGATGTCGACGGCCAAACCGAGACGTATGCGCGCCAGCTGCTGGAACAGAGCAATTTGGTCGCCGGTTCGGATTCCGAGGATTACAGCCCGAGCCTGGAGAAGGGCAAGGTGCTCCGGTCGAATCCTCGTGCCGGGAAGAAGGTCGATGGCGGTTCGACAGTCGATCTGGTGCTCTCGAACGGTCAAGTTCGGGTGCCGGGAGTCGTCGGAGAAAAGAAGAAGCACGCATGCCACATCCTTGAGAGCAGCGATTACCAGCTTTCCTGCGACGTCACCACCCGCGTCAGCGATCCGGACAAGTACCCGGCCGGCACGGTCGTCAAGCAAAGCACGTCGCAAGGTGAAGCGGTCCCGCAGCATTCGACGATCACCATCACTGTCGCAGTACCGCCTGAGAAACCGACGAACAGTCCGACCAATTCACCGACGGAATCGCCCACCGAGAGCCCGACGACGTCGCCCACCGAGAGCCCAACCGACCCAGCCACCACGTCGCCACCGGACGATGGCGGCAAGGGCGACGGAGAGTAACTGCAAAACGCGGCGCGCCGTCGGGAACGCGCCGTTCTGACGGCGCGTTCCCGACGCGCCGCCGCGTTTTGCGATTCGGGTGCGGGTGAGCGGTTAGTCGGCTACGGAGGCCGACACCAACGGCTTCAATCCGGCCGACGCCTTTTCCGGGTCGTCGCCGCCGGCGAGCGCCAACCAGTTGGCCAACAGCCGATAGCCGCCGTTCGTCAGCACCGACTCCGGGTGAAATTGGACGCCGAAAAGCGGAGCATGACGGTGCTCGAGGCCCATGATGACTCCATCGGACGTCTGCGCCGTGACCTCCAGCTGGTCGGAATCGACGGTCCCCGGGACGACGGACAACGAGTGATAGCGCGTCGCTTCGAGCTCGCTGGGGAGGCCGGCGAACACGCCTGTCCCGCCGTGCGTGATCATGCTGGTCTTACCGTGCATCAGCTGTTCGGCGTGCGCTACCGTGCCGCCGTACACTTCGGCAAGCACTTGGTGACCCAAGCAGACGCCCAGCATCGGCAGTCCGGCCCGCGCGCAGTATTCGATCACCGGCGCGCAGATGCCGGCGTCCGCCGGGGTGCCGGGGCCCGGTGAGAGCAGGACGCCGTCCACCCCGTCCAGCCGGCCCGGAATCGCATGCGCCGACCACACGTCATTGCGCACGACCTCGGCGCGCGCCCCGAGTTGGCGTAAATATCCGACAAGGGTGTAGACGAAGCTGTCGTAGTTGTCGACGACGAGAATCCGCGGCCGGTCGGTGGCTGTCATTGCGATGTCCTTACGGTTCCGCCGTTGAACGGCATATAGGGGGCGATGGCCGGAAATACCCATTGCATCAAGACGAATACGGCAGCCGCAATCAGCGCCAGGCTGATGAGCAGCCGGGCGGGCCAGGGGCCCGGCAGACGCCGCCAGATCCATGCGTACATTACGAATGCGCCTTTCGATACGCCGGAGTGCCGGCAATGGTCTTCGGCGGGCCGTGCGACGCCGACGACCATCCCGTGAGGACGGCGTAGGCGATATACCGTTCACGCGCCGAATACATCGGGTTGCATGCCGTCAAGGTCATGAACCGGTCCGTCGGCTTCATGGTCGGGGCGTCCGGCACCGGGCCCACCACGGACACGTGATCGGGCAACACAATGTTGAAGTTGCGGAACGTGTACGTGTACCAGCCCGCCTTGGTCTCGACGACGATTTTATCGCCGGGATGCAGATCGGCGATCTTGTTGAGCGGCTTTCCGTACGTCGTCCGGTGCCCGGCAACAGCGAAATTGCCGCGCCGGCCCGGCATGGCAGTGCCCTCGTAGTGTCCCAGACCCATTTCGTCGAGAACCGGATTCAACGCGGTCCCCTCGGCAATGGTGCGATAGTAATCGTTGCCGAATCGGGGCACATACATGATGCCGAATGCGGTGGCGAAATCCGGCTCCTTGACGGCCGGCAGCTTGCCGAGATTGCCCGCCGAGTCGTCTTGCACGGGCGGAGCCGCGGCGTCCGGCTGCGTGCCATCACGATGCCACTTCTCGGCCAGCGAGTGCGCCAGCCGGGTGTTGTTCTTGTTGGCGCCAATATCCGTCCACCACAGCTGCCATGCGACGAACAACAGCAAGATGATGCCGAGCGTGATGCAGATTTCCCCAAACGCCTGGATGCCGAAGCGCACCGGCCCGATCTTTTCGCGCGCGGTATGGGAACGTCGGCCTGGCATCGTTCCCCTTTCACTGGCCGCTTTCACTGGCCTCTTTCACTGGATCTCTTTGACTGGCGCTGGCGCCGTTCGGTGGTTTCGCTCCGGTCGGTGCCGCCTAGCGGTGCGGCACGGTCGCGTACTTCAACTCGGTGGGCCCCTCGTACCCGTCGACGGTGTCGGAGTCCTTGCTCGTCACATTCCATCCGAGCCCTACCCAGTCTACGTACTGCCGGTAAATCGTCAGCTGCTTCGACGCTCCGAGCGCCGAGCGCATGGCCGCCCTGTCCCCGACGGCGCTGATGACGTAGGGCGGTGAGTAAACGCGGCCTTGCAAGCGCAGCGTGTTGCCGACGCAGCGGACGGCGGACGTCGAGACGAGCCGCTTGCCCTGAATGGCCACCGCCTCGGCGCCGCCGGCCCACAGCGCGTTGACAACGGCCTGCACGTCCTGTTGGTGGATGACGACGTCGTCACTGGTCACCCCGGACGGCTGCGGCCGGCCGCGCGGAGCGTCGTCCAGCGTCACGGTGAGCGACGGCCCGTGGACAGCGTCGAGACCTGCCGCACGGCCTCGCGCTTCGGCGCGATTCGTTGCGGCGCGCACTCGCCCGTCGGCCACGCCCTCGGCGGCCGTGAGCCGGTCCACCTGATGCTGCAAGTCGATGATGCGGGAGTTCTTTCGCGCGGCCGATCGGGTCTGCGCGGCAGCCAGCTGGGCAAGGTCGCCGTCCGCTTGACGCAAATCGTTTCCGCCCGACACCCGCGCACTGGTCGCAAGCAGCAGACCGCAAACGGCAAGCGTGGCCATCACGCCAAGTCGCGAGGCGCGAAAGCGGCGTTGACGGCGCATCATTCGCACCTTTCGACCAGACAACGGAACTAACGTAGAATCGTAGCGTAGCCACAACTAGTCGATTTCGTGAAGGAGCATGGACGTGCCCGAGTCAAAGGTACGCAAGAAGGCGGCGTATACGGCCTCGTCCGGGTCCGCCGTCAAGAAACCGAACGCCCGGTGGTTCCTGCCGGCCATGCTGACGGTGCTGCTCATCGGCCTGGCATGGGTCGTCACGTTCTACGTGTCGCAGGGCGCCTGGCCCGTTGAGGCATGGGGTAACTGGAACATATTGGCCGGCTTCGGCATTTTGGTGGCCGGCTTGATCATGGCCACCCGCTGGCGCTGACGCGGCCTTTTAGCCGCCACAAGTTATCCACAGCTGTGGAGTTACATGTGTGTAACTTGCCGGCATGTGGACAGATTCCGTGGATGAGTGCGCGCACGGCCATATCGCCGGTTGATTGCCGAACGGGAATGGCGGTTCGTCACGCAAAGACCAAGGACGTCGGCAAGTACATGGGACTCGTCACGAGCACCTTGGCCAGCGTCAGCAGTCCTAAGAGCACAACTACCGCAATGATGCCGCCCACCTGCAGCACGGTGCGCCGATTCCTTGGCGCATAGGCCAGCACCACTCCGAGCAGGGCGCCGGTGATGAGGCCGCCCAGATGCGCTTGCCAGGCCACGTGCGGCACAAGGAATCCGAGCACCGCATTGATGCCGATGATGATGAGGATCTGCTTGGTCGAACGCCCCAGTCGGCGGAAGATGACGAAGAGCGCGCCGAACAGGCCGAAGATCGCGCCGGATGCGCCGATCACGGGCGTGACCCACGCTCCGCCGTTCTCCGGCGCGGCCATCAGCAGCACGGCAACCGACGAGCCCAACGCCGAAACGACGTAGACGGCCAGGAAGCGGATCCGCCCCAGTGCGGGCTCAAGAGCCTGACCGAGAAGCCAGAGCGCATACATGTTGAACAGCAGGTGCGGCAGGAAGCTCGTGTCGTGCAGCAAACTTGCCGTCAGCATTCGCCACGGCTCCGCCAGCGTGGCGGCCGGAATGTACGCGAATTTGAATTCGAACCGCTGACCAAGCACGTATTCGAGGATGAGGACTACCACGCACAGGGCGATGATCACCCAGGTCACTATCGGTTGTCCGGTGCGTACGGTTCCGCCGAATTGCGTCCGGGCGCTTCGTTGCGCGTTCTTGTTTTCCCGGACGCAGTCGACGCACTGAATGCCGACGGCTGCCGGACGCTGGCAATCGGGGCAGGCCGGCCGCCCGCACCGTTGACAGCTCACATACGAGATCCGGCCCGGGTGGCGGGGGCACACCGGGGCGTTCGGGTTCGCCGGCTCCGGCGGGCCGCCGCCGTTCGAGCCGGATCTCGCGGACGTCATTTACGCGTTGACGATTTCAACGCTCGACAAAGTGACATCGTTCGTGGGGCGGTCGCCGCGGCCCGTCGGCACGCTGCCGATCTCGTCGACGACTTTCCGCGAGGCGTCGTCGGTGACCGCGCCGAAGATCGTGTGCTTGCCCTGCAACCACGTGGTCGGCGCCGTCGTGATGAAGAACTGGCTGCCGTTGGTTCCGTGTCCCATCTGGATACCGGCGTTCGCCATGGCCAGGATGTACGGCGATGTGAAGTCGAGTTCCGGGTGAATCTCGTCATCGAAGGCGTAACCCGGGCCGCCGGTGCCGGTTCCCAGCGGGCAGCCGCCTTGAATCATGAAGTTCGGGATGATCCGGTGGAACACAAGGTCGTTGTAGAACGGCGTGTTCTGCTTGGTCTCGCCGGACGACGGGTCTGTCCATTCCTTCGACCCGGTCGCCAGCCCGACAAAGTTGTCGACGGTCTTGGGCGCGTGATTGCCGTAAAGGTCGACGGAGATGTCGCCGTGGTTGGTATGCAGGATCGCTTTATGTGTCGGCTGTGCAGTCATTTGTTCATTTTCTCATGCCGGACACCGGAACCGGCACGCCGACTCGTTCGCTCTTCGTGAAGTATGACGGGGGTATTTGCGCCCATCGTCGCCCCTGCTGTCCAATTGACGTAGCACGGCAGGCAGGATAGACCTAAGATTCCACCGATCTCGGAGGTAGATATGTCGCGTAAGTCCAAGAAGCAGTTGGAGAAGAACTTGAAGTCCCGAAAGGACCAGATTTCGGGGCGCCTGGACGGCACAGTCGACTCCGTCGTCAGCAGCGCCAAGAACGCCCGTGAATGGGCGGGCCCGCAGATCGAACGCGGCGTCGCGGGCGCCCGTGCCTACGCCGGCCCGCAGATCGAACGGGGCGTCTCGTACGCGGCCCCGCGTCTGGAAAAGGGGCTCGCGTATGCCACGCCGAAGATTCAAGACGCGCTCGACCGCGTGGGCCCCCGGCTTGATGCGGCCGGCCGCCGGCTGAGCGAAGACTACCTGCCGCGGCTTTCCGACAAGGTCGGCGACGTCGCGTCGTCCGCCGGGGAAGCCCTGGCCGGAGTGTCGGTACCGAACTCGGTCGACAAGGCGTCCACGGCCGTCACCGGCAAGAAGGCGTCCAAGGCTCTGCGCCGCGCCAGCAAGGAATTGAAGGCGCAGAAGAAGAGCCGCGCTAAGGGCACGTTGATTTGCCTGGCACTGCTGGGCGGTGCCGCGGTTGCCGCAGCCGTCGTGTGGAAGAAGTCGCAGCCGGCCGAGGATCCGTGGGCCACTCCGATCAATTCCAGGCCGGACGACGCGCGTCCGGTCGGCTCGACGTCCAGGGCCGCGCAAACGGCCGCCGAAAAGGCTAAGCACGTGGCCGGCACAGTCGGCGAGAAAGTCAAGGACGTGGCCGATGCGGCCGCCGACAAGGCCGAGACGACGGCCAATTCGGTCAAGAGCGCTGCCGACAAGGCCGCGGGCTCCGCTTCCCGCGCCGCCGACAACGCCGCGGAAAGCACCAAGACTGCGGCGAGCAGTGCTGCGGCCGGTGCTTCGCGGGCCGCCGATAATGCGGCGGACAAGGCGCGCGACAACGCGGACAAGACGAAGGACGCGGCCGACGACGCGACCGAGTCGGCCAAGGACGCGGCCGACGGTGCTGCTGTCGACTCGACCGGCGGTGCGCATGCCGCTTCGGTGTCCGAGAAGTCCAAGGAAGATGCAGCAAAGGCTGCGGCCAAGATCGATGAGGCGGCCCGCAAGTCCAAGGAGCAAGACGGCAAGTAAGACGTTCGTCCGTCAAAGAACCGCTGGGCCCCGTCGACTCGATCGGGCTCAGCGGTTTTTTATGCCATCAAACTTCCGCAAAACGCGCCGCGGCGTCAGGAACGCGCCGTTCTGACGGCGCGTTCCTGACGCGCCGGCGCGTTTTGCGAGTGGACGGGGTGGTGGAAGGAAAAGGGTGGAGGGGAGATCGGTGGAGACGACGGGACTCGAACCCGTAACCCCCTGCTTGCAAAGCAGGTGCGCTACCAATTGCGCCACGCCCCCGTAGGGTTGATCGTTGTCAGTCCACGGTGTCCGTCGAACCGGCCCAATCCTGCCTGCCGCGTTCGAGCCGGCGGCGTGCCCGCCACACGTACGCGGCTCCGGCCGCCGCAGCCAGGATGCCGATCAACTTCTTCATGGTTACATCCTATTTCAGTCGTGCGGTGGGCCTAACTGGACTTGAACCAGTGACCTCTTCCTTATCAGGGAAGCGCTCTAACCGTCTGAGCTATAGGCCCCAACCGGGGTGACCCGAGGATTGACTTTACCCTAAGGCCGCCCGGTATTTCCAATCGGCTTTTCAGTCGTCGGTCAGCGTCAGCCCGAGCCCGCCCACAAGCGTCGAACCCAGGTTGTACAACAGCGACACCAGCGTGGAAATCGCCGTGATCAGGATGATGTCGACGATGGCCAGCACCGTCGCTATCGAAATGACCCGGCCGAGTTCGAACATGCTGGTGATCGTTTGGCTGGCGGACGATTCGCCGCCGGCAATCTCGGAAAGCGCGGTGGAAATGGTGTCGAAGACCCCGGCGCGATCGAGTACGACCCAGATCACGAAGGTGGCCACGACCATGGCGATGCCCAATGCTACGGACAGCAGGAACGACAACTTCATGACCGACCACGGATCGACCTTCGAGACAGTCAGCTTGACTTTGCGCGGTCCGGCCGGGCGGCCGGGCGTTTTGACGCCGCCGGACGCCGTCTTGCCGCCCGATGTCTCGGTTCCGGCTGCGTTCGTGCCGGATCCGCCTTCCATGGCCTGAGTCAAGTGCTCTTCGGCCTTGTTGCGCGGAACCGTCTGCGTTTTCGCGGTGCGCGCCGAACCAGAGGAGGAATTACTCACTGCCGGCTACCTCCATCGTCATTTGTCGCGTCCTGCGGGTCGGCATCGCCGGAATCGGCGTCGCCGGAATCATCGTTCGACGGTATCGCATTTGCAGGCTCGACACCTGCCGACGTACCCGACTGAAGCCCGATTGTTGCATTATTCTCAGCGTCTTCGGAGACTTCATCGATGCCGTCCGAGGCCGTGACTTCGGCTTCGATTTCGTCGAGGACCTCCTCGTCGCCGGGTTCGGCACCCTTCGTGACGGCGATAATGCGGTCCTTTTTGCCGGGCTTGGCAAAGACGACGCCCATCGTGTCGCGTCCCTTGGCCGGCACCTCGGTCACGGCCGACCGGACCACCTTGCCGCGTTCCATCACGACGAGGACCTCGTCGTCTTCTTCCACAATGAGTGCTCCGACCAATTCGCCGCGTTCGTCGGAAAGCTTGGCCACCTTGATGCCCAGCCCGCCGCGGCCCTGCACCCGGTATTCGCCCACCTCGGTGCGCTTGGCCCAGCCGCCGTCCGTGATGGTGAACACGAACGAGCCGTCGGTCACCACGTCCAAGGCCAAAAGCGAATCCGAATCGCGGAACTTCATGCCGGTCACGCCGGACGTCGCCCTGCCCATCGGGCGCAGCGTTTCATCGGTCGCCGTGAAGCGCACCGACTGTCCCTTGCGCGAGACCAGCAGGACGTCGTCGGTGTCCGCCACGAGCCGTGCCGACACGAGCTCGTCCGGGTTGCCGTCTGCGTCTTCGCGCAGATTGATGGCAATGACGCCGCCGGACCGGTTCGAGTCGTATTCGCTCAGCCGGGTCTTTTTCACCAGCCCTGCCTTGGTGGCCAGCACCAGGTACGGTGATTCCTCGTAATCCTTGATGGCCAGCACCTGGGCGATCTGCTCACCCGGCTGGAATGCCATCAGGTTCGCCACGTGCTGACCCTTGGATTCGCGGCTGGCGTCGGGCAATTCGTAGGCCTTGGCCCGGTAGACCCGGCCCTTGTTCGTGAAGAACAACAACCAGTGGTGCGTGGTCGTGACGAAAAAGTGGTCGACCAGATCGTCGCCGCGCAGCGTCGCGCCCCGGATCCCCTTGCCTCCGCGGTGCTGCGACCGGTAGCTGTCGGTGCGGGTGCGCTTGGCGTAGCCGCCGCGCGTGATTGTCACGACCACGTCTTCTTGCGGAATGAGGTCTTCCATCGACACGTCGCCGTCGTAGCCGTACATGATCTGGCTGCGCCGGTCGTCGCCGTACTTATCGGCGATCTCGCCGAGCTCCTCGCTGACGATCTGCCGCTGACGTTCCGGCTTGGCAAGGATGTCGTTGTAGTCGGCGATCTCGATTTCGAGCCGCTCGTATTCGTCTTGCAACCGCTGGCGTTCCAGCGCCGCCAGACGCCGCAACTGCATGTCGAGGATGTGGGTGGCTTGCGCGTCGTCGACGTCGAGCAGGTCCTTCAACCCTTCGCGCGCCTCGTCGGCGGTCGGGGAACGACGAATCAACGCAATGACCTCGTCGAGCGCATCGAGCGCCTTGAGCAGTCCGCGCAAGATGTGCGCGCGTTCTTCGGCCTTGCGCAGCCGGAACCGCGTGCGCCGCACAATCACTTCGATCTGATGCGTGACCCAGTGTCGCAGGAACGCTTCGATGTTCATGGTGCGCGGCACGTTGTCGACGAGCGCCAGCATGTTCGCGGAGAAATTCTCTTGCAGCTGGGTGTGCTTGTAGAGGTTGTTGAGCACGACCTTCGGGACGGCGTCGCGCTTCAACACGATCACGAGCCGTTGCCCGGTACGTCCGGAGGTCTCGTCGCGCAGGTCGGCGATGCCCGCAACGCGTCCGTCCTTGACGTAGTCGGCAATCTTTGCGGCAAGCACGTCGGGGTTGACCTGGTAGGGAAGCTCCGTGACCACCAAGCACGTGCGGCCGTGGATTTCCTCCACGTTGACGACCGCCCGCTGGGTGATGGACCCGCGGCCCGTGCGGTAGGCGTCCTCGATGCCCTTGTGTCCCAGCAGCAGCGCACCGGACGGGAAATCCGGGCCCGGGATGATCTTCAGAAGCTCTTCGAGCGTGTCTTCGCGGGATGCTTCGGGGTTGGCGAGCATCCACTGCGCGCCACTGGCGACCTCACGCAGGTTGTGCGGCGGAATATTGGTGGCCATCCCGACGGCGATGCCTGCCGAGCCGTTGACGAGCAGGTTAGGGAAGCGCGACGGCAGGTAGACGGGTTCCTGGTTCTTGCCGTCGTAGTTGTCCTGGAAATCGACCGTGTCCTCGTCGATGTCGCGGACCATTTCCATGGCCAACGGCTGCATTTTGCACTCGGTGTACCGGGGCGCGGCCGCCGAGTCGTTGCCGGCCGATCCGAAGTTCCCTTGCCCGTCAACGAGCGGGTACCGCAACGACCACGGCTGCACCAAGCGCACCAACGCGTCATAGATCGACGAGTCGCCGTGCGGATGGTATTGGCCCATTACCTCGCCCACGACGCGCGAGCACTTGTTGAACGAGCGTTCGGGCCGGTAGCCGCCGTCGAACATGGCGTAGATGACGCGGCGGTGCACCGGCTTGAGGCCGTCTCGCACGTCGGGCAACGCGCGTCCGACGATCACGCTCATGGCGTAGTCGAGATAGCTGCGCTGCATCTCCAATTGGAGATCGACTTGTTCGATCCGGTTGGTTTCGCCCACGGGCGGAGTTTGTTCGCTCACAGTTGTCCTTTAAGTTCCGTCACGAGCCGATCAGATGTCCAGGAACCGGACGTCTTTGGCATTGCGTTGAATGAAATTGCGGCGCGAATCGACGTCTTCGCCCATCAGGACGGAAAAGATCTCGTCGGCGGCCGCCGCGTCATCCAAGGTGATTTGCTTGAGCAGGCGGTGATCCGGGTCCATGGTGGTCTCCCACAGCTCGTGGTAGTTCATCTCGCCCAGGCCCTTGTACCGCTGAATGGCGCTTTCCTTGGGAAGTCGGCGCCCCTGCGCCCGCCCGTCCGTGAGGAGGACATCGCGTTCGGCGTCCGAATAGGCGAACTCGTGCGGAGCATTCGACCATTTGAGCTGGTAGAGCGGCGGAGTAGCCAAGAACACGTGGCCGCGCTCAATGAGCGGTTTCATGTACCGGAAGACGAGGGTGAGCAGCAGGGTAGCGATGTGCTGCCCGTCCACATCGGCGTCCGCCATCAGGATGATCTTGTGATAGCGAAGCTTGTCGATGTTGAATTCTTCGCCGATGCCGGTGCCGAACGCCGTGATGAGTGCTTGCACCTCGTTATTGCCCAGCGCCCTGTCGAGCCGTGCTTTTTCCACGTTCAGGATCTTGCCGCGAATTGGCAGGATGGCCTGGGTCTCCGGTTCGCGGCCCTGCGTGGCCGAGCCGCCGGCCGAGTCCCCCTCGACGATGAACACTTCGCAGATCTCGGGGTTGTTCGACTGGCAGTCCTTGAGTTTGCCCGGCATCCCGCCGGTTTCCAACAGACCCTTCCGGCGCGTGGCCTCGCGGGCCTTGCGGGCTGCCATTCGGGCTTGCGAGGCCTGCTGTGCCTTGCGGATGACATCGCGGGCCTGGCTGGGATTGCGTTCGAACCAATCACTGAGCTCGTCCCAGACAACGTGTTGAACGAACGTGCGTGCTTCCGTGTTGCCGAGCTTCGTCTTGGTCTGTCCTTCGAACTGGGGCTCGCCGAGTTTCACGGAGATGACGGCCGTCAGCCCCTCCCGGACGTCCTCGCCCGCGAGATTCTCGTCCTTGTCCTTCAACAGACCGTTGGTGCGCGCATACCTGTTGATCAGCGACGTGAGCGCTGCGCGGAAGCCTTCTTCGTGGGTACCGCCCTCGTGCGTGTTGATCGTGTTGGCGTAGGTGTGCACGCCTTCGGAATACCCCGAGGTCCACTGCATGGCGACCTCGGCCGAAATTTTCCTCTCGGTGTCTTCGGACTCGAACGCGATGATGTCGGGATGGATGAGTTCGACGCGCTTTGCCTTGTTCAAGTGTTCGACGTAGTCCAGCAGGCCGCGATCGTATTTGAAGACCGCGTAATGCGCGTCGGTGTCGTCGCCGGCCTCCGTGTCCATATCTTCGTCGGCGGAGTCGTCCGCGACGCGTTCGTCGGTCAGGCTGATCTTCAAGCCCTTGTTCAAGAAGGCCATTTGCTGGAACCGGCTGCGCAGCGTTTCGAACGAGTACTCGGTCGTTTCAAAGATCTCACCGTCGGCCCAAAAAGTGATGGTCGTTCCGGTTTCGGTGGCCGGTTCGCCTTTTTCGATAGGGCCGGACGGCGCGCCGCGGTTGAACGACTGCCGCCAGACGTAACCGTCCACCTTGACTTCGGCTTCGAGCCGGGTCGACAGGGCGTTGACCACCGAGACCCCGACGCCGTGCAGGCCGCCGGACACGGCGTAGCCGCTGCCGCCGAACTTACCGCCGGCGTGCAGCGAGGTCAGCACGACCTCGAGGGCGGGCTTTCCTTCGGACGGCAGCACGCCGACGGGGATCCCGCGGCCGTTGTCGACGACGCGCACTCCGCCGTCCATTTGCAAGGTGACTTCGATGTGGTCGCAGTATCCGGCCATTGCTTCATCGACGGAGTTGTCGACGACTTCCTGCACCAAGTGGTGCAGCCCGCGTTCACCGGTGGAGCCGATGTACATGCCCGGCCTTTTGCGTACCGCCTCGAGGCCTTTGAGAACAGTGATGTCGGTTGCGTCGTAATGCGTGTTCTCGTCGGCTGTCATCGGCAGCTCATGCTCCTTGTCTGGACGTATCATGACGATACGAACCCGCATGACGGCCGCACGGAATCGAGGGCAGTCGAAGCGAGTGGGATCGCACCGGCCGCGGTGCGCGGCAGGTGCGGATAACGTATCTACGTACTATCTTACCTAACCCGGCGCCGAACTTCTGCCCTGAGAGGCCGTTCAGGGCATATTTCTGCCGATTTCTCCCCTCCATGCAAGGTGGAATGTGTCGACGGGACGGTCCGGCGCTCCTACGGACGTCTAGCCATACGTGTCCCGCGGTCCGCGGAACCCGCGGGCACGGTATTTTCCCTTGCGCCATGTCGGGGCGGCCGGGCCTTGGACGCGGATCTCCGTGACGACTCCGACACCGAGTTCGGCATCGAGCCGTTCGCGCAGCTTTTGCTCCATCAGTTTTAGTTGGGTCGCCCACGCGGACGAATCAGCGGCAAGAGTCAGTACGCCGCTTTCGAATTCGGCGGGGACGCAATGGTCGGCGACCTGCGGTCCGACGATCTGCGGCCACCTGCCCAACACGGCCCCGACGTTTACGGAGGTTTCCCAGCCGCGCTCGGCGACCATCCGCCCCAACACGCTCGTCACGGACTGCGGGTCGCGGTCGTCGGGATGTGCTCCGGCGCGTTTGCCCGGAGCATTCAGCCGCCGGATGCGCTTACCGACCCGACCGGGTTTGAAACCTCGTTCGCGGGCGGCCGCGCGGATTCTGCCGAGTGCCAGCACCGCCAATTCGTCCACCCGCTCCTCATCGGGCGCCCCGGATTCCCGGTCCGAGGACGTCGTCATACCGGGTCCCCGTCGGTGGTGCCACCGGCGCCTTCGCCGGCTTCGCCGACTTCACCAAGCCGTACCGGGATGACGCGGCCGGCAGCGTGCCGGGTCAATTCCTCCGGGACGTCTCCCGGCACTGCCGCCGTCACAAGTACCTGTTCGGCCTCGGCCACCATCCCGGCAAGCCGGCGGCGTCGCCCGGAATCCAATTCGGCAAACACGTCGTCCAAGATCAACACCGGCCAGTGCATCCGGTCACCGGCATCATGAGTCAGCAGCTCAAAGCTGGCCAACCGCAGCGCCAATGCAAACGACCACGATTCACCGTGGCTGGCATATCCCTTGGCCGGGGCCGGCCCGAGCAATAGTTCCAGATCGTCGCGGTGCGGACCGAACAATGTGATGCCGCGCTCGGTCTCTTGTCGCCGGTTTGCCGCAAACGCGCTCATGAGCTCGTCGAACAACGCGTCTTCGGAGGGCGATACGGTCGGCGCCGACCCGTCCGACACCCCGTCTCCGGCTGTCCCGGTCGACCGTCGATACCGCAGTCCGGCCGGCCGTGGATCGTCCGCGCCGCCGGAACCCGACACCGTCGAATACGCGCGAGCCACCGGGCCCGTCAATTCATCGGTCAGACCGATCCGCCCGGCCAACAGCGCCGCACCCGCCCTGGCCAAGTGGTGATCCCAGACTTCGAGAGTTGCTTCTTTGTTCCTTGCTCCACCGCCCAGCTTCGCGGTCTTCAACAACGCATTGCGCTGTTTGAGAACTTTGTCGTACTCGCTGCGCACCGCGGCGAACCGAGGACGCCGGGCCGTCAGGAGGTCGTCGAGGAAGCGTCGCCGTTCACCCGGATCGCCCTTGACGAGGCCCAGATCCTCGGGCGCGAAGGTGACGGCCGTGAGCACCCCCAGCAAATCGCGCGGCTTGACCGGATTACCGTTCAACCGCGCCTTGTTGGATCCCGATGCCGCAATTTGCACTTCTTCGATGGCGGTGCGCTCGCCCCGGACGACCTTGGCCCGCACGAACGCGGCATCGCTCCCGTGCCGAACGAGCGGCAGATCCGCCGACACTCGGTGGCTGTGCAAGCCGGCCAGATAGCCGATGGATTCGACGAGATTCGTCTTTCCTTGGCCGTTGGCGCCGACAAAGACGGTGACTCCCTCGTCGAGACGTACATCGGCGCGCGGATACGACCGGAAGTCGAGTAATCCCAAATGCGAGACGTACATCCTGCGATTTCAGATACGGATCGGCATGATCAGGTACCGGTACCCCAGATCGTCGTCGCCCTCGGCTTCGGCCTGACCGGTCATCACTACCGGTTTCATCGGTGTCGTGAACGAGAAACGGGCATACGGAGAAGTCAGAGCCGCGAGACCTTCGATCACGAAGCTCGGATTGAAGCCCACTGCGATATCGTCGCCGGACACCGTTGCTTCGATGGCCTCGGATGCCTGCGCGTCGTCCCCGGCGCCCGCTTCCAAAGTGACTGTGCCTTCCGTGAACGAAAACCGGATCGGCGTGTTGCGCTCGGCCACCAGTGCCACGCGGCGGACCGCTTCAAGCAACGGGGCTGTTTCGATGACTGCGTGAATTGGCGCCGAATCCGGGAAAAGCGACCGGACCTTCGGATATTCGCCTTCGACGAGCAGTGACGTCGTCTGGCGGCCCGACGACGAGAACCCGATCAGCTCGCGGCCGCCCTCACTGCTGAGCGCGACCGTGACATCGCCACCCAGGGTTTTGGCAACGTCGGACAGGGTGCGTCCGCGCACCAACGCTACGGCGCTCAAATCCGGCCGGGCCGGACGCCAATTCAGCTCGCGCACGGCCAACCGGTATCTGTCGGTCGCCAACAGCGTCATTTTTTCGCCTTCGATCTCGACGCGCACGCCGGTGAGGATGGGCAGCGTGTCATCGCGGCTGGTGGCAAGAGTGACTTGGCTGACGGCCTCGGAGAACACATCGGCCGGCACGCTGCCGGACGAATCCGGCAATTCGGGCAGCGCCGGATATTCATCAACGGGCATTGACATCAAGGTGAATCGACTCGATCCGCACGTCACGTCGACTTTCGAACCGTTCGTGGTCATTTCGACGGGTGCAGCCGGAAGCGCCTTACAAATGTCGGCAAGCAGTTTGCCGGAGACGAGGACTTGTCCGCCATCACTGACGTCGGCGGCGACCTCGACCTTTGCGGACACCTCGTAGTCGAAGCTGGCAAAGCGCAGCGCTCCGGCGGGGTCGGCCTCAAGAAGCAGACCGGCGAGTACGGGGACGGCCGGACGCTGCGGCAGTGACCTGGCAGCCCACGTGACGGCTTCGGCCAGAACATCACGATCAACCCTCAGCTTCAAGGCAATCCTCAACTTTCGTTCGTCCGGTTTCGTTGGTTCCGGGCTCGTCGCAGGCGCGCGACTTGCCTTTGTAGGCTACCGGCTCGATGGGCGATGGGGAAACCTCAGGGGCGGGATTCCGGCTCCTGCAATCACCCCGCTCGGCAATTGCCTCATCGATACCGTTTGCGTGATCCATGTAGTTCGATTGGGCGGTACGTCACGTGTTGAAAAGACTAATTAATTGATCCCGTAGTGGTAGTAGCAACTGTGGATGGTGTGGATAACGGGTCGGGCGGCCCTTTATGCGCGGCAAAAACCACCGCCGACGGGTGTGCACGCAGCTGTGGACGAATTACAGGGGCGGGGTGGACGGTTGTGGAATCGGGGGAATGCGCCCGGAGCGGTCCACCGGAACCGGCCACGTTTTCCGCAAGGTCCCGGCCGCCGTCCAGAGGGCATCCACAGTTTTATCCACAGGTGTGAATAACATTGGTGAAATTTACCGGTGATGCTGCTTGATGCGGTTGGTCAATTCGGTGACCTGGGTGAAGATGGCGCGCCGTTCGGCCATTTGTTCACTGATCTTTTTGTTGGCGTGCATCACCGTTGTGTGGTCGCGGCCGCCGAACTCCTGACCGATCTTCGGCAATGACATATCGGTCAGCTCCCGGCACAGATACATGGCGATCTGGCGCGCCGTCGTCAAGGTGCGCGAGCGGGAGGCGCCGCAGAGGTCCTCGAGGGTGAGCTGGAAGTACGCGGCGGTTTGCCCCATGATCGAGGCAGCAGTGATTTCGGGGGTGTTCTCGTCGCTGATCAAGTCTTTCAGCACGATTTCGGCAAGTGCCAGGTTCACTTGCTGCTGACTCAAATTGGCGAACGCCGTCACTCGGATGAGCGCGCCTTCGAGCTCGCGAATGTTCGATGAGATCCGGCTGGCGATGTATTCCAGGACGTCGGCCGGGACATCGAGGTTCTCGGCAGCGGCCTTTTTACGCAGGATCGCCACGCGCGTTTCCAGATCGGGCGGCTGGACGTCGGTGATGAGGCCCCATTCGAATCGAGAGCGTAAGCGATCTTCGAAGCCCGAGAGTTGTTTCGGCGGCACGTCCGAGGTGATGACTACCTGCTTTTCCTGGTTGTGCAGGGCGTTGAACGTGTGGAAGAACTCTTCGACGGTTCCTTCTTTGCCTTGCAGGAACTGGATGTCGTCGATCAGAAGTACGTCGACATCTCGATATCGGCGTTGGAATGACGAGGCCGACGATGTCGACTTGTCTCGGATGGAATTGATGAAGTCGTTGGTAAATTCTTCACTGCTGACGTATCGCACTCTCGTCCCGGGGAACAAAGTCATTGCGTAATGACCGATGGCGTGCAGTAAATGCGTCTTCCCCAGTCCCGAGTCGCCGTAGATGAAGAGCGGATTGTAGGCGCGAGCCGGTGCTTCCGAGACGGCAACGGCGGCGGCGTTGGCAAAGCGGTTGGAGGCGCCGATGACGAAATTGTCGAAACTGTATTTGGAGTTCAGCCGGCTGCTGGCCGCCGCGTCGGGGTCCGGCGGCGCTGAAGGCTGTGTGAACGGCGTCCGGGTGATGGCGGGTTCCGGCGGGACGTCGGCCGGCGCGTCCTCGGTGGGTGCGGGCGGCGTGGCCACCGCCAGTTGCGGATCGACCGCGATGGCGAAACTGACCTCGCGGCCGAGTTCCGCGGCAAAGGTGGAGCGGAGCTTCTCGCGGAGGCGCTCTTCGAGCATCTTCTTGGTCAGTTCGTTGGGCGCGACGAGCACGACCATGTCGTCGATGAATGCCCGCGGCCTGGCATTGGCCAGGAATCCCTTTTGCTGGCGGGTGATCGAATCATCGGCTAACAAGGTGGCCAGAACATTTGCCCACGCTTCTTCAAGGGCTGATTCTTCGTCTGCCATCATCGCCTGCCTTATCGGTCCATCGGGTCGTCCACACAGTTTTCCACAGATTGTTGATAATGGGCCATCGAGGTGTCCAATCCGCGTTCCACTCTTGTGGAGAACCTTGTGGATGCCACGGAATCACTGGGCAAGCGACGTCCGGCCCATTTGACTGGACCGCCGCCGGGCCGTACCGTTGTGACGTCTACGTGGCTGTCGAGAAATAGAGCAAAATCGGGAACTCGACGGGCCCACCCAATCGTTGTCATGACGTCGGCAGCTGCCGGCGAGAAGCAAAGCGGAGAAAAACTGTGAGCAAGCGGACTTTCCAGCCCAATAACCGGCGTCGTGCCAAGACGCACGGCTTCCGACTTCGTATGCGTACGCGTGCGGGCCGGGCGATCCTGGCTGCGCGGCGGCGTAAAGGCCGCAGCGAACTGTCAGCCTAGGTGCTGCCCCGCGAGCATCGGCTTCGTCTAGGAAACGAGTTCACTCTCGCTTTCCGACGCGGACGACGCTGCGGTAGCAGGCGGCTCGTCGTGCATGTGTATACGCCGGACGACGGCACCCACGCTTCGCGCGTGGGATTCGTCGTATCCAAGGCCGTCGGTAACGCGGTGGTGCGGAACCGGGTGAAACGAAGGCTCCGTGCAGCGGTGAGTTCGCGGATGGGCGAAGTTCCGGAGGGAGCGCTGATGGTGGTACGGGCCTTGCCGGCGTCTGCCCGCGCGGATTTCCGGGAGCTGTCGGCGGACCTCGATTCGTGCTTGGCCAAACTGGGCCGCGCGGGATGGTTGCGGCGATGAGTGCGGTCGAGACGATCCTGCATGCACCCCGGTACCCGTTCGTGTGGCTGCTTCGGGCCTACCGCGCAGTCATTTCGCCGCTGTACGGCAACGTGTGCAAGTACTATCCGAGCTGCTCGCAGTATGCGCTCGACGCGTTTGAAACTCACGGCGTCTTCCGCGGTTTCGCATTGACCGCCTGGAGGCTGGTTCGCTGCAATCCGTTTTCGTCCGGCGGCGTGGACTATGTCCACGGTTCGCAGAGCGAGAAGACCGGCAGGGAAATCGCCGCAATGCACGACAAATCTCTTCCCACCCTGACCGACGCCGCCGACCCGGCTCCGCGCGGCGCCTAAGGAGCATCCATGGGCTTTATCGACACAATCCTCTTTCCCATCAAATGGGTAGTCGCTTGGATTTTGGTGCTATTCCATCATGGGATGACGTTCATCGGCCTGGATGCGTCATCCGGCCTGAACTGGGTGTTGTCGATTGTCGGTCTGACGGTGGTCATCCGGTTGGTACTGGTGCCGTTGTTCTTCCGCCAGATCAAGGCCCAGCGCGGCATGCAGGCGCTGCAGCCCGAATTGATGAAGCTGCAGGCCAAGTACAAGGGCAAGACCGACTCGTTCTCCCGGCAGGCAATGGGCCAGGAGCAGATGGCCTTGTACAAACGGCACGGCACCAATCCGCTGTCGTCCTGCTTGCCGATCCTGGCCCAGATGCCCATCTTCTTTTCATTGTTCCGGGTACTCCGCGGGCTCCAGGACATCGCTGCGGGCAATCAAGACGCAATTGGCGGCTTGACGCAGGGACTTGCTCAACAGGCCGAGAAATCGTCGCTCTTCGGAGCATCGCTGTCGGATAGCTTCCTGTCCAGCCCTGAGCTGCACGTGAAGGTTCTGATCGCCATCATGATCGTGATCATGATGGTGACCCAGTTCATCACGCAAAAGCAGATCATGTCGAAGAACATGAGCGAGGCTGCCATGAACAACCCGTTCATGAAGCAGCAGAAGATGATGCTCTATCTCTTCCCGCTGATCTTCGTGTTCGGCGGCGTCAGCTTCCCGGTCGGTGTGCTGATTTACTGGGTGATTTCGAACCTGTGGACAATGGGCCAGCAGTTCTATCAGATCGAGCGGATGCCGGCCCCCGGGTCGCCCGCCGAGAAGGCACTGATGGAAAAGCGGAAGAAGAAGGGTCTTCCGCCGCTGCCCGGGCTGAAGAAATTGGAGTCGGACGACGAGGAGCCGGCGGCCGCTCCGCGCGGCCAACGCCAGCAGCCCGTGCGCAAGGACCGTGCCAAATCCGGCCCACCGTCCACGACGCCGCAAACAAGTGCAAGACAAGGGGCCCAGCGGCCTGCCGGACAGACGCCCGGGAAATCGTCGGGACAGCAGCCGGGCCGGAAGCCGGCCGATTCGGATGCCCGGAAGGCCGGGCAGCCGCCTGCCGCCGGGCATCCCGGCGGGCAGAAATCGCCGGGTCAGCGCGCACAGCCGAGTAAGTCCGGTGCATCCAAGGCTGCCCGCGCTCAGGCTCCCGGTAAGCCGGGCCAGAACAAACCCGCCTCCGGAAAACCGGCCCCCGCCAAACCGTCACAGGGTAAGCCCGCGCAAAGCCGCCCTGCGAATTCGGGAAAGAAATCCCAAAGCAAACCATCGGGTGCTAAGCGGCCATCGCAAAGCAAACCGCAAAGTCCGCGCAGTAACGATTAGGAGCGTGCCGTGAGTAACGAAGACATCGATCGCGTCGAGCCGGTGGACGGCAACGATCCGGCCGCCGCGCCCGAACACGACACCGCAGTGTCTTTGGAGGACGAAGGCGAGATGGCGGCCGACTACCTCGAGGAACTTCTCGATATCGCCGACATCGACGGCGATATCGACATCGATGTGAAGAATGGCCGTGCCCAGGTCGCGATAGTCAGCGACGACGCGTCGTCCGATCTCGGCACCCTGGTGGGTCGGAACGGCGAAGTGTTGGACGCGCTTCAGGAACTGACTCGGCTGACGGTACAAACCAGCTCAGGCAACCACAGCAGGTTGATGTTGGACGTCGATGGCTTTCGCGATCACCGTCGCAAGGAGCTTGAGTCGGTGGCAGCCGAAGCAATCGAAGACGTCAAATCCGGCAAGGAACCGGTGGCACTGAAACCGATGAATGCCTATGAGCGCAAAGTTGTCCATGACGCCGTCGCCGAGGCCGGCTACCGAAGTGAATCGGCGGGCCAGGACTCGGGTCGGCACGTCGTCGTCTACCCTGCTTAAGTGGACGATTCTGCCTCAGTGAACGAATTTGCCGTCCCCGACGTAGCCGCGGCCGTATTTCCGGACACCCGTGACACTGTGGCGCGGTATGCGCAGTACCTGCGCACGTCGGGTGTCGAACGCGGCCTCATCGGGCCGCGCGAAGTCTCCCGGTTGTGGGACCGGCACATTCTCAACTGCGCGGTCGTGACGGACCTCATCGACGAGGCTGCCACAGTTGTCGATGTCGGATCGGGCGCGGGCCTGCCGGGTCTGGTCATGGCGATCCGACGTCCGGATCTGCGAATGACCCTATTGGAACCTCTTGGCCGGCGCGTGGACTGGCTGCATGAAGTAATCGCAGGGCTCGAACTCGACAACGTGGAGGTTGTCCGAGCGCGATCCGAAGAAATCGCCGGCACTCGGCGTTTTGCGGTGGTCACGGCCCGTGCGGTCGCGCGGTTGGCCGGCCTCGTGCCGTGGACGCTCCCATTGGCCGAGCCCCATGGGAGCGTGTTGGCCATCAAGGGCGCCGCTGCAGAGGCCGAACTTGCCAAAGCAGGACAACCCCTACGATCATTTGGCGCCACGTCGTGGTCGATCGAGACGGCGGGTGGCTCCGTGCTGGAGACTCCGACTAGAGTCATACACGTGCGCGTCGGACAAAACGGCGGGAAGGTGCCGGGCCGTAAGAAACGGCATTCCGGGTGAAGCCCTCCGGTGTTGCACGGACAGGCTTTTCTACGAGAGATAAGAGCGTAAGCGTGGCGTCAGCAAGTTTGGGATGGCCGATCCCGGATCCCCCCAGCAGCCCGGTTCCTCTTGGCTGGGCGCGGCTGGAGGAGAACCTGCCCGACAGTGCGTCATCGGAGCCGCCGGATGTTTCACGTGAAACATGGCCGGCGACAGCCGGTGAAATCGCCTCAGAAGAAGACGGAGACATATCCTTGCCGGAGCTAGACGAATCAACCCCATTGGCCGCCGAGATCATGCGGGACTCCAATCGGTTACGCCGGATGGACGGCAAGAATTTTCCGAAGCCGGAAAGTACTCGCGTCCTGACTGTGGCCAACCAAAAGGGCGGAGTCGGCAAGACCACCACGACGGTGAATATTGCAGCGGCGATGGCCGGAGCAGGGCTTTCTGTTTTGGTGATCGACACGGACCCGCAAGGAAACGCTTCCACGGCCCTCGGAATACCGCATAACCCGGAGGTCGACAGCATTTATGACGTCCTGGTGAGTGATTTTGAGCTTGCCGATGTAGTGCAGCAGTCTCCCGAGATCGACAATTTGGTCTGTGCGCCCGCGACTATCCATTTGGCCGGGGCCGAGATCGAGCTGGTGTCCCTTGTTGCTCGCGAACAACGATTGTCGCGAGCTCTCGATACGTACCTCAGTGCTCGTGAAGAAGCAGGCTCCCGGGTCGACTATGTGCTGATCGACTGCCCGCCGAGTCTGGGACTGCTGACGGTCAATGCATTTGTGGCGGCTAAAGAGGTATTGATTCCGATTCAATGCGAATATTATGCGCTTGAAGGACTGAGCCAGCTTCTCAACAACATCTCGTTGATTCAAAAGCACCTCAACCCGCAGCTGTCGATTAGTACGATTTTGCTGACGATGTACGACGGTCGAACGAATCTGTCCGCTCAAGTAGCTGCCGAGGTCCGCGAACACTTTCCCAACGAAGTGCTTCGCGCTGCCGTGCCAAGGTCGGTGCGGATTTCCGAGGCCCCCAGTTATTCACAAACTGTCATTACGTACGACCGATCGTCGAGCGGCGCGTTGTCGTACCTCGAAGCGGCTGAAGAGATAGCGGAGCGTGGAACGAATGGCTGAAAAACGTAAGGGTCTTGGTAAGGGCCTCGGAGCATTGATCCCATCCAACGGGGGTAAGGACCGCCCGGTGGATGTGTTTTTTCCGTCGGGCGCGACAGTCGCGGTCCCGCAGGAAAAAACGTCGGTTCGTTCGGACGACGGTGCTCACACGACGACCACTGCCGGCGGACACTCCGGGTCAAATGTTTCACGTGAAACATCGAGCTCAGCATCTGCGGTCTCCGCCGGAGACGATGCTCTTCGGGACGATAATGTTTCACGTGAAACCACAGCCGAAAGCGTTTCACGTGAAACATCGGAACTGATGGCCGTTCCCGGCGCTCAATTTGCCGAACTACCGGTGGATCGGATTGTCCCCAATCCAAAACAGCCGCGCACGGTGTTCGACGAGGACGAGCTCGCCGAACTCGTCCACTCGATTGGCGAGGTCGGAGTGCTGCAACCGGTGGTGGTGCGGACGAGCCCCGATTCGGATGGGGTGTACGAGCTCATCATGGGTGAGCGGCGCCTCCGCGCCGCGAAAGATGCCGGGCTCGACAGAATCCCGTCGATTATTCGGGAAACGGCGCAATCGGACATGCTTCGTGACGCGTTGTTGGAGAATCTGCACAGAAGCGAACTGAACCCGCTCGAAGAAGCAGCGGCCTATCGACAATTGATGGACGATTTCGCATGCACACAAGAAGAACTGTCGGCGAAGATCGGCCGATCGCGTCCGCAGATCAGTAATACACTGAGACTTTTGCGCTTGCCGCCTCTTGTCCAACGTCGGGTCGCTGCGGGCGTCCTCTCCCCGGGTCATGCCCGTGCGCTGTTGGGCTTGGATGACGGCGCGGCGATCGAAGTTCTTGCCCAGCGGATCGTTGCGGAGGGGCTATCGGTACGCGCGACCGAAGAGGAAGTACTGCTCGCGTCCGGCGGTGCCGATAAGCCCAAGCGGAATCGAGCGCGTGCCGGCGGACGCAACCCGGAACTGGACGATCTGGCCGGCAGGCTGGGAGATCGCTTGGACACGCGCGTGCAAATCAATTTGGGCGCCAAAAAGGGAAAATTGAGCGTGGACTTCGCTAGTGTCGATGATTTGAATCGTATACTTACCGCATTGAAGCTCGACGACGTCTATCGCGGCTGATGAGCCGTCATTCGTGACGGACAACTCCGGCTAAGCGTTCGATGCCGGCGCGGATATTTTCCGGCGTGGGGCTGCTGTAGGAAAGGCGGATGTTCGAGTGTCCGCGCCCGTCGGCGTAAAAGCCGGTTCCGGGCGTGTACACGACGTGAGCAGCCATGGCTTCGGCCAACATGCCCTTGGAATCGATGCCGTCCGGGAGTGTCAACCACGTGAAAAACCCGCCCGCCGGCCTGTTGACTCTCACTTCGGGGAGATAGTCGGCGAGTGCAAGCATCATCGCGTCGCGTTTGTCGCGGTAAATCTCCCGGAAGGCTTTCACTTGACGTGTCAGGTTGTTTCCGGCCAGGTACGACGAAACGGTGAGTTGGCTGTACATGCTTGGCGAAAGGACGCTGGATTCGCTGGCGCAAATGAGCTTTTCCAGCACGGGCGGCGGCGCTGCGGCCCATCCCATCCGCAGGCCCGCCGAGAAGATCTTGGAAAACGAGCCCAGGTAGACGACACCATCCGGGTTGAGCTCTTTCAGTGCCGGCAAGGGATCGGTGTCAAATGAAATCAACCCATACGGGTTGTCTTCTACAATCATGACGCCAAACCGGTCGGCAATGCGAACAATTTCTCGGCGACGAGCGCCGGCGAGGGTGCTGCCCGATGGGTTTTGAAAGTTCGGAATCACGTAGAGCAGTTTTGGAGTGCGGCGCGTGGCCTGCAGGGACGCGAGTGTGGCGGCAAGCAGGTCCGGAACAATGCCGTCGGCATCTTGATCGACGTGGACGACGTCGGCCTCATAGGCTCGGAATGTGGCGAGTGCACCGACGTAACTGGGAGCCTCGGCGATGATGACGTCTCCGGGGTCGATGAACACTTTGCAGACGAGGTCAAGAGCCTGCTGAGACCCGGTGGTGACGATGATTTCGTCGGGCGAGGCGCTGATGCCCTCCTCGGCCATGACCACCGGGATTTGTTCGCGAAGCTCGGGCGCTCCTTGGCCGGTGCCGTATTGCAGGGCTTCGGCGCCGCGCGTGGCGACGACGTGGCGCGTGAGTTCGGCGATTTCTTCAAGGGCAAGCGCACCGACGTCGGGTGAACCTCCGGCGAGATTGACGTACGCAGGATCCGAAGCGACCGAAAAGAGGCTTCGAACCTCGGAACTGACGAGCCCCGACGCCCGCGACGCGAACCTATCCGCCCATGTGTGCTGCACCAATGTCCCCTTGTTTCTTGCAAGTGTGTGGTTCGGCCGATTGCGGCGCCGAATCACTTCGACATTAGTCGGCTCCGGGGTGCCGAAACGAATTCCAAAAGGTTCGAATTGCGCGCCAAATATCGGCTTGCCATTGAATGACTACCGGAGTTGACCATTTTTCGAGCGTGGCTGGATGAGAAAAAACATCCGAGCTCTTGGGTGGGGCCAGCAAGGAGGGGAGATCGGGTTACGGGCGGTAGTTCAACACGTCGTCAATCTTGAGGGTGCCGGTGGTGTGGTCGTCCTCTTCGGGAAGATACAAACGCTGAATGCCTATCAAAATCGCCTCGGCCATCGTGTCCCGAAACGCCGGATCGGCCAAACGGCGCGAGTCGCCGGGATTAGTGAGGTATCCCGTGCTGATTTGAACGGCCGGCATGCGCACGGTGCGCAACACTTCCCAGGTGCGCGGATGGGAGCGGCAGTCCAAGAGGTCCGTTCGAGCCACCACCTCACGTTGAATGAAATCGGCGAGCGCATGTCCAACCGGTGAAACATCGGACGAATGATGGGCGCGTCCATAGTAGAAAGTGGCAAAGCCCGATGCCGTCGGGTTCGGATGCGAATCGGCTCGAATCGATAAAAACATGTCGGCGTCGATGCGGTTGGCGACCTCGCCGTCGGATGAGCCGGATTCCCCGGCCGTGAATGTGGTCATCACCGAGGCCACGCCGACCGCCGTGAGCCGGCCTTCGAGGCGCCGCGCAATATCGGACGTCACGTCGATCTCGACGAGACCGCTGCCGGTGCGTTCGTCCAGTCCGCCCACTTCAATGGCGACGACCCGGCCCGCTAATGACTTGCCGGAACTGGCCACGCGGGCGCGCTCGTGCAACGCGAACGGATTCCCGCCGGTCACGGCGCGGCCGAGCCGCGACACGCCGCGAAGCGTCTCCGGCCCGCACACGCCGTCCGGGTCGAGGCCGAGATCGCGTTGAAGTTCGCGGAGGGCGGCGTCGGTTTGCGCCCCAAAGGCGCCGTCGATCTGTCCGTCCAGCATGCCAAGGCTCTGCAGGCGCGTTTGGAGCGTGCGGACGTCGTCCCCGACCAGTTCATGAGCCGGCACGAATCGCACGATGCGGTCCCCCAGACGCCAGTGGGCACTCTCGAGGCCCCCCATCGTCTGGGGCCCGACGATTCCGTCGACGAGCAGCCCGCGATCTTGTTGGAAGGCGCGGACGGCCGCATCGATGTGATCGTCAAAGTTTTCGGGGTCGGCGACATCAGCGGGCGCGATGCCCGGAAATGTCGACCCGGCACGGATCAGCTGTTCCCGGATGGCCGGCAAAATCGCGCTACGGTCGCCCCGGCACAACTGCGGATGGTTGATTCCGCTCACCCCTTACTGTCACGGGTTGCCGGGCAGGCCGTCGAATGGCGGCCGCCCGGCAACAAGCGTAGGGGAAAAGCTTAGGACAGGTAGTCGCTGAGCTGACTCAGCAGGTCCGGCTTCGGGCGTGCGCCGATGATCGACTTCACGTGTTGACCCTTGTCGAAGACGAACATGGCCGGGATCGACGTGATGCCGTATTTGGCCGAACTTTGCGGATTCTCATCGGTGTTGAGCTTGACGACCTTGAGCTTGTCGGCGTTTTCGGCGCCGATTTCATCCACGATGGGCCCGACTTGGCGGCACGGACCGCACCATTCCGCCCAGAAGTCGACAAGTACCGGCTTATCGGAATTCAAGACGACATCGTCGAACGTGGCGTCGGTGACTTTTTCAGACATGTGATTCTCCTTCGAGTTTCTTTGCGGTGGCGTCTTAAATCGACGCCAGGTAGTGTTCGGCGTCCAGTGCTGCGGAACAGCCGGAACCGGCCGCCGTGACGGCTTGCCGATACACCGGATCGATCACGTCACCGGCCGCAAAGACGCCGGGGACGCCGGTGCGGGAGCTGCGACCCTCGACGGCCAGGTAGCCGTCCGGCCGGATCGTGAGCTGGTCGGCGAACAGATCGACACGCGGATCGGAGCCGACTGCGATGAAGAGGCCGGTCGCATCGATTTGCTGGTGTTCGCCGGTGCGGGTGTTGTTGATCACGAGGCCTTCGACCTTGTTCTCGCCGAGGATTTCGGAAACCTCCGAGTCGAACAGGAACTTGATCTTGTCATTGCTTCGGGCCCTGTCGGCCATGATTTGGGAGGCTCGCAATTCGTCGCGGCGGTGCACGATGGTGACCGTCGCCGCGAACTTGGTCAGGAACGTCGCTTCTTCCATTGCCGAGTCGCCGCCGCCCACGACGACGATGTCCTGATCCTTGAAGAAGAATCCGTCGCACGTCGCGCACCAGCTGATGCCGAAGCCGGACAAGGCGTCTTCCCGGGGAATTCCGAGTTTGCGGTAGGCCGATCCGGTGGCCAGGATGACCGTGCGGGCGCGCACCAACTGGCCGTTACCCGTGGTGAGGGTCTTGACGTCGTCGGTCAATTCCATCGACGTGACATCGTCATACACGATCTCGGCGCCAAACTTCTCGGCTTGTGCCCGCATGTCCTCCATGAGGTCCGGACCCATGACGCCGGTGGGGAACCCGGGGTAGTTTTCCACCTCGGTGGTGTTCATCAGCTCGCCGCCGGCCGTGACCGATCCGGCTATGACGAGCGGGTTCAAATTTGCGCGCGCCGTGTAGACACCGGCCGTGTAGCCGGCCGGGCCGGAACCGACGATGACGACATCGCGGATCACCTCGGCGCTGGATGCGGGTTCGCTCAATTGGTCCTCATTTCTGTCCTCGTCAAGGCTCAACCGAAAACCGGGCAGTAATGTTCCCGGCCGGCTCGGGTCGGTCAAGCCCTTACGAGATGTCGATATTGCTGACTTCGGCTCGGTAACCGGACGACCCGCGAGGCAACTGGGTGAACCAGATCACCACGTGAGACGCCTTGGCGGGCTTCTTCAACTTCACGGTCGTCACACCGTCCTTGGTGGTTCCGGATCCGACTTCGGTGGACCCGTCATATTTGCCGTCGTCGGACGTCCGGACTTCGAAGTCTCCGCCGGCGGCGGGGGCCGTGAGCTTCACGGCGTGCACCGTCGACTTCTTGTCCAGCGTGATGTCGAATCCCACCCCGGACTTCAGATTGCCGAACTTCGAGGTCGAATACGTTTCCGAGATCCACGCGCTCGAGGCCGAACCGTCGATGAGATTCTTGGCCAGCTCATTGTGCTCTTCTCCGTCGCCTTCGGGATCCAGCGACGTCGCATCGGTGAGCTTGATCGGTGTGGGCTTCGGCTTGGAGGTCTTGCTGGGCGTCGTGGTCGGCGTCGTGCTGGGAGTGCCGCTGGCGGACGGCGAGGGCGACTCGGACGGCGAGGGCGCCGCACCGGCCGACGTCTTGTCGTCGCCAATGGACGATAGCGTCGTCAACGCGATGATCAGCCCCACCACGACGATTGCCGCGATGACGATGACAGCGAGCCGATTGCCCAGCCGGCCGGAAAGAGTGGCCCCTGCTGCCTGGGTGCGGCGCGGCGAGCGCGGTGGATGCTGGGACGCCGCTGCCCCCGTCCCGGCCGCGGCTCCGGCACCCGCGGCAGTTCCGGCTGCGGCGCGTTCGTCGGTGCCGTGATCGCGGTTGTCACGGCGTTCGGTGACGACGGGGAATTGGGCGGTTCCCCGGTGGTATCCGCTTTCGCCGCGATCCGGCTGTTGGGGGGAAGCCTCGGAACCGGGTGAACCGGCGGGCTCGGAGGGCGCCGGCGACGTCGCGCCGGCGACCGGCGGAATAACTGTCGTCGGCTGGTCCTCGGCCGGCTGGTCCTTGGCCGGGAGTTGCTGCCTAGCCTCGGGTTGATCGGCTGGCTCATCACCATGTCGTCCGCCGGTGTTCGCCGCCTTGTCCGCGGCCTCGTGCGGTGACGACGTCGGGGCCGACGGTTGCCGCCGCTCGGCCGGCGGTTCCGGGTCGTGCCCGGGAGACGGTAGGACGGCATTGCCCGCCAGCGGGAACCGGGATGCCCCGCGCATGGCAATTGCTTCGCGGATCTCCGGATCGAGCTTGTCGGTATCGTTGGTGGACGGCTTGCCGGCCGAAGCGCCGGTACTGCCTTGCCGATTCGAGTGGGCACGCCGACTGCGGTGGGCATCCGACTGGGCGTCCGACTCGGCGTCCGACCTCTTGGCACCATGCGTGCGGGCGGCGCCCGCTGCGGCCGCTCCCGCTGCCCCGGCGGCGGCACCCGCTGCTGCGCCCCCGGCCAACCCGGCCGATCCTCCGGTATTCGAGGCCGGAGGAGTGGCGCCGGCGGCGTTCGATTCGTCGGCGGCCCGATTGGCGGAAGCGGGTCCGGACGCCGTCGCGGCAGGCGATTCCGTGGTCGATGCACCGGCGCGGCCGGCCTGATCTGCGCCCGGGCGAGACTGTTCGGCGCCGGGGTACGAGGCCCGCGGCCGCAGTCCCCCCGATAGTGCGCTGACTGCCTTGGCCTTGGCGTACTTCGCGCGGTCTACGCGGTCGCCGAGCGCCGACAATGCCGACTTCTCCCACGGCCCGAGATACTTCGAGACCTCCTTGGGGGTGCGCGGTCCGTCGTCGTTGCCGGAGAACACCGCTGCGGCAAGGGAGTCCAGATCGTTGGGAACTCCCGACACCACTTCGGCCGGCGGGGCAATTGCGCCGCCGCGCGTCTCGGCAGGTTGAAGCCTGTCGACGCCGTCGGTATCGGGCCAGCGCGCCGTCAACGCGGCATAAAGCAGCGACACGAGGCCGAGCGCGTCGGCGTGGCTGGCCTCACCGGCACCCGGCACCTCGCTTCCGGCCGCTGCCACGTCGATGGCCACGCCCGTCAAATGCACTCCGCCGGAACCGTCGATGCCGAGCATGGACGGCGTCAGGCGCGTGTGGTGGAGCCCGCGCGCGTCCGCCGCCGCAAGGGCTTCCGAAGCCTCGCCAATGACGGCGCGTGCTTGGTCCGGGCGCAACGGGCCGGATCGGAGCAATTCGGAGAGCGGGAACGTATCGGGGTGTTCGGTGATGACGTACACCAGGTCGCCATCGACACCGACGTCCAGAATCCGCGGCACCCGCTCATCGGCCAAAAGAGCGGCACGGCGCGCCGCATCCAACAGATCCGGGCCGCTTCCTCCGGCGATTGCGAACAACATCACCTGGCGGCCCAGGATCTCGTCGTCCGCCAGGCACGTGGTGCCCGGGGCCGGGGAATCGGCGATCCATTCGGCCGGCCGTGACGACACCTTGTACCGGTTGCCGATGACCGCACCCTGCGTGACGCCGCTCAGCGCGACCACCTCCGACTTTTCCTTGAGCGCAACAAAAATTCCGGGTCGAGAATATCGAGACCGTACCGTAAGCCTAACGAACCGACCGGCGGAATCTCCCAAGCACAAGGCCGATTAGGTCACGAATCTCACGCACATTGAAGACGAGACACATGAAAAAGTAAACCGCCGTCATGGGAATGCCCACGATGATTGCCGCAGTGAACGCTTCGAGCCGGCCGGACCAGGCGAAGCCGTGCACCAAGTACAGTATTGCGGCGCCGACCACGGCCGAGACTATTGCGGCCGCGGCCAGTCGCACGTGCGTGCGGAGCGTGCGCTCTCCGTCGATCCCGCCCAGCAGGCTGCGGGCCTTGGCGGCCGCGATGACGGCGCCAACCAGGTTGCCGACCGACATGGACACGCCAATGCCGACGACCACCCACTGGTCGGGCAGCATGCTCGAGGCAAGGACGCCCGCAGTTGTGACGAGAATTGTCCAGATTTGCACGAAGAAGGGCGTGCGAGCGTCCTCGTACGCGTAAAACACGCGGCTGAGCAGGTACGACGCGCTGAACGGCACGATTCCCACGATCATTGCCACTATCACCTTGCCGACGGCGGCGCCTTGAGAGGCGGCACCGCCGGTCAGGGTGAAGCCGATTTGGCCGCCGATGACCACGATGGCGGCCGTGGCGAAAATCGTCATGACTCCGACGGTGCGCAGCCCGACGGATAAATTGGCGCGCACACTTGCCGTGTCGCCGTCCGCGGCGTGTGCGGACATCGCGGTGAACAACGCCGTCGAAATGGACACCGTCGCCAGCCCGTGCGGCAGCATGAACACGAGATACCCGTACGAATACGCCGAGTTGGACGCATCGCTTTGGCCGACGCCGGCCGCGACGTTGGAAATGACGGCAAACCCCACCTGCGCGACGATCAACCGGGCCATCGACCACGACGCGACGCGGGACGCCGTCCCGAGACCGACTCCGCGCCAGCCGAACCGCGGGGTGAACCCGAACCCGTCGCGGCGCAGCGGCCAAATCAAGATCAGCGCCTGTGCGACGACGCCCAGCGTGGCGGTGCCGGCCAATACGGCGATCTTGGCCGAATCCCAGTCGTGGATGCCGTGCTGGCCGTGGCTGCCCGGGCCGAACAGGATGATGAACGTGACGAGGCCGGCGATGGCTACGACGTTGTTGACGACCGGCGCCCACATGTACGGTCCGAACGACCCGCGGGCGTTGAGCACCTGACCGAGCAGCGTGTACAGGCCGTAAAAGAAGACTTGCGGCAGGCACCAGTACGCGAACGCCGTGGCCAGTGCCGTCTGGTCCGGCGTCCACGAGCCCGAGCCGACCGACGTGTACACCCAGACCATGGCGGCGCTGCACGCCGTCAGCACCAGCGTGATGATCAACAACGCGCCGATGGCAAGGGTGAGCAGACGGTCGGTGTAATCGCGTCCGCCGTCCGGCCGTTTCGATGCCCTGACGACCTGCGGGACCAGGACGGCGTTCATGACACCGCCGCCGATGAGCATATAGAGGGTGTTGGGGATCTTGTTGGCGACGTCGAACGCGTTGGCCGGGCCGAACGTGACGCCGATGGCGGTGGCCAGCACCATGATCTTCACGAGGCCGAGAACCCGCGAGACCAGGGAGCCGGCACCCATGATCGCCGAAGCGCGTCCGAACCGGGCGGTCGCCGGAGCCGTCATTCGTGTTTTCCTCGTTGATCGCGTCCGTGCCTGGCGCGGACGGTGTCCGGGTCGTGGCGGTCGCCGCGGCGGTCGCCGGAGAGCTCGCTGCGGATCACCGGCATATCGCCCGTTTCCAGCCGCGAGTTGACAAGCGTCTCGGCAGCGGCCAGGTCGTCGCCCGTGACTGTGATGCGGCCGCGGCGGAACGTCCGGACAATGCCGAAGATGAAGATCACTGCCACAATAGCGCCAATGATGGCGGTGCCGATATTTTCCCAGTCGGCGCGCACCCGCACGGTGCGGGTGGTGGATGCCCCGACTTGATGCCCGCCGGTCGATTCGATGCTGACTTCGACCTGAACGTCGGCGTTGGCAAGACCCTTGACCGGCACCTCGACGCGGGAGCCGCGGTGTGCCGGCACTGTCACCGGTTTCGAGGTGCCGCCTTGCAACTGCGGCGTCTCCGGGTTCATCCGGACGACGACGTGCGCCGCCTTGTCGAAGTTGTTCTGCACCTGCACGGCGAGTTTCGCCTTGTCCCCGGTCACGAGCAGGACCGGCGATCCCTTCACCACCGCCACGCTTTGAATATCCGACGCGATGCGGTGCACGACGTCGGTCACCTGCGCCTTCCAGCCGTCCCGGCCGTGCCATTTGGCCGACGCCAGCCCGACAAGTTCCCGGTCGAGGTGATCGCGGGCCACCTTCGGATGCGCCAGGATCGCACTGAACTCGTCGAACTCGCGGCGGGACTCGACGAGCCGGTTGAGGGTTGCGGCGCTCAGCGCGCCGCCGGCGGCCTCGGCAGTGAATGTCTCGGTGGTGTCCGGTTTCTCGGCCATCAGCTTCTTCAGGCTGGTGGTCGTCATCCACGGAATCGAGTCGAGCCTGTCGAACAGCTGGCGCAGCGACGCCCCGTCCGGCGTGAAGTTCCGCGGCGCCGCCATCAGCACGGTGCGCGGATCGCTGGGCCGCTCGTGCGTGATGGTGGCCGTTTCGGCGATGATTCGGGCAATGTCCTGGCCTTTGCTGACGGGCGAGAGCGTCACGCCGTCGGAGTCGTCCGCCACCGGCTCTTGCACGGGCCCGTCGCGACCGAGACTGGCCAGGAGGCTCGACAGCGTTGCATCCGCCGTCACGGTGCCGAGGCCCGACTGGTCCGCCGGCAACTTGCCGCGTGCGGTCGGCGTGTAACCGACGTCGAACCGTTGTTGCGTGCTCGATAGGAGCACGTTCGTGTAGCCGACCTTTTTCAGGGCGCGCAGCGACTTCTCGTGTGCCGTGTCGAACACCGGCCACGCCGTCGATGTGATGGCGCGCGGAAAGGCATCGGTCACGAGGTCGGATTTGTTTTTGGCGGGGCCGAGCAGACCGGCCAGCTTGGACTTCGTCAGCGCCTGCAGATCCGGATCGGCCCACGGCAGCGCCACGACGGTGCGGCGCTGTCCCGCGGCAAGGAATTTTTTGTACCAGTCGGCCAGCTCCGAATCGGCCTCCGGCGATTCGGTCGGTGTCGGGCTGGACGTCGGAGTGCCCGTCGGGCTCACGGGCTTCGGGTTCAGCCGGGTCTTGATCGACTTGATGAGCGCGGGATCCACCGCCCAGGAAATGGCGGGATTGTCCGCGCCGTCCAGCAGGGCCAGGAGCTTGCCGTCGCCGGTGACGGCGTCGTCCAGATCCTTGGCAGTGGCCAGGCCGTCGTCGTCCGTCCGGCGCGGCCCGCTGATCGGGATGAGCGTGCTGATGCGGCTGGGTTTCAGGTGGGGATGCGGATACCAGGTGACGAAGCTGGGCGCCGTCGTGGTGAGACCATCCTTCGTCCCGTCGTCCGCCGTGAGTTCAACCGCGATGCCTCGCGCCCCCCAATTGGAGTCGGGGTTCAGGGTGGTGAATCCGAGATCGGACGCCTTGACCGAAAAGGTGAAGCCGGTGGAATCGCCCGGAGCGATGGACGTCGACAATGCGGCGGTCTTTGCGGCCGACACGCTGCCGCCGGCGGTGCCGCCGTCGCCGGTGCTGTTGCCCTTGCTGCTGCGTTTACCCGAGGCGTCGGCGTTTTCGGTCGACAATTCGGCCGCCAGCTGGTCGGCGTGCGGATTCGACGCCCATCGTTGCAGCTCATCGCGCGAGGACAGCGCCGTGCGTTGATACTCCAGGCGCAGCCGCGAATGAGTGAGCGCATGGTCGGAGCCGTTGACGATGCGCCCCTTGACGGTGAGAGTGCCGTGCGGGGTGAGCTTTGGCGTGACCGAGTCGATTTCGACGTATCCGGTGTCGGCAACCGGCTCGGTGTCCTGGCCGCTGCCATCGGGCGGCTCGGAAGTCGGACCCTCGCCCGGGGTCTTCGACGGCACTGTCGGGCCGGCCGTCGGGCTGTTCGAGTCAAGTGTCGGAGTATCCGACGGACCCGGCGAGGTGGCGGACGGCGACGAGCCCGACCCGTCGTCCGGCGCGGCGAAAGCGGGCATCGGCAAGCCGACGAGGCCAATGGCGGCGGCGGCCGCCGTCCCGGCCAGCGCAAGCCGGGGACGCTTCCGGCGCCTCACGCCTGCCCCGCGATAGCGGCGTATGCAAGTCGAGCGATGCGCCGTTCATTGGGAAACGACAAGCGAGCCGGCAGTTCGACGATCGGTACCCACGCAGCTTCCACGGCTTCATGATCGGGGTCGTTTTCCACCGTGATGGTGCCGCCGCGGGCGCGCAGCAGGTAGTGGTGCACCATCTTGTGGATGCGCTGACCGCCGGCCGCAAACCAATATTCGACGTCGCCGAGCCGCCCGACGATATCGCCCAGGATGCCGGTCTCCTCGTGTATTTCGCGAATCGCCGCCTGCTCCTCGGTCTCACCGGCTTCCAAATGTCCCTTTGGCAGGCACCATTCCAGGCGACCGCCGCGATTGAGACGTCCAATCACCGCGACCGGGTAGCCGCGCGCATCGAAGTCTACGACCATGCCACCGGCGGAGGTTTCTTCCACCGTCGGGATGCGTGGGGCGGGCCCCGGCTTTGGCAATGGCATCCCTTTACTCTAATGGCCGAGCCTGGACGGATGTCGAACGCTCACCGGCGCCAGTAAAATGTCGCCTGTAGTTTGTCCGAACTTGTCAACGACGCCGCCAGGCCGTGCAATCGCCGGCGCGAGGAGCCCATTATCACCGAAGACACGACTGCCGTTCATGCGGCAAAGAAACGCTTGACCGACAGGCTCGCCGCTTTGGACCCGGTCATCGGAGACCTCGGTCGCCGCTTTGCAGGCGCCGGATACGAGCTGGCACTGGTCGGCGGATCGGTGCGGGACGCTTTTTTAGGCAGGCCGACGCCCGATCTGGACCTGACCACGAACGCCCGACCGGACGACGTCCTGCGCGTTATCGACGGGTGGGCGGATGCGCATTGGGAGATCGGGCGTGAATTCGGCACAATCGGGCTGCGGAAGAACGGCGAGATCCTCGAGATCACGACGTATCGGGCCGAAAAATATCAGGCGGACTCGCGTAAACCGGAGGTCGTCTTCGGCGACACGCTGGACGGCGATCTGACCAGGCGTGATTTCACGGTGGGCGCGATGGCCGTGCGGCTGCCGGAGTTGACGTTCGTCGATCCGTCCGGCGGTCTCGGCGACCTGGGCGCCGGAGTGCTGCGGACGCCGGGCCTTGCCGCCGATTCGTTCTCGGACGATCCGCTGCGGATGCTGCGCGCGGCCCGGTTCGTCTCGCAGCTCGGGTTCGGCGTCCACCCCTCGGTGGGTGCGGCAATGACCGACATGGCCGCGCGGATCGAGATCGTCTCGGCGGAGCGGGTACAAGCCGAACTCGTCAAGCTGATGTGCGGCAAGGATCCGCGTGCCGGGATCGAACTGCTCGTCGACACGGGCCTGGCCGACTACGTACTGCCGGAGGTTGCGGCGCTCGTGCGCGAACGGGACGAACATCACCGGCACAAGGATGTGTATCAGCACACGCTCACGGTGCTCGAGCAGGCGATCGACCTCGAGGGACCGGACACGGTGGAGGGACCGGACTTCATCGTCCGATTCGCCGCCTTGATGCACGACGTCGGCAAGCCGGCGACGCGCCGGTTCGAGCCGGGCGGCCGGGTGAGCTTTCATCACCACGACGTGGTCGGCGCCAAACTGACTGCCAAGCGGATGAAACAGCTGCGGTTCGACAAGGACACCACCAAGGCGGTGGCGCGGCTGGTCGAGCTGCACTTGCGGTTCTTCGGGTACGGCGACGCCGGGTGGACCGATTCGGCCGTGCGCCGGTACGTCACCGACGCCGGGCCGCTGCTGGGCCGGCTGCACATCCTGATCCGATCGGATGTCACGACGCGCAACCGCCGCAAGGCCGACCGACTGGCCCACGCGTACGACGACCTGGAGCGCCGCATTGGTGAGTTGCGCGAGAAAGAAGAGATGGACGCCGTCCGGCCCGATCTGGACGGCCGCTCGATCATGACGATCCTCGACATACCGCCGGGCCCCGCAGTCGGTCAGGCGTACCGGTTCCTGCTCGATCTGCGGATGGAGAATGGACCGCTCGGCCGCGACGAGGCCGAAAGGCGGCTCAAGGAGTGGTGGGCCTCCCGCTGACCCCGCCGAGTGGTGGCGAACGGCTGTCCCCTCCCGCCGAGTGGTGGCGAACGGCTGCAAAATCGCCGATTTTGCAGCCATTCGCCACCACTCGGTCCGGAAAGCCGGGGCGGGGCGGCGCGACGAAGGCGCAATCGGACCGGGCGCTACCGAATCCCGCGTTGTTGATCATGCACGAGAGCCGCCAACCGGTCGATGAATCGCGTCCATTGTTTCCCTTCGCGAAGCGTCAGGTCGGTCGCAAGCAGAACTCGCCACCCCAGGTCGATCAGTCCGTCGTTGCGCACCAGGTCGTGCTGCCACTGTTTTCGATCGACGCGGTGGTGGTCGCCGTCGTATTCGATGGCGATGCGCAGCGCGCGGTACTGGAGGTCCGGCTGCGCAATTCTGCCGCCCGTGGCGGGATCGAGAACGGGTACGTTGATCTCCGGTTCGGGAAAGCCCGCCTTGACGATGGCGAGTCGCAGCTCGGTCTCTTTGACGGAATCGGTGCCGGCGCGAATCAGTTCGGCCGCCTGGCGCAGATGCCGGACGCCGCGAATCGGCCGCAGCTGCCGGACGGCGTCCAGCAATTCCGCACTTGTGCAGAAGCTGAACCGCAAGCTGATCAGGGCATCGCCGACCGCGACCAGGTCGTCCACCGGCAACCCCTGCGCTGCCAAGTCGACCCAGGTACGCAGCGGCGTGGTGATCCGGACGCCGTCCGGCAGCGGGTGTGTGGCGGGCGCCGTGAGCTGTTCGATCCCGGTGCGGCCGCCATCGAAATTCGATGGAGCGATGACCGGTGTCGCCAAGGTCATGCTGTCGTCGGCCGATAACGTCGACCGGTGCGCAATCGTGCCGGGCAGCTGTGCGCGTGTCTTCGCTTGGGGTGCCTTGTCGGTGTCGGTCGTGAGGTGCAATCCACCGCCCGGCCGTACCGGCAACCCCAGCAATTCGGCCGCGGTGGAATGGCTGATGACGGCATCCGGGCGCTGCAATTGCGCAAGAGAGGCGCGAACGAACGTGTCCTCGGCGTTTTCGGCTTTGATGCGAACGCCGCGCCAGGGCTTCTTGTAGCGGCTCGAGCGCATCATGGCCCGCGACAGCCCGTGACTGCGGCCGTCCTCGACGGTGAAGGCGATCGGCGTCTCAATGGGTTGACGATTCATGCTTGTGATTGAAGTCCGAAGTGTCTCTCGCCTCTACCCCCTGTGGATAACTCGGTACTCCGGGGGCTGTGGGCGTGGCCTGTGGACGAGAGTTCGGGCCGGCCCGCTGCCCCTGCCGAGTGGTGGCGAACGGCTGCCCCGGTTCGCCGAGTGGTGGCGAACGGCTGTCCCGGTTCGCCGAGTGGTGGCGAATGGCTGCGAAATCGCCGATTTCGCAGCCATTCGCCACCACTCGGTGCGGGGACAACGGGGATAAACCACTGGCCGCCATTTGATGGCGCGCGTGCGAGAATGCAAGAGTTATCCATCTCGACGAGGAGAACCATGAGTGTGACCGACCAGTTTCGAGCAGCTCGCGACCGCTTGGTGGCGAACAAAGAGAACTACGCAGCCGCAGTGGCCGACTTCGAATGGCCGCAGTTCGACGAATTCAACTTCGCCCTGGATTGGTTCGATGCCGTGGCGGTCGACAACGAGTCGCCGGCATTGTGGATAGTCGAGCAGGACGGAAGCGAGGAAAAGCGCAGTTTTGCCGAGCTGTCGGCTCGCTCGTCCCAGGTGGCCAATTGGTTCAGGTCCATTGGGATCGGCCGAGGCGACCGGGTCATCGTGATGCTCGGCAATCAGGTCGAACTGTGGGAAACCATGTTGGCGTGCACCAAGCTCGGCGCCGTCATGATCCCAACCACCACCATGTTGAACACCAACGATCTCGATGATCGGGTTCACCGCGGCGGCGCCAAATTTGTGGTGGTCGGCGTCGCCGATTCGCCGAAGCTGGACGGCGTGAACCGCGACTTTGCGCGCATTGTGGTCGGCGGCGCCGACGGGGCGTCCGGCACGGACGGCGCACGTGTCCACGACTATGCGGACGCCGACGGCGCGCCGGTCGAATTCGCCCCCGACGGCCCGACGAAGGCCTCCGACACGCTCCTGCTGTACTTCACGTCCGGAACCACGGCGCAAGCCAAGCTCGTCGAACACACGCATGTGTCGTACCCGGTGGGGCACCTGTCCACGATGTATTGGATCGGGCTCGAACCCGGCGACGTGCATTTGAATGTGGCGTCTCCGGGCTGGGCCAAGCACGCATGGTCGAACTTCTTTGCGCCGTGGATCGCCGAATCGTGCGTGTCTTTGTACAACTACACCCGGTTCGATGCCGGCGCGCTGATGGCGCAAATGGACAGAGCGGGTGTGACCAGTTTTTGTGCGCCTCCGACGGTGTGGCGGATGTTGATCCAGGCCGACCTGTCCCAGCTGCCCACCCCTCCGACAAAGGCAGTGGGCGCCGGCGAGCCGCTCAACCCCGAAGTCATCGACAGGGTGAAGGCCGCATGGGGCGTGACGATCCGCGACGGATTCGGCCAGACCGAGACGACAGTGCAGATTGCCAATTCACTCGGCAATCCGGTGAAGCCGGGATCGATGGGGCTACCCATGCCCGGCTACACGGTGGCGTTGATCGACCCGGCAACCGGCGAGATCGGCGATCATGGCGAGATTTGTCTGGACCTGTCCAAACGGCCGCTCGGTCTGATGACCGGTTATCACGATGCGCCCGAACTGACGGCCACGGCCATGCGCGACGGCTTCTACCACACCGGCGATGTGGCCGAACGCGACGAGAACGGCTACATCACCTACGTCGGCCGCGCCGATGACGTGTTCAAGTCGTCCGATTACCGGCTCTCGCCGTTCGAGCTGGAAAGCGCGCTGATCGAACACGACGCCGTCGCCGAAGCGGCAGTCGTGCCGTCCCCGGACCCGCTGCGTCTGTCGGTGCCGAAGGCCTACGTCGTGTTGGCATCCGGGTACGAGCCCACCGCCGAGACCGCCAAGGACATTCTGGCGTTTGCCCGAGAACATTTGGCGCCCTACAAGCGAATCCGCCGCCTGGAGTTCGCCGAACTGCCGAAAACAATCTCCGGCAAGATTCGGCGCGTCGAACTGCGGACGCGCGAAAATGATTTGCACCCGGGAGCCGGGGAGTCGCCGGTCGGCGAGGGACGGGAATTCGCCGATAGCGACTTCCCCGACCTGAAGGGTTAGTTGCGCGGAATATTGCGCAGGTTCGACTTGGCCATCTTCATGGCCTCGCCGGCCCCGCCACCGAGCACCAACTTACTGACGCCCGCGGCGAATCCCATGATTTGATCCGGCGTGATCTTGGTCGGCACCGACAAGGCCATCGGATCGGTGACGAAGTCCACGAGCGCCGGGCCGTCGTGCTCGAGCGCAGCGGTGAGCGCTGCTTCGACGTCGCCGGGCTGCTCGACGCGCTGCGAGTGCATACCGAGTGCCGTGCCCAGAGCCGAATAGTCGACGCCCGGCACGTCCACGCCGAAGTCGGGCAGTCCGGCCACGAGCATTTCGGCCTTGACCATTCCGAGTGTCGAGTTGTTGAACACCAGGATCTTCACCGGCAACTTGTACATGCCCACCGTGAGGAGCTCGCCCATCAGCATGCCGAGGCCGCCATCGCCGCTCATCGAGACGATCTGCCGGTTCGGGTCGGTCAGCTGGGCGCCGATGGCCTGGGGTAGGGCGTTGGCCATCGACCCGTGCGTGAACGAGCCGAGCGTGCGACGCCGTCCGGTCGGGTTGATGTAACGGGCTCCCCAGACCGTTGTCATGCCGGTGTCCATGGTGAAGACGGCGTCGTCATCGGCCAGATCGTCAAGGATCGAAGCGATGTATTCGGGATGGATCGGGACGAGGTCCTGGACGTTCTTGGTGTACGCGCCGACGGACTTGGTCATCAACTCGTCATGGCGTTTCAGCATCTTCTTCAGGTAGGACTTATTGCGCTTGTCCTTGACCATCGGATCCAGCGCGGCCAGCGTCGACAAGACGTCTCCGTGTACTGCCAGGTCGATCGGCGTGCGCCAGCCGAGCCGCTCGGCCGCGATGTCGACCTGCACGGTTGTGACGTCGTCCGGAAGGAATTGCTCGTAGGGAAAGTCGGTGCCGAGCAGAATCAACAGATCGGCGTCGTGGATCCCGGCATGTGCCGCGCCGTACCCCAGCAGGCCGGTCATGCCCACGTCGTTCGGATTGTCGTACTGGATGAAATCCTTACCGCGCAGCGAGTGGCCGATCGGGGCGCCGACCTTGTCGGCGAAGGCGAGTACTTCGTCGTGGGCGCCCGCCACGCCGATGCCGGCAAAGATCGCGACCTTTTTGGACTTGTTGATCAGTTCGGCGAATTTCTTTACTGTTTCGTCGTCCGGGGTCACGCTCGGCGCGGCAGGCCGGGTGTACTGCGGCGCCCGGCCTACCGCCTCCTTCTCGGCCAGATCGCCCGGCAACGTCACGACCGCCACGCCGGAACGGCCCTGCGCGATCTGGAGGGCGTGGTGAACGACGCGCGGTGCTTGCTGGGCCGTGGAGATGTGCTCGTTGTACCAGGAGCATTCGTTGAACAGCCTGATCGGATGCGTTTCCTGGAAATAGTTCGAGCCGACCTCGATGCTCGGAATGTCCGCGGCGATCGCGATCACGGGCGCGCTCGATCGCTGCGCGTCGTACAAGCCGTTGATCAAGTGGAGGTTGCCCGGTCCGCACGATCCCGCACATGCCGTGACGGTGCCGGTCAGCTGTGCCTCGGCCGCCGCCGCGAACGCCGCGGCTTCCTCATGGCGCGTATGCACCCAGTCGATGCCGCCCTTCGCCGAACCGCCGCTTCGCCGAACGGCGTCGACGACCGGGTTCAGGCTGTCGCCCACGATGCCGTAAATGCGTTTGACGCCCGCCGCGCTGAGCTGAGCGACAAGCTGATCTGCGACTGTCTCTGCCATGCCGAGCACTCTCCTTAAAAGACAAACGTTCGAGACCAGTCAACACCCTTCCCTCGTCAATCCCTGCAAAGAGGGCGCCGACGGCGTTCAGCGGCCGGGCACGGCAGTGACACCCGCCGAGTGGTGGCCAATGGCGGCAAAACCGGCCGCCCGATGACCATTGGCCGCCACTCGGGGCGGGGCGACGACCATTGGCCGCCACTCGGGGCGGGAACCGATCCGCCGGCCGGTGACAGCGGGGAAATTGTTTCGGTCCCATGACGAATATCGGCGTTCGGCCCAAGAGTGCACGTATTTCGGGCATGATGGAGGAAAGGGACGGAAAATTCGATTGGAGGTCTCACGGCATTGGGTTGGCTCGCCGAAAATCCGTGGTTGATCTGGCTGGTGATCACGCTGGCATTGGCCGGCATCGAGATCGTCAGTCTGGATCTGCTCTTCGGCATGCTTGCGGTCGGAGCCGTCGCCGGACTTGCCACGTCGTTCACGCCGGCCGGGGCGGCCGTCCAGGTCGTGGTGGCCGCGATCGTCGGCCTGCTGATGATCTTCCTCGTCCGCCCGGTGGCGATCCGACACCTTCGGAAAGGACCGCCGGGACGCCGTACCAACGTCGACGCCCTGCTGGGGGCCAGCGCCCTGGCGCTCGAGGCGGTCGATTCGTCGAGCGGGCTCGTCAAGATCGGCGGTGACGTCTGGACGGCGCGCACCATGGACGCCGATACTGTCATCCAAGCCGGCGAGAACGTGTCGGTTGCCTTGATCGACGGCGCGACGGCGGTCGTGACACGAGATGAAGTCGTCTAAGAACTTACCGGGCGGACAACGTCCGCGGAATCGAGCGAGCGGACGACGTCCGCCGAATTTGGGGGAGCGAGAATGGATAACGCCGGCGGCTGGATAGTCGCGCTCATCATATTGATCTTCGTGATCATCGTCTTGTCACGCAGCGTCAGGATTGTCCCGCAGGCCCGCGCAGGAGTCGTCGAACGGCTCGGCCGCTACCAGAAGACGTTGAACCCCGGCCTGGCCTTGTTGATCCCGTTCGTTGACCGGATCCGGCCGCTCATCGATTTGCGCGAGCAGGTCGTGTCGTTCCCGCCGCAGCCGGTCATCACCGAGGACAACCTGGTCGTATCGATCGACACCGTCGTGTACTTTCAGGTCACCGACGCCCGAGCAGCGACGTATGAGATCGCCAACTACATCCAGGCCGTCGAGCAGCTGACCACCACGACGCTTCGTAACGTGGTCGGCGGACTGAACCTGGAACAAGCGCTCACCTCGCGCGACCAGATTAACGGCCAGCTGCGCGGAGTGCTCGACGAAGCCACCGGCAAATGGGGCATCCGGGTCTCGCGCGTCGAGCTGAAGGCCATTGATCCGCCGCTGTCGATCCAGGACTCGATGGAAAAGCAGATGCGCGCCGAGCGCGACCGCCGCGCCGTGATTTTGACGGCCGAAGGCACCAAGCAGTCGCAGATCCTCACGGCCGAGGGCGAACGCCAATCGTCGATTCTGCAGGCCGAAGGCGCCGCGAAATCGGCGGTTCTCGAGGCCGAAGGCGCCGCCAAGGCATCGGTCTTGCGCGCCGACGGCGAATCGGCGGCCATCATGAAGGTGTTCAACGCCATTCACGAAGGCAAGCCCGACCAGAAATTGCTGGCCTACCAGTACCTGCAAACACTGCCCAAGATCGCCGAAGGCACGTCCAACAAGCTATGGGTCATTCCCAGCGAAGTCGGCGAGGCGCTGAAGGGGATCGGCGGAGCGCTGGGCAATACGACTCCGGACGACGGTGGGTCGGCAGGTCTGATGCCGCCGGCGACCCGGGACGACGACTCGGCCGGCAGTCAGGACTCGGGACCGGTGGGCGCGCCCGATACGAAGTCGACGTTGGAGGCTTTGAATCAGGACGCCGCAAACGCGTTCGGCGATGTGAGCACTGCCGAAAAAGAACAGGGCCGCGCCGGAACCAAGCTGGAGGACATTCTCAACGTTCCGATCGACAAGATCGTTGAAGAAGCCGAGTCCGAGGCGACGGCGGCCGGTCAGGTCGCGGGCGATGAAGCCGCAGGCGAGCAGGCCGCAGAGCCGGTCATCGACGATGCGCCCGAACCGCCGGCAGATCCGCCGGCGCCGAAGCAGCCGCCGCAAGGCGACTGATACTGCGGTGATCGCGTCCTAGAACCGTCGGCCGAGCAGCGCTTCGGCGTCGGTCGCCATCCGTGCGACGACGTCGGCGGCCGGCGCGCCGTCGCTGAGCATTCCGACGCCTTGGCCGGCGTAGAGCCCGGCGGCGTCCGGATTGCCGGCCCGGTTCGCGGCGCGGACAAGATCGCCGGCATGTCCGTCGTGCGCCAACTCATCCAGCCGGCCGTCCCATTCGTCGATGAACCGGTTGTGGATGGCCCGGCCGCCCCACCGGTGCGGCCACGGCGTGCCCATTGCGGTATCGAATGCGCGCGTGTACACGGTCTCCTCGGCCTCGGCGGCGAACAAGCGTTCGCGAAGCCCGTCCGGAATATCGGCTTCGGGGCTGCCGAGCAGCGCGGTGCCGACGACGGCTCCCTCCGCGCCGGCCGCCAGCACTGCGGCGAGTCCGCGTCCGGTCGCGATTCCGCCGGCGGCCAGCACCGGGATGGAGGCACGATCGAGCACTTGCTGCAGCAGCGGCAACGTGCCGATGACGCCGGTGTGGCCGCCGGCGTCCGTGCCTTGCGCGACGACGAAGTCCACGCCGGCGTCCTCGGCCAGTCGCAGATCGGCCGGCGTGTTGACTTGCGACATCACGAGTGCGCCGGCGTCGTGCACATCGTCGACGTACGGTGCCGGATCGCCAAAGGACAGCGACACGACGGCGGGCCGTTCGGCCAAGACCGCATCGAACAGCGTGCGGTCGCGGTCGATCGACCAGGTCATCAGCCCGACGCCGAAGCGCTCGCCGTCACCCGCGTCGCCTTGAGTCGCGTCGTCCGGCGTCGATGCGCGCGCCGCGTTCTCGCGCAGCCATGCCGGTGTTGCGGCGGAGCCGGCACCGATCATGCCGAGCCCGCCGCCGGATGTGACGGCGCGTGCCAGCCGGCCTCCGGAGCGGTTCGCCATCGGGGCGCCAATGATCGGCGCGCGCAAATTCAGGGTCCGGGTCAGCCAGGTGGAAAGCATCGCGACGGGTCCTTCCTGACCTGCGAATCGCGGGCGATCCGACGGGCCGAGTGGTGAAATTCACCACGATAGTTCAGCGATTGTTAGGCGATTGACAAGATTGGCTTCTATCCTAGACTTCAACCGCATCACGCAATTGATGCCGATCATAGCCCCACCGCCGTCAGCCCCGGCCGTCAGCCCGCGAGCCCAGTCCGCATGGCCGATGGCAGGCCAGCAGACAATGCCGCATCACGGCACGGGCAGTGGATCCGGGATGCGGACGGCCGATATTCCAGACCTCGAGGGGCAAATTTGAGCAAGCGACGACCGAGAGCGCCGAAACGCAAAGCGCCGGCGAATTCTCAGCCGCGGGCGCGCTCCACCGCGTCGTCCGGCGCCGCCTCGCGGAAGAACCTGTTCAAGTATCCCCGGCCGGGCCGCAGGGGAGTCATGCGGTGGCTCCCGTCGTTGCGTCTCGTGTTGCTGATCATCCTTGGAATTGCGTTGATCGGCGGCATCACATTCGTGGTCGGATACGTCACGACGGATATTCCGCCGGCCAATGCGGCCGCGCGGGAGCAGACGACTATCGTCTACTACGCCGATGGGAAGACCGAGCTCGGGCGCTTTTCGGATATCGATCGGGAGAGCGTGAAGATCGGCGGCATTTCGAAACCCATGCAGCACGCAGTGGTTTCGGCCGAGGACCAGTCGTTCTATGAAAACCGCGGCATCTCGTTCAAAGGCATCGGCCGCGCGGTGGTCGGCGTCGTCAGCGGCAACTATGCCGGCGGCGGGTCGACAATCACGCAGCAATACGTGAAGAACTTCTATCTGAACGACAAGCACACGTTCAGCCGCAAGATCAAGGAAATGTTCATTGCGCTGAAGATCGATCAGCAGCAAAGCAAGGACGCGATCCTCGCCCACTATCTCAATACCATTTACCTCGGCCGGGGCAATTACGGAGTCGAGACCGCGGCACAGGATTATTTCCACGAGCCTGCGTCCAAATTGAACGTGGCGCAAAGTGCGATGCTTGCGGCAATGGTGCAACGGCCGGGCGCTGCGGACCCGGCGGACGATCCCGGCGAGTACAAGCCGCGTTTCAATTACGTCCTCGACAACATGGTCGAGGAGGGATACATCAGTCAGGCGCAGCGGGACAAGACCAAGTTCCCGCACGTGTACAAAGCCAAGCAGCACCAGAGCATGTACAAGGGCACGAAGGGGTACTTGCTGGACTACGTGCGCCGCGAGTTGAATTCAAAGGCCGGGATCTCGCACGACGAGCTGCGCCGCGGCGGCTACCGGATCGTGACGACGTTCAGTCAAAAGGCGATGAAGGCCGCCGATGACGCGGTCAGCGCGTTGCCGCAATATCAGCCGAGCGGCACCACCGTCGGGCTGACGTCCATCAACCCGAAGACCGGCGCGGTTGTGGCCATGTACGGCGGTAAGGACTATCTCGAGCGGCAAGTGAACGCGGCAACGGATGATCGCGTGCAGGCCGGATCGACCTTCAAGGCGTTTACGCTCGTGGCCGCGCTCAAATCGGGCGTCCGGCTGGACGATTACTACAACGGCAACAGCGGCATTTACGTCAAGGGCTTCCCCGAGGGCATTCACAACGATTCGGGGGAGAACTACGGCGAGATCAGCGTGCTGGACGCCACGGCACATTCGGTGAACACTGTGTTCGCGCAGATCAACACGCAAATCGGACCGCAAAAGACTGTGGATGCCGCGGTCAAGGCCGGGCTACCGAAGAAGACCGCCGGGCTCACTGCGAATCCCGCAAACGTGCTCGGCACGGCGAGTCCGCACAATATCGACATGGCGAGCGCGTACGCGACGTTCGCGGCGAACGGCGTGCGGCACGACCCGCATGTGGTGTCGTCGGTAACGAGCCCGAACGGCAATTCGATCTACAAACCGGATACCTCCGGGAAGAAGGTGTTCCAGCCGGCCCTCATGTCGCAAACGACGCATGCTCTCGAATCGGTGATCGACGAAGGCACCGGAACCGTGGCGCAGGGGTTGGATCGTCCGGCTGCGGGCAAGACCGGCACGACCGACAGCAGCAAGGCGGCCTGGTTCGTCGGATACACCCCGCAAATGGCGACTGCCGTATCGATGTTCCGGGTCGGTAAGCACGGCGCCGAGCTTCCGCTCGAAGGCTTCGGCAATTACAGCTACATCTATGGCGGCTCCTATCCGACGATCGTGTGGACCGACTACATGAAGAAGGCCCTCGCCGGTGAGCCTGTCGAACAGTTCCCGGGCCTGAAGGCGCTGCCGGACAAGACGCCCCCGGGTGGACACCAGACGAAGGAGTACACTCCGCCGCCGACGTCCGAATCGGACACCGAGGAGCCGAGTGAGCCGTCGTCGCCGCCGACGTCCGAATCGCCTACGTCGCCGCCGACGTCCGAATCGCCGACGGAATCCGAATCTCCCACGGAACAGCCGACCGAGCCGTCGAAGCCGCCGAGCCCGCCCGCAACGACGCACACGACCCCGTCGGACGACGGCGGGGGCACAGGACAGAACGACTCCGACGACTCCGACGGCAGTTCCTCCGACGAGGGTAACGAAGGCGGTAGTGGCCACGACGGTGGGCACGGCGTGAAGGATTTGGTGAATCCACCGGCACGCCCGCACGACACGGCGCCCTGACCACCCGGCGAGGGCCCTACGAGGACGCACAGCCATTCGCCGCCACTCGGCAAGCGAGACCAGGTCGATAGGCTTGCCTCGTGCCGACTGAGATACCACCCAGCCGCGATCAGCCGATAGTCACCTGGGCCAGCCCGGTCGTCGGCGGACCGCTCGGCCGGCACGCGCTCACGGCCGGACGTTCGGCCGTCAGCGCCGTCCGGATCTTCGTCGTGGCGGCGCTGGCGATGTTCGGCGTCGGCGTACTTTTCCAGGGCCGCTGCTTCGGCACGGATTGGAAATCGCCCGGCTCGTTGTCGCATATGTGCTCGTCCGGGCTGATCGACAAATACCAGTCGATGGTGTCGCCCTCGGGCGGTGCCGCGTCCTTGAACCCGCCCGATGCGCCGATCGGCAGCACCATCCCGCAATTCCCCGACCTGATCGCCGCCCCGGGCACCCGGGGGCTGATCCACCTGCTCGGCGCGTTCGTGCCGGGCGGATCCCTTGGCGAACAGTCCGAGGTCTTTTTCGCTTTCGCCATGACGCTGGACGCCGCTGCACTGGCTTTCGTCGTGATCGGAACCGCACGAGTTCTCGGATTCCGTCGGCGGTGGCGGGTCGCCAGTGTCGGGCTCAGCGCGGTGCTGGTGTTCGCGGCGCCCGGGTCATTCGACTTGGTCGCGATTGCGTTGGCCGTGTGGGCGCTCGTGTTGTGGATCGACGATTTCGCGCACCCCGGCCGAGGTTGGCTGAGCGGAATACTGCTGGGCCTCGCCGTTCTCGTGTCGCCGGTCGCGCTGCTGGTGTTGGCTGCCGTCCTGATTCACGGCCTGCGCACGCGCGGTGCGAAGCTCCGCCAGCTCACGGCCCTGACGTGCTGCGCAATCGGAACTGCCGCGGCCGGAGCGGCGCTCGATCCGTCGTTCCCGGGAACCATGCAGTATTGGCTGTCCTACGGGGTCGGCCCCGGTTCGCTGTGGTGGTTGGCGAACATCGGGGGCGTGGCAGCCTCGCAGGGCCTCGAAGTCGGGCTGGCCCTGGGGATCGTTGTCTTGATCCTCGTGGTCCTGGGAGCGTGCGCGGCCCGGCGGCCCGATATATGGAAATTCGAAACCGTGCTGTCGGTGACCCTCGTGTCCTCGTTCGTCGCCCTTCCGGCGTTGCCGCCCCAGGCTTCGCTGTGGCTGATCCCGGTCGCCGCGCTGACCGCGCCGCAATGGGCCGTGCAACTGCCGTGGATGTTTTGCGAGGTATTCTTCGCGGTCTGCCTGTCGCTGTACCGGCTGGAAACCGCCGATCCGGGCAAGGGGGTGGCAACGTGGATCCTTGTCGTGTTCGTGCTGGCACGGCTGGCCTCGATCGTGGCGCTGTTGATCTACAAACCCGTGGACGACGGGTTCACGACTCCCCGCGGGTGGTTGACGTCGACCCGGCACGTGCGACTGCGGGCCGATCCGCCGGCCAAGTCGGCGTCGGCGGACGCCCTCGCCACGCCCGACGAAGTGTTCGGCGACCTATGGGGAAACGGCGACGCCGATGACTCCGGCAGTTCGGAGCAGCGATAAAGTCGAAGACGGGGTTGAGAAGTGATACGCAAAATTGTTTCCGCGGCGGCCGTTGCCGCCATGCTGATGCTCGCCGGTTGCGGTGGGTCGGGCGATCACGTGGCCGGGAAAGCCCCCACCGCTGATATTCCCGGGCCGCAGCCGGTCGGGACCACCGTCCGGTACACGGCGGACGGATCCACCGTCGCCGTGCAGAAATACGAGCCCGAAGGTTTCGACTCGGAGCATCCCAAGAACGCCGCGGTACGGGTGAAATTTTGCATTGCGAAATCCGAAAAGGGTAGCGCCCAGCCCGGCAATTACGGCTGGGTGATGCGCGACAAGCACGGAACGCTCAGCCAGGAGGCCGACTCGCCGACGCCCGGCAAACCCGGCAAACTCCTCAAGCAGGCCGAAATACCGCTGGGGAGCTGCGAACACGGATGGGTCGTCATCGCGGTGAAGGGCTCCGCCGCGCCGAAACTCGTGCAGATCGACACGGCAGCCGGACTGGTGCGGTGGAAATTGCCGGCGAAAACCTCGTAATCCACCGCCGGCCGGGCGTAGCGAATGTCGAAGACAAGCGGTCGCCTCCGATACGATGGAGCGCATGACCCCGCCGAACGACGCCCCTTTCACAGCCGTCATCGTCGGCGGCGACGTCGGAGCGTACTCGCTGGCGCGTGCCTTTTATGAACAGTACGGCGTCCGCGCGTATTTGATCTCCGAACACGACACCTGGATCGTGCGCTATTCGAAAATTCTGCACCACGTGCGATGCCCGGCACCGGCGGAGCCCGATGTGCTGTATGAGACGTTGACCAGTGAACCGTTCGCCGGGATTGCGCGAGACGGGCGACCCATCCTGGTGATGGGGTCGGCCGACCGGACCGTGCAGGCCATCATCTCGCTGCACGGCAAGCTGCCGGACAACTACATCGGGCCGTACGTCGACCAAGAACGATTCGACCGCGGCACGATGAAGCAGAATTTCTCCGAACTGTGCCAAAAACTTGGGATCGACCATCCGGCCACGCAAATCCTCGACTTGTCGCAGGAGCCGCCCGCGGACCTCAGCGTGCCGTTCGACTACCCGGTCATGGTCAAGCCCGGCAACGTCACGGCATGGAAGAAGATTGACTTCCCGGGCCGGAAAAAGGTGCACGAGGTCTCGTCGGAGACCGAGCTGCGTGAACTCACCGCCACCATGTACCGGGCGGGTTACCGCGAGAACGTGATCTTGCAGGACAAGGTGCCCGGCAATGACCAGGGCATGCGCACCCTGACGTGCTATTGCGACAAGAATTCCGATGTCCGGTTTGCGTCGTGGGGCGTGACGCTGCTCGAAGAACACACTCCCGGCGCCATCGGCAACCCGGTCGCCATGGTCACGAGCCACCACCCCGAGGTTGTCGAACAGTCACGGCTGATCCTCAAGGAGCTCGGCTGGGTCGGCTACGCCAACTTTGACGTGAAGAAGGATCCGCGCGACGGGTCGATGAAGTTCTTCGAGCTCAATCCCCGGCTCGGACGGTCGAATTTCTACATCACCGGCGGCGGGCACAACGCGGCATCCTGGTATGTCGACGAGTACGTATTCGACACCTTGAAGGATCAGGCCGAACTCGTCCAAGATCAGCTCGAGTCGTGCTTCACGGTCATTCCGCAGAAACTACTGCTGCACTACATCACGGACCCGTCCATGAAGGCGTGGGTGAAGGGGATCTTCAAGCGCGGCGGCGGGCGGAATCCGCTGTGGAACCGCGCCGAGACCGATCCCCGCCGGTGGGCGTTGATAGCTATCGCGCAAGCGAATTACGTGAAAAAATTCTTCAAATATTACAAGGTCACCGAGTAGATTCGTAGCCGCCGGCGGGCCGGCCCGAGCCCTCCGGGTTAGCGTTTGCCGGCGTCCGGCGCGTTGTCGCGGTCGTGCTGGCGGGCAAGCAACGACACGAGATCGTACCCGATATGGGCAGCCGCGATTCCGGTGATCTCGGCGTGGTCGTATGCCGGCGCCACCTCGACGATATCGGCGCCGATGATGTCCAGCCCGTCGAAACCGCGCACGATTTCGAGCAGCTCGCGGCTCGTGATCCCGCCGGCCTCCGGAGTGCCGGTGCCGGGCGCGTGCGCCGGGTCCATGACGTCGACGTCGATGGAGATGTAGAGCGGACGGGAGCCAATGCGGTCGCGCAGCTTGGCCACCACCTCGCGTACGCCCTGGTAGTAGACGTCGGACGACGTGACGATGCCGAAGCCGAACCGACGGTCGTCGTCCAGATCGCGACGTCCGTAAAGAGGTCCGCGGGTGCCGACGTGGCTGAGGGCGTCGGTGTCGATGATGCCTTCCTCGAAGGCGCGGCGGAACGGGGTGCCGTGCGTGTATTCGGCGCCGAAGTAGGTGTCCCAGGTGTCGAGGTGCGCGTCGAAGTGCAAAAGCGCGACCGGGCCGTGGCGCTCGCAGGCTGCACGCAGCAACGGAAGCGCGATCGTGTGGTCGCCGCCGATCGTGATGAGCTTCGCGCCGTCCGACGTCAGATCGGTAGCGGCCCCCTGCAGCGTTTCGATTGCCTCGCCGATATTGAACGGGTTGACGGCGACGTCGCCGGCGTCCGCCACTTGCATGTTCTCGAACGGGGAGACGTCCTGGGCGGGGTTGTACGGGCGCAGCAGCCGGGACGACTCGCGCACGTGATTGGCGCCGAACCGTGCGCCGGGGCGGTAGGAGACGCCGGTGTCGAACGGAACGCCGATGACCTTGACGTCGGCCTTGTCGACCTGGTCCAGACGCGGCAACCGGGCAAACGTGGCCGGGCCGGCGAAACGCGGTGTCTTCGAGGCGTCGATCGGCCCTCTGGGGCTCGTGGACATCTGCTGCTCCTTTGCGCGGACGGGGCTGATACCGCTTTCGACCCTACAGTGCCGGGTCTTGTCTCGACGTGTGTGCGCTCGTAGATTGAAAGCGTCAGCAAACAATGGAAACTGCCCTCGACGGCAGACCGCCGGCTCGGTCAGTCCGGCGTGCGAATTTGCGGGGAGCGTGATGCGGACGAATCGATCGCCTCGACCCCTGCCGGAACAACGCCACGCATCAATCGAAGGAGATTTCCATGACCACCCCCGATCCCGAGCTGTCGGCCCTGCTGCACGAATCGAGGCAGTTCGACCCGCCCGCCGAGTTGGCCGCGCACGCCAACGCGCAGCCGGACGTCTATCAACGCGCCAAGGAAGACCGTCTCGGCTTTTGGGCGGACCAAGCCCGGCGCCTGACGTGGGACCGCGAGTGGGACGACGTTCTGCAGTGGGAGCTGCCGTACGCCAAATGGTTCGTCGGCGGCACGCTCAATGCGGCGGTCAATTGCGTGGACCGGCACGTGGACGCCGGCAATGGCGACCGGGTGGCCTTCCACTGGGTCGGTGAACCCGAGGACGACACGCGGGCCATCACCTACCGACAGTTGAAGGACGACGTGTGCCGCGCCGCAAATGCACTGACCGATCTGGGCGTGAGGGCGGGCGACCGGGTGGCGATCTACATGCCGATGATCCCGGAGACCGTCGTGGCCATGCTCGCGTGCGCTCGGTTGGGGGCACCGCACACCGTCGTGTTCGCCGGTTATTCGGCCGACGCTTTGAAGACGCGCATCATCGACTGTGATGCGCACGTGGTCATCACGGCGGACGGCAGCTGGCGCAAGGGCTCGATCAATCCGCTCAAACCCGCCGTTGACGAGGCCGTCAGCGAATGCCCGGACGTACGGTCGGTGCTCGTCGTCCGGCGCACCGAGCAGGACGTCGACTGGACCGATGGGCGCGACGTGTGGTGGCACGACGTCGTCGATTCGGCAAGCCCGGAGCACGTTGCCGAGATGTTCGACGCCGAGCATCCGCTGTATGTGATGTACACGTCCGGCACGACCGGCAAGCCAAAGGGTGTTTTGCACACGACGGGCGGGTATCTCACGCACGTGTCGGCGACCTGCCGGCTGATTTTCGACATGAAGCCGGAGACCGACGTGTTCTGGACGGCGGCGGACATCGGCTGGGTGACGGGCCACAGTTATATCGTGTACGGACCGTTGGCCAACGGCGTCACGTCCGTCATGTACGAGGGAGCTCCGGACGCCGGCGGCAAGGACCGGTGGTGGAAGATCATCGAAGACTACAAGGTGACGATCCTTTACACGGCGCCGACAACCATCCGTACGTTCATGAAATGGGGCGAGGAGTACCCGCGGGCGCACGACTTGTCGTCGCTGCGGATCCTCGGGTCGGTCGGCGAGCCGATCAACCCGGAAGCCTGGATCTGGTATCGGAAGAACATCGGCGGCAATAAGACGGCGGTCGTCGACACGTGGTGGCAGACCGAGAACGGCGGCGTGCTCATCACCCCGCTCCCCGGCATCACTCGGACCAAGCCGGGCGCGGCCATGCAGCCGTTCCCGGGAATCAGCGCCGATGTCGTCAACAACGAGGGCCGGGCCGTGGCCAACGGTGAGGCCGGGTTCGTCGTGATCACCGAGCCGTGGCCCGGAATGCTTCGCGGAATCTGGGGCGACGACGAGCGCTACAAAAAGACGTACTGGTCGAAGTTCGAGGGCGTCTATTTCGCCGGCGACGGTGCGAAGAAGGACGAGGACGGCGATTTTTGGCTGCTTGGCCGCGTCGACGATGTCATGAACGTTTCCGGGCATCGCATTTCGACGACCGAGGTCGAATCGGCATTGGTCTCGCACCCGAGCGTCGCCGAGGCCGCGGTGGTCGGTGCTTCGGACGCCGTGACCGGCCAGGGAATCGTCGCTTTCGTGTCGATCAAGGCGGGAGTGGACGAAGAAGGCGATGCCGGCGCGGCGCTCGTCGACGATCTGCGGGCCACGGTAGCCAGACAGATCGGCAAGATCGCCAGGCCCCGGCAGATCTTGCTGACGCCCGAGTTGCCGAAGACCCGGTCCGGCAAGATCATGCGCCGATTGCTGCTTGACGTCGCCGAACATCGCGAGTTGGGCGACGTGACGACGCTTGCCGACTCGTCGGTCGTTTCGGCGATCGCCGACCAGATGGAAGCGTCGACGGCGGCCGGCGATGAGTGACGGAGGCGTGAGCCCGGGGGTGGAGAAGCTGCGGCGCTGGGAGGACAGCGGGGCGATCTGGCAGGTACTCTTCCGGTCCGACGGGGTGGCGACAATCGGATTGATGACGTGTACGGCCGGTGAAGAGGTGGACCGGTTGGTCACCGACGACCCGGCAGTGCTCGAGTTCATCGGCGACCGCATGAGCAGCGAGCCCGTCGACTGACACCGCGCCGTCCTCCGCACCGCCGAACCCCGCCGGGCGCCCCTTCCGTCCAAGCGCCGAGAGTGGAGTTGTTGTCGGTTTTCGGGACCGAAAACCGACAACAACTCCACTCTCGGCGATGGATTGGCCGAAAACACCGGCTGCCCGGTATTGTGGGGAGGTCTGTGTACGCAGACGATGCAACAACCCTCCTGCCACGGAAAGACCGTGGCCGCTACAGACCAAAGGAGGTGGGTTTACTTGCGTCATTACGAAATGATGGTCATTCTCGACCCGGAGCTCGAAGAGCGCACGCTCCAGCCCGCTATCGACAAGCTCATCACGGTGATCCCGGAAAACGGTGGAACCGTTGACAACGTCGACGTGTGGGGACGCCGCCGGTTCGCTTACGAGATCCAAAAGAAGACTGAAGGTTACTACGCCGTCGTCGATTTCCACGCGACGCCGGACGTTGCCAAAGAACTCGACCGCCAGCTCGGCCTCAATGAAACGGTGATCCGGACGAAGATCCTCCGCCCGGAGGCCTGAGCCCGGCAGACCGTTCCGACGAACTCCTAAGGGGAAATCTATATGGCAGGCGACACAATCATCACGATCGTCGGCAACTTGACCGCCGATCCTGAGTTGCGGTTCACGCCGTCCGGCGCTGCCGTTGCCAACTTCACCGTGGCATCGACACCCCGAGCGTTCGATCGTCAGTCCGGCGAGTGGAAGGACGGCGAGACGCTGTTCCTCCGTTGCTCGGTATGGCGCGACGCGGCCGAGAACGTTGCGGAATCGCTCACTCGCGGTACCCGCGTCGTGGCGCAGGGCCGGCTCAAGTCTCGCAGTTTCGAGACCAAAGAAGGCGAAAAGCGTACGGTCATGGAGCTCGAGGTCGACGAGGTCGGCCCGGCGTTGCGTTATGCCTCGGCCAAGGTCACCAAGACCTCCCGCGGCGGCGGCCAGCAAGGCGGCTTCGGCGGCCAGCAGCAGGGCGGCTTCGGCGGCCAGCAGCAGGGCGGTCCGCAGCAGGGCGGCTTTGGCGGGCCTCAGGGCGGTCAAGGCGGTTACGGCGGCCAGCAGCAGGGCGGCTTCGGCGGCCAGCAAGGCGCGCCGCAGGACGACCCGTGGGCCGCGTCGAACCCGCAATCGGGACAAGGCGGCAACTGGGGCGGTCCGAGCAACGACGAACCGCCGTTCTAACTCATTCTTCAAATAAGCAAGGAGCACGATTATGGCCAAGCCGGAAGTCCGGAAGCCTAAAAAGAAGGCAAACCCGCTGAAGCTTTCCGAAGCTGCGGCAATCAATTACAAAGACACCGCAATGCTGCGCAAGTTCATCTCGGACCGCGGTAAGATCCGCGCCCGCCGCGTGACAGGTGTGTCGGTTCAGGAACAGCGCCTGATCGCGAAGGCAGTGAAAAATGCCCGCGAGATGGCCTTGCTCCCTTACTCGAGCTCGGCTCGCTAAAGGAGGGGCACTCATGGCGAAACTTATTCTGACGCACGAAGTGACCGGTCTCGGAGCTCCCGGCGACGTCGTCGAGGTCAAGAACGGGTACGCCCGTAACTACCTCGTCCCGCGCGGGTACGCCGTCGGCTGGAACAAGGGCGCCGAAAAGCAGATCGAGGCCATCCAGGCAGCCCGGCGCGCTCGCGCCATCGCAAGCCTGGACGACGCACAGATCGTCAAGGCCAAGCTGGAGGCCGAGCCCATCACTGTGACCGTGAAGGCCGGCGAGACCGGCCGACTGTTCGGCACCGTCACGCCGTCCGACATCGCGTCGGCTGTCGAAGCGGAAACGTCGACGTCGGTCGACCGCCGCAAGGTGGAAATCCCGGTGCACATCAAGACCACCGGTGATTACAAGGCGACGGTGCGACTGCACGATGACGTTTTGGCAACGCTCAACCTTTCGGTTGTCGCCGGCTGATTCGTCACGCTGAAAAAGGGGCGCGGACACCAATGGTGTCCGCGCCCCTTTCGTCGTAATCCGCGGACGCCGCGGGTATGGCCGAGAGGACGCCGCGGGGCTGCCCGTGTCGGCCCGTCAAGTACCCGTCGACGGTCCGGCGGCGGTCCCGGCGGCGGGACGGTCGGCAGGGCGGTCGGCAGGGCGGGCAGCGCGCACCCGGTGAAATGCGATGCATCGCGTTCGCCGGTCATACTGGCAAGATGGACGTATGTCCACGACCGAGGCGACCATCAGCCCAGCAGATCTCCGCAGACGTCGGCGATTGCGGAACATGCGCACGCTTGCTTTGTCACTGCTGGTGCTCGCCGCGATCATCTACGTTCTGACGCAGACCCTGACCGACCGCACGGGGCTTTGGGGGTTCGTCAATGCGGCCGCCGAGGCGGCGATGGTCGGCGCCATGGCGGACTGGTTCGCCGTGACGGCGCTTTTTCGGCACCCGCTCGGTTTACCGATCCCGCACACGGCGATCATTCCGACCCGCAAGGAGACGCTCGGGCGCAGTCTTGCCGATTTCGTGGCGAGCAACTTCCTTCGCGGATCCGTCGTCCGCGACAAGGTGCTGCGGGCCCAGCCGTCCCGCCGCGCCGGCGAATGGCTCACTCCCGAAAACAATCGGCGCACGGTCGCCCGGCAAGCGGCGCGAATCGCCGGAGTCGCGGTGGAGAAGATCAAGGACGACGACGTCGCCGCGCTGGTGAACCAGGTCGTGCTTCCCAAGCTCGCCGAGTCCACCAAGAGCCCGATCCTCGGCGAATTTCTCGCCGGCGTTGTCCAGGACGGCGCTCACCACGGCCTCGTCGATCTCGCCGCCACCGAGCTGTACGTGTGGCTGCGCGACAATCCCGACACCGTCTCGCGCATTGTGCAGGGCCGTGCGCCGTGGTGGTCGCCGCAATGGGTGAACGACACGGTGACGAACCGGATCCACCAGGAGCTGCTCGCTTGGGTTGCCGACGTCCGAGACCGTCCGGCGCATCCGGCCAGGGCGTCGATCGACAAATGGCTTGCCAAGTTCGCAGACGATTTGCAGTATGACGACGGCACGCGCGCCCGAGCCGAAGCCGTCATCAACCGCGTGTTGGCCCGCGAGGACCTGGGCGGCTCCGTTCTGACGTTGTGGAAGTCCGTGCAGCGGTCGCTGACGGAGTCGTTGGCGGACGAGGACGGCGTCCTGCGTGCACGCGGTCTCGCGGCGCTGGGAGACTTCGCGAAGCGATTGACCACGGACCCGGACTACGCGGCTCGTCTCGACTCTCAGCTTGCCGGCGCGGCCGACACGCTTGCCACAATGTTCGGCCCGGAGCTGGCCACCGTCATTTCGGACACCGTCGAGCGGTGGGACGGCAAGGAGGCGGCCGAGAAGATCGAACTGCACGTCGGCCCGGATCTCCAGTTCATTCGTCTCAACGGCACAGTCGTCGGCGCGCTGGTGGGGGTCATCATTTACGCGCTGACACTACTGTTGCCGTAGCGCACATCAGCCGGGTTCCCAGGCAGCGTTCGGGCCTTCCGCAAACGAATTTTCACTTGTCTCTTGCGCGATTACTTGGAGACTGGTACGTGCTACTCGGTGGAAAACTTTTCGCCAAAATTTTTCCAATCCACATATCGTGGACGGCGTTTTCGCAGGTCACAGCTCATGTGTTCATAAAGATCACGTGTTATCCCCAGGTTAATCCACACTCTGTGCACATCGACTCGCCGTGCATCCACAGGTTGTCCACAAGACGGTGCACAGGACATGTCGTGGGGTGGGCCCGGAGGGCATTACGCTAAAGACTCCGGCAGTTCTCGGCCGGATTCCGGGGCCCAATCGGGGCCTCAATCGATACGCGGGGTGCGTGAGCGTCTGCTGCCGAAAAGCGGGTGTCGGTGCTCGCCGGTACAACAGAGATCAGAAGTAGTCGAACGACGAGCGTGAGGAGATGCCCGGTGGCCATCGAGGCGGTGACGGAGTACCAGCAGCCGACGCATAGCCGGACGCCCCCTCAGGACATCCCTGCGGAGCAAAGCGTGCTCGGCGGGATGATGCTCAGCAAGGATGCCATCGCCGACGTCGTGGAGATGCTGCGCGGCAACGACTTCTATCGGCCCGCTCACGAATCGATCTTCGACGTCGTCACGGACCTGTACGCCAAGGGTGAGCCGGCGGATTCGGTCACGGTGGCGCACGAGCTGACCAAACGGGGCGAAATCGCGCGGATCGGCGGTGCGGCCTACCTGCATACCCTGATTTCGTCGGTGCCCACGGCGGCGAACGCCGGCTACTACGCAGGAATCGTGCACGAACACGCAGTCCTGCGCCGACTAGTCGAAGCCGGCACTCGCATCGTTCAACTCGGGTATGACGCCGAAGGCGATGTGGACGACGTCGTGAACCTTGCACAGGCCGAGGTCTACGCCGTGACCGAAGAGCGTACGAGCGAGGACTACGTGCCGCTATCGGACGTCATCGAAGGCACGATGGAGGAGATCGAGCGGGCCGGCGACCACGACGGCGGCATGCTCGGCGTGCCGACCGGTTTCGCGGACATGGACGAGCTCACGAACGGTTTGCAGCCCGGCCAAATGATCGTCGTGGCGGCTCGTCCGGCGGTCGGTAAGTCGACGTTTGCGCTCGACATCGCCCGCGCCGCATCGATCAAGAACAGCATGGCATCGGTCGTGTTCTCGCTCGAGATGGGGCGCACCGAGATCAGCATGCGCTTGTTGTCGGCGGAATCGCGGCTGCCGTTGCAGAAACTGCGCAAGGGCGAACTCGACAACGACGACTGGACCAGGCTGGCCCGAGTGCTGGGTGAAGTGAATGAAGCACCGCTTTATATCGATGATTCGCCAAATATGTCCCTTGTCGAAATCCGTGCCAAATGCCGTCGATTGAAGCAAAAGAACAACTTGCAGCTGGTCGTCATCGACTATTTGCAGCTCATGTCGTCGGGCAAGCGGGTTGAGTCGCGCCAGCAGGAGGTCAGCGAGTTCTCCCGCGCGTTGAAGCTGCTGGCCAAGGAGATCCAAGTGCCCGTCATCGCGCTCTCGCAGCTCAACCGCGGCCCGGAGCAGCGTACCGACAAGAAGCCGATGGTCTCGGACCTGCGCGAGTCCGGCAGCATCGAGCAGGACGCCGACATGGTGATCCTGCTGCACCGCGAAGACCTGTACGACAAGGAAAGTCCTCGCGCCGGCGAGGCCGACCTGATAGTCGCCAAGAATCGTAATGGCCCGACTGCCACCATCACTGTGGCGTTCCAGGGCCACTATTCGCGCTTCGTGGACATGGCACACGACTGATTCGGGTTGTCGAGATGCCTCCTGTTTTGGACAAGTGACTGGATGCATCGGTTTCGGCTAAAAGGCGTGTCTTGCTTGACTCGCAAAACGGTCCGCAGCGCTGTGACGTGCTCTGGTGACTTCGTCCAAGCGGATCGTGGCTTTACATTTGGATCGACATCGACACAAGCACGATCGTCTACGTCGGTGGAACCGGAAGTGTCATAGTTGTCTCGTGGATCCTGACTATCGGCTCGTCATGAAACCCCCTTCGATCAGGGATTACCTCCGACTTCGGCAGGAGGCCGGCCTTTCCCCGAAGACCGAGGAGCAGGCGGCAGCTGGGCTAGCTGGTGCATGGGCGAACTGCCATGCCATCCATGACAATGGTGAAGTTGTGGGGATGGGGCGCTTACTCGGCGACGGGGGTTGGTACTTCCATGTCATCGACATGGCCGTCCTTCCTCAGCACCAGCGGCGCGGCGTGGGTGCAGCGGTGCTGACCGCGTTACTCGACCGGATCCGCCAACAGGCGCCACCGGGTGCCTACGTCAACCTCCTTGCCGATCCGCCCGGTCGTCGTCTGTATGAACGACATGGCTTCCGCGAAACGGCTCCCGGCTCAGTGGGCATGGCGATGCGCTTGGAGTAACCCTGAGGGAGGCATTGCCTGCAGAAGCCCACCGTCGAGCCGTGCTCCGGATACCGATCGCCGCCGCGACATCGCCTGGAAGGACCACGCCGACTATGACCGCGAGAGGTTCGATGGGAGATCACCACGTTGCCTGGCTAGAGGCCGGCTTGGCTACTCGACCAAGCTGCCACACAGAGTGTTTAACGGCTCCTCGTCCCCGACTTGAGCCCGCACGTCGACGAAGTGGTTCGCTAGTAAAGGCGCTGTTGCGTGGATCACCGAACTCGTAGGAGAGAGGCCGTGCCATAGATGGGTTTCGTCTATCACCGTGTGCCTGACCGGATGCGCGGCACGACGCTGTGGCCGCTGGCCAGCCTTGCCGACATCGATTCGGATGTCCACGCGTCCCACTTGCGCAAATATCAAGATCGGCCCGCACTGCCGGAGCGTCCGGTAGAACCGTTGGATTGCACATGGGCGGAGTGCGTGTTCTTGTGCCCCGTCGATCCGCAGCAGCTCGTGTCGGCCGCACGCACAGTCCACCCGAACCTTCCTGCCCGAGATTGGTTCGTCATCGACGCGGATCTGCTGGAGGCCGAGCGTACTGTGCTCTTCAAGCCTGACCGGTGGGATCCTGCGACTGGACCACCTCCCGTCACGACCAAGGAATGTGAGTTGTTCACGCCCCGGACCCTCGCGGCGGCCAGCACTGCGACGAACGCGACCTTGACTCGTCTGACCGATGCGTCTAATCGAATGCCGCTGTTCGTCGACGTCATCGATGTTCTGCACCGCGGCCCCATAGACGTCACGGCCGCTCAGACTTTGACGGCTTGAACGCCCGGGACGCTCTCCTCGTACCGAGTAACGTTCCTCGGCCGGTACCCCTCTGTTCTATGGGTAGACGGTCGCAAGTACGAAAAACATCGCCGATGCCGGTGGTGGTGTACGAATGACGCCCCGCAGTAGCGTTAGCGCATGTGTTCATGGACGGTGCTCGTACACAAAATCGGGCGCACTTCAATTCTGCTCGGGCAATTGGGTAAGGAGCGCTTCGAGATCGTGCTCAGTGTTCCCGACGCCGCCGAGCAGGGTCTGCATGATGAGATTCGCCCATTCGGAGGCGGACTCGTCGTCGGGCCGGGCAGTCGCGGCCTCGTGGATCAGGGCCATGTACACGCTGCATGCCCACTGTAGGTCGACCCCGGGGCGCAGGAGTCCGACGTCGACGGAGCGTTGCATGAGGGCAGCGAGTTCGGCGATGTTGTCGGGGTCGATTCCTCGAGCGCCGTCGCTGCCGAGATCGACGAACTGCCAGGCTGCTCGCCAATCGACCTTAAGATCGAGCGTCGCCACAGTCAGCTGATACAGGGCGACCAGAGGAGGCGCCGTTTCTACGTTCGCACCGCCAATGGCTTCGCGCAGCTTGGTGTTGACCATGTCGACGAGGGCATCGAGCAGGTCGTCCCTCGAAGAAAATCGACGATGCACAGTCGTGCGCGCGACACCGGCAGCTTGGGCCACGGCTTCGAGGCTTGCCGACGGATCGGCAGCAAACACGTGCTCTGCCGCCCTGAGGATGCGTGCGATCGAGACCTCGGCATCGGCGCGAAGGGGACGCTGGGACCTTCGAGAGTTTTCTGGCATAAGGAAATATTACCGTCGCTTCTATTGACTTAACTGCAACACATATGTTGCAGTTAAGTCGTCGGCACATGGTCGACCTCATTGAAAGAAGGAAACATGGACCTCCAGCTCTCAGGCAAGACCGCACTCGTCACCGGCGCGAGCAAGGGAATGGGTTTGGAGGTCGTGCGTGTCCTTGAGGAGGAGGGGGTCACCGTCGTGACCGCATCGCGCACCGTCACCCCCGAACTGGCCGCGACCGGGGCCGTGACCCTGATCGGTGACCTGTCCCAGCCGGATGTCCCGGCACGGATCGTGGCAGAGGCGCTCGGCGTCGCGGACACACTTGACATTCTCGTCAATAATGTCGGCGGCGGCGACGCGGGCGCTCCCGGAGCGGGCTTCCTCGACTTCGCCGATCGGGTTTGGTCGTCCACCTTCGATCTGAACCTCTTCGCGGCCGTTCGGACGACGCGTGCCGCCCTGCCCGCCCTGCTGGCGTCGCGCGGAGCCGTCGTCAATGTCTCGTCCGACAGCGCCCGGCGTCCGCAGACTGCACCGTTGCCATACGGCGCGGCGAAAGCAGCGCTCAACGCTGTAACGAAGGGGTTGTCCGAGGAGTTCGGCCTGCAGGGGGTGCGGTTCAATACCGTGTCCCCGTCGTCGACTCGTACTGACCTTTGGGAGGGCAAGCAGAGCTTCGGCTCCGACCTCGCGCAGGCAATGGACATCACGCAGGAAGAACTGATCGCTGCGCTTCCGTCGCAGATGGGCATGCTCACGGGCCGCTTCATCGAACCGCGTGAGATCGCGACCACGGTCGCATATCTCGTCTCGCCGCTCGCAGCCAGCGTCCACGGTGCTAACTGGGTCGTCGATGCCGGCGTTTCAAAGACCATCTAGAGAAGAACCGCGCGCAAGTTGTGCGTGCACCATGCGGCCGCTTGACGTCTGCAATTTGAACCACGTACGGCGATGGTTGGCGGCGCACAAGCGAAACCGAGTAGATCGCCGTAGGCCGGATCGGTGACCGGAACAGGATCCCGTTGCGTACGTTCGGCGTTGCCCAAAATGCGGGCTTTGGTTAGCTTCGAGCACAGGTACGGGAGTGTCGACGCACAGAACGCCAGCCGAAGAAGCCGAAGGGACCATTACTGTCGCGGTCGCTGAACTGCACGGCGAGATCAGCGGAATTGCGTCGGCCGGCACTCCCCGCGATCACGATGCAACCCGGCCCGTCGAGTTGTTTGTGCTCGACTTGATTGCCGACTTTCACGGCCATTCCGCTGTGAGTTGATCCGCTGTGAATGGATATTGTCGTCGGCACGGGGTGCGCGCGAGCAATATTGACGTCATGACAACGAATTATTTTGAGCATGCTCGAAATCGTTCCGCCGGCGCGGACGACAGCGCGATTTCTCGCGGCACCGACGTGGCCATGATGACGAGCGAGCGTTTGCTGTACCAACGTATTCTGCTTTTGGATCGCGAACTTGATCAAGAAAACGGTGCTCGTCTTTGCTCACAACTTGTGTTGCTTGCCGCTGAGGATCCATCGCGGGATATCACGCTATTGATCAACTCGCCCGGCGGATTGGTGCCGGCCATGCTCGGTATCGGCGACTTGATGGACGTGATCCCGTGCGATGTGCGCACCGTCGCCCTTGGCATGGCCTATAGCGCGGGCCAATTCCTGTTGACTCATGGCACCCGAGGCAAACGATTCATCCTGCCGCATGGGACCGTGCTGATGCATCAAGGATCGGCCGGCTTTGGCGGTAGCGCGGCCGATATACAGATTCAAGCCGGGGACTTACGCAAGAACCGCGATCTTTTGATCCGATTAACCGCTGAACGGACCGGACAAGACGAACAAACAATCGCCCGTGACTCGGAGCGGGACCGCATGTGGGACGCGCGTGCCGCAGTCGACTACGGCTTTTGCGACCACGTCGTGACTTCGCTCGACGAGATACTCCCGCTGGCCCACGGTGCGGTCACGAACCCGTCTCGCGGCGGCTTTTCGATTGACAATCAAGATCCCCTTACGGGGACGACCGGTACGACGTCGGGAGGCGGCAATGAGTAGCTACACAATCCCCAATGTCATCGAACGCACTGCATTCGGTTCCGAGCGCACCGCCGACATCTTCTCGCGTCTGCTCTCGGACCGGATCATCTATATCGGCACGCCGATCGATGACGGCGTCGCCAACACGGTGGTGGCTGAGGTCTTGCATCTGGAAAACGAGTCACCGGATATGCCCATCCAGATCTATATCAACTCGGCCGGTGGCGATGCTCAGGCAGTCATGGCTATCTACGATGCGCTGACGTACGTGCAACCAGACGTTATTACTTTCGCGCTCGGGGAAGTGGTGGCGGCTCCGGTGATTCTCCTAGCCGCCGGGACGGCCGGCATGCGAAATGTCCTCCCACACGCCAGGATCGTCCTCCACCCTCTCGAAGCCAGCGGCCGCGGAGCAGTGCCGGACCTCATATTGGCCACGGAAGAAGTCGAACGTATTCGCCGTAACCTCGAGCAACTTCTGAGCGAACACACCGGGAAGGACCTGAGCCGAGTTCGACGCGACCTCGAACGTGAAACCGTCCTCGATGCGCGGGCAGCGGTTGACTACGGGTTAGCCGATCAAGTGTTGGTCACGCGGCCGCGCACAAGGCATCATTGATTTGGCCGCTGACTGGCGCGCTCCGAGAATGAGCTACCGGATTGCCCGTACTCAAATCAAGCACGACGGCCGTCTCGGCTTGAGAACCGACGCGTACGGTCTGCGCGACTTGGATCGCCAGATCGCCAAGCGATAGCCCCAGCGCCCCCGTGACGGCGGCGGAAACTTCCGAGGACGGGTCTTTACGGCCCCGCTCGATATCCGACAAATGTTGCATACTTACGCCGCTCGCCGCAGCGACATCGGCCAAAGTGCGGTGCTGTCGATGACGTTCTCGACGCAACACGTGCCCGGCTACTTCCCGCCATAACGGCTCGACACCACCCATGGCTCAAAGCCTACACTCGTGAGTGTGCCGGAAAAGAGCGAAGCACCATATGCAACCGTGACAGTCCTCCGATTCGCGGACTCAAACGCCAAGCGAACGGCCGTGGATGGTTTGAGGGAGCTGGTCCGTGCCGCGGACGACCTACCGGGTTTCCTGGATTGCTGGGTGCTGGACGCCGGCCCGGCCGAGGCAGTCATGTTCACGCTCTACTCTTCCGAAACGGCCGCGGCCGAGGCCAGTGCCAGCCTGCGTCCGCATCTCGGGGCCGCTGTCGGTCCCCACGTGACAGGCGCCCCGCAACGCTGGGCCGGCCCGCTCGTCATCGGGGAAAAATAAGGTGCGAACGCCCGGGCGTTGGTGTGGGATCAAGGACATGAGCATCAAGGTGAGCACACCGGACGTCGCCGAGCTGGCCGAGATCGTAGGCGCCCTCCGGGACTGGCAGGACGACGACGTGCCGTTGCAACTGCACCCCGGCGACCTGGGATGGTACTGGCTGCGCGGCGCGGCCGCGACCGCCGGGGCCATTCGCGCGTGGCGCCGCAACGGACAAATCGTCGCGGTCGGCCTGCTCGACGGTCCGGAGCTATTGCGCGTGACGAGCGCGCCGGACGCTCAGCGCGACGAGGAGCTTGCCCGCACCCAGGTTGCCGACGCGATCGAGCCCGCGCGCGGCATCCTGCCGGCCGGAGAAGTCGCCATCGAAGCGCCGACCGGCGCCCTGGTCCACGACCTGCTCCTCGAGACAGGGTGGAGAGTCGGCGAGCCATGGACGCCGCTGCAACGGGATCTTACTGAGGCCGTGGAGGACGCCGGCATTCGGATCGAGGCGATCGGCCCCGATCGGGCGAGCGAATTCGCGGCAGTCCACCAGTCGGCGTTCGGTAGCGCCAAGTTCACGGACCGGCACTGGCGCACAATGGCGGCCGGGTTGCCCTACGCCGGTGCCCGCTCGGTCGTCGCCTACGACGATGACGCCAATCCGGTGGCGGCAGTGACGGTGTGGTCGGCCGGCCCGGGGAAGCCCGGATTGCTCGAGCCGATGGGTGTGCACGCCGACCACCGCGGCCGCGGGTACGGCCGGGCGATCAGCGTCGCTGCCGCGGCTGCGCTGCGGCAGCTGGGGTCATCGAGCGCGATGGTGTGCACGCCGAGTTCCAACAGGGGCGCCGTCGCCACTTATCAAGCCGCCGGCTTCCGTCCACTGCCCGAAAGGCACGACAGCTACCGGGAGAACTGACCGCCCCGGGGTAGGGTGACCAACCATGAGAAGCGGTCGGCGGCGACTACTCGCGTGGTTGATCGACTGGGCGTGTATCCTCGGGTGGGTTGCGATTACCGCAGCTGTCGGCGTTCCGCTGTATCTCGCCGGCGTCATTGCGCCGGACGGCGTGCTGGCGCTGAATCTGGTGGCTGCGTTCGTCATGGTCATCCCCGTCGTATTTGCGGCCGCAATCTGCGAATCCGGCTCGTCCGCGGCGACCCCGGGCAAGAGAGCACTGAGACTCATCGTGATTTCCGAGGTCGGACCCCCGCGCTTTCGGGCGGCGTTGGCACGCAACATGCTCAAGCTCGGTGTGCCGTGGCTACTCGGCCATGCCGCCGTCTACGCGATCACTTCAACCAGCAGCGAGTCGGCCACGGTACCGGTGGGCGTGTGGATTTTGACGGCCGCTGCTTATCTGATCCCGAGTGTGTGGGTGGTCTGCCTATTTGCCCCCGGCGGCCGCACGCCGTACGACCTGATCACCCGCACGACCGTCGTACTCGCGCCGTCCCCTCGCCGAGTGGTGGATGGGTAGACGGCGGGTGTTGGCGACCGTGAGCAATCCCTCACCGATTTCATTCGCATGCGGCCGTTCGATTCGCGAGGATTGAACCATGCGGATTTCAAAAGCAATTTTGCCGGTTCTCGGCGTTCTACTTGCCGTGAGCGGCTGCGCTAGTCACTCGGATAGTGACTCTACCGACAGCTCCCCCACGAACCACCAATCCCAAGAAGCCGCCGAGACGCCGGACGTCACGGATGCGCCCCGCACGAACAATTCAACCGGCCCGTCGTCGCACGCGTCCGATTCTCGAACTCACGACAAGGCCGCCGCGCCGTCGAAGGTCACGGTGAGAGTCGGAACGAAAACCACGACGGTGAAACCGACGGACGTGTACTGTTCGGGTCGACCCGGACACGTCCGGCACATCATCGGGAAGACCGATCACGGGCTGCCTCTGATCAAAGCTGAGGGCACTCACTTCGTCATGGCCAAGACCGGGCACGGGCGACCGTATAAGTCGGGCAATCCATCGGGAATCCATTACGGTAAGGACCGCGTCGTGTTCAAGAAGACGCGTCTTGGCCCGGCAACTCTGAACGGCACAATGGTCTGCACGAGTTGGGAAGACTAGGACTCGGACTCGGGGCTGGGCAAGCTGGGGTAGTCGGTGGGATAGAGTCCGGCGACGAATCGGAAAGTCTCGTCGCCGGTGCGCGGCAGTTCGCTGAACGCTTGGGCTAGGTCGGCGACCCGCTGCCAGAACTCGGCCGCGTCCCGCCGGGCAATCCGGGCATGGCGCACTATCGCCCGCAGGTCATCTGCCGCGTGGGCGGGCACGGAGTCGGCTGCGGCGTTGGTGAGGATGTTGGGAATCGCTTGGAGCTGGTCCCGATTGATTTCGCCGACGTAGAAGATCCGTGCGGTGCGGCCGTAGAAGCGCTCGTCGATCGCCCGGACCCGACGTGTGCGGACCACCTTGAGCAGCTCCGCCTCGAGCAGGACGTTCACATGGTACGCGACGCTGCTTTTCGGCCTCCCGACGGCTTCGGCCAGCTCGGCGACCGTCGCGGCCCTTTCCAACACCAGGTCCAGGAGTTGCTCGCGCAGCGGGTGGAACGCGGCTTTGAGTTCCGCGGTGGCGGTGACGACCCGCAGGTCGTCAAGGCTGTAGTCGGGAAATTGCGAAGTGCTCGACATGTCTCATCCCGCATGCTAATTTAAATGATCGAGAAAACTCGATCATAGTTGATGGGGAAATGCTCATGGAAATCGTCCTCGTCCCCGGCCTCTGGCTGGATGGCTCGACCTGGGATGCCGTCGCCGCCGTACTCGAACGGGCCGGTCATACCGTGCGCCCGCTGACGCTGCCCGGCATGGAAAGTAAGGACGTCGACCGATCCGGAGTCACATTGGCCGACCAGGTCGCCGCGGTCGTGACCGCCCTCGACCAAGCGGAGGGCCCGGTTCTTCTGGTCGGGCACTCGGCCGGTTGCGGTATCTCGCATGCGGCGGTAGATGCCCGGCCGGACACGGTGGCACGAGCGGTGTACATCGGCGGGTTCCCGACGCCGGGCGACGCTCCGCTACTCGACGGCTTACCCGCCGAATACGGCGAGGTGGCCATGCCCGACTGGGCCGAAGTCGGCGAAGAGGCAAACGTCGTTGACTTCGACGGACCAACGCTGGCCCGCTTTTACGCTGCCGCGATCCCCGCGCCCGAACGAGTGCTGACCGACCCGCAGCGACTGTCGAACGACCGCCGCTATGACATTCCGGTGACGCTGGTTTGTCCGGAATACACGTCGGACGACGTCCGGCAGTGGGTTGCGGCCGGCGCCGAACCCGTAAGCGAGCTGACCCGGATGCATGACGTGACATACGTCGATCTGCCCGGCGGCCACTGGCCGCAAATCACCCAGCCGGGAAAGCTGGCACGCGTGATTCTGGACGCGGCCGCTAGCGCCGCCGGCCTGTCAACGGACGGCGTTCGGGCGCACGGCCCCGACGGTGGATGACAATGCATCGGCTTTCACGTGTCGACGCCAGGCGGATCGCCGTTCGCGCGCAACTGCTGACCTCCCGGCGTCCGGCTTCGCTGGCGGACGCCGTCCGCGGACTGACGCTGTTGCAGATCGACCCGACCGCGGCAGTTGCCCCGAGCGCCGATCTCGTCGCGTGGAGCCGGCTCGGATCGGCGTATTCGCCCGACGCTCTGGAGTCCGCGCTGAGTGAGCGGACCCTGCTCGAGCTGCGTGGGATGATCCGGCCCGCCGAAGATATCGCGTTGTACAGCGCCGACATGAACAACTGGCCGGGAACCGGAAAACTGTCGCCATGGCAGCAGATCAAGGGCGACTGGGTCGCCGCCAACGAGACGTTTCGCCGCGACATCCTCGCACGTCTGACGGATTCCGGACCGCTGCCGGCAGCGGACCTGCCGGACACGTGCGTGAAGCCCTGGCGCTCAAGCGGGTGGAACAACAAGCGCAACGTCGGACAGATGCTCGAGATGCTGGAAGAACGCGGCGAAATTGCCGTTGCCGGCAGGCGGAACGGACAGCGAGTGTGGGACACCGCGTCCCGAGTTTACCCGGATCTCCCGGTCGTCCCCGCTGACGAAGCGAAACGGATTCGCGACGAGAAGCGGCTTCGGGCGTTGGGCCTGGCACGTTCGCGAGGCCCGGAGTGCCGGGTCGAGCCGGACGACGTCGGCGATGCCGGCGAGCCCGCCGTCGTCGACGGAGTTCGCGGTACGTGGCGCGTCGATCCGTCGCTCTTGGACGAAGAATTCGAAGGCAGGATCGCGATCTTGTCCCCTCTTGACCGGCTGCTCTACGACCGAAAGCGGATGAGCGAGATCTTTGCGTTCGACTTTGCGCTGGAGAAATACAAGCCGAAGGCAAAGCGTCGCTGGGGTTACTACGCGTTGCCGATCATGCACGGCGACCGTTTCGTCGGGAAAATCGACGCCACGGCCGACCGCAAAGCCGGAGTGCTGCGCGTTGACGCGGTGCACGAAGACGAGGCGTTCAGCCGCACCTTGCGTGCCGGCGTCGACCGGCAACTCGACGACCTCGCCCGGTGTTTGCGCCTCGACCTCCAGATGGCGTGTTGACACAGGCGCGCAGCGAACTTGTCGCACAAACCTCGCACTGAGCTCTTGACCTTGACACGATGTGAAGGTCTTGAGTAGGGGAGAGGAGGTACGACCAATGGAAAATTCGACGGCCCGGAATTCGACGACACGGAGCCCGCAGCCGATGCCGCACCGGATCGCGGCGGTCGCCAGCCTGCACGAAGCACTCGGGGCCGCAGGATCGTCGGCGCGCCTGCAGGCCGCGCTGGCGGCAGGGACACGGCCGGCCCCCGAATATGCCCGGGCCCTCGTCGACCGCTGCGCCGTCGAACCCGATTTCTACGTGCGCGACATGCTGACGTGGGCACTGACTCGCCATGCCGCCGCCGACATCGTGCCGCTCTTACTCGATGAACTCCAAACGGGCAACCGGCAAGCCCGAAGCCAGGCGTTGCATACGTTGTCGAAAATCGGCGACCCGCGTGGGTGGCCGGCGATCACTGGCGAGCTGCTGCAAAGCGCGGACGACGACGTGGCCCGGAGTGCGTGGCGCGCGGCAGTCGCCCTCGTCCCGGGCGGGGCTGGAGCGGGGTTGGCGGCGAGGCTTGCGACGCAGCTGGGGCGCGGCGACAGGGAAGTGCGCCTCAGCCTCAGTAGAGCGCTCGCCGGCCTAGGCGAGGCCGCCGAGGCAGCATTGGCCGAAGCGGCGGCACACGGCAACGCCCAAGTGCGCACGCACGCGATCGCCACCCAGCGCCTCGTTAATGATCCCGACGAGAGCTTCGACGACTCGGTTTTCGAGGCCAAGCGCACCGTGGCATTGATCGATGCACCCGTGGAGGCCGAACCGCCGCCCGGCGACGCGCAGGAAGAGCCGGCATGTTGATCGGCGAGGTGGCGCGGCAATCAGGCATCAGTGCCCGGATGCTGCGCCACTACGATTCCATCGGCCTCGTCGTGCCGTCGGCGCGGACGGCGTCGGGATACCGCGAGTATGCCGAGGTCGATCTCCAGCGCTTGTTCCACGTTGAGACCCTTCGATCGTTCGGCCTGTCCCTGCCTGAAGTGGGGCAGGCACTCGACGACCCCGACTTCGCGCCCGCCCGGTTGGTCGACGAGCTGATGGCGAAAACGCGCCAGCGCATCACCCGCGAGCGGGAGCTTCTGCACCGCCTCGAACAGGTGCACGCAAGCGGCCCCGGCGGATGGGACGACATCCTGCGCATCATGTCACTGATGCACGGAATCCAGTCGAGCGATCCGTCGCGGCGCCAAACGAGCGCGCTGTCGGCCGGCGGCGACGAGGCGGCCGGGCTAGCCGACACGCTGGCCGCAGCCGTGCTTGCCGAGGATGATTTGAACGTCGCGGGAGCTCTGCGGTGGGCATTGAAGCAGTCAGGAAACGAGTCATTGCCGGTTTTGACGGCCGCGCTGGAATCGCCGGACGCCGAGCCGCGGCTGCGCGCTGTGACAATGATTGCGGAGCTCGGCACCGACGAGGCGAACGCGGTGCTGGCCGGCACGCTTGAGGATGCCGATGATGCCGTCCGGCACAAGGCCGCCGTCGTGATTGGCGCACGCGGGGATCGTCGGGCGATTCCGGTGTTGACCGCGATGGTGGTGGACGGCGACAACGACGTCGAGGCTGCCGAGACGCTGGGATCGCTGGCGGGCAGGCACGGCGTCGGCGAATCCATTGCCGGCACTATTGCCGGCGAGATAGACAATCGGCATGGCGAACCGGGCGCGCGGCTCCGGCTCACAGGGGCGCTCGCCGAGTTGTCCGGCACATTCGCGCAGCCGATCCTCGAGGCGCTCACGAACGACTCGGACGAGGACGTCGCTCGAACGGCGGCATATGTGCTCGGGCGGTTTCGCGTCGGAACGTGATGGGCACGCGGCTGATCGAGCCCCGTGAATGTCCGCGACCGGTCACCGGCTGGATAATGTGACCGGCCATGAAGGGCTATCCGAGCCTGTCGCTGTCGCACATCACCGGGTTGGGCGGACTCACTGCGGCCGAAGGCGCAGAAGAATTCGGTTGCGGACGACGCGGCGGCGTGCTTAGCGTTCAGGTCATGACGATCACGGTTCTCGACACGTATACCGGAATGCGTGACGTCCTGGCCGTGTCGTCACCCGAACGCCCCGAAGCCGTGCGCGCCATGCTGCGACCCGCCGCCGACATGTACAAGTATTTCCCGGGCGAGGTCGACCTGGTACAGATGCACCGGATGGGGTCCGGCTTTCCGATCGACGGGGACGACGCGCGGTGCCTGGACGCCGTCGAGACCCTCCGCGCCGCCGATGCGTGGGGCCGAATCGACCGGGCGCTCACCGGCGCGCTCGCTGTGCAGCAGGCCGCGGTACCCGCACTCGACGCGCCGGACATCACGGTGCTCCTCATGCTGGGCAATCCGCAGGACATCCATTTCATGGACGAAGTGCTCGGCGTCGTCGGTAACGGCAGCATGCCCGGATACATTGCCATCACGCTTTGGCCGTCGGAGGAGAACCTCGCTCGGCTCGAAGCGACAGCCGTGCACGAGCTGAACCACAACCTGCGCTACAGCCGGGGCGGCGTGGTGTGGGATCCGGGATCCGTGACGGCCGGCGAACAGATCGTGTCCGAAGGATTGGCGGATGCGTTTGCGCGCCAACTGTACGGCGACGAACTCGGGTACACGCGAATCGGCGTCCCGCACCTGCACGCGGACGACGTGTTCGCCAAGGTTGTGACGGGCCTCGACGTCACCGGAATGCAGAACTTTACGGCGTGGGTGCACGGTGATGCGAGTGCCGTTCGGTTCGGCGCCGAACCCGTCGGGCTGCCGACCGGGGCCGGCTATGCGGCGGGCGGCAGGCTCGTCGACACGTACCTGGACGCCACCGGCAAACGGGCTGCGGACGCGCTTTTCACGCCGAGCCGCGAGATCATCGACACGGCTCTCGAGCGCCTCCGGTAACCGAAGCGTCGTCCGGCCTGCGCGCCGTCCGGAACGCAAAACGCGCCGTCGCGCTTAGAACGCGCTGTTGTGACTTCGCGTTTCTGACGTGACGACGCGCTTTGCGAAGTAGCAGGATAGCGTTAACCACTGAGCGGTCGTTCGGCCGGAGCCGATGAAGCGAACGGAGCAGCATGCACGGCGAATACAAGGTCCCCGGCGGAAAACTCGTCGTCGTTGACCTGGACGTGTCGGGCGAGGCCATTACGAACTTCCGCCTGGCCGGCGACTTCTTCCTCGAGCCGGACGAGCTCCTCGACACCATCAATTCCGCGGTGGACGGAATGCCGGCCGACACGGACGCCGCAGGAGTGGCCGCCGTGGTCGAGAATGTGTTGTCGCCTGGTGCCGCGCTGATCGGGGTGACGCCGGAGGGAATCGGCACGGCCGTCGTCCGTGCCCTGTCGACGTCGGCCGCCTGGGCAGAATACGACTGGCAGCTTGTCCACGGCGAGCCGCAAACCGAACTGATGCACATGGCGCTCGACGAGGTGCTGGCCGAAGACGTCGGCGCCGGACGACGGCCACCCACATTGCGCTTTTGGGAACGAAACGAGTCGGCCGTCATCCTGGGCAGCTTCCAGTCGGTGCGGAACGAAGTCGACATGAAGAGGGCCGGTGAGCTTGGCGTCCGCGTGGCCCGGCGAGTCACCGGCGGCGGAGCAATGTTCGTCGAGCCCGGAGCATTCATCACCTATTCGCTGTACGCGCCGGCGGAGCTCGTGCGGGGGATGTCCGTTGTCGAGTCGTATCCGTTTCTCGACGGGTGGGTGCTGCAGGCGCTCGCGGAACTGGGCATTGACGCGTATTACCAGCCAATCAACGACATCGCCTCGCCCGTCGGCAAGATCGGCGGTGCCGCCCAAAAGCGATTCGCGAACGGCGCCGTCCTGCATCACGTGACGATGAGCTACGACATGGATGCCGACAAGATGACGCAGGTGCTGCGAATCGGACGTGAAAAGCTCAGCGACAAGGGCACCACGAGCGCGAAAAAGCGGGTCGATCCGCTTCGCACGCAAACGGGACTGAGCCGCGAAGACGTCACCGACCGGTTGATCGGCACGTTCCGCGGCCTGTACGGGCTGACCCGGTCAGCCGTCACCGACGACGAGATGCGGCGCGCCCGTGAACTCGTCGCGACGAAGTTCGGCACCGACGACTGGCTCTACCGGGTGCCGTAAGTCGTTTGCAGGCCCGGTCGGGCGATGCCTGCGCACTTCAAAGTGCCTTTTGTACCCTCATTAAAACTCACACACAATGGTGTTACGCACTAGTAGTGAGGTAATAAATATGACTGAGCATCCAACTCCATCCGAGCGGGCACGGGTTGTCATCGAAATGTGGGCTGATCTGGGCTGCCCGTGGTGCTACGTCGGAAAGCACCGACTCCGGGCCGCGATTGCCAAGCGTCCGGACGCGTCGCGATTCGAGATAGTGATGCGCTCCTTCGAGCTGGACCCGGCCGCGCCGCGCGAACCGGAGAAGAACGAGACGAGCTTCATCCGTTCCCACGGCGGCATCGTCGAGGACGTCCTCCGGGCCGAGCGGCAAATGCAGGCGCTCGCGCGCACGGAGGGGCTGAAGTACTCGCTGGACCGCATGAATGCCAACACGTTCGACGTGCATCGCGTGGTGCAGTACGCGGGCGACCACGGCCGCGGGTTCGAATTCTTTTCCGCAGTCCAAGATGGATTCTTCGGCGGCACGCTAGACCCACACGACCCGGATGCCCTTGCCGGCATCGCCGAGTCGGCGGGGCTGGACGGCCGGCGAGTTCGCGAGATCCTCGCGAACGACGAGTACGCCGACCGTGTGCGCGCCGACCGCGACGAGGGCATCGAGCTGGGCCTGACCGGCGTCCCGTTCGTCGTCGTTGGCCGTCAGGTTGCCGCCCCGGGCGCCCAGAAAGTCGCCGGCTATGCTCACTTGCTAGATCGGGTGGCCGGGCACGCGACCAGCGAGCGCGTGTCATGAGCGACGAGAACGCCGCGGATTACGTGTCCGACACTGCGTCACGGTGAGCCCCATCGACGGGTCAGTCGGCCGGCGCTTCAGCCGCAGCCTTGGCTCGGCCGACACCCGTCAGGTCGCTAGCCTCGCGGTTGGCGGCGATCTCGGTGTGGTGGGCGGCAGCCCACCGGGTCATCGCCGTCACGGCCTCGATCAGGGACCGGCCCAGATCCGTGAGCGCATACTCCACGCGCGGCGGGACCTCGGCGTACGCGGTCCGCGTGATGAGCCCATCGCGTTCGAGTTGCTTGAGAGTCTGGGTCAGCATCCGCTGGGAAATACCGCGGATGCTGGCCTGCAGGTCGGAGTAGCGTAATGGACCGGCGCTCAGGGTGGCGATGGTCAACATGGTCCACTTGTCGCCGATACGGTCGAGCACCTCGCGGATGAAGGCGCTGTCGTCGGGCCATGCCTGACACGGACCGCTGATCTTCCGCGCTGTCGCCACTTCAGTTCCTCCTCATCTGGTAGCCAGACTACCAGTATGTATCGCCGAACCATTGACCACGAACCGATTCGCAATTCCGGCACGCTAATTGCGGACGACGGCGAACATGGCCATATCCCGGCGGACGCCGCCGATCTCACGGTAACTGCGCAGCACGCCTTCCCGCTCGAAACCGGCCGACTCCGCGGTGCGGATCGATGCGGCATTCCACGGTTCGATCAGTGCCTCGATGCGGTGCAATTCGGGAATCGTCCAAGCGAATTTGACCGCGAGCCGGAGCGCCCGACCGGCGGTGCCGTGCCCCCGCGCGCTCGGCGAGATCGCGTAGCCCACGCTGGCCCGCCCTTGCGCCAAACCGGTCAGCCAGAGTCCGACCTGCCCGACGGCGACAGGGTTTCCTTCGACGGCGATAGCGAACGAAAAACCCTTGCCGTGTTCGGCGCGGCTGAGCTGCCTGTCGATCCACGCGCGGGCTTGCTCCTCCGTCGCATGCGCGGGCAGGGTGCCGGTCTTCGGCACGTAGTCGTCGGTCGAGAGCTCCATCACCATCGGGATGTCACAGTCATTGAACCGGCGGAGCGAGATATTGCCGCTCGTGGGCGCCGACTCGGGCCACGGGAGGCCGGCCGTCCGGCCGGGACCGGCGCTCACGACGTCGCCGGAGGATTTCGCCGGGGTTTGATGCGCACGGCCGGTAGCGCCGGAGCCGGCAGCCGTGCCGGGTCTCCGTGATAATTCTCGACACTGCCGAATTGGTCGGCGCCGGCTTGCCAGGCGTCGCGGAATGCGGCGATTTCGTCGTGGCTACGGCCCACGAAATTCCACCACATGAGGATCTCCTCCCCGAACGGCTCGCCGCCCAGCAACATCACCCGTGCCGGCCGGTCGCCGGTATTGCGCAGCTCAAGCGTTCGATTGCCGGTTCCGACGTACCCCATTTCGGCGGTCGCGAGATCCGTGTCGAATACGGCGACCTTCCCGGAGTCGACGAGCACGCCGTGCTCGAATCCCCGATCGACGTCGAGACGAAGAAGCGCGCCTGCGTCGATGGACACCTCCGCGCCGAGGATCGGCGAGAATGCCGGCACCGGGGACGTTGCGTTCGGATCCGAGACCAGCGGTAGGCCACCAAGGAACACGCGGGCCGACCCGCCGTCCAGCGTCACGGGCGTGGGCACGTAGTGATCGAAGTCGCGGCCGCCGAACCGAGCCGTGGCCGGCAGCGCAAGCCATAGTTGGACGCCGTGCAGCACCGTTGTCGACGCGGTCGAGACTTCGGAATGGCAAATGCCGGCACCGCTGGACATCAGGTTGAGCTCGCCCGGCCGCACCAGCTCGTGCGTGCCCAAACTGTCGCGATGCTCGATCTCGCCGCTGAACAGCCAGCTCACTGTCTGCAGCCCGGTGTGCGGATGCGGGGGGACGACCATGCCACCGGTGACCGACACGTCGTCCGGCCCGTAATGATCGGCGAAGCACCACGCACCGATGAGTGAACGTGCCCGCTGCGGAATCGTCCGGTGCACCGTCATGGCACGCGGGCCGCCGAGCGGCACGTCCCTGGCCGTGAGCACTTGAACCCCGGTGACGGCGTCGGGCAACGCTTCGGGGCCCGGCTCATCCCGGCAGATTTGCTCGACCGGCTTCGTTTCGACGTTGCTCATGGCACCTCCTCGATGGCGCTATCGTAGTCGACGTAGGTGGCTTCGGGCGGACACGGCACTGCGGGAGCGGGCGCGGGGCAGCATCGAGCGGAAGATCGAATACGAAGAGGTGTTGGGAATGTGGCATGCGATTGGCATTACGCCCTTTCAAGCGCTCGAGGTGATCGCCGCGACAGTGGGAGTTTACTGCGCCGTCCTGCTGTTGATTCGCTTGCTCGGGCAACGGGCCATCGCGACGATGTCGAATTTCGATATGGCGGCGGTATTGGCCCTCGGAGCTGTCGCCGGGCGCGCGACGCTGGGATACACCCCGACAATGGCCGCCGGCATCATCGCGCTTGTCACGCTGTTTTGCCTGCACGCCGCCGTCGGACAGATACGCCGATTCCGCGGTGGCGACCACATGCTGACCAACAAACCGGTTGTCCTCGTGGCGGGTTCGAACATGATCCACGACAATCTTGTGCGCATGCACGTGACTCCCGACGAGGTGCACGTCAAGCTGCGGCTGGCCGGCATCCGGTCGATGAACGAGGTAGCGTGCGTGACGCTGGAATCGACCGGCGAGATCAGCATCTTACGGCGCGGCGAGCTGATCGACCCCGAGCTGCTGGAATCCGTGCGCGGCAGCGAACATGTCCCGGCCGAACTGGTGCGCCACGCTTAGAGTCGTCAGCTCATCGGCTCGAACGGCCGCATCTGCAGTAGGTGCACCTTCGAGTTGTCGCACGCCTTGATGGACTTCTTGATGAACATCGAATGCGTTTCGTTCGGCGGGTAGAAACGGAACCCGTCGGCTGTCGTTTGATGGCACTTGGCGCCGTAGTTGCCGGGGTTCGAGATCTGCACGGGCGCGCGCGCATGCCCGTTCGGAATGACGACCACCGACGGAACGCGTGTCTTGGTGCGGTCGGCCGGCGCGCCCAGCTGGGTTCCGTTGCTATGGCCCACGAACGACAATCCGCCGTAGCCTTTCATCAGGCACGGCGACTGTCCGGTGTTCTTCACGACGACGTAGATGCCCGTGTGGCCGGCCGAGTCACCGCCGGGTTCATGCCGGACGGACGCCGCCAGATGGCTCGACCGGCACCGCGCGACCGACGAGCCTTTTGCTTGCGAGTCGGACTTCGACCCGCTCTTGTCGTTATTCTTCGAGCCGGACTTCGTGTCCGAATTGCCGCCCTCGGACTGGTTGTCGGATTTGGAACCGTCGCGCTTCGAGCCGTCGGATTTGGTGCCTGACTTGTCGGACTGCGAGTCCGACTTCGTTGACTTCCGGGCAGAGCCCTTGTCGGCGCCCGACGAATCCTTCGACGAATTCGGCGTCGAGTCGGCCTGGGACTGGCTCGACGCTTGATTCGATGACCCGTTGTCGCCCGAGTCGTCGTTCGAGCAGCCTGCCAACGTCAGCCCAATCACGGCGATAACCGCGGGGGCGAACAGCAAGCGAAATTGAGTATGTCTTGGGGAAGTCATAGTGATATCGAATACCCGGGCCGGTCACATTGCAACTACCGGGGGATTAACGATTGGATGACGCGCTGCTCACCGCCGAGTGGTGGCGAATGGCTCTCCCGCCGTGCCGAGTGGTGGCGAATGGCTGTGAAATCGCCGATTTCACAGCCATTCGCCACCACTCGGCGGGAGGAGGTAGAGCGGAGGTGCCAATGGAGGCGAACGGGGCGCCGGCCGTCAGAGGTGTTCGGGCGACTCGATGCCGAGCAGTCCGAGCCCCAGGCGAAGCACCCGTCCGGTCGCGTCCGCCAGTGCGAGCCGCGAGGCCCGTACGTCCGGCGGCGTCGTCGGTGCCAGGATCGGGCATTTTTGGTAGAACTGCGAGAACTCGGTGGCGGTGTCGAACAGGTACGTGCAGATCTTGTGCGGCTCGTAGGTGCCTATTGCCGCTTCGATCGCCGCGGGCAGCTGCAGGATCCGCAGCGCGAGAGCCCGTTCGGGCTCCTCGCCCAGCACGACGGCGCCGGACGCCGCGTCCGCCTCGGTTTCGGGAGCCGCACCGGCCCCGGTTCCGGCCGCGCCGGCCGCTTTCCGACCGATGGAGTTGATGCGGGCGATCGCATATTGCACGTAGGCGGCCGTATTGCCTTCCATCGACAACATCCGGTCCCAGTCGAACACGTAGTCGTTCTCGCGGGCGGACGACAAATCCGCGTATTTGATGGCGCCGATGCCGACCTGGCGGGCGATCGTGTCGGAGTCCTCGGCCTCGGAGCCGGCATCCTCGAGCTCCAAGCGGGCCCGTGCGCGGTCGATGGCCTCACCCAGCAGATCAATGAGCTTGATGGTGCCGCCGGCGCGCGTTTTGAACATCTTTCCGTCGGCGCCGAGCATCGACCCAAAAGCGATATGGGTTGCCGTCTGCTCCTCGCCGAGCCAGCCGGCCTGCCTGCTTGCTTCGAACACCATCCGGAAGTGCAACGACTGCGGCGTTCCAACGGCGTACAGCAGCTCATCGCATTTCCGCTCGAGGAGCCAATAGCGCGCAGTGGCCAGATCAGTTGCGGCGTATCCGTACCCGCCGTCGCGCTTGCGCACGATGAGCGGCAGCGGCTCGCCCTCCCTGCCCGTGAATCCGGGCGGGAACACGCACAGCGCGCCGTCGCTGATCGACGTCAGCCCCTTGTCCTCGAGCTCGGTCGCCACGTCGGCAAGCACCGGATTGTAGAAACTCTCGCCGTAGACGTCGTCTTCGGTCAACCCGATCCCGAGCAGCGAATACACCTGCTCGAAATGCCGCGTCGATTCGGCAACGAGCATCCGCCATAGCTTCAGCGTCGGCTCGTCCCCGGACTGGAGCAGGACCACGCGGTGGCGCGCCCGGTCGGCGAATTCCGGATCGGAATCGAATTTCACCCGCGCCTGCTGGTAGAACGCGTTCAAGTCCGCAATGGTCGGCGTGGCCGGGTTGTCGGCGTCCTCGGCATCGGCCGCGCCGAAGTCGACGTCGCGCAAATGCTCGATGAGCATGCCGAAGGGCGTTCCCCAGTCGCCCAAATGATTGTGCGCCAGGACTTCGTGCCCGGCGAACCGCAGAATCCGGGCCACTGCATCGCCGATGATGGACGAGCGCAGATGGCCGACGTGCATCTCCTTGGCCACGTTCGGGCTGGAGTAGTCCAGGGCGAAGCGCTTTGGCGATGAGGCGGCCGGGACGCCGCACCTCTCGTCGGTGACCACCTGCTCCACGGCCGAGCCGAGCCAGTCGTCTCCGATGCGGATGTTGATGAATCCGGGTCCGGCGACCTCCGCAGCCGCGATCAGCCGGTCGGCGTCGCCCGGTTGGAGGAGAGTGTCGGCAACGGCCTGGGCGACCTCGCGCGGCGGCTTGCCGACCTTGCGGGCGATTCCCATTGCGGCGTTGCACTGGTAATCGGCCTCGGGGCGCGTCGACACGCGGATCTGCGCGTCGTCCTGAGTGATGTCGAGGTCGAGGGCGGACCGGTACGCGTCTTGGACGGCGGCGGCGAGCAACTGAGAGACATGGGTCGAAGATGGCACGGTATCTATTCTGCCCTACAGATTGGGCCCTACCGGTTGGCTGCCCTGCGCCCCGGCATGGTGCCGCCCCACACGCCGCTCGGTTCGCCGGCTGTACGAGCGTATCTGGCGCACGCCTGCAATGCCGGGCACGAATTGCACATCTGCGCGGCCTTGCGCATTGTGGCTTTCTCCGGCGTCTGCCAGTAATCCGGCATTGCCTGGCACGGCGTCTGCGTCGTCTCGAGGACTTTAGCGAGCCTGTCCCAAGCCGGCATCGCTGCTTCGGGGATGTTGATGTCCACTGTCAATACTTCCTTTCCTGACGGACACCGGGTTGGCGTGCCCGTCGCGCGTGGACGTCGATGGTGTCGATGTCCGACGGCCGATCGGTCTGACCAGCCGGCAAGCGGATGTGGTGTGAGTCACACGATACCTACCTGCCCGGCCGGGCGGGCAGGGGGACCCCGACGGCGACCGGACCGGTCCTAGACTGGAGGGGTGAGCAAAGATCTAGCCGGCAGCGCCCTGCCGGCCCGCACGCCGTCCGGCGTCCTCGACTTTTGGAAGTTCGAACTGACGCGCGGCATTTGGTGCGCCGCGATCGGCGTCGTCACGGTCTTTTGGCAGCGCGAGAGCACCGAAGCGCTGAAATTGCAGGTCCCGGTCGGCACCGTCGAATACCTGATCGCGGTCTATCTGATCGTGTTCGGGATCGTGCAGTTCGGCCTCGGGCGACGGATCACCGGTGCAATGCGTTTGACGGTCGTCGTGGACGCCGCCGTATCGATAGTGCTGGGCGCTGCGGCAATCGCGTGCGGCGTGATGGGCGCCGACGTCGATCAATTCCACTGGGTGGTATTCGCCTGGGCGCTCATTCACGGCGGCCTCGACATCACGTTCGCGGTGCTGATGCGACGGCGGCTGAAGGGCAGCCAGGACTGGATGGTCAGCGGAGCGCTGCACGTGGCGCTCGCGGTAGTCTTGGGCATCTTCGTCCATATGGAAGCGCTGACCGTCATGGGTCTGGTCGGCGCGGTTGCCGTGATGAGCGGTGTCCTGTTTATCCTGGGTGCGGTCACGGCTCGCCGGTTGGCGCGAAAGAGCTGAATCGGCGCGGGCGAAGTTGCGACATGGTCGGCCGTGGCTGACCATCCGGTACGCCGCGCGCGGGTACGCTTGACCACGCAACGGACCGTCAAGTCAGGAAATGCAGAACCGCTGCCGGTACACCTCGAGCGGATAATTCTTAACGGCTTCATCGAGAACAGAGCGAAACGCTATGACCGACGATAATGACGACCTCACCACCACAACCGGCGTTCCGATCGTGCGCGACCACGTGCCGGCAATTCCGCCGGCCAGCTTGGCGCCCGAGGTCGAGGGCTGGGATCCGGCGTCCCCGCACGCGCGGCCGCTGACCGACCTCGGACGGGCGGCCGGGCAGCTCTCGCCCGCCCTCCTGGAACGGCTCGTCTCACTGTCCCGGACGCCGCAACTGCTCGTCGCCACGGACTACGACGGCACCGTCGCTCCCATCGTGAACGTGCCGAGCCAGGCGTATCCGCTGCCTGCGTCCGTCATTGCGATGCGCGCGCTGGCCACGCTGCCTGCCACCGAGGTAGCCGTCATCTCCGGCCGGTCGTTGCGCGATCTCGCAGCGATGTCGCGATTACCGGTCGAGGTGCATCTGGTCGGCTCGCACGGCAGCGAATTCACGTCCGACACGGTGACGGCGTTGCCGGCCACCCTTGCCGACAAGCTGGCCAGCCTGCGGTCGGACGCCGGGGACATCGCTCGCGAGCGCCCGGGAGTCCGGATTGAGGAAAAGCCCGCCGGCTTGGCCATTCACGTGCGCGGCGTCGAGCCGCACGTGCGCGAAAAGGTGCTCGGCGACGTCCGCGATATCGCCGAGCGGCTGCAGGTGTACGCCACCGAAGGCAAGCAGGTCATCGACTTGTCCGTCGTCCACACGTCAAAGGGCGCCGCGCTGCGGGCGCTGCGTTCGCGGCTCGGTTCGTCCGCCGCGATGTACATCGGCGACGACACGTCGGACGAGCGCGCGCTGGCCACGTTGCAGGGGCCGGACCTGGGGATCAAGGTCGTCGGGGCGGACGACGATGCGCGCACGGCCGCCGCCGTGACAGTGCCGGATCCCGCGACAGTGTCGCTCGTGCTGGCCACGCTCTATGATCTGCGTCGTGCGTGGCTGTTCGGCCGCTCGTCGGTGCCGATCGAACGGCACAGCCTGATCGCCAACGGGCAGTCGAGCGCGTTGATCGACCCCGAAGGGCGGATCTGCTGGATGCCGCATCCGCTGCCGCACTCGGCGTCCATGTTTTCCGAGATCCTCGGCACCGAAGCCGCCGGGTATTTCGCGATCGGCACGCCCGGCGGGTCGAAATCGCTGTCGCAGCGTTACGTCGCGGGCACGGCAATGGTTGAAACCCGGTGGCCGGGCTTCAAGTCGACCGATTATCTGGCGCCGTCGGACGAAAACATCACGACGCTGGTGCGGGTGCTCGATGGCGACCGGCCGGCCAGCATCACTTTCGCGCCGCGGCTCGACTACGGCACGGCACCGACCCGGCTGGAAAAGACCGAGGACGGGATCGCGGTGCAGGGCACCGCCGAGCCGATCGAATTGCACGCGCCCGGCGTCGAGTTCACCATATTCCCGGACGGCAATTCGGACACGGCCGTGGCGGAGGTCCCGTTGGACGGCCGGCCGGTCGTGATAGCCCTGAGTTGCGGCGGCAGCGTCGATGCGCGGGCCATCCATGCCAGTGAAGAACCCGAATTGCGCAGGCAGGCCTCACGCTGGTGGACCGAATGGGTCGCCGGTCTCGACATCCCGAAATACCAGTCCGGGCTGGTATCGCGCTCGGCCATCACGCTGCGTTCGCTGTGCCACGCGCCGACCGGCGGCGTGGTCGCGGCGGCCACGACATCGTTGCCCGAAGGCATTGGCGGCACCCGCAACTGGGATTACCGGTACTGCTGGCTGCGGGACGGCGCCATGACCGTCGACACACTGTTGTCACTCGGATCGACCGGCGAGGCGATCGGCTTTCTGCACTGGCTGCACCGGATACTTGACAGGTCGAACGGCCCCGAGCAGCTTCACCCGCTCTACACCGTGGACGGGTCGGCGCTCTCGACGGAATCCGTGCTCGACGGGCTTCCCGGATACGCCGGATCGCGACCCGTGCGGGTCGGCAACGCGGCCGAACACCAGGTGCAACTCGACGTGTTCGGCCCCATCACCGAACTGCTGGACCGGCTCACGGAGACGCTCGGCGAGGTCGACGACGAGCATTGGTGGCTCGTCGAACAGATGGTCACTGCCGTCGAACGCCGCTGGACCGATCCGGATCACGGTATTTGGGAAGCCCGACGCGCGCCGCGCCATCACGTGTACACCAAGGTGCAATGCTGGGTCACCATTGACAGGGCGCTGCGTATCGGACGGCGTCACGGCATCGAGGTGCCGTCGTCGTGGGAACCGCTGCGCCAGGCGATCGCCGCCGAGGTGCTGGAAGAGGGATGGAGCGACAAGGCCCAGTCCTACGCGGTGGCCTACGACAGCGACGATCTGGACGCCGCTGTGTTGCAAATCGGTTTGTCGGGGCTGCTGCCGGTCGACGACGAGCGCTTTGCCAAGACCGTCGAAGCCGTCGAACGTGATTTGCGGGTGGGGCCGACGGTGTTCCGGTACCGCTACGATGACGGCCTGCCGGGCCTCGAAGGCGGATTCCACATCTGCACGACATGGCTGATCGAGTCGTTCTTGGCACTTGGCCGCTACGACGACGCCAGCGAACTCTTCGAACGGTTGACCAAGCTGATGGGGCCGACCGGGCTGCTGGCCGAGGAGTTCGACCCGGTTCCGGAGCGTCATCTGGGCAATCATCCGCAGGCGTACTCGCATTTGGGGTACATCCGCTGCGCCAGACGCCTGGACGCCGCCGCAACGTAGGGGGTCATTCCCGGTAGCGGCCCATTCCATCGAGTGGTGGCGAATGGCGGCAAAATCTGCGATTTTGCCGCCATTCGCCACCACTCGGCGGCAGGGGAGCGCCGTGGACAGCCATTCGCCGCCACTCGGCGACGGCAACGGCGGATGGAGGGTGACGAATCCGACCACGCTTCGGGATGCACCGGGCGCCCCGATTTGAGATCCTGAACGATAGAGCATTTTCCCGGACGAGGCAGCCGTACCCGGAACGACGACGGCGATTGATCACGAATCATTCGAAGGAGTCGTCATGGCGTGGGCAGTTTTAATCGTCTCGGGAGTTCTGGAAGCGGTGTGGGCGTCGGCTCTTGGCCTCTCGCACGGGCTGAGCCGGTTGTGGCCGTCGGTGACGTTCATCGTTGCGCTGGCCTTGAGCATGGCCGGTCTCGGAATCGCGTTACGCACGCTCCCGGTCGGCACCGGATATGCGGTGTGGGTGGGCATTGGTGCCGTTTGCACTGCGGTCTTCGGCATGGTCGCACTGGGCGAACCGGTCACGACGGCGCGCATCGGCTGCCTCATGCTGATCGTGGCGGGAGTCGTCGGCTTGAAGGTGCTGCACTGATTCGACGAATCAGCCGGCTCTCAGAAAACGCGCGAACTCGACCGGTAGACTGCGGGTGCGATGTCATCACAATCTTTCGATCCTTCCGAGCGAACGTCCGCGCACGATTCAACGCCGGACGCCGGGTCGGATTCCGAGCAGCCGGACGAGACCGCCGAGTCGTCGCCGGGCACTACCGAGCCCGAGTCCGGGCAAGCGCAGGAGACCGAGGCCGACGATACGGCGCCGGACGAGCAGGCTCGCGCAGCGACGGGCTCCGGGGCCGAGTCGCGGGCCGAACCGGTCGGAGCCACGCCGGACGCCCCGGCCAAACCGCCGATCACCATGAAAACCGGTCTGAAGCTCTCGTTGACCGTTGCGCTGATCAGCGGGATCCTCGAATGGATTTTTGCTCGGCAGATCACGATCGGGCTCATTGCGTTCCTCATCGCATTCGTCGCGCTTTTCCTGGGGTTCGGAGCCATGATGCTCGTCGAACGCGGCATCGACCGACGCGGCGAGGACGACGAGCAGTTCCCGCGGCTCTAGCATTCCCGCAGCCCCGGCACCCCGCAGTTCCGGCATTCCGGGCCGCCCCGAGGGCCCGTGAACCCGATCGACGCGAAACCCGCCGGCGATCCTAGGGAATCTCGGCCACGGCGCGCGTCAATCGAGCCGCAATCTCCGGCACCTCGCGCGTCGAGGCAACGTACACGACCGCGATCGCCGCATGCGGCGGCACCGGGCGCGGCAGCGGTACCGCCACCGAAGACAGCCCGGGAATGACCTCGTCGTGCGAGGCGGCATACCCGTCCGCGCGCACCGTGCCGATCTCGGCGCTGCGAGCGGGCGGAACGTCCGGCGATGCGGCCATCATGGCCAACCCCGGCGCGCCGCGGAGCGCCGAATGCACCGTGCCGGGCCGCTGGGCCAATACGCCCGGCGCATCGCGCGGTTCGGCGCTGAGCAGCGTCACGCATTGATCACCGTCCGCGACGACGATGAACGCGGTCATTCCGAGGTCGTTCGCCGCCCGCTCGAGAGCCGGCCCGGCCACCGCCGTCAAATCGCTTTGCACCGACCGGGCCAGGACCGCGAGGCCAGTTCCCGGCGAGAACCGGGCATCGGCGTGCCTGGTGACGAGAGAATGCTGTTCGAGGGTTTGCACCAAGCGATACGCTATTGAACGGTGCACGCCCAGCTCGTCCGCGATTTCGCGAACATTCAACGCCGTCTCGGAGCCGGCGAGAACTTCGAGCACCCGAATGCCCCGGGACAGCGTTTGCGACACCGGCGCGGTGCAGGCATCGCGATCTTTGTCGGCCGGCGGCTCATGGGCTTCGGGGTTGTCCACGCCTTGCCTCCCGTGATCGCACTCGAATAGCCTGGTTCTACATACGAGTATGCGATTCTAATATAGAATCGCAGCGTGCGCCGGACAAGGACGGCGCCGTCAGCAATTGAGGTGGTATTCGTGCGGCACATCGACCCGGTGGCCCGCAATATCGCCAGACTGCGCAGCGCGTTCGGCCGATTCGCCACGGGTGTCACGGTTGTGACATTCGATGGGGCCGACAAACGTCACGGTATGACGGCGAACTCGTTTTCTTCCGTATCGGTCGATCCGCCGTTGGTCGTCGTGAACGTCGACCGGAAGTCCCACGCGCACGATGCGCTCGCGGGGCGGCCCTTCGTCGTCAACGTGCTTGGCGCGGAGCAAAACGACCTCGCCCTGCACTTTGCCGGCCGGCCCAACTGCGAGCCGCAATGGATCGAAGGCGACGTCGCCCCGCGGTTGGCCCGCACGCTGGCGTATTTCGAATGCACGCCGTGGGCGGCCTACGACGGCGGCGACCACACCATGTACCTCGGTCGCGTGACCAATTTCAATTACCGCGACGGAGACGCCCTGGGCTTTTCCAATTCGCGATTCACCGTGATTCCCGAAACATCGCTCGGCCAGGAGTTTCTCATTTAACTGCTTCCGGCCCGACTCATTCCGTCAAGGAGGACATTATGGCTGCATCGACCGGCAAGGAGTTCATCCAGCGATTGAACTCGCGGCATGCGGTAGTGCAGATCGACGGGGAGACCGTGACCGACCGTCTCGCCGAGCATCCGGCGTTCGCGGGCGTCGCCAAGACATTCGCCGAGCTGTACGACATGCAGCACGACCCCAAATACCGCGACACCCTCACGTACGAATCGCCGTCGTCCGGTGCCCGAGTCGCCACCTCTTTCATGGTCCCGACCACGCAAGCCGAACTGATCAAGCGTCGCGAAGCCGCCTCGATCTGGGCCAAGTACTCGTTCGGCATGTTGGGACGCACCGGCGATTACCTCAACTCCGCCCTGATGGCGCTGTCCACCGCCGGCGACTGGTTCCGGTCGGCCGACGTCAACGGCGACGAGTACGCCGACAATATGCGGAATTATTACGAGTATGTGCGCGAAAACGATCTGTTGACCACCCACACGCTGATCCCGCCGCAGGTCAATCGCGGCGTGTCGGGTCCCCGGCAAGGCGGCGGTCAGCTCTCGGCGCGCATCGTGGACGAGGACGACGACGGCGTCACGATCCGTGGTGCGCGCATGTTGGCGACGGTGGCGCCGCTCGCCGACGAATTGCTCGTGTTCCCGTCCACGGTGCTGCGCGGCTCGCCCGAGGACGCCGCGTACTCCTATGCGTTCGCGATCCCGACGGACACTCGCGGCCTGCGGTTCTTGTGCCGCCGAGGGCTGGACGGCGGGGGCGGACATTTCAACGAGCCGCTGGCCTCGCGCTTTGAAGAGCTGGACGCCGTCGTCATCTTCGACGACGTGCACGTCCCGCGTGAGCGCATCTTCATGCTGGGCAACCCGGAGCTGTGCAACAACTTCTATGCGGACACCGACGCCACAACGCACATGACGCACCAGGTGGTGGCGCGCACCACGGCCAAGAGCGAGTTCTTCGGCGCCCTGGCCACCGAGATGGCCCAGGCCATCGGCATCGACGGCTTCGGACACATCCAAGAGGACATCGCCGAGATCCTGGTCGCGGCCGAACTCGGCCGGTCCACGCTCCGGGCCGCCGAGGCGGATGCGCAGCCGAACCGGTTTGGCGTGATGACGCCGAGGTGGTCGGCCCTCAATGCCGCGCGGAACTGGTATCCGAAGATCTCACAGCGCTTCCCGGCCATCCTGCGCAAATTCGGAGCTTCCGGTCTCATGGGGCTGCCGGGCGAGGCGGACGTGTACGGCTCGGCGGCCGGCGACGTCGAAACGTATCTGCAGGGCAAAAACATTGCCGGCCCCGAGCGGGTGCGGCTCTTCCGGTTGGCATTCGATGCGGCGCTCTCGGCGTTCGGATCGCGTCAGGCGCTCTACGAGTACTACTTCTTCGGCGACCCGTTGCGAATGGCCGGTGCCTTTGTGGCGAGCGTCGACACGACTGCCGAACAAGAGCGCATCCGGAAATTCCTCGAACAGGGGTAGCGACGGTCCACGGTCAGCCAAGCGGCGGCTACAACAGCTTGCGCTTGGCCGCCCACGTCGTCAGTTCGTGCCGGGAGGACAGTTGGAGCTTCCGGAGCACCGCGGACATGTGCGTTTCAATTGTCTTGATCGACAAGACGAGCTCCGAGGCCACCTCGCGATAGGTATAGCCGCGTGCGATCAGCCGCATCACTTCGCGCTCGCGGGCCGTCAACCTGTCGAGTTCGGCTTCCACGGACGCCACTTCGCCGGACGCCGAGCCGAACGCGTCGAGGACGAATCCGGCCAGCCGCGGCGAGAACACGGCGTCCCCGGTCGACACCCGTTCGATGGCGTCCGTCAGCTCGGGCCCGGCGATCGTCTTCGTCACGTATCCGCGCGCACCCGCGCGGATGACGCCGACGACGTCCTCGGCCGCGTCGGACACGCTGAGGGCCAGGAACTTCGAGCGGGTGCCGGCCTGAGCGCATTGTTCGATCACTTCGCGCCCGCCGCCGCCCGCACCGCCGGGCAGATGCACGTCGAGCAGCACGACGTCCGGCGCCTGGGCATTGATCACGTCGATTGCCGCCTCGACGTTCCCGGCCTCGCCGACCACCTCGAACTCGCCGCCCAGCTCGGCCCGCACGCCGCTGCGCACCAGCCGGTGATCGTCCACCAACACCACGCGGATCGTCATGTCTTCTTCCCGTCGTTGCTCGTCATCGTCATTCTGACCTCGGTGCCGCCGGACTTCCCGCGCACGATCTCGGCCGACCCGCCGTGACGTTCCATCCGGCCGATGATCGAATGCCGGACGCCGTGCCTCGAGTCGTCGATATCGTCCACATCGAATCCGTCGCCGCGGTCGCGGACGAATATCTGCTGCGTCCGGTCGGAAAACTCGGCGTACACCGACACGGTACCGCCGGCATGCACCGCGGCATTGACCATCGCCTCGCGTGAAGCCGCCTGCAATGCTCCGAGCTTGGCGGACGAATTCGATGCGTCCTGATCCGGCTCGGCGGCCGGATCGCTCAACACGTCGCCCACTATGACCGTCTCGATTTCGACGCCGTAGAGATCCTCGATCTCGCCGGCCATGTTCTTGACGGCGTCCGCGAGACTCACGCCGGGCTCGAGCTTGCTGCCGTACAGCCACTCGCGCAGCTCGCGCTCCTGCCCGCGCGCCAGCCTTGCCACTTCGGCCGGATCGCCGTTGCGGCGGCGGATGAGCGTGAGCGTTTGCAGCACGGAATCGTGCAGGTGTGCCGCGATATCGGCCCGCTCACTCGTCCGTGCGGCTTCGGATCGCTCGGCCAGGATCTTGCGGGAGAACCGGACGGCGAACGGAACGAGCACCAGTGCGATCCCCACCAGCACCGCCACCACCGCCAGCACTGTCGAGAAGATCGGGGTGCCGTTGGTTGCCGTGAGCACGACGAACACGATGCCCAGCACGAGCAGCGCGAGGCCGCCGATCAGCCGGACGACGGCCAGGGACGTCGGCGTGTCGGTGCGCCCTCGCCACTTCTTCCGCTCCGTGTCGCTCAAGTTGACCCACATGAGAATGACGCCGGCGATCAGCAGGATGACAGGGATGATGACGCCCCACGGCACCCGCACCCCCTGGGCCGATGCGATCAGCCCGCCGGAGAACAGCAAGAGCATGGTGCCGATGACGAACCCGAACCACAGGCTCGGATTGCGCCGGTAGCTGCCGCGTACATTTGTGGCAACGCGCATGAAGACGTCTTCCGCCGCTTCCGACGGTGAGCTCGACGCCGGGCGGGTCCCGTTCGCCGGGCGGGCTCCGGACGCTGGGCGGGCCCCGCGGGTGCTGTAGCCCGGGTGAGAAGCCGGGTCGCCGACGTCCGGCTCTCCTTCCAACGGCAACAGTGCCCACAGCCAGAGATACAAGATCAGGCCGGCCCCGGCGCAAAACGCCATCACCAGCATGATGACGCGCACAGCCGTGACCGACAGGCGCAAATGTTCGGCCAGGCCGGCGCACACGCCGAACAGCACCCGGCCGTGGGTGTGCCTGGTCAGCGGTGGACGGATTGCGCTCATAGTCCGATCTTCACATGTCGGGCCGCGCACTTTCGCCTTCCCGGGCGAATACCAGGGTGAAGATCAGGGTCTTCCCCGATAGCGCGGCGGCAACGGGCACGGCACGGTAGATATATGACCAACGACAACTTTTCACAGTACCCGCCGCCGCGGCGTCCCGGCGGACGCTTTTTCGACTCGATCCGCGGCACGGGAATCACCCGCACCATCGACGGCCGCTGGATCGGCGGCGTCGCGGGTGCCGTCGCCGAGCGCACCGGGATCGACCGGACACTGGTCCGCGGCCTGGCAATCGTCTTGTGCCTGTTCTTCGGCATTGGCGTGCTGTTGTACGGGCTGGCCTGGTTGTTCCTCCCCGAACCCGACGGCCGGATCCACGCCGAAGGAGTGCTGCACGGTGTCTGGAGCGGAGGCTTCATCGGCTCGTGCTTAGTGGTGTTGCTCGGCCTGGGCAATCCCGGAATCCACGCACCCTGGCTGTTTTGGCCCGCCGGTCACGACTTCTGGGGCTGGTTCGGGCCGGTCCTTGGCATCGGCATCGTAGTGGCCGTGATCGTGTACGCCGTCAAGCACCATGACGACCACCGGCCGCAGGGTCCGGGAGCGGGCGACGCCGGACGCCGGCACTACGGTGGCGGTCCCGGGCAAGCCGGCGGCGGTCCCGGGCAGGGCGGAGACGAACCTCGGCAACCGGGAAGCGAACCTCGGCAACCGGGAGGCGAGCCGGCGGCTGACCCGGCAGGCGATGACGAAACTGTTGTCGATGCGCGGCCGACCGATGAGCCGACCGCCGCGTTCCCGGCGTCCGGCGATGAGCCGACCGCCACGTTCCCGGCGTCCGGTTACGGCGATGCCGCGCCGCGACCGGCCTATCAGCCGGCCGTATCGACGGTGCGCTACCGGACCGATACTCGGGGCGTCGGCGTCGCACCGCCGGTTCCGCGGCCTCCGCGCATGATCACCAAGCCGGCCGGGGGACCACTTACGCTGCTCTTTGCGGGGCTCGCGATCGTTGCCGTGGCAGCCGGATGGCTCGTCGAACGCGAAATCGGCCTGCCGGGCAACGGCCGGCTCGTCGCGGTCGGTCTCGGCCTGGCCGTCGTCGGCATCGGCATCGTGTTGGCCGGCGCCTGGGGACGGCGCGGCGGCGGGCTGACCGGTTGGGCGTGGGTCGGTCTGATTATCGCGCTCATCGTCGCGATAGTGCCGGCGGCCGGACGCCTTGCCGCAGTGCAGAACAGCACCTGGACGCCGGCATCCGTGCGGGTGGCCGAACACGGGTACTCCGTTGGCGTCGGTTCGACGACTGTCGACTTGAGCAATCTGACAGTGCCGTCGTCCGGCGTCACCACGGTTCCGGTCAATTCGGGGATCGGCGACGTCAAGGTGGTGCTGCCCCCGGATGAGACAGCGAAAGTGAAGATGGCGGGCGCCGGCGAATGGCACCGCGGAAACGCGGACCGAGGCTTCGGCAGCTCGAGCAACGACTCGGATGGATTCGACCGCGCGGACGTCCGGACCCGGACGACGAAGTACGGAAACGGCCCGGCCCACCTGATCGTCAAGATCCGTATGGGAATCGGCAACGTCACGGTCGACAAGGCTAAGGAAGGAACACACTCATGAGCCAGGAATACAGCGCCCGCGAACCGGTGGCGACCAATCCCGAGCCGATAGTACGGACAGGGCCGCGGCCGACGACCATCGTGTGGGGCATCATCCTGATCATCATCGGCGGCGGTCTCATCGTGAGTCAGATCGCCAACATCCACATCCAGGCGGGCACCGCTCTGATCGGCATTCTCGGCCTGGCCGGGGTGCTCCTGGTGGTCGGAGCAGTTGTAGGAGCCGTTCGAAGCAGGTCCGACGATACGGCGCCGTAACACCCGCTCCGTATTGTCCGCTCCGCGTTGTCCGCGCGGTGGTGTCCGATCCGGGCTGACGGATCCGGGCTGACCAACCACTCGGCGCGGCCGGATGTCGTCTCCGGCCGCGCCGAGTCATTGCTCGGTGCGGCCCGCCGCGGGACGCGGACTGTGGCAGTATCGGTGCATGGATGCCGATGTCATTGTGGTCGGGGCCGGCTTGTCCGGCTTGGTTGCCGCTGCCGAACTCGCCGAGGCCGGCAAGCAGGTCGTCGTTGTCGAGCAGGAACCGGAAGCGTCGCTGGGCGGCCAAGCGTACTGGTCGTTCGGCGGGCTCTTTCTCGTCGATTCTCCCGAACAACGCCGCCTGGGGATTCGCGATTCGGCCGACCTGGCGTGGCAGGACTGGCACGGTACCGCCGGATTCGACAGGCCCGAGGACTATTGGCCCGAAAAGTGGGCGCGCGCGTACGTGGAATTCGCTGCAGGCGAGAAACGCAGCTGGCTGCGCGAGCGCGGCATGAAATTCTTTCCGGTGGTCGGATGGGCCGAACGCGGCGGTTATGACGCCGAGGGCCCGGGGAATTCGGTGCCGCGCTTCCATATCGTGTGGGGGACCGGGCCGGGCGTGCTCGAGCCGTTCGTCCGCCGGGTGAAGCAAGCCGCACACGACGGCAGGATGCGGTTCTATTTTCGTCACCGGGTCGACGAGTTGATCGTTGACGCCGGCTTTGTCACCGGCGTGCGCGGTACGAGGCTTGAGCCCAGCGAGGCCGGACGCGGCCAACCGAGCAGCCGGACGTCGTCCGGAGCCTTTGAGCTCTCGGCGCAGGCTGTCCTGGTGACGTCCGGGGGCATCGGAGGCAATCACGAACTCGTTCGCGCGAACTGGCCGGAGCGCCTCGGCGCCCCGCCCGAGCACATGATCACCGGCGTCCCGGCTCACGTTGACGGCCGGATGCTGGGGATTTCAAAGCTCGCCGGCGCGCATGTGATCAATGAGGATCGGATGTGGCATTACGTTGAGGGGATCAAGAACCATTCGCCCGTGTGGCCGGAGCACGGCATCCGGATCCTGCCGGGCCCGAGCTCGCTGTGGTTGGACGCGACGGGCAAGCGGCTGCCCGGCCCGCTCTACCCGGGCTTCGACACGTTGGGCACTCTCGCGCACTTGCGGCAAACCGGGCACGACCACTCGTGGTTCATTACGACGACGAAGATCGTGGAAAAGGAATTCGCGCTTTCCGGCTCCGAGCAAAATCCCGATCTCACCGGCCGGAACTTGAAGTCGACGTTGGGAAGGGCGCTCCCGGGCCCAACGGCGCCGGTGCAGGCTTTCCTCGATCGTGGCGAAGACTTCCTCCGCGCAGATACGCTGCCGGAACTGGTCGGAAAGATGAATGCACTGGCCGGCGACTTGGTGGATCCAGCCCGGGTCGAGGCCGAAGTGACGGGCCGCGACAGGGAAATCGCGAACGGATTCTCCAAGGACGCCCAGGTTACTGCGATTCACGGCGCCCGGCATTACATCGGCGACAGACTGATCCGCGTGGCCCGGCCGCACCGGCTACTCGACCCGAAAGCCGGCGGCCTGATCGCCGTCCGACTGCACGTCATCACGCGCAAGACCCTCGGCGGCGTGGAAACCGATCTCGACGGCCGCGTGCTCACGCCGTCCGGCGATCCGCTGCCGGGCCTGTACGCGGCCGGCGAAGTTGCCGGCTTCGGAGGCGGGGGGATGCACGGGTACCGGTCGTTGGAGGGCACGTTCTTGGGCGGATGCATCTTTTCGGGCCGACAAGCCGCACGCGGGATCGTGCGGCAGCTGTAGCCGCGCCTTTCTCCACGACCTCGTCCGCCGAGTGGTGGCGAACGGCTGCCCCCTTTCACCGAGTGGTGGCGAATGGCTGCGAAATCGGCGATTTCGCAGCCATTCGCCACCACTCGGCGGGGGCCGTTGACCATTCGCCACCACTCGGCGGGCAAAGTTCTCGTTGATCATCCACCCGGCCGCGCACCGACAACCAACTTGCATGCAAGCATGCATGCAAGTAACGTCGGAGAGCGTGACAGACCAGCTTTCCGCCGCAGAACGTGCGTATACCCACACCAAAGACATGATTATCCGCGGCGAGCTCGCCGGCGGCAGTCTTCTCAGCGAAGCGAGCATCGGGGCGGACCTCGGGATCAGTCGGACGCCGGTACACGAGGCATTCCTCAGGCTTGCGGCCGAGCGACTCATCACCCTTTCGTCTCGCCGCGGAGCAATCGTCGTGCCCATGAATCCGCGCGAATCGAGCGACGTCCTCGAAATGCGCGAAGCGATCGAGGGCAGCGCAGCGACCACGGCGACCGCGGCACCTTCCACCGAACTCACGGCCAGGCTGGACGAATTGCTGGCCGATCAACGCCGATGCGCTGCGTCCGGAGACGTCGACGGATTCGTGGCGGCGGACGATGCTTTTCACACGACAATCGTCGAGGCCTCGCGGAACGATATCGCCGGACACTTCTTTGCGCTGCTTCGCGACCGTCAACAGCGCGTGCGGCATCAACTCTTCGCCGTTGATCCCGGTCAGTTGGCGATGTCGCTTCGTGAGCACGAGGAATTGCGGGACGCCGTCGTGTCGCGATCCGCCGACGGCTACCGGGAGATTCTGCACCGGCACATTGCACGCAACCAGGGGGTACTGTGAGCCGTCGTGTTGCAAGCCGGGGTTCCGCGAACCGGCCGGCCGCCGGCGCGTGGCCGGTAGTCTTTTGCGCGCTGTTCGCCTGCTCCTGGTGCGGCAATCAGTTCAGCCCGCTGTTGCTGATGTACGAGAACGTCGAGCACTATTCGACAGTCGACGTCAACGCGTTTCTCGGCGTCTACGTATTCGGGTTGGCTCCGGCGTTATTGGCGGCCGGCGCGCTGTCGGACAGGTTCGGGCGCCGCCCACTGATGATCGTCGCAGTGGTCAGCTCCCTGGCGGCCAGCCTGTCGCTGCTGCTGGGCGAGGCAAATGTTGCGGGCATCTATGTCGGACGGCTGTTGTCCGGTGTAGCGGTGGGTGCTGCCATGTCGGTGGGGACGAGCTGGATCAAGGAACTCTCGCGGGCCCCGTTCGACGATGATGCGGACGTCGGCAGCGGCGCGCGTCGCTCGTCATTGGCCTTCACGGCGGGGTCGGCCACCGGCGCGCTCGTCGCCGGCGGCATCGCGCAATTCACGGCTTGGGGCGAGGAATTGCCGTTCGCTGTTCACGTGGTTATGACGGCGCCGCTGCTTTTTCTCATTCGACGTGTTCCCGAAACGGTGCGGTGGGATGGCGTGAAGCTCGGCTTCCGGGATCGGTTCCGTGTTCCGTCGGCCTCACATCGACGGTTCACGCGAGTCGTCGTTGTCGCGGCACCATGGTTATTTGCGGCAGCCGCGCTGGCTTATGGCTATCTTCCGGTGTTATTGGCGGATCGGACTGCCGGATGGGGTCTCGGGTATGCGGCGATACTCAGCGTTGTGACGCTCGGCGTGGCTTCACTCGTGCAGCCGCTGGCCAAACGGATCGATTCGACGTCGAACGCGCGCGGCCTGGTGGTGTGCCTTGCCGGCATTACGGGCGGAATCCTCGTGCTGACGCTGGCGGTCGTTTATTCGTCGCCGGTGATCGGACTCGTCGCCGCTGTCGTCTTCGGAATCGCCATGGGCATCGGGCTGGTGTCGGGACTGCTTGAGGTGCAGCGGATTGCTCCGGAGCGGGAACTCGCTGGATTGACCGGTGTGTTCTACGCCCTCGCGTACGCGGGATTCCTCACCCCGACTCTGCTCGCCGCCATCACCCCGCCGCTGACGACGGTTGGGCTGTTCTTGGGCCTGGCCGTGCTGGCGTGTGCGAGTGCCGCCGTCATCATGCTGTCGTATCGCAAGCACCTTCCCGAGAATGAGGCGCCGGCGAACTCTATCGGTCAGGTCGCGTCCCGGTAAGCTGCCGCCTTGCCCCGCCACGTGCCCCGTCGCATGTCCCGCGCATTCCTACCGTCCACGCTCGCCGAGTGGTGGCGAATGGCTGCGAAATCGGTGATTTCGCAGCCATTCGCCACCACTCGGCGCGGGCGGGTAGCCATTCGCCACCACTCGGTGCGGGCGGGTAGCCATTCGCCACCACTCGGCGCGGGGTATGCGCGGGGGTTGGGCGGGGTTAGACCTGGTGGCCGAGTTTCACGCCCTGAACCTCGCCCGAACGGCCGGAGCCCGGACCAGCGGAGCCGTCCGAGCGCGTCTCGTCCGCCCGCGTGTAGGAGAATCCGTCGGCGCCAATTGTCACGGCGGCTTCCGAGCTGTCCTTCCGTTCGACCAGCTCGGCGGGGTGCCCGTCCAGGTCCAGTACCGTCGATGCTTCGGAATACCAGCTCGGAACGACGGGCGTGCCCCACCAATCACGGCGCTGATTGTCGTGCACATCCCACCGAATGACCGGATTGTCCGGATCGCCGGTGTAATAGTCCTGCGTGTAGATCTCGATCCGGTGGCCGTCCGGGTCGCGCAGATACAGGTAGAACGCGTTCGACACGCCATGCCGTCCCGGGCCGCGCTCGATGGCGTCCGACCGGCGCAGCGCACCGAGCTGATCGCAAATGTGCAGGATCTGGTGCCGCTCATTCGTCGAGAACGCGATGTGGTGCATGCGCGGGCCGTCGCCGCCGGTCAACGCGACGTCGTGCACCGTCGACTTGCGATACATCCACGCCGCATACACGGTCTGCTCGTCGTCTTCGATGTCCTCGGAAACCTTGAAACCGAGACCTTCGTAGTATTTTTGCGCCGCCGGAATATCGGGCGTGACCACGTTGAAGTGATCGAGCCGCGCGATCGCCCCGGCACCGTGCACGTCATACCGCTGAGTGAACCTCTCGACATGCTCCGCACCGTAAAAGAACTCGATCGGGAATCCGAGCGGGTCCTGCACTTGCACGATCTCCCCGATGCCCCGCTTCGTGCCGGCCGGAAGACGCCGGACGTCGACGCCGAGCGCCTTGTAGTATGTTTCGGCGACGTCCAGCTCCGCTTCGGACCGGACCCGGTAGCTCAGGGCCGCACACGCTGCCACGGGGCCCTTGCGCAGGACGAGCGAATGGTGCAGATAATCCTCGAACGCGCGCAAGTAGATCGCGTTCTCGTCCTCTTCGGTGACCACCAGGCGGAGCACGTCCACGTAAAAGCTGCGCGCTGCCGCCAGGTCGGTCACGATCAACTCGGCCGAGGCGGCGCGGATGACGTCGGGGGCAGGGGGCAAAGCCGCAGGCACAGTATTGTCAGACATCGTTGTCCTTCTCCTTAATTCCGTGCGCCGAATCGCGGCGTGTGTACCTCGCCGAGCGATACGTGCACCGCTTGTTCTTCCGAATAAAAATCAATTGACCGCTGGCCGCCCTCTTGTCCGAGCCCGGACGCCTTCACTCCGCCGAACGGCGTGCGCAGGTCGCGCACGTTGTGCGAATTCATCCACACCATGCCGGCCTCGATATTTTGCGAGAAGCGGTGTCCTCGCTCGAGGTCGTTGGTCCAGACGTACGCGGCAAGACCGTACTTGACGTCATTTGCCAATTGCAGTGCCTCGCGCTCGTCGTCGAACGGCGTGATGGCAACGACCGGTCCGAAGATTTCCTCCTGGAAGATTCGGGCGTCCGGCTTCACGTCCGCAAACGCCGTCGGCCGTACGTAATTGCCGTCCGGCTGATCGTCCGGCCGGCCGCCGCCGGCAATGAGTCGGCCCTCGGACTTGCCGAGCTCGACGTAGCTCATGACCTTTTCGTAGTGCTCCGGATGCACCAGCGCGCCAACCTCCGTAGCGGGGTCGTGCGGGTCCCCGACGACGATCTTGTCGGCCCGGGCGGCGTATCGCTCGCAGAATTCGTCGTAAATGCTGCGCTCGACGAGGATCCGCGAACCGGCTGTGCAGCGTTCTCCGTTGAGCGAGTAGACGCCGAACAGCGTCGAGTCGATGGCGGCGTCCAGATCGGCGTCGGCGAACACGACGGCCGGCGACTTGCCGCCAAGCTCCATCGACATGCCCTTTAGGTTCTCGGCACAGTTACGGAAGATCAGCCGGCCGGTTGCGCTTTCGCCGGTAAACGAAATCAGCGGCACCTTGGGATGTTTGACCAGTGCGTCGCCGGCCTCTTCGCCAAACCCGTTGACCAGGTTGAAGACGCCGTGCGGCAATCCGGCGTTTTCGAAAATCCGTGCCCACAGCGAGGCCGACAACGGCGTGAACTCGGCGGGTTTCAGAACGACAGTGCACCCGGACGCCAACGCCGGCGCCAGCTTCCACGATTCCAACATGAACGGCGTGTTCCACGGCGTGATCAGCCCGGCCACGCCCACCGGCTTGCGGTTGACGTAGTTGATCTGAGTGCCGGGGACCTTGTAAGCGTCATCCCGCAACGCCACTATGACGTCGGCGAAGAATCGGAAGTTCTCGGCGGCCCGACGTGCCTGCCCGCGCGCCTGAGTGATCGGCAGACCGGTATCGAACGTTTCGCGCTCGGCCAGTTCGGTCTCCTCGGCTTCGACGGCGTCCGCAATCGCATACAGCACGCGGGCGCGCTCGCGGTTCTTCATGGTCGGCCAGGGGCCGTCGGTGAAAGCCGTCCGAGCGGCTGCCACTGCCAGGTCGATGTCGGCGGATTTGCCGGACGCCGCGGACGCGTACGGCTGATTGGTGACGGGGTCGAGCACGTCGAACGTGTCGCCGTCGACCGAATCGACGAATCGGCCGTCGATGTAATGCTGCAAGTGCGTGGGAAGGTTTTCCGGAACGAAATGAGTCATCGGATTCTCCTTATTTCACGGGGGTGAGGTAGTCGGCGCCGGCCTCGGCCAGCTTGCGCACCGTCGCTTGTCCGGGCGCGGTCAGCGGAATCAGCGGCGGACGGACGAAGTCGCTGGTCAAGAGCCCGCGTTCCTTCATCAACCACTTCGAGGGCGCCGGATTCGTTTCGGCGAAGAGCAGATCGACGAGCGGGTGTACGCCGTAATGGATTCGGCGGGCCGTCTCGAAGTCGCCCTCGGAGTAGGCCCGGTACATCTGCGACACCGCCGCCGGGGCGATATTCGACAGCGCCGAAACGAATCCGGCACCGCCCAGCGCCAAGATGGGCAGGCACAGCAACTCGATGCCCGACCACACCATCAGCTCGGGGCCGCATTCGTACAGCACGCGCGAGAAGTGCTCGAAATCCTTCGTCGTCTCTTTCACGCCGACGAAATTGTCGACCTCGCGGAAGAGCCGGCCGACGGTGTCCGGGGAGATCTCGACGGAGGTGCGGCTCGGCACGTTGTACGCCACGATCGGCAGATCGGGATATTCGGCAGCCACCGTCTTGTACCACTGGTAAAGCGCTTCTTGCGTCGGCTTGGCGTAGTACGGCGTGATGATGAGCGCGGCGTCGGCCCCGGCATCCCGCGCGATCCCGGTGAGCTCGAGCGTCTCATCGAGTTTCGCCGAGCCCGTGCCCGGTAGGAACGGGACGGCGTCCTGCGTCTCCTCGGCAGCCACGCGGATCATTTGAGCCCGCTCGGCAAGGGTCAGCGCCGACGGTTCGCCGGTCGAACCGCCGATCGAGATGCCGTCGGATCCGTTCGCCAGCTGCCACCGGATCAATTGGCGCAGGTTCTCCAAGTCGACGACGCCGTCCGCCGTGAACGGCGTGAAGACGGCGGCGATGGCGCCCGTGAGGCTTTGCGGCTCGGACCGGAATTTCATGGTGTCTCCCTGTTGATCGTCTGGGTAGGTAGCGCTGCAGTCACTTCGCGCCCCGTTCGAGGAACGCCTGCAATGTGGCTCCGCGATGGGCGCGGACGGCGTGTTCGACCTCGTCCGGCGCGGCTCCTGAGGAGATCAGCTGCAAAATGTGCTCGTGTTCGTCCACCGATTCACGCGCGCGTTCGGGCACGAACGAAAAGATCGATGAGCGCATCAGGCTCAGGCGCGACCAGCCGCGTTCGACCAGGTCGAGTAGGTGTTCGTTCGGGCAGTCCCGATAGAGCAGCCGGTGCAGTTCGGTGTTCAGGCGAGTGAAGCGCTGCGGGTCGAAAGCCTCGACGATGCCGCGCATCTGCTCATTGATCGCGCGGGCCTCGTCGATGGCGGCGGCATCGACAAAGGGCATGGCCATGGCGGTTGCGGCGCCTTCCACCAGGCCGAGCGTCTGCATGGTCCACTCGTACTCTTGCTCGTTGATGCCGGCCACCGTTGCACCGACATTGCGCTCGAATTCGACGAGCGACTCGGCCTCGAGCCGGCGGATCGCCTCGCGGATCGGCACGGCCGAGACGCCGAGCTCGCTTGCCAATCGGCTCAAGGTGAGTCGATATCCGGGCGTGTACGTGCCGTCGGCGATGCGCGAGCGGATGACCTGATAGGCGCGTTCGGCTTTCGACGGCGCCGGGGCGACGGTCATCGGTCCTCCGCTCTGCGGGCAGCCCACGCCTCGTACTCGGCGCGCGACTGTTTATTCAGCGGGTAGAGACCCTCGACACTGCGTCCGGCCTTCACCTGCTCGAGAATGAACGTCTCTTCGTCTTCTTGTTGCTCGGCGCTCGCGACAACTTCATCGATCAGGGCCGGCGGGATGACGAGAATGCCGTCGTCGTTGCCGATGATGACGTCGCCCGGCTGCACACTTGCACCGCCGCACGACACCGTCACGTCGGTCTCCCATGGCACGTGCACGCGGCCGAGCACCGCCGGGTGGAAGCCGGAGGAATACACCGGCATGCCGACCTCTTCCACGGCGGCGGCATCGCGGATCGCGCCGTCCGTGATCACGCCGGCGGCGCCGTTCACCTTGGCGCGCATGGCCAGAATGTCGCCGAGAGTGCCGGCATCCGAGCGTCCGCGGGCATCCATCACGAGAACGTCGCCGTCACCGACCGAATCAATTGCCTGCTTCTGGGCGTTGAAGCCGCCGCCGGACTCGGCAAACAGGTCCTTGCGGAACGGCACAAAACGCAAGGTGCGAGCCGTGCCGATGATGGTGGTGCCCGCGACGAGGGGCCGGACGCCGTCAATGCTCACCTGATTGAAACCGCGCTTACGCATTTGGGCCGAGAGCGTGGCCACGGCTACGCCCTTGATCCGCTCGCGAAGTTCCGGAGTCAGCGGGCCGCTGCCGCCGTCGGCACCGCGAGGAGCCTGCGGCGAGTCGGAACTCGCGGCGGACGGCGTGCCCCAAGCGTCGGCGCGGACCTGGTCGTCCACTTTCGGAGCCGACCCCCAATCGCCAAGCGCCGGACCATGGACGACGGTCGTCGTGAGCTTGCCGCTCGTGATCGACTCGTCCGCTATCGAATTGACTTCGACAGTGACGGTCTGTCCGGGTTCGGCCACCGACGCGCCGGCCGGCGTCCCCGTGAGGATGACGTCGCCGGGCTCGAGAGTGGCAAAGCGCGACAGATCTGCGACAAGGTGTCCGAAGTCGAACAAGAGGTCGGCGGTGGTGTCGTCCTGAATGAGGTCGTCGCCGCGCCACGTGCGGATGCGTAGCCCGGCCGGGTCGATCCGGTGCGCGTCGATCAGCTCGGGGCCGACCGGCGTGTATCCGTCGCCGCCCTTGCTGCGCACGTTTGAGCCCTTGTCCGCATAGCGGATGTCGTACAGGCCCAGGTCGTTGGACGCCGTCACCCAACCGACGTGCGACCAGCCCGCGTCCGGTGCCACATTGCGGGCGGAGGTGCCGATGACGAGGGCGACTTCGCCTTCGAACCCGAGCAGTTCCGTGCCTTGCGGGCGCGCCACCTCACCGGGCCCGGCCAGCGACGAGGTCGGCTTGAAGAAGTACGACGCTGCCGCTGGAGTGCGCCCGCGCTGGGCTGCACGAGACGGATAGTTGAGGTGGACGGCGTAGATCTTTCCGGGGCGGTGCCCGAAGTGAGCGGTGATCGGATCGGGCTGCGACATCCGTTCCTCCTGCGTCGTTGTCAGAAATCGTATATGACTTTATATACTTGTCGATTTCGGCTGACACGTCAAGGCGCTCGGCAGTCGCGTCGCAACACGCACAAACGGCCCGAACGACGAATGTCGTTCGGGCCGCCGGCAAACGTTACAGGTTAGGCTTCACGTCAGTTTTGTAAGCCTGTTCCAGCTTTTTCTTGACGTCCGCCAGAGCCGACTTCGGATCCGCGTTCTCGGTGAACACCTTGGTGAACCCGTCGGTGAGAATCTTGTCGCCGCCCGGGATGAACACGCGAGCCCAATCCTGCGAACGGGTGTGCGGCAGCTGCTTGATGGCCGTCGAGATCAGTGGGTTGGCGGCGATCAGCTTCTTTGTATCCGCCGACTTGCGAAGCGGCATGTACCCCGTTGCCTTGGACAGCCCCACGGTGTTCTCGGGGGAGGTCAGGAACTTGATGAACCGCGCCGCCGCGACCTGCTCTTCCGGTGTAATGTCCTTCGGGATGCCGAGACCGGCGCCGCCGGTGGGGCAGACCTTATCGGTGGTTTCCGGGCCGCCCGGCAAGAACCCGACGCCGACCTCGAACTTGCCCTTGGCGGCGTCAAGGACGCCGACGAGGCTGCCGGTCGAGCTGACGGTCGCCGAACAGGCGCCGGCCGACATGTCGTCGGTCGACGAACTCGACGCGACCTTGGCCCACTTGCCTTCGAACACGCCCTTGCGCGCCCAGTCGGTTGCTTTGACGGCGCCGTCGTCGTCGATGGTCATGTCGAATTTCTTGCTGTAGTTGCCGCCCCATCCCCAGACGTTGTTCTGGAACGTCCAGGCGATGTAGTCGGCGAGCGCTCCGTACTCGAATTGGGTCTTCGTGCCAAGGTCGGCCTTTTTGAGCTTCTTCGTCCACTCCTCGAATTCCATCCAGGTCTTCGGGGCGCGATCGGGCAGTCCTGCCTTTTTCCAGTGCGACTTGTTGTAGTAGAAGATCGGAGTGGAGCGTGCGTACGGCACAGCCCACTGCTTGTTGTCGTAGGTGTAGTCGCCCCAGAGGGTGGAGTTGTAGTCGTCCTTGTCGATCTTTTCCGACTTCACTAGCGCGTCCATCGGGATGATCGACTTGTTCAGGTAATACCGGAACCACCAGACGTCGGAGAAGATGACGACGCCGGGCAGTCCGCCACCTGCTTGTGCGGTCTGGAATTTCTGCGCCACCGATGCATAATCCTGGCCGGCGGTGACGAGCTTGACCTTGGTGTCGCTTTGCTGCGAGTTCCACTTGTCCACGACTTTTTGTTCGTAGGCTTGGTTCGCCCCGGGGTGGTTCGACCAGAATTCGATCTTCTTTGCCGGTTTGACGCCCGAGTAATCCTCGCTGCCGGAAGTCTTCGAGTCGCTGGAACTGGTGGACGGTCCGGAGCAGGCGGCTACTGCGGCTGCGGAAAGCCCTGCCGCACCGAAGCCAAGCAGTCGACGGCGTCCGAAGCCCGACGCGCCGTCCGGCGTATTGATGTCACTCATGAGAATGCCTTTCGTCACTGGAGAAGGAACTGGATCGAGCACACGTTGTTAATCTTTGACGGCTCCCTGGGTGAGACCGGAGACGATGTAGCGCTGCAGCATGGCGAACACGATGAGAATCGGCACGATGACGAGGACCGTGCCGGCCATCATGACGCCCCACTGGGACGAGCCCGCTTCGACGTTTTGCAGAAGAGTCAGGCCGACCGGCAGCGTCATCATGTGGGGGTCGTCGATGATGACGAGCGGCCACAGATAGTCATTCCACTCGTAAACGATCGAGACGAGCGTGACGGTCGCGATCGCGGGCGCGGAAATCGGGACGACGATACTCCAGAGCCGTTTCCAATGGCTGGCTCCGTCGATTTCGGCGGCCTCCGTCACGGATTGCGGGAACGTCATGAACTGCTGTCTGAGCAAGAACGTACCGAACGCCGACGCCAGCCCCGGCAGGATGATGCCCCAATAGGTGTTCATGCCTCCGAGACCAACGATGAACACGTAGTTGGGCACCATGGCGATCTGCGGCGGCACCATCAGGGTGACGAGGATCAAGACGAAGACGACCCGTTTGAACGGGAAACGGATGAACACGAGCGCGTACGCCGTCAAGATGGCCAGGACGACCTTGATGCCGGCGCCGAAGAACGTGACGATTATCGAATTGAGGAAGTCTCGGGCGAACGGCACTTTGTCGGCGGCGATCGTGTAGTTGCCGCCGTATGCCGAATGCGGCAGCCATTGCACGGGCATGGAAATGATCTCGCCGCGCAGTTTGAACGATGAAATGATCATCCAAAGCAGCGGCAGCACCATCACAAGGGTGGCGATCAAGAGCGGCAGATAACCCTTGAGCAACGTCGCTTTGAGGTTCTGTCGGCTGAACGGTCCGTGCATCTCCGACGATTTCTTGCGCGGTCGTTCGGGCGCCTTTTGAGTCGTTTGGCTCACGAGTAATGCACCCTCCGTTCGAGATACCGCATTTGTCCGACGGTCAGCAGAAGCAGCACGACGAACAGGATGATTGCCACCGTCGAGGAGTAGCCGGCGCGACCGTTGACGAATGCTTCCTCATACACCTGGTAAATGAGCGTCTTGGTGCCGTCGAGCGGGCCGCCTTTCGTCATGATCCGGATCAGGTCGAAGGACTGCAGCGAATTCAGGACGATCGTGACGAGCAGGAAGAACGTCGTCGGCGACAGCAGCGGCAGCACGATCTTGAAGAACCGCTTCGATCCGCCGGCGCCGTCGATCTGCGCGGCTTCGAGCAAGTCGTTCGGCACCGATTGCAGCCCGGCCAGATAGATGACCGCCGCGTATCCGAGGTTTTTCCACACGTACACGATGATCAGCATGACCAGCGCCCAATTGCGGTCGAGGTACCAGTCGGGCCCGCTGGTGCCGAGCAGCCGCAAAATGCCGCTGAGTGCCCCGTACGTCGGGTCGAAGATGAACAGCCACACCATGCCGACGCCCACGCCGGACAGCACATATGGCGCGAATACCGCCGACCGGGCGAAGGCCGTTCCAGGAATGCGTTGGTTGAGAGCCAGCGCCAACGCCAGCCCGATGACCATCGAGCCGCCGACGGTCGCGATAGTGAAGATCACGGTGATCCGGATGACTTCCAGGCTGCCCGGGTCGGTGAACCAGTTGACGTAGTTGGCCAGGCCGACGATTTTCGCCGTGGCCGATCCCAGACGCCAATCCAGCATTGAGTAGTAGATGTTGCTGATCAGCGGTCGATAGATGAATACCGCGATCAAGGCGATATTGGGTAGCACGAACGCCACGAACGTCAGATACTCACGTGCGTGCTTGCGACCGAATCGTCGGCGCATCTTTACCGGTTTTGTGCTTGCTGTATTACTCACACCAATCTTTCATGCTGTTCGATCAAGCCGAGACGAACGTCGATGTCCGATCCGGCGGCGTGTAATCGTTATTAGCTGTATCACAGCATGCCACTACTGCAGTCGAATTGCAGGTAAATGCGATTTGAACACGCGTGGCGCAATAGAAACGTGACAACTGTCGCCGGACGGCCGGGGGAGCGTTGGCCGCGACCGGCGGGCGGCTACTGGATGCCCATTGCCAGCGAGATGGCATCCGCGCTGAGGCCCGGCGGCGCCGCGATCGAGCCATGTGGGGCGTCGGTCCGGACGCCGCGAAGGAAGATGTCGATATGCCGCCGCCAGATCGGCGTGGCCGTGGCCGTGCTGAGGTCGTAAACCGGGCCCAGCATTGAGAACAGCCCGACGACGTCGCTCAGCCCGACGTCGTCCCTGAGGACGCCGGACTCCTTGGCCCGATCGGCCACGGCCGTAATGGAGCTCGATAGCGTCTGCCAGTCCTCCCGGCTGATGCATCCGCCGGACTGGCCGGTGAAGACCTGGTACAGCCCACGGTCGGCGGCCTGTCGTTCGGCAAGGCGTTCGACGAACGTGACGAATCCTCGCCAGGGGTCGTCGATGGTCAGCGCGTGTTCGGCGTCGTCGATGAACGAATGCGCAACGTCGCTGAAGATCGCATCGATGATTCCTTGCCGGCTTCCGAAGTGCCGGTAGGCGGTTCCGGCACCGACGCCTGCCGAGTGGGCGATGTCGTCGAGGGTCGCGTCCAAGCCGCGTTCGGCGAAAACGTGCCGGCCGGCGTCAAGGAGTAGTTGCCGATTGCGGGCCACGTCTTTGCGCGGCGCTCGATTCGTGGCGGGCGGCATACTCACCTAGCTAAAGTGGAGTCAGTCTCTCCGTTTAGTGTACACTTTTGAAGTGGAGTCATGCGCTCCCAGTTTTTTTTCCAGCAGCTCGTCACGATCAGGGGAGCACCAATGACAACGATGCGCGTAGCCCAACTCCACGGGTATGGGCCGCCCGACATGATCAAGATCGGGACGGCGCCGGTTCCCCGGCCCAAGGCCGGGCAGGTTCTGGTCCGAGTCCGGGCGACGACGGTGAACGGCGGCGAAGTCTGGATGCGGGCCGGCCGATTGCGCCTCATGTCCGGATCACGGTTCCCGAAGGGTCTCGGCATCGACGTCGCCGGTGAGGTCGCCGAACTTGGTGACGGCGTCACCGACATGACGGTCGGTGAGCGGGTGTGGGGAAGTCTCGACAGTAAGAAGATGGTGCTGTCGCAGGCTGCTGCCGGCGCTACGGCCGAGTATGTCGCGGTCGACGCAGCACGGCTCGCGCCAATGCCGGACGGCGCGACGTTCGATGGTGCGGCCGCGCTGCTGGTTGGCATCACAGCTTTCACCGCACTTCGCGACAAGGCTCGGGTACGGCCGGGCGAACGGCTGTTGGTTCGCGGCGGCACGGGTGGCGTCGGATACGTCGGTGTCGAACTCGGCCGCGCGTTCGGCGCCCGCGTGACCACGCTAGTCAGCGCGGCCAACCTCGAGGTGGCCGGAGAGCTCGGCGCCGATGTCGCGCTGGACTACCGGTCGATCGGGCCGGACGATCTCGGCCGGTTCGACGTCATTTTCGATACCGTCGGCACTCGGATGAACGACTATCGCAGATTGTTGGCACCCGGAGGGCGAATGGTCTCGATCATGGTCAACCCGCCATTGCGCGGATTTGCTGCGGTGCTGGCGTCGGTTATTCACGGTGGACGGCGGATCCGGGCGTTCAGCGGCAATCCGACCAGAGCACTTTTGATCGACTATGCGCGCTACATCGAAAGCGGTCAGCTGCGACCGCTCATCGCCGACACATACCGGCTCGAGCAGACCGCCGCGGCGCACGAGGCGATCGAGTCGGGCGGCCGGCCGGGCAAGCACGTGATTCTGCCGTAGTACGCGCGCCTGAGGGGCGTTTCGCCGTGTAGTGGTTAAGGCGTGTCGAGCGCGCTTTCGATCATGCGGTGCCCGTGGCCCTCAAACGGCCGGTCACCGACTTGGTATGCCCAAGCGGCAGTTCCGATGGCCTCCCGCACGCGCTCGCGGAACCATGAGTCCGGCTCTCGCGGGTCGAAGCCGTAACCATCCAGGAATGCCGCCTCGAGTGAGCCGTCTTCAGCGAACTCACGCGAGGCCAGCCGAGTCAGATCGGTCATGGCGGGCCGAAGCGCCGCCCTGCCGAAGTCGATCACCGACAAGGTGCCCTCGTTGATGATCCAGTTGCGCGGCTGCCAGTCGCCGTGCGTCGGTACGACGGTGACGGGTCCAATCGGCCACGAATCGATGAGCGCGCGTAGCCGTCGGACTGTCGCCGGCGCGATGCGGTGCGGGCCATCCAGCCAAGCCATCGATTTTCGGTTGGCCCTTGTCTCGTAGTCGACGTCGACGGCGCTAGTTTGCGCGTGAATGAGCGATAGCAAGTGACCAGCCTGCCGGTATGTGTCGGGCTCCCGAGCAGCACTGGTGTCCAAAACGAGTCGACCGGGCAAGTAGCGCGTGACGAGAACCTTTGCGTCGTCGTCCGCCGCCACGAGTTCAGGCGCCCGTCCGATCGCCGTCCACGGCGCCAACCAATGGTAGTGGGCCTCAATCTCGCGGTTCAGGTGGTGATTCGTCGCGCCACCGGCTTTGATGATGAAGCGATTACCGGCGTATGTCGCTTCGACAACGGCGGTGTCGACCAGTCCCCAGCTGTGATCGGTGACGGGGACGGCGCCAGGCAGCCATTGAGCGACAAGTTCGCGTTGTCGACAAGACAGCTTGGCGAATCCGGCCGGCGGCTGAGTGGGTTCGGTCACGTCGTTTACGATACTGGCCGCCGGGTACGACCGTCGATCGTGAACTCGCGTGGCCCGGGGCACCACTTTTGCGCTCCGGTGTCATGAATCCAGCCGTAACCGACGGTTCGCCCCGCCGAGTGGCGGCGAACGGCTATCCGACCCCGCCGAGTGGCGGCGAACGGCTATCCGGCCCCGCCGAGTGGCGGCCAATGGCTGCGAAATCGCCGATTTCGCAGCCATTGGCCACCACTCGGCAAGAGGGGGCAGCCACTCGCCACCACTCGGCGAGGGGGCAAAAGGGTGGTGCGCAAAAGGGCGGTGCGGCAGGGGTTCTCAGTGGAACAAGGCGGAGTATGCGTTGATGGCCGGCTGGCCGCCCAAATGCGCGTAGAGCACGTTTGATTCCGAGGCGATTTCACCGGAAGTGGCGAGATCGATCAGCCCCGCCATGGACTTGCCTTCGTAGACCGGATCGAGGATGACGCCTTCGAGGCGACCGGTGAGCTCGATGGCCTCGACGGTCGAGTCGACGGGGATGCCGTAGTGGTCGCCGGCCCATCCGGGGAGCACGGTGATCTCGTCGTCGGTGAGATCCCGGCCGAGGTCGATCGCTTTGGCGGTCGATCGGGTGATGCGGGCGACTTGGTCGCGGGTCTGGTCCAAGGTGGCCGAGGCGTCGATGCCGATGACGCGGCGGGGCCGATCCTGCCCGGCAAAGCCGGCGATCATGCCGGCGAGCGTCGAGCCGGTGACGGCGCAGACGACGACGGTGTCGAAGAAGACGCCGAGCTCCCGCTCTTGCTGCTCGACTTCGTACGCCCAATTCGCGAACCCCAGGCCGCCCAGTGGGTGGTCGGAGGCGCCGGCCGGAATGGCGTACGGGGTTCCCCCGGACGCGCGAACGTCTTCGATCGCTTCCTCCCAGCTGGATTTGAACCCGATGCCGAACCCTTCGGATGACAGCCGCACGTCCGCGCCCATGATGCGCGATAGTTCGATATTGCCGACTCGGTCGTTGACGGAGTCCGGCCAATCGACCCAGGCCTCTTGAACCAGCACCGCCTTGAGTCCCAGGTGCGCGGCCACGGCAGCCACCTGGCGCGTGTGATTCGATTGGACGCCGCCGATCGTGACCAGAGTGTCGGCGCCTTGCGCGCGGGCTTCCGGCACGAGGTACTCCAGTTTTCGGGTCTTGTTGCCACCGAAAGCCAGTCCGCTGTTGCAATCTTCGCGTTTGGCCCAGATTGCGGGACCGCCCAAATGCTCGGACAGCCGCGGCAATCGGTGCACGGGGCTCGGCCCGAACATCAGTGGATAGCGTTCGTAATCGGACAGTTTCATGCCGTCTCCCGTGAATTGATTCCAGTGGTCGATTGGCCGCCCGACAGATACAGGGTCTGCCAGTTCGCCCGGACGGCGCCGGCCGCGCCGTCCGCGTCCCCGGCTTCTGCGACCGTCATGATGCGAGCGTGCTGGTGTATCGACTCTTCCCCGAGGAGCGACCCGAAGCGGGCGAATTCAACCCGCCGCAACGTCGGTGAGACTTGCGTCAGCAAGCCGGTGAGAGTTTCGTTGCCGCACACGCGTAGGGCGACGTCGTGAAAGCAGTCGTCTGCTTCAAAAGCCGCTCGCGGATCCCGGCTGCGAAGCGCTGCAGCAAATCGTTCGTTCTCGGCCCGCATTGCTGCGTAATCGGCGGGGGCAAATCGCGGCACCGCCATCCGCATCGCATGTGAATGCAGCGCCGCTGCGACGTTCGCGGCTTCGTTCACGGCATCCGAGTCGATCGCGGCCACCACTGTGGACCGGCCCGGCGTCGCCGTCACAAGGCCGTTCGCTTCGAGTCGGGCAAGAGCTTCGCGAACCGGAGTTCGGCTGAACCCGAGCCAGTCGGCGATGTCGTTGTCGTTCAACTGTTCGCCGGGTGCGAGTGTGCCGTCGACGATTGCCGAGCACAGTGCCTCGAAAGCCTGATCGCGAAGCAATGTGCGACCGATGACGTGTCGATCCGAAGGAAGCGGCATGCAATATATTGCATACTACGGACGACGGTGCGTCAAGGGTGAGCTGCAGGCGCGCCGGTGAACTCAGTGCGCCTCGCACCGGCGCTTGAGCGACGCGAGGTCGCGGGACACGGCGTCCGCGTCACTGTCGAATTCCGCCTCGGTCATGCTCGGGCGCCTGCGCACCGTGAAGACCACCTCGCAGGAGTCGCCGTAGGAAATCACCCGTAGCGGGTTAAAGACGCTTTCGCCGGAGGGGAGCGTGACGGTGTGATCCAAGACGCCGAAGTCATTGCGCCGGGCGAAACTGACTCTAACGCGGCCCATCGGGGACTCGGCCACCCACTCGCCGTCGTCGAATTCCACCGCCGAATTGGCCAGCCCCGCCGCCCACTGCGGTAAGTTCGACGGGTCGGCTGCGTAAGTGTAGACGTCCGCTGCAGGGCGCTCGATAGTGACGCTGATGTGCCGGGAATCGCGTGTCATGGAGTCCACCCTTGCATGCCTGTCGTGCAAGCGCACGCGCCACGGCACGCGCCTCGGCACGGCCGGCCAACTGAAATCGCGTTCAAAGTGCGCGCGGTTCTGGACGCCCCTGACTGTTCTCCTCCGCGGCGAATCGCTCCTGCCCAAGCACGGCGAGCAGTTGCAGCTTTTCGTATCCGTCGCTGTGCGGCGGAGCGGTGAGCACGAGCAACGCTTGAGACTGATCCTCGGTGAACAAGACTTGGCAATCAACTTCGATCGGCCCAAGCTCCGGGTGGATGAGCGTCTTGTGATCCGCGAACCGCTGGGCGACCTCGTGCCGACCCCACAGTTCCGCGAATTCGGGGCTCTCCTTCTGCAGCTTTCGCACGAGGACGCCGGCGGGCGAGTTCGCGCCCATGGCGCCGTACGCCGCCCGCAGGTTTGCCACTTGAGCGCGACTTTGCCGGTCGCGGTCATCCTCGGGATAACGCAGGCGAGCGTCCGGGTCGGTGAACCAGCGGTAGATCTCGCTGCGTGCCGCGCCGGCATAACCGGACGTATCGCCAAACAACGCCTCGGCCATCTTGTTCTGCAGCAAAGTCTCGCCCAAGTTCGACAAAATGAGCGCCGGGGTATCGCTGAGACGATCGAGGACGCGCACCAGCGCCGGCGCCACATGACCGGCGACGGCAACCGGCGAGGGCGCATTGCGCCCGGCCATGCGGAACAGATAATCGCGCTCGCTGCCGGTCAACCGCAGCGCCCGAGCAAGCGACGCCAACACCTGTTCACTGGGCTGCGGGCCCCGCTGCTGTTCGAGCCGCGTGTAATAGTCGGTCGAGATGACAGCCAGCGAGGCGACTTCTTCGCGCCGCAGGCCCGGAGCACGCCGACGCGCCCCTTCCGGAAGACCGACATCCTCCGGCAGCAGGGACTCCCGGCGTCGGCGCAAAAAGTCGGCAAGAGCTGAACGATCCATGTCTGTAGTATCCGCCTCGGGACGGCCGGCGAACCAGGGATCGCCGATCCCCCGATCACCGGTCTCTGGTGGCGACGCCGACGGGGGCCGAAACTCGAGGCATGAACATTAGCGGAAACACCATATTCATCCCGGGTTCCACGAGCGGAATCGGGCTTGCCCTCGCCGTCGAACTGCAGAAGAAGGGCAACACGGTCATCGTGGGTGGACGCCGTACCGACCTGCTCGAGCAGATCGCTGCCGACCACCCCGGCATCGACACGGTACGCATCGATACGACTGACGCCGAGAGCATTTCGTCGGCCGGCAAGGAGGTACTGGAAAATCATCCGGATCTCAACGTGTTGGTGGCGATGGCCGGCATCATGCGCGTGGAGGACTGGCATCAGCCCGGATCGTTCCTGGAGACGGCCGAGGCAGTCATGACGACGAACGTGCTCGGGCCGATCCGGCTCATCGCCGCTTTCACCGAACACCTGCAGTCGAAGCCGGACGCCGCGATCGTCACCGTCTCGTCCGGTCTGGCGTTCGCGCCGCTCGTTGCTACGCCGAGCTATAACGCCTCCAAAGCGGCGATCCACATGCTCAGCGAGTCGATTCGTTTGCAGCTGGCCGATACCAGCGTGCAGATCATCGAACTGGTGCCGCCGGCCGTTCGCACGTCGTTGCTTCCCGGCCAGGAGGACAGCGAGCCGGCAATGCCGTTGGACGAGTTTGTGTCGGAAGTCGTATCCCTGCTCGAATCGCAGCCCGAGGCACCGGAGATCCAGGTCGAGCGAGTGAAGTTCCTCCGTTACGGCGAGGCGCGCGGCGACTACGACGACGTCGTCAAGACGCTGAACGAATCCGACCCGCACGCGAAATAGCCGGGCGTTCTCAGTGCGGACGGCGACGCCCGCACTGAGAAACTCGGCCCGGATTTACGCCGCCACGGCCTCGGCGAATCCGACCACGTGCTCGTACAGTTCGACGATTCGTCGGTCGCGCGCGGCCTCGAGGTCGTATCCCTCGTACGGAAGGGGCGGAAGCCGTCGGACGTTCTCCGAGCAGGAGAAGTCTTCGCAGACCAACGTGCCGAGCGTGTCGCCCTTCTTGCCGGCGGATCCGGCGCGCCTGGCGCTGAAGAACACGACGTCGCACGGCAACGTCACGTCGCGGCACCACGAACACTGCGCGCGATTGTTGGGCTTGACTTCCGATTTGCGCAGCATGACCCCGACGGGCTTGTCGTCGATGCGCACGACAACGTACCCGCGGCGCGGCGCCTTGCGGTCGCGGAACCCGTAATAGTCGAGGCGGTCCCAGTCGACGTCGTCGAAATCGGACGGCAGCGTGATGTCCTTGACCTCTTTGCGGGAGGCGTTGATCAGCGAACCGCGAATCTGCGATTCGGTCAATGGCAGCATGAGTTGTCACCTAACTGTTGGATCGGCCGCGCCGCCGATCAGGGCAAGCGGCGGCCGCAAAAGAATGTCGTTCGGCAAAGAACCGGTTCGATGAGGCGGTGACTACCTCGTGCCGACGCCCGTGGCGCCGGACACCTCCTGACGCCCGCTGGGCGACGCAAAGCACGACATGGTCGAAACTTACCAAACTCGGTTCGGCGCGGGCCAACTGTTTTCCGGCCCGCCGCACACAACGTCGGCTGGTGAGAAGGCTCGGGCAGCGACTGGAACTTCACCGACGTCAGGACCGACCGTTGCGAGCGGCAGTGAGCGCTTTGAGAATCGAGTCCTGGCGGAGCCAACCGACGAGTTCCTGGTTGTCATTGACCACCGGAACGCCGTCGCCGCCCGTCGCGGACATGACGGCGTCGAGTGCGGTTTCCAACGTGGTCTCCGGACCAACTGTCCGAGGTCGTTCGCAGAGGTCGCCGACGGTGCGCTCGTCAGCGTCGTCGTCCGTGGCCAGTGTGTCCGAAACGACTTGCGTGTCGATGACGCCGATGAATTCGCCCGAGTCCGAGTGGACGGGAAGTGCGAGACGGCCCGAGGAGATGATCAAATCGGCGCCTGCACGCGCCGACATGGATTCCCCAAGCGCGGGCGGCGGCTTCACCATGACTTTCGACACGGTGATGGTGCGCAGCACGTCGTCTCCCTCTTTCGAGTTGATGTCGACTCCGCGGCGTCGGAGTTTGAGCGTGTAAATCGTGTCTTGCGTGAGCATCCGGGACATCGCCGTGGAGATGATGATGGCCAGCAGGAGCGGGATGATGACCGAGTATTCACCGGTGATTTCAAAGATGATCAACGCCGCGGTGATCGGCGCCCGAGCCGATCCGGCGAACACGGCGCCCATGCCGACCAGAGCAAAGGCGCCGGTCTGTCCGGCGAGGGAGGGGATCACGGCGCCGACGATGTCGCCGAACGCGGCCCCCAGCATGGCGCCGACGAACAACGAGGGGGCGAAGACGCCGCCCGAGCCGCCCACTCCGATGGTGAGGCTCGTGGCCACGATCTTTCCCACGAGAAGGAGCAGCAGGAGCCCTATCGCGTATTTGCCGTTGACGCCGTTCTCGAGGACCGGGTATCCGACTCCGTACAGCTGCGGCAGCGCAAACAACAAAAGTCCGAGCAGGATGCCGCCGGCAACCGGCCGCAGCCATTCCGGTGCCCGCCATGCCCAGTCGCAAACATCTTCGATGAGATAGAGCACCTTCGTGAATCCGACGCCGACGAACCCGGCAACCAGCCCGAGAACGGCAAAAAGGAAATACTCCCACGGACTCGCGACGGTGAACTTCGGAAGCTGCAAGAACGCATGATCGCCCAGGAAAGCGCGACCGATGACGGACGCGGTGATTGAGGACAGCACGACGGCGCCGAACGAACTTGCCGCAAAGTCAAGCAGCAAGAGCTCGAGCGCAAAGAACACTCCGGCGATCGGTGCATTGAACGTGGCAGCGATACCGCCGGCCGCCCCGCACGCAACGAGCGTGCGCGTGCTTGATTCCGGCAGCCGCAAAAGCCGCGCAAAGGCCGAGCCGAGGGCCGAACCGATCTGTGCGATCGGGCCCTCGCGCCCGACGGACCCGCCCGAACCGATGCAAATCGCCGACGCCAATGCCTTGACGACGGCAACCGATCCGCGAATCCTGCCGCCGCGCTTGTTCACGGCGTACATCACTTCCGGCACGCCGTGACCGCGGGCCTCGCGAGCGAACAGGTGCACCAGCGGCCCATAAATCAGACCGCCAACCGCCGGCGCGAAAATCACGAAAACGGCACCCAGCCCGGGAACCCACTGATTGGCCGGGTGGCCGTTCGTCGCGGAGTAATCCGCAGTACCCGTGAAGACCCACGTCGCGGCGGTGATCAGCCATCGGAAGCCGACGGCGGCAAGTCCCGCGCCGAGCCCGATGACGAGCGCCGGGAGCACCATGTGCATCGAGACGGCGCTGTCACCCCGCTTGTCGAACCCGAGGCGTCCGGTCCAGACCTCCCATCGGCTGGGGCGGGCGGGCGCGGGCTGAGACATGCGACTTCTTTCTATGTAGAGTTGCAACTATTGCATTACTGCATGAGTGAAAGATAGCAGTCGGGGATTGATATGGAACAATCGGAGACGATGGATTCGACCCAGGAGGAGCACGTTCTCAGTGCTGCCGACGCCACCTTGACGACGTCTCGAGCGCTTCTTGGAATCATTGCCCGTTCCGTTAGCTCGGCACTCGAAGAAGTGACGCTTCCGCAATTTCGCGTTTTGGTGATCTTGGCCGGAAGCGGTGCAATGAGAATCGGGGCGCTTGCGGCACGGATGAAGGCGGTGCCCTCGACGTTCAGCCGCACTATTGACCGAATGGTCGCCGAAGGCTGGGTCGAACGGGCGGCGAGCGTCGAGAACCGCCGCGAAGTCATTATCGACGTGACATCCAAGGGCTGGCGTCTCGTGCACGGGGCTACCGAATTACGGCGACGCGAGATCGCCGACGTATTGGCGACCATGTCCAAAAAAGACCGGAATGCCGTGGCGTCCGCGTTGTCGAAGTTTTCGGTGGCCGCCGGCGAGCCCGCGGACGACGACCTCCTCGGTCTCGGTCTTTAAACCGGACGATCACACCCGATCGGCCCAGTCCGAATCATCCGCGTCGGCCCGTAAAGTCGCAGGCATGGATCTGGCGGAGTATTACACGCGTTTTGCCGACGTCGAAGCGCACGGCGTCAGCGACCGTTACGAGGAGTGGGCGCGCGGCGTGGCCACCGATGAGGAGGTCAAGGCTCTTCTCGATGCGCTCCCGCCGCAAAAGCGCCAAGCCAATCTGGTATTCGCCGCCGCCCGATGGTGCGGCGCCCCGCTTGCCGACTATCGAGACTTCCGCGACTATTTGCTTCGGTCGTGGGATGCCGTTGCGGCAGTCATTCGGGCCCGCTCGACGCAGACCAACGAACCGGCTCGATGCGCGACCCTGCTGCCGGCTCTGGCGCGAATCGACGGACCGATCGCACTCCTGGAAGTCGGCGCCTCCGCCGGATTGTGCCTGTATCCGGACCGCTACTCCTATCGGTACCACGGGCCGTCCGGCACCACTCGGCTCGATGCGGACGGCGTGCCGGCCCCGGTAGTGCTCGACTGTGCGATCGACCGGGACGACGACGTTCCGACACGGCTTCCGGACGTCGTGTGGCGGGCCGGTATCGACCTGCATCCAGTCGATGTCGCCGACCCCGGCCAACTGGCCTGGCTCGACACCCTCATCTGGCCCGGGCAAGAGGCCCGCCGCGCGAACCTCCACGCCGCAGCATCAGTCGTGACTGCCGACCGTCCGACCATCGTGGCCGGTGATCTGACCCGCGAACTGAACCGGCAGGCCGCCGCCGCGCCGCCTGATGCGACTCTCGTGGTCTTCCACAGCGCCGTCCTGGCGTATCTGCCGTCGGAAAAGCGGCAGCATTTCGCCCGGCAGGTGAGCGCGCTGGACGCCGTGTGGCTGAGTAACGAGGGCCCGTCAGTGCTTCCGCAAATCGCCGCACGGATGTCTCGGGCGACGCAGGCCACGCGGGGGCATGCGGACGCCGTGGCGCCGGCGCAGATCGCGGACGGCGCGTTCGTGCTCGCCGTCGACGGCAGGCCGGTCGCGCGGACCGGACCGCATGGACAGTTCTACCGGCGACTCGAGGCGCCGGGCTAGAATTGCCGCATGGAGACGGAGCAAGTTCCGGGCGGCGTCGTGCACGAACTGCCCGCCGATTTACGGGCGGCGCTGACCGGGAACGCCGAGGCGTTTGCGGCGTGGACGGACATTACTCCGTTGGCACGTAACGAGTTCATTTGCTGGGTCGAAGACGCCAAACAAGAGAAAACTCGCGAGCGCCGTATCCGCAGGACGCAGGAAGAATTGGAAGAAGGCCAGCGGCGTCCCTGCTGCTGGCCCGGCTGCAAGCATCGCGAACGCACCGGCACGTGACCGCCGGCCGCCTTGCCCGCTAACTTTTTACGCAAAACGCGCCGCGTCGTCGGGAACGCGCCGTCATGACGGCGCGTTCCCGACGACGCGGCGCGTTTTACGAGGTGGGCCCAGGTTAATTGAGCGATTTTATCCATTCGTCGGCAGTGGTCACCGCGGCCTGACGCGGGAAGATTTTTTCGGTGAGGACGCGGTGGACCTCCGGGTCGGCGTCCGCGCACGCGTCTTCCAGCACTGTGATCGAGAAGTCGAGGTCGGCGGCTTGCCGTAGCGTCGACAGCACGACGCCGCTGGTGGATATGCCGGCCAAAACGATGTGGTCGGCATTGGCGCCGCGGAGCAGAACGTCGAGGTCGCTGCCCGTGAAGGCGCTGATGCGGCGCTTGGTGACGATTGGCTCGCCCGGGAGTGGGCTCAGCGCCGCGTCGATCTGTGTGGCGGCGTTGGCCTCGTTCATGGTGTCCCCGGCGTGTTGTTTGGCGCGCCCGAAGCTGAGATTCGTGTCGGCCACCTCGGGGTATCCCGGGCGGAAAGCCACCCGGACGAAGAAGACCGGTATACCCGCATTGCGGGCGGCCGCAACAGCCCTGCCGGCGGTCGAGACCGCCTCGGGCGTATCGAGACGCTCGACGATGCCGTGCTGAAAATCCATGACCAATAATGCCGTGCCGGAGGTACTCATGCGTCCAACATTATATCGTCAGTTCAGACTGTACAAATTAAACTGATAAGCATAAGCTGATGATATGGATACCGGGATCGCACAAGCGAGGGATGACGACACGTCCTCGCTTCGGGCATCGATCGACCTGCGCGTTGCATTCGGACGGCTGCGCCGGCGGATGCGCGAGGTCGACACGGAACTCTCGGCCAGTCAGGTTTCCGTCCTGGCGCGGCTCAACAAGGGCGAAGCCGCAAGCGCGTCGGCGCTGGCCGCGCTCGAAGGGGTCAAGCCGCAGTCGATGGCCGTGACGATCGCCGCCCTGGAAGAACTCGGGCTCGTTGCCAGAACGCCCGATCCGAGCGACGGTCGGCGTCACATCATTGCCCTGACGCAGGAAGGCGCGCTACGCAGCAGCGGCCTGCGCGCTGCGCGCGGCGAATGGCTGGCGCAGACCATGGACACGGAATTGACCGACGACGAACGCAAGACAGTGATCGACGCGATGGCGATCATCGAACGCCTCGCCCGCGCATGACCTCTGCTTCTCCGCGGACGCACGCGCCGCGCCCCGACCGATTTGACCGGCGGCTGCTTGCTCCGATGATTCTCGGGTCGATCCTCAACCCGATCAATTCGTCGATCATCGCGGTCGCATTGGTTCCCATTGCCGCGGCATTCGGGGCGCCCGCGTCGCGAACCGCGTGGCTCGTATCGGCGCTCTACCTGGCAACCTCCATCGGGCAGCCTCTCGTCGGACGCCTGGTCGACGTGTTCGGTCCACGGCGACTCTTCCTCATCGGCGCCTCCCTTGCCCTCATTGCGGGGATCGTGGGTACCTTCGCGCCGAGCATCGGCGTGCTCATCGCGGCCCGCGTCATTCTCGGGTTCGGCACGTGCGCCGGTTACCCGGCCTCGATGTACCTCATCCGCAGCGAAGGCGAGCGCACCGGAGTCCAGAGTCCTGCCGGCGTCCTCACCGCGCTGTCGATCGCAACCCAGACCATTGCCGTGATCGGTCCGACGCTCGGTGGTGTGCTCATCGGCGTGGGCGGCTGGCGCGCCACGTTCGCGGTCAACATTCCGCTCGGCATCGCGTGCCTGGTCCTGGGCTACCTCGTGCTGCCGAAACACGCCTCGTCCGGAGCCGACCCGTCGTCCGGCCTTCGACTCGATCTCGTCGGCATTCTGCTCTTCGCGACCACGCTGGTGAGCCTGTTGCTGTTCCTGATGAATCTGCACGCTTCGATGGCATGGTTGCTCGGCATCACGATTGTTGCGGGAGCCGGATTCGCCTTGCGCGAGCTGCGCGTCGACGACCCGTTCATTGACGTCCGCGTGTTCGCCGGGAACGTGCCGCTGCTGGTCACCTACGCCCGTGCGGTCGTGGCGGCGGTCGTGTCGTACAGCTTTCTGTACGGGTTCACTCAGTGGCTCGAAGACGGCCGCGGTCTGAGCGCCTCGTCAGCCGGACTGGTGCTGCTGCCGACTTTCGCCGTCGGGATCATCGTGGCCACACTCACCGGTCCGCGTCCCCAGGTCCGCGGCAAGCTCATCGTCGGGGCGGCCGCGCAGCTCGTCGCGTGCAGTCTCCTGCTCTTCACGAGTGCCGACACGGCAGTGTGGCTGCTCGTGGTCGTCACTCTTGCGTTCGGCGTCCCGCAGGGCCTCGTGAACCTGGCTTTGCAGAACACCGTCTACTACCAGGCCGATCCCGCGCGGATCGGAGCATCATCGGGACTGCTTCGAACGTTCATGTACCTCGGCGCCATGCTTGCCTCGTCGGCCAGCGGCGCGCTGTTCGGTGAGCGGGCCACGACCGGCGGCATGCACGACTTGGCCTGGTTCATGGTCGTTTCGGCCGGAATCCTGCTCGTCGTCACTGTCACCGACCGGACGCTGAAGAACGTCACGCGCCGCGAATGACAACGCGCCGGCACCGGCCGCGGCCGTAACGCCGTGCTGGTCGCCAAGTAACTCCGGGGAGTCACGGCGTGAATTTGCCGTACACGACGATATTGTCCAAATGATGCCCGGTGGCGCTGTTGAATTCGCCGCCGCACGTGATCAGCCGCAACTCGGCGTCGTCCGTATTGCCGTAGATCTTGCTGGTCGGGAACGTGGCCTTCTTGACTTCGACGACCTTCGTGACGACGAACTTTGCCTTCGTCCCGTCGGCCCGCGTGACGGTGGCCGTGTCGCCGCGTTTGATGTCGCCGAGCTTGTAAAACACGGCCGGCCCCTTGTATTCGGAATCGACGTGGCCAATGATCACCGACGGACCGAGCTGGCCCGGCGTGGGCGAATACTTGTACCAGCCGGCCTTGGAATCCTTCGCCTTGCGGACGTCGGGAACTTCCATCTCGCCGTTTTCGTCCAGCCCCAGCGTGATGAGCGACGTGTCGACGCCGATGGCCGGCACCGTGAGGTGCACGGGTTTCGACCGCTTCAGGTGCGGAGGCGGTTTCGGCGACGACGTACCGGCGCCGGTGGGTTGCGGCTGGTGCGAGCCCGACCGGCTCTTCGAGCCGGAACTCGGGTGCGGGGCCTTCGTCGGCGTGGCCTCGGCGGCTGAGGGCTGCGGCGGAGGGTCGTTCTTGGCAAACCCCGACAGGATCGCCCATCCGCCGACGAGGGCAAGGACGACGGCCACCGCGGACAGAACCATCCGTCCGCGGCGGCCGAACCCGATGCGGGTCATGATGTCGTCTTACTTCCGCTGGGTGGCGGTACGACGACGGGCAACCAGGGCTGCTCCGCCGGCCACGACCAACAGGCCGCCGCCGAGCGCGATCAACTCACCGTCGACACCCTGCGAGGTCGATCCTCCGCCGGTCTGCGGAGCACCGTTGGGCGCCTTGTTCATTTGCGACAGGGCGAGTGTGCCGCACGCGGCCGGAGCCGTGGCTGCAAGCGGCAGGTCCTTGGACAGCGGGCTCTTCTCGTTTTGCGCCTTCTTGCTCAGCGTGGCCGGATCCAGACCGTGGATGACGACGGATGCCTGGCCGTCCTTCATGGCTTGAATAGCCTTGTCGCTCAGCTGGAAGGTGCGCTTGTACGTGCCCGACGAGCCGGGGATCGCCGCGCGCTTGACGGCCAGCGCCGACTTGGCGCTGGTATCGCCGGACGTCGTCAGCGTGGTGTTCACGGCGCCGTAATCGCCTGCCGCCTCCGGAGTGGAGACGACGCCGTCGCCGTTCTTGTCGTCGGTCATGCCGGTGGGGCAGGAACCGCTGCCGCTGGTCACGACGTGAATGTGCGAGACGTGCGGGAAGGGACCGTCCATGAACTTCGACGCCAGACCGCTTGCCTTCTCCGTGACGGTTGCCGTGCTGCCGTGCCCGGTGATCCACACGCTGCCCGAGGCGCCGCTGTTGTTGACCGGATCGAGCTTGGCCTGGAACGACCAGTCGGCGCCGCTTGCGGAGGGCTGCTGCCCGGTTGCGGCCGCTGCTGCGGGGGCGAACGCCGTGGTGCTGGCGAACGCGAGCGCTCCTGCGGCGACTACGGGTGCCAACAAAAGCTTCTTCGTTCTGCTCTTCAGCATGATGATGCTCCTTAATCGTGGTCGCGAACCCTGTTCGGGCTCGCATGCCAGTGATTCGGAACACCCGAGCGACCGGATGGGTCACCCGGTGAAAAACTTTTCGAGCAGCCGGCCGGCCCGGCAGGCCCGGGCAGGCTGCCACCCATCCAATGCGCTCGCGGCAGCGAATAACCGGCATCAGGAGGGTGAGTTCATGAGTGCGCACCGGGTCGGTCCGAAACGCGGGCGGTCACTGCGTCTAGGCTTTAGTCCGTATGGAATCGGACCTGGTTTCCGCCAAACGCCTGGCGCGGCTGATCGAGCGGACCGCCGACGGCGATCAAGCGGCGTTTGCGGAACTTTACGACGCCACGGCGGCGCGCGTATATGGAATGGCGCGTCGCGTGTTGATTGACCCGAACCTCAGCGAAGACGCCACTCAGGAGGCGTATCTTCAGGTTTGGCGCGAGGCCGGACGGTATTCACCCGCCGAAGGGTCGGCGATTTCATGGCTGATCACAATCGCACACCGGCGCGCCGTCGACAAGGTACGCAGCGAGCGGGCTCGGAGCGACCGTGAGGATAGGTACGAATCGGCGTCCGCAGCCGTCGCTCATGATGAAGTCGCCGAAGCCGTCGCGCAGCACTCGGAAGCCGAACAGGTGATGTCCTGTATGGGGACGCTCACCGATTCCCAGCGGGAGTCAATTACTCTCGCCTATTATGCGGGCCTGACCTACCGCCAGGTCGCCGAACGCGTGCATGCGGGCTTGCCGGCCGTGAAATCAAGGATCCGCGATGGACTGTTGCGGCTGAAGAAATGTTTGGGGGTGAACCGCGATGGATGACGAATTTCTGTCATTTGCGGACGTATACGCGCTCGACGCGGTGGACCCTGAGGAACGCGCTCACATCGAGCGTCGACTGGAAGCCGCCGATGAGGCAACGCGCGCCGAGTTCAGGGCGCGCGTTGCCGAAGTCCGGCAGTCGCTGGCGGAGCTCAGCGTTGCGGACGCCGTCGATCCGCCCGAGAGCCTGCGGAGCCGGGTGCTTGCCGTTCCCGGCGAGATGTCCGCCCCACATCGTGATTCTCGGGCGCCGGACGACGACGGCCCGACGACCGCTCGGCGACGCCACGCCGGCACCGTGACCCCGCTTCGCCCGCGGCGCCGCGCGCTGACGGTGATCGCCGGGGTGGCGGCCGCCGTCCTCATTGCCGCCGGCGGTATCGGAATCGGGTACGGCATCGCGCGGTCGAATCAGCCGCAACCGTCCGATCTGCAGGCCGAAGTTCTCGACGCGCCGGACGCCACGCTCAACACCGCCGAGCTGCCCGGCGGGGGCACGACCACGATGGTGACGTCGGAGGACGAAAACGCCGCAGTCGTGCTGCTGCACAAGGTCGGTGCGCCGCCGAAGGGCAAGGTGTACCAGATGTGGCTGATGGACGCCCAGGGTAAAAACCCCCGATCGGTGGCGATCATGAATCGCGGCGACGTCAAGCCGACGACGACGGCGCTGATCAAGGGCGTGAAGGACGCCGGGGCGTTCGCGATCACGGTGGAACCCGACGGCGGTTCGAAGCAGCCTACGACGAAGCCGTTCTCGCTGATCAGTCTCGGCTCGAGCTGACTTCCGCCCCCGGCCAACATCCGCCCATCCGCGTTTTGCGGATGGGCCGCCGGCGTTCGCTGGCGTTGCTAGCCTTATCGATGTGGACACCTGCGCCGAATGCGGCTTCGACTATGCCGATGTCGCTTCGGTCGACGTGGCCGATGCGATAGTTGCGGAAACCGCGGAATTCGCCTCCAGGCTCGAATCCGCCGGCGATCACGCTCGCGGCAGACGTGAGGCTGGAATCTGGTCGCCGCTGGAATACGGGTGCCATCTTCGCGACATGCTGCTCGTGCAACGTGAACGGGTCTTGGCGGCCCGGCGGCGCGACACGCCGACATTCGACCCGATGGGGCGCGACGAGCGGGTCGAACACGACGGCTACGCGTTGCAGAATCCGGACGGCGTCGCCGCGCAGCTACGGATGGCTTCGGCCTTGTTGGCCGATGACCTGCGATTGCTCGGCGACTCGGACTGGAACCGTCTGGTGATGTACAACTACCCGCAACGAACCGAACGCACGCTTCGGTGGGTTGCCGTGCACACGCTGCACGAGGTGCGCCATCACCGGATGGATATCGACCGGCAACTGTCCTGAGCGAGCTCGTCCCGCCCGATCGTTGTGGGCCTGGACGACGCGGCGTTCAGGCCACCCGTGCGGCTCCGGCAGTTCCTCGGACCGCATCCAGGAAGTACCTGTGCAGCCCGTCGTTGCCGGTGAGTTCGGGGTGGAACGAACAGCCGATGACGTGGCCTTGTTGCACTGCCACGATTCGCCCATCCGGCAACTTGCCAAGCACTTCGACGTCTTCACCGGCGGCTTCGACGATCGGTGCGCGGATGAAAGCCACCCGAACCGGCTCGTCGTCGACCGCGGGCATCAGCAAATCCGTTTCAAACGAATCGAGCTGCGACCCGAAGGCATTGCGGTGAACCGTCACGTCCAGAAGGCCGAGTCCGCGTTGCCCGGGTGCGGCGTCGGTGATCGTCGCGGCCAGCATGATCAGGCCGGCGCACGTGCCAAGCACCGGCATGCCGTTCCGGACGGCGTCCGGCAACGGTCCGTGCGGGGACGACGCGCCGACCGCGGCGGGCTCGTCGGTCACGAGACCCGTCAACTTCGCCAGTCGCCACATCGTCGAGCTTTCCCCGCCGGGCATGACGAGACCGTCGACAGCCGCCAACTCCGCCGGCGACCGTACCAGCGTGACGTCGGCGCCGAGCCGCTCCAGCACTGCGCGATGTTCGCGCACGTCGCCTTGCAACGCCAGGACGCCGATTCGCACGCCGCCGGATCCGGCCGCGTCGCGCCCGTCGGCTCCGGAGCCCGCAGCGACCGCCGGGCCGCCCTTCACGGCACTCACCAGCCGCGTTCGGCCAGGCGGTGCGGAGCCGGCAGGTCGCCCACGTTGATGCCGACCATCGCTTCACCGAGTCCGCGGGATGCGTCGGCAATCTGAGCGGGATCGTCGTAGAACGTGGTGGCCTTCACGATCGCGGCCGCCCGGGCTTCCGGATTGCCGGACTTGAAGATGCCCGAGCCGACGAACACGCCGTCCGCGCCCAACTGCATCATCATGGCGGCGTCCGCCGGCGTTGCCACGCCGCCGGCCGTGAACATCACGACCGGCAATTTGCCGTCCCGTGCCACCTGGGCGACCAGGTCGTACGGCGCCTGCAGTTCTTTCGCCGCGACGAACAATTCGTCCGACGACTTCGACTTCAACGCCGCGATCTCGGCGCGGATCGTGCGGATGTGCTTCGTGGCCTCGGATACGTCGCCGGTGCCGGCTTCGCCCTTTGACCGGATCATGGCCGCGCCCTCGGTGATGCGCCGCAACGCTTCGCCGAGATTCGTCGCGCCGCACACGAACGGAACGTGGAATTGACGCTTGTCGATGTGGTTGGCGTAATCGGCGGGGCTGAGCACTTCGGATTCGTCGATGTAATCGACTTTGAGGCTCTGCAGTACTTGCGCTTCGACGAAATGTCCGATGCGGGCCTTGGCCATCACCGGGATCGACACGGTGTTCTTGATGCCGTCGATCAGATCCGGATCGCTCATCCGGGCGACTCCGCCTTGCGCGCGAATATCGGCCGGCACCCGCTCGAGCGCCATGACGGCGACGGCGCCGGCGTCCTCGGCAATGCGCGCCTGCTCCGCGGTGACGACGTCCATGATGACGCCGCCCTTGAGCATTTGAGCCAGGCCGCGGTTCACCAGCTCCGGCGATGTCTGGTCGGTGTCGTGCTCCTCAACGAGTTCGGTCGTCATGGCTCCTCCTGAAAGGTGTGTGCGTTTGAAAAGTTTGTGCGTTCGGACGGCCCGAGCGGTCGCCATACTTCTATGCTGGAGGGATAAGTGGACCATTGCTAGATCCAGAATTGGCGAATTGCACTGGACCAATCGCCGTAAAGCCGACGCGGGGGAGACACGATGCCACGATTGACGCCGGGAACCGAGCGCCCGTTCGTCGTGGACCGGCACTCGGCGACGCCGCTGCCGGTCCAGATCGCCGAACAGTTCCGCCGCGCCGTCCGCGATAGTTCGTTGCAGCCGGGTGATCGCGTGCCGGCGACCCGAGCGCTGGCCGGCCAGCTCGGTGTTTCACGTGGAACCGTCGTCAGCGCATACGACCAGCTGACCGCGGAGGGGTACCTGATCGGCAGCCGCGGGACCGCAACCGTGATCAATCCGCAGTTGGCGCGCGTGCATCCGGACGACGCGCAGGCGGGCGCCGTGCATCCGGGCGACGCGCCCCCTCCGGATGACGCTCATCCGGACGGCGGACCCGCTCCGGCCGAACGGTCATTGCGCCGTTCCGCCGCGGGTGCGAAGACCTGGGCGCCGGACGCCGTGATCGACCTTCGCCCGGGCCGCACCGACACGCGTCGCCTGGCCGATTCGGGCTGGCGCGCCGCCTGGCGACAAGCGACGTCGTCCACGCCCCGGTCGGCAACGGTTCCTCCGGCCGGCATTGCCGAACTGCGCGAAGCGATCGCCGAACACCTCCGACTCATGCGCGGGCTTGTCGCCGACCCGGCAACTATCGTGATTACCGCCGGCGCCCGCGAGGGGATGGCACTGCTTTTGCTCACGCTCGCGGCGCGCGGCCCGGGGATCGTCACTCACCGCCGCAACGCGCCGTCGCTGCGCGTCGCCGTCGAGGACCCGGGATACCCGACCCTCCGGCAAGTGCTCGTCCGGCTCGGCGCGGACGTCGTGCCGGTGCCCGTCGACGCCGACGGCCTCGTCGTCACCGAGCTGGCGCGGCACGGCACGCCGCCCGATGCCGTGATCGTGACGCCGAGCCACCAGTATCCGCTAGGCGGCAGCATGCCGGTGGCGCGCCGGACGGCGTTGCTCGAGTGGGCCCGTGAATGCGGAGCGCTCGTGGTCGAGGACGATTATGACAGCGAGTTCCGCTACGTCAGCGCGCCGCTGCCGGCACTTGCGTCGCTTGCGCACGTCAACGTGGGCGACAATCAAGGCACCGTCGTCACGCTCGGCACGTTTTCGAAACTCCTCACGCCGTGGCTCGGAGCCGGATACCTGATCGCGCCGCCGGAACTCGCCCGCGAGCTCATCGACATGCGGGAGGCCTTGGGGGCTCCGGTGTCCGGGATCGTCCAACAGGCGCTCGCCGGATACCTGACGTCGGGCGGGCTGCGCCGGCACGCCGCTCGAATGCGCCGGGATTACAAGCGGCGACGCGAGTTACTGGCGAGCCTGTTGGACGGCGTGCCGGACGTCGGCATGCAGCCGATCGACGGCGGTCTGCACGCCGTGCTGCAACTGCCGCCGGATGCGGACGTCGGCCACCGCGTCCGCCAAGCCGCCGAACGCGGGGTGTTGGTGGGAGACCTTGCGGATTATTGGAGTGATCGCGCCGCATCCCAGCCGGGCATTGTCATCGGATACGGCGGAGTCAGCGACGACGAACTCCGCGCCGGCTTACGCACGCTGCTCGGCGTCTTATGACAGACGCCGAGCAGGTGTCATTGACGAGGTCAGTCCCGCGAGCCCACTAGCGCGTCCGCAGTTTCCCGCACCGCCTCGGGCATCGTGGTGGTGGGACGGCCGATGAGCGTTCGGAGGTCATCGCCGGCGACCAGCAGGTCGCCGCGGGCAAGGCTGGGTCCGCTGTCGGCCAACATCTCGGCGTCGTCTTCCGGCAGCCCGGCGCCGATCAATGCCTGTGTGTAATCGTCGGTCGGCAGATCCCGATACTCGATCGGGCGCCCCGTCGCGGTGCTGACTTGTTCGGCCAGTTCCGACATGGTGAACGGGTGATCGCTTCCGAGTTCGTAGACTTTGCCGGCCTGACCGTCCTTGATCAACACTTCGGCCGCAGCTTCCGCATAATCGGCGCGGGTGGCGGCGCTGATCGGCCCGTCGCCGGCGTTGCCGACGATGACGCCGTATTCAAGGAACGTTTCCAGCTGCTCCGTGTAGTTCTCCAAATACCAACTATTGCGCAACATGGCGAACGGCACGCCGGACGAGCGCAAGACTTCCTCCGTCGCCCGGTGCTCGGCACCGAGCTTCAGCGTCGTGGTGTCGGCGTGCGGAACGCTGGTATAGGCGACGAGCTTCACCCCGGCTCGCCCGGCCGCCTCGATGGCATTCCGGTGTTGCTGGACTCTCCGTCCGACGTCGGTGCCGGAAACCAACAGTATTTTGTCGGCGCCGGAGAACGCGTCATGCAGGGAATCCGGGTCGTCATAGTCGATGCGGCGCACGTGAACTCCGCGGTCGGCGAAGTCGGCGAGCTTGGTCAGATCCCGCCCGCCGGCAACTATCTGCTCGGCAGGAATGTTCTTGGCCAGAAGCGCTTCGACGGTCAGGCGGCCGAGTTTTCCGGTTGCGCCGGTGACGACAAATGTCATGATCGTTCCTTTCATCAGGTGAACTGCTGTCACCTGTGCCAACCAGACACTTTCTCGATTACTTCCAAAAATACAGTACCCACTTTGAGGTAAGGTACACACATGAAAGTAAGTGATGGCTCGACTCGGCCGCCCGCATTGCTCGTTGGACAAACGTATCCGGCCGGCTGTTCGGCCCGAATCGTGCTCGATCATGTGTCGAGCAAATGGGGAGTGCTGATCTTGCTTGCCCTGTCCGACGGCTCGCACCGGTGGAGCGAACTGCGCCGCCGGACGGACGGCATCAGCGAAAAGATGCTTGCGCAAACTCTGAAGACACTGGAGGGCGACGGGTTCGTTCGCCGCGACGCTCACGCCGTCATTCCGCCCAGGGTCGATTACAGCCTCACCGGCCGCGGCGAAGAAGTTGCCGCTCTGTTGAAGCCGTTGACGGAGTGGGTAGCAGAGCACGCCGACGAGATCCTCGAACGCTAGCCGTCCGGCGACACCGCCACCCGTCGGCGCGGCCAACCCACCCCCGCCCCCCGCATCCCGCTGAATCCCGCCCCGCCCTGTGCAAAACGCCCCGCCTTGTGCAAAACGCCCCGCCGCGTATATCCCGCCCCGTCATGACGGGGCGACCCCTACGCGGCGGCGCGTTTTGCGGGGCGAAGCGGGCGGAGCGGGAGGCGGCAGCAGCCGGGGGCGTGAAAACCCAATCCAACCCCCGCCTGCCGGAATTCTGATAAAACAACTACATGACCGCCGAGTCGATCGAGCGCTCGGGGTGGCCCATGCTCGAACGCCCCGAGGAGTTCGGCATGGCCTGGGATGCACTCGAGTCGGGCGCACGCGGATTGCTGCTACTGGGCGAGTCCGGAACCGGAAAAACCGTCTTGGCCGAACGCGTTTCCAGCGCCTATGCCGAGGCCCACCAAGCCGTGGAACTGCCCATCATCGGAGCAGCCCGCGATGCCGGCATGCCGTGGGGGACCATGGCTCGGCACGTCGGCGATCTGCAGTTCGGCGGCGACCAAATCGAGTTGGAGCGCACCGTCCGGCCGTTCAGCGCGACCGACCGGGTGCTGCTGCGCGTGGACGATGCCCACTTGCTCGACGAGATGAGCAGTCAATACGTGTCGTGGCTGGTGCGCACGGGGCATGCCGCAATAGTTGCGACGACGCGTGCATTCCGGTTCCTGCCGACGTCCCTGCAGTTGTTGGTCAAGGACGCGCAAGTGGAGCAGATCGACGTCGGACCGCTTGATGAGTCGCAGGTGTTCGAGCTGCTGTCCCGGGCGCTCGGCGGCGATGTGCGCGATGCGTTGGCGCGCCGTATTTGGCGCCACAGCGGCGGTAACGCGCTGTTCGTGCGCGAGCTCGTGCGGTCGGGGCTCCGCTCCGGAGCGCTGAACTCGTCGTCGGACGGCTGGCAGTGGACCGGCACGTTCAAGGCCACCCGGCAGCTGCACGACCTGTTGCGCACGGAGCTCGATTCGCTGCCCGGCCCCATCCGCACGGTCGTCGAACTGGTCTCGTTGGGCGAACCGATGCCGCACACGGACCTACTGCATCTGGTCGACGCCGCCGACTACGACCTGGCCCTCGAATCCGGCCTGATCAAGGTCGAAATCAGCAGGCCGAGCGCTATCAAGCGCGTACGGCCCTCGCACCCGCTCATTGGCGAGGTGGTCCGTGAAATCGTCCCCACGGCCACCCGGCGCGACCTTTACCAGCTCGCGAACGAATACCGCAGCCGGGCGCTGCCCTCGGACACGCCGACCGCGCGGCTGCGCACTGCCGCCTGGGCCCTCGAATGCGGCATCGATCCGGGCTTCGACGCGCTGATCTCGGCTGCGGCGGCCGCCATGCAGTTTCACGACATCGATAGGTGCATCGCTCTTGCCCACGACGCCCTGGCCGAGATGCCGGACGGCGCGCCGATCACCGGCGCGCAAAAGGTGCGCGCTCTTGCCGTGCGGGCTTTCGCTCTCGGCTTCGTCGGCAATCAGGAGAGGTCCCGCAAGGACCTCGACGCCGGCTGGCGGCTTTTGCAGGATGCGGAGGTCGCGGCCGATCTGCGCGCGGGCGGCTGGGAGAGCGCAGCCTGCGAGATTGTGACGATGCGCGCCGGGATGGCGCAATATCTGGACGACGATCCCGCCCGTGCGCAGGACTTCGCCGCCGAGGGCGCGTGGGTATTGGACTGGCAGTCGCCGGACGCCGCGCGGCTGTTTTCGCTGACATTGCACGGCTGGGCGGGCCAGTGGGACGAGTTCATGCCGGAGGCCGCCGCCATCATCGACAGGTTCGGGGCGAACATGCCCGGCGAGGTTTTCCAACTCGTTGCGCCGCACGCGTTCGGCTTGTGCGCGCACGGTGAGATCGATGCGGCCCTGGACTTATGCGGGTGGGCCGTTGAAGCGGCCCGGGCCAACAGTGAAGCCGAGCCGTGGGCCGTCGGACAGCTGCGCAACGCCCAACACCACGCGCTGTTGTGGGCCGGCGATGTCGAAGCCGCACGCCGCTGGGGGCCCGGCGATGCTGACGAAGATCTGCCGTTCGTGAAGTTCGAACGCAATCTGACTGCCGTCGCCAGGTCGGAGATCGACATGGCCGAAGGGCGCTGGTCGAAGGCGGCGACGGATTTGAAGGACGTGACCGACCGGCTGAGCGACAACGATCAGGGCGGAATGTCGGCATACGCGTGGATCACGAGAGCGTTCGCGGAGGCGGTCGCCGGCTCCCCCAAGGCCCGTCGCACCCTGTCACGGGCGCGGCGGGAGAGCCTTCGCAGCGCCCGCGTGATCACCGGGGAGCTGAGTGTGACGCAACTGTGTGCCGCCGTCGTCCTGGGCGACGACGTGACGGCCGAACTCGACGAGCTGATCTCCTGGACGCGGCAACACGGACTAGCTCTCGCCGAACTCGACGCCTTGCACGTGCGATACCTGTCGGCCGGCCGGGCGGACGACACCACGCGGGCCCGGCTCGCCGGCCGCATCCGTGAGGTGGCCGCGCTGATCGACGGTGAGCGTGCCCGTGCGATCGCCGGGCACGTCGACGCGTTGCAGGCCGGCGATGACGTCCTGGCCAAACGGTGTACCGGCGATCTGGCCCAGTGCGGAACGTGGGTGCACGCCCGAATGCCCCGGCCTCCGCTGACCAGCCGCGAGCACGAGATCGCGGCGCTCGCGGCGTCCGGACTCACCAGCCGAGCCATTGCGGAGCGTCTCCACCTGTCGGTGCGCACCGTCGACAGCCACCTCTCCCGCGTCTTCACCAAGCTCAACGTGCGCTCACGGTCCGAATTGGGCGGTTACGTGTAGGAAACGATCTCACGCGCCGACACGCGGCGGCCTCTTTGTCACAAGTCCGCATAGGCAACTTCGCCGCGCACGTGGGCGGCGTCGAATCTTGATACAACTGGGGCATGTCAGCAGAGTCGCTGGAACGGCCGTCCTGGCCGATACTCGCGCGTGGGCCCGAATTCGCGCGGGCGCTGGCAATCCTGGAAGCCGGTGCCCGCGGCCTGGTGCTGCTCGGGGATGCCGGCACGGGCAAGACGGCGCTGGCCGAAAAGATCGCTGCCCAATACACCGCGCAGCATCAAGCGACGGAACTGCCGATCATGGGCGCTGCCGGCGACTCGTCGCTACCGTGGAGCACGATGGCCCGGCACGTGGGTGATTTGACCATGGACGGCGACCAGGTCGCCTTGGACAACGCGGTCCGGCCGATCCGACAGGCCGGCACCGGCAAGACGCTGTTGCGCGTGGACGATGCCGGGTTGCTCGACGAGATGAGCAGCCAGTACGTGTCGTGGTTGGTGCGCGCCGGGCATGCGATAGTGCTGGCGACCACCCGTCGCTTCCAGTTCCTGCCGCAATCGATGAAGCTGCTGGTCAAGGATGCACACATCGAACAAATCGACATCGGCCCGTTCACCTGCGACGAAACCGGCGCATTGCTCGAGCTGGCGTTGGGCGGCCCGGTCGACGACGAGTTCACGCGTCGGCTGTGGCGCAGCAGCGGCGGCAACGCGCTCTTCATCCGCGAACTCGTCCGGGCCGGACGGAACTCCGGCGCGCTCGTCCGGACGGCGGGCGGTTGGCGGTGGAACGGGCGGATGTCGGCCAGCCGGCGTTTGCAGGATTTGCTGCGGGCCGATCTCGACAGGCTTCCGGACGCCGTCCGGGCCGTGGTCGAGCTCGCGGCCCTGGGCGAACCGATGCCGCGCCGGCAGCTGCTGCGCCTCGTGGATGCGGCCGACTACGACCGGGCGCTGGAATCGGGTCTCGTCACGGTGGACGTCAGCCGGCCGGTCGACGTGGCTCGTGTGCGTCCGTCGCATCCGCTCATTGGCGAAGTCGTGCGCGAGATCGTGCCGGCGGCGACGCGGCGCGACCTCTACCGTCTGGCCAATGAATACCGGACCCGGCCTTCGTCGTCGGATACTCCGACAGCGCGGTTGCGCACCGCCATGTGGGCGCTCGAATGCGGCATCGACCCCGGATTCGACGCCCTGCTCGGCGCCGCGGTGGCGGCCGTGCAACTGCACGATATCGACAAGAGCGTCGACCTGGCCGGTGAGGCGCTCGGAGCCGGCGACCTCACCGGAGCGCAGCGACTGCGTGCGCTTGCCGTGCGGGGGTTCGCCCTCGGCTTCGTCGGCAACCAGGAGAGGTCCCGCAAGGACATCGACGAGGGCTGGCGGCTTTTGCAGGATCCGGACGTCGTTGCGGCAGTGCGCGCCGCCGGCTGGGAGGACGCCGCCTGCGAGATCGTGAAAATGCGCGCGGGCCTCGCGCAGTATCTGGACGACGACCCCGACCGTGCGCAAGCAATAATCGCCGACGGCGCATGGGTGCTGGAGTGGCATTGCGAGGACGCTGCCGACCTGTTGGCGTTGTCGATGCGCGGCTGGGCCGGTGATTGGGAGTATTTCATGCCGGCCGCCGGCGAGCTGGTGGAGCGGCACGACGCCGGAATGCCCGCCGAAGTCTTTGCGCTGCTGGCGCCCTATGCGTTTGGGCTGTCGGCACGGGGCAAGAGCGACGCCGCCCTGGCAGTGTGCCGATGGGCTGTCGACGTGGCGCGCGGGAACAGCGATGCCGAGCCGTGGAACGTCGGCCAATTGCGGGCGGCGCAGCACCGGGCGTCGCTCTACCAGGGCGACATCGACGCCGCTCAAGGATGGGTGGCCGGCGGAGACGATGAGGACCTGTCGTTCGTGAAATACGAGCAGGATCTCAGCTCGATCGGTCGCGCCGAGATCGCCATGGCGCAAGGACGGTGGTCGGACGCCGTGACCGATCTTCGGCATGCCACGGAGCGGCTGGAGAACAACGACAGAGGCGGATTGCGCGCGTACGCGTGGATCAAACGGGCGTACGCGGAGGCGGTCATTGGCGACACGGCGGCCAGAACCACGCTGAAACGGGCACGCTCGGAGCCCCTGAGGGGCGTGCGCATGACCGAAGACGAGCTCCGACTGGCGTTGGTATGCACGGCTGTCGTCCTCGGAGACGATGCGGTGGACGAAGCCGACAAGCTGATTGCCTGGACGCAAAGGAGGGGCTTGCTGTCGACCGAGCTCGACGCGCTGCACGTGCGCTACCTGCTCGCCGGGCGCCGCGGCGGCGCCCGGTCCACGCTCGCCGAACAAGTCCGCGCCGTGGCGGCCTGCGTGGACGGCCGCCGGGCGCGCCTCGTGCGCGAGCACGTCGATGCGCTCGAGGCCGGTGACGCCGTCCGGATCAAGCGGGCGGTCAGCGACTTGGGGAAATCGGGCACGTGGGTACACGCCCGCGAGCCGCGGCCGGCGCTGACGCCGCGCGAGTACGAGATTGCGGCGCTCGCGGCGTCCGGCCTGACAAGCCGGGCGATTGCCGAGCGCTTGCACGTGTCGTCGCGCACCGTCGACAGTCACTTGTCCCGCGTGTTTGCGAAGTTGAACGTGTCGTCGCGCGGTGACTTGGGCCGGTACGTATGACGCGTACGTATGACCGGCACACATTAAAAGGCGCCTGACGCGTGTTGAGGCCTCCGCGACTTCGCGGTGGCCTCAACACGTTTGGGGGGTTGCTTATTCAGTTGTATCTGTAGCGTTGCAAGCCGATTACTCGGTTGACTACTACATTAGGGGCGAAGCGGCTACCCCACATCAGTAATACCTACGTAATTAACTTTCTTTTGCCGGCGCCGGGAGGATGATCCCGTCGAGGTAGTCGCGCAAGCATGCCGCCATATCGATGCTGTTGTCGAGGAGCCATTGAAGCTGTATGCCGTCCCATAATGCGATGATCGATGCGGCGGCACGAGCCGGATCGACTCCCGGGCGCAGCCGACCCGCCGCGGCCAACGTACGCAGCTCCTCGGCGTATTCGCGCCGGACGCGGTCGAAGCGTTTGACGAAGTAGTCGCGCGCCGGATAGTCGTCGGTGACCGATTCGCCGCACAGCACCGTGTACAGCTCGATGAGGCCGGGCACGCTCTCGTTGAATGCGGCCTGGTCAACGAGGATGGCAGCAAAATCGCGGCCGGACGATTCGGCGGGGCCGGTGTCGGTGATCTCGTCCCGATGACGGAGCACGGCCACCAGCAGGTCCCGTTTCGAGGGAAAGTAGTGCAGCAGGCCGGTTTGGCTCAAGCCGATCCGGTCGGCGACGTCCTGAAGCGATCCACCCTTGTAGCCGCGCGAGCCGAAGACTTCCGTGGCCGCCTCGATGATGCTGCGCCGCCGCTCGGCGGACTTTGCGTACGGTCCGCGCTTCGCCGGACGCTGGTCGGAAGTCACGCTGCCAGACTACCGTGGCGGCGCGACAAATGAATTACGAGTACCTACTCGGGATTGTGCTATCGTCATGTCCACGGATCGGCATGAGCCGATAAATCGGCACAACGATGTGGAACTTGAGATGGCACCATTTTCCAGACGGCAAGTGCTCGGCGCCGGTCTCGGCAGCGCAGCACTCGGCGTCTTATCGGGCTGTACAACTCCCGGCACGACCAGCGTGAACGCGGCGCCGACCATACCGCCGGCGCATGGCGAAACAGTGAAGCTGACGTACTGGTCGTGGCTGAAGGACTTGCAGAAGGTCGCCGATATCTGGAATGCGCAGCACCCCGGCGTGCACGTCGAAGCAGTGTGGATTCCCAGCGGCAATAGCGGCGGGTACCCGAAGATGTACTCGGCCCTGGCTGCCGGCGGCGGTCCGGACATCGCGCAGATCGAGATGCGGACAATACCGGAATTCATGCTCGTCAACGGACTCGTCGACCTCTCCCGCTACGGCGCCGAGAAGCACGCCGACAAATTCGACCGGACGCTGTGGAACCAAGTGAGCTTTGTCGACGGCGTTTACGGCATCCCGCAGGATTCCGGCCCGATGGCCACGTTCTACCAGCCCAAGCTCTTTGCCAAAGCCGGCGGAACGCCGCCGACAACATGGGGCGAATGGGCAGAGCTCGCCCGGGAATTGCGGCGGCGCCACATCTACATCGATTGTTTCCCGCTATCGGACGCCAGCGTCTTCTGCTCGCTCGCCGAACAAGCCGGCGCACGGTGGTTCAAGCCGACTAACGATGGCTGGGCCGTCAACATGACCGACCCGGCGACGATGCGGGTAGCGAAATTCTTCGACAAAGCCATCGACGACGACCTCGTCACCACCAAATTCGAGCCATATTCGCCCGGATGGTTCGCAGCGGCGTCCAAAGGAAACCTGGCGTCGATCACCAGTGCGAGTTGGGGAGACGCCCTGATCGAGGGCGTGTCCGGAGGATCGGGCAAATGGAAAGTCGCGCCGATGCCGACATGGGACGACGACGGTTACGGCTCAAGCCAACTCGGCGGCTCAACGGCCGCGGTCCTGGCCAATTCCCAGCATCCGAAAGAAGCGCTTGAGTTCGCGGTGTGGATGTGCAGCTCGCGCGAAGGCATCGACGCGCTCATCACACACTGCGGCATCGGATGGTCGCCGACGCCGGACTATATCGGTGCGCCGCGACAAAAGCCGTCGAAGTTCTTCAGCGGCCAAAAATACAACGAGAAAGTCTTCGTGCCCGCCGCCAAACAGCAGAACCCGGATTGGTCCTGGTGGCCCATCACGCAACAATCGTTCAGCATCCTTTCCGACGAATTCCGGCACAAAGCCTCCGGCAAAAAGCTCGTCGACTGCGTGGCGGCCGCCGAGAAACACATTATGGCCGCATTCAAGGACAAGGGCCTGAGCATCCGGAAGGAGCGCGCATGAGCGTGCAGACGACAACCGGCACGGCCGCGGAAACTCGGCATGACGATTCGGGACGGCGTCCGGCACGGCGGCGAGGGGGAGCCGTCCGGCGAGCGCCCTGGCTGCTGTTGGCGCCCTTCCTCCTGCTGTTCCTCTTCACGTTCATCCTGCCGATCATCACGGCAATCGGGTCAAGCTTCGTCAAGGTATCGCGAAGCGGATTGTTCGGCGAAGACGGCGTGACGAGCAGGTTCGCCTGGTTCGACAATTATGCGAAGGCGCTGGCCGATGGCAACTTCGTGGCCTCGATCTGGCGCATGTTTCTATTTGGGATCGTGCAGGTTCCCATCATGATCGTCGCGGCAACCGTGCTCGCGCTTCTCCTCGAATCCGCCTCGGCGAAGTGGCCCGGACTGTTTCGCGCCGCGTTCTTTCTGCCGTACGGTATCCCCGGCGTCATCGCGACGATCCTGTGGTCGTTCCTCTATGTTCCCGGACTCAGCCCCATCATCGACGCGGCGAAATGGATGGGCCTCGACGTCGACTTCCTCGGCTCGGGCACGGTGCTCTGGTCGATTGCAAACATCGTCACCTGGAGCTACACCGGGTACAACATGCTCATCATCATTGCCCAGCTGAAGTCGATACCGGGCGAACTCTACGAGGCCGCACGGGTGGACGGCGCGTCCCCGTGGCGCATCGCCCGCAGCATCCAGATCCCGCTGATCGCGCCGGCGCTGGTGCTGACCACCGTCTTCTCGATCATCGGCACGTTGCAGCTGTTCGCCGAGCCGCAGGTGCTGCAATCGGTGGCTCCGGCGATCGATAGCCAGTACACGCCGAACCTGTCGGCCTATACGACCGCGTTCAGTTACAACGACTACAACGTCGCGGCGGCGCAGGCCGTGCTCATCGCCGTCGTGGCGTTCGTGCTGTCGTTCGGGTTCCTCCGGCTGACGAACAGGAAGTCCTCATGAGCACCAAAGAACTAACCAGAGACCCGGCTGGACAGCCGACCAAGAAACCCGTCAAAAGCGGCCGGCGCCGGGCGTCGACGATCATCGTCACGGGCGTGCTCGTCGTCGTCGGCCTCTACTTCATTATTCCCGTTTACTGGGTATTCGTCGCCGCCACGAAGACGACCGGCGACTTGTTCGGCACATTCGGCTTCGGATTCGGCAAGACCTTCGCACTGTGGCACAACCTCGGACACGTGCTGTCGTACGACGGTGGCATCTTCGTGCGCTGGTTCTTCAACTCGATCCTGTACGCCGGGGTGGGATCGCTCCTTGCCACGTACTTCGCGGCCGCCGGCGGCTACGCGCTGGCCAAGTACAAGTTCCGGGGCAACAACACGGTATTCGGCTTGATCCTCGGCGGCGTCCTTGTGCCCGGGACGGCGACGGCCCTTCCGCTTTTCCTGTTGTTCAGTCAGCTCGGCCTGGCCAACACATATTGGAGCGTGCTGCTCCCGTCACTGGTGTCGCCGTTCGGATTGTTCCTCTGCCGCATCTACGCGGCAGCGACCGTGAGCGATGCGCTGATGGAAGCGGCCCGGCTCGACGGGGCCGGCGAGATCCGCATCTTCCACACGCTCGGACTGCGCACCATGACACCCGCGCTCGTGACGGTATTCCTCTTCCAGCTCGTCGGAATCTGGAACAACTACTTTTTGCCGCTGGTCATGCTCGCCGACACGAAGTACTACCCCATCACGTTGGGACTGAAGAACTGGCTCAGCCAGGTGAACAGGCTCCCGGAATTCTACGAACTGACAACCGGCGGCGTACTGCTCTCCGTGGTGCCGCTGGGTATTGCCATGCTTGTGCTGCAGCGTTTCTGGCGCGGCGGCCTGACGGAAGGATCGGTTAAATGACAGTCGACTATCTCACGGACCGGGGGCCCGGCCGCGGCGCGCGACGTCCGGCTCGTTCGCGGCTCCACGGCGATGCGCCGTCAATGTCCTTGAACGGGTCGTGGCGCTTCCGCCTGCTGCCCGCCGCGCCGGGGCATCCCGGCGCCGCCGGGGCGCTGCCGCCCGGCGAAGCCGACGAGGCGGTCGGTGCGGTCGAGTTCGATGACGCCGACTGGGACCGGATCGAAGTCCCGTCGCATTGGGTGCTGCACGGCGACGGCCGCTACGGGCGCCCCATTTACACGAACGTGCAATTCCCGTTCCCGATCGACCCGCCGCACGTGCCCGATGAGAATCCGACCGGCGACTACCGGCGCGAGTTTCACATCGACGAGTCATGGGACGGCGCCGCGGCAATTGTGCTGCGGTTCGACGGTGTCGAGTCGCGGTACAAGGTCTGGGTGAACGGCGACGAGATCGGCGTGGGCACCGGTTCGCGCCTCGTCCAGGAATTCGACGTGACGCGGGCCGTACAGCCGGGCCGCAACGTCATTGCCGTGCGCGTGCACCAGTGGTCGGCCGGGAGTTATCTGGAAGACCAGGACCAATGGTGGCTGCCGGGCATATTCCGCGACGTGACCCTGCAGGCCCGCCCGGTCGGCGGCATCGACGATGCGTGGCTGGATGCCGGTCTGACGCCGGGCGGCGACGGTCTCATCACCCCCGAAATCACGGCGTCGGACGACGCATATCCGGTCCGATTGCGGGTGCCGGAGCTCGAGATCGACGTCGAGTGGGCCGGACCGGACGACGTCGGGCCGGTGCGCGTGCCGGGAGTCCGGCCGTGGACTGCGGAGACCCCGACCCTGTACGGCGCGACGGTGTCCAGCGTCGGTGAGACGCTGTCGCTGCGCCTGGGGTTTCGTTCGGTGCGCATCTCGGGCGACCGGTTCCTCGTCAACGGTCAGCGGGTGGTCTTTCACGGCGTCAACCGACACGAAACGGCCCCGGAGCGTGGACGGGTGTTCGACGAAGAATGGGTGCGCCGCGACCTGGAGATGATGAAGCGGTTCGGCGTGAACGCCATCCGGACGAGTCATTACCCGCCGCACCCGCGCGTGCTCGACCTGGCGGACGAGATGGGCTTCTGGGTGGTACTCGAATGCGACCTGGAAACTCACGGCTTCGAGCGCGTCGGGTGGGCTCAAAACCCGAGCGACGACCCGGCCTGGCGCGAGGCGTATCTCGACCGCATCGAACGCACCGTCGAACGCGATAAGAACCATCCGTCGGTCGTGATGTGGTCATTGGGCAACGAATCGGCCACGGGCGAGAACCTTGCGGCCATGGCGGCGTGGGTGCACGGCCGCGATCCCGGGCGCCCGGTGCACTACGAAGGCGACTACCGGGGTGAATACACCGACGTGTATTCGCGCATGTACTCGTCGATTCCGGAAACCGCGTCGATCGGGCGAGACGACGCGACGTCGCTCGTACTCCACTGCACTGCGCCCGAGTCGGCAAGGCAGCGCACGAAACCGTTCATCCTCTGCGAGTACATCCACGCAATGGGCAACGGTCCTGGGGCGATCGACCAGTACGAGGACCTCGTGTGGCGATACCCGCGGCTGCACGGCGGCTTCGTCTGGGAGTGGCGCGACCACGGTCTGCTCACCCGCGACGAGAACGGCACCGAGTTCTTCGGGTATGGCGGCGACTTCGGCGAAGTCGTGCACGACGGGAACTTCATCATGGACGGCATGGTGCTGTCCGATTCGACGCCGTCGCCCGGTCTCTACGAATACAAGCAGGTTGTCGCGCCTGTGCAACTCGCCGTCGAGCGGTCGGCGGCGACGTGCAGCGATCCGGACGCAGGCGCTCTCGCTCTGACCGTCACGAATCGGCGGCACACGGCCGACACCGCCGATCTGGAACTGCGCTGGCGGGTCGAGGTCGACGGGCGGAAGGCCGCGGACGGCGTCCTCGACCCGCTCGCCGTGCCGGTCGGGGAGTCCCGGCTCGTGCAGTTACCGGATCTTCCGGTGCCGACCGGGGGAGAGGTTTGGCTGACCATCGAGGCAGTGCTGCGCGAGGCCACGGCGTGGGCGCCGGCCGGGCACCAGGTCGTCTTCACGCAATTCAACCTCCGCCGGGGCGGCCTCGCGGCCCCACGGCTTGCGCTCGCGAAATCGACGCACGACACGGACGCCGCCGACGTCGTCACGCTCGGTCCGGCCCGGTTCGAAGGCGGCAGGCTCGCCGCGCTTGCGGGACAGCCCGTGTCGGGTCCGCGGCTCGAGCTGTGGCGCGGGCCGACCGACAACGACCGCGGAAACGGTCGGGGCTCGTACGAGCGCGTCGAGCCGTGGGAAAACGCGGGGAACGGCGAACCCGCGCCCCCGTACGACGAGATCTGGCGGGCCCGCGGCCTGGACCGGCTTGTCGCGCGGGTCGAGTCGACGCGGGCCGGCGAGAACGCCCTGCACGTGCGGCGCCGCTGGTCGGCCGCCAATGAAAGTGCGAGTGTTGTCGTCGACGAATTGTGGCAGGTTGTGGACGGCGAACTGTGGCTGCGCGCCGACATAGCGCCGAGCCGCGGGTGGGACATCGTCTGGCCGCGGGTGGGGCTCCGGTTCGATTTGCCGGCGGACGTCGACCGTGCCGCTTGGTTCGGCACCGGCCCGCTCGAGTCCTATCCGGACAGCCGCCACGCCGCACGGGTGGGACGGTTTGCGGCGGGGATCGATGAACTCAGCGTGCCGTACGCCCGGCCGCAGGAGACCGGACACCGCAGCGACGTCCGGGAATTGACCCTCTCGCGCGGGACCGCGGAATACGTGCGGATCGATGCGGCCGCCGACACTGCCGGTCGCCGGCCCGGGTTCACGTTGACGCGCCACACCGGCCAGCAGCTCGACGCCGCGCGCCACCAGCACGAACTCCCGGAGAACGCGAACACGTACCTATACATCGATGCGGCACAAAGCGGACTGGGCTCGCGGGCGTGCGGTCCGGACGTGTGGCCGGAACACCTGCTGCGGCCGGAGGCACGGACGCTGACCTTGCGGTTCCGGGCGGGTCAGTGACCGGCTGACTGGTCCGTTCCGGACGTCGACCCGCTCGGCGTGCCATCGGAACCGGATGGATCGGCCTCGGTCGATGTCCCGGAAGATCCGGAACCGGTCGAACCAGGCTCGGTCGACGCGCTGCCGTCGGAGCTCGACCCGGAATCGCCCGGATCGGCCGTGGCGCCGGAGGAGGCGGTCGAGTCGTCCTCTCCGCCGGGGTGCGTATCGGTGGCGGTGGTCGACGGATCGTCGCCGTCTGGTGCCGTTCCCTTGCTGGCCTCTGCCGAGTCGTCCGGGGTGCCGTCACTTTCGGCGCCGTCAGTTGATTGGTCGGGCTGCGGGTCGGGATGGGCGCGATGGGTCCGGTGCCGACTGCGGGGATAGCGGGGTTGGTTGTCGGGAGAATCCGGCGCGGGCTCGGCAGACGGGGCAACCGGCGTCGTCGGTGTTGTCGTCGGTGGTGCAGGCGGCTCGAACGAGCCGTCCAAATCCAGTGTGTTTTTGTGGTGCGCGGATGCTTGTGCCGAAGGCGTCGCCGTCGCGGCCGACGCGGGAGTGTGCGCTTGGCCCGTGTCCTTCGTGGCGATTCGGCTGGTCTCTGCCGACGGCGCACGGGTAGCGAAATAGTTGACTGACAAGATGCCGAGTTCGACGGCCAGAATCGTTCCCAGCACCCATAAGAGTCGTTTAACTCGTTTACTTCGACGAACGCGGCGCAGCCACGGGGGAGCATACGGGTCGCGAGCGGGCACGGTTGTATCTCCTCGAGTGGGCGGGGTGTGGCGTGCGGTCTGCCTTGGATACGGTAACGCAAACGTGCGCCGGCAACTGCTGCGAGCGTCGCCGGCGATGTGATTTGATCACAAACCGTGTGTTGCCCGTAGCCAAACAGTGACCTGGCGTTGAAGGGCCGGTCCTCATCACTGCCCGGGCGGCGGATGCGGGCAGCAGGCATGTTTCGTGGTACGTCTTGCCTATGACTCGAGCCGCCCGTATGCGCCGGACTGCGGCGAGTCTTGTGATCGTCGCGTCGCTCGTTGCGACAGTGTCGTGCCAAGGGGAACCCGCCCCGCCCGAGCCGACGCAATCCGAGTCGCCATCGCACTCACCGACGGGCGCACCGACGCCGACCCCAACCCACACATCGCGCTTTTTCTCGCAAGCGAGCCCGAACGGTCACGCCACCAAGAAGCCCCACGACGTGCGGATCGAGATCGGCCGCGCAAAGTCGAAGTTCGAACTGCGCGACGCCTCGGTCGGCCTCTCCTTCGAAGCCACCGACCTTGCCGATCCACGGCTGGATCCGGCGAATTCCAATCTCGATGACCTCGTGAAGAAGCTCGACCATCCGGCGCTCCGATTCGGCGGCAACTCGCTCGACAGGCGGTTCTTTTGGACATCGTCCGGCGAGAAGAAACCGAAGTGGGCAACCGTCAGCGTCGGCCCGAACGATCTACGCAGGCTGAAGCGGCTTCTCGACGCGACAGGCTCGAAAGTGACCCTCGGCGTGAACCTCGGACACTTCGATCCGAAGCGTGCCGGCGATATGGCCAAGTATGCGCATCGAATTTTGGGCGGGCGCCTCATCGGCGTGGCTATCGGTAATGAGCCCAACGGCTATGCGACGGGTGACAAGAAGCTCGACGTCCGCCCCCAGGGATGGACTACGGCGAAGTACATCAAACAGGTGCAAGCGTATTCGGCAGCTATCCACGCGTTGAGCCCGACGGTGCCGATTATCGGCCCGGACGCGTACGACGCCCAGTGGTGGAGGGCGTTCACCGGCGCGAAGATTCCGCGGTCGGCGGCAATGACACAGCATTGGTACCCGCTGTACGCGTGCGGCAAGAACGGTAAGGAAAAGTACTCGCCGAAGGCGACAAATCTCGTGGCGCCGGGGATTCACGACAAGACGAGCAAAATGTTGTCGTGGGCGCACCGGGCCGCAGGCCGGGCCGGGTTGCCACTGTGGCTCGACGAGACCGGGCCGACGTCGTGTCCGGGCTCGAACGGGGCGGCATCCAGCCACGCCGAAGCATTGTGGGCAGTCGATTACACGCTGAACGCCGCAAGCCACGGTGTCCGCCGGCTCGCCATGCATTCGTCGTTGGCCGCGTGCAACGGCGGGCCGCCGATCTCCATGGTCTGCGCCGGCGGCAGCTACGATGACCCGTCCGGGCAATTCCGCGGACGCTCCGGGTATGCGGCGTTGGCCGCGGTCGCGTCGATTCCGAACGGCCGCTTCATGTCTGCCCGGGTCCACGGCAGCAAACACGTCTTCGCGTACGCAATCAGCGCCGGCAACACGATTGCGGTGGTCGTCATCAATGAACTCGATCCGGTGAAGTACAAACGCGCACGTACCACGGTGACGCTCCCCGTCGCCGGCAAGCGTGTGCGCGCCTACCAGCTGGCCGGACCGTCCCTGCAAGCGGACGACGCCAGCGTCATCAACGGCCGGCGTGCGCTCGCCGGCCCGATCGAGCCGAAGCCGTTGCGCGGCGATCGACGGGGCAAAAAACTGCGGCTGACACTCAATGCCGGCACGGCAACCGTGCTCGAGATCGCCAAGTGACAGCGGAGCAGTCGTCGGCGAGCAGCTAGCCGGATTGGCGCGCCGCCGTACGCCGCCGGCCGGCTGACCGAGCAAGATACTTTAACGCAATTGCGGAATCAGTTGTTAGTATCGACTGGTGGAAAACGGGGGAAGCTTTCAGGGCGGGTGTGTCCCACTTGGGTAAAGGGGTCGCGTCGGCGATCCTCGGCGATCCACGCAAAGCATTCTGGCATTTTCGTCGCGGCGGAGTCGCCGGATTGAAGAAATACGCCCGCCGAACCCGCATCGCCGCGGCGGGTCCACGCGGTGTCGCTGCGGCAATGACGCCGAATTCGCCGGCGGTCGTCACCGACATCCCCGAATGGCCGCTTCCCGACCCTGCGCCGGACGACGGCGCGCCAACTGTCGCCGTCATTCTCGACGATTTCTCGCTGCTGGCGTTCCGCTATGAATGGAATACCGTCGAACTCCTGCCCGACGCGTGGCGAGAACAATTGACGGCCACCCGAGTGGACTTTGTCTTCGTCGAATCGGCCTGGAGCGGCAATCATGGCGCGTGGAAATACCACCTGACCGGCGCGAGCGCACCGCGGCCGGCAGTCGTCGAGATGCTTGCCTGGTGCAGCGACCAGCGCATCCCGACGGTCTTCTGGAACAAAGAAGATCCACCGCACTATGACGATTTCCTCGACGTCGCCAAGCTCTTCGACCGCGTCTTCACCTCAGACATCAACAAACTCGACTCGTACCGGCGCGACCTCGGCCATCGCGGCGTCGGCGTGCTGCCGTTTGCGGCGCAGCCTCGCATCCACAATCCCGTCCGTCCCCGATCGGGGTTTCACTCGCGCGGAATCGCATTCGGAGGCATGTACTTCGCGCACAAATACCCGGAACGGCGCCGGCAGCTTGAGACGTTGCTGAAGGCGTCGATTCGCGCCCATAACAAGGACGACGCCGGGCTGGACATCTTCGCCCGAGAACTCGGCGGCGACCCCAACTATCAGTTCCCGTCCCCGTATGCGTCTCATATCGTCGGCACACTGTCGTATCCGCAGATGCTCACCGCGTATAAAACGTACAAGACGTTTCTCAACGTGAATTCGGTGGTCGACTCGCCCAGTATGTGCGCCAGAAGGATTTTTGAGATCACGGCCTGCGGCACTCCCGTCGTGACAATGCCGACCGAAGCGATCGGCAAGTTCTTCCCGCACCAAGAGATTCCCGTCGCGAACGACGAAGACAATGCGTACGACGTGATCCGCTCGCTCATCCGGTCGAACGAGCACAATGACCGGCTGGTTCATCGGGGTCAGCGCCAAATCTGGGCGCAGCATACGTATGCGCACCGCGCTCGCGCCGTCGCGGCAGCCGTCGGCCTCGACGAATCGGTGCCGGCACGATCCGTATCCGCGTTGGTGTCGACGATCCGGCCGCACCAAATCGACCATGTGCTGCACACTGTGGCGGCGCAGCGCGGTATCGACGTCGAACTGGTGCTGCTCACGCACGGGTTCGAACCGGACGCCGCGCATCTGCATGCAAAGGCCAACGAACTGGGCATCGAGAAACTGACACTGCTATCGGCAGGTCGCGACGTTCCGCTTGGGGATTGCCTGAACCGGCTGGTCAAGGCTGCCGGTGGCGACCTGGTCGCGAAGATTGACGACGATGACCTCTACGGCCCCGATTATCTGGCCGATCAAGCGAACGCGTTGATGTACAGCGGCGCGGATGTCGTGGGCAAGCAGGCGCACTATATGCATCTTGCGGACTCGGGGGCGACAATCTTGCGGTTTGCCGAGCGGGAGCACCGCATGACGGATTTCGTGATGGGGCCGACGCTCGTGACCGCGCGCGAGCATGCCCTGAGCGTGCCATTCGCGTCGCAGTCGTTGGGTGAGGATTCGCAGTTCCTGCGTGACACGGCCGACGCCGGGGGGACGATTTACTCATCCGATAGATTCAATTTTGTGCAATGGCGCGGGGGTTCAGCGGGAGACCACACGTGGGATCAGACCGATGACAAGCTTTTGGCGACCGGCGTCGTCACGTTCTACGGAGACCCGACCAAGCATGTGATGGTTTAACACTGGTGAAGCGTGAGGATCGAGAAAAGACGTTGACGAACGAATTCAAGCAGGTGTGCGTGGTCGGGCTGGGTTATATCGGCCTGCCCACTGCTGCGGTGATCGCCCAGCAGGGCGTAAGCGTCGTGGGGGTCGACCTGAACGCTGCCACGGTCGATGCCGTCAGCCGTGGTGAAGTGCCGTTTGCTGAGCCCGATCTCGGCACGACGGTTGCCGGCGCCGTGAGTACCGGGAATCTGCGTGCCAGCCGGGTACCCGAGCCGGCTGACGCGTATATCGTTGCCGTCCCGACTCCCGTCACGGAATCGCACGATGCCGACCTTCGACACATTGATGCGGCAGCCGCAAGTATTGCACCGCACCTCAGTGGCGGCGAGCTGATTGTGCTCGAATCGACGTCGCCCCCCGGCACGACGGCGAGATTGGCGGAAAGAGTATTAGCCGAGCGGCCGGACTTGAGCCTTGAGGGCGCGCCGGAGTCGTCCGTCGTGTACTTTGCGCATTGCCCGGAGAGAGTACTGCCCGGACGAATCATGATTGAAATCGTGACAAATGATCGAATCGTTGGCGGGCTCAACGATGGAGCAACTGAACGGGCGTCCGATCTCTACGGGTTGTTCACGAAAGGCGAGTTACTGCGCACGGACGCGGTGACGGCCGAGATGAGCAAACTCGTCGAGAACTCGTTTCGCGATGTGAACATCGCCTTCGCCAACGAACTGTCGATCATCTCCGACAAGCTGAACATCGATGTGGGCGAGTTGATCCGACTGGCCAACCACCATCCCCGAGTGAACATCCTCAACCCGGGTCCGGGGGTTGGGGGCCACTGCATCGCCGTCGATCCCTGGTTCATCGTGTCGAAGGCCCCCGAGGAGTCACGGATGATCCGTATGGCCCGCGAAGTCAACGATGCGAAACCACAGTTCGTCGTCAACAAGATTGTTGAGGCGGCGCGAAAGTTCGATAAGCCAACCATTGCTGTGCTCGGCTTGGCATTCAAAGCGAACGTCGACGACCTGCGCGGCTCGCCTGCCGTAGAAATCACCCGGCTATTGGCAGAAATATTGCCGGATGCGAAGGTTCTCGCTGTCGAGCCGCACGTCGATGAGTTGCCGGATGCACTCGTCTCATTCGAGAACGTCGAACTCGTCGAAGCAGGCGAAGCACTGGCTGACGCGAATATTCTCGTTAAGCTGACGGGGCACGCCGCTTTCGACGACGTCATGAGTGAGATCCCGATCAACACCGTTACAATCAGCGCGGCGGCTGCATAGCGATGATGACCGGAACGGCCTGGCGCATAGAAGTGTCTGAAATTGACAGTTCGATGAGTACGACGGTACGTGGCGGATCGCAGCTATGCCTTCAGCGATTCGATCGCATGAGGGCACCGACGAGTCGAAAAATCCCCAAATCAGTTACGGTGGAGGACGAATGCTAGGTTGGCAGTTTCCCTACGCTATTGGCCGGAGGCTCGAGAGCCGAGGCCAAATCGTCCGTGCCAAAAAACTCTATTCTCTGATTTATCGTTCTGGGGACGTAAAAGCTGCTCGTCTCGCCTATAGGCTTGGCCATACGCATTTTGCGCTCGGGAACATGGATCAAGCTGAACGATATATTCGCGAGGCTGTCGATTTGGCTCCAAATCAGTGGGATTGGAGATACCGGTTTGGATTCATTCTGGAAAGAGAAGGGCGACTGAAAGACGCACTCGAACAATATTCGGCCGCCGTACACGGCGATGATTCCCGAGCGCAGTGGCATTTCCGTCGAGGCCGCGTACTCGCCGCTCTCGGCCGACAACCGGAGGCTGCGGAGGAATTTAAGCTAGCAATCGCCCAGAACCCCGATGAAGCGAATTACCACGCCGCATTAGCCGAGTGTGTCCGGAAGCACGGCGTCAATTGGGAAGAAGTGAAGGTCCTTCAAGCCGGGGTCGAAGCTCATTCGACGTCCGCCAAATGGCATTATCGCCTCGGCGAAGTGTTGTTTTCCTTGAATCAATTTTCCGAGGCTGCCTACAGCTTTGGCAATGCGCTCGCAATAGACGGGTCAAAGGCGTATTGGTGGTTCCAGTATGGAAGGGCACTCGAGCTGGCTGAGCGGGGCGACGAAGCGCGGGTGGCATACGAGTCCGCGGTGGCGCGCGACAAGAAGCTCCGGGCAAGTGAGTTCGGTGTGGGCGTGTTTTATCAGAGCTGCGGTGATTGGAAACGTGCACTTGCCGCGTACGAACGAGACGTCCATAGCATGGGCCGCACCGCCGAATTTATGTACCGAATCGGGCTGGCTGCGGACCGCTGCTACGAGTGGCCGCGAGCAATTGACGCCTACACACAGTCGGCACGACTGGATCCCTCAGCAGCTCGAACGTTCTATCGGCTTGGATTTGCCAATGAGCGTAGCGGCAACTTCAACGACGCGGCGCAGGCGTATCAAATCGCTTGCTGGCTGGCCGGACGGATCGAACGCGAATGGCAGTTTCGCCTCGGGTATGTGCTCGAAGAATTGGGCGAGTATCAAGAAGCAGCGGAGGCGTATCGTCGTACCACTCGTGCCAAATACTCTCGCGCTTGGTCGCCGGAAGTTCGGGACATTCTCACGCAGGAGCGTGAAGATAGTCAAGAAGCACTCGAAACAGTGGATAGCCGATCTGAGCAAGGTGCAGTTGCCAACGGGGCCTTTGAACATTATCTGGATGGAAGCATCGAAGATCTACCGTCCCTCCAATCCGGAATCAGATGCGTTGAGCTCGGCGACTATTTCGTCAGCTTGCAGTCCTGGCAGCGAGCAAAAACAGCTTATGAGATGTCAATCGATCGCCTGGACTCTTTTTCGCCCGACGTACTAGCTCGATTAGGAGAAGTCCATTGTCGATTAGAAGACTATGTGGCTGCGTGCCGGGCTTTCCGTCAAACGGAAACGGAACCGCGCCCAACGGGCGTACCTGCCGGAAAAATGAGTCCGGGTGCACAAAGAAATTTGCAGTATGTCCAATGGACCGAGACTCTGGAACTGCGCGACGATGTTATTCTTTACGAAAGTCACATGGGAAAGAATTCATCGTGTAACCCGAAAGCGATTTTTGATGAACTAAATCGGCGCGACGAGTTTAAAAAGTATGTGCACGTATGGGTGCTGGCGAAGGATACGCGCCCGGCTCCCGACCTGCGCGGCATGCCGAACGTGATCTTCGTGACTCGCGAGTCGGATCTATACCGACGATATCTGGCCACGGCCAAATATCTGATCAACAATGTTACGTTCCCGAATTACTTCATACGTCGCGACGGACAGAAATATTTGAACACGTGGCACGGCACCCCGGTCAAGACGCTGGGAAAGTATGTCCAATCCAGCTTCTTCGAGCATAAGAATGTTGCCCGCAATTTCCTCCAGGCTACACATATCATTAGCCCGAACAGGCACACGACGAACAGTTTGATTGACAGCCATGACATTCGGGGTTTGTTCACCGGCAAACTGGCGGAGACTGGCTACCCACGTATTGACAGGACGATTGGACTCAACGCCGAACGCCGAAGGATTCTACGTGACAAGCTCGGAATCGGCCGAGATGAGCCGGCCGTGCTCTACGCTCCAACCTGGCGGGGCAAGGCGGGCCAAGAGGGCTCCGACCTGGACAAATTGCTCACCGATCTAGAAAAGCTCCAAGACTTGCCGTGCAAGCTACTTGTCCGGGTTCACCCGTTTACGGAACAGGCGATAAAGGCACGCGGATTGCAATTGAATGTCGTGCCGTCCGAGGTTGATACGAACGATTTGCTCGGGGCGATCGACGCATTAATCACCGATTATTCGAGCATAATGTTCGATTTTCTTCCGACTCGTAAACCGCTGTTGCTCTATGTCTACGATATTGATGAATACGCAAATAATCGCGGACTTTACTTCGAAAACCTTCCGGGAAAGCAATATGCTGACATTGATCAGTTGCGCGCGGGCATCACGACGCTACTGATGAACGATTTTCCGGTTGAAGACGGACGTGACGACGCTCTCGGTAGGTTCTGCGCACACGAAGACGGTGGTGCTTCGAAACGTACGGTCGAATTCTTCTTGCACGATAAAGACGATGATCGAGTCGAATTCGATTCACTTCCCCTTCGGTCGATTCTCGTTCGTGAGAGTTTGATACCCAATGGTGTCACCACGTCGTTCCTGAACCTCATCAACAATATTGATCCGTCTCAGATGCGTGTGACCCTGATCATTGACTCGGATATTGTCGGTAACGACGCGGGTCGGCTGGAAAAGATTCGAGCTCTGCCCCGGCATGTGCAAGTGATCGGACGGGTTGGTCAGCGGGTTCCCCTACCCGAGGAGCGATGGCTGTCCGACAAACTCACCGCTCTGCGAGATCTCACGAACGAAGAGCAGTGGCGCACGTATATGAATGCGTACGAACGTGAGTGGCGACGTACTTTTGGCGATACGCAGTTCGACGCGAGTGTCGAATACGACGGGTATTCGTTGTTTTGGGCTTCATTGATTGCGGCGGCAGCGTCGACGGTGAAATCGATCTACCTGCACAGCGATATGATTCGGGAGTGGCTGACTCGAGCGAGCTATTTGGAATCCCTCTATCGAATCTATCCCAGGTTCGACAATTTGGTCAGCGTCTCAAATGTGCTGAGAGACATCAATGTGAGTGGAGTCGGCGAGCGCTTTGATGTTTCGCCGGACCATTTCGTCTTCTGCGAAAACCAGTTGGATGTCGCCGGAGTCGTGAGTAAGTCGGTTGAACCGTTGGACCCGGACATCGTGACGTGGTTGGACGAATCTGCCACCGTGTTTGTCACGATTGGAAGGCTGTCTCCTGAAAAAGATCAGGAAAAATTGGTTCGCGCAGCGGCCCAGTTGGTCAAATCCGGATACAAGATCCAGCTTCTACTTGTTGGCGACGGCCCGTTGCGCGGGGAACTCGAATCTTTGGTCAGCCGATTGGGCCTTGGGGAGAACGTGATGCTTGCCGGGCATAGGTCGAATCCGTTCCCATCGTTGCGGCGGGCCGATTGCTTTGTCTTGTCGTCGAATCATGAAGGCCAACCGATGGTTCTGCTGGAGTCATTAGTCCTGGGAAAACGCATCGTGGCGACGGACATCTCCGGTGCTCGAGGGGTTCTGGGAAATCAGCATGGCCGTCTTGTGGAGAATTCTGCAACTGGGTTGGCTTCGGGTATGGCTGAGATGTTGCGAGGAGAAATCCCCGCCGGCTCGTTCGATGCGAGCAGGTACCAAGCCAGGGTGGCAAACCAATTTGAGCACCGGGTATTGGCTCACAGATCGGACATGAGTTCTGCGGGTTTTCGCTTACTTGAAGAGAGGGCCACGACCGAGAGACGCTGAGATCGTGCCCGACAGCAAGGCGAGCGCGGCCTCTTGCGAGACTTGACCAGCCGTTTCGGCAGCGTCTGACGAACGCACGTCGCCAGTCGCCGTTAAGGATGCGAGATCGCCGACCGTGTGTACTCTGGACTCGCGGATGGCTTGCACGAATTCTTCGGAACGACGGACAGCCCGCTCCGACGCCCACGGAGGTAGGGCGATTTTGTCCTCTGGCGGCTTTGGGCGTTGTGTTTTCAACAGTCGCGAGACGGCCCCTTGAGTAACAAGTGTCCGACAAGTCGCCGAATCCACGTTGTTGGCTTTCAGCTCATTGTTAAGTACCCTGAGCAGTTCGATTTCAGAATACGACATCGAGCTGTTGACCGTCCTTTGACGAGCGGTGCCTTTGGAAAGTGTTCCGGCTGGAAGGCACAGCATACGTTCGAATGCCGTGCCGACGTGGCCAGGGTCGTTCTTGTCGATGATCACAACGCTGACTCGCTCCGGCCCGATCGCTTCAGCCCATGTCTTGACGACCCGTGCTTGATCGTGATCCCGGTGAAACTGGGACAAAGGAGCGCCGACGGGCGGTTCATTGAGTACCCGAGTCAGCCAGGTGTCAAAGTCGACCGTCAGACCGCCTTTGACGTACTCCTGCCACATCGAAGGAAGAACAGAAGTATACGGACGCACGGTGATGACGATGTACAGAGGGCGATCAAATTCGGCGATGAGGCGGTCGATTGTCTCACTATCTGCCCCTGCAGCAAATTCATGACTGAGAAATATGCGACTCAGGTGGTCTTCCCTTATTTCTCCCATCAAATCGTCCCAATATTTCATATCGGGGGCCTTCGGTACCCAGCCCCACGACTTGCCCATGAAAGCTGCGACAGGCTCGCGGTGATTAAAGCGGGTACCCGGATAACGGACACCGTGGTCGAGGAGTCGCTTTCGCTGGCGGCTGGCCGCTGTCTGAATCGACGTCGTGGCGGTCTTCATTAATCCGACGTGAAACAAACACGCACCATCAGGGAGCGCCAACGGGTCCGCCATCGTGGTCCTTTCTATGACATAAACTTGGTGAATGCAGACTTGAACCGCTATTGATTACCAAAGACACGAGCTTTGCACGTTTTGCTCGTCCTGGACGTCCCTGATATCAGTAACTCGGCAAATTGACGGTACCACAGGGAGGGCGCACGCTCCCGTGCAGACGAGCATACCGTCCGAGGGCCGATGCAACGTAGCGTTGCACGTCTAACTGCTATGCCGCCAGCGTGGTCGGGCGCACACCGTCGGCTTGGAATAGACTAGTATCTAATTATTTAGTTGTGCTGAAACCCGGCATTATCACTGACCTGAAGGAACATCGATCATGAGCGTGTACGTCCATGATGTGAACTGGGGTGCCGACCACCTCGAACAAAAGCTTCGCGATGGAAACGGCGAAATCAATTTCGTTCATGTCAATCATAACGATTCAGACAGCGGTAACCTTATCAGATGTGCAAGAAAATCTACCTTCGCTCGCGACAACCTAATCGTTCTGGCAAACCACGGTTATTATTCGTACATGAGCGATGGTGACCAGACACGATTCGTTCACGAAGGCTCAATTCCAAACCTCTGGAAACCCGTGAAAGATGGGAAATATGATGTGTCGCCAGACGGACTTATTTTCAGTGTATCTGAGCCGCAGGTCAAAAACGCGAAACCTAAACTGGTAGTTCTTTTTGCTTCGATGTTCAGGCGGATATACACACCTTATCTAGTTAGACACATGGCTCCGAATTTTATGAGTTTGCAGAAATATATTTCGCAGGATGCCTATGTTGTTCGACTAGCTGATATAGGCGGCATTTTAGGATCGTTTTATCTTAATACGCGATTCTGCCCGGACAATACCTCTCGCATTCAGAGGCTTCTGAATCATCTTATGTTGACGTTGGGCGTCAACAAGGAAGATATCGTTTTATATGGCGGCTCGAAAGGAGGAACAGGGGCGTTATTTCACGGCTTATTGGGTGGATATCAGTTCGTGTCAGTGGATCCTATCGTGTCGGATCGCCACTACGAAGACAAACTTGATGACATGCATTTTACGTCCCGGTCTCATGAGCGCACGATTTTCGATCGCTCGAAGGACGATACCTTCGCAGAGCTTATGCGCTCCTACGGGCGAAACAGAGATAATTTTCAGTCGGATGAGGCTCAGACCGGGGCAGCCGGCATTATCGTGACGTCCGAGCGCTCTCCGCAGTACAAATACATCACGAACGTGATCGGCGATCCGGCGCGAGCGAACTTGGGTTTATTCGAATCGTCGAATCCAAAAATCAACTCTCATCCGGAAGTATCGAGAAATACGATTCATACTGTCACGATGGGTATGAATGCGATGCTTGCGGGAGTCGCGATCGGCCCGGGCGTGTATTCGATAGTTTAGCAACCAGCGCGAGATGCCATTGGTGAATTTATCTCCGCGTGGCATCGAACACGCCGAGGACTGCTGCGACTGCTTCTTCGATGGATACGACTTGCGGGCTTTCGATAGCTTGGGGCGAGGTTTGTCCGGCAAGAGCGAGCACGTTGAGATCGCCGACGACGTGGGCTCCAGTCGCCGAGATCCTGGTGGCGAACGCTTCGCCCATTTCTTGGGCTAGCTCTTGGGCCCAGCGGGGCAAGACGATGGGTTGACTCGAACTTGGGCCCGTAGCTTGCAATGCTTTGAGCACGCCTCCTCGGACGACCTTCGAAAATACCGCTCCCTTTGCGCTGCGTTTTTTCATTTCGGCGTTGATTCGACGAAGGAACTCGGCCTGCTGGAATGACAACGAGACATTGGACTCGTCGGCGCCTGAGGTACTCAACGTATCGGTTGGGATGCTGAGGATCTTGGAGAAGACGTCGAATATGCGATTTGGATGCGCTTTGTCCGAGACGGCCACCGTGACATTGTCGGGGCCAAGGACATCGCACCATCGCTCGACGATATCGGCGAATGGCGTGTGGCGATGGAATCGCGGCGTTACCGATTCATCAACTGGATCGACGAGTACGGCTTCAAGCCAGTCCGTGAACGAATACGAGTTACGCCACTTCACCGATTGTTGCCAGAACGAAGGAATAATCGCCGGTAGGCTGCGAACCGTTATTAAGGCGTATAACGGTCGGTCGAGAACTGTGCGTAGCTTGTCAATACCTGCGGCGTCGGCTTCTGCGACGAATTCATGGCTCAAGAAGAGCCGATCGTGCTTGGTCGAGTCGATTTCTTCGTACAAAGCGTCCCACACACCGGGGCGTCCGGCGGCTTTCGCTTCGAAGCCAAAAAAATCGATCAGTGCCTCACCGTGATTCAAGCCCGAGCCGGGGTAAAGAACTCCGAACTCCAAGAGACGATCTCTGGCCTGACTGGCGGCGCGTTGAACGGCAGTCGTACCGGTCTTCATAGGGCCGATCTGTACTACAGCGCTGCCGGACGGTACCGGGTGGGCATCTAGAAGGTTGTCGTCGGCGGTCATGCGTCATTCCCCTACAGTTCAACGGCCCGAATCGGCTGCAAGCGGTGAATTTCAGGCTACGTACGATCGTCTAGGCCAAGAATACGTTACGAGATGATTGGTGTACTTGGCGGCTCGGCATACGGATCGCCAACGGTATGATTTCGGAATGACCGTTTTGTTAACCGGCGGTGCCGGCTATATTGGCGCGCACGTTGCGAGGCTACTGAAAGAGCGAGATTTCGACGTCGTGGTTGTTGACGACCTCACTACCGGTGACAGCGAGCGAATTGCGGGCACGGATGTCGTGAGCTTTGACTTGAGCGCCGATGCGGCCGCTAACGACTTGTCGCAGATCATGAAGAGCCGTGATATAACGTCAGTTGTTCACGTCGCGGGAAAAAAGCAGGTGGGTGAATCGGTCAACAATCCGACCTGGTATTACCGTCAAAATGTGCATTCCATGACCAACCTGCTCACGGCAATGCAAGTCAATTGTGTTGAGCGCCTCGTATTCTCCTCCTCCGCTGCCGTATACGGCATGCCTGATGTCGAGGAAGTTGATGAACGGGTGGAATGCAGCCCCATCAACCCGTACGGACAGTCGAAGCTAGTTTGCGAGTGGATGTCGCGGAATGCCGCGCTGGCGTGGGGCTTGCGCGTTGCCAATCTGCGGTATTTCAACGTTGCCGGAAGCGGCTGGTCGGAGTTGAAAGATCCATCAGCCCTGAACCTGATCCCAATCGTCTTGAAAAGTCTGGTGGAGCACCGGCAACCGGTCGTTTTCGGCTCGAACTATCCGACGCCGGATGGAACGTGCATTCGAGATTATGTGCACGTCCTTGACCTCGCGGCCGCGCACATCGATGCTCTGGAATACCTCGATCGGCCCGATCGCTCATACGACACTTTCAATGTTGGCACCGGAACAGGGGCATCGGTATATGAGGTGGTCAACACGATCAGTTCGCACGTAGGCCGGAAAATTCAGCCTGTCGTCGACGGACGACGCGCGGGCGATCCTGCGAGATTGATCGCGAACGTCGCGCGTATCCAAAACGAGCTGGGCTGGAAGGCCTCGTACGGCTTGAGCGAGATCATCTCGTCCGCTATCTAACCGAATACTCTCGGCTCGAGCGATAACGTCATACTGAAAAGCGCTCGAGCACGGACCTACTGGTGGGCTCGAAATTCGATCGGTGGAAAAGTGGAGACCGTTCGGGCGAGTACATTTCAAAAGGTCTCATTCCGGTCGAACGGAGTACGAGGCGCTCAAGATCGGATTGAGAATAGGCTTTGGGCCAGACGATTGACTTCATTGACGTTTCGTAGAGCGATCGCGACGTCGTGACATAATCGTCGAAATCGGGAATGTATTGAATAAGGGGTTTTCCCGTAATGGCGAAGTCGAACATCACTGAAGAATAATCCGAAATGAGAATGTCGGCCGCAAGCAGCAGCCGGCTGACATCGGGATACGTCGTCAAGTCGGTGACGTCGAGCACGTCGTGCCGAACACTTTCGATGGTGGTGTGGTGGCCACGGGCAAAAAACGCGTATTGCGCACCGACTGCCCTTCGCAATGCCTCGAAATCGATTGTCGAGACAAAATCGTGTCGTCCATACGGGTCGATAGCGTGGTCTCTCCAAGTCGGCATGTATAGGACCATCTGTTGATCGTCGTAGACTCCAAGCGAATGGCGTGTATCGCGGCGGATGGAATCAGCATGGCTTCCGAAGAATGAATCGTTTCGCGGAAGGCCCCGCGCCGCAATGGCGCCCGTGTAGCCGAATGCCTGCCGCAACAAATCGGCCGCAACGGGACTCTGTGCGATGAGTAGATCCCAATAAGTTGATTCGCGAGTGAGGATGTCCAGGTACGAGTTGGATATTTGTGTGAGCGGCGTGTCGAAGCCGATCTGCTTCAACGGCGTGCCGTGCCATGTCTGCACATATCGTTGGCCCGGGCTTTTCCGAAAGTAGTGCGGGAAAGTGTTGTTGTTGACGAGCGTCGAACAGCCACTGAGCGCCCGGACATACGCTGCCGAGTTGTAGATGATCGGCACGCAACCGGGTGGAGTGATGACTGAGTAATCTCGGACGACCCAATATTTCGTTCTCTGGTCGCCTGATCTGACGTATTCGTCGAATAGAGCTCGCACGCTGTCCGTTGCTGCTGTTCCACCGAACGATTCAAAGAGAATCGAATCACTGAGTTCCGTTTCATCGGTGGCTGTTTGGAAGATTTCCCGTATGCGTCGGCGGCCTAGAGCCGAGCGTTCGTAGTCGGCGAGCGGTGCTCCAATTTTGACCACCAACGCGTCGTTGGGCTGTTTTCGTGTGATTGTGAGCCGGTACCTGGGGCGAAGTGTTGTCAGGGGGAGCTCCTTAGCGAAGTCAGGTATGACGGTGAACGGCACTTCGCCGCCGCTGATTTGAAAAACGTACGCACCAGAATCTACGACGGCTACGCCGAGCTGCCACTTGTCTTCGGTCAGTTCGAAGCGGGCAGTGAATCGCCCGTCTTGTTCGACGGCAGTTGAACTGGCGTGAAGCTTCCTCCGAGAGGTAATCAACGAGAAAGTAGGATCGGATTCCGCATCGTCGACGCTTGTCTCACCGCGCACAATCAGAGCGTCTTCGTCGGTGGCGAGGGTCGCGCTTGTCACGATCCCGCGGGCGCCGGCCCGCATCAATTGCAAATAGCCGTACCCGGTCGCCGAGAGCCGGGATGGTCGATGCAGCGGCGATTCTTCAACGAGTTTTTGCGACGAGTGCGCCCACGCGATGAGGTGGGTGCGTCCGTCGCTCGTGATGAGCTTGAGAGTGCTTTTGGATTCGGAGCGCCCAGTGCCCAAGTGAACTGACGGGAAACGGACCGTCACGATGCATTCGTTCGGTGTCAGCTGAATCGAATCGGTTACCGCGATTTCGTCGGCGCCAACAAGGACGCCTGCCGGTGGATTTCCCGTTGGATGCCTGACAGTAAGGCGAAAAAACTGATCGTACATGTCGACGGCCGTCGCAATGTGCGCATAACGAACGCGCTCGAGAAAGAGTCCGTCGTCTTTCGAAAATTGGCATACCAAACGATGAGTACCGATGCAATCGTCGAGCGGAATGGCGCCACCGGCAGTTTCGGGGTGGCGCGAGCGCATCAGGCCTTCGGTGCATTTGTCGCCACAGGTAACGGTAACGTGGAGACGCCAACGCGGCTTGGGCGTTGCCTCCTGATCTAATCGGTCGATCGCCGAAACGTCGATGGCCAGCGAGAACCCCGAACGCGCGTAACAATTCCACGCGTCGCCTGCGATCTGATCGATGTCCGGTGAGGCTATCGACCGATGAGATAATTCGATGACTTGATCGCTGTTCGCGTCCCGCAACGAAAATGTCAAATTTTGTGGAAAATTGGCGGTATCAAAATTCCGAATAAATGCGAATCCGGTTATTTCCAGTAACCCTGCGCGCGACCAATGTATCTCGTCGACTTGACTTACCAAATCCAGGTCGATTTTACGGATTTCCAAAAGCGAAGCGGCCGGTCGGTCGCTTAGCCGCAACAAATAGCCGGGAATTCCGATGTATGATCCGAAATCATAACTTACGTGGTAGTCGGTGCCGTTCTCCTCACGATCGATCACTATAGTTTCAGCGTCATGTCTGTTTGACTCGCATATCGCCGATAACAGCAAGCGGTCATGGAGCTGGACAGTGTCCCAAATTTGGTTCCCGACGAAATCAACCACACGTCGAATTCCGGTCACCAATGCGTTCCAATACTCCTCCGAAGATTTCGGTATCTGCTTGAAGTACGGACTCAGATCCCACTGAAATAGTTTCGTCAGCCATGCTTGCCAAACTGTTTCCGAAGCTCGAGCGCTGGCGAGCTTCGTCACCGTGAGCGCGACTTCGAGTCGATTAGCTAGGTCGGTAACATCTCCCTTTTGTTGTGTGATCGACGTTTGATCCGGTCGGCTGTGCCAAAAATATACCGTATCCGGAATGACGTCGAAATTCTCCGCACCAAAAAACGCACGCATAACGGCTTCTTGATCCTCGTAAAGCGTCCGCGCCGGAATCGGAGCAACGCATCGATCCCAGAAATCGCGACGGAACATTTTGTCCCACAAAAAAATATTTTGCATAATTGAAGGGCAATCGCCGAGTTGGATCGAGTGATGAGTCGAGCGGTGCACATCGTCGGCGAACTTCGGGCGCCACATATTAGATGTATCCACGTGGGCGAAGCAGCCGACGACAAATTGAGAACCGGTCGTACGAAGTGTCTTCCACAGTTTTTCATACGCATCCGTTGGCATTGAATCGTCTGCATCGGCAAAGGCGAGAAATCGTCCGTTGGCTACGGCAATCGCCGAATTGCGCGCTGAACCGTTTCCCGCATGATGTAATTCGAGAACTTTTACCCGATGGTCGGAGCGCGCTAAACGGTGGGCGAGATCGAGTGTCGTATCCGTGGAGCCGTCGTCGGCAACTATGATTTCAAGGTTTCGATAAGTTTGATTGAAAATTCCGTTTAGGCATCGCTCCAGATATTTTTCAACATTGTAGGTCGGGACAATTATTGATATCAGATCGTCCTGAGCGCTATTCACTTCGTTGTGTACACGAGACGATGCACCCGTTGACCGGCGCGGATCGAGTTTCCTCCGCAGCCACGAATAGCTATCCTTGAGAAGGTGCTTCACGGTGTTCGCCCGTTCGGACAAGGTGTTGCCTTTCGAAATTTCGGAGGAAGACGTGGATGCAATGTGCCATTCTATCGTTGTAGCGTCGGTTGGAGGTGCAGGTGAACATATCGATCGTGGGCAGCTGCGTCACCCGAGACTCGGCCGAATTTCGACGTAGTGAGTTTGGGGAGATCGATTACTTCGCGCGTACGAGCTGGATATCCCAAGGCAGCGTGGCCTGGCCTGGACCGGTCGATACGTTCAATGTGAACCCTCCGCTATATGGCAGGTTCATGCGTTTGGATGCGTATAAGACGTTAAGTGATGCGTTTCGACGTTCGAAGCCGGACATACTTTACTTAGATCTAGTCGACGAGCGTCTAGCGGTTCATCGGGTTGGCAACGGCTGGTTTACTGAGTCGGAGCAGTGGGATCGTTGCGGCTTTGGTCGAATGATCCGAGATTGCTCCGATGAAATTTTGCAATATGGCACAGCGCGGCGTCACAAGCTCTTTGCCAAATTATTCGCGCGTGAATTCGGTGACATCCTCAAGAGGCTGCCGACTATGCCGATCGTGCTGCACAAAGCGTGGCTGACGGATCAGTCCGTTAATGGTGATACTGCGTTTACTGCGCGCGTGCGCGACTTCGTGAATAGTGTGAATGGCGGCTTGCGCATTGATTACGCAATGATTGAGAAGAGGTTCGGCGATCGGATCACGACCATTGAAGCCGATCACGCGAATTTGCTGGCCGATCCGGATCAGCGTTGGGGACTTGCGCCATTTCACTATGTGCCTGAGTACTACGACGACATCAGCTCTCAGATGCTGCAGCGCGCTGGGGCTGAGAGCCGCTCGCTTGCTTGATTTCGACTCCGCAGAGGTCGTCCTGAGCGAGCGCCAGCGAGACGAAGGGCTCCTCCCTCAACTGTCGACCGAGCGAGCAGATGTCCTCGCTTAATCGGCGGATTTGTTGACCCGTTGACGTTGCTTCTGGACCCGTCTTTCCAGCTTGAGCATCCTTACGCCAAGCCGCGAGAGCCCGTCGTCCAGCGTGGCGAGAAAATCTCCGTCGATGACCTTCCTATCGGTCGTCTTGACCAACGACTGAAGGGCACGGACCTGACGGGAAAGGTCTTCCATTTCGCCGCGCATCGCTTCGGTCTCTTGATGCCCACGCTCGACGTGACTGTCCGCGTACCGCTTCGATGACTCGGCCACCCGACGAACATTGCGCAACGCTGTTGAAATCGCCGCTCGATTTCGTGACGCTTCGTGCAACCAAGCAAGAGCGAGTGCGACGACGACGATTGCTTGCAAGGCAATTGCCCACCCGTATAGGCCCAGTATCACCAAAATGATCACCGCGATGAACCATGCTGCGGCAACAGACGACACGAGCACAGCACGATGTGTCATTATTTCCGCGCCCTCAAAGCGTGACGAGGCGCAAGGTCGTCGTCTTCGACGATTTCACGATTGAGATAGACGGCAGTCATTTTGCCCTCGGCTTTAGCTTTGTTCAACAGTCTGTTTGCCTTCTTGGGCTTTCCCTTTGCGATATTCCAAGCCCACCAGCGGTATTTCAAGGCTACTTCCTCGGCGTGGCCATCCATGACGAAGTCGCCTTTGTCGAGCCAAATCGCTCGCGTGCACATCTCCTGGATCGTCTCGGCCGCGTGACTGACGATGAATACCGTTCCTGCTTGCCGGCGTAGCTCGTCCATGCTTTGCTTACTGCGTTCCTTGAATGCCGCGTCGCCGGTGTTCAATGCCTCATCGATCAGCAGTATGTGCGGCTTCGATGCGCATGCGATCGCAAACCGCAATCGAGCCGCCATCCCCGATGAATACGTGCGCATTGGCAGATGGATGGAGTCACCGATTCCGGCCAGATCGATGACTTCGCCGATCGTCGCATCAGCGCGCTCCGGCGTCATCCCCATCGCCAGTAGGCCGAGACGGACATTGGCAACGCCGGACAGTTCTTGCTGCAGCGCAGCGTTCACCCCGAGGAGCACTGGCTCGCTGGAAGCATGCACCTCTCCGCGGCTCGGCCGCTGCAGCCCGGCCATCGTCCGCAGCAACGTACTTTTTCCGGAACCGTTCTGCCCGACGATACCCACCGATTCCCCTTCGCGGGCCACGAACGACAGTCCGCGAAGAGCCAGCACCGTAGCTCGCGGGCTAAGCCCGGCGAGCCGGCCGACTCTCCTGAGAGCGCCGGCTGACGGCTTGGGCTTTTGTGACGTCGGGACGCGGAATGTCACGTGCAGATCATTCACTGCGACCGTCACGGGAGGTTTGAGGATGTCGTCAATCACGGGCGTAGCTTTCTTCGCCCTGCCAGAAGAAGACGAACCCGACGATGGCCATACCCAGCGCCCAACCGCTTGTCAGCAGCCAAGACGAAAGGTGCGGGGTCGTGGCGTAAAGCAACGAGTCGCGGGTCATGTCGAGAAAATTGAACGCCGGGTTGAGGTCCGTCGCTGCGAGGATCAGGGGGTGACCCTCAAAGCGATCGTACGAAAAAAACACGGCCGAGGCGTAAAGCCAAAAGCGGCTGAGGTACTTCAGTAATTGTTCGACGTCGGGGATCATCGACGCCAGGCGAGCTGCGAACAGGGCGATCCCCAAGTTGAAGACCGTTTGAATCGCCAAAATGGGAATTAAAAGAGCCCACCGCCACGTGATCTCTTCGCGGGGCGACGCGATGAGGATGATCAGCAGCATTGCGATGACAATCGGCACCAGGTTGAGCACCTCGCGCATGATCACGGTGATCGGTATCGACGCGCGCGGGAAAGAAAACGCCTTGATCATGGCACGATTTGAACGAATCGACCCCGCGCCGGACGTCAGGCACCGTGTCGTGTACTTGAACAAGAACACGCCGATGACGAGATACCCGATGAAATCGTCGATTCCGCGGCTGGTGTGCAGTACGAGACCGAAGATCACGAAGTAGACTGCCCCGCTGATGATGGGGTCGAGGATCAACCATGCATTGCCGAGGATATTTTGCCGCGTGCTGCTGAGCAGTTTCGACCGTGCTTCGGCGTAAATAAAGAAGCGGCGCTGCCAGAGCCGACGAATATATGTGGGCAGGCTCGGTCGGCGGCCGATGGGTTGAAGACCCGCGACATCGACCGTGACGCTGGGGTGCCACGTCTTCGGGTCAGTCGAACTCAATCCGTATCTCTTCTTCTCGAATGTTTTCAGTGTCGGCCAAGCTTATCGTGCAGTCCGTGCTATCGCTGGCCGCAGCGATTCGTACGCGCGCTGGTATTTCGCTGCGTTTTGCGACCACGTTCGTTGTTGTCGCACCTGCCGATGCCCGGATTCGCCCATCGAACGGCGCACGGCTGGATCGTCACCGAGCTTTGCGATCGCGTGTGCGAAAGCTGCTGCATCATCCGGGGCTACGGCAATTCCGTTGCGACCATCGTCGATTAACTCGGCTAGCGCCGGCAGATCGCTGACTATCAGTGGACGACGCATGCCCATGGCTTCGACCGGCTTGAGTGGCGACACCATCCGGCATACCGGCAGATCCCGGCGGGGCACGCAGAACACGTCGAGCGCGCGGAAGTAGTCAGGGGTCGCCGACTTCGGTACTCGCCCGGTGAACACGGCCGCCGTGCCCAGCCCGGCGTCTTGTGCTTTTTGCATCAGCCGGCTGCGCGACACTCCGTCACCGACTATCAAAAGCCGGACGTCGCGCCCGGACGTTCGTGCCGAGGCGACGGCGTCGACCAGCGTGTCCAGACCCTCGTAGTCGACAAGACTGCTGACAGTGCCGACCCAGATACCGTCGCGGGGGAGGTCAAGCGCGGCCCGCGCCTCCGCCGGTGCGATGTCGTCGAAGTCCAGTAGCCGATCGTCGATCGCATTCGGCACCACTATCGTTTTGTCGGCCGGTACGCCTCGCTCGATGAGTAGATCACGCATTGGCGCGCCGAGGGTGACGACGAGATCCGCGTCGAGCATGCATTCGGTCTCTTTGGCTTTGAATGCTCGGTAGCGTTCGGACTCCAGTGCGGCCACCGGATCCGCACGTCCGGCCGCCCAAGTGTCCTCGAGCAGCCCCCGCACTTCGTACACCCACGGGATCCCGCGGCTGCGTGCAACGGCTTTGGCTACCAGCGCGTTCGTGAAGTGCGTCGTCGTGTGGAGGATGCCGGGGCGTAAGTCGTCAACCAATTGAGCCAGAAGCGTCGCTTGCTGTTGAAGCCGCGCGGCCGGAGTTTCCGCCATCTTTGCCGGCAGTAACCGGTAATAGTCGATGTCGTCGACGATATCGAGCGTATTGGCAAGCGGGGCACCGATTGCCACCGGGTAACCAAGGCGAGTCACGGCAGTTGGCTGCATGCCGGCTGCGGCTTGCGCGCGAAGTACGGCATGGGAGCGCATGGTGTAGCCGCTGAAAGTGTGGGGGAGCGAATTGGTGAGGAGATGGAGGATGCGGGTTTTCGCGTCGTCGGGTTTCGACTCGTCGTAAGCTCCTCGCTCAACCAACGACGGGGACCATCCGGCATCCATCGTCGCGATCTCGGAGGCCAGTCGACGTCGCGAGCGGCTCTCACTGCGAGAAGTACCGCTGAGAGCGCCGAGAGCCCCGGACATGTCGCCCCGATACCATCGCAGGCGCGAGCGAAGCCCCCTGCCGGCCCGCGATTCGGGTGCCAGCATCGCCGCATATTGTTCGGCAGCGTCGGCAAGCCCGAGCTGCAAGGCGATCTCGCCCAGCCAGCGAGTGTCGCGCGAGTGTTCCGGGCCTCGACTCGCCGCCCTCGACTCGAGCCCTGCAGCAACAATTTGCTGCGCCTCGCCGTCGTTACCGGCGGCCCACGCGGCGAACGCCAGACCGCCGCGCCGCTTCGTCACGTTTGCCAGCCGCTTCGCTATGGCAGCCATCGGTCGGACGATCCGCCGGGGTAGCCGCCTCGTGGATTGAAAGAGGAGCATCATCGGGTCGTCGTGAAGGTGTTCGCCGACCAGACGCGCCGTGATCACCGTATTGCGCGCCAATTCGCCGGGAGTGAGACGGCTGCCGGGAGTCGCTGTCATACGAGCTCCTCAAGAATATTGAGGTATCGGCTTGCGAGCGCATCGTAATCGGCGTGTGCGGCGATCCACGCACGCCCGTGGCGGTCGGCTGCGAGCCGTGACCTGTCGGCGTGCAGTTTCGCCCACAAATCGCCAAGTGCCCGATGGTCGCCGGGAGTGACGACGTCTCCGGCCCTTGCCGCGTTCACGATCTGCGCCGCCTCGCCGGTGAGCACTCCGCTGACGTGATGCCCTGTGCCCATGACCTCGTAGAGCTTCGACGGCACAGTCATGCCGAAAGCCGGCCAATCACGCAGGGACACGATATGGGTGTCGGCCCACGCATAAGCCCGCGACAGTTCTTCCGGCTCAACCGGCGGACTGAATTCGACCGGCGCGTTGAGCTCGTTTGCCAGCCGACGAAGCTCCGCTGACGACGCTCCCGCACCCACAATGCGCAACGTGATCGGCGTGCCGAGATCTGCGGCACGACAGGCGGCCCTCACCGCGGTGTCGAGATCCTGCGATCGACCCACTGTTCCAAGATAAAGAGCGTGGAATTCGTCGGGGGACCGCGGAGCTTCGCGGTGATCGGCGACGGCCGGAACTTCGGAACCATTCCGCACCGCGACCGTCTGGGCAATGCCGCGAGAACGCAGTGCACCGGCAAAAGACTCGGTGGTCGTCACGACGAGGCTTGAGTGCCGCTGCAGCCAGGTGAAGAACGACATCATCGCACCTTCAAGCCGTTCGGCGCCCGGAACTCCTCGCATCAGCCCACGGAGGAGGCCGCCGTCGCTGATCAAGTCCGGCCACGCATCGCGCATCTCGGCGACGAGCGGGATGCGAAAAAGCCGAGCAATCGCCTGCCCGGCCAGCATCGTCGGTAGACCCGGAATCGATGCGATCACGACGTCGGGACGTCGTCCGGTGCCGGAAAACCATCGGGCGGCCTGCGCGACGGAGCCGGCGGAGTTGACTCCCTGGTCGAGCAAGAGCGATGCCATCGACTCCGAATATTCACGAAAAGGCACCCGCACTATCGTTTCGCCGTGATTGCCGTTCTTCAGACGGCCGACGGGGTGCGCGCGCAAGGTGCTCTCGGAAGCGGTACCGCTCGGGTAATGCGGAACCGGAGCCAAAACGCACAGCTGGTGGCCGGCCGCCGTGAATCGCTGAGCCAAGTTCGCCCAGCGTCGTTGCGGTGCTCCGACCTCCGGCTCGTAATAGTTGGTTACCAGCAAAATTTTCATGCGCGCACCCCGATTTGCCGATGCCGCCGTCCGACGGGACGCAGCCAACGCGGCGACGCCAGATAGGCGACGACGATGATGGCGCCGGTCACGATCGCCAGCAGGCGCAGGATGACCGGAGCATTGAACAGGAATGCCGTGCTCAGGGTGCAGAGCGCCATCGAAACGCCAACAGTCATGAGCGTGACGGCAATGTGCGGATACCCCAAGTCGGTCAGGCGCTGATAGACGTGAGTGCGATGGGCATCGGCAAGGTTCTCGCGGCCGATGCTCCGCCGTACCAGCGTGAATCCCGCATCGGACAGATAAAGGACGACCGGCGCCAGCGCCACGGGCAGACTGACCCCGGTGAAGATCAGCCAGCACACGACTGCGCACACCGCTGCGCCGATTCCGTAACTGCCGACATCGCCCATGAACACCTTCGCCCGCGGCGCATTGCTGGGGAGAAACACGAGAGCCGCCACCAGCAACACGAGTGAAATACACGCCAAGGTGGGCTCGCCGCCGTGGATCTCGACGATCAGGAACCAGGCTCCGGCCACCGCAGCGAAGAGCGACGTGATCCCGTTGATGCCATCCATGAAGTTCGTGAAGTTCACGCCGACTACGTTGGACACGGCGATGATCGGCAACCACGCCCACGAATGCCCGCTCCACACGATGAGTTCGACGGCAAAGAACGCAGAGACCACCAACTGGAGTGCGAGCCGTGAGCCGACGTGGAGTCCCAGCACGTCCTCGGCGAATCCGAACCCGGCGAAAACCAGCACGAAGACGATCGTCGACACGGCGATCATGAGCGCCGCCGCGGTTTGCATGAGGCTCATTGCCGTCGACAACGTCAGCCAGCCGGCGATGATGCCCGTTACGACGCCGATGACTGGTGCGATGCCCCCGCCGCGCGTGATGGGTGCGGCGTGCGACGAGCGGTCTGACGGAACGTCGATGATGCCGTGCTTGTTCAACTGGGGCACGGCGACGGCGAGAGTGAGCGCGGTAACGACTGCAGCGACGGTGCCGGCGACCAGGAAGGCGAGAATCATCGGGGCGATCGTGATCGGTCCAGGCCGATCCTGCTGGCAATGTTCAGTTCTTTCACAAGCTCCCGGCGCACGTCCTCGGTCATCGGCTGCCGGACCATGTACGACAACCTCTCGACCACGTTGTCGGTAAACGGCGGCACCGGCACTTGGGAGACTTGTGGATGCGACGGCCGGCTGTCGGCTTCGTATTTGCTCAGACGTTTCTCCAGCAGCTTCTCGCCGTGGCGCAGTCCGGTGTATTCGATTGCCATCTCGGGATGGCCGCCCATTTCCGCCATACGCCGGGCCAGGTCTTCGATCAACACTTGTTCGCCCATGTCGAGCACGAGCACTTCACGGCTGGCCCCGATCGCGCCGGCCTGGACGACGAGCTCGCACGCCTCGTCGACGGTCATGAAATACCGGCGCATCTGCGGGTCGGTCACGGTAAGAGGCCCCCCGGACGCGACCTGCGACGCAAAGGTGGTCAACACGGACCCGCGGGATCCAAGCACATTGCCGAAACGTACCGATAGATACGTACCCGGCAGCTCGTCGTCGTTCGTGGTCGCCGTGAGGCGTTCGGCGATCCTCTTTGTCAGGCCGAGAACGCTTGTCGGCTCTGCGGCCTTGTCGGTCGAGATGTGCACGAACCTGTCGATTCGGTGTCTACGCGCCTCCGTCAAAAGCCGATCGGTGACCAGGACGTTGGTTTTGACGGCTTCTTCGGGGAACGACTCGAGCAGCGGAAGATGCTTGAGCGCCGCGGCATGGAACACGACGTCCGGCTGCGCTGATGCGAAAAGCTGCGGGATGAAACCCGAGTCGCGCAGATCACCGAGGACCAAATCGGGCGACGTCAACAGTGCCCTGCCGCCGATACCGAGCTCGACCGAGTGCAGGCCCGACTCGTCACGGTCGGTCATGACGAGCCGTTTCACGGCAAACCGCGAAATCTCGGCGCAGAGCCGCGAACCGATCGAACCGCCGGCGCCGGTCACCAGCACCGTCTTGCCGGCTAGATATTGCGAAATCTGCTCGACATCCGTCTTGATCTGATGCCGGCCGATCAAGTCGAACAACGACACATCGCGGAACTGGCCGATCGGCCGCACGTCGGCCGTCCCAGCCAGGGAGCCGCGGGACGTCTGCAGCGCCGACTCGTTGAACGAGGGCAGTACTTTGAATTTCAGCTTCAGCCGGGCAGCGGTATCGGCGGCTGCGTTGAGGACTTCCTTGCCGGCTGTGGGAATCGCGAACACGACGACGTCCGCATTCAGCGCTGTCGCCACGCGCTCCAGATCGGACAGCCGGCCCATGACGTGGACGCCGTCGATGCGCAAGTAGCGCTTGGCGAGGTCATCGTCGAGGAGCGCGACCGGCCGGTATTTCGAATGCACGTCGCCGTGCATGATGCGAACCGCCGTCAGGCCGCCGTCGCCCGCGCCGACGATGATGGCGCGTTGGATCTCGACGCGGTGGGTCGTGGGACGGTGTGTGTCGCGCATCCGCTTGCCGGCCCACCGCTCGATGACGATCAGCACCAGCGCGACCGCCCCCGCGACCGGCGGTACCGACAGAGGCACAATTCGCGGTGCCGGCAACAACAAGGCCACGACCAGCAGGACGGCCGTGGTGATGCCGACGACCGTGGCCAAGCCGATCAGCTCATCCGTTGAGCCGTAACGGTACTGCCCGCGATAGACCAAGAACATGCCGAGCCCGAGGTGAAGGACTACGACGATTGCTGCCGCAGTGAGCAGACCGGTGTGATTTGCCCATGCATCGGCCATGTCGTAGCGGACACTGGCCACCATGCCCAGACTGATCAGCCAGGCAATGAGATCGAGGACGATGCGGAAGTCGCTGCGCCAGAACTTTCCGAGGGCGCTCAGTGAGCTACGCGTGCCTCGCGGTCCAGTTGGCGCCTCGCGCGACACGTTCCGATAGCCTCCGCAATTGATGAAAGAATTCCCGCAATTCATCAAGAATTCAATGAACGACCCATTTAGAATACAGTATCGCCACGGTTTGCAGGTGTAGTCTGTCCCGTCGCTATACTACGACAGTGCCCTCCCACCGCGACCCAGCGCAACCCGGATCCTCGCCTGTGCCTCGCGGTGCTGTGCGCGGAGCCCGGCATTCGAACCGGCGCTCGCGGCGGACGTTTTGGACGCTGACGGTCTGTCTGGTCGTCGTTCTCGCAGCAGCGGTCACGGTATCGGGCGGGTACGCCTGGTCGCTGCAGCACACCATTCAATCCAACACGACGTACGTGTCCGATGCCCTGTCACACGACGCGCACAAGAACGATGACCGGGCCCGCGGCGTCGAGAACATTTTGCTCCTCGGGTCCGACGAGCGCCCCGAAGGATCGCGGATCAAGGGGCAGCGGGCCGACGTCATCATGCTGCTGCACATGAACGAGGCTCACACGCACGCCTATGTGATCTCGTTTCCTCGCGATCTTTGGGTGGATGTTCCGGGCCACGGCAAAGCCAAGCTCAATGCAGCGCTTGCCTACGGTGGACTGCGGCTTGCGGTGCGGACCGTCGAAGATGTCGCCGGAGTGCCAATCAACCATGTAGCGATGATCGATTTCGATGGGTTCGCGAAGCTGACGAAACAGCTTGGAGGCGTCACCGTCGACGTATCCCAGTCATTCACAACGCGTGATTTCACATTCGAGCGAGGCCGGCAGAAGTTGGACGGCGCGGAAGCCTTGTCGTTCGTGCGGGAACGGCACGCGTTCAAGGACGGCGGTTTCCAGCGGATGCGCAATCAGCAGGCATTTCTGCGGGGCGTATTGCGCGCCGTCCTCAATAAGGACACGCTCGGCAGGCCGGACAAAGTGTCGAAGCTCGTGCAGACCCTTGCCCCGTACCTCACCGTCGACTCGGCCTTTACCCCCAAATCGATGGTGGCGCTCGGGTGGAGCATGCGCAAGATCACCATGAACCACGTCGACTTCTTGACCGCCCCGCACGGGGCTCCGGGACGGTCGGACTCCGGCGCTTCCATCGTGAAGGCCGATCCCGACGCCATGACCGAACTCACGCACGCATTGAACAACGACTCGATGGCCGACTTTGCCTGAACGCGCCGCGCCGTTGATCATGCCGATCTACGGCACCCGCCCCGAAGCGGTCAAAATGGCACCACTGATTGCCTTGCTGCGTGAGGGCCCGGAGCTCGACGTGTTCGTCACGGTGACCGGCCAGCACCGCGAAATGCTCGACCAGGTGAACGACTTGTTCGGAATTGCCGGGGATCACGATTTGAATATCCATTCCCCGAGGCAGACGCTGTCGGCGATCACGGCGAAGGCTCTCGCCGGACTGAGCAGCTTGTTTGCGACGGTTCGTCCGGACGCCGTTGTCGTGCAAGGGAACACGGGCACGTCGACGGCTGCCGCGCTTGCGGCGTTCTACGAGAAGATCCCCGTCGTGCACCTTGAAGCTGGGCTGCGGTCCGGTCACAGGTATTCGCCGTTTCCCGAAGAAATCAACCGCAAGGTCACCACGCAGATCGCCTCGCTTCATCTTGCGCCCACACAATCCAGCCGAGCCAATCTCATTCGCGAGGGAGTTCCCGACGGCGAGATCGTCGTCACGGGCAACACCGTCATCGATGCTTTGCACACTGTCGTGAAAGCGCCGGCTGCGTTCACGGCGCCGGAGCTGCGGGCCGCGATCCGCCGTGACGGGCCGTTGCTGCTCGTCACGACTCATCGCCGAGAGAACTACGGCGACGCGATGTCGAACGTCGGCAGAGCACTGCGACAGCTCGCCGCCGAGCGGCCGGAATTGCGCATCGTGTTCCCGGCTCACCGCAGTCCCGTGATGCGTGAGGCGATGCTGCCGCATCTCGAGAATCTTTCGAATGTCACGGTTGTCGAGCCGCTCGATTACCGGGAGTTCACGCACCTCTTGGCCGAGAGCACCATCGTCCTGACCGATTCCGGCGGCGTGCAGGAAGAGGCTCCGTCGCTCGGAAAACCGGTGCTGGTGATGCGCGATAGCACCGAGCGGCCCGAGGCCGTCGAGGCCGGAACCGTCAAACTGATCGGCACCGATCGCGAGCGGATCGTCAAAGAAGTTTCGCAGTTGTTGGACGACCCGGACGCGTATGCCGAGATGTCGAAGGCGGCCAATCCGTATGGCGACGGATTCGCTGCTCCGCGCTGCGCAGCGGCAATCGCCGAGTATCTCGGCGTGGGATCCCGGATGGCCGATTTCAACCATTCGGTCACGGAATGATTTCAAATTCATCTCGATCGGCATGTCCATTTGCATTGAAAGTGCGCTAAGTTAGTTCTGCCCATCGCACCGAAGAGGTGGGCCCGGACGGAAAAGCCGAACGCTGCCGTTCCAACCGGTCGATTAGTGATGACGGCAGCGGCGGGGAACCCAACTTGACGGCATGGCCGCCAACGGGGTGAAGCGGACGAGTTCCGCCGGGCAACTCCAGCCCGAACCCGACAGCTAACTTCGCAGGCTTCGGAGAGCACTATGACATTGCGACACCCCCTCAGGCGCATGCGCGCGCTTACCGTTGGAACACTCGTTCTTGCCGTAGGCGCCGTGGCCGGTCTTCCGGTCGACGCCTACGCATCGTCGGCGAAGTATATGAAGGCCGAATATTCCAAGGCCATTTACAAGGTCACCGGCACCACGCGCGTCAAGCTGACGTATCCGCAGTGGAAGAAAGCCAGACGGCACCACAAGCTGATCAAGGTCCACGCGAAGTACTACAAGTACGGATGGGACACGGCGGTCATTGCCGACACCAACTGGCCCGGCCCGAATTCCTGGGTTCACCTGACAGCTTCCGAATACAAGCGGGCCGGCCGACCGCACATTCGAAAGGCGACCACCTATCTGCCCGGCAGCCGGTTCGTCCGTTGGGGCACGTCGTCTCAGATCATGCTCTTAAGCCCATCGGGTCGATACCACAAGTGGCAGTATTCCAACTCCAAGGCAGCGAGTCTCGGCCACATCGAAACGTACTCGAACCATGGGTTTGAGCGGCTGTCCTGGAGCCCGAAGGTCGCCTATATGACGAATCTCCGCAAGGGGCACGGCAGCCACATATCCGCCGCCACTTTCAAGAGGTACGGCAAGCCGCACGTGAAAAAGGTCAAGCACTTCCCGGGCGACACTTTCTGGCGGTACTCGGGCAAGTCGACGATCCACTACGACGGCCTGATGGAAAACCGCACCATCTCCAAGGCGAAGTGGCGGAAAGCCGGTAAGCCGACGGTGCACGTCAAGAAGTCGCCGACCACGAAGCGCGAAAAGGTCATCAAACTCGCCAAGAAGTACGTGGGCACCAAGTACAGGTACGGCGGGACGAGCCCTTCGACCGGATGGGACTGCTCCGGGTTCACCCGGTACGTGTACAAAAAGGTGGGTGTAAGCCTGCCCCACAGTGCTTCGGGACAACGCGCGGCCGGGAAGATCATTTCGAAGTCGAAAGCGAAGGCAGGGGACCTGGTGGCCACGTCGTCGCATGTGGGCATCTATGACGGCCACGGCAAGATGTACGACGCCGGAAACACCCGCGTCGACACCATTCATCGCACGTTCAGCTGGATGAAGCCCCTCAAGTACGTCAGGGTGCTGCCGTAAACACTTGTCGCAAACCGCGCTCTCGGGGTCCGCTGCCTGTGCAGCCACTCTGCAGGAATTTCAGCGTGCTTACGCAGTAAACTCCGAGAGGCGGTTTGTACTGTTCGAGGTGTGGCTAAAAAATTCACGATCACTGAAGAATTTCTGCGCGAACTACAGAGTCATCGCGTCTATTTGCATCGAAAGAACCTGTCGGTAGCGGACGGCAAATATGGCTGGTTGGCGGCGGGCCAAGAAATTGTCTTGCACGGACCCGTGACGATCGAGCAGAACTCGGGGCTCTTCGGCGGCAAGTATCGCGCGATGGCTGGGGGACGGCACACATCCGGCCTGTGCAGTATCGGCGCGTTTAGCTACTCGTATTCGGCGCTACCCGAAAGCATCGTGATTGGCAGATTCTGCTCGATCTCGCGAGGACTGAGATTCATCGACTCGCATCATCCGCTGAATCTGATCACGACATCGGCGATAACTTTTCGCACGAAGAACCCGCTGTTCGCCGATTTCATGACTGATCCGATTGTCGAGCACGCCAAATCCTTCCACCCGTACGGAGAATTGCGTTACCCGGAGATCGGTCACGACGTATGGATCGGTGACGGCGCTACCCTGGCCGCGGGCATCACGATAGGAACCGGAGCCGTCATCGCCGCTGGAGCCGTGGTTACGAAAGACGTGCCGCCGTATGCAATTGTTGGCGGAAACCCGGGCCGCATCATCCGATACAGATTCGATGAGTCCCGAGCGCACGAATTGATCGCCAGTCGGTGGTGGGAATACGATCCACGTTCGCTATTCGCCGAGCAGCTGACGGACACTCGCAAGTTACTCGACGATATTTCCGCAGGCCGTGTCGAAAAGTATCCGTTTGCGTCAATCGCGCTGTCGGCGACCGAGACGCGGCCGAGCAACTCCTAGAGTTCGTACCCGAACTTTGCGAAGTCGTCGTAATAGAATTCCTTGACACGGCGTTCTACGTTTTCCGGCACAACGACGTCCTTGCTGGAGTGCCCGCTTCGTTTCTGCCGGTCCATGGATCGCGGGATATCGGAGCTCAAGTTCAAACCGTGCTTGGTGTTGAGGTCGTTCACTATTGATTCGAGGCCGTCCTCGAGTCGGTAGACGATGCAGCCGGGCAGATAGAACTCCGATTGCGGTCGCAGGTGATTGTCGTGAACGAACGGATCAGCCATGTACTTCGAGAACGCGCTGTCGGTCCATTCCTCGACCCGCTGATTGGCGGGTTCGAGGTTCTCCTTGTTGCGCATAGCGTATTCGGACTTGAACCGGGCCATCGGCTCGCGGGTCGTCATGAATATGACATCGAACCGGTTCAGCCGAAGCGTGGCACGCAGAAGCTCCGCATGCAGATGCTGCGGTGAGCTACGCCGCAGATAATTGGGAGAATCCTTGCCGTAGGACTTGTCGTAGAGATACTTCTCGTAGCCGCTGTCGGTGAAGATTTTTTCCACCGACGTCCCGCCGGTCTTGGGTACATGGATGAACAGGACGTTCTTGTCGCCATTTTTGAATACCGGCACTGACGTTGCCTTTCGTTGAACGGGATTTCAGGCGTCGAATCGCCCGGCGGAGCTTGCACCGAGAATACAGGATCCGCAGGTTGCTACCGTAAACTGGACGCGTGCCTGTTTTCCGGCACATCGCCCACGTTGCTCCCGATCCTAGTGAGCCATATGACAACCAAGGTCAGTGTCGTCGTTGCTGTTTATAACACCGGCGAATACATTGAGCCGCTGATCGACTCGATCATCGGGCAGACGATGTCAGACGACGAGTACGAAGCGATCTTTGTCGACGACGGTTCCAGCGACGAAACGCCCGCGCGACTCGACCAGTTGGCTGCGGAACGAGAAAACGTGCGGGTCGAGCACATCCCGAACTCGGGTTGGCCCGGCAAGCCGCGCAACATCGGTACGGAACTGGCCCGTGGCGAATACATCTATTTTGTCGATCACGACGACTGGCTTGCCCCGGAAGCTCTTGAACGCATGTATGACATGGGCGTGCGCACCAAGTCCGACGTCGTCATCGGAAAGATCGAGGGGCATGGACGCCGTGTGCCCACGACGCTATTCCGGCGAAACTACGAACACGCCGACATCGAGACCGCACCGATCGTCGAAAGCATGACGCCGCACAAGATGTTTCGGCGCGAATTCCTGAGTGCTCACGGAATCCGCTTCCCCGAAGGCAAACGGCGGCTGGAAGATCACCTCTTTTGCACAAAAGCGTATTTACAGGCTGACGGAATTTCGGTTTTGTCGGATTACTCGTGCTATCACCACATTAAACGCGAGGACGAGGCAAACGCCGGCTTCCAGCAGCTCGATCCGGCCGGCTACTTCGACAATCTGCGTGAAGCGATCGACGCGGTCGAATGCCTTACGGAGCCCGGGCCGCGGCGCAATGTGCTGCTCCGGCGCTGGTACCGCACCGAGATGCTGAAGCGCGTAGGCACGCCTTTTGCCCGATACGACGACAAGTATCGTCGTGCAATTTATCGCGAAATTTACGAGCTTGCGCGGGAGCGCTTCACCGATCCGGAAATCTGGCGTCCGCTCACAGCGCTGTTCCGAGTTCGAGGCGAGCTTTTGCGCGCTGATCGTTTCGACGACCTCGTCGCCTTGTCAGAGTTCGAATTGGGAATTTCAACGCTCGCCGAGGCGACTTCGGCTCGTTGGGTCGACGGAACTGTACTGCTCACCGTGCATGTCGTGTCGCGGACGCCGGACGGGGCGCCCGTCGAATTGTTGGCCGACGAGCGCGACAAGTACTTGTCGATTCCGATCGACGGTGTCTCGTCTGAAGCGCGACGCGTTACTGAGGAGGTGGAAGATGCCGATCTGACATTCACAGTCCGCAAGCGTGGTGACGGTACGAGTGTTGAATGCATGGCGTCCCCTACCGGTCGGAGAGTACCTGGTGGCGCGGGCGCCGTTGATTATACGTATCAGGTGAAGGTCGACGTCGGCACAGTAAAGGGTGGCGTGTGGGATCTATACACCCGGATGACCCACTGGGGGTGGGCGCGGCAAACGAAGCGCGTATCTGTGGCTGCCGGCGTGGATATGACTTCGGCGATCGTCGGCGATAAGCCGCGTATCGTCATTCCATATCGGACGGACGCTGGAAACTTCAGCATTGACATGGCACAGAAAGTTAAGTCACTTCCGCTGGAACTTGCAGGTGAACTAGCGAACGTGGGTGAGGCGTTCGGACCCGAGCTCCGATTGACGCTTCCAGTGCATACAACCCCGGAGTCCGCGGATTTACCGGTTGACGTCACGGCGGAGTCGCACGACGGCGCTGATTACGAGTCGGTTGCGGGCCGGATCATCGCATCCGAGGGCGGCGGACTGCTGACGGCCGAATTTTCACAGAAGCACGATCACGCGCACCTGAACCTGAGAACATCGCATGGAAAGGGCGCGGCCGGACTGCGCGTACAACAGACTCAGCGGCAGGAAGCCCCTCGTCGACTCGGCCTGCTACGCCGTATATTCGGAAATTCGAAAAATACCGGGAGAAAATCCTGAGCGCGCCATGGCAGTGCGAAGCATGAGCGAAATCGTCACGCGGCGTGTTGCACTCGGCGCCGCTCTCACGGCAGCAGGCGGCCTTCTGGTCGCGTGCAGCGAAGACAGAAGAGACGTGACGCCGACGCAGAGTACGGGGCTGGCCGACAAACTTCAACCCCCGTTCTTCATCGCACACCGCGGCGGCGCAGCCCGATATCCGGAACATTCGATGGAAGCGTACGACGCCGATGCGAAGGCAGGATTCCCCATCGAGCAGGACGTGCAACTCCTGAAAGACGGCACTCCGGTAATCATTCACGACTCCACAGCCGACCGGACCATGACGGGGCACGGGAAGGTCAAAGATCTCACCCTGGCGCAGTGGGAGAAAATGCGGATCAAGCCGATCAAGCCCGGCGGCAAGCCGGTAAAACCGCTACAGCTCAAGGAAGTGCTGGACAAGTTCGGCGGCAAACACCTTCTCGTGCCGGAGATCAAGTCCAAGGACGCGAAGAATGCGCTCATCGAGTCAATAGTGAAGCGAGATTTACAACGCGACGTCATAGTCCAATCGTTCTATTACGAGGCTGCGGTCGCCGCGGCCGCCAAAGACATTCCAACGCTGTGGCTGTCGTCGGACGCACCGTCCGACGACAAATTCAAGGCAGCAAAAAGCGACGGCATTACGTACTGGGGGTATGACGAAAGCCTCCCGCCGGACGCCGTGAAACGTGCCGTCCATGCCGGACTGAAACCCGTTGCATGGACCGTCAACACCGTCGGCGACGCCCGCCGCCAATTCAAGGCCGGAGCGGTCGGCGTCTTCACCAACAACCCGTGGAAGCTGAGTAAGGCGCACTACGGGTAGACCAGTAGGCTTGAGGAATGCGCAAACTTCTGGTCACCGGCGGCGCCGGATTCATCGGGTCCAATTTCGTCCGGTACACGCTGGACCACACGGACGATCAGGTAACGGTCCTCGACAAGCTGACGTACGCCGCCAACCGGGCCACTCTCGACGGGCTGCCCGCCGACCGATTCAAACTCGTGGTCGGCGACATCTGCGACGCCGACACCGTCGAGCAACTGATTGCCGAATCGGATGCCGTCGTGCACTTCGCCGCCGAATCACACAACGACAATTCACTCAGCGACCCGACTCCGTTCGTGCAAACGAACCTGGTGGGCACTTTCACACTTCTCGAAGCAGCTCGCCGGCACAACGTCCGTTTCCACCACATCTCGACCGACGAAGTCTACGGCGACCTCGCGTTGGACGATCCGGAACGGTTCACCGAGAGCACGCCCTACAATCCCTCCAGCCCGTACTCATCCACGAAGGCGGGCTCGGATCTGCTCGTGCGCGCGTGGGTGCGGTCGTTCGGCCTGCGCGCCACGATCAGCAACTGCTCCAACAACTACGGGCCCTACCAGCACGTGGAGAAATTCATTCCGCGGCAGATCACGAACGTGCTGGACGGCATCCGGCCGCGGCTGTACGGCCAGGGGCTCAACGTGCGGGACTGGATTCACGTCGATGACCACAGTTCCGCCGTCCTGACTATTCTCGACAAGGGTGAGATCGGTGAAACCTACCTGATCGGCGCGGACGGCGAAGAAAGCAACAAGCACGTCGTCGAGCTGATCCTCGACGCATTCGGCAAGGACGCTGGTGACTACGATCTCGTCACGGACCGAGCCGGTCACGATCTGCGTTACGCCATCGACTCGACCAGGTTGCGCAGCGAACTCGAGTGGCAACCACGGTTCGGCAGCTTCGAACAGGGCCTGGCGCAAACAATCGATTGGTACCGCGAGCACGAAGACTGGTGGCGAGCCGATAAGGCCGACACCGAAGCGAAATACGCAAAGGCGGGTCAATGAGCGCCTCCGCCGGGCAGGTGTTCGGCCGTGACCTAGAGGTCACCGACACGCCGGTCCCGGGCCTCAAAGTCGTCAGCCTCCCCGTGCACGGTGACAACCGTGGTTGGTTCAAGGAGAACTGGCAACGCGAAAAGATGGTCGGCCTCGGCCTGCCGGACTTCGGGCCGGTGCAGAACAACATGTCGTTCAACGAGAAGGTCGGCACCACTCGCGGCATCCACGCCGAGCCGTGGGACAAGTTCGTCTCGGTGGCGGCCGGCAGGATCTTCGGCGCCTGGGTCGACTTGCGTGACGGTGACTCGTTCGGCGCCGTGTACACGGCCGAAGTGGACGCCGGAACCGCAGTGTTCGTACCGCGCGGCGTCGGCAATGCTTTTCAGACGCTCGAGCCGAACACTGTGTACAGCTACCTGGTCAACGACCATTGGAGCGCCGAGGCGCAAACCGAGTACACGTTCCTCAACCTGGCCGACCCGACCGTGGACATTCCCTGGCCGATCGGCCTGGCTCAGGCGGAGCTTTCCGACAAGGACAAAGCACATCCGATGTTGGCCGAGGTCACGCCGATGAACCCGAAGAAGACTCTGATCCTCGGGGCTGGCGGCCAGCTCGGAAGGGCGCTGCAAGAAGTGTTCCCCGGCGCCACAGCACTCACGCGTGAGCAATTCGACGTCACGGATCCGAACGCGTACGCCGACATGGATTGGCGCGGCGTAGGCACCGTGTTGAACGCGGCTGCATACACAAAGGTGGATGAGGCCGAAACGGACGAAGGCCGCCGCGCAGCATGGTCGGCCAACGTCACGGCCGTCGGCCAATTGGTGCTGGCGGCACGTGAGCACAACCTGACGGTCGTCCACGTGTCATCGGACTATGTATTCGACGGCACGAAGGAAACGCACTCCGAAGACGAGCCGTTCAGTCCGCTCGGAGTGTACGGACAGACAAAGGCCGCCGGCGACGTTCTCGTTTCGACACTCGACAGGCACTATATCGTGCGCACCAGCTGGGTGATCGGCGACGGCAACAACTTCGTGCGCACCATGCAGTCGCTTGCGGACAAGGGCATCGACCCGGGTGTCGTCAACGATCAGATCGGCCGGCTCTCGCACACCGACAATTTGGCGGCCGGCATCAAACACCTGATCGACTCGGGTGCGCCGTTCGGCACGTACAACCTGTCGGACGATGGGGCATCCGTCAGCTGGGCGGACGTGGCCAAGGAGGCATTCGCCGAGGTAGGTGCCGATCCCGGTCGCGTCACGCCGGTGAGCACTGCCGACTATTTCGGCGATAAGGCACACGCGCCGCGCCCGCACTTCAGCACTCTCGATCTTGCCAAGATCAAGGCAACCGGGTATACGCCGCAGCCTTTCGCGGGGTGAGCGAGTTTGCGTGTCGAAGCGGGCGACTCGCTCAGTGAGGTTTTTCCAGCAATTCCAGCAAGTACGAGCCGTACCCGGACTTCACGAGCGGTTCGGCGCGCTTGCGTAGTTCGTCGTCGGTGAGGAACCCGCGCCGCCACGCCACTTCTTCGGGCGAACCGATGTTGAGGCCTTGCCGTGCTTGTACGGCACGGACGTATGCACCGGCGTCCTGGAGCGCGTCAATGGTGCCGGTGTCGAGCCATGCAGTGCCGCGCGGCAAAGGCGACACGCTGAGTTTGCCCTGTTCGAGATAACGCCGGTTGATGTCGGTGATCTCGAGCTCGCCGCGATCGGATGGAGTGAGCGTACGGGCAATGTCGATGACGTCATTGTCGTAAAAGTAAAGGCCCGGAATTGCCCAGTTGCTGCGGGGATTCTCCGGTTTTTCTTCCAGCGACAACGCCGTGCCGTTGTTGTCAAAATCGACGACGCCGTACGCACTCGGGTTACTGACCCAGTACGCGAACACCGCCGCGCCGTCCACATCGGCAAATCGTTGCAGTTGCGAGCCCAAACCCGGCCCGTAAAAAATGTTGTCGCCGAGGGCAAGGGCCACCTTGTCGTCACCGATGAAATCGGCCCCGATGGTGAACGCCTGGGCGAGTCCGCCGGGATCCGGCTGCGTTGCGTACGTCAGATCGATGCCGTAAGCGCTTCCGTCGCCGAGGAGATGCGTGAAATGACTCGAATCCTCGGGCGTCGTGATGATGAGGATGTCCCGAATCCCGGCAAGGATGAGCGTTGAAAGCGGATAGTAGACCATCGGCTTGTCGTAAACCGGCACGAGCTGCTTGCTGGTGCCCAAAGTGATCGGGTGCAGTCGGCTGCCGGTTCCGCCGGCCAGGATGATTCCGCGCATACGGCAAGGCTATCGTGCGCAAGTTCGTTCGCATCGCTATCGACCAACTGGCGAGTTGCGTCGCCGAGGGGTGGACGGATGCCCGGTTACCGGCCAGTAACCGGGCATCCATTCACCGCTGGCGGGGTGACGCTGCCGACGGGCTGTCCAACGGTCCGGTCACGAGCATGCCGGCGTGCAAATCGGCGCGGTGTATTCGGAAATATTGGCTGACGGCAGCGGAAATCCGTGCTTCCCGATTATAGGCTGGAAGCACGCTGATGGAGCAGGAACGAACGGAGGGATGACACCATGCAGTTGTGTCGGGAAAGTGACGGTTTGATCCGTCAACCGCCGGCGCCGGACAGCCCGACCGTCACTGTCTACTTCGGCGATGAAACGGAAAGTCCCGATGTGGGTATGGTGCGAGTCGACGTGCCGGCCGGAGCTGGAATGCCGACCCACAAGCACAGCGGCTCGGACGTGATCTTGACGCCAATCTCGGGTTTCGTCCGCGTCGTCAAAGGCGAAGAATCCGTCGATGTCCATGTGGGCGATGCCGTGTACATCACGAGAGACGAGGCAGTCTCGCTAGCAAATCCCGGCACCCAGCCGGCACGCCTGATAGTGGCGGCCGGTCCTGCGAATTTTGTCGCGGGGATCAGAGCCTGGCCCGACCCGCAACGAGGCTGATCCACGCCGCCCGCGCCGTCGCCGGAGCGGACGACACGGTATCTTGACGAGCATGCGCCTTGCCGTTCTCGATGTCGGATCCAACACCGTCCACCTGTTGGTCGTCGACGCCCATCCGGGTGCGCGGCCGATCCCCGCCACATCGGAGCGGACGGAGCTGCGGCTTGCGCAACACCTTGAAAACGACGGGTCGATCTCGAACGACGGCGCCGACGCGCTGGTGCGCTTCGTAACCGATTCGCTCGTTGTTGCCGAAGACCACGGCGCCGAGAGCGTGCTGGCGTTCGCGACGTCCGCGATCCGTGAGGCACCCAATGGAGAAGTTGTCCTCGCTCGCGTGCGGTCCGAAACCGGAGTTGATTTGTCGGCACTGTCCGGCGACGACGAAGCGAGACTGACCTTTCTCGCCGTCCGCCGTTGGTTCGGCTGGTCGGCCGGGAAGATCCTTCTGTTCGACATTGGCGGCGGCTCGCTCGAATTGGCCGTTGGCGCGGACGAGGTGCCGGACGTCGCGCTCTCCCTGCCGCTCGGAGCCGGCCGGTTGACGCACGACAGACTGACGGGGGACCCGCCCGAGCCCGACGATATTGCCGCCGCCCGCAAATACGTGCACGCCGAGATCGGCAAGAAGGCGCACGACCTGACCAGGGTCGGCCCGCCCGACTGGGTCGCTGCGAGTTCGAAGACGTTCCGTTCACTGGCCCGGATCGCCGGTGCGGCTCCTCGCGCAGACGGGATCTACACGCCCCGACGGCTGACCAAAAGCGCCCTGAAAGAGATAGTTCCGAAGCTCGGCGCGATGAAAGCTACCGAACGTGAACAGCTTCCGGCGGTGTCCGCCGCGCGAGCCGGGCAGATGCTTGCCGGTGCCATCGTCGCCGAAGCGACCATGGACGTGTTCGGCGTCGATTCGCTGGCAATCAGTCCATGGGCCCTGCGTGAGGGGGTCATCTTGCGCAAACTTGATCTGCTCGACCCGCTCGACGACCGGTGAGCTCGCGGGGCGCGCAAATTCAGGATCTTTGCAGAACCTCGATTACACTGAAGAACGCTGAATTGAGCAAGGACGGGACCCCGCACCTTGGCGCCCGAACAGTAGGGAATCACTGAATTATGAGTTTGGCCGATTACGCGGCTCAGCACGGTCTGAAGCGCGTCGGCGCCAGGTCGCCGCTTGGGCAGTACGCCAAACAGGTGTGGCAGCGGCGTGACTTCGCTTACACACTAGCGCGCTCGAGGATTCGTGCTTCGAACCAGGCCAACCGTTTCGGCATGGCGTGGGTCGTCATCACTCCGCTGCTCGACGCGGCGGTCTACGGGATCGTTTTCGGTTTCGTGCTCGGCGCGAATAAGCCGGAAAACTTCCTGCAGTACCTCATCACCGGAATCTTCTTCTTCCGGTTCTTCAGCTCGTGTCTTTCCGGCGGTACGAAATCGATCACGAACAATCAGAACCTCGTGCAAAGCCTCAGCTTCCCGCGTATGGTGCTACCGCTCGCCACTGCCATCGAGCACTTCTTGAACTTCATGCCCATGGTCGGCCTGATGATCATCATCAATATTCTCTTTGGCTCGGTACCAACATGGAGCTGGTTCTATCTGATTCCGGCAATCGTCATGGCCACGCTCTTCAACGCCGGCCTCGTGATGTTCGTCGCCCGAGTCACGGTCCACTTCCGCGACCTCAGCCAGGTCATCCCCTTCATCAACCGGTTCGCCAGGTATTTTTCGGGCGTTCTGTACGGGCCGGAGCGTTTCATCCCCGGCATACTCCCGGCAGGGTTTTTGTTGTTCTTCACCCTCAATCCGCTTTACGACTACATGCAGATCGCACGCGGCGCGTTGGTGCCGGGGTATGACGTGGATATGACGACTTTCCTGATCGGCGCTGCATGGGCGGTTGTCAGCTTCGTCGGAGGCGGTCTCTATTTCTGGGCGGCGGAGGAGCGATATGGTCGAACAGATTAACGCTCCGTCGGCAGTGAAAACGCGCACTCCGGTTGTCGTCGTTGACGACTTGCACGTCGATTACCGCGTCTACGTCACCGGTAAACGTGTGCGCAATGCCAGCAGTAAGTTGTTCAAGCGAGGTCGGGCAACCCAGACGGTGCACGCCCTGAAAGGCGTCTCATTCACCGCTTACCAGAATGAATCGATCGGCGTCATCGGCCATAACGGATCGGGCAAGTCCACACTCATGCGGGCGATAGTCGGCCTGACTCCTGCCAGTAAGGGGGCGGTTTACGCTTCGTCGCGGCCGAACCTTCTCGGCGTGGGCGCAGCCCTGATCCGCGACCTCTCGGGTGAACAAAACATTATCCTCGGTGGCCTTGCCATGGGATTCACCATCGATGAAATCGAGGCGCGGCGCGACGAAATTGTCGAGTTCACCGACATGCAAAAATTCATCAACATGCCGATGCGCACGTATTCCTCCGGCATGGCCGCAAGGCTCAAGTTCGCTATCGCTACGTCTCGTGCGCATGAGATTCTCATTGTCGATGAGGCGCTCGCCGTCGGCGACAAGGAATTTCGCGCAAAGAGCGAGGACCGAATCCGCGAGATTCGCGAGGCTGCCGGCACGGTCTTTCTGGTCAGCCACTCGATGTCCTCGATCAGGAGTACCTGCGATCGGGTGTTGTGGATCAACGAAGGCGAACTCGTCATGGACGGTCCGACGGAGGAAGTCGTACCCGCCTATCAGGAATCTCGACGCGACCACCCGGGCAAACGCGAGCGTGACCGCGGTCCCGGCCGCAACGACGGCGACGGCGATCAAACGTAAGCTGCCGCTCAGGGCTAGATCGGCGCGGTATGACTCGCCCGAGTCGCAACGGCCAGGCCCGGATCGTTCGTCGTCAACCCGTAGAATCCCTCGTCGATCGCACGCCGAATCGACTCCTCGTCATCACACGGCCACACGCTGACTTTGCCGCCCTCTGATCGGAACCGTCGCATTGCAGGAGTATGCACTAGCGGCCACTTGAGCAATGCGTGCCTGATGCCGGTTCGAATGAAGTCGGCGAGCTTGCCGCCGCCTTTCGACTGGAGAATTCTCGCGTACCGTACCGGAATGCCGCTTGCCCGTACGTGGTCGACGATGCCCGGGTTGAAGCACGTCACCATGGATCGATCACGGAGCGTCGGGTCAGCCCGGAGGAGGTCCAGCAGCGGCTCCACGGCGTGTGCGTCCTTCACCTCGATCTGGAGTCCTATGTCGGGAACTTCTTCGACGACGTCTTCAAACGTGCAGAGGGGCTCGATGCCGTGAATGCGCAGTTCCGACAGCTCGGACCACCGCTGGGCAGCGATCAGACCACTACCGTCGGTCGTCCTGTCCACGACGTTGTCGTGGTTGATCACCATGACGCCGTCTTTCGACAATTGAATATCGAGCTCGACTTCGTCGGCACCGACTTCGGCAGCGAGCTGGAACGATCTGATCGAGTTTTCCGGGGCGTGCGCCATTGCGCCACGATGGCCGGTGACAACGATTCGCTTGGTCGAGGTGTCGGACATGGCCTATCCCATCTCGATCGCGTGGATGATCAGATCGACTGCAGCGTCGACAGCTGTGACGGATGTGTCGATCGTCAAGTCGGCGTCGTCCGGGACCTCGTATGGTGACGATATACCCGTGAATTCGGCAATTTCGCCGGCGCGAGCCTTGGCGTACAGGCCTTTACGATCGCGCGCTTCGCAGACTTCGAGCGGCGTTGACACATAGACGAGCAAATATCGGCCGTTTGCTTCGGCCTGTGCGCGCACGTACGATCTTGCACCGGCGAATGGCGCGATAGGCGCGGCGACGGCAACACCGCCGTGACTGGCGATGAGTCCTGCCACGTACCCGATGCGTTTGACGTTCAACTCGCGTGATTCACGGTCGAATCCAAGCCCGGCTGAGAGCATCTGGCGAACCTCGTCGCCATCCAGCAACGTCGACCGACGGCCGAGTCTCGCCGGGAGTTCCGCGGACAGGGCATGCGCGATCGTCGATTTTCCGGAGCCGGAGAGTCCGCTCAACAGAACCACTAGTCCGTCGGTTGTGGCAGCGCCCGAGGCCCTTAGCGATTCGAGTTCGTCGAGCGACTCTTTCGGATAAACGGCGCCGGCGGCGTGGCGCCACGCATTATCGAGCTCGGCGATGAGCCGCTTATCTTCCTCCGGCCTCGTCGAGGCGACGTCCAGCACGTCGTCCGCGCCGTAACCGGACAGTACCCGGCGGATGAAATTCGAAGACGACGGTTCGAGATCGCGGATCGTCAGCTCGACAGGCGCCGCCCCCGCGGACCACGGGACGATGACCGTTATCGATCCCTCCGGCGCCAGCGCAGTTGCTGCGCGGACGAGTGCGGGCCCCTCGGGGCCGGAATCGATACCGCCGGACTGTCGCCCAACGAGTATCAGCCAGAGGACAGAACTTGCCGGCCGCTCGGCAATCGCTTGCTGCACGCGTTTCATATCCGAAATGGTTGGGAAGTCCGTGATCGCAACGGCGAGCACGTCGCCGGTCGTGCACATCTTGACGTCACGGGCCGGCCGGCGCAAGTTCGCGTCCCATTGGGCGGATTGGCCGACGTGGAACTGTTGTCGGGCGGTCGCGGTCTGCACACCGTCTGCGCCGGACGGAGTCAGTGCGGCCAACGGGGTGTTCTCGGCGTCCGTCAGGACGCGTGTGCCGTCACGTACGCTGAAAGCATTGTCGATCGCCCCGCCGAGCGCCAGTTCGAGTAGATCGAGATCGGCGCCGGCCAGAACCAGCGACGCGTTGTCCGAAGTGGGCTTTGTATTCATCAGTTTCACCCTATAGGGCACAAGCAGCCTTTCCGGCGATTCCGCCAAATTGGTCATGATCGACGGACTCGGTAATTTAGGGCTATGCACACATCGCCGGACGACGCGTCACTCCTGCTGCCCGAACGGGCACGCTTGTTTCATATCGGGCCCATGAAAACCGGGACGACATCGACACAATCGGCTGCGAGCTCGCTACGTGGACAGTTGCTCGGCAACGGTGTGCGTTACCCCGGCACGACTCTCAACCACCGCAAAGCCATTGGCGCGTTCATGAACAAATCAGTTCTTTTGGAACAGCGGAACGGGGCCGTTGGTCAGCGCCCGGACCGATCAGTCGATGAGGCAGTTCCGCCCAGCGAAGAGTGGGAGCGGCTGATGGCCGAAGTGGAAACCGACCATTCGCGCCGTGCATGGATAAGTCACGAGTTCGCTGCGGAGTCGAGTAACGCGATGGCGCGAAAATTCGTCGACGCATTGGGTGAACGTACTCATATCGTGATCACCTTGCGCAATCCGGCGGAAATTCTTCCTTCATTGTGGACGCAACGGTTGAAATCCGGGCAAGACGACTCGTTCGAAGCGTGGTTGCAACGAGTGTTCAACATGGTGCCCGAGCAACCTATGCGCAAACAGTTTCGTCGGAGCCAGAATCAGGGGGCCCTTGTCAGTCGGTGGGCATCGATTGTCGGCCCCGAAAACGTGACGGTGATAGTTGTTGATAAAAGGCGGCCGGAGCTGCTTTTGCAGAGTTTCGAACGACTTCTTGGACTCCCTGAGGGCTTGCTGTCCGCTGCACAGACGAACGGTGTCACCTCGAACCGGTCGTTGACGCGCGCGGAGGCTGAGCTGCTTTTGCAGATTAACCGAGCGGCGAAGGATGCGGCGATCAGCTGGGCCGACTACACGAAACTGATCCGGCATGGCGCCATCGGGCGATTGCTCGACTCCCGTACACCCGCCGGGGACGAGCCCCGGCTGCAGATGCCGGAATGGGCTGCCGAGCTCGCGCGTGATCGTGGGCGCAAGTATGCGAAACGAATCGCTAGGTCGGGCGTGCGCGTGGTGGGTGACTTGAATGCGCTGTCGGCCCCGGTGAATACGAGTGTCGGCACCGAGGCGGGTTTACGTTCAGTCCCGATGGATGTGGCAGTTGAGTCCATCCTCGGCACACTCGACGCCGCGATTGGTAAAGGCGTCTTTAGAAGCGCTGCCCCTGAGGGCGCGAAACAGCGCGCATTGGCGTTCGCTTCGCATCTGATCCGCGCGGCCGACACTCACACATCGCGCGATTTGTCGCACGCCCTGAAGGTGGAGCTCCGTCGAAGGGTTAAGACGAGCATCGCCGCGTTACGTCGTTGACGGCCAGGCCGCAAACTGAACGAAAGTGGTTCGGCCGACGCGACGAGAAACGCGACAAATTGGCCCCACTCCGGCACGCCCGGTAGGCTTTGCGTCGTTACTCGGCGATAGAACGTGACCGTAATGATCGGTAAAATCCCATGATTTGAGGAAGCTTTGACTATCGAGTCCAACGAAAACGACCTCCTGCTTCCGGAGGGGACGCGATTGCTCCATATTGGACCAATGAAGACAGGGACGACCTCGCTCCAGCGGTCCGCAAGACGGAATCGACGCAATTTGTTGGAGCACGGGGTGCGCTACCCCGGTAAGGCGGTGAACCATCGGGTTCAACTTGGCGCTTTACTCGGATTCAGCGCTTACTTTCATTTGCGAGAAGGGCGAATTAGAACCGACCTCTTAGAGACTGACGAATCTGGTGTTCCGCCACGCGCCGAGTGGGATAAACTTCACGCCGAAATCGAGGCGGATGAGAATAACAGAATATTTATTTCTCATGAGTACCTAAGCCAAATCGACGATGTCGGGGCGAACACTCTTGTGGACGAGCTAGACCCCGACCGAGTGCACGTGGTTATAACACTTCGCTCGCCCGGAGCCATAGCGCCCTCACTGTGGGCTCAAGGTATCAAGGACGACGGGCAGACCCTCACACTCAACGACTGGTTGAATCGGGTATACGGCGATGATCCACAGGACATGCCGGCGCACTTTCGGCGAGCATATGATCAGGGTCAGTTGATCGAGCGGTGGGCTGGAATTGTCGGTGCAGACAATGTCACTGTCGTCATTGTCGATGAAAAGCGACCAAATTTTTTGACGGACACGTTCGAGGCACTACTGGGACTCCCGCCGGGACTACTTGGTAAAAATGACGGGAGTGCCGCGCTTTCAAATCGATCGATGACCGCGGTCGAAGCAGAGTTATTTCGTCGGGTCAATGTTGTATTGCGCGATGAGGAAATCGATTGGTTTACCTATCATAAGCTTGGCCGACTCGGTGCAATGGGACGTGTAGTGAATCATCGCGTGCCGCCGGCCGACGAGCCGCCGGTGCGATTGCCTCAATGGGCCGCTGACCTCGCCCAGCGCGACGGTGAGAAGTTTGCGGAGCACATCGAACGAACCGGAGTCCGAGTAGTCGGAGATCTCGCAAAACTCAAGGCGCCGCCAAAAGTCGGCGCCGACCGTGTTCCCGCCGATCAGGTGCCGTTCGACATCGGCGTGCAGTCGGTCGTGGGCGCGCTGGCGGCGGGCCAGCGTCAAAAGAACGTTGCGGATAAAAAACTTGCAAGTCTCAAGAAGACGACCGCGCCGAAACGGAGTCGTCCTACTAAGAAAGCAGCTGGTAAGCGCGCTCGGCCGTCGGAAACTTACACCACTCGAGAGCTGACCAGAGCTGTAGCCGCACGCCTGAAGCATAAGTTGAAGACAGGACGGTCGAAACCAATCAAATGAATGATGGGAAAACATCGGATCGTGCGCTGGCCTCGCAGCTGGCGTGCGAAGCCGGCGAATTATTGAACGGATTGCGTTCGGACATTGGAGGTGCCGACTACGAGCCGCGCACGCTCAAGGACAGTGGCGATGCCCGCTCGCACGAATTTCTGATGAAGCAGCTTGCCGGTTTTCGGCCGGACGACGCCGTCCTTTCTGAAGAGGGCGCGGACTCGAACGAGCGGCTCTCCGCCGACCGGGTTTGGATTGTCGACCCGCTTGACGGCACGCGGGAGTTTTCCGAGCGCAGCGACGGCGTATGGCGCGACGATTGGGCGGTGCACGTCGCGTTGTGGTCCAAGGCCGACGGGCTGATCGCGGGCGCCGTTGCGTTGCCGGGCCGTGGGCAGGTGTTCGATACTTCGGGTTTCGACTTGCCAAGTGAGCCGGGTCAACGGACTGGCGGAGTCGATGGCGGGACGCTGAAGCTGGCGGCAAGCAGGTCGCACCCACCGAAACTCATCGACGACATTGTCGGCGCGTACGACGTTGACTTGGTGCGCATGGGATCGGCTGGCGTCAAAACAATGTCGGTCATCACCGGTGAAACCGACGCGTATATCCATGCCGGCGGCCAATATGAATGGGACTCTGCAGCCCCGGTTGCGGTGGCACGTGCGCATGGTCTGCACGCGTCGCGGCTCGACGGGACGGACCTGATATACAATCGAGCGGACCCTTGGCTGCCGGATCTGTTTATCTGCCGCCCGGCGCTAGTGCCACGAATTACCGAAATCTTGGCGGCGATGAACCATGAGGAGCATAACGATTGACTAGTAAGACTTTGAGCCAGATAAAGGCTCTCGAAGCTGAAAGCCTGCACATCATGCGTGAGGTTGCAGCCGAGATGCAGCGGCCCTGCCTGCTGTTCTCCGGCGGTAAGGACTCACTCGTGATGTTGGAACTGGCCCGGAAAGCATTCGCGCCGGCGCGGATACCGTTCCCGGTGATGCACGTGGATACGGGGCTGAACTTTCCCGAGGTCATCGCGTTCCGCGACGCCAAGATCGCTGAACTCGGTGCCGAGCTGATCGTCGCAAGCGTCCCGGACGCTATCGAACGCGGCCTGGTCAAGGAGCCCCCGGGTGGATCGCGCAACCAGATCCAGACCCCTGTTTTGCTTGAAGCCGCGGAGAAGCACGGCTTCGATGCCATGTTCGGCGGCGCCCGCCGTGACGAGGAAAAGGCACGAGCCAAGGAACGTGTCTTCTCATTCCGTGACGAGTTCAGCCAATGGGACCCGAAGAGTCAACGTCCCGAAATCTGGAGTCTCTACAACGGCCGCGTCTTCCCTGGGGAGAGTATCCGTGTCTTTCCGCTGTCCAACTGGACGGAACTGGATATCTGGACGTATATCGCCGAGGCCAACGTCGCGGTCCCCGACCTCTACTACGCCAAGGAACGTGAAGTCGTCGACCGTGACGGCATGCTCTTCGCCGTCAACGACTTCATCACGCTGAAGGACGGCGAGAAGTCCGAGGTGCGCAGCGTCCGCTACCGCACCATGGGTGATGCGAACCTGACGGCTGCGGTGCCGTCCACGGCGGATACCGTCGAAAAGGTCGTCGAAGAAATCGAGAAGGTGCGTCTCACCGAACGCGGCGCCACTCGAGGCGACGACAAAGTCAGTGAAGCTGCAATGGAAGAGCGAAAGCGCGTGGGGTACTTTTAACGATGTCTGATCTACTTCGATTTGCCACAGCCGGTTCCGTCGACGACGGCAAAAGCACGCTGATCGGGCGTCTGCTGTTCGACTCCAAAACACTTTTCAACGACCAGTTGGAGTCCGTCGAGGGAGTCAGCCGGCGCCGGGGTGACGAATACACCAACTTGGCACTGTTGACCGACGGCTTGAAAGCGGAGCGCGAACAAGGCATCACCATTGATGTGGCCTACCGTTATTTCGCGACGCCCAAGCGTAAGTTCATTATCGCCGATACTCCCGGCCACGTGCAGTACACGCGCAATATGGTCACGGGTGCGTCGACCGCCAATGCTGCGCTGATCATTGTGGACGTGCGTAACGGAGTCAGCGAGCAAAGCCGACGCCACGCCTTCTTGGCGACGCTTCTTGGCGTGCCGCACATCGTTGTGTGCGTCAACAAGATGGACCTTGTCGACTATTCGGAAGAAGAGTACGAAAAGGTCCGCCGCGACTTTTCCGATTTCGCGACGCGACTGAACATTCAAGATTTGACCTTCGTTCCGGTGTCGGCGCTGAAAGGCGACAACGTCGTCAACAGCAGCGAGAACATGCCGTGGTACGACGGGGCCCCGCTGCTGAGTCAGCTCGAACAACTCTTCGTGGCGAGCGACCGTAACATGCAGGACGTGCGGTTCCCGGTGCAGTACGTGATTCGCCCGCAAACCTCTAACGGAATGGACTACCGCGGGTACGCGGGAACCGTTTCTAGCGGAGTGATGAAGCCCGGCGATCCCGTTCTGGTGCTGCCCAGCGGTTTCGAGACGAAGATCAAGGCAATCGATTCGGCCGACGGTGAACTCGACGAGGCCTATCCGCCGATGTCGGTGACCGTCCGTCTCGAGGACGACATCGACATCAGCCGCGGGGACATGATTTGCCGTCCGCAGAATACGCCGGAAACGACGCAGGATATCGATGCGCGGATTTGCTGGATGGACGAGAAGCAGCCGTTGAACGAGGGCCACAAGTACGCCATCAAGCAGACGACGCGCTGGGCCCGTGCCATCGTGAAGGACGTCATGTATCGCGTCGATATCAATTCGCTACACCGGGACGAGTCCGTCAACGAACTAAAACTGAACGAGATCGGGCGCGTCAAGCTCCGCACCACCCAGCCGTTCTTCACCGACCCGTACGTGCAGAACCCGGAGACCGGATCGTTCATCTTGGTCGACGAGTCGACGAACCGCACAGTGGCAGCCGGGATGATCGGTACGCCGAAGCACGGCTACTGAGCACGGAGGCCAATCCGCGCTTACTGAACCATCGAGGGAGTTCATCTCGTGGCAAAAACTCGTAACGTCGCTGTCATCCTGGCAGGTGGCGTCGGCAACCGTGTCGGGCTGAGCATTCCCAAGCAGCTCATCAAAATTGCCGGCCGCCCCATCATGGAGCACACGCTGGCGATTGTCGATGACCATCCGTTGATCGACGATGTGATAGTCATGATGACTCCGGGGTATTTGGATAACGTGCGTGAGATCGTGCGGAAGAACGACTTCGGCAAGGTCTCGCAGATCCTCGAAGGTGCGGCCAGTCGGAATGACACGACGCAAGCGGCTCTTGCTGCGCTCGGCGATGATGACTGCAACGTCATTTTGCATGACGCTGTTCGGCCCCTGCTTTCGCCGAGAATTATCAGTGATGTGATTGAAGCGCTCGAATTCCGTCAAGCCGTGGACGTGGCTATTCCGTCGGCTGACACGATCATCGAAGTCGACGATCAGGTCGATCCGAATTATCCGGTGATCAAAGATGTGCCGCCCAGGGCTAACCTTCGGCGTGGTCAGACGCCGCAAGCGTTCAAGCTCTCGGCAATTCGCGCAGCATACGAATTGGCCAATGCGGACCCGCGCTTCGTCGCCACCGACGACTGCACCGTCGTATTGCGTTATACGCCGGATGTGCCGGTCGCTGTAGTGCTCGGGGACGACCGCAATATGAAAGTCACCGAGCCGATCGATATCTACATTGCGGATAAGCTCTTTCAGTTGACGAGTGCCGGCGACGGAATCGATAGGTCAGAGCAGGATTACCGTGATGCTTTGACCGGTAAGACCATGGCGATCTTTGGTGGCTCCTACGGGATAGGTGCCGATATTGCGCGTTTGGCTGAAAAATACGGCGCTACGGTGAAGTGCTTTTCCCGATCGTCGACAAATACGCATATCAACAAGCGTGACGATCTCATCAAAGCGCGTGACGAGGTTCTGGCGGAGACTGGGCGGGTCGATTTTGTCGTCAATACGGCGGGTGTCTTGCCTTTGGGGGCACTCAGCGAGACAAGTGACGACACGATTTACGAAGCCACTGAGATCAATTACATAGGCCCGGTTCTGTTGGCGCAGACGTTTTATCCGCAACTCAAAGAATCTGAAGGCGCGCTACTGCTGTTTACGTCCAGCTCGTACACGCGCGGGCGCAGCGGATACAGTCTTTACAGCTCGGCGAAGGCCGCAACAGTCAACCTGACGCAGGCGCTCGCTGACGAATGGTCGGCGGACAAAGTGCGCGTGAACTGCATCAACCCGGAACGGACCGGCACACCGATGCGTACTAAAGCATTCGGCGACGAGGACCCGGCGTCACTGTTGGACTCTGAGACCGTGGCGCACGCGTCGCTTGACATCATGCTGGCGTCGAAGACCGGTCACGTGATCGATGTGCGCAAGGACGACCCCTTGGTCGGACACGCGGAGGGGTCGGGATAACGTCGTGAAGACGTTAAATCATTAGCTTGCTCGACTCGCCGAGGAATCGCTCCACCGCTTTGACACCCTCGTATTCGCCAAGGAAGTATTGTCGGCGACTGTCGCGAAATTCTGAAAGTGGATCATCGCCCAGCATTTCATCCAACGCTGTGGAAAGTGTGTCCGGATCATTATCAATGATGTACGCAGCCTGGGCGGTCGGATATTCCCTGCGGAACTGGTCGGCCGGCAAGTCTTTTGAGACGATTGCATATGGTTTACCGGATTGCATATAGTCCGTTACGACTCCCGAGACGTCGGAAACCATTGCGTCGCTGAGATTCGCTGCACGATCGAACGGCATTTGGCTCGCCGCCGAGATTTCACCCCACATGTGTTTCCGTCCTGTTTTGAGATGATCGGCTTCCAGCAATGCGTTGATTTCGCTCACCAATTCTCGGTGATACCAATAATATTGGCTCGCCGGGTGCGGTCGAAATATGACGCTTGCGCCTCGCTCTAGCAGCGCCGAAACAATTTCCATCCCCCGTGGCAACGAAGAGAATCGAGTAGTCTCACCACGCCAGGTCGGCGCGTAAAGGACTTGAGGCGTGGCCTTGCTAGAAATTCTCGTCGTGTCGTGGTTAATCGTAGACGTCTGCGGCCGTCCGATGATGTGGAATTTGTCGTCGGGTATGTCCACGCCGTGATCTTTGTATCGATCTATTGCTGCTTGTCCTGCAACGAACAAATGATCATATTTTTTATTTCTCTTTGTATAGGTGACTGGCTTATCGCTGTCACCGTGGTGCAGCCAGACGCTTGTCAATTGCTTGTTGGCGATGAACAGGTCATTATCGCTCGAGTTCTGTACGAAGAATGCCACTCGGACCGAGGACGGCGTCACTGCTTGTGCCTCGCTGATACTTCGCCCGGCCGGGCGCACGATCGGTGCATCGATGGTCGCAGCTAGACGTTTGAGCGCAATAGGTCGTGTCGGGAGAATTAGGTAGGGTTTACCGAGCGTGCGTAGGTACCGCTCCCACATCTCGATCTGCAAGGGTGTTCCGCCGCCCGTCGGGATCACAAACTCCGGCTTGAGCGCGTTGACGGCGCGAATCACGCCATATCGCCGTGAATACGCATAGCGCCAAGCGCCGAATAGGTTAGCGCCGACAATCACGACGGTGATCAGCACCGGGATGCAAACCCACAGTGGTGTCACTTCGGTAGCTGCTAAAATCCCGGCGACAGCCACCGAAACCCACAGCACACGAATGAGCCCACGGACGCTGAGCCTCGGACGGTCGGACGGACGCGGAACATTGGGTACGTGGGCTGTCTCGATCTGTTTGACGTCGAGAAATCGTGGCTGAGCGTTCACGAGCCAGCCACAGAGCCCAAGTAGACCCATGCACACCCATTCGAGCGAGGCACCGCTGCTTGCTCGCTGAGCATACAGGCCGCCAAAACCCAGGCAAAGCAGGACAGCGTACGACATGCTCAGGGGCGAATGCCGAGCGATGGAATCGTTCGACTTGCCGACTGCGTCGACAGCCTCCGAAAACCACACGCCGGCGGAGAGCACCAACCCAACGACGAGACCGGCGATCGTGTCCCCCCACGCCAACAGTACGACTGCGGCGACACCTGCGGTTGCGAGTAGCGCTCTCGACGAAAGCGGCGCGGGGAGGAAGCCGCCGAGTAACCAATTGACGGTACGTCGGATTTGGCGTACGAGGGCACCGATGCGGGGGATTTTCATGAATTCATGTCTACCATGCGGCCAATGTGTGATGCGACGGCATGCCGGGCCAACGATGTTGGCCCAGGCGGCAACTGAACCCGTGTCAGATAGCGAGCGCTGTCGTTCCGCCGTTACAATCGACAAGACTCCTATTGACGACATGAAAGCCTGCGATGGCGACGAATGATCACACCGCAAAGCCGCCGCAATCCGCGGCGGCTCTATTTTCGCGTTCGACCATCCTGTCGACGCTTTCGTACTGCGGCGGTGCCTTGGGTGCCTTGCTGGCTGCCTATTTGCCCCTCACGTCGGTGTCCGCCGGGTTTTTTGTCGGCGTCGTTGTCATTGTGCTGGGTCTCCATGTCTTGACGCTCTGGCGGAACAGGTCGAAACTGGGGCATCGAGCAACCGTGAGAGTGCTGTTGGCAGCGTCCGTCGCCGTGAGTTTTGCTCACCAAGGATGGTCGAGTGCTCATCTTTGGATGCCTGCCGTTTCGTGCGCGATATTGGCCACACCGATTGCGTTGGAAAGCATACTCGGCCGCGCGACCGCGAAGAGAAGGGTCTTCGTAGCTCATCTGCCCGGAGTCACTGCGGCAGGTTTGCCACCGCAGCTCGACCGTCCCATCGTTACCGCCTCGGCGGCGATCATTGCGTTTGGCGCGATTACCTCGGTGTACGGGCTGGCACCCGTCTGGTGGCTTGTCGCCGCCGCTGCAATGGATGTCGCGTACGGTGTTATCGCCGCGAAGGTGATAGCGTCCGTGCGGGCCGACATGCGTCTTAAACGTGAGCTGCCCGACGCGGTCCGCGACTACCACCCCGAATTCGTCATCTACAACGCGTTGCCCGATCTCGCTCCGCATCAAGTCATGATGTGGTTGCCGTACTTGGAACGAACCGGACACCGCTTTATCGTCATCTGTCGGAATGAAGGCCCCGCTCGTGCGATCGCCGAATTGACGGATGCTCCGGTAGTCACGCGACGCAGCGTAAAAGATCTGGAAAGCGTGCTCGTCGGAAGCATTAACGCGGTGTTTTACGTCAATGCGTCGTCGGGCAACGGTACTATGGTGCGATATCCGGATTTCAACCATGTATTCCTCGGCCATGGAGACTCCGACAAGCCAACATCCTACAATCCGTTGCACGCCATGTACGACAAGATCTTTGCGGCCGGACCGGCCGCAATTCGCCGGTACGGCGCGCACGGCGTCTTAATCGGCGATGACAAATTTGAAATCGTCGGGCGTCCGCAGCTCGAGTCGGTGGAACGCACGAGCACGCCGATCAAAGAGATCGATTCTCCAGTCGTGTTCTATGCGCCGACGTGGCGTGGTCACGTCGAGGAGACCTTGCTCTATTCGCTCCCGGTCGCGCCGGGAATCATTCGCGCTCTGCTTGCCAGGGGTGCCACAGTGATTTTCCGGCCGCATCCGTTCAGCTACCAATTCCCCGACGACGTCGAAACGATAGCGAAAATCACCGCAATTTTGGAGGAGGACGCGGCGCGAACCGGTCGCAACCATCTCTATGGATCGGCGGCTGAGACGGACCATGACGTCTTTGAACTGACCAATATGTCCGATGCAATGATCTCGGACGTGTCCAGTGTCGTTTCCGATTACCTCTATTCGGGAAAGCCATTCGCCATGGTGGCCGTTAGTGCGCACGGTGCGGATTTCGTCGAACAGTACCCCATTGCCGGCGCCTCGTACGTTCTCGAAGGAGACCTGAGTAACCTCGACGAAGTTTTGGAAGAGCTTCTACGAGAGGATCCTAATCGCAGCCGGCGGCTCGAGATGCGTGCGGACTACCTCGGGGATTTTCCGGACGAAAATTATGGCGGTCATTTCGTGTCCGCCGCGCAACGGATGATTACCACGCCTCGTCGCCACGAGGATGCCGATCTTGACGAGGACACACTGGCGACAGATGCCGAACCGGAGTCGCAGGACGTTGCCATCGCCGGAAATGGCGAAGCATCGGCCGCGGAAACCAACGGCGATACGGGCGATCTTGAAAGCGATGACGCAATCGTCGACTCGCGTTCAATGACATTGACGTTCCGGCGGTTATGGACGCGCTTGGCCGGCCGTACGCTGCTTCCGACGCTGTTTGCCGTGGCCTCCTTGATTCTTCTTATCGTGCCGGCCCCGGTCGTTGCGGTCGTCACAGTGGGCCTGCTGGGTAATGTCGTCCACCTTTATCTGAATCGCCGTGCGCTGAAGTCCCGGCGGCAACTGACCGGGATGCTTCGCGCGGTCAATAGTGCTCGCACGCTTTTGATTTTTGTCTTTGCTCTTGTCTGGACAAGTACCTACGGGTGGTCCTGGGAGGTCATAGCAGGCAGCGCGATCCTCGTGTTCACGTGCGTGATGGAGACCGGGTTACGTAAAGCGTGGGCGGCGACTGGTGTGGAAGCCCGCAACTTGCCGGGGATCGAAACGCGTGGGTTCCAGCCAGTTGATCGTGGTGCAGTGGCGGCCGGCGGATCGGCCGCGACCGCGCTGTGGTGGATCTTTGCCTACTTCGGTGTTGCACCGTTGATCCCATTCATCGTTTCACTATTTCCGCTTGCTTATGGTGTGTTGGTGTACGTCTCAGGCATCATTCGCGGTCGCCGAAGTGCGAACTTGGAAGAACAACTGCCGTCGATTTTGGAGTCGTACGGCGCTGAATTCGCCGTGTATTTCGGCTCTACCATGGGGATCCGCTACCAACTCGGCATGTGGGAAGAATACTTCCAGCGCATCGGCAGGCCGTTCATCGTTGTGACTCGCGACCTGCCGATGATGCGCACGGCCGGACAAGTGACTGAAGCTCCGGTCATTAACAGGCCCACCTTGCGAAGCCTGGAAACTGTCATCACGCCGTCGCTGAAGGTGGCGTTCTACGTCAACAACGCCGGCAAGAATTCGCACTTCATCGAGCGGCGCGAAATGACGCATGTGTGGCTGAACCACGGCGATTCCGAAAAGCCGGCCTGCTTCAATCCGGTCCATGCCATCTACGACTACATCTACGCTGCCGGGCAGGCCGGCATCGACAGATATGCCCGGCACGGCGTCGAGATTCCGCGAGAGAAGTTCAAGATCGTCGGGCGTCCGCAGGTCGAAAAAATCAAGCGGCCGGACGTGCCGATCAGCCGAATGGACGACAAGACGGTGCTGTACGCCCCCACGTGGAAAGGCCCGTACAAGGACACGGAAGTGTATTCGTTGCCGTCGGGTGTGGAAATCGTCTCCGCCCTTCTCGCCCGCGGCTGCACCGTGATCTTCCGGTCACACAGCTTCAATTACCAATTCGCGGAATCACGCGCAATGATCCGCCAGATCGGCGCCTTGCTCGACGCGGACGCGGCACGTACCGGCCGCGAGCACAAATGGGGTACCGTCGCCGAACAGGAGATGTCGTTGATCGACTGTTTCAATTCGTCGGACGCCATGATCGCCGATGTGTCGGCCGTCGTGTCCGATTACCTCCAGTCGGGCAAGCCGCTGGCCATGGTTTCTGTTGGTCGGACACGCAGGCAATTGACGGAGGACGCGCCCGCCTCGAAGGCGTCGTACGTCATCGATGGCGACTTGTCCAACTTGCAGAGCGCCTTGGATGATCTACTCGGCGCCGACCCGTTGGCGCAGGAGCGTGAACAAATGCGTGTGTACTACCTCGGCGATTTCGATCCCGACAGGTACGCCGATGTGTTTTTGCATCAGGCCATCGAGATGATTGACGCCGAACGCGAGCTCGTCTAGCAAATCCGGATGGCGAGACTTCAGCCGTTCGCGGTCCGCCCGGCCGTGCCGAGACCGCTGAGTTGGGTCACTGCCGACACGAAACGGCGTGTGGCGGCACCGGGCGAGCGATCACCGAAATACTCGTCGCGGAGCCGCTCCAAATCTGCATGCAGCGGCGAATTGGGATCGCGCTGATCCTCGGCGGCTGTCAGCACATCGACGACATTGATGGCGGACGTCGCTTCGATACCCGGGACCGCCGCGAGAAGGTCCGACTCTTCGCGGTGCACCGCATCGGACGCCGGCAGGGTGACGAGCATCGGCTTGTCTTGCGCGAGCCAATCATACGCGACGGCCGACACGTCCGTGATGAGATAGTCGGCGGCGTCCAGCTGCCAGCCGTAGGCAGTGCCGTCGGCATAATTCTTCGTGCCCGAGCGCTGCACTTTCGCTGCGATCTCCGCCACCGCGGTTCGGTACGACCGCGACACCGTGCCGCTCGAAGGATGTGGCCGAAAGATCAGATGAAACCGGCCGTCGGCCAGAATCGCATCGACCAACGCCCGCCCGTGGCTGGCAGCCGAGCCGTACGCCATCGACGGCCTATCACCCTCCCAAGTCGGTGCGTACAACACAATTGGTATGCCGTCGCCCTGCCAAGCCCTGACGGTGTCCGGAGCAAGGGGCTGGTTCATATCGTCCGCTTGCGGCCGTCCGACAGCGATGACGCGCTCGGCGGTGTCAAAGAACCGAATTCCCTCCATGCGGCGCTTCGAGGCCTCACCGGCTGCGAGGGCGTAATCGTAGGCCCGCAGCTGATTCGACGAACTTGATCCCTTGTCGGACTCACCGTGGCCGATGAAAATATGCATCGGTGCGCGATAGCGCAAGCACCGGAAGTTCAGCGCATGATTGTTCGGATACAGCACGGCCTTTGTCCCGGGCGCTCCGATCGTCCTTTCAAGGTCCGGCGTGGAAAGCGCCAGCCCCACCGGCAAGCTGACGCGTTTCACCACGTGTCGATACGTGTCGAAATTAGCCACGAGAATGGCTGTCGGCATCGCCTGAGCGAGCGCCTTCAGTGGCGCGAACCATTGGTCGAGCTGGTAGAGATGCGCCGGCCCGTCTGCGAAGAAGACGAAAACCTGTGCCTCCGAGACCCCCGGCGCCGTCAGGCTACGTGCAGCGGTCCGTGACGAACTCACGGACCGCCTCATCTTGGAGACGGCCCGTGAGGGCAGGGTCGGCCGCAAAAAGCTCATTCGGCGTCGATGCTAAAAGACCGAATTGGCATTGTCGAGATCGGACTGGTCATCGACTTCCACTGCATTGAGATCGGAAACGTCAATTGCGGTGAATTGTGCGCCGGAGTTCTTGATCGCGTACTCGATTCCGCCCTCGAAGTACTCTTGATCGTGGACGGCCTCCAAGCCGGTCACGAACGATTCCTTGTCCTTTGACGACACGTAGTTGATGCCCAGAGCCTCGCCGAGACCGCCTACGACCTTCTTTGAAATCTCGTTGATATAGCCGGAATCGTCGAGCGTGTATTTGACCTCTTCCTCAGCCACTGTCGACGTATCCACGATGATGCTTGACTGATCCTTTTCCAAGTTGGGCTTCAACCGGTCGAGAATCGCCGGGTCGAACACGACGTCCGCGTTCATCCACAGCACGCCGTGGCCCGGGTACGAATGTTGGAGTGCCTTGAGAAGGCTCTTCGACGTATTGGTGCGGTCGTAGCGTTCGTTGTAGACGAACGTGGCTTCCGGCGCCGCTTCAAGAATCAGGTCCATTTTGAAGCCCACGACAATCAGGATCTTCACGTCGTCGCCGAACGCGCCTTTCAGTGAGGACAGTTGGCGCGACAGTATAGTTCCGCCGCTGTCCAACTCGGTCAGCGTCTTCGGCAACGGCCGACCGAGACGAGTTCCGAGGCCTGCGGCCAAAATAACTACCTGAAAGTCGGACATGCAACGTCTCCTACGGCTCGCGTGCGATTTGGGACGAAGTAGAGACGAACTCCCACGCCCCCTGGCTCGTCCGCTAGATTAACATGAAGACCCCGGAATCTCGGGCGCATGACGGGCACGCGAACGTGAGGTAACTTCTGATGTCTTCTCTTCTGGCGGGCGCGTTGCGCCTGACCGGCGACATGCGCGACGTGCTCGATCGGCGCAGACTCATCGAGTCGCCCGAGTTCGCCGTGCCGCGCCGCGCTTCGTTCGACGTACTGGTGTATTTCGCCGACCGCCCCAAGAACTTCTACCAAGTCCAACAATGGCTGGCACCGCTGGAAGAACTGGCCAAGACGCACAGCACCGCGATCGTCTGCACCCGCGCCGATACCGCCCGGCTCGTGCGCGAGCGGACACTTCTACCGATCGTGCTGCTTGATGGCGCCGGCCGCGATGCGCGGTTGGCCCGAACCCAGCAGCCGAAAGTCGTCCTCTACCTCAATCACAACAACCTGAATTTCCGTCCGCTTCGATTCGTCCGCCCGCTGCATGCCTTCATCAGCCATGGCGAATCGGACAAGATCTTCATGTCGTCCAATTTGCTCAAGGCGTTCGACTTCAATTTCGTTGCGGGACAGGCTGCCAAAGATCGGCTCGCGAGCAATCTGTTCGACTACGACGTCGAAGCCCGGGCCATTGCTATCGGCCGGCCGCAACTCGACTGGCCGTCGCGCGCACCCGAGCTGCCGGACGACGACCGTCGGGTCGTTCTGTACGCGCCTACCTGGGAGGGGTACCGGCCCACAATGCGCTACAGCTCGGTTGTCTCGCACGGCGAGTCAATTGTCGAAGGGCTCGTCCGGGATGCGCGATACCGCGTCATTTACCGGCCGCATCCGCTGACCGGGACGGTGCTGGCCGCATTCCGGCACGCCGACCAGCGGATCCGTGACCTAGTCGCCGCAGCGAACGACAGCGATCAGGCCGCTTGTCACCTGGTGGACGAGTCGTCATTCGGATGGCAGCTGCAGTCCGCCGATATGATGATCAGCGACATCTCCGCCGTGGCCTACGATTGGCTTGCCACCGCGAAGCCCCAGGTGCTCACGCTTCCGGTGGACGAGTCCGCGTCGACCGATAACACGGTCTTGCTCAGTCGGCTTCCGAAACTTGACGTTCGCAACGCCCCGACGATCGTGGACGTCGTCGATTCCTTCCTGGACGACTCCGGCGTTCACGAGCAGATGATCCTTATCAGCAACTACTACTACGGCGACTCCGCACGAGGAACGGCGACGCGGAAATTCATAGACGCCATCGACCGGCTCGCTGGCTACTACGACCAGCAGCCGTCCGGCGACTCCGGCCATACCGCACGGCTTGAGACCGCGGTTGGCGATGCGACCCGACGTATTGCCGACAAACTTGTCGAGCACACGTCCGGGCAGCGGACCATCTCCCGTCAAGGGCCGGCTCTCGACTCGACTACCGCCCAGTTCGTCGTGAACTTCCACGCGACCGACGATCGTGGCTTGGAGACGATGGCCGCCCGACTGCCCGCGCTGGAGCAACTGCATCGCGAGCGAGGCATCGCGTTTATGGTGAGCAACACTCGGGCGCTGGAGTACGTCCGCGACGTTTGCTCCTTGCCGTGTTTCCTCGTCTACGGCGCCGCCGATCCCGAACATCTGGTTCGCACGGTGGGCGCCCGTGTCGTCCTGCATCTCGAACAATCGGAGCTCAACTTCCGAGAAACCGGCATCCACGACGTTGCGCACGTGTTTATCGGCTCGGAATCGGGTCGAGACTGGCTGGACAACAGGCTGCGCGTTTACGACAGCGTCCTCGTGCCCGGCGACGACGATGGAGCCCGAATCGCCGAAACGGTGCGGGGCTTCGCCGGCTCCGGCAAAGTGCGCGTCGTCGGCGTCGACGGGCGTTTCGACGACGCGCAGGTGGTCGATACGTTGACCCGGGTAGCGGACGGTGTCGTGTCGTTGCGGGCTAAGCGGGACGAACGTCGCCGGGAGATTGCAGATCGGATCGCCCGCGAATTCGACGCGGACGGCCGGGCATAGTATGGGAAAATTCGATTTCCGAACCGGTAATTTGCGTAAGCTCCTCTCGGCCCCGATGTACGCGGCCGGCTACGCGGCCACGCGGGTTATTCCGCGCGACAATCGCCGGTGGGCGTTCGGGCAGGCTACCGGCGTCGGCGCCGGTGCGCTTGCGCTTTATGACGAAGTTCGGCGCAGCGCGCCGGGGATGCGCACGGTGTGGCTTGTTGACAATCAGGCCGATTTCGACGACTGCCGGCGTCGAGGCATCGCGGTGGTTTGGAAAAACACGGTGCGCGGATTTTGGCAGACGGCACGCTCGCGGGTGGTCGTGGTGACGCACGGGTTCGGCGACGCGAACCGCTTTGGCGTATTCGGAGCGTTCATCGTCCAACTTTGGCATGGAACTCCGCTGAAGCTGTTGCACCTCGACTCGCCGGCCACCATGCACGTGACTGCGCTCGAACGCTTTAGCCCCGTCGTCCGTCTGCTGCGGGAATCCTATACGCGAGCCGGCAAGCAAATCGGCATGTTCGTTGCTGCCTCCGATGAGGCCGCGAGCCGATTCAAGACCGGGTTCGCGCTGCGTGACGATCAAGTAGCCGTGACGGGCGATCCGCGCATGGACAGGCTTTGCCATGCCGATAGCCCGGCAGTTCGGCACGACGCCGAATCGCGGCTCGTGGACACGCTCGGCTTGGAGGCGGTCCCCAGAGGCGGCTTCCTCATGTACGCGCCGACATGGCGAGATGGTGCCGACAATCCGAAAACGCTCTCGGGCGCCGGCAGAGCGCGCCTGGAGAGCTATCTGGCACGTAGCGACACGGTACTCATCGTGCGCTCTCATCGCCTTGGTTCCGACCCGAACTTTGTAGACGAAGCCTTCGAAGGGTCGCGGGTACGGTTCCTTCCCGAAACGGAAGTCAAAGACGTGATCGAAGTGCTGGGAGCAGTGGACGTTCTGATCACCGACTATTCGGCGGTCGTCTTCGACTTCTCGGCCACCGGCCGCCCCATCATCTTCTTGGCCCCGGACCTGGAGAAGTATTCAAGACTTCGGGGACTGTACGAAGACTACGGAGCCTTCACCGGCGGTGACTACGCGACCACATGGGACGACGTCGTCGTCCGACTCGAGAAGCTCGACGGTGCGGAAGAGGAACGTGCCAAGGCGCGAACTCGGGGGATACGCTCACGTTTTCAAGCGTTCGACGACGGCGGGAACACCCGTCGTGTAGTCGACGAGATTCGACGCCGTCTGGGTTAATGATGCCGGCTGGTGTCGACGACGTGCTTGGCGCCGCGCAACGCCCCGCCGATGAAGCCAAGGCCCCAGCTGAGGTGCATGGTGGGCAGTACGGCGACCAAGCAGCCTCGCGCCTTAACGCTCAAGCCGCGCGCCAAGAGCCCCGCCATGAGCACGCCGAGAATGTAAATCGCCGTTGGTAGCTCGATGACGGCCAGCACGATACCGACCCACGTGGGAAGCAGTCCGAGAGTGGACAGTTGCACGATCAGTGCGACGACGGCCGAGCCGATCGCCACGACAAGGGCGGGCGGCGCAAAATAGCGCAGCGAGTTGCGCATGCCGAGCCTGCGGAACAGTTCACCCCGCCAGCCTCCGGTGGCGTGGAACTGCCGGACCAGCTTGTTCCACGTCGTCCGCGGCCAATACGTGACCCGCAGTTTGGGCGTGAAGAGCACTGTGCCGCCCGCTTCGCGAAGGCGAAGGTTCAATTCCCAGTCTTCGCCGCGTCGAATCGTTTCATCGAACCCGCCGACCCGGCGCAGCGCGTCTCGCCTGAAGACGCCGAGATACGCCGATTCGGCTGGCCCTTCTTCGGCCCCCACATGGTAGGAGGCACCGCCGATACCGACCCTTGAGGTATACGCGTATGCGACAGCCTGTTGAAACGGCGTCTCTCCTTGCGCGTCCATCAGCCCGCCGACGTTGACGGCACCGGTGCGCATGAGCGTGTCGACCGCCTGCTTGGTGTAGTCGGACGCCAGCTCGGAATGGGCGTCGACTCGGACGATCACGGGGTGCCGGCTTGCTTCGATGGCCAGATTCAAGCCGATCGGAATGTCCCGGCCGGGGTTGTGCACGATTCGGATAGCCGCATTGGCCTTGTTCAGCACCTCGACGATCCTGTCGGTGCCGTCCGTGCAAGGACCGAGAGCGAGGATGATCTCCTTCTCGCCCGGATAGTCCTGGGCGAGCACTGTCGTGACCGACCGCTCGATGTATTTCGCCTCGTTGAGCACCGGCATGATGTAGGACACGCCGAGCTGCGAATCGGGATGGGTCGCCGACGGCTGAGGTAGATCGGCCAGGCTCATATCCGACGGGACCCTTACGTAGCTGCGGTTTCTTCCATAGTAGGTGAGTGGTGCGGTCGGATGGGCGACGAACGCGCCGACCGCACGGTCACGAGCGGTCAGGAGCTGTTGTTGGGCGGTTTCGACTTTGCCTTGTTCTCAAGATCGATCTTGCGCTGAACGGATGCGAGAGGATGCAACCCAAAACGGCGGCGAGCGAGCATCCACATGGCCGGCGCAATCAAGAGGACTGCAATGAGAAGGACGATCGTGGACGTATTCCCGAGGCCGAGCATCTTCAGGCCGGATCCCAGCAGTACGAACGCGAGTGCACGGCGTACGACGCCGCCGGCCAGGACTGCGGCCAGCTTCGAACCGATGAGGACACCGGGGACGCTGCCGATAATGAGCGGTACTGCGACGCCCCATTGCAGGTCACCGAAGAATGCGTGCCCGACTGCGGCCGCGATCACCAGCGGAACGGCCTGGGCGAGATCGGTGCCGACGAGCTGGCTGGCGCGAAGACCCGGGTAGATCACCATGAGGCCAATGATGATGATGGATCCGGACCCCACCGAGGTGAGCCCGACCAGCAGCCCGCCGATGACGCCCAGCATGATCGTGGGAAGTGGGCGGATCGGCATGCTGGGACGCGCACGGGGAAGCGGTGGGCCGGAGCCGCTGCGGGAGCGGGCATGTTCGAGGAGTCGAAGATATGCCCGCACGACCAGCAGGATCGCCGAAAGCAGTAGTGCCACGCCCAGCGCGGTTTGGATGAAATTCTGGACGGTGTCGCTGGTGCCGAGCAGCTTTAATATGAGGACGCCGCAAAATGCCGCAGGCACCGATCCGATGATGAGCCACTTGACGATCTGCAGGTTGGACGTCTTTTGCCGGAGGTGCATAAAGGAGCCGACGGGCTTCATAACAGCGCTTGATAACAAGTCGCTTGAAACCGCCGCCAGCGGGGGCACGTTGAAAAAGAAAACCAGGATCGGCGTCATCAATGCGCCGCCGCCCATCCCGGTCAGTCCGACGCAAATACCGACACCGAAAGCGGCAATCGCCATGGTGACATCCATACCCGGATTATTTTGCCACACGGCCAGCGAACCCGCCGGTTCACACTAGCGTGAGCGGGCAGCTCGATTCGTCACCTTACGCCCCATTCTGTTCGCCCAGCGGCGGCCGCGAACGAAAAGCGATACATCGAGTCGTTTCAGGGCCGTTGCCTGCCGATCGAGAATTTTGGCTTGCGCGGCGAGTTGGGATCGCGCTTCCTTCAATTCTTTCTCAAGCGAGCTGATTTTCTTCTCGATTGCGCTCGGCGGAGGAGATTTGGGCGTGTGCGGCAGGTCGTATTTGAATGCGAATTTCGTCCGTTTGGCGTCTATCGCTTTACCCTGTCGAAGCCAACGCAGCCTCGACATGACCTCACGCCGTCCTGGCGCTCCCGGCGCCAGCACCGGATGAACCATCGGGGGCAGATCAGCCGCTGCCAGCTTGTCGTCGAACTCCGTGGACTCGTTGCCGGGTTGATAGATGTGGGCGAGGTCGTTCTTTTCCAAGAATGCCGTGAACCTGTCGAACGTTTCAGGAAGTCTGGCGTTAAACCGTGAATAGTCGCATTCGGCGAGCAAATCTGCGGCATCGGTCGTTGCCGATACGTCGTAGATGCGCTTGTACGGTATCGCGTGATAGTCGGCCAGTTCCTGGGTGCGCGAATCGTGTGCTAAAAGCATGGCGGGCGTGCCGGCGAGGATCGACGAAATTGTGCCGTGGATCCGTGTGCCGAAGGAGAATTCAAAGTCTTGAAGAAAGTCAATCCATGTGCGGGGGTCGAGCGGGAAACGCATGCGGTCGGCCGTGTACAGGGGGTGATCGATATGGATGGGTCGCCGTTTGTCGGGAATCGTTGCGGGGTTTTCGCCCCACAGCATGGTGAGCAGATCCGTGTCGTTCTGCGGAATGTAAATGAGATTCGGGTATCGGTTTGTGTGGCGTTCCACAACCGCCGCCATCTGCTTCACGTACGGAGAGACGCTCATCGCAATGCGGCTGTCGGAGTCCAATGACGTTGGCTTGACGGATACAGCCGGGTTCCTGCCGCGTAAGAAGATGGAGGGACACCCGATGACGTCAACGTGTCGTTCGTCAAAACCCAAGCCGGCCAGGTACTCCGCGGTCAGTTCTCCGCGCACCCCTACGCTCGCCGATCTGTCGAGCACTGCCTTCATGAACGCTTTGACGTCGTCGGCAATCGGGTCGTTTTGGCGCGTGGCGTCGCTGAGCTCGTGCTGGCTGCCGACGCCGACGACAGTCACCGGGATGTCGAGCCCGGAGATCACACGAGTCAGCCTTTGCAGGTTCGCTTGGAAACTCGGACGGAATGCGTTCGCCAGCGGGATGACGAAGTGGTCGAACTCGGAGTTGATACGGCGAATGAGCTTCTCGTCGATTCCTTCGCGGCCCGTGTTGTAGTTGTTCGGTACGATCTCCGTCCCCGGAACACTCAACATCCGATGGACCGACTGCCCGAACAGCAGATTGCCCGCGTTGGTGGCGATCACGCTACGGGTGAGGACCGCTTCGGCCGAGACCGACACCCATGGATTTTTCGCAGAACGGAGCAAAATTCGCGGCATAGGAATCCTTAAGTGCGCAAAAAGGGGTAATGAGTCCAGCTTAGGCGAATCGGCACCGTCGTCCGAATTTGCTCAACGTGATAAATACGACTCGCCGAACTTGTTGCGTCGGTGGGATGCGGGCGAATAGCCAGCATGACGGGTAGGATAGCGTATCGCGCACCCCGTAGTTGTTTTTCTCGGGCACCGGCAGAAACGTGATTACCCCATGGTCGCGGGCCGGAAAATGGGGCGTGCTCCACCGTCTTGGGAGAAAAATGCAAAAGTTGTATAGGCACCGTCTCGTGGCACTGGGCGGCGTCGCGTGTCTTTCATTTTCGATGATCGGGCTCGCTCCGCTCGCCGAAGCTGCGCCGTCGCCAACCGTCGGGACATCGTCGTCACCCGATGCTGAAAGTTTTGTCCACGACACAATGGGATCGACCATCCGAGCAAATGACCCGAACTATTCGCAGTCGCGCTCGATGGCACCGCGAGCCTTGTCGAGGATGGCGACTCCGAGTGGGACCCGAGGAATCGATGTCAGCCACTGGCAGGGCAACATCAACTGGAGCAAAGTGTCGTCGAACGTGAAGTTCGCGTACATCAAGGCCACCGAGTCGACCACCTATACCGATCCGCAGTTCAACGACAACTACATTGGCGCGTACAAACAAGGCATCATCCGTGGCGCCTATCACTTTGCGCTACCGAACAAGTCGTCCGGCGCTGCCCAAGCGAACTACTTCGTCAAGAACGGCGGGGGTTGGTCGTCCGACGGCAAGACCCTTCCGCCGCTCCTCGACATGGAGTACAACCCGTACGGCAACACGTGCTACGGCTTGTCCGATTCGCAGATGGTGTCGTGGGTAAAGAGCTTTGTGAACCGGATGAAGAAGCTCACCGGCCGACCGCCTGCGATCTACACCACCACCGACTGGTGGAAGACGTGCACCGGCAACAGCTCCAAGTTCAGTTCCAGCCCACTGTTCATCGCGCGTTACAACTCAACAGTCGGCACGCTGCCCAACGGCTGGAACTTTCAAACGTTTTGGCAGTATTCGGACTCGGACAACCCGCCGAATTACCCCGGTGACCAGGACGTGTTCAACGGGTCGGCAAAGCAGCTGCAGCAACTGGCGAAAGGAAGTAAGTCCAAGCCGAAGCCGAAGCTGGGTATGAAGAAGCGTGTGCGGATCGGTCGGAGCGGATGGAACCAGTACACCAAGCTGTTCGGCCCCGGCGATTTCAACAGCGACAAGAAAGCCGATCTCCTCGCCGTCAAGCAAAGTGACACGTCACTTCGCTTCTATGCAGGCACGGGTAACGCGGCACAGGGCGGCGGCCACAAAAAGCGCGTGCGGCTGAGCAAAAAAGGGTGGACGAAGTTCTCGCATTTCGTGCCGGTTGGCGACTTCAACGGCGACGGGAAGAACGACTTCCTCGTGGTCAAGAAGCACGGCGGATCTTTGTGGCTCTATGCCGGCACCGGTAGAGCCGGTGCGAAGGCCAACGGATACAAGCCACGCGTGCAGTTGAGTAAAAAGGGTTGGAACAAATTCTCGGAATTCGTGCCGGTCGGAGATTACAACGGCGACGGGAAGAACGACTTCCTCGTCGTCAAGCGAGATGACGGCTCGCTGTGGTTTTATGCCGGCACCGGGAGAGCCGGCAAAAGAGCCAAGGGATACAAGCCTCGGGTGAGATTGAGCAAGACTGGATGGAACAAGTTTTCCCAAATCGAAGGCGTCGGCGATTTCAACAGCGACGGAAAGAATGACTTCGTTGTCGTGATGAAGTCCACCGGGGCGCTGTGGTTTTATGCGGGCACGGGTAAGGCCGGCCCTAAGGCCAAGGGGTACAAGAAGCGCGTCCGACTCGGAAAGAGTGGGTGGGATCAGTACTCGAAATTGCTAGGCGTCGGCAACTACGGCGGCAATAGGCACCCGGACCTGATTGCCCGAAAGAAGGACGGCTCGCTCTGGTTCTATGCCGGTATCGGGAACTCGGGCCAACGCTGATTCCAGCAATGTCGGTTCTCGGCCCTAGGCCAGCCACGCCGTCGTGTCCGGCGGAAGCATGCCGGCCCGTAGCGGACCGCTGACGACAGCCACGTCTCCGCCGGGAAGCGTGATCGGCTCCGAACCGAAGTTCGTCACGCATCGCCAACCGCCCGGCCTGGTGAAGTGCACGACCTCCGGAGCATCGTCCACCCAGTTGAGAGTTTCATCAGTCTGGAGTCGGTGGCGCAGGTTCAGGGCCCGTCGGTAAAGGGCGAGCGTCGATTCGAGGTCCGATTCCTCGGCTTCGACCGAATAGGCGCCGAACCACGATGGCTGCGGCAGGTGTGCGCCGGTATCACTGAACCCGAACGCTCGTCCGTCTCGCGTCCACGGCAACGGCACCCGGCAGCCGTCACGCCCCTTCTCCGCGCCCCGGCTGCGGAAGAACACCGGATCGGCCCGGGCGTCGTCCGGAATCTCGCCAACCTCCTGAAGACCGAGCTCCTCACCCTGATAGATATAGGCCGACCCGGGGAGCGCCAGCATGAGCAGTGTCGCGGCCCGTGCCCGCCGCAGGCCGAGCGCCCCGTCCAACGTCGGAGCGTCATCGCCGCCGAGCAGCCACTGCTTGCCGCGCTCGCGCGGATCGCCGTGATCGCCGGCCACGGACGTGAGCCCGTACCGGGTGGCATGTCGGACGACGTCGTGGTTGGACAGCACCCACGTCGATGACGCTCCGGAGTCGCGAGCTTCGGCCAGATTCTTGGTGATGATCGTGCGGAACTCGTCCGGTGACCACTCGGCTTCGAGCAAGTCGAAATTGAACGCCTGGCCGAGCCCGTCCGGGCTGGCGTAGCGGGCGCGGCGGTCGGCATGCACCCATGCTTCGGCGACGGCGGTCCGCGGCGGATCGTATTCGTTGAAGACCTTGCGCCATTCGGCGTAGATCTCGTGCACATCGTCCCGATCCCAGAGCGCATTCGACCCGTCGTGCCGGTCGTTCGACTCGTCCAGCATCGCCTTCGTGGGCAACGGATCGCTCAAGTCTTTGGCCAGCCCGTGTGCCACATCGACCCGGAAACCATCGACGCCGCGGTCGGACCAGAAACGCAGTGTCGTCAGGAAGTCGTCGCACACTTCCCGGTTGTTCCAGTTCAGATCGGGCTGTTCGGGCGCGAACAAGTGCAGGTACCACTGGCCGTCGTCCACGCGTTGCCAGGCACTGCCGCCAAAGTTCGCCTCCCAGTCCGTCGGCGGAAGAGAGCCGTCGGACCCGGCGCCGTCGCGGAATATGTAGCGGTCGCGGGCCGGTGACCCCTTGGGGGAGGCTAGGGCTTCGCGGAACCACTCGTGCCGATCGGAGGTGTGGTTCGGCACGATGTCGACGATGAGCTTGAGGCCGGCTTCGTGCAGCGCTGCCGACATGGCATCGAAATCGGCAAGGGTGCCAATCTTCGGATCCACGTCGCGATAGTCGTCGACATCGTATCCGCCGTCCGCCAGCGCGGACGGGTAGAACGGGCTGAGCCAGACGGCATCGATACCCAGCGACTTCAGATAGGGCACGCGGGAGGTAATGCCCTTCAAGTCCCCGATTTCGTTGCCGTCGGTATCGGCGAAGCTACGCGGATAAATCTGGTAGACGGCGGCCTGTCGCCACCAGGTGGCACCGTCGCCGGCCGGCTGAGCCGCCGCGGCTGTTGAAGGCTGAGTCGAGGTCGTGCGCATGCTAGTCAAGTGCGGAGTCGCCTTCGGGTATAAGGGAGGTGGTCTATCGCACGTTGATTCTGTCAGATTCGCATCGCGCGGCGCTACTGATCTCTTGGTCGCGTAGGATGACGAAAACCCGAACGACGACAGGTGATCCATGTCGAAACTTCCGCCCGAGCCGGCGTCCCGGCTGACTCCGGACGCCGGGACGCTCAGCATCGGCGTGCTCGGAGCCGGGCAATTCAGCGGCGCTTTCACTGCGTTGTTCGCTCGACACCCGAACGTCGGCAACGTGTACGTGTCGGACGTCGTGCCCGACCGTGCGGCAGCGCTCGTCGCCCGGCAGGGGCTTGCCGGAACGTTCGAGTCCTTCGATCAGATGCTCGACTCGCCGACTATCGATGCCGTCGCCGTCTTCACGCAGCGATGGACCCACGGCCCGCTGGTCGCGCAGGCGCTTCGAGCCGGCAAGCACGTGTACTCGGCGGTGCCGATGGCCTCGGCGTTGACCGAAATCGACGAGATCGTTCGCTTGGTCGACGAGACGGGGCTGACGTACATGATGGGCGAGACCAGCTATTACAACCCGGCCGTCGTCTACGCCCGGGACCGGCATCGAAACGGCGACTTCGGCCGCGTGTTTTACGCCGAAGGCGACTACGTGCACGACATGGATCTTGGGTTCTACGCCGCGTATCAATACAGTGGCGGGGCCGAGTGGAAGTCCACGGCGTCCTTCCCGCCCATGCTGTACCCGACGCACGCCATTGGGGGAGTGCTTGGCGCCCTGCCCACGCACGCCGTCAGCGTCAGCTGCCTGGGCGTGCCCGACGACCGCGGGGACGGCGTGTTCGACGGTGACGTCAGCCGTTGGGGCAACGACTTCTCCAATGCCACGGCGCTGTTCGAACTTGCCGACGGCGGTGTCATGCGCACCAATGAGATGCGACGGGTCGGCTATCCGTCGCCCATTCGCGAGTCTCGATTCCGCTACTTCGGTACCGACGCCAGCTTTGAGCAGTTGGCGCGCACCTGTGTGTGGCAAGACAAAACAGACTCGTACGACATTTCGTCGAAGTTCGCCACCATGAGCGAGCAGGCAGCCGACCGGCAGACCGGGCCGGGCGTCGATCCGGCGCTCGCTGCCGCATTCACGTCCGGCATGGCCGAAGTGCACCACCGGTCGCGACTGCCGTGGCAATTCGATGGCGCCCCGAACGGTCACGAAGGATCGTACCAATTTCTGGCTGACGACTTCGTGCGCGCAGTGGTGACCGGCGCGCGACCACCGGTCGACGCCGTCCGCGCGGCCCAGTTCACGGCGCCCGGACTCGTCGCGCACCGGTCGGCGTTGCAGGGCGGTGCACGACTCCCCGTGCCGGAGTATTCGACGGCGGAGCGCCCGGTGGCGAACCCTCCGGGGCGCAGATGAAGCCGACCGTAACCGTCGGCGCCGCAGCGATCATCGCATTCGGCGTCCTCCTGTTCATCGTGTCGGTCACGGGCGGCGCCATCCCGGCGGACGCCTCCGTTGCCGCGGCGGTCGACGCCCATCGCTCGGCGGCACCGACTATCGTCTTTTCCTTCGTCACGTCGCTCGCATCGACTCGTGCGGCGATTTTTCTCGGCCTCGTCATCGTGCTTTCTCTCGCTTTGGTGTGGAGGCGCCCGCGCGCCGCCATCGAATATGCCGCAGTAGTCGCCGCGGGCTCGCTGGTCAGCACGTCGCTCAAGGCAATAGTCAACCGTCCACGCCCGCCGGTCGACCTTGTCGTGGGCTCGCCGGCTGTTACCGCGTCGTTTCCGTCCGGGCATACTCTGGCGGCCGCTACGATGGCCGGCGGGCTGGCGGTCGTCGCGATCCGACTGGTGCACAGCCGGGTCACGCGTGTGATCGTCGTGGCCTCGGCCGCCACGTGGACGTGCGCCGTCGCGTATAGCAGGCTTTATCTCGGCTACCACTGGCTGACGGACGTTCTGGCATCGATCATGCTCGGCGTAGCGCTCTGCACGGCGCTATTGCTCGTCGAGCGGCCCTGGAACACCGCGGTGATGCGAACGTGAGCCTCACCGTCGCAATCATTTTCGCTCTTGCCTCGGCGGGGTGCGCCGCGATCGCCAGCGTTCTGCAGCACCGGACGGCACGCGCAGCCCCTGGCGGCCGCGGACTACGCATCGGTCTCATCGCCTCATTGCTCCGGCGCCCGTTGTGGCTCGTCGGGGTGTCGGCGGCGGGCGCCGCGTTCCTCTTTCATGCGGCAGCCCTGCAAGGCGGCCAACTCGCGATCGTCCAGCCTCTGCTGGTGTCGAGTCTGCTCTTTGCGCTGCCGGCCACGGCGCTTCTCGACAAGCGCCGCCCCAGCATCACCGAGTGGACGTGGGCACTCCTGCTCATCGTCGGCCTCGGCCTTTTTCTCGGCTTTGCCCGCCCGACCGCCGGGACGGCCCTGCCGAACCTTTCCGTGTTCATCCCGGCGCTGGCGCTTGCCGGCGCCCTGACAGCGACGAGCGTGTTTCTCGGCGCCGTGCCGTTGCGCCGTTACCGGCCGGCGTTGTTCGGCTTCGCCACCGGCACCGCATACGGAATCGTGGCAGCGCTCATCAAATACGTCGTCGGCATCGGCGTCTCGGATCCAATCCGAGTGCTGACCGACTGGCCGTTGTACGTGCTGGTGGTCGTGGGAGCGTTCGGGGTCGTGCTCAATCAGACGGCGTATCAAGCGGGGTCGTTGGCCGCGGCACTGCCGCCGTTAGCTCTGTCCGATCCCGTCGTGGCTGCGCTGCTCGGCGTGGTCGCCTTTGGTGAACAGATGACGACCACACCGATTGCCGTGATCGGTCAGATCATCGGGGCAGTCCTTGCCGGGACTGCGGCGGTGACGCTCGCCCGCCGAGAAGCGCACGATATGAGGGACGACGCCGGTCGCGTCGGCGGGCCATGAAACTTGCCAGCCGATGTCGGTATATTTGAATGAGAGACGTTGTAGTAGTAGATGTTGGCCGGCGGCAGGTGACGAATTCGATGTCGCCGCACAGACGCAGGTTAGGCAGTGGCGGGCCGGGCGCTTGAGTCTCCGCCGAGAGATAAGGAGCGCACGTATGCGGGTGTTGGTGCTGGGTGGCGACGGATTTTGCGGATGGCCGACTGCGCTGCACCTTTCCGACGCCGGGCACGATGTGATGATCGTGGACAATTTGTCGCGTCGGGGTATCGATGCGGAACTCGGCGTGAGATCGCTGACGCCGATAGAACCGATCGACGTCCGGCTCGCGGCCTGGCGGGAAGTTTCCGGCCGTGACATCCGGTTCGTGAACTGCGATATCGCCGCCGATTTCGACGGCCTGTGCGAGGTGCTGGGCGAATACCGGCCGGAGGCGGTCGTCCACTTTGCCGAACAGCGTGCGGCTCCGTATTCAATGAAGTCCGCCGGGCACAAGCGCTACACCGTCGACAACAACGTGAACGGCACGCACAACCTCTTGGCCGCTCTGGTCGACCTGCGCCTGGATGCGCACGTCGTGCATCTGGGCACTATGGGCGTTTACGGCTACGGCACGGCCGGGGTCAGCATTCCGGAAGGCTATCTGCCCGTGTCGATGCGGGCGGACGACGGCACCGAAGTCGAGCAAGAGATTTTGTATCCGCCGAACCCCGGAAGCGTCTACCACTTGACCAAGACGATGGACCAGCTTCTTTTCGCGTTCTACAACAAGAACGACAATGTGCGCGTGACCGATTTGCACCAAGGCATCGTCTGGGGCACGGAGACCGCTCAAACCGTCAGGGACCCGCGCCTGATGAATCGGTTCGATTACGACGGTCACTTCGGCACGGTGCTCAATCGATTTTTGATGCAAGCGGCAATCGGCTATCCGATGACGGTGCACGGCACCGGCGGCCAAACCCGTGCATTTATCCACCTGCGCAATACCGTTGAATGCGTTCAACTCGCAATTGAAGCACCGCCGGCCAAGGGCGAGCGCGTGGGCATATACAACCAGATGACCGAAACGCACCGTGTTGACGATCTCGCGAAGCTCATCGCCGGCCTGACCGGGGCAAGCATCGAGCACGTGGAAAATCCTCGCAAGGAGGACCCGTCGAACGAGCTCTTCGTCAAGAACAGCGGTCTGCTGGCCCTCGGGCTGAAACCGTTGACACTTGCGGACGAGTTGCTCGGCGAAGTGATTTCCATCGCCGAGCGCTATGCGGACCGGTGCGACCCGGACAAGATTCCCGCTCAATCGAAGTGGCGGTTGCCGGCACCGGCCGACGTCGGCTGAGAAAACGCCCAATGCGAGTCGCCTTCGTGACGGAGATGTGGTTCCCGTCGATCAACGGCCTTGTCACTCGGCTCGCGGCCACCGTGTCCGCGCTGCGAGCCGAAGGCCACGACGTCTTGATAATCGCGCCGCACGAGCGCGGAGAAACCGACTCGGCCGATCCGGGCGTCACCGTGCGCCGGGTTCCCGCCTTTCGGGTCGGCTTCGTCTACGGGGGCCAGCCGTGGGGCTGGCCGTTGCCGCGCGTCGACAGGTACATCGCCGAGTTCCGTCCGGACGTCGTGCACGTCGTCAGCCCGCTCGTTCTCGGCATCGCGGGCGTACGTGCCGCCCGGCGACACCGGGTGGCGCTGATCGCCTCGTTTCACACGAACGTCGCGGCGTACACGTCGTCCTACCATCTCAGCGGGCTTCGCCCGGTGGTGTGGATGTTGACGCGCTCCCTGCACAACAAAGCGCACATCAACTTGGCCACGTCGACCTACGCGGTCGATCTCTTGGCCGCCCACGGTATCCGGCGGCTTCGCCTCTGGCGTCGCGGAGTCGGCCTGGAATTGTTCAACCCGAAACACCGTGATGCCACCTCCGACCAAGTCGGCGCCGTAACGCCGTCGGACGAGCGGCAATTGCCGACCGCCCTCTACGTCGGGCGGCTTGCGGCCGAGAAGGGACTACGCCGACTGCTTCCGCTGGCTCGTTCCGGCACTGTGCGCCTGGTGATGGTCGGGGAGGGGCCGGACCGGGCGACGCTGGAGCGGGAGTTCGCCGGAACCCCGACGGTATTCGCCGGTTCTCGGACGGGTGTCGAACTCGCCCGAACCTACGCGAATGCCGACGTCTTCGTATTTCCGTCCACGACAGAGACCCTCGGACTTGTCCTGATCGAGGCCCTTGCCAGCGGACTGCCCGTCGTTTCGGTCGACAGCCCGGCCAGCCGAGAACTACTGACCGGATGCCCGGCCGCCAAACTCTTCCCGGCGGGCGACCCCGGCATGCTCACGCAGACAGTTCGCGATCTTTTAGCGAGCATGCCTCGAACCGAACTCAGCCGGCATGCCAGAGATGAAGCCGAACCATGGGGATGGGCAGCCGCGACCGCTCAAATGATTCGTTGGTACGAGGAGGCCCGGTCCGAAGCGCCGGCCCCGCCTGCCTAACGCCGTCAGCCGGGCCGGCCGCCGTCAGTCGTCGTCTCCTCCTTGTCGGCTCAGGCCCCGATACCGCCGAGATTCTTTGAGGGTATTCACGGTAAAAATACGCGGTTTTCCGGGCCAACCGCCGTTACGGTAAAGAAGCGGGCTGCTTTACCAGTGAAGCTGGTTCCGGTCAGAGTATTGCTTTGGCTCTCCAGTGTGGGAAAGAGTCGCTGCCCGCAGGCAGCGCCACCTGCCGCCAGAAAAGTTCGCCCAGCGCGACGGGCCCCCGCCCGGCCTGGGTGGGCGGCGGACGGTGGCGCTGTTCACGCTCGCCGGCGCACGGCAGCCGGCTCGGCGAGGGATGATGCCAGCGCCCGCGTGGGTCAGCTCAGCGCGGCGTCCCGGCGCCGGAAGAACACCAATCCGAGCACCAGCAGGACGACGGCCGCGCCCCCGAACCCGATCAGCGGCCCGAAGTCCGGATCCGAGGCCGGCAACTGCGGCACCGCATGGAACGGGGAGAGTTTTTGCGACCAGTCGGGCAAATTCATCAGTCCGCCGAACATTCCCACCACGCCGGCATAAACGATGGCAATCCACGCCAGTGGGGCGAGCGCCGATCGGATGCCGAACAGTACGGCGGCCAGCGCGCACAGAAACACTTCGGGGACGAGATACGCGCTCGCCGCCTGCATGACGCGGCCGTATTCACCGGCCCTGTCGAGATCGGCCGACACCGTGACGGCCAGGCCGAGCGCGCCGAGCATGAGCAGCACGGCCGCGCCGACGACCGACACAATCAGCCCTTGGCCCATCCAACGCCATCGGCCCGTCGCGGTTGCCAGCAACGGCTCCACGCGTCCACTCGTCTCCTCGGACCGCAGGCGCAACGTCGACGAAACGGCGAACACGCCGGCCAGCAAGGCGATGAACAGCAGGATGACGGAAATGAAACCGTCCGCGGCGCTCGTTGCGCTCGGTGCCACGAGCGCCGACATCTTCTTCGAAATGTCCTCATTGCTGTTCAACATGTCCTGCGCCGCTCCGACCAAGGAGCCCATGGCCAAACCTGTCAGCGTCAAGGCCGCCGCCCACGCAATGAAGAGTCCGCGCTGAAGCCGAAGCGCCAGCCCGAGCGGACTGCCGAGCATTGCCGACCCGTGCGCCCGTCCCGTCCGTGCGGGAAGAAGGCCGGCGCCGACGTCTCGCCGGGCCGACAGGGCATATCCGGCAGCCACGAGGACCGCGATCACCGCCACCGAGATGAGCAGCGGCCACCACCGGGCGTCGACGAAACTGCGGGTCTGCTGCGCCCACGCCAGCGGCGAAAGCCACGACAGCCAATTGCCGTGCGTTTCTTGCACATTGCCGATCCCGTCGGCAAGCACCGCGGCCCCGAGCACGGCCATGGCGATACCGGTGCCCGCGCGGGCGTGCTCGGCCAGCTGCGCCGCGACCGCGGAAATCGCTGCAAAGACCATCCCCGTGACGCCGAGCGCTGCCGCATAAAGCAGTGAATCGCCGAAGTCGAACGCCGCGACCAGCAGCCCGAGAGCGGTGAGCACTGTCACTGCCAGATTTGCGACGACGGCGGCCAGAAGAGCCGCGGTCATGCCGGAATATCGGCCGACGACGCCGGCCCGAATCAGCTCGGCCCTCCCGCTTTCCTCTTCCGCGCGCGTGTGTTTGGTGATCAGTAGGATATTCATGATCGCTGACGCCAACATGAGCCAGAGCAACATCTCGTTCGCATTGATGGCGCCGATGGTGTAATCGTCCAACCCGTACCCCGGCCCGGACATGACGATGGCTGCCGGGTTCGTCATCAACGCGGCGCGCGCCTGCCGGTCCGCTGCCGTGGGGTAGATCGTCTGCAAGGCGATCGCCGGGTAGACGGCCATGAACGCCAGCGCCACCGTCCAGATCGTCGTGCTCAGGCGATCCCGCCGCAGCGCGAAACGGGTGAGTGTTCCCGTTGCCGTCAGTGCATGCATGATTCAGGACGCCTTCGCGGAATGTTTGGGACGGTGCCCGGAGTCGGAGCGGGCGGGTGCGTCGTCGGCACAGTGACGCTCGCCGGCACCGCCGGCCGAATACTGCCGCATGAACAGCTCTTCCAGCGACGGCGGCGAGCAGACCAGATTCCGCGGCCCGAGCTTCGCCAACGCCTCGAGCACCGGAGTCAACTGACTGTTGTCGACGCTGAAAGTCACGTGTCCGTCGTCGGCCCGTAGATCGTGGACGCCCACGACGTCCGCCAAACCGGCAGTGTCGCCGTCCAGCGCCGCAGTGACTGTGGCGCGCGTCAAATGCCGCAAATCGTCCAGCGTGCCGGACTGCACGGTGCGGCCGCCTCGAATGATCGTGACGGTGTCGCACAGAGTTTCGACCTCGGCGAGGATGTGGCTGGAGAGCAAGATCGACCGGCCTTCGGCGCGCAGTTCGCGGATGCACTCCTGGAAGACGCGCTCCATCAGCGGATCGAGTCCGGACGTCGGCTCGTCCAGGATGTACAGCTCGACGTCGGCTGCCAGCGCGGCGACGAGTGCGACCTTTTGCCGATTGCCCTTGGAGTACGTCCGCCCCTTTTTGGTGGGGTCGAGCTCGAACCGTTCGAGGAGTTCGGCGCGCCTGCGCGGATCCACGGATCCGCGCAGGCGCGAAAACAAGTCGATGGCTTCGCCGCCGGAAAGGCTCGGCCACAGGTTGACGTCGCCGGGCACGTACGCCAGGCGTTTGTGCAGCCGGGTGGCCTCCGCCCACGGGTCGCCGTCCAAAAGGCGCACCGAGCCGGCGTCCGCGCGCATGAGCCCGAGCAGCACACGGATGGTGGTGGACTTGCCGGCGCCGTTCGGCCCGAGAAACCCGGCGACCTCACCGGCGGCGACGGCCAGGTCGAGCGAATCGAGCGCCTGGACGGTGCCGAACGATTTATCGAGGTGGGAGATGCTGATGGCGTCATTCATGATTGTCCTCGCGGGGAGTCGGGCGGAGGGCCGCCGGGGGCGCGAGAGTCGGCGCCCGCCCAGGGGGTTTCGTTTTCGTGTTCGACGAACGCGTCGAAGAGCTTCCGGTCGGTGAAGAAGGGTTCGCTGTAGAGTTCGAGCGCCGGACCGGTGCTGAAATCGGCAAGGGAGCGCAGGGCTCCCGGCTGGTCGAGGTCGGAGTCGTCGAGGTCGCCGCGCAAGGTCAGTTGCAACACGAGCCCGCCCATAGTCGTCAGGGTCAGATACTTGGCGCGCGCCCATGGATCGCGGCTCGGACGGATGGTGCCGGCGGCCACCCCGGCCTCGATGTAATCGTACGAGTCGTCGATGAGTGATCGCATGAATCCGCGGGCATGGTGCCCGCCGGCCTGGAGCCGGCGCAAGAGGTAAACGACTTGCGGCGCGTATTCGTCCAGGGCCATCATCTGCGACAAGATCGTGCCGGCGTCGGACGTGACCGCGAACGCCATCTTGCACTCGCGAATTGTCGCGGCCACCAGTTCGTCGCACGCCTGCTCGAGCCCCTCGCGTGAACCGAAGTGGTGCACGATCAGCCCTGCGCTCACGCCGGCGTCCGCCGCGATCGCGCGCAAACTCACCGAAAAGCCGGACCTGCCGAATCTCTCGATTGCCGCTGTGCGGATTCGGCCGGCCGTTGTCGACGAGTCCGGGATCGTTGAACGCATGTTTAATATTGAACGCGTGTTCAATCTCGTTGTCAACGGTATTCGCGACCGATGAACTATTTGCGCGACCTCGACAAGTCGAAAGCGTTCTATACGAGCTTCGGCTGGACCGGGAATCCATTGTTCACCGACGAGAATGCGGCGGCGATCACCGTCAGCGACACCATTCACATCATGCTGCTGACCCACGAGCACTACGCGCAGTTCACGGACAAGCCGATCGCCGATGCACACGCGACGTCGGCCGGGATGAATGCCATCAGCACGGAGAATCCCGACGAGATTGATGCCATCGTTGACAAGGCCGTCGCGGCAGGTGCCGTGGAAGGCACACCGCAGGAGCTCGGGTTCATGCGCTCGCGGGCGTTTTCCGATCCGGACGGCCATCATTGGGAAGTGATGTGGATGGACCCAATTGCTGCCGGCGGCGACTGGGAAGCCGTGCAAAAGAAGTACCCGCAGGAGGCGCGGTGACTGCTGCACGCCGCATGATGGTGCTATAACAATGCAATGAGCGCTGCCGCGGCACTGCCCCGCAAGGGGACGACGGGTATCGCGGTCTGTGCCGCGATTGCCGCAGCAGTGCTGCTCGCGTCCGGTTGCACGTCGTCCGGATCGGGCGGCGGGTCGTGCGAGGACCGGGTGAAGTTCGAACACCGGATGTATACGGGACTTGCAAACGTGGACTTCACCACCGGCGAGCGCCTCGGCACCGGCCGCATCCCGCAGTGCAATGACACGGGCGGCAGCGGTAAGCGCAGCGAGCCGCCGGAACCGCTGCAGACGATTTTCGCCGTCAAAGGGCTGGATCCGTCCGTCGCGGTGGCCGCCGGCGAGTCGCGTGACGACGCGGGGTTCTATTCGCTGAAGCGCAGCAAACCAGCCGGCGACGGCGAGAAGCTGCCGGACGCCGTCCGGAAATACTTGAGATCCCACCACTGACGGGAGGGCCTGGTCGGCCCGGCGCCGTGCCGGCTCGCCTCGTCAGGCCTCGCGCTGATAGGTGGCCGGCGGAGTGCCGACGACTGCCGTGAACGCGCGCGTCAAATGTGCCTGGTCGCTAAAGCCCAACTCGTCTGCCAGCGCCGCCCAATCGGTTGCCGCACCGGTATGCGCGGCAGCTGCGGCGTCCAACAGCCGGAACCGTTGCACCACCCACTTCGGGCCGATGCCGAGGTAGGCGGTGAACTGCCGCTCGAGCGTGCGGAGGCTGACCCCTGCCATTTCGGCCAACTGGGATGCCCTGACCAGTGACCGGTCCGTCTCGGCGACGCGTACCAGCGCATTGATCCTTTCGGCCACCGGATCCTTCGCCGCGTCATGCAGGTCGAGGTAGCCTTCAAAAACGTCGACCATTCGCTCATCGGTGACTTCCGCGTCCAGGATCGCGGACGCTGCCGCCACGTCGTCCCGCCCGGTCAATTCCGCCATTGGAATCGTGCGGCCGGAAACCGTCCCGACGTCCGCGCCAAGCAGTGCACGGAAACTCGCCGGCCGGAAAGCCGCACCCAGCGTGTGACCGGTGCCGTGGAGCGTCCGGGTGAAAGGCTTGCGGGTGACGCCGTTGACCAGCAGGCGCGGCACGCCGTCCCAAATTTCCGCAGCGACGTGAATGCACGGCTGGGGGATCACCTGCTGCGCATGCGGAAGGTCGCAGGACCAGCGCACGAGCCAGAAGTACTCCACGAACGGTTCCCAGCGCGCCGACGGTACCATCCGGCGGACGTTGATGTGTTGAGCAGCCGCGGTCGGCCCCACGATGGCGTGGTCCCGGCCGAGATGCTCGTCTCTCACGCCCCCACTCTAGGTCGTTTCCGTGTCCGTGGGCTGGGCGGAAAATTGTCGCACCGGCCGATGACTCCGGCACTGTGCACTCGTCTACCCCCGTAAAGATGTCGGCGATCGAACACCGGCGACGCACCCGCTCGGTGCAGTCGAACTGTGCATTCGGACAGTGCGTTCGGACGCCGACCGAGAGAAGGGAAGACATGAACAAGCAGGATCAGCCCGATGCGGCGCCCGACGTCGTCGACCGCGCCGGCTTCGATGCGGCTCTCGCCGAGCAGATCGAGGCCGAAAAGGAGGTCACTCGGCACGGCGATCGCGTGTCGGCCCGCCGTCGGCGCCTGCCGATGGTCGCCGTGGAGGACTATTCGTTTACCGGACCGGGCGGCCCGGTCCGGCTCACGGAGATGTTCGGCGACAAATATCTTTTGCTCGTGCAGAACGTCATGTACGGCCCCGACTGGGACGAGGGCTGCCCGAGCTGCAGCTGGGCCGTCGACAACCTGCCGGCCAATATGGGTCGCCTGGCGGGCGAGGGAATCGCCTTTGCCATGGTGTCGCAGGCGCCGATCGAGAAACTCGAACGATGGCGCGCACAGCGAGGCTGGAACCACCTGTGGGTGTCGTCTGCCGATACCACCTATCACTACGATTGGGGATGGACACGGGCCGACGATGCGGGCCGGGAAGGGCCGCTCCCCGGCTACTCGTATTACCTGCTCAGAGACGGCAAGCCATACCTGACGTATGCGACGACGGCCCGCGGCACCGAAGCGATTTTGCCGGTCGCGCACATCATGGACCGCACCGTCTACGGCCGCCAGCAGGACTGGGAAGACAGCCCCGCCGGTTGGCCGCAGTATCCGACCTACGGGTAAGTCCCGCGGCGTCGGGCGTCGCTCGGTTCGCATGTCGCTTTTCTTCAAGACGGCTCGGCGCCGTGCCCGTACTCTCAATCCATGAATAGGACATATCAGGCAACCGCGAAGTTTCACGTCAAGTCGTGGGACGAGACGATCATCGCCGATATCGACGGCGAAGGCGCCGAGATGAACGGCACGTACTATCCGAAGCGCGGGTTTTCGCGTGCCGACGTCACCTATGCGTACTCGGGAGCGTTGGAGGGCACGAGCAGCGTCGCCTACTTGATCTCGTACCGGGAAGGCGCGGCGCCGGTCGTGGCCTTCGAACGGTTCGAGGGCAGCCTTGACGGCCGCGCCGGGTCGTTTGTGATGCAACATGCAGGAGAACAAGACACGGCCGGGGTGCGCGAAACACTGACGGTCGTCGAAGGGCTCGGCACGGGCGACCTTGCTTCCTTGCGCGGCAAGGCCTCCATCGACTTGAGCGGCCACAGCGATGACGGATTCGACATCGCCCTGGACTACGACATGTAGGAGTCCATTCCCGGTCCCATTCCACCGTGCGGGGTGGTTTGTCGGCCGCGGGGTTAAAGGTTCAACCCCGTGGGGGACAAATGACCCCGCAGTGGACAAACAGTGTGGACGGGGCAGAATCGGTGTATGAAGGCACGTGGGCAGGCGGACGTCGAGGTGGCGCAGTCGGGCGCCGACCGGGAGACCGGTGTTGTCACCCTCGAGAAGTCGTTCGCCATCCTCGAACTCGTGGCCGAGCGCGGCGGCGCCACGGCGAAGGAAGTCTCGGATACGCTCGGTTATCCGCTGCCCACCGTGTACCGGCTGATGGCAACGCTGGTGCGCAGCGACTACTTGGTTCACTTGAAGGGCATGAAGCGCTTCGAACTCGGCTACAAGCTCGACCGCCTCGGCGTATCCCTGCACCGCCAGGTCGGGGTGCCGGCCACGGTGCGTGCCGAAGTCGCGCGGTTGCACCAGGCGACCGAGGCTGCCGGATATTTCGCGGTGTACCGCGGCGCCGACGTCGTCGTCGCGTACGTGGACGATTGTCCCGACCACCGCCGGATCCAGCCGCTCCGGTTCGGGTTTCACGAAGCCGCACACGCCACCGCATTCGGCAAGACGCTGCTGGCCGGAATGGCCGGCGAACAACTGGACCAATATCTCGACGTGCACGGCCTTCCCCGGTTGACGCCCTTCACCATCACCTCACGCGCCGAGCTGGACGACCATCTCCGTCAGGTCGCCACCAGCGGCATCGCCTGGGAACACGCCGAATTCGTGCCCGGCATGACCTGCGCGGCGATCGGCGTGCACAACGGCGCCGGGGCACTCATCGGCGCCGTCGCCGTCAGCGCCCCGAGCGGCGATGTGTCGCGGAGCCGTGAGCGGTCTATCGAACGCACGCTGCGTGAAAGCGCCAACAACGTCAGCACCTATTACCGTTCCGGCACGATGCGGCGCTAATCCGCCGGGCCCGTGACCGTCACCGAGCTTGGCTGAGAGTTCGGCCGGTTGGAATCGTGCGTCAGAGCATTGGCATCAAATGCCGCCGGTCTTCAGCTGGTCGGCGATGTACTCGGCCTGGCGGATGGCAAGCGCCACGATGGTCAGCGTCGGGTTCGCGGCAGCCGAGGTCGTGAACACGGACCCGTCGCTGACGAAGAGGTTCGGAACGTCGTGCGCACGCCCCCACTTGTCGACGACGCCGTCCTCGGGATTCGCGCTCATCCGCGACGTGCCGAGGTTGTGCGTGGACGGATACGGCGGCGTCCGGTGCGATCCGACCGCGCCGACCGCGTCGTACAGCTTCTCGGCCTGCCCGTAGGCGTGGGCTCGCATGGCCACGTCATTGAGATGGTCGTCGTAGTGCACGTTCGGCACCGGCAGCCCGTGCTTGTCGGTCACCGTGGTGTTCAACGTGATCCGGTTGGTCTCTTGCGGCAGATCCTCGCCGACGATCCACAGCCCCGCCGTATTGGCGTAGGCGTCCAGAATCTCGGTGAGCTCCCTGCCCCAAGCTCCGGGCTCGACAAAGCTGGCAAGGAACGCCGGGCCCAGGGAAATCGTTTCAAAGTAGTACCCACCGGCGAAGCCGCGATCGGCGTTGTGCCCCGATTCGTCGGCGATGACGCCCGCCATGGTCTCTCCCCGGTACATGTTCACGGGGTCGTTGAACCGGGCAAACACCGAGCCGGTCAGGTGGCGCATGTAATTGCGCCCGACCTGGCCGGACGAGTTGGCCAAGCCGTCCGGGAACATTGGGCTGGCCGACATGAGCAGCAGCCGCGGCGTCTCGATGGTGTTGGCCGCCACCGACACGAGCGCCGCCGCCTGCCGCTGCAGGTTTCCTTCGGCGTCAAGATAGAGGACGGCGTCCGCGCGTCCGGACGCATCGTGCGTGATCTGGACGACGTGACTTTCCGGGCGCAGGTCCAGCAACCCGGTCTCCTCGGCGCGCGGAATCTCTCTGACAAGGGTCGACCACTTGGATTTGTTCTTGTCGCCTTGGAAGTTGAAGCCGTCCTGGATGGACGCCGGACGGCCGTCGTATTCCTCCGCATTGGTGGCGTACGGACCGGTCGAATAATGCTTGTACCCGATCCGCTCGGCCCCGTTCGCGAACACCTTGTAGTTGTTGTTGGCCGGCAACGGCTTGCGGCCGTGCACGTGCGTCGACCCCATCGCGATCTCGGCGAGATCGTAATACGGCTCCATTTCGTCGAGCGAAATCGGCCAGTCGAGCAGGTTGGCGCCGTCGATGCGGCCGTACGAACTGCGATCGGCGAACTCGTGGCGCTTGAACCGCGGAGTCGCCCCCGACCAGTGCGTCGTCGTTCCACCGACCGCCTTGACCGTCCAGGCGGGCAAGTTCGGGAAATCGCCGGCGATCCGCCACGAGCCGGACGTGGTGCGCGGGTCGAGCCACGCCATTTGATTGAACGCCGCCCACTCGTCGTTCACGTAGTCGTCGTGGCGCAGATACGGCCCGGCTTCCAGGACCACCACCGGGATACCTCGTTTGGTCAGTTCGTAGGCAAGGGTGCCGCCGCCGGCACCGGACCCGATGATGACGACGGATTCTTCGCCGTGATCGATGGCAGTCATTTGCGAACCTCCCCGGCTTCGGTCGACGTCGCGCCGGGCTGGCTCGACGTGTGGACGTCGACGTGCGGATGGGCGACCTGGGCGCGCCCGCCGGCCAGCGGGACGTCGTCCGTGAATTCGACGAGCTCTTCGGGCCCGTCATAGGTCTCGACACGCGGCTCGGGAAGCCAATCGAGGTCGTTGAACCCGCGATTCACGTACCCGCCCTTGTCGAAGCTCGGCCCTTCATAGCCGAGCACGTCCCACGCGTCCTGATTGTCGTAAAGGTTCAACACCGTCGTCCGGCGGATGAACCCGAAGAATTCGGTTGTTTCGATGCGATGCAGCACCTTCGTGGCGTCGTCGTCGTTCAACTCCCGGAAATCGCCGCCGGCCAGGTGGCCGAGCGTGGTCAGGCCCTGTGTCAGGGACACGCGGAACCACGTGGAGTTCTGCGCCTCCTCCATGATCGTGTCGGCCATCCGCTCATACGGCCCGTCCGGAAAGTTCGGGTGCGGAAATGCGACCTTGAGGACCCTCAGCAGTATCTGCCTGGCCTCATCGGTCATCTCGGTGGCGTTCAACTCTGGATATTTCGCCGGAAATGCCATGATCTGTGGGCTCCTTTGCTCGTCGTCTCGGATTCATGAATGTCGTGGGCCTCGGCTCATCGGCTCCGGGCCGCGGCGGGGACGAGGATGCCGCGGCCGACCAGGCGGCCGTGGTCGAGATCGTTCAACGCATCGCCCGCTGCATCGAGCGGGTAGGTTTGCGTATGCAGCGTCACCCGGCCCTGCGCCGTCAGCGTCATGAGTTCGACAAGGTCGGTGTAGGTGCCCACCAGGTTGCCGATCACGTTGATTTCTCGCGAGATCACCTCGATGGTGGGGATGTGCACGGCGCCGCCGTAGCCGATGACGTAGTGCGAGCCGCGGTTGCGCAACAGCCGCGGAGCCAGCAGCTCGGCACCCTGTTCGCCGACGAAATCGAAGACGACGTGTGCGCCGCCCCCGGTGATGTCCTGCACTTTGGCGGCAACCGACTCATCATCGGTGGATAGCACGGTGTGATGCGCGCCGAGCGTCGTAGCCAGTTCGAGGGCCTCTTCGCTGCGGTCGATGACGGTGATCGTCGCGGCCGTCATGGCGGCCAGCGTCTGGATGCCGATATGACCGAGCCCGCCGGCGCCGATGACCACTGCGTGGGTGCCCGGGAACAGTTCGGGCACCGCCTTGCGGACAGCGTGAAAAGCGGTGAGCCCGGCGTCGGCCAGGGCGGCCACGTCGGCCGGCGCCAGCCCGTCGTCCAGCTTCACGACCGCTCGGGCGTTCGTGAGTAACTGGTCGGCCATCCCGCCGTCCACGTTCAACCCGGGGAACGTGGCATTCTCGCAGTGCGAATCCTCGCCGATCCGGCACGGTGCACACAGGCCGCAACTGGTGAGCGGGTGCATGATGACGGCGTCGCCGGGCACCACGTTCGTCACGGCGCTGCCGACTTCGCGCACCCAGCCGGCGTTTTCGTGTCCCAGGGTGTACGGCAGATCCGGGTGCTGGATCTGTTCCCATTGGCCTTCGATCACGTGCAGGTCGGTGCGGCACACGCCCGCCGCGCCGACGTCCACGATCACGTCCCAGGCCCCGGAGATCTTGGGCTCCGGCACATCGTCGATTGTCGGAGCCTCGCCGTAGCCGCGAAGCCGCACTGCTTTCATGTCACACTCCCTTTTCGCGTGGGATCGGGACCGAGCGTCTGTAACCAGAGTGGACGCTGCGCTGCCGAATAGCTAGAGCGATTATCAACAAATGAGAAGCAGCCGGTCCCGGGCCGTCCGCCGGCCGGTTACGAGAAGTTGATGCCGCCGTCGATGAGCACTGTCTGGCCGGTCATGTGGTCGGAATCCGGCCCGGCCAGATAGGACACCAGTTTGGCGACGTCGGCGGGCTCCGAGACGCGCCCGGCAAGGATCCCGTCGACCTGCTTGGCGAGCGCGCTGCCCTTGGGAGTGCCCTCGATGGTGGTCAAACGGTCGTCGATCAGGTCCCACATGTCGGTGCCGACGACGCCCGGCGCATACGCGTTGACGGTGATCTTGTGCTTGGCGAACTCCATGGCCGCGGCTTGCGTGAGACCGCGCACGGCCCATTTGGTGGCGGAATACGGGGCAAGCACGGGGAATGGCCGGAAGGCGACTATCGATGCGGCGCCAATGATCTTCCCCGGCGTGCCCTGTTTGATGAACTGCCGGGCCGCGGCCTGGTAGGTGTAGAAAACGCCCTTGAGGTTGACGTCGAGGATGCGGTCCAAGGCGTCCGGCTCGACGTCGAGAATCTGGTCGACCTGGGCGATTCCGGCATTGGCCACGACGACGTCGAGGTCGCCGAGCTTTTCGGCTCCCTCGGCGACGAACGCGGCAACGTCGCCGGGCTTGGAGACGTCGCCCGTCACGCCCACGGCACGACGGCCCTTGGCCTCGACCGCCTCGACGACGCTGGTGATGTTGTCGGTGGACGCGTCGATGTCGACGACGACTATGTCGAAGCCGTCGTCGGCGAGCCGTTCGGCAATGCCTCGGCCGATGCCGCGTCCTGCTCCGGTGATGAGGGCTACCCGGTTGGACATGTGAAACTCCCTTGGTGTGGTGAACTTTTTGGTCGTTGAGGTTTGTCGATTGTTCGGCGTCGATTCGTCTTTTCCGGCTTTTCGGGGAATTCGTCGTCGGTGCGGACCTCCGACCGCCGATGCTTGTGACTCGACTATTGGCGCCAAGGGCGATGGAAAACCAGGAGCGTTCTCATTTCGTGAGAATTGCCGGATGCGCAAGGCCCCCGCTCTGTGCCGAGTGGTGGCGAATGGTTCCCGCCCTGCGCCGAGTGGTGGCGAATGGCTGAAAATTTTCAAAATTTTCAGCTGTTATGTCGCAGGACACCGGTGACAGTTGTGTATCAGGACATCGGTGACAGTCCCTGCGGGTTTGGTGGTGACACTTCTCGGGTCGGATTGACGGGTGACGAAAAATGAGCCTGTTGATCCTGCTGTCCGTCTTGCAATTTCTCAGTGGCCTCGCGATGCCCCACGCGGTGCGGTCACGACGTTCTGTACTGAACACCAGATCTCACGCAAAACGTTCTACCAACTACGCGCTCGGGCACGCCGGGAAGGCCCCGCGGCCGTGCTGGAACCGAAGTCCCGTCGGCCAAAGACAAGTCCTTCCCAACTCGACGAACAGACGAAACAGCAAGCCGTGGACGTGCGTGGCGCGCTCGAACGCTCGGGCCTGGACCACGGACCGATCAGCGTGTTCGAGAAAATGAAAATGATGGGCCTGAAACCCCCGTCGGTAGCGTCCCTGGCCCGGCTCTTCCGGGAAAAGAACATCGCACGATCCGAACCGAAGAAAAAGCCACGCGCGGCCTACCGCAGATTTGTCTACCCCGCACCGAACGCGTGCTGGCAACTCGACGCGACCGCGTACGTCCTTACCGGCGGACGCACCTGCGTGATCTTCCAACTGCAAGATGATCACTCCCGACTCGCAGTCGCCACACATGTCGCCGACGGGGAAACGTCCGCCGCGGCTATCGCCGTGGTGACAAAGGGCATCACCGCGCACGGGGTCCCGCAACGACTCCTAACCGATAACGGGCTCGCCTTGAACCCGGCCCGCCGGGGCATCACCGGGCAACTCATCACGCACGTGAGCCGGCTAGGTATCGAGGCGATTACCGGCAAACCGTACAAGCCGACCACGCAAGGGAAGAATGAACGCTTCCACCAGACCCTTTTCCGATGGCTGGACAAGCAGCCACTGGCCGACTCGATCGAACAATTGCAAGAACTCGTCGATCAGTTCGACATCATCTACAACACCGAACGCTCCCATCAAGGCCTACCGGGCCGGATCACCCCGCAACAAGCCTGGGACGCGACCGACAAAGCCGTCGCACCACGGCCACGACCACGCGAAAACACCAGCAGCGGTGAAGCCACCCGCACTGTCTACGGCAAAGGCCAAGTCCACATCGATGGCGTCCGCTATCAGCTCGGCAAGCAATACATCGGACAACAAGCCCACGCGATCTGGGACCTCAACACGATCACGTTCTTCGACCGGCACGGAACCGAAATCATCAGCCACCCCAGACCCGACCCAGGAACGAATTACGTCGGCAACGGCAAGCCCCGCGGCTTCCTCAACAAGAACAACGAAAAACCGTGACCCTACCCCTGACACGCCGACTGTCACCGATGTCCTGAGACATCAACTGTCACCGATGTCCTGATACAAAACTGTCACCGATGTCCTGAGACAAGACATTCAAAATTTTCAGCCATTCGCCACCACTCGGCGAGCTGACACCGCCACTCGGGGATCGCGAGGGCGCCATGGCAGCCATTCGCCACCACTCGGCGAAAGGACCCACTACGCTGCGGCGGATTGTCGCATGGTGAGAACGGGCATAGCAGTCTCGGGCCGGCGCGGCTACCGTGTGCGACACGGCGCGGTGTCGCGCCCTCTGTCGTGATTTCCGGAGGCATCACCATGGCAACAAGTCAGCAAAAGACGCGAAGCTTCATCAGCCCGGGGCGTTATGTGCAGGGGGCCGGAGCTCTGGCGCGGTTGGGCGAATTCATTCACGCGATCGGGAACACACCGCTCGTACTTGCCGATGACGATGTGTGGGGCTTTGTCGGCGAATCGGTCGAGTCGTCCTTGGCGGCCGCTGAGCTGCAGGCTCGCCGGGAGCGATTCAACGGCGTCCCGTCCGCCTCCGAGATCAACCGCGTCGTCGGGGTCATTGAGCAGGCCGGTGCCGACGTCATCATCGGAGTCGGCGGCGGAAGCACCATCGATACCGCGAAGTCGGCAGGATTTCTCGCCGGCATCCGCTGGGTGAGCGCGCCGACCGTCGCATCGACCGACGCGCCGACGTCGGCGCTGGCCGTGGTGTACACCGATGACGGTGAATTCGAGGAGTACCGATTCTTTCCCCGGAATCCCGATTTGGTCATCGTCGACTCGCAACTCGTCGCCAACGCGCCGGTCCGCTTCCTGATAGCCGGGATCGGCGATGCGCTCGCCACCTGGCTGGAAGCTCGCGCCACCTCGCGGGCGAACGCCGACACCATGGCCGGCGGCCCTCCGACCGAGCTCGGAACGGCTGTCGCCAAGCTGAGCTGGGACATCCTGTGGGAAAACGCGCTACTGGCGCTGGACGCCGTCCGCGATCACCAGGTGACGCCGCACCTGGAGAAGGTGATCGAAGCCAACACCGTATTGTCGGTGCTGGGATTCGAGTCCGGCGGTCTTGCGGCGGCGCACGCGATCCATAACGGGCTCACAGCCGTGCCCCAGACGCACGGCCTGGATCACGGTCAAAAGGTCAATATCGGCTCGCTGACGCAGCTTGTTCTTGAAGGAGCACCAAGCAGCGAGATCCGGGAATTCGTGGAGTTCACGGCGCGAGTCGGACTGCCGACGACCCTGACGGAAATCGGGTTGTCCCCGGACGACGACGCGACGTTGAAAGCCGTGGCCGATGCCGCGAGCGTCCCGGGCGAGACCATTCACAACATGCCGTTCGCCGTGACTGCGGACGACGTGGTGTCGGCAATGCGGTCGACGGAGAGACTTGCCCGCCGTTATCGCTCCGGCATCGGTTTGCCCGATCCGGTTCCCTATACGGCGCCGCACTGACGCCCGGCGGGTCAGCGCGCTTCGGCGCGTTCGCGCCGGATCAAGGCGGCCGCAATCACTGCCGTGGCGGCCGCGCCGACCGCCCCGTACAAGAACACGTGGTTCATGGCGGTTGCGGTCGCGCCGGTAGCGGCGTGCGTGACGGCCTCGCGCAATGGGCCGGGCACGGCCTGGGCGACCCGGGCACCGAGACCCGATCCGACGGCGTCCGACAGCTTCGACACGCCGTCCGGCGTCATGCCCGCCTCGGCCAATCCCGACGTCATGGCGGCCGTCGCCCGGTTCGTAAAGACGACGCCGAGAATGGCGACGCCGGCTGCCGTGCCGAGTTGGCGCATCGTATTGACGATTCCGGTAGCCATTCCGGCCCGATCGGTCTCAACTGCGCCGAGTGCTGCCTGCGACAGCGACGCGCTGCCGACGCCGATTCCGAGTCCGGCCACAATGAATCCGGGCATGAGCGCCGTCCAGGTCGACGCGCCGTCCAGCCCGGCGCACAACGCCATGCCGATGGCCACCAGCGCCATGCTGCCGCCGATAGTGACGGCCGGCGGGACGACGTCGACAAGTCGCGCCGTGATGGGCGAGGCAATGAACGAGGCGATGGTGAGGGGAAGCACGCGTACGCCTGTCTCGAGCGGCGTATAGCCCATCGTGTTGATCATGTAGATGCCCAGGTACGACGTGGCGGCGGTAATGGTGGTGCCGATCATGAGACCGGACAGGCTGACTGCCGCAAAGCTCGGGCGGGCGAACAAATGCAGGTCGACCATCGGTTCGGCCGCAGTGACTTCGCGCGCAATGAACGCGGCAAGTAGGACGGCCGACGTCACGAACAGCGTCACGATCAGCGGCGAACCCCAGCCCAGCGCCGTCCCGCGAATCAGTGCGAACAGCAGGGCAAGAAGCGCCCCGGTCAAGGCGGCTGTTCCCGGCCAATCGGCTCGGCGGGGCCGGCTCGCGCGCGATTCGGAGAGCAGCCGGACGCCGAGCACCAGGGCAATGGTTCCGATCGGCACGTTGATCAGGAAGATCCACCGCCACCCGAGGCCGTCGACGAGAATGCCGCCGACCAATGGGCCGATTGCCGTGGCCGCGGCAAGCGTCGCGCCGAAGATGCCTATCGCGGCGGCGCGCGCCTTCGGCTCGGTGAAGGCGGCGCCAATCATCGGGATCGCCGTGCCCAGCAGCATGGCCCCGCCCGCGCCTTGAACGGCGCGAACGAGATCGAGCATGATGCTGGACGTCGCAATGGCGCACAGGAGCGATCCGGCTGTGAACAACGCCATCCCGGTCAGGAAGATTCGCCGCCGCCCCAGCCGATCGCCGAGAGTCGCCGTGGTCAGCAAGAGCCCGGCCAGCGGCAGCGTATAAGCGTCGACCACCCACTGAAGCCCGGACAAGCTCGCGCCGAAGCTGGCGCGGATGGGCTCCAGCGCTACCGAGACGACAGTGACGTCGAGCAGCAGCATGAAGGTTGCCGTGCAGACCAGCGTGAGGGTCCAGCCTTGCCTGACCAAGTGTGTCGTCGGTCGCGGTGGGAGTTGCGTGGTTTGGGAGGTCATCGGGTCCCCGTCGATCGGTTGAAAATGTTAGGCTACACATGTAGCCCAATGACTAAGATAACACCTGTAGCGCTACAGGTGTCAACCATAGGAGCGGTATGACGCGTGTGGACTCCGGTGACGGACGCCGACCGGCCGCCAGGCGCGGCGACGGGGATCGGCTGCGCGAGGAAATTCTCGACGTCACGGCCCGGATGCTGGAAGAAACCGGTGACTCGAAGGCGCTCTCGCTGCGCAAAGTGGCGCGCGAAGTCGGCGTGACGCCGACATCGATCTATCTGCACTTCGACTCGTTGAAAGAGTTGACCGCCACCGTGAAGATGCAGGCGTTCGATCGGCTATCCGCTGTTTTGATGACGGCGACGGCCGACGCCAAAGGCAGCCCCCGAGAGCGCGTGCGGGCGTTTGTGCAGGCGTATGTGGACTTCGCCTTCGCGCATCCGGGGCTGTATCAGGTCTGGTTCACGTCCGAATTGTCGGTCCCGCCGGACGGCTCGCCCGAGAACTACATCGGGCAAACGGCTTTCGACGTCGTCCGCGGTCGGCTGGCGGAGGTCGTCGGCGACGATCAGGCAGAGATGTTCACGGTGCAGGCGTGGTGCGCGCTGCACGGAATTATCTTGCTACGCACCAATCGGCCGCTTTTCAATTGGCCCGACCTCGACAGCCAGCTCGACGACCTGGTGACACGGCTCTTGTCCGCCGGCGCCCCGGAGAGACCGGCTATTTGAACCGGTAGAGGCGCAAGCTGTTGAGAACTACGAACACCGAGCTGAATGCCATGGCCAGGCCGGCGAACATGGGACTCAACAGCCCGACGGCAGCAAGCGGAATGGCAGCCACGTTGTAGGCGAACGCCCAAAAGAGGTTGCCCTTGATGGTGGAAAGAGTGCGCCGAGCCAGCCGGACGGCGTCCGCCGCCACAGTCAGATCGCCGCGAACCAGCGTCAGGTCGCTGGCCTCGATCGCCACGTCGGTGCCGGTGCCCATGGCAAGCCCGAGATCGGCGGTTGCCAGGGCTGCCGCATCGTTGACGCCATCGCCCACCATGGCCACGACGGCGCCGGCGGACTGACGGTCGGCGACCACGCGCGCCTTGTCCTCGGGGCGTACATCGGCAATCACGTCGTCGATGCCGACTTCCGCCGCCACGGCCCGCGCCGCTTGTTCCCTGTCGCCCGTGAGCAAAATCGGATGCAGTCCCAGTTGGAGGAATTGGGCAATCGCGTCGGCGGCGCCGTCCTTCACCCGGTCGGTCACGCTGACCGACCCGGCAAGGTCGCCGTCGATAGCCACCAACACGAGCGTCGTGCCCGGAGTGAGCGCGCTGCCCGGCGCCCGGTCGGAATCCGCGCCGGTGACGGCGTCCGCCGGTACTGTCACCCCGAGCTCGGACAGCCATCCGGCGCGGCCGACAAGCACCCCGTGACCGTTGACGGTGGCCGAGACGCCTCCGCCGGGGTGGCCCGTGAACTTGTCGACGCTCACGCGGCCCTCCGACGGCACTGCTGCCGCGTAGTCGATGATGGCCCGGGCGACCGGATGCTCGCTTCCCGATTCGGCCGCGGCCGCAAGCTGCAAAGCCGGTGCCGATAGCGTCGTGCGCGCAACCGACATGCGACCCTCGGTCACGGTGCCGGTCTTGTCCAGCATGATCGTGTCGATATCGCGGGTGCTCTCGAGCACCTCCGGCCCCCGAATGACGATGCCGAGCTGGGACCCGCGTCCGGTGCCGACGGCCAATGCGGTCGGCGTGGCCAATCCGAGCGCGCACGGACAGGCGATGATGAGCACCGCGACGCCCGCCGTGAATGCGGGCGTCCAGTCGCCGGTGATGAGCAGCCACGCCACAATTGTCACAGCGGCAACGACGAGGACAGTCGGTACGAAGATCGACGAGATCCTGTCGGCAAGCCGCTGTACGGGGGCCTTGCCGGTCTGAGCCGCGGCGACGAGTTTCGAGATCTGCGCCAGGGTCGTATCGGAGCCGACGCGAGTCGCCCGGACCGTGAGCCGGCCCGACGTGTTCATGGTGGCGCCCGTGACGGCGCTGTCGATCGACACCTCGACCGGTACCGGCTCGCCAGTGAGCATTGACTCGTCGACCGCCGAATGGCCGTCGACGACGACGCCGTCCGTGGCGATCTTCTCGCCCGGCCGGACGGCGAACAAGTCGCCGGGCTGAAGGGAGGCTATCGGAATGCGGCGTTCGGTGGGGCGGCCGGCGGTGTCGTGGTCGATGACCGCGACGTCCTTGGCGCCGAGCGACAACAGCGCTTTCAAGGCCGATGTGGCGCGGCGTTTGGACGATGCTTCGGCCAGGCGTCCCGCCAGCAGGAATACGGTGACGGTTGCGGCGACCTCGAAATACACGTGCACGCCGGACCCGCCGGCAGCATGCACCACCAGTGCCCAGAGCGACCACAGCGTGGCGGCGGTGATACCGATCGACACGAGCGTGTCCATTGTCGAACTGCCGTGGCGGGCGGCCTTTGCCGCAGCGGAGTGGAACGGCCAGGCACCCCAGATGGCCACCGGCAACGCCAAAACGGCCACCACCCACTCCCAGCCCGGGAACTGCCAGGCGCCGATCATCGACAGCGCCGCAACCGGCACGGCCAGGACTATCGACACCGCCAGGCGCTTCTTCAGTCCGCGCGGATCGTAGTCGTGGGCCATATGGTCGTGGCTGCCGTGCCCGCCGCTTTCGTGCCCGGAGACGTCGGACTCGCCGTCCGGCGTCCGGCTCTCGGCCGTGTTCCCGGCATGCCCGACGGCGTGCGGATCGTCGGCGACGGACGCGCCGTAACCGGTGGCCTCGACCGCCGAGATGATCGCATCGTTCGGCGTGTCCTCCGGGGCATTGACGCGGGCCGTCTCAAGGGCCAGGTTCACGGTGGCAGTGACGCCGTCGAGCTTGTTGAGGCGGTTTTCGATCCGAGTGGCGCACGAGGCGCAGGTCATGCCGGAGATCTCGAGATCGACCGCGCGGGACGCGGTGCGGGCTTCGCTCATTTCAGGTCGTATCCGGCTTCGTCGACGGCGGCACGCACCTGCTCGACGTCGAGCGGGGCTTCCGAGGTCACACTCACCCGGGAGTCGTTGCCCGGGTTGAGGTCGATGTCGACGCTGCTGACTCCCGGCACGGCCGTGAGTTCTTCGGTGACGGCGTGGACGCAGTGCTCGCAGGTCATCCCGGAAACGGTGTAGGTGGCAGTGGTCATGCGCTGTGCTCCTTTTGATCGTGTGGTGTGCGTGGGTGAATCCGCGGGTGCCGCATCAGCTCTTGACGAGCCGAGCAATTGCCGCGGAGGCTTCGGTGACCTTGTCATTACCGGCCTCGTCGGAGGCCTTGGCGGCATCGACCACGCAATGGCCGATGTGCTCTTCGAGCAGTCCGACGCTGACGGACTGCAGGGCGGAGCGGACGGCGGAGATCTGCGTGAGGATGTCGATGCAGTACTTGTCGTCGTCCACCATGCGCGAGATGCCGCGGATCTGCCCTTCGATACGGCCAAGACGGCGCAGGTAGGCCGCTTTGTCGTCGGTGTACCCGTATGGAGGCTGATTGGGGTGCTCGTGTTCGGTCATAGTCATGGGAACACAATACCCCCTAGGGGTATTCCGGCATCGGATAAATTTTTCCGGCCAATCCGGCTGGGCGAATGTCGGTGGCGGCGCGTATCGTCAGCAGTACGTTGGAACGACTCGTTCGATCGAGGAGGGCGCCTCCATGGGGTTCGACCAGTACCACGAGCCGGCAAACGAATTGTCGGCCGAAACCCGCACATTCGCACGAATGTGCGCCAATTTGACCGAGGAAGCCGAAGCGATCGGCTGGTACGAGCAGCGCATTTCGCTGGAAACCGACGAGGAATCGCGCTCGGTCATGCTCGACTCGCTCGGCGAGGAATACAAGCACTTCAGCATGGACCTGGAATTCCTGTTGCGCCGCAAACCGCAATGGCGTCAGATCGCGCAAGGGATCCTGTTCACGTCCGGCGACATCGCCGGGCACGGTGAAGCAGCAGAAGCCGCCGCAAACGGCGAAGACTCCGAGCAGGAGACGGGCGGAGCAGCGGACGTCTCCCTGGGAATCGGCGGTTTGAAGGGCGCCGTGACGAACTCCTCGAAAGGACAAGGACTGTGAGCATGAATCACCTGTTGAGGTCGCACGCGCCGATCAGCGATGCCGCGTGGGCGGAAATCGACTCCGAAGCATCCGAGCGCCTCGTGGCGAATTTGGGCGCGCGCAGGCTCATCGATTTCGCCGGCCCGCTCGGCTGGGATTACTCGGCTACCAATCTCGGGCGCACCGAAAAGCTCGCCGCGGCGCCGGTGGACGGCGCGGTCGGCGCTCGACGACGCGTGCTTCCCCTTGTCGAGGTGCGCGTGCCGTTCACGCTCAGCCGTGACGAATTGCTGGGCGCCGATCGGGGCGCCGACGATATCGACTTCGACGCGCTCGACGACGCGGCGGTGACGATGGCCATGGCGGAGAACACGGCGGTCTTCCACGGCTGGAAGGACGCCGGCATCCAAGGGATCTCGGAGGTATCGCCGCACACGCCGGTGCCGCGCGTGGAGGACTTCAACGACTACCCCAAGCGCGTGGCCAAGGCTGTCGAAGTCTTGCGGAAGACCGGTATTGCAGGACCGTACGGTCTCGCACTCGGTCCGGACGACTACACGTCCGTCACCGAGACGGCCGAGCACGGCGGCTACCCGTTGTTCGACCATTTGCGGAAGATCCTCGGGGGACCTATCGCGTGGGTGCCCGGTGTGCGCGGCGCCGCAGTCCTCAGCGTGAGCGGGGGTGATTTCCTGTTCGAATCCGGCCAGGATATCGCGGTCGGATACGACCGCCACGACGGCGACGACGTGCAGTTCTACTTGGAGCAGTCGTTCAACTTTCGCGCAGTCACGCCCGAAGCCGCAGTCGTGCTTGCGGCGGAATAGTCGCGCCGACCGGCGAGTGGTGGGGGATGCGCCGGATCTCGAGGGGGATGGCGTGTCGGCCGGTTGCCGGCCGACTGCGCCACCGCGGCGGGCGGTCTGGGGAACCTGCCCGCGTGCGGCTTAGTGGAGGTTAAGCCGCTATGAGAAGCATGACAGTTTGCCGGGTTCCGGCCAATTTGTGTTCATAGTGTTCTCGGTAATGGTTCGTTTTTTCTTCAGTTCACGGCAGACTTGACGCATGCCCCGTCGTCGCAGCTCAGTGAAGAACCGCCGACTGCGTAACCTCAGCGTGCCGACGGCGATTCTGGTCGCGCAAATGGCCACTATCGCGATCGTCGTCGGGATGACGGCCGCCACGATGCTGATAGTCGTGCGCAGCCACAACGTTGATATGGCGCGCGAGCGGGCCGTGGCGGTGAGCCGGACCGTCTCGCACGCGCCGTCCGTCGTCCGAGCGCTGCACGGCAGCGCCCCATCGAGCGCGCTCCAGCCGTATTCCGTACGGATGGCGCGGGACAACGGCATGGATTTCGTGACGATCTTCAACACGGAGGGCATCCGGTACACCCACACCGATCGGAGCGCGATCGGCGAGAAAATGATCCGCGGGTTCGAGCCCGCGCTGCACGGCACGACGTTCACCGAAGAATTCGACGGATCCCGCGGCGAGAGCGTGCGGTCGGTCTCACCGATCACCGATTCCGGCGGAAACGTGATCGCGCTGGTCACGGCCGGAGTCACGGTGCGCAATCTCAACGCCGAATTCGAAGGACAGCTGGGGTGGATAGTTGCTTTGGCAGTGATCGTGTTCGCGATCGGTGTGCTGATCAGCTGGTTCGTCTCGCGCATCGTGCGACGCATCACCGGCGACTTCGGCGCGCATGACCTCAGACGGATGTTCAACTACTACCAGTCGGTGCTGCGATCCGTGCGCGAGGGATTATTACTGACGGAACCGGGTCTGGGGATAGTGCTGCGCAACGACGAGGCGACGCGCTTGCTCGAACTGCCGCCTGAAGGCGGCAGGCCCCTTCCGCTGGACGACGTGTCGCTGCCCGAATCGCTGCGCGAACTCCTGGCCAGCCGCCGTCCGGCAATTGATGAAATTCACTTGACGAAGACCCGCGTCCTCGTCGTCAACCAGTCCGACGGCGGCGGCGCCGGCTCGCCGACGCCGGGATGGTCGGGCACCGTCGTCACGCTGCGCGACCGCACCGAACTGCAGTCCTTGGCCGGCGAACTCGATTCGGTCAAGAGTTTCGCCGACTCGTTGCGTTCGCAAGCGCACGAATTCGCCAACCGGATGCACACCATGGTGTCGTTGATCGAGTTGGGCCGCAGCGACGAGGCCATTGAATTCGCGACTGACGAGCTTGCTATGCCGCAGGCCCTGACGGACCAATTGCTGCGCGACGTCGGCGAACCGGTGGTCAGCGCCCTACTGCTGTCCAAGACGGCGCTGGCCAACGAGCGCGGTATCGACCTCGACTTGCGGATACGCGACCTCGACCGGTCCCGGCTACCCGCGGCCCGCGAACTCGTGACGATTCTCGGCAATCTACTTGATAACGCGTTCGACGCCGTCGCCGAGCACGATGCCCCGCGGATCGTCCGGTTGACGCTCAGTGCCGAGCCGGACGGCCTGCTCATCCGGGCCGCCGACTCCGGACCGGGTATTGCGGCCGACAGCGTGGACGACGTATTCAAGCGCGGATGGACGTCGAAGGCGGTGAACAGGGTCGATAGTTCGCGCGGCATCGGATCCCGCGGTATCGGCTTGGCCCTTGTTGCTCAGGCAGTCCGCCGCCTTGGCGGACGCATCACGGCGAATTCCGCCGGTGACGAGTTGCGCGGTGCCGAATTCGTGGTGTTCGTTCCGGACGGCGGCGTACCGGGCGACGCCGCGCGAGCGACCGAATCGATCTCAGCGGACTCCGGACGGACGGAGTCTCACGCGTGGCAGGGGGAGGACAATGGCTGATACGGATCCGGTGCGGGTGCTCGTCGTGGAGGACGAGGAAATTCCCGCGGCAGCGCATGCCGAGTACGTGCGGCGCCTTCCGGGATTCGCCATGGCCGGGGACTGCCGGACGGCGTCTCGAGCCTTGGAAGTGCTCACCGACCACGAGACCGGATCGGCTATCGACTTGGTGCTGCTCGATTTGAATTTGCCGGATATGCACGGACTCGAACTGTGCCGGCGGCTCCGGGCCGCCGACTGTTCGGTCGATGTCATCGCCGTCACGGCGGCGCGCGATTTGTCGATAGTTCAATCGGCCATGACTGCCGGGATCGTGCAGTACCTGATCAAGCCGTTCACGTTCCCGGCGTTTCGCGAGAAGCTGGCTTCCTACGCCGAATACCGGTCGAGTCTTCCGGACGGCGGGAATCTCACGCAATCCGAAGTGGACAGGGCGCTGGGCAAACTCCGCGCGCCCGGCGGCGCGACCTTGGACAAGGGCCTGGCGCGCGAAACACTCGCGGCGATCATCGATGCGTTGAGGGATCGGACGGCTGCGGCGTGCGCCGACGGCCGCTCGGGCCAATCGCCGTCCACGGCGTCCGGCGCGGCGCTTGGCGCGGTATCGGCCACGGAGATGGCCGCAATCGTCGGCTGCTCACGCGTGACGGCCCGCCGCTATCTTGAGCGACTTGCCGAGAGCGGCCGAGTGGTGCGTTCGGGCCGGTACGGCAGCGCGGGGCGGCCGGAACTCGAATACTCGTTGAACGAGGCGTGAACTATCCATCCACCACCCGGCGAAGGGAAAGTTGGGGCTACTTCAGAGGGAACCGGGTCAGCGACGTGCTTGGTCCACCAGCGTGCTCGCCAACCCGATGTAACTGCCCGGGGTCATGGAGGCAAGACGCTCTTCCACGTCGGCCGGAAGCCCGAGCCCGCGCACGAATTCGGCCAACGCTACGGCGTCCACTCGGTGTCCGCGGGTGAGTTCCTTGAGCCGTTCATAGGGATGGTCCATGCCGGGCACTCCGGCGACGGCGGCCGCCCGCATGGCCGACTGGATGGCTTCTCCGAGCACCTCCCAGTTCTGATCGAGGTCGTCGGCGAGCCGGTCCGGGTTGACGTCGAGTCCGGCCAGGCCCCGCTGCACGTTCGACAATGCCAACAGCGAATGAGCGAACGCCACGCCGATATTGCGCTGGCTGGAGGAGTCGGTCAGATCCCGCTGCATGCGTGACGTCACGAGCGTGGCTCCCAGAGTGTCCAGCAGCGAGCAGGAAATCTCAAGATTGGCTTCCGCGTTCTCGAATCGGATCGGGTTGACCTTGTGCGGCATGGTCGATGAGCCGACGGTCCCTTGCCCGCGGACCTGCGCGAAGTAGCCGAGTGAGATGTACGTCCACATATCGGTGGCGAGGTTGTGCAGCACGCGGTTGAACCGGGCCACGTCGGCGTAGAGTTCCGCCTGCCAGTCGTGCGATTCGATCTGCGTGGTCAGCGGGTTGAACGTGAGCCCCAGTGATTCGACGAAGCCGCGTGCAATGGTCGGCCAGTCGGCGTCCGGAACCGCCGCCAGATGTGCGCCGTAGGTGCCGGTCGCGCCGTTGAGCTTGCCGAGGAATTCGGCCCGACGCACTCTCGTGGCCTGTCGGTCCAGCCGGCGGGCCAGGACGGCGAGCTCCTTGCCGAGCGTTGTCGGCGTGGCCGGCTGGCCATGCGTGCGGGCAAGCATCGGCAGGTCCCGGTTCGCCTCGGCCATGGTCTGCAGGTCGCTGATCAACCGATCGGCGGCCGGCAGCCACGCCTCGGTGACGGCGCCCTTGACGTTCAGCGCGTACGCCAAGTTGTTGATGTCCTCGCTGGTGCACGCGAAATGCACGAGTTCGCTGACATCGTCGGCTCCCAAATGCGTCAGCGTGTTCTTGATGTAGTACTCGACTGCCTTCACATCGTGCACCGTCTCGCGTTCGAATGTCGCAAGTGCCTCGATCGAATTCTCGTCGAAATCGGAAACGAGCGCGCGCAGCTGAACCTTTTCGTCGTCCTCGAGCCGTCTGGCGCCCGACACGACTTGATTGTCGGTCAAGTAGATCAGCCATTCGACCTCGACGTGGACGCGTTCGCGATTGAGAGCCGCCTCCGACAAATGGTCGACGAGCGGGGCTGTTTCGCGGCGATACCGGCCGTCGACCGGTCCGAGAGCGATGGGGGGCGTGATGGCGGCAAGAGAGCGTCGGTCAGGCATGCCCCCATCGTATCCGCAGGCCCTGCCGGGCCGGGCCGGAGAGTTGCGTACACAGGCGGCCGTTGGCGGTGAATTTTCCACAATTGGCACTTTGTCACTGGCGGGCGACGCCCGGGAGCGCAACGATATGGCGCATGAGCAATGACGGCAGTGACGACCTGCGAGCCAAGTCCCGCCGATGGCACGGCTACTCCCACGACGTGCATCGCGCAGCCGTGCACGCCCGGCGGACCGGCACCGTCGACTGGGAATCGGAAGCGGCCGGCGCGTTCCGCCGGCGCCTGCGAGCAGTGGCGGCCGATATCGATCGGTGCGCGGACGACGCGTCCGAAGCCGCCGGCGCACTCGCTGCCTACGCCCGCGCCATCGAGGCGCGGCGGGAGGGCGCGTGATGAGCGTCCACCGCGCATTATTGACAGCCCGCGACTTCGCCGACCTGGCCCTGACGATTCCCGGCCTCGAGCTGCCGCGATCGTTCGCGGTGCGACGTCCGGACGGCGTGCCGGCACCGGACGCGGACGGTCCGGCCGGTGGCCTGCCGGCTGATTCGCTCGACTCGCTGCGATTTCTGTTGATGTGTCACCAGTTCTCGACGGTCGGCGTCTCGGTGCGCGCGCAAACCAAGGAGACCCTCCTGGTGGGGGAGTACTCCGTGACGTATGGGCTGGCGGTCGGGCTCACCCGCGTCCAGCTGGCACGGTTTCCGCAGAGCCCGGGCGTACAGTTGTGCGCCATGCCGGTCGCCGGGCTTCCGCGCGAGATAGTGGACGGCGTCCGGCAATTGCAGCAACACGACCGGGCCGACGTCGGCGTCACCATCGTTCCGAGATCCAAGGGCCGCGACAAGACATGGCTGGCGGCTCACAGCGTGTGCTGCCTGTTTTCGTGGCGTCGCAGGCACGCCGATCGCCCCGACATCGAGACAATGATCGCCGATCTGTGCGCGGACGAGCGCGACGACGTCGACGGCAGCGGCGAAGGTGGTGGGCCGTCGGACCGGAAGGTCGATGCCCGATGAGGAGGGAACCGCCATGAGAATGGGTTCGCGATGAGCGCGCGCGACCTCACGGTGACGGGCGGATCGACCGGGATCAGCGCCTCGATGGACGATATGCAACGCGCGGCGGGCGTGCTGTCCCGGTCGGCGGCCGACGTCGGCGCAGTGGCGGGGCACGCCGTCCGCGACGGGCTGAGCGTGCTCGATCTCGCCGATGAACTTGCCGCGCCCGTCGAATTCGGCAGAGCCGAAGCGGCGGTCGTGACGGCGACGGTTCGGCTCGGCGTGGTCACGGCGGAAGTCGAAGCGATAGCGGCAGCACTCGCTGCGGCGGCGACGGCATATCGCGGTACCGAGTCGGCGATTGCCGGAGGATGGTCGCTTGTCCGGTCGAACGCCGCGTACGCTGCCGGATTCGCCACCCGCGTGGCGATCGCGAACGTAGCGACAGCCGCAACCGTCGCCGCTCTCACCCCGCCCGGGCAGGTCACGATTGCCGCGGCGGCCTGGTGGGCGACCCATGGCGGACCCGCGCACGCGGCCAAATGGTTACACGATCATCCGGACGCCGTGCGCGCACTCAGCGAGGTCGCGTCCCGGTCCGCCGGTCGGATTTCGCAGATGATCGCCGTAGCTCCGGGGTTCGTGGACGGTTTGATCGGCATGCCGCCGCCCGGGCCGGACGTGCCCGGGTTTCCGAGCGAACCCCCGTGGCCGCACGACACGCCGTCCCTGGCCCGGTTGGCCCTGGCGTTGGGTGCGCCTCTCGGCCTCTTGCGCCCCACCGACGTGCGGGTGAGACCGAGCCGCGGCCGCGTGCCCGCGCCGGCGAACGGGCCGACGGATCTGTCCGACCTGTTCGCGCGCACGGATGCCCAAAGCGATCCGCGTCCGGGGCACATCCGGATCGAGCGGGTCGCGACCGGTTCAGGGCACGCCTATATCGTCGAGATCCCCGCCACTCAGGACTGGTCGCCGCGCGCCGGCTCGATGCCGACCGACCTGACCACCAACGTCACGGGGATGGCCGCGCGGCGTAGTGCCATGGAGCGCGCCGTCGCCGATGCTCTCGCACGCGTGCCCGGGTTGAAACGGGGCGATCCGATCATGCTGGTGGGGTATAGCCAGGGCGGCATCACTGCGGCCGGGCTTGCATCGGACCCGGCGTTCCGGCGGAAATATTCGGTCAAATCGATAGTGTCGGTCGGCGCGCCGATTGCCGATTTCCCGATACCGCGGGATGTTCGCGTCCTCGCCGTCGAACATGATCGGGATGTCGTGCCAAATCTCGACGGCGCGGACAATCCGGACCGTACGCACTGGACGACCGTGACCCGCCGACTACCGCGGACGGGTGACGGTGCGGCCGGGGCCCATGCAGCGGCGAAGTATGCGAGAACTATCGACATGATCCGTCGCAGCCCGCCGCCGGCTGTCGCGGCGTGGTTGGCTGCCAACGCGGGATTCTTCGGCGGCGGCAAGTCGACAAGCTTCGATTTCACCCCGACCCGAGTGCCGGCGGGTTCGCCGGGTTCGCCGAGCTTGGCGGCGGGTGCGCCGTCCGAATCGGGGAGCGACGAGCCTGCCGGACGGCGTCCTACGCCGCGACCGCGCCCTTATCCCGGTGACCGACGAGCATCGAGCCGATGAAGCTGACAATGCTCACGATGATCGCCGCCAGAATGGCGTCCCAGAAGAAATGGTCGATCACGAAGGTCAGCGGCGTGAAGCCCGCCAGCCACGCGACGAGTTCGAGCATGAGGCCGTTGACGATCAGCGTGAACAAGCCGAGCGTCAAAATATATGCGATGCCCGTGATGAACTTAACTATCGGTTTCACGATCGTGTTGACCAGCCCGAAGATGAGGCCGAGGACCAAGTAACTGATCACGGTGGCACCCGTGCCCGAGGCGTCCGAGGGCGGGGCGATCGCCACGCCGGGCAGAATCCATGCCGCTACCCAGAGCGCCACTGCGCAGATGAGAACTTGAAGCAGGAATCGCATCTTCCCAGTGTGACACGGCCGAAGTCCGCGTTGCCTGAAAATCGGCCGGGTACCTCCGGTGAGTTGCCGCCGAGCGAGAACCACACGCGCGAGCAGAAGGGGGAAACACTCGCCCGTCCAACGATTTGTGACCTGCCTGACAAGCCCGGTGCCAAACACTGGTCATTTCCGATGCCGAAGTTAGCGTCCGGGCACTTTACGGTAGAGGAATGGTTGCGATTTTCTATAGACGAGCCCTGCGCCGCGGCACCGTTTTGTTAACCGCGGTTAACATTGGCTACTGTAGAAGTAGGCCTGTGATCGCCTTCACAGACGCACGGCCGCACAACTTCATAGACCGCAGGACAACTCCACCGGCCGCGGCCCACCACGCTATCGGCCGGAACACGAATCAATTGCATGAGCAGACGGCGATCCCGAGCTGTTCGGCTTGGACGAAGGAGTCCCGATGAGCATTGCGACAAGCTCAAACGCCCCGGCACCGGGCGGCACCGACGAGGTGCCGATGGTGCAACTGCTCACTCCGGAGGGTACACGCGTCGACGACCCGGAATACGGCAAGTATTTGGACGACGTCGATGACGCCAAGCTCCGCGATTTCTACCGGCAAATGGTGTTGGTGCGCCGTGTCGACAATGAAGGAACGGCGTTACAGCGACAAGGTCAACTTGGGCTGTGGGCGCCGGTGCTCGGTCAAGAGGCCACCCAGATCGGTACCGGATTGGCCGCCAGGCCGCAGGACTACATCTTTCCGACCTATCGCGAACACGGTGTGGCAATGATGCGCGGCGTGCCGCCCGAAACCCTGCTGGGGATGTTCCGCGGCGTCAGTCACGGCGGCTGGGACCCGACCGAGAACAACTTCCACCTCTACACCATCGTCATCGCTTCGCAGACCCTGCACGCCGTCGGCTATGCGATGGGCGTGCAGCGCGACGGAGCAGTCGGCACCGGCGATCCGGACCGCGACACTGCCGTGATGGCGTTCTTCGGCGACGGCGCGACGTCACAGGGCGATATGAACGAGGCGCTCGTCTTTGCGGCGTCCTACAACGCGCCGGTGCTCTTCCTCTGTCAGAACAACCAATGGGCGATCTCCGAGCCGCTGTCCCGGCAAACGCGGATTCCGCTGTACCGCCGCGGCGAGGGATTCGGAGTCCCCGGCGTGCGCGTGGACGGCAATGATGTCCTGGCCGTGTACGCAGTCACTCAGGCAAACCTCGAACGGGTTCGTGCCGGCGAAGGCCCGCGACTCGTCGAATCGTTCACGTACCGGATGGGCGCCCACACCACCGCCGACGACCCGACCAAGTACCGCACGGCAGCGGACGTCGAGGTGTGGCGCCGCCGGGACCCGATCGACAGACTGCGAATCCTGCTCGAGACCGACGGCATCGCCGACAAGGAATTCTTCACGGCCGTCGACGACGAAGCCGACGAACTCGCTGCCCGAGTCCGATCGGCCTGTGTGAACATGCCCGACCCCGACCCGACGTCAATGTTCGAGCACGCGTACAACGGCCCGCATTCGCTCGTCGATGAGGAAAAGGCCTGGATGACCGACTATTTGGAATCCTTTGCCTCCGAAGGGGAGGTCGACTGAGATGGAAAAGCTGGCGATCGCCAAAGCTCTTACGGCCGGAATGCGCAAGGCCATGGACGACGACGCGAAGGTCGTGCTCATGGGCGAGGACATCGGCCCGCTGGGTGGCGTCTTCCGCGTGACCGAAGGGTTGCAAAAGGACTTCGGCCCCGACCGCGTGATCGACACGCCGCTGGCGGAATCGGGAATTGTCGGCACCGCGATCGGACTGAGCCTGCGCGGGTACCGTCCCGTCGTCGAGATCCAGTTCGACGGGTTCGTGTTCCCGGCCTATGACCAGATCGTGACGCAACTGGCCAAAATGGCCAACCGCTCGATGGGCACCGTGAAGGTTCCCGTCGTCCTGCGTATTCCGTACGGCGGCGGGCTCGGTTCGCCCGAACACCACTCCGAGTCGCCCGAAGCGCTGTTCAGCCATGTCGCGGGGCTGCGCATCATCTCGCCGTCCAACGCGAACGACGCCTACTGGATGATTCAGCAGGCAATTCAGGACGACGACCCGGTCATCGTGTTCGAGCCCAAACGCCGCTACTGGGCGAAGGGCGACGTCGATCTGGAGCAGCCGCCGTGCGATATGCACGCCGCACGCGTCGTCAAACCGGGGTCGGACGTCACTTTGCTGGCGTACGGTCCGCTGGTGCAGACGTCGCTGGACGCCGCGGCCGCTGCCGAGCAGGACGGCGTCAACATCGAGGTGCTCGATCTGCGCTCGCTCAGCCCGCTCGATATGCCCACGATCGCCGAAAGCGTGAAGCGCACGGGGCGTCTCGTCATCACGCACGAGGCACCCGTGTTCTCCGGGCTCGGCGGCGAAATCGCCGCTCGAGTGACCGAGCAGTGTTTTTATCATCTGGAGGCGCCGGTTCTGCGCGTGGGCGGATTCCATCTGCCGTATCCGCCGTCGCGGCTGGAAGATCATTACCTCCCCGACCTTGACCGCATCCTGGACGGCGTCGACCGTGCCATGGCGTACTGAAACTCGAAGGAAAATCCAAGTGGCAGAGATTTTTGCACTCCCCGACGTGGGGGAGGGACTGACCGAGGCCGAGATCGTGTCGTGGAAGGTCAAACCCGGCGACACGGTGGGCGTCAACCAGGTGTTCGTCGAAATTGAAACGGCCAAATCGCTCGTCGAATTACCGTCCCCGCACGCCGGGGTGATCGGTGAGCTTCTGGTCAATGAGGGCCAGACCGTTGAAGTGGGATCGCCCATTGTCAGCTTCGTCACCGATGGCGCCGATGCGCCGTCGGGTGATGGTTCGGCGTCGGGCAGCGCGGGGGCGGCCGCTCCGGCAAGCGAGGACGACGGGACCGGAGCGACGCTCGTCGGCTACGGCTCCAAACCGGGCGCGCGTACCCGGCGTGCCCGCAAAGCGAGCTCGGCGGCGCCGGCGGCAGAGTCGGCCGAGCAAAAACCTGCAGCGGCAGCTGTCCCGGCGGCACCGGCGGCGCCGGCCCCGGTGGAGGCTGCGGCGGTACCGGTACGCTCCGGTCATGCGCTGGCCAAGCCGCCGGTGCGCAAGCTTGCCAAGGATCTCGGCCTCGACCTAGCCGCCCTGACCCCGACCGGCGCTAACGGCGAGGTCACGCGGGCCGACGTCAACGCGGCCGCCGGAGCCGCAGCAGGCGACGACGCGCAGACCGGCGCGGGCACGGCGTCCGGCGTCAAACCGGCACCAGCCGCGGCACGGGGCGAGCGCGAAACGCGGATCCCGGTGAAGAGTGTTCGCAAGATGACGGCACAGGCCATGGTCAAGAGCGCGTTCACGGCGCCGCACGTGAGCTTGTTCCTTGACGTGGACGTGACGCGCACCATGGAATTCGTCGCCGAGCTCAAGGCGTCGAAGGCACTGGGCGAGGACACGCGGGTGTCGCCGCTGCTGATCTTGGCCAAGGCCGTGACCTGGGCGGTTAAGCGCAACCCGACAACCAACTCGGTGTTCTCCGACGATGAGATAGTCATCAAGAATTACGTCAACCTCGGCATCGCCGCGGCCACGCCTCGAGGGCTGATCGTGCCGAATATCAAGGACGCCGACGTCATGAACTTGACGGAACTGGGCAGCGCGATCGGCGACCTGGTGTCGGTGGCGCGATCCGGCAAGACCCCGCCGTCCGACCAAACCGGCGGAACCATCACCATCACGAACGTCGGAGTTTTCGGCGTCGACACCGGAACCCCCATCATCAACCCGGGCGAATCGGCGATAGTGGCGTTCGGGCAGATCCGTAAGCGTCCATGGGTCGTCGGCGACGAGGTCGTGCCGCGCGACGTCACGACCTTGGGCCTCTCGGCCGACCACCGGGTCATCGACGGCGACGTCGCTTCGAAGTTCCTGGCGGATTTGGGCCGGGCGCTGGAACAGCCGGCGATCCTGCTGAGCTGACCCGGTCCTGCCCGCCGCACACCGGTCAACGCACACCCGTCACGGAGTGGTGGCGAATGGCTGCGAAATCGTCGATTTCGCAGCCATTCGCCACCACTCGGCGGGGCGCTGGGACCGTTCGCCACCACTCGGCGGGCGGAATTGGGCGAACGGCAACCGACACTGCCGTGACACGTATGATCGAGGGGTCATGAGCAACGCCAACCACGAGCCGGCCAGAACCCGGCGGTCCCCGCAGCGAGACGCCGTCCGCGACGTGTTGAATTCGCGCTCCGGGTTCATCAGCGCGCAGGATCTGCATGCCGCGTTGCGCGAAAACGGGTCGTCAATCGGGCTGGCCACCGTTTATCGGCACCTGCAATCGATGCTGTCGTCCGGTGAGATCGACTCCCTGCATACCGGCGAAGGCGAAGCTCTCTATCGTCAGTGCAGCCCGGAGCACCACCACCACCTGATCTGCCGCAATTGTGGCCGGGCAGTCGAAATCGATGCCCCGGAAGTGGAATCGTGGGCGAAGAAGGTCGCCGGAAAGTACGGGTACACGGACTTCGAACACACGGTTGAAGTGTTCGGCCTGTGCGCCGAATGCTCGGCAAAACGCCGGTAAGCCCACCCGCCGGCGAGCAACGTCCTCGAACCGGTCAGCGAGGCGAGGTCAGTGCTTCGAACTCGAATCCGGGCCGTGTGAATTGCTGATCCGTTTGGCGTAGCAGTGCTCGCCGTCCAAGTGGTGGGAGCGGCACCAGTCCAGCGCGTCGTCCGGATTGTCGTACGGCTTGTTGATGACTGTCACCCAGAAATTGCTCAGCCGGAACGACTTCCAGTCCTCCGAACGCAGCAGCAACGCGTCGGGGTACTTATCTTTGGTCTTCTCGAACGAGCGCCAGATCTTCTTGTTCGTCCAGGTCGTGTCGCCGACCTTCATCCCGGTGCGCTTTGAACCTACCTGCGGCACCCACTTGTTGTTCAGCTCGGACTTCGCGGTAGCGCGATCGTCTTTGACGACTTTCCTCAATTTCGCCGATGCGCTTTTCGGTGTCGTGGTCGGCTTCGGAGCCTTGGACGACGTCGTCGGCGTCTCGCCCGCGGACTCCGTCGAACTCGTCGTCGCCGGCGATGCGGCCTCGGCGTGCCCGTCGCCATCGCCGCCGAAAGTTCCGATCGCCCACCCCGACCCGCCGGCCAGTAAGACAAGCACGATAACTGCGGCGATGATCAGCGTCCGGCGCGACGCCCTCGGCTCCCGGCCGGGCTGGCGCGGGCCCTTGGGTTTCGACGTCGTCGGGAACGGCGTCGGCTCCTCGTGGGCAACGCCGGACGACGCATAGTCGGCGCTCGTTGCTCCGGCGCTCGTTGCTCCGGCGCTCGTTGCTCCGGTGCCAGTCGGCTCGGGGGCCGGCTCCTCCGGACGATTCGGCTCGTCCGGACGGCCGGGCCCGGGAAATTCCGGGGGCCGACTGGGCGGCGGCGGGATGTTGCTGCTCACATGGACTCTTCGGGCCGACGACGATTTCTTTAGGGATCATACCCGGGTGCGCGTGGCGGTGCCCGTTCCGATGCGAAACACTGGACGGCATGATCATCTCTCGCAATACCGCTCCCGGCATGCTGATGCTGGACCATACGGTCGAGGTGCCGCTGGATTGGAACGCCCCTGCGGACGCGTCAATCACCGTCTTCGCGCGGGAAATCGTCGACCCGGCCCGCCGGACGGACGACCTGCCGATTCTGCTCTTCTTGCAGGGCGGCCCGGGCGGCGCGGGTCCGCGACCCCAAAGCCGGTCCGGCTGGCTGGCCACCGCCTTGAAGACGCACCGCGTCGTCCTGCTCGACCAACGCGGCACCGGGCGAAGCACTCCGGTGGACGCCGCGTTGATCGGCGCAATGGGCGGCGAGGCCGGCGCGAACTACCTTTCCCACTTCCGTGCCGATTCGATAGTGCGGGACGCCGAACACCTGCGCCGCACCGATTTCGGCGGCCGCCGGTGGGAGACACTCGGGCAAAGCTACGGCGGTTTCGTCACGCTGACCTATCTGTCGCACGCTCCCGAAGCGCTCGCCGCCTGTTATGTGACGGGCGGGTTGGCGGGGTTGAACACGGACGCTGCAACTGTGTACCGCCACACCTACCCGCGCGTGGCCGCCAAGACCGCCGAGTACTACTCTCGCTACCCCGACGACGTCGAACGCGCCGGCCGGGTGGCCGATATCGTGGCGGCCGGCGGCGTCCGACTTCCGGACGGCGACGAACTTTCGGTGCGCCGATTGCAGACTCTCGGCCAGGATTTCGGCATGAAACCGGGCTACGAGCGGATGCACTGGCTGTTCGACACGGCATTGCGGACGGGCGCGGACGGCGCCGCGAGCGGCGAACTGTCCGACACGTTCCTGGCCGCCGTGCTCGCCCGCACGAGCTACCTGACCAATCCGATGTATGCGGTCATGCACGAGAGCATTTACGCGGGGCAAGCCACCGGGCCGACGAGCTGGGCGGCGGACCGGATGCGTCCGGCAGACTGTGACGCCGGACGTCGTCCGCTTCCGTTCACCGGCGAGATGATCTATCCGTGGATGTTCGACGAGATCAAAGCATTGCGGCCGTTCCGAGCCGCCGTCGACGTGCTGGCCGCACGCGACGATTGGCCGGACCTCTACGATTCCCGGCAGCTGGCGCGCAACGAGGTGCCGGTAGCGGCAGCGGTGTATTACGACGACATGTACGTCGATTCCGGCCTCCAGCTGGAAACCGCGGCGTCCGTCGGCAACTCTCGCGCCTGGGTGACGAACGAATTCGAGCATGACGGTATTGGCGAGGGCGCACTTGATAGACTGATCAAAACGGTGAACGACTTTGGCGGACCCCTCCGGCCATAGCGGGCGCGGGGCGCGTGATTTGCCTTAACAGGCCCGCGGAATCTAGCATTAAGCGTTGTCGTAGTGGTGGGACCCGCTCGTCGCTCATCGGTGTATACCCCCGGACTTTGAAGCCGCCGGAACGATTCGGATGGCTTCGTCTTCCGTGATGTGCCGAGAGATATCCGCGTTTCCGGCCGGATTGTCGTGCCGGACCGGCACGGCCCGATCCGGGTCGAGATATCGCGTTTGACGAACACGAACCACTTATGGGGCGTGTAATCGTCGTAATTTGAACTGGAGGAAAGTCATGGCAGCGCACTGCCAGGTGACCGGGGCTAAGCCCGGCTTTGGCCACAATGTGTCGCACTCGAACCGACGCACCAAGCGTCGCTTCGACCCGAACATTCAAAAGAAGCGTTATTGGGTTCCGTCGTTGCGCCGCAACGTCACGCTGAACCTTAGCGCCAAGGGCATCAAAGTGATCGATGCCCGCGGAATCGATGTCGTCGTCGGCGAGCTCGTCGCCAAGGGCGTGAAGCTCTAATGGCCAAAGCACAGGATATCCGCCCGATCATCAAGCTGAAGTCGACCGCCGGAACCGGGTTCACCTATGTGACCCGCAAGAATCGTCGCAACAACCCGGATCGTCTGGTCTTGAAGAAGTACGACCCGAAGATCCGCAAGCACGTAGAATTCCGGGAGGAACGCTAAATGGCGAAGAAGTCCAAGATTGCCCGTAACCAGCAGCGTGCCGAGGTCGTTGCCCGTTACGCCGAGAAGCGCCTGGAACTCAAGCGCGCGCTCGTGAGCCCCGACAGCACCGATGAACAGCGCGAAGACGCTCGTCTCGGCCTGCAGAAGCTCCCCCGCGATGCCTCGCCGGTTCGCCTGCGTAATCGCGATCAGATCGACGGCCGTCCGCGTGGCACCTTGCGCAAGTTCGGTCTTTCCCGTGTACGCTTCCGGGACATGGCCCATAAGGGCGAACTTCCCGGTATTACCAAGTCAAGCTGGTAAGTTAGCAACTGCTAAACGTTAGCGTCCTGAAGGAGGACTAGTTACATGGCTGATAAGGCTAAGAACCGCAGTGAACTCGTTTCAGAGGTCGCCGAAAAGGCTGGCGTCACCCAGAAGCAGGTAAGCGACGTTCTGGACGGCGTCTTCGACGTCTTCTCGACCTCGGTGTCCAAAGGCGAAAAGGTCACCATTCCCGGCTGGCTTTCCGTCGAGCGCACCTCGCGTGCCGCCCGCACGGGCCGTAACCCGCAGACCGGTGAAACCATCCAGATCAAGGCCGGCCACTCGGTCAAGATCTCGGCCGGCAGCAAGCTGAAGGCCGCTGTCGCGAAGTAGTAACTCGCGTCGCTCCTTTTCACGTCAGGCGGTCACCCCATTCGGGTGGCCGCCTGACGTTCGTTTCAGGCGGGAAATTACGCCGGACGCCGCGCCGTCCCCGTAACGGCGGACGCCGCATGGAACGGTGCCGGCCGCACCGCCGAATTCGACGACCTGTAGAAGACGACTATTCTTAACATATGCTTCAGTGCCCTCTGCCCGGTCGGCGTCGATGACCTCTGAATCGACGAAGACGCCGCGCACGCGCCGGACGTCGCCGGACGTCGGAGCACGGTTCCCGGACAGCGCCCTGCTCGGCATCCTGATCGGCGCGGTCATTGCCGTGGGAATGCTGATCGTCGGGTTGCTGTACACCGGCGCTGCCGCAGCATCGGTCGTTGACGACCCGGGCGCGCTGGTCCGTTGGTCGCTCCCGGTCGTCAACCTGGCTTACAACATCTCGGTCGCAGTCACCATCGGCTCCCTCCTCCTGGCCGCCGTCGTGGTGCCGCGCAGTCGCAGCGCGGCGCCCGGCAGTGCGCTCAACCCGGCCTGGCTCCGCTTGCTGGGACTGGCCAGCGGCGCCTCGATCGTGTGGACGTTGTCCGCCATCGGCATGCTCCTGCTCGGCTATATCGACACGGTCGGCGGCCAAGCCCTGCGATCGGGCAATTTCTCGGCCCAGCTCGGCGTGTACATCACCGGCGTCGATGCGGGGACCTACTGGCTGATCGCGCTCATCATGGCGGCCATCGTGTCGACGGCGGTGTTCGGCGTCCGATCGCACGGCGGCGTGCTGGTGTTGACCGTGCTGGCCCTGTTCGGGCTGTTACCGCAGGCCCTGACCGGACACGCAGCGGACGCCTCCAACCACAACCTCGCGGTCTCGTCGATCGGGCTGCATATCGCCGGCGTGAGCATTTGGTTCGGCGGCCTGATCGCGTTGACTCTCGCCGCATCCCTGCTCGGACGCGACATCGGCGCGATCGTGGAGCGTTATTCGTCCATCGCCATCTTCGCCTACTGCCTCGTCGCGGTGTCCGGCATTTCGACGTCGTACGTCCAGGTCGGCTCGTGGGCCGGCATGGTCAGCCGTTACGGCGCCCTGATCATCGTCAAGGCCATCGCCATGATCCTGCTGGGATTCATTGGCTGGTGGCATCGTGAATTCATCATCGCCCGACTCAAGAAGGATCCGGACGCCGCCGCGCCGAGCATCCTGTCGGGCAGCCGGAAGGCAGGCGCTCCGGCCGCACCCGCAGGCCGGACGTCGTCGGCCGCACCCGCCGTCCGGACGTCGTCCGCGCGCGCGTTGTTCTGGCGGTTCGTCGCGGGCGAGATGATGTTGCTGGGGCTGGCCAGCGGGGCGGCAGTCGCCCTGTCACGGTCGGCCAAACCCGCCGGCCAAGCGCCGCCGAGTTCGCCGTCGGCCGCGGAGACTCTCACCGGATATCCGTTGCCGCCGGAGCTCACGCCGCTGCACTGGCTGACGCAATGGCGTTTGGATCTGCTGTGGGCGGTCGTGGCCGTGATCGCGCTCATCGTGTATTGGCGCGCCGTCTACGCGGTTCGCAGGCGCGCCGGCACATGGCCGATCCGACGCGCAGTCGCGTGGACGCTGGGCCTGGCAGTGCTGGTCTACGCCACCTCCGGCGCGCCGGCAGTTTACGGAGTGGTGCTATTCGGCTCGCATATGGCCGCGCATTTCCTCATCGCGTTCGTCGCCGCCGCCCTCTTGGCCGCCGCTGCGCCGGTGACCTTGCTTGCCGAATCGGCGGCCCCGCGCGGAGACGGCAGCCGCGGCGCGCGCGAATGGATCCTCGGCATGACGGGATCGGCGGTGATGCGGCTGCTGGTCCACCCCGTCACGGCCGCCATCGTGTTGGCCGCCAGCATCGCCGTCTTCTACTTCTCGCCGCTGTTGAATCTCGCGGTCGCCAATCACGTCGGCCATGAGGTCATGGTGTGGTACTTCCTGGTGGTCGGGTACCTGTTCGCCCAGTCGGTGCTCGCCGTCGATCCGGCGGCTCGGTCCGGTGCCGGCCGCGCGGTGCGCCTTGCGTGTGCGATCGGAATGGCCTGCGCGGTCGCGGCGCTGGGGATCTACCTGATGCACTCGACTGTGCTGCTCGACGGGGACTGGTTCGGCAACACCGGCCGCCCGTGGGGCCCCGACGCGATAGGGGACCAACAGCGCGGCGGCTTGTTCGCCCTCGCCGTCGGCATCGTGCCGGTGGCCGCCATGGCCGTGAGTGCCGCCGCGGGCCGGACCGGTCGCGACGGATCCTTCCCCTCCTGACCCCGTGGTCCGACTCTGCGGGCCCGGCATAGGCTGGGGCAATGGCCAACCCATTTGAAGACCTCAATCAGTACATCGCCCTGCCGCGGGCCGAATCAATGGCGCTATCGCCCGACGGCGGCAAACTTGCGCTCGTCCTCAGTACGCTCGACGACAAGCGGACCGGCTACGTGCGCTCCGTGTGGCAGGTCGATCCCGCCGGCAAGGACGCACCGCGCCGGCTCACCCGATCCGGTAAGGGCGAGGGCGGCGCCGCCTTTACGCCGTCCGGCGATCTGGTGTTCACCTCCGCACGCGAGGACCCGGCAAATCCGGACGCCGACGAGCCTCAGCTCTGGGTGCTGCCGTCCGGCGGCGGCGAAGCGCGGGCCGTCACGCGGATGCCCGGCGGCGTCGGGGGAGTCGGCGTCGCGCGGTCGAGTTCGCGGGTCGTCGTTGCGGCAGACCTGCTGCGGTCGGCAACCGGCGTCGATGACGATGCGGCCCGTCGCAAGGACCGTAGCGACAACAAGGTGGCCGCCTTATTGCACGAAGAGGCCCTGGTGCGGTTTTGGGATCACGATCTCGGACCCGACCATTGCCACGTGTTCGCGGGCGACCTCGATGCCGTGACGGCCGAGCAGACGGTGCCGTCGGGCGGCGGCGACAAGGATGACACCCATGTCGACAACCCCTTGCCGCTGACCGATTTGGTGCCCGAGCCCGGCGCCGCGTTGGACAACGCATCCGGCGCGCTGACGCCGGACGGCCGGTACTTCGTGACCGAATGGGGCGTGCGGATCAAACGCGGCTACCGGTCCACGATCGTGGCCATCGACACGACCACGGGTCGCCGCCGCGACATTCTGGCCGATGACCATCTCGAATACGGGCACCCGGTCATTTCGCCGGACGGGACGAGGCTCGCGGCCGTCGAAATGACCGAGGACACGCCCGATGAACCCGGTGACATCACGCTTGTCGACGTCGACCTGGCCGCGTTCATCGCCGGGTGGGATGCCGAGGACCGCGTCACGCCGCGGCGCCTGACCGCCGAATGGGACAGGTGGCCGAACGACTTCGCGTTCAGCGCCGACGGCAGCGCGCTGTTCATCACTGCCGACGACAACGGACGCAGCCCGATTTTCCGCCTTGACCTGCCGGCCGGCGATGCCGCCGCGGACCGGCCGACCACACTGACCGACGATGATTACGCCTACTCGAACGTGCTTGTCGCTCCGACCGGTGATGTGCTCTACGCGCTGCGGTCCAGCTACCTCAGCCCGGCCGTGCCGGTGGCGATCGCGTCGTCCGACGGCGCAGTGCGCGAATTGGACTCGCCGGCCGCCGTCCCCGAGCTGCCGGGGTACTTGTCCGAAGTCACCACGACTGCCGAGGACGGTGCCGCGTTGCGCGCGTGGCTGGCGCAACCGAGCGACGCCGGGCCGAATAACCCGAGTCCGCTGCTGTTGTGGATCCACGGCGGCCCGCTCGGCTCGTGGAATGCGTGGAGCTGGCGCTGGAACCCCTGGATCGCAGTTGCGCACGGGTATTCCGTGCTGCTTCCCGATCCGGCGCTGTCGACCGGGTACGGGCTCGACTTCATCCGCCGCGGATGGGCAGCGTGGGGCGGTAAGCCGTTCACCGACCTGATGGCCATCACCGACGAGGTCGAATCCCGGCCCGATATCGACGCGTCGAAGACCGCTGCCATGGGCGGATCGTTCGGCGGATACATGGCCAACTGGGTCGCCGGCCATACCGACAGGTTCAAGGCGATAGTGACGCACGCCAGCCTCTGGGCCATGGATCAGTTCGGGCAGACGACCGATGCGCCGTTCTACTGGGACCGGGAGATGACCCGCGAGCAGGCGATGGCCAATTCGCCGCACCGGTTCGTGGACAAGATCGTGACGCCGATGCTCGTCATCCACGGCGACAACGACTACCGCGTTCCGATCGGGGAGGGGCTGCGACTCTGGTCCGAGCTGCTTGCCGCAACTGCGGCCGACGACGGGTCCAGCGACAACAAGTTCCTGTATTTCCCGAACGAGAACCACTGGGTACTCTCGCCGCAGCACGTTAAGGTCTGGTATGACACAGTGCTCGCGTTCCTGGACGTTCACGTTCACGGGAAAGACTGGGCGCGCCCGGGCGCGCTCGGATGACCCGTCCGGCCCGTTCCGCGGGGGTCTTTTGTCGGCTCTAGGCCCCCGCGGACGAGCGACACCCACGCGGAACGGTGGCGGACACCTGCGCGGGACGGTGGCGGGGCCCCGAACGCCCGAGGAGACGAACGATGGATCAACTGTTTTCCGACGACTTTCTTGAACGCCGGGCGTGCACTATCGCGCCGGGGGCGGTCCACGTGCCCGGGTGGCTCTCGCCCGAATCAAGCCGGTGGATCACCGCCCGCTTCCGTGAATGGGCGGCCGGGCCGGTGCCGATCCGCGCCGCCACGGTGCGCGGCCACGAGATGAGCGTGCGCACCGTGTGCCTGGGCTGGCATTGGCGACCGTACGCGTATACGCGCGACGCAGTCGACGTGAACGGCAACCGCGTGCTCGACTTCCCCGACTGGATGGTGCGCCTGGGCAGGCAAGCCATTGCCGCGACGTCCGGCGACCCGCGGGCCGGCGACGACTATACGCCGGATGCGGCACTTGCGAACTACTACGATGATGCCGCGGTCATGGGCATGCACCAGGACAAGGACGAGAAGTCGCTCGCGCCAGTGGTATCCCTGTCGATCGGGGACGCATGCATGTTCCGCTTCGGCAACACGGAAAACCGTAAGAAGCCCTACCGGGATATCCGGCTGGCGTCGGGCGATCTGTTCGTCTTCGGCGGGCCGTCGCGGCTAGCCTTCCACGGCGTCACCAAGGTGTTTCCCGGGACGGCGCCGCGTGACTGCGGCCTGAGCTCGGGACGGATCAACATCACGATGCGCGTCACGGGTCTTACCGACGAGTAGGTATCCGGGGGAGCGGCCCGAGTGACGGCCATCACATCGTCGTAAGATCGGTGGATAAGGTTTTCGCATCAGCAACTTGGCCGACCACATCGAGGTGACGAGCATGCCCTTGTCCTACAGTTCAACGACCGCCGAATCCCCACTGCTGGGAGAGAGTATCGGCGAGAACCTGGAGAGCGTCGCCCGGCGGTTCCCGGATCGCGACGCCATGATCGACGTGCCGAGCGGTCGGCGTTGGACTTATGCGGATTTCGACAAGGACGTCGATACCCTCGCCCTGGGGCTGCTCGACCTCGGGCTGGAAAAGGGCGACCGGGTGGGCATCTGGGCACCGAACCTGCCCGAATGGGTGCTCGTCCAATACGCGACCGCCAAGATCGGCGTCATCCTTGTCAACGTCAACCCGGCATACCGCACGCACGAGTTGAAGTTCGTGATCGAACAGTCCGGCATGCGTGCGCTGATCTCGGCCGTCGACGCCGCGCACAGCGACTATCGATCGATGGCGACGCAAGTCGCGGCCGACGTGCCCGAGCTCGAGCGGGTCATTTATATCGATTATGGCCGGGACGACGTCCAGGCGGACTCCGCAATCAGCTCCGTGATGGACCGCGGCAATCGCAAGCGAGACTCCCTCGGCGCCGATGCGGCCCGGCAGAAACTGGCAGCAAAACTCGCCGAGCTGGACACCGACGACCCGATCAATATCCAGTACACGTCCGGCACCACCGGGTTCCCGAAGGGCGCCACGCTCAGCCACCACAATATTTTGAACAACGGGTACTTCATCGGCGAGTTGCTCGGCTACAGCGAGATCGACAGGGTGTGTCTGCCGGTGCCGTTCTACCACTGCTTCGGCATGGTGATCGGCAATTTGGCGACGCTGTCGCACGGCGGGGCGGTAGTGCTACCGGCAGCGAGCTTCGATGCTGCGGCCTCGCTGCGCGCCGTCCAGCAAGAGGGCGTGACGTCGCTCTACGGCGTGCCGACGATGTTCATCGCCGAGCTTGGCTTGGCGGACTTCGCCGATTATGACCTGTCCACGCTGCGAACCGGCGTGATGGCCGGCTCGCCGTGTCCCGTCGAAGTGATGAAGAACGTGATCGCCGAGATGAACATGTCCGAGGTGGCGATCTGTTACGGCATGACCGAAACCTCCCCGGTGTCCACGATGACGCGCGTCGACGACACGATCGAGCGGCGCACGTCGACCGTCGGTCAGGTCATGCCGCACGTCGAGGTGAAAGTCGTCGATCCGGTTACGGGGCTCGCCGTTCCTCGCGGCGAAACCGGCGAGCTGTGTACTCGCGGCTATTCGGTCATGCTTGGCTACTGGAACGAGCCGGATAAGACCGCCAAGACGCTGGACGCGGCGCATTGGATGCATACGGGCGACCTCGCCACGATGGACGACGAGGGTTACGTCAACGTCGTCGGGCGGATCAAGGACGTCGTCATTCGCGGCGGCGAGAATGTCTATCCGCGCGAGATCGAGGAATTCCTCTATCATCATCCCGGTATCTCGGACGTGCAGGTGATCGGCGTCCCCGACGAGAAGTACGGGGAAGAGCTGATGGCGTGGATCGTGATGCGCGACGGCGCCGACCCGCTGGACGCCGACAGCCTGCGGGAATTCTGCACCGGCAAGCTCGCGCACTACAAGATTCCGCGCTATGTGCACATCGTCGATGACTTCCCAATGACCGTGTCCGGCAAGATCCGCAAGGTCGAGATGCGCGAGATCAGCACCGAGATGCTCGGACTCGGCGCGGTCAAAACCGCCTAGACGGCTCAGGCGCCGGACGACGCTTCATATGTCGCGCGGGCGTCCCGTTCGGCGCGTTCGAGGTAGTCGTAGACGACGTCCGCGATCTTGCGTTGGCCGCCGATGGTCAGCGGCAGGTCGCGGCGTAGCGCACGATTCATGGCGTCGCCGATGAGTCGCGCGGTGTCGTCGTCCGATATTTTCTTGCCGGACGGCGTCAGCGGGGTCACCAGGAAGAAACCGAAGAAGACGGCGCTTGCCAACTCGGTGAGCGCCCAGGGTTCGAGATCGGTGCGGATGACTTCGGCGGCGGCGAGATCGTCCCAGAGATGCCGGTTCACGGAGTAGACCGGGGCATAGGCAAGCCGGCCGAGCACGCTGCTGTCGTTCACGATGAAGGCCTTGACCACGGGGCGGCTCATGAGCGCTCGGGCCAGCTGCTCGAAAACCTTGTCGAGTTCGTCGCCGTCCACGCCGAGCCGTTCGCGGCAGTCGACGATCATGCCGATCCGCTCATGGTGCACGAGGGCCGTGAAGAGCGCCTCACGGGTGGGCCAATGCAGATAAATGGTGCCCTTGGCGACACCGGCGCGCCTGGCGACGTCCGCGATAGTCGTCTTGTCGTAGCCGATCGAGACGACAAGCGAACCGGCGGCGCGCAGAATCCGCTCGGCTCGGGCCGGATGCTCGTGCGACGCCATCTTCGAGCCTCCAATCGAGTGCGTGATGACTATATGACCAACCATGTGAGTGCAGTCAGACGTTGTCAATGGCGTCGCCGGGCCGTATCGTCGACCGGCGATCGCGACGATGGCAGAATGGGGCTTCATAATGACTGAGAATTACGATGTCGTCATCGTTGGCGCGGGATTCGCCGGCCTGACTGCGGCACGCGAGCTGTGCCGACGCGGACGTCGCGTGCTGGTCCTCGAGGCCCGCGACCGGATCGGCGGCCGCACGTGGAGCACGGAGCGCCTTGGCCGCCGGCTCGAACTCGGCGGCACGTGGGTGCACTGGTCGCAGCCGCATACGTGGGCGGAAATCACGCGGTACGGGCTGCACATCGAACCGAGCCCCAAACCGGACGACGTGTACTGGCGTGCCGGCGGTACCGTGCACCGGACGACGCGATCGGGGTACGCGGACTTCGTCGCCCGCGGTCAGGATTTTCTCTTGGCCGACGCGGGCCGGTACTTCGGTCGCCCCTACGAGCCGTTGACTGCGGCCGGCGACTTGACGACGGTTGACGACCTCAGCGTCGTCGACAAACTCGCCGAATCGGGTCTCACCGGTGAAGAACTCGATCTGCAAACCGGAATCTGGGCCGAACACTTCAACGCGCCGGCCGAGCTGTGCGCCTACACCCAAGCCCTCCGATGGTGCGCGGCCGGCGGGAACCGTCACACGATGGACGAGGCCGCGTCGTCCTATCGGCTCGTCGAAGGCACCGGTACTCTTGCCGGCGCGATCCGCGACGACTCGCGGGCGCAATTCCGATTGAACACGCCTGTGCATCGGATCGAGCAGGACGCCGGCGGCGCAGGCGGTGCCGGCGGCGCAGCCACCGTGACGTGCGCCGACGGTACGACGGCGCGCACGGGCCAAGTCATCGTGGCGCTCGGGCTGGACGCACTGGACACTATCGAATTCGCGCCGCAGCTTCCCGGCCCCGTTCGGCGTGCGGCCGGCGAAGGCAGCGCCAGCCGCGGCCTCAAGACCTGGATCACGGTGCGCGGCCGCGTTGCGCCGTTCAGCGCCTACGGCGGCGCCGACGCGCCGTTGACGTTCGTTCGCACCGAATACTTCGACGACGACACGACAACGCTCGTCGCATTTGGTCCGCGTGCCGACGTACTCGATCCGAACGACCCGGACGCCGTCGGCTCGGCCGTCGCCCACTTCCGCCCCGATCTCGAGGTCGTCGACGTGGCCGGACACGACTGGACCCACGACGCGTGGTCGGGAGCGACCTGGCCCATGCGGCAGCCCGGCCAATTGACCTCGTACCTGGCGGCGCTCCAGCAGCCCGTCGGGGTCGTGCGATTGGCGTGCTCGGACATCGCGAACGGGTGGGCCGGCTTCATCGACGGCGCCATCGAATCCGGCCTGACGGTGTCACGGGCGGTCGACGCGTCCCTCGGCGCTCCGCGGGGTGGTTTGCGCTCGACGGGGTAGTAATTACCGCGCCGTGGGGGGCAAACCACCCCACGGAGGGCGAGGCGCCGGCAGATCGTTGTCGTGGCGGAGTAGGCGGGCGCTGTGGAGGTACCCGACAGGTCTGCGTAAGCTGCGCACAGAGAGCGAACACTCGGGAGGGGCGACTTCGATGAGCCAAACCAACGGGTCTTCCGGCGGCCCGGGAGGACGCGGACCATACACGCCGCAGGAGATCGACGTGCCGCTGTCCCGGTTTGCCATCTTCCTGGTGTGCACGGTGAACGCCGGCGCCGATTCCCGCGCCGACGTGCGCGATGCGCTGGCGGACGTCGGCGAGCTGATCAAATCCGTCGGATTCCGCGACCGCGACGGCAGCCTGGCCTGCACCGTCGGCATCGGCAGCCGCGTCTGGGAGTCGCTGACCGGCCGGGCGCAGCCGGCCGAACTCCATCCGTTTCGCGAATTCTTCGGCCGGACACACAGCGCGCCGGCGACGCCGGGCGACCTGCTCTTCCATATCAGGTCCGGCCGGCAGGACATCTGCTTCGAGTTCGAACGTCTCCTGCTCGACTCGCTCGGCGACGGCGTGCGCGTTGTCGACGAGGTGTCCGGCTTCCGGTACTTCGACACCCGCGATCTGCTTGGATTCGTCGACGGCACGGCAAACCCGGTCGGACCGGAGCTGCCCGAGGCAACGGTTGTCGGCGATGAGGATCCCGACTTCGCCGGCGGCAGCTACGTCGTCGTGCAGAAGTACGTGCACCCCCTGCCGGACTGGCAGAGCCTGCCGACCGAGCAGCAGGAATCGATAATGGGCCGCACCAAGGCCGACGACGTGGAGCTGGACGACGCGGAGTCCGGCCAAAAGTCGCACAAGACACTGACGACCATCACCGATGACGACGGCGAACACGACATCGTGCGCGACAACATGCCGTTCGGAAGCCCGGCGAAGGGCGAATACGGCACGTACTTCATCGGCTACTCGCGGTACCTGTGGGTGATCGAGCAAATGCTCGAGCGCATGTTCATCGGCGATCCGCCCGGCCTGCACGATCAGCTGCTCGACTTCTCGACAGCAGAGACCGGGACAACCTTCTTCGCCCCGTCGGCCACCTTGCTCCAATCGCTTGCGGACGTCGAGGACGTCGAGGACGCCGACGCCGCGGGCGACGCCGATGCCGACGCTGCGGACGACGGTGCCGCCGCGGCCGACTCCGGGGCAGGGAACGACCCCAGCCTGGGAATCGGCTCGCTCAAGACATCCTGACACGGCCTCTTACGGGCGACGGACAGCCTGCCGCCAGCTGATGCGGTCGCCCGAGTGCAGGATGGACCGCTGATAGATCTTTGCCGCGACAAAAGCCAACACGGCCGTCGCGGCCAGCATCAGCAGAATGGTGATCAGAATTTGCCCGGGGCCGGTGACGCCGGCGGCGATCCGCAGCGGCATCAGCATGGCCGAGAACGGCGGAATCCAGGACATGACGCTTCCGAGCGTGCTGTCCGGGGCATTCAGCGTGTAGATCGACACCATGTACATGGCCATGAACAACAGCGTGATGGGCATTGCCGCGGTGTTGACGTCCTCTTGCCGCGACACGAGTGATCCGGCGGCCGCATAGAGCACGGCAAAGAACAGATAGCCGATGATGAACCATCCGACGACCGAGCCGAAGACGGCTACGGCCGTTCCACTCACCGTGATCACGCCCGTCGCTGTCGCGGCAACGAGCGCGCAACCGCCGATCACTATCAGCTGCACCAGACCGACCGCGCCGATTCCTATGACCTTGCCCCACAACAGGTGCAACGGTTTGATCGTCGCCAGCAGAACCTCCACGACTCGGCTGGATTTTTCCTCCACGACGCCCATCGCCACGTAGAGACCGAACATCAGGATTTGGAAGAACATCAGCAGCATCGCGACCCACGCGATGCCGAGTCGTTGCCCGGCGTGCGGTTTCGGCGCGTTGATGGCGTCGACGCTTATGCCGGCTTGAGCGACGCTCTTGGCGACCTCGGCCGGATCGACACCCATCTTTGACAGCGTCGCGTTCGTGGCCTGGCGGGTGACGGCAGCGGCGACGACGGACCGCAGCTCGGGCGAGAGCTTCGACTGCACGATGACCGAGTACGCGCCGTCCGACTTCGGAACAAGCGCGGCGTCCAGATCGCCGTTCTCGACCTTGTCGCGCGCCGTCGAAGCCGACGGTACCTTCGTCGTCTGCACCGGGTTCGACTGCGCATCGCCGGCCGTGACCAGGGCCGGCGACAGCTTGCTCGCGGCGCCGACGACGCCGACCGACTCATGATCGGAGGCTCTCGACATGATGACGGACGCCGTCACGATGGCCCCGACGATCACGACCACCATGACGATGTTGGTGATGAGGAACGGCTTCGTGCGTACCCGGCTGCTGAATTCTCGCCGAAGGACGAGCCCCACGTACGCCGGTGTGCTGCGGGTGTTGAAATCGTGACTCATGCGGATACCACCTCGCGAAAGAGCTGCGTCAGGCTCGGCCGGTGCAATGCGAATTCGTGCACCGGCCCGGTGCGCAGGGCGGCGGCCAGTACCGTCTGGTCATCGGCGGCCGGGGAGAGCTGGAGGATCGAGCGGCCGTTGTCGGCGTCGAGCACCGTGACGCCGGGGATCGCATCCGCCCAGCCCGGCGGAGCGTTCGGCGCATGCACCTCGAGCCTGGCCGGGCCGCGCGAGCGCAGATTGTCGACGGAGTCCAGCGCGCGCATCGTCCCGTGCGCTACGATGCCGACCCGATCACACAGCGCATCGACGAGTTCGAGCTGATGGCTGGAGAAGATCACTGGCACTCCTTCCAGGCATTTCTCGCGCAAGACGCCGCTCATGACGTCGACGGCGACCGGATCGAGTCCCGAGAACGGCTCGTCGAGAATCAGGACGTCGGGATCGTGCACGAGTGCTGCCGCCAACTGGACACGTTGCTGGTTACCGAGGCTGAGAGCGCTCACGTTCTTGCGCAGGTGCTCGTCAATGCCCAGGCGCGTCGTCCACCGCATGACCGCGCGGTCGGCCTCCGGTGCGCTCAGACCGTGCAATTGGGCCAAGTACGCCAGCTGCTTGCCGACCTTCATTTTGGGGTAGAGGCCGCGCTCTTCGGGCATGTAGCCGATGCGTCGCCGCATATCGCGGGTGACGGGGCGGCCGGCGAAACTCACCGTGCCGGCGTCCGCTGCCAGGACGCCCAAGGCAATGCGCATAGTGGTCGTTTTTCCGGCGCCGTTGCTGCCGACGAAGCCGAACAGCTCGCCGGGATCGACGGAGAACGACATGTCCTTCAGCGCCACGGTTTGACCGAACTGTTTGGTCAGGGAGTCGATTTCCAGTCGGGCGTAGTGCGTGTGTGGCATTCGCGGGGTCCTACGGGTTGTGTGCGGGGATGTCGGGATGAGATACGTCGCGGGGACGGGCCGGCGCGTCGTCCGGGATGAAGATGTCTTCGATGGCGCAGTTGAACACGCGGGCAACCCGGAAAGCCAGCGGCAGGCTCGGGTCGTAGCGGCCTTTTTCCAAACTCACGACTGTCTGCCGGGAGACCTGAAGCTCGACGGCCAATGCGGCCTGACTGAGGCCCAACTCGGCGCGAAGGCGCGGAAGCGTGTTCTTCATCAGCGCATCCGACGCGATTCGACCGCATACAAGACGCTCCAAACGACCAAGCCGTAGACCCACGTCCAAATAGCGCTGATGTGCGGCAGATCGGCGAAAGTTTCCAGGAAGAACCAGGCCAGAGCGGCAAGCATGACCATCCAAAAGGCCAGTGCTGTCGACTCGGTGTACACGTGGTTCTCGACGCCTTCGGAGTTCTTGACCGACCGGCGGAGACCGAAGATCGCGTAGCTGGCAGCGGCTATGGCGAGGCCGACGAATACGAAATCAAGCCAATGCGGCGCATTCGCGTTCATCGACGTGACTGTGGCGGCCGCGACGAAGAGCATGTACACGCCCATGCCGAGCCAAAATGACTTTGGGGCCGACCGGTAGCAGGACGCCAACGGGTTGCTCGTCGCAGGCTTCGGATCCTCCACTTCAAGCTTGTACATCAAATGCTCCTCGGTTATCGGTGTCAAGTGACCTTGTCGTCAAGTGTGCTTGTCATTAATGACTGTCACAAGTGTGCGCGAGCCGAGGCCGACTGTCAAGGTTACTTGACAGCCGGGCCGTGTCGACGGGGATTGTGGCGGCCGAGACGGCGTGGCGGCGGCGAGGCGTCGCGCAGCACAGTACCCGTCGACGCGGAGTGGGTCATGCAGCGAATTATGGTTGTGTGGAAGACCAGGTCGTCGATCGGGCAGTAGCCGTCCGAGATACGGGGTGTACGGAGTGAGGTCGGTTCTCGTCACTGGCGCGTCCGGAGGGATCGGTTCCGCGGTCGCCCGCCGATTCGCCGAAGCCGGCGACCGTGTCGCTGTGCATTACTCCACGAATCGCGACGGCGGGACGGCCACCGTGCAATCACTCGCCGGCACGGGCCACGCACTCGTCACGGGCGATATCGGCCGGCCGGACGAGGCGTTGCAGGTGGTGGAGTCGGCGACCGCACAACTTGGCACCGTCGACGTGCTCGTCTGCAACGCGGCAGTGGCCCCGTCGGCCAATAACCGGCACTTGCTCGGCGATGTGTCGTATTCGGATTGGACCTCAGCCTTCCGGCAGATGATCGACGTCAACCTGATCGGCGCGGCAAATGTGGCATGGGCCGTTGCCACCCACCTCGTCGACCGCGGTTCGCCCGGAGCAATCGTCAACATCGGCTCGCGCGGCGCATTCCGCGGCGAGCCCGAATATCCCGCCTACGCAGCGAGCAAAGCCGGGCTCCAAGCGCTGGGGCAGTCTCTGGCAATAGCGCTTGCGCCGCACGACATCTCGGTGACCTCGGTCGCGCCGGGCTTCGTGGCCACACCCCGTCAACTTCCCAAGCTCGACGGGCCCGACGGCGACGACCTGCGTGCGCAAAGCCCCTTCGGCAGGGTCGGAACTGCCGACGAGATCGCCGCTGCGGTGTTCTGGCTGGCATCGCCGGAAGCCGCGTGGTCGTCCGGAGCCATCCTCGACGCCAACGGCGCGTCGTATCTGCGCAGCTGACGTCGCTTCCGCCGGCCGGGACTCCGGTTGGCAGAGCCCCGTCGACGTCGTGGACTACGGCTGCGGCCGCGCGCCGAACACGCTGCTGCCCACGCGGACCAATGTGGCGCCTTCTTCAATGGCCAGCTCGAAATCCGCGCTCATACCCATCGACAGCTCGAGCCCGCCGGCTGCGCCGTTGTCCGTTGCCGCCGAACCGCCGCCGTCGCCGAATCCGGCGTCCACCAGCGCCGACCGGACATCGACCAGACCCTGGTAACTCGGGCGGACGGCGTCCGGATCCGGCGAATTCAATCCGATAGTCATGAGGCCGCGCAGCCGGAGTCGATCGAGCGGAGCCAGCGAGCGGGCGAATTCGATCGCCTGCGCCGGGTCGATGCCGAATTTCGACTCCTCGCCGGACGTATTGACTTGAATGTAGTAATCCACCGTCTGGTCGATGACGTCGAGCCGGCGTTGAATCTTCTCGGCGATGTCCAATCTGTCGATGGATTGGATGCAGGAGACGTGCCTGAGCGCGTGGTTGACCTTGTTCGACTGCAACGGGCCGATCAGATGTGCCTCGTGCGAATACGGCTCGAGGTCGGCGGCCTTGGCAACGAGCTCTTGCACCCGGTTTTCACCGATCAGGGCGAAGCCGTGCTGCACGGCTGCGATGATCGCTTCGGCCGGCTGGGTCTTGGTGGCCAGCATGACGCGCACGTCGCCGGGACGCCGTCCGGATCGCTCCGCGGCATTGCCGGCTCGGCGAGCGACGTCGTCCAAGCGGTCGCAAATTCCGGCGGTGTCGATTGCGGCTGCCTCAGACATGGATCATCACCTTCAACGCGTCGCGGCCCGCCATGGCGCGGTAACCGTCGGGAATCTCTTCGAGGCCGATAGTGCGGTCGAAGACTCGGCCGGGCTCGATAGTGCCGTCGAGGACGTCGGGGAGGAGTTCGTCGATGTACGCGCGCGCCGGCGCCATGCCGCCGCCCAGGCCGACATTCTTGACGAAAAGCGGACGCAGCGGCAACCCGCCGTCCAAATGCGGCACGCCGACGAACCCGATGCGTCCGCCGGGCCGGACGATGCGCATGGCCGTCCGCCATGAATCGTCGGTGCCCACGGCTTCGACGACGTGATCCACGCCGTGGCCCGTCAATTCGCGGACGGCGTGGACGGCGTCCTCCCCTCGGGCTGCGACGACGTCGGTCGCCCCGAATTCGCCGGCCAGATTGGTGCGATCGGCGTGCCTGCCCAAGATGATGATCCGCTCGGCGCCCAATCGTTTGGCAGCGATGACGGCGCACAGGCCGACCGCTCCGTCCCCGACCACCGCGACGCTGCCGCCCGTCCGCACTCCCGCGCCCAATGCGGCGTGATGCCCGGTGCCCATGACGTCGGAGAGGGCCAAGAGCGAGGCCATCCGATCGTCGTCGGATTCCACCGGGAGCCGGACGAGCGTGCCGTCGGCCAGCGGCACCCGCACGGCCTCGCCTTGGCCGCCGTCCGTGTCGTATCCCCATGCGCCACCCTTCACACACGAGGTGTGCAAGCCGGCGCGGCAGAACTCGCACGTGCCGCACGAAATCCGGAACGGCGCCACCACCATGTCGCCCGGGTGCACCGTCCGGACGTCCGGGCCGACGTCACGGACCCGGCCGATGAACTCGTGTCCGATACGCCGTCCGGAATCCACGGGTTCCATATCGCCGTACGGCCACAGATCGCTGCCGCAAATACAGCTGTGAGTAACGTCGACAAGCGCGTCCCCGGGGCCGCCGACGACCGGATCGGGCACATTTTCGACGCGGACGTCGCCGGCCCCGTAAATCACGGCTGCGCGCATTTTGCTCCTTTGGTTCGGTCACTGACCAGCTTAGAACGTACCGGCGGGCCGAGAAATCGACGCCGGGTGCGCGTGGGCCGGTGACCGAGTATGACGGTGCGGGAAGCAAACCGGCTGCCCGTGGTGTTGACTGGAACTGTGACTATTCGTATGCGTGCACCGGAACTGACGGGACGTCGCTGGCTCGGTACCGGCGGCCGGGACATCACGCTTGCCGACTTGCGCGGCAAGGTCGTTCTGCTGGATTTCTGGACCTTTTGCTGCATCAACTGCCTCCACGTCCTCGACGAATTGCGTCCGCTCGAAGAAAAGTACTCCGACGTGCTCGTCATCATCGGCGTGCACTCGCCCAAGTTCGAATTCGAGCGCACGCCCGAAGCCGTCGAAGCAGCGGTCGAGCGCTACGAAGTCGAACATCCGGTCCTCGACGACCCGAACCTGACCACCTGGCAGGCGTACACCGCCCGGGCCTGGCCGACGCTGGCCGTCATCGACCCGGAAGGATATGTGGCGGCGAATCTGTCCGGCGAAGGTCACGGCGCCGGCCTTGCGGTGCTCATCGAAGAGCTCATCGCCGAACACGACGCCAAGGGCACATTGCATCGCGGTGACGGACCGTATGTGCCGCCGGCAGAGCCGGAAAGCGAGTTGAAATTTCCGGGCAAGGCGCTCGCGCTGCCCGGCGGCGGGTACCTCGTGTCGGACTCCGGCCACCACCGGCTCGTCGAATTCGCGCCGGACGGCGAGACCATCCGCCGCGTGATCGGCACCGGCGAACGCGGCCTTGTCGACGGCGGCCCCGACCTGGCACAGCTCAGCGAGCCGCAAGGCCTTGCCCTACTGCCGGACGGCGTGCGCGCAGCGGCCGGGTACGACGTCGTGGTGGCCGACACCGTCAACCACGCACTCCGCGGACTACGCCTGGACGACGGCAGCCTCACCACCGTGGCCGGAACCGGCGACCAGTACAAGATCGGCGCGGCCGACAACCGCACGTTCGGACAAGGCGTCGACCCCGGCTGGTACGACGGCCCGGCCGACGCCGTCAAACTGTCCTCGCCCTGGGACGTCGAATGGTCGGATGCTCTCGGCGCCGTCCTCGTCGCCATGGCCGGCAACCATACTTTGTGGACCTTTGATCCGGCAGCCGCTCGCATTGCGCACTTTGCCGGCACCATGAACGAGGGCCTCGAGGACGGTGCTCCGGATGACGCGTGGTTTGCGCAGACGTCCGGTATCACCATCGATTCTCAGGGACGCGCGTGGTTCGTCGACTCGGAGACATCGTCGTTGCGGTATCTACAAAGCGGGCCCGCTGCGGGAACGTCCGACACGGCGTTCGAGATCTCGACGGCAGTCGGCGAAGGACTCTTCGACTTCGGGTTCCGCGACGGCCTCGCCGCCGAAGCCCGTTTCCAGCATCCCCTGGGCATCACGGTGCTGCCGGACGAATCGATTGCCGTGGCCGACACCTACAACGGCGCCGTCCGCCGCTACGACCCGGAGACGGCTGAGGTATCCACCCTGGCGCAAGGACTCGCCGAGCCAAGCGATCTACTTGTCGTTCCGGCGGAATCGGCTGAGGAACCCGTGCACCTCCTCGTCGTCGAATCCGCCGCCCACCGGCTCACCCGGGTGGCGATCCCGGCGCACGCCCAGCAAGTCAGTGGGCCGGCCCAGACGACGTCGCGCCCGCCGACGGAGATCGCGGCCGGCACGCTGCACCTCGCCATTGGGTTCGAGGCGCCGACGGGGCAAAAGCTTGACGACCGGTGGGGCGACCCGACGTGGCTGCAGATCTCGTCGACGCCGGCCGAACTATTGGTCGGCGGCAGCGGTGCCGCCGAGGGGCTGGCGCGGACGTTGACGATCGCACCGGATGTGCCGGACGGCGTCCTGCACATTTCGGCCCGCGCCGCCGCCTGCGACGGTGATCCGGTCACCGGTGAACTGCCCGACCATGCGGCGTGTCATCTGTATCAGCAGGACTGGGGGATTCCGGTGCACGTTGATGGGGCGGGCGCCGATTCACTCACGCTCGACCTCCGCGGCGTCTGACCGGCCCACCCATACCGTCAAATCCGGCGGCGGGCGAGTGGTAGCCGGGGATGGCCGCGGCTACTTGACCCCGGCCGCCGGTGCGAACAGGGCGAAATGCGTGCTTTGATCGTCGATGCACTCGGCCCATCGTCCGTAAAAATCGTCACCGCTCTGGTCCGATACGACGGTGCCGCCGCACTTGCGGACCTGTGCGAGGGCAGCATCGACGTCGTCCGGCGCAAATGCCGCGGCAACGGCGCGGCTCGGCTCCTGTCCGGGCGGGAGCGGGGCGATCGAACCCCACGGATCCGATTCGAGAACGTGATTGCCGCCGGCGGAACCCGGCTCGCTGAATGTCCACCCCATGACGGGGCCGAAGAAGTCGACCGCCCGTGCGGTGTCTGCGACGTACAGGATCCAATAGCTGATTTGCGCGCTCATGCTAATTCCTCGATGTGTTGGTTTCGGACCTTCGCCGGCGCATTCGCCAGCCATGACTCGACGAGTAACTCGCGGAGGCGCTCGGAATCTGTGTGCTCCAGTCGCACCAGGATCGCGCCGTACCCGTCATAGTGGGCAGTCGTGTAAAACGCCGGGTCGTCGTCGGCCAGCAGCGCGGCCTTTTCGTCGAGTCCGCAGCACAGCACCGCGCCGCCGTCCTGGTTTCGCAGGCGCGCGAGAAGTTTGCCGGCGACCTTGAGTGCTGGCGTTCCGTACGAGGTCGATTCGGCGGTTTCGGGCAGCGAGAGCCCGATCCGCACGACATCCGACCAGTCCATCTACGCCACCGCCCTCTTTTGTGTATACGTAAACAATATGCGTTTCGGTGAGCGTGTCAAGGCTGTTGCGACGCCGCGGACGCATATCCGGCCGGCTCGTTCTTATGGGTTCCGGCCGGGAGAAGGGGCAACGGGCAAACGCGCCCTACACCGCGGTGAGCCCGGCCACGATTGCCCGAACCCCATTGCCGAAGTCGAAATTGGCTCGAGCGCGCGGCCAATAGGTTCCCGTCTGGGCGATCAGCGGAAAGTCGGCCGCGTCGGCGCCACGCATGGAGCTGGTCTGCACCGGCTCGCGATCGAGCGTCGAGGTGGCGGCGATGGTGCGGTGCCTGATGATGAGCGTGCCGACGAGGTAACGCCATACCGTGAGATACCCGTCAACCGCTGCTGCCGGGGACAGGCCGAGCGCGATCAATCCCGCAAGGATCTCCTCGACGGCCCAGCGGATGGACGGGGCGTACAAATCGCCGCGCGAGAGCACCTCGACGACCCAGGGCCGCGCATCCAGTTCGTCGTACAGCCAGACGAAGATCCGCTCCACCCGAGCCGCCGGTTCGCCGGGTAGCTCCGGACTGACGAGTGATTCAACTTCCCGGCTCAGCACCGCGACCAGCAGCGAATCGCGGTTTTCGACGTGCCGGTACAAGGCCATCGGCGAGGCGTCCAGCTCGGCGGCGACGCGCCGCATGGTCACGGCGTCCACGCCATGATCGCGGATCAGACGGGCCGCCGCGTCAACGATCGCTTTGCGGGTCAGGCGCGGCGGACGTCCGCGGCGAGCATCGGCGGTGGGCATACCTACCATGATCCCAAAACGCGGCGCGTCGTCGGGAACGCGCCGTCAGAACTTCGCGTTCTATACGACGCGCCGCGTTTTGCGGAAGGGGGCGGGGCCGGGGGAAGAAGGCGGGGCTAGTCGAACTTCGGCATGACGAGCACGCGGCCGTCGGCGATGCGGACGGTTGCGGAATATTCGAAGGTCGAGGACGTGCGAAATTTCGATTTCTTCGCCGTCACGATATCCATCTCGGTGCCGGACGCCGTGGCCTCACCCGTCGCGTCGGCCATCACCCAGGCGCCGTGCGCGCGGGACAGCTCGACGGTGGGAACCTTGTTGATGGTCCACGAGACGCGTCCGAGGATCTTGTTGTCGTTGTTGACGGCGAACGGGCACCCGGACGGCGCCAACACCGTGGCATCAGCGCACGCCGTCAATGACGCCTTGATCTGCCGGTGCACTTCACGGCCCAAAGCCGGCGTGGCAGTGAGCGACAGCGTCACGTCGTCCGGCGTGGCCGTGTGCGACGACACCGTCACCGACTCGGGCGATGCGCGCACGTACTTGCTCGAATAGCCGACGGTGTACGTTGCGGGGAAGAGCACCGGCAGCGATTGCGTGGACGAGCCGAGCTCGAGTCGGACGCCGTTGATCGCCACCGTGGACGAGCCCGGCACCGTGATCGTCAGGCGGGGCAGTTTCTCGGGCCGCAAACGCCAGTCGTTGAAGACCAGCCACCGGCTCGGCCCCTTCTCGGCCACGAAGGTCGCCGACGCCCTCGAATCGTTGAGCGTGTAATCGTAGGTCACCGCCACGCGTCCGTCGGACAGCTCGCGGGTGCCGGCCAGATCGAAGTCCTCGGGCAGGTCGGACGCCCCCGACAACACGCGCTTGCTCAGGGCCGCCCGGTTCGCCGAGTCGAGTCCGCGCGGGTTCAACAGGGCAAGCGCACGGTGCGAGTCGCCGTTGCCGACCGCCGTCAAATAGCCGAGGGCAGCCCGCGCCGGGGTGTACACCCAGTGGTTGAGTGCCAGCACGCCCAAGACCCCAATCACTATCAACCCGCCGGCCGCGACGAGCGTCCACGCGGTAATGCGACGAGGTGATGTGAGGCGGCCCATGGTGCCTTGAGGGTAACAGCCCCGCCCGCCGGCGTGCGGTTAGAACGCCCCTTCGTCGAGTTCCATCAGGTCATTGTTCGTGCTCTCGGCGATCTTCCGCTCCGCCGTGAGTTTCGGCAGCACCTGAGCGGCGAAGAACTTCGCCGCGGCGATCTTGCCCTGGTAGAACAACCTGTCGGACTCGCCGACGTCGCCTCGCAAAGCGTCAATCGCCACGGCGGCCTGACGCAGCAGCAGCCACGCGATGGCCAATTCGCCGGTTGACAGCAGCAGCCGGGACGTATTCTGGCCGACCTTGTACACGTTCGCCGGATCGCCCCCCGAACGCGGATCCGACGACGTCAGGAACCCTGTCAAAGTCTGCACGATTCCGCCGACGTCTCCGGCGGCGCGGCCCAGCATGGCACGCTCCTTGGCCAGCTCGTCGCCGCCGGCGTCCCCGGCCGCGAACTGACCGATCTCGGTCGACATGGCGCCGAGCGCTTTGCCTCCGTTCTTCACGATCTTGCGGAAGAAGAAGTCCATGCCCTGGATCGCCGTCGTGCCCTCGTACAAGGTGTCGATCTTGGCATCGCGCACGTACTGCTCGATCGGGTAGTCCTGCAAGAAGCCGGAGCCGCCGAACGTTTGCAGGCTTTCGGTGCCCAGCAGCACCCACGACCGTTCCGAGCCGAAGCCCTTGACGATGGGAAGCAGTAGATCGTTCAGCGCGACGTCGTCGTCGGACGGCGCTTCGCCTGCCAGCCGCGCCGTCTCGATCCGGTCCTGCACCGTTGCCGTGTACAGCACGAGCGCGCGCAGGCCTTCGGTGTACGCCTTCTGCGTCATCAGCGAACGCCGGACGTCGGGATGGTGCGTGATCGTCACGCGCGGCGAGGTCTTATCGGCCTGGTTGGCAAGATCCGGGCCCTGCACGCGCTCCTTGGCGTAGTCCAGCGCGTTCAGATATCCGGTCGACAGCGTCGCGATCGCCTTGGTGCCAACCATCATGCGCGCGTATTCAATAACCTGGAACATTTGCCGGATGCCGTCGTGGACGCCGCCCAGCAACGTGCCGACCGCGGGGATCCCGTCGACCTCGCCAAAGCGCAGTTCGGTGGTGGTGGACACCTTCAGGCCCATCTTGTGCTCCACATTCGTGACGAATGCGCCGTTGCGCTCGCCGAGTTCGCCCGACTCCGGGTCGATGTGGAACTTCGGCACGACGAACAGGCTGAGGCCCTTCGTGCCGGGGCCGCCGGCGCCTTCAACGCCTTCGGGCCGGGCCAGGACGAAGTGGACGATGTTGTCCGAGAGGTCGTGTTCGCCCGATGTGATGAATCGCTTGACGCCGGTGATGTGCCAGGTACCGTCGGCTTGCTGGACCGCCTTGGTGCGCCCCTGCCCGACGTCCGAACCGGCGTCCGGCTCCGTGAGCACCATGGTGGCGCCCCAACGACCCGCCACAAGCTGCTGAGCGAGCTTTTTCTGCTCGTCGGTGCCCAGCTGAATCAAGATCCTGGCAAATGACGCGAACGCCGCATACATGTGCGACGCCGGGTTCGCGCCCAGCAGCATTTCGGCAACAGCCCAGCGCAGCGACGGCGGCGCCGCAGTCCCCCCGACCTCGACGGGTGCTTCGATTTGCCACATTCCGGAATCGACGTACGCCTTGTAGCTCTTCTTGAACGCCTCGGGCAGAGTCACCGAATACGTCGCGGGGTCGAAGACGGGCGGATTGCGGTCGGCCTCGGCGTACGAGTCGGACAGCTCATTGCCTGCCAGGCGAGCAACCTCGGAGAGAATTTCGCGGGCCGTATCGGCGTCCATATCTTCAAACGCGCCGGTGCCCAGCACTTCCTCGCGGCCCAGTACTTCGAACAAGTTGAAGTAGATGTCGCGGAGATTGGATTTGTAGTGGCTCATTGCCGCCCTTTCGAGGTCTCGTCCACGTGCTCACCTGCGTCTTTGCAGGGAACGTGTCTGCCGATACGTGCTGTACTTCAAGAATGCTACTCGCCAGTAACTTACGCAAGCCGGTCAGCGGTGTCAGTCGCTGAAATAGGACGCCGACAGCTGACTAGTATCGACGCGGGCAAAGACGCGCTGGCCCAGTGTCCATGGAATCTGCGCGCTCGCCAGTGCGGTCAGTTCGAGTCCGCGTTCGGGGTCGACCGGCGACAGTCCGAGCCGGAGGGTGCGGCCTTCCGGGACGGTGCTGCCTTCGGCGCGGCGGCCGCCGGCCAAGTGGGCGATGCGGGCCTCGAACACGTCGCGGTCGGCGCCGCCGGGTTCGTCCGGATAGACGGTGACGGCACGTGGCGGCACGGTGATCAACACCCGTCCCTTCAACTCGGTCGGAGCCGAGATGCTGGAGTGCCCAATCGATAGCCGGCCCCCTCGGGCCAGACCAGTGAAGAAATTGACGTCGGCGAGCCGGGCCGCATACGTGCTGCGGGGGTGTGCACGAACCTCGGCGGGCGTGCCGATTTGGGCGGCGCCGTCGTCGATCACGGCGATCCGGTCGGCCGATTCGGCAACGCCGGCGTCGTCCGTGGTCATGACGACGCACCCGGGGAAGCCAGTCAACGCGGCGCGCAACGCGTCGGCCGGCGGGCTGTCCGGCGCGTCGCCGAGCACGGCAAGCGGACAGTCAAGCAAGAGCACTCGCGGCCGGGAAGCGAGTGCGCGATCCAGGGCGTCGGCAGTGCGCGCCTTGCCGTGCGACGAACTGCGAACCCGCGTCATCGCAGCGGCCAACCGGCTTGCGGGATACCGTGTCCCGTCCCTTTCGAGCATGAGCACGTCGCCGCGCCCGGCCGGGCCCGGGGCGCCGTCGAGGAACACCCGGCAGCCCGCGGGCGGCGTCCGTGTCGTCAATGTGCGTGCCGCCAACCGCAACAACTCGGCCAACTCATCACCCGAAGGGCCGAAGAGGGCGAAAACCTCGCCGGGCCGCACGGTGATGTCAAGGCTTGACCCGGACGTCAACGGCAGCCGCGCCACGAGGCCGGACGCCGCGTCGGGACCGCCGTCCGATCCGGGACCGCGCGTGCCGGGTCGGTCGGAATCGGTTGTCACGTGGTCGAGCGTTCCATGATCACGTTCGTCGACTTCACCATGGCCACTGCCTCGGCGCCGACTTCGAGGCCGAGGTCGCGGACGGCTTCGACGCTGATCAGCGAAACCACGCGGAAAGGGCCGGCCTGGATGTCGACCTGCGCCATCACCGTGTCTTCCTTGATGCGCGTGACGATCCCCGGGAAACGGTTGCGGGCGCTGGACGGCGAGACCTGCCCGGGGCTGGACGGCGACGACTGCTGGCCGATCTCGAGCGCCAGCCCGGCAAGGGCCTTTCCATCGATCTTTTGCGGACTCGTTCCGGGCACGGGTTTCAGCCGACCGGAGTCGATCCACCGGCGGATGGTGTCGTCGCTGACGGCCAAGAGCCGGGCGGCTTGGGAGATGCGGAAGGCTGTCATATCGGCACCCTAACACCGGCCGCGCCCGTCTCCGCCGGGACGATGACGCCGTGAGGAGATCGGCGGCAACTGCGGCAACAGCCGCCCTGCCGAGTACCGCGCGGAGGCCCGCCGCGGCCGCGCCGAGGACCCCGCAGCGGGCCACGGTGCCCGGAACGTCAGCGGTCGACTGCCGGATCGGCCGCCGGATCGTCGGCTGCGGCCGGCCAGGCCGAGATCATGGACGGATCGAGGTCGAACCGGTATTCGGCCCCAATGTCGAGCTCGACAAGACCGGCGGTGCGCATCCGCAACTCCGTTCCCCCGTCGAGACGCAGCGTGGCGGCCGTGACGGTGCCCATATCCGCGACATCCACGACGCGCGCGTTGACGGTGCCCTCGTCCGACCGGGCAATGTGCTCGGGTCGAATGCACCACAGCACCTCGGTGCCCGGTCTGATCCCGGTTTCGGCCACGGGCACGGCGACCGGTCCGGCCATGATCAGGCCGGACGACGCGATGCGCCCGGCGACAAGATTTGGAATGCCGAGCAACCGGGCAACCTCGGGCGATGCCGGACGCCGGTAGACGTCGCCGGTCTTACCGGCCTGCAACAGCCGGCCACCGGAGATCACCAGGATCTCGTCGGCAAGCAGCGCGGCCTCCTCCGGGTCGTGCGTGACAAGGACCGTCGAAAGCCCGGCTTCCAGCTGCAGCCGGCGTACCTCGCGACGCAGTTCATCGCGGACGACGGCATCCAGCGACGAGAACGGCTCGTCAAGCAAAATCAGCCGCGGCGACCTGCTGAGGGCCTGTGCAATGGCGACGCGTTGGCGTTGGCCCCCCGACAGCTGGTCGGGCCGGCGGTCGGCAAGTCCGTCCAAATGCATGGTCGACAGCCACCACGAGGCAAGCCGCGGATCGGCGTCGTGAGCGAAAAGCAGCTGCTCGCGCACCCTCAAATGCGGAAAAATCGCCCCGCCTTGCGCAACGAATCCGAGGTGGCGGGACTCGGTCGGCACGCCCGTCATCACGGAACCGTTGTAGGCCACGGAGTTTCCGGGCGACCGCTGTAAACCGGCGAGGGAGCGCAACGCCATCGACTTCCCCGCGCCGGACGGACCCAGAATGGCGATCCGGCTCTCGGTCGCACGGTAGGCCAGGTCGAGGTGGAAACCGGACAACGGCACGTCCAGCGCAAAATCGACAGTGGTGCGCGGGACGACGTCCGGCGCTCGGCCGGCAGGGGGCAGCGGGCGGGGCCGGCGCAGCTTGGGCCAACGGACGCGCGTCAAGGCGATCACTAGGCACGCAAGCCCCAGAGCGAACGCCGTCGGGGCCTCGGTTGCCGGGACGCCCAGACTCGAGAACTGCACGTAGGTATAGACCGGTAGCGAGTACGGGTGGTACGACAGCAGCACTGTTGCGCCGTATTCGCCGAGCGCGCGCAGCCACGTCATGAGCAGGCCGGACAGAATGCCGGGAGCCGCGATCGGCAAGGCGACTCGGGCGAATCGCGCGAATTGACGGTGGCCGAGGGTAGAGGCCAGGTCATACAGCTTGGGGTCGACGGAGGCGAAAGCGGCACGCGCAGCCACGATGAGGAACGGCGAAGCGACGAACGTCTGCGCCAACACGATGCCCGTCAGCGAGTCGGTCAGGTGTCCACCGAACAACTCACCGAGCGGTGTGTACGGGCCGACGATGTAAATGAGCACCATGCCGCTCATGACCGGCGGCATGGCCAGCGGCAGTTGGACCAGCACGTTGACGGCGGCCCGGATCGGCCCGTTGCCGTGCGCCAGCCGATACGCCAGCGGGATGCCGAGAACTGCAACGATGAGGGTGGAGATCGTTGCGCTGGCCAGTGACACGCCCAACGCGCTCCACAAGCCGTCGACGTGCAGTCCGCGGTCGCGGGAAAACGCGAACCGGATGACGAACGCGACGAGCGGCACCACCAGGTAGAGCGCAAGCAGCCCGCCCAGCCACGTCAGCGGGCTGCGAATCATTCGGCTCATCGATGCGCACCCTTTGTCGTCGGTCAATGCCGTCCGTTCACCAGTTGACCTTACGGGACGACATCGCTGGCCCGGTTCTATCGGCCCGGTTCTATCGGCCCAGTTCTATTGGCCCGGTTCTATTGGCCCAGCGCCTTGGTCAACGCGCTCGGCACGTCGCTGCCCTTCACCGCGGGCGGCGACGTGATGTCGAACGCGTCTTTTTTGAGTATCTTTTTGCCGTTCGAGCCGAGCAGGTACTTGATGAAGGCCGCGGCGGCCTTGGGGTGCGGAGCATTGTTGACTTGCGTCACGGTGTAGACGGCTTTGAGGTTCTGGCCGGTCAACGGCACTGTCGGGATTCCCGCGGCCTTGGCCTCGCTCGAATAAAAGAATCCGGCGTCGAGTTGGCCCGACTGCAATCTGCCGACCATGGTTTCTTCCGGGAGCACCGTCGACTTGTCCTTGCCGATCGCGGCCAGCGCATCGTCATGGTGTTTCGTCGCCGCACTCTTCAGCGCCTGCGCGGCCAGTTCTCCCTTGGGGTCGGTGGCCGGATCGGTGCGGCCGACGTGAAAGCCCGATTCGGTGATGACCGTGTACCAGGGCTTGGATTTGATGTCCGCGGCGAACTTGCTTTTCGGGTTGTAGCCGATGACGAGTGGGGAGCTGGCGAACTTGGCATACCAGGAGACCCAATTGCCGTTCTTTTTTCCCTCCAGCGTGTCGTTCACGTCCGGGTTCGCACTGATGAAGACGTCGGCCTTGTGCACCTTCCCCTTGATTTGCTCGGCGAGCGCAGACGAACCGGCGCCGTACCCCTTGAACGTGTAGCCGCTGGACTTGTCGAATCCCGGACTGAGCTGCTTTTCCATCATGTTGACCAGCGAGCCGGCATAGAGCACGGTGACCGGACCGGACCCTTTGGATGCGGACGTCGGGGTGCTGCCGGAGGCGCTCGGCGAGTCCGACGAACATCCGGCAGTGAAGACGAGCGCACACGCCAGTGTTGTGGCCAGCAGGGAAAAACGCCCCGATCGACGTAGCATCGGACAACTCCTCGTGCGTAAAAATTCCGTATTTGCGGACTTATATGTAGCATACCCGCTGCGATTACGAGTATTTTCACGAGTCGTAGGCAAAACCAATCGGTGCTTGCGGTCAATGCCGATTGAGCGGGCTTGTCAGAATGGCGGTGCTCAACGCCAGTACCGATTCCTGGGTCGAGAGTGGACTTCGAACGAGCACGATGTCGATGTCGCCGAGTTCCGGCAGGGAGAGCTCCGGAGAGAGGTGCACCAGATCGCTCGGAATGAGCGATTGTGGAAACACAGCGATCCCGAGGCCGGCCCGAACTGCGGCGAGGACCCCGTTGATTTCTCGGGTGGTGCACGTGATTTTCCACGTTCGGGATGCCGCTTCCAAGCCTTCGATCGCCGTCCGGCGGCTGATACTCGGTGCCCGATAGGTGACCAGGGGAACGGGCTCGCCGGCGGGCACGTCGATTCCCTTCGGGCCGACCCAGACGAGTTTGTCGCGGCGGACAAGGCGACCGCGCTCGGTACCGGGTTGCTGCTTGGTGAAGATCAAGTCGAGATGGCCGGCGTCCAGCCGTCGCAGCAGCGTGCCGGTCTGCGTGACGGTGAGCTCGAGATTGACGCTGGGGTGTTGTTGGCGGAACCGCCGCAAAATATTGGGCAGTTCGGTCAGGGCGAGGTCGTCGGCGACCCCGAAGCGCAATCGGCCGCGCATGGCTGTGCCCGTGAAGTAGGCGGCCGCCTGATCGTGGGCGGCCATGATGGTGCGACCGAGCCCGGCCATGGCTTCGCCGTTGTCGGTCAGTGTGACTTCGCGGGTGTCCCTGGCGATGAGCTGGCGTCCGGCGGCCGCTTCAAGTCGGCGGACATGCTGGCTCACCGTCGGCTGACTGAGCTCGAGGCGCCGTCCGGCTTCGGTGAAGTTCAAGGTCTGTGCCACGACGAGAAACGTGCGCAGCAGAACCGGGTCGAATACCGGGGCGTGGGGCACTGCCATGTGGCTCCTATCATATTGCGATTGGTAATAGTATTAATAGTTTCAATTAGCTTCTTAAATGATAACGATTTGGCTACCGTAGGGAGAGTCTTCTTCCCACCTTTATCGACAAGGAAGCTTCGTTGGCATCGGCCGCAGCACCGTCCATCGCACACACTCCGACAGGCCAGATTCCGCTGGCCGCACCCGCTCGTCCCGGCTGGAAAGACAGCTTCAGCTCGCTGCGGGTCTACAACTATCGCCTGTACGTCACCGGGCAGATCGTTGGCAACACCGGCACCTGGATGCAACGCGTGGCGCAAGATTGGCTCGTCCTGCAGCTGACGCACAATGTGGGCGCCGTCGGGATCACCGTCGCGCTGCAATTTGCGCCGATGTTGTTTTTCGGCCTGGTCGGTGGCGTCGTGGTCGACAGGTATCCGAAGCGCACGCTTTTGACAATCACGCAGACTTTTGCCGGTCTGTCGGCGGCCACGCTGGCAACTCTCACGTTGACCGGTGCGGTTCAAGCCTGGCAGGTCTTCGCCATCGCGTTCTTCCTCGGCATGGTCACGGTGATCGACAATCCGTCGCGGCAGGCGTTCGTCAACGAACTCGTCGGTCGAAAGAATCTGCGCAACGCCATCAGCCTGAACTCGTCGATCTTCCAACTCGGCGGACTTGTCGGCCCGGCCATCGCCGGCGTCATGATCCACGCGGTCGGAGAGGGATGGGCGTTTGCGATAAACGCGGTCGGCTACATCTACGTGGTCATCGTGCTGCGCAAGATGCGCACCGGCGAACTCGAACCGGCGCCGCGACAGCCGCGGGCCAAGGGGCAGCTACGCGAAGGTCTGAAGTACATAGCCGGCAAGCCGGAAATCATCTGGACGGTCGTCCTCGTCGCCTTCGTCGGCTTGTTCAGCTTGAACATGACGGTGCTGCTCGCGGCCTTTGCCGCACGCGTTTACGACACCGGATCAAGCGGATACGGCATGTTCAACTCGCTCGTGGCGATCGGCTCCTTGACCGGGGCGCTGGCGTCCACTCGGCGCAGCAGTGTGCGACTGCGCGGGCTCGTGCTGGCCGTTGGTGCGGTGGCGGTCTTTCAACTGGTCGCGGCCGTGGCCCCGGACCGGATCACGTTCTCTATTTTGCTCATCCCGATCGGAGCAGCCACGCTGATGTTCTTGACCGGCGCGAATTCGCTCATTCAACTGACAACCGCACCCGGCGTCCGCGGCAGGGTGATGGCGTTGTACCTGCTCGTCCTCATCGGGGCGCAGGCAATTGGCGGCCTGGTGATGGGCCAAGTGGCCGAGCACCTCGGGCCGCGCGGCGCCCTTGCCATTTGCGGATCGGTCCCGCTGATCGCCGCGGTGGTCATCGGCATCGTGTTGGCGCGGGTGGGCCGGCTCCGCCTGACCGTTGACTTACACCGCCACGGCCTGCGCAGTTTCGTCCGTATTGTCGGCCGCGATGGGCAAACCCACGGCTGATGCCCCGCCTCGCCGAGTGGTGGTGAATGGTTGTCCCGCCAAGTCCCGCCCCGCCGAGTGGTGGCGAATGGCTGCATTTTTACGAAAAATGCAGCCATTCGCCACCACTCGGCGCGGGGCATGAACCTTTCGCCACCACTCGGCGCGGGGCGTGAACCTTTCGCCACCACTCGGCACGGGGCATGAGGCCGTCAGAGGAGCAGACTGCCGCCGCAGACCAAAACCGCAGCGGTGATCAGCCAGAAGGTGCCGAGCCAGAAGAACGCCGGCAAATGCGTCAGGCGGGCCAGTTGATCGGCGTCCGAATCACGCTCGCGGCCGCCGCGACGGGCACGCACCAAATCGTAGACGGCACGCGGCGCCGCCAGTAGTAGGAACCAGGCGATCAGTGCGGCGAACGCCGAGTGTACGGCTACGGGCGCCAACCAGGTGACGAAGAAGATCACGGCACCGGTCGTGAATACCGACCAGAGGCCGAACCAGTTGCGGATCTGGATCAGCATGAGCGCCAGCAGCACCAGCATCCCGTACAGCAGCGCCGTGATGTACCCGGCATGCACCGTGGCGGCGGCCGCCAAGCCGATAGCCGACGGTCCGAGATATCCGGCCAAACAAGTGAACACCATCCCGGCGCCGCGCGGATGTCCCCGCGACACGGTAACCCCGGACGTATCGGAATGTAGGCGGATGCCGCTCAGACGACGTCCGGAAACCAGTGCGACGACGCCGTGCGACGCCTCGTGCGCAATGGTCACCGGATGCCGGCTGACTCGCCAGACAGGCCGCCACATGACGATGGCGAGTGCCACAACGCCCATTGCCGCCGCCACCCAGAATTCGGGAGCAGCCTGGGCCGTGACGGCGCGGTCCCACAGCTGCCCCAGTCCGAGGGACGGGGCGTCGGGATCAAAAGGCGAATTCACAATGGTCCAGATCTGTCGCTGACGGTTGTGGACGGAAGCGGGCGCCGGCCCACCGGCCGGAAACGAACTTCTCCCCAGTATGCCTGCCGCCGACCGGCAATGCGCCGGAACGAACCGGTTGATCACGAGAGGTGAGCGGACTCACGGAAAACATTCAGAAAGCGCGGATCTGATTGGCGAGTGCCGTTATCAGTTTGTTACCGTTGAAAATAATGGCTGAGCAACGACAGGATTCGAGCCGCAAGGTCGCCGAACGCAACCAATCGACCGCGGCAGGCGAAGCGAGCGGCCGAAAAACAGCCAAATCTTCGTTCCGCCCCGATATCGAGGGGCTCCGCGGAGTGGCAGTCGTGGCTGTCATTCTCTATCACTGCGGAATCAGCTTATTCGGAGGCGGATACGTCGGCGTCGACGTCTTCTTCGTCATCTCCGGGTTCCTCATCACCGGCATGCTGCTGCGCGAGATCGAAAAGTCCGGCCGGCTGTCTTTTGCCCGCTTCTACGGCGGTCGCGCCAAACGGCTACTGCCGGCGCTGGCCATCGTTTTGGCATTCGTGTCAATTGGCGCCTGGCTGATTCTGGCGCCGGTGCGGCGCGCCGCGACGGCCGGCGACATCATCGCGTCCGGCCTGTACGTCAACAACTGGCGGCTCGCCTCCCAAGCCGTCAACTATTTCGAGGCCGGGCTCGAGGCCAGTCCCGTCGAACACTTGTGGACGCTCGGGGTCGAAGAGCAGTTCTATCTGGTCTGGCCCGCGCTGCTCCTGATCGTGACCTGGTGGCTCAGCCGGAAGGGCAAGAACGTTCGCCCGATTCTGGCCGGCACGCTGACGGTCGTGACCGTGGCGTCCTTGGCGTACTGCATTTATCTCACGCAAGCGGAAGCCGGCCGGGCGTACTTCTCGACGTTCACGCGTGTGTGGGAGCTTGCCATCGGAGGCCTGATCGCCGTGGCATTGGCGTCCGGACGACGTGTGTCCCGGCGGATGGGCACCGTCCTGGCAATTCTGGGCATGCTGGCGATCTTGTTCGCGATCTTCCGCTACAGCGATCGGACCATGTTCCCCGGCTACGCGGCACTTGCCCCGACGCTGGGCGCTGCCGCCGTCATCATTGCCGGGACGGCGGGCAGTCGGTACGGCCCGCTCCGCCTGCTCGACAACCGCGTCATGCGCCATCTCGGCAAGATCTCGTACACCTGGTATTTGTGGCATTGGCCGTTGCTCGTCTTCGCGGGCGCGCTCTGGGGAAACCTGGCCGCACCCACCATTATCGCCGTCGTCCTGCTGTCGTATCTGTTGACCGTCGCGACTCACGTGTATATCGAAGAGCCGTTGCGCCGGTCGCCGACATTGACGAAGTTTCCCGGCAAGGCGCTAGCCATGGGGGCAGTGCTCACGGTTGCGGCGGTGGCTCTCGGCGTCGTGGTGCATGCGACGGTGCCGGACATCAAGACTGCGCCCACGACCAAGGTCTCGGGTGCCAAACAACTTGAAGCCAGCAAGGCGCCGCAAAAGAAGGTGAACGAGATTCGCCCGGCCCCGCGCGATGCGACGCAGGACCGCGGAGTGATGAAGAAGGACGGTTGCCTGGTGCAGGCCAAGGGCACGAAGTCGCCGTCATGCGTTTACGGCGACCCGCACAGCGACAAGACGGTCGTCCTCTACGGCGACTCGCATGCCATGCAATGGTTCCCGGCCATCAACAAGGTCGCCAAGAAAAAGCATTGGAAGCTCGTCGGGCTGACGAAATCCGGTTGCCCGCCGGTCAAGGCGACCGTGTACAACACCGAATTGAAGCGCCGCTACACCGAATGCAATGAGTGGCAGGCCAATGCGGAAAAGCGGATCAAGGATCTGAAACCGGACATGATCATTACGACGCAGCGGGCCGATTATGCGGTGATGCACGGTAATGAGCGCGTCAACGGGCCCGCCAGCGCCAAGATCATGACCAAGGACGCCGCGTCGAACCTTCGCAAGATGAAGAAACTTTCCGACCGGGTCGTCGCGATCAAGGATGATCCGCATCCCTCGTTCGACGTGCCGGACTGCGTGTCCAAGCACCCGAAGGCGCTGGACAAATGCGTGTTGCCGAAAGGCAAGGCGCTTGGCTACTCGCCGGTCGTCAAGGACGCCGCGCAGCAAGTCGGCGGCGTCGACCTGATCGACCCGACGCCGAAGCTGTGCCAAAAGGGCAAGTGCCCGGCAGTGATCGGCAACGCGCTCGTGTATCGGAACGGCGACCACTTGACCGCCACGTTCGTGAAGTCGTTGAGCGGGTGGCTGGCCGGCAAATTGCCGTCGTTATAAACGCCGGACGCCGGGCTCGGGGCTTTGCGGAGACGGATCCGCAGGTCGCGGAGACGGTTCCGATTGCGTGAGCGGACTTCCGAGAAGGGCCGTCTCACATTCCGTCGCTGAATTCGGCGATGAGGCGGGCGAAGACGGCCCCGCGCGTCATCGGCAGATAATGGCCGGCGTGCGGTACGACGGTGAGCGATCCGCGCGGGCACGCGTTCACGAACTGACGCTCACCGAGGCGGAAGTGGTCGTGGCGTCCGTTGATCAAGAGGACCGTGCCGGGATAGTGCTGCAGTGAGTCGACCGGCCTGTCTACTTGCAGTGCGGTCATGACGTCGGGGATCGAGTCGGTCGCGATTCCGGCCGCAATGATCGGTTCGGCGACGCCGGGTGGAAGCAATCGTCGGAACAGGCGGGCGCTGACGGCGTCGCCGTCGTCCGGCAAGACCGACAGCGCCCGGCGCATGCCGCGATACGGCAGGCAGAGGAGCCGCGTCGGCGAGATCGAACATCCGGCGGCCACGAGACCGGCGACCTTGTCCGGGTGGCGAGCGGCAGTAGCAATTCCGACGTAGCCTCCCATTGAATGACCGACCACGACGGCCCGGCCGCCGACGTCGTCGATGGTGCGTTCAACGACGTCGACTGCCGCGTCAAGGGTGAATCGTTCGCCGCGACGGGTCCCGTGTCCGGGCAGATCCGGCGTCGCGACGGCGCGTGCGGAGAAGAAGGATCGCTGCTCGGTCCAGCAGACGCCGGACAGTCGAATGCCGTGTACGAAGACGAGGGGGATGTGCACGGTACCCCTTTCAAATCGAGCCGTAGCGGTGTCGGCATGACCAGCGTACTGACCGATGTCGCCCGAGTTCGCTGCGGTCCCGCCCGCAGGGGTGCCGGCTGCAGGGGTGCCGTCCGCCGGGGCTCTCGCAAAAGCGAGAGCCCCGGCCGATTCGGCCGGGGCTCTCTGCGTGAGCTGCTGCGATCGGTGCAGCGGCGGCCAAGCGATTATTCGATCACGCTGTTCTTTTTGCGTCGCGTCACGAGGACTCCGGCAGCGCCGAGCACGACGAGCCCGGCACCGGCGTACAACGCGCCGAAGTCGAGTCCGCCCGTGCGGGGTAGATCGTCTGCCGACGTGCTCACGGTGACCGGGTCGTCGTTGGCGGCGTTGCCGGAATCACTGCCCGGATCGGCGCCGTCATTGTTCCCACCGTTGCTGTTCCCGGCGTTGCTGCCTCCGGCATTGTCGTCATCACCGCCGCCGTTTGCTGCTCCGGTGTAGACCTGGAACGACGCTTTGAGCGTTTTCGCGTGGTCGTCGCCGGTCAGCGTGACGTTGTAGGTGTCGGCGACAGCGGAGCCGATCGCGTAGAGCGTGAACTGCACGGTGCCGTTTTTATCAGACGTGCTGTGCAGCGTAATGCCGTCGACCTTGCCGCTTTGCGACGAGGCCTCCAGCGTGACCGCTTCGCCCGGGGCGTAGTGCTTTCCGGTGATCGTGACGCCCTTGTCCTCGTTTTCGAAGTCCGTCGTTGAGATCTTTTTCGGGCTGACCGAAATGGTCGGATTCACGGTGGCCTTCGGGCTGATCGTGAGTTCGATCCAATCGGTCGACTGAGCCGCAGGAGCCGCTTCGGCCATCGGGACGGCAGCGGTGCTGACCGATCCGCCGGCCTGCGCTCCGGACTTCGTGGCCCAGGATGCGCCGACGAAGTACTTCTTGCCCTTGACGACCTTCGGCGCCGCGCTCGGCTTGACGGTCTCCGTGAACGTGCCGTCGGCATCGGCCTTGACATCGACTTCCTCGATCACCGTGCCGCTGCTGTCGGCGTCGTGGACGACCTGGACGGTCGCCGACTGGTTGGGCTCGAAGTTTTTGCCGGACACCTTGATGCCTTCGCCCCAGCTGCCCTCGGTGAAGGTCGTGTCGGCAATCGAAATCGACGGATCTGCAGCAGGTTCCTGCTTTTCGTTGATGGTCAATGTGATCACGTCGGACGCGATCACGTCACCGGACTCTGCAGTTTGCAGCGCGCTGACCGAATACGACCAGTCGTCCTTTGGAACCTCAGGCGTGCCCTTCGGGCTGACTGTCTGAGTGAAATTGCCGTCGGCATCGGTCTTGGCGGTCACCGACGCCAGTTCGTCGCCGTGGCCCGTTGCAGCGTAGTTGACCTCGACCCTGACCTCGCTGTTGGGCTTGAAATCGGTGCCGTTGACCGTGATGCCGTCGCCCCAGCTGCCTTCGGTGAAGGTCGTGGGGGCCGCGGTGATCGCGGCATCGTCGTAGTTCTGCTCGGGAGGCGGAGTGGTCTCGTCCTCGGTAACAGTGAAAGTTTCGTCAGGGACCGTAGCGCCGTTGGATGCAGTCATCTTCAATGTGGCAGTGCCCGGGGCCAATTTGCCTGACGCTTTCATATAGCCGTCGACGTTTCCCTTGGCATCCGTCGTCAGTGTCGTCGGTGACTTGAACGCCGTTCCGGCGCTGTCAATGAATTTCCCCGAAATGGTGACGCCGGCGTTGCTCGGATCTGACGTCAGCGCAACGTGGTAGCCCTCGTTCTGCAGATCGCTTTGCGTGATTTGCGGGGCGGACTTGAGATTGACGCTGGGGGAATTCAAGAAGTCGGAGCCCTGCTGCTGCGACGACTTGTCGGACGACGGTTGGGTAGCTTCCGGCGTGGCAGCACCGGCCGGACCGGCGACGATGAGGCTCAGCGCCATGCCTGCGGCTGCCGGCAAACCGAGCAGCTTCCAGGTACGGGGGAGTTTCATGGGGGTGTCCTTATTGAGGTTGTCGGGAGGAGTGAAAAGGTTGAGGAACCTTATCGCAAATAGCCTAGCGGAATCACGAACGGGTCACAATACATCATCGCAAATTCGCCGATCAGGGCATTGCGGAAAGGGGGGAAGCGGAAGACGTGCCGTCCCAAAGTGGAGCGGGTGACGAGAATCGAACTCGCGCTATCAGCTTGGGAAGCTGAAGTTCTACCACTGAACTACACCCGCGAGAAACGCATGCGCGTTTTCCCTCACTATGGTAACCGACACCGGTCGATGGGTACGTGACCGGCCGAAACCCAGCGGTTTTGGTGCCGTCTCGGCCACCAAAACGCCCGCTCACGGGGCAGAGCCGGGCGGGTCAGGGCCGGGCGGGTCAGCCCCGCGAACTGGGAGGTCGAATGCCGGGCCGTCCGGCAGTCGCGGCAGATTCGGCCATGCGCTGCGCCAATTTTTTGCCGCCGCGAACCAACGGCGTCTCGCGTCGCCGTACGAGCCGGGGCGGCATGACCACAACGGGGCACGTAGCCCGATATACCAGGCGATGAGCCAATAGCGGAGTTTGTGTCAGATCGGTGCGCTGCGGTGCGTCCAGCACGAGAAGCCGGGCGTTTTCCGACTGTGCCAGCAGCACGGTGAGCGGATTTCCCCGAACCACCAAACACTCGGCCGCGTGGTCGCTCCCAAGTACTTCGGCCACGTCGGCAAGCAGGCGGTCGTGCGCTTCCCGGTATGCCTTCTCCGGTTCATACTGGGTGGCCGGCGGACGGCCGGACGGTGGGGACGTCGGACTGTGCGGCTTTCGCCACGCTCGAACCGCGACGAGCTTCGAGCCCAGCCGTTCCGCCGCTTCCGCCGCCCACCGCAGCGCTTCGGCCGAATGGCTGGTGGTACTCACTCCGACGACTATGACGTTGTCGGCGCCGAACATCGTCGCGTCGCCCACCGGCTCATTTGTCTCGGACATCTCCTGCCTCCTATCGACTCGGTGGCGGGGTCGTCGGACCCGCACCGCCGCCGTCCGGTGGAGTTTTCGCCTTCGTCAGCGGATCGGCGACGTCCTCGAGCGATTGGCCCTCGGCGTTGACACCGATCAGGAGTGCGACGATTCCGCCGATGATCATGATCCCGGCGCCGAGGTAATACCCGAACGTCAACGGGCCGCGGCTGCTGCCGTCGCCGACCATGTGACCGTACAAAACCGGCGCTACGGCCCCGGCGATCTGCGCGATGGCAAAGAAGTACGAGATAGCCTGCCCACGCAGTTCCAGCGGGAAAATTTCACTGACGGTCAGGTAGGCCGATGACGCGCCCGCCGAGGCGAAGAAGAACGAGACACACCAGAAAATCGTCTGCACCGTCGCCGTCATGGCATCGATGCTGAAAAGGTACGCCGACACAGCCAGGACGACGCCGGCGATACCGTACGTCGCGAAAATCATCTTGCGTCTGCCGATGGTGTCGAAAAGAGGGCCTAGTACCAGAGGTCCGACCAGATTTCCGATGGCGAACGGGAAGAAATAGTAGCCGGTGTGGCTGACGCTGACGCCGTAAAAGTTCTCCAGCACCAGCGCGTAGGTGAAGAAGATTGCGTTGTAGAGGAACGACTGCGTGATCATCATGACGAGGCCGAGAACCGTGCGTTTCGGGTATTTGACGATGAACACGTGTGCGAGCTGCCTGAACGGGATGCTCTTGGTCGGCTCGACCGACATGGCCTTTTCCATTGGCACCTCGGGTAACGTGCGGCCCTCGGCGCGGATTCGTGCCTCGATTTCATCGACGGTCTTCTCGGCTTGTTGCTCATACCCGTGCGTCATCAGCCACCGCGGACTCTCGGGGATGTGCCGACGCAGATAGATGATGAACAATCCGAGGACCGGGCCGATGAAGAAGCCGATCCGCCATCCCCAATCCTGCGGAATCAGGTCATGGTTGAGGAGGGCAAGGTTTGCTGCGGCGCCGATCGCCGCGCCGCCCCAATACGTGCCGTTGACGGCGATATCGACGCGGCCTCGATACTTCGACGGAATCAGCTCGTCGATTGCGGAGTTGATGGCGCTGTATTCGCCGCCGATGCCCATGCCGGCGATGAACCGGAAGATCAGCAGGAACCACAGCGAGAACGAAAAGCCCGCGATGCCGCTGCCGGCCAAATAGATGGCGAGCGTCAGGATGAAAAGCTTGCGCCGTCCGAGGCTGTCCGACATTCTGCCAAATACCAAGGCCCCGACGACCTCGCCCACCAGATAGACGGTGCCGGTCAGTCCGACTTCCGTCGACGTCATGTGCAACGTCTGCTGGTAGCCGGCGGCCGAGACGATCTGGATTTCCAGGCCGTCGAGAATCCAGGAGATCCCGAGCCCGACGATGACAGACCAGTGGAATCTCGTCCACGGCAACCTGTCCATCCGTGCCGGGACCAGGCTGACTATTGGTGCGTGCGGTGCTTCGGTTGATGCGCTGCTCACGGTGCCCCCTTGAACGTCGGTCCGAAATTCCAAGTTCCGCGTGGTCGGCGCTCCGCGTGATTTCGCACGCGCGGGGGTCGGCGAAATCTGTTTTACTCCGATCAACCGGTCCGCACAAGCATTTCCGTCGTCGGCAGTGCGTTTCGTGCCGTCGGTGCGATTCGCGCGGTTGCATCGCGCCGGCCGGGCACCGGTTTTGGTAGCGTTGGCTTTCGTGACGTTGCTTTCCGACCGCGATATCCGTGCCGAAATTTCAGCCGGACGGGTCAACCTCGAACCGTTTGACGAAGGACTCATCCAGCCGTCGAGTATTGACGTATGCCTTGATCGGTATTTTCGTCTGTTCGACAACCACAAATACGCAGTCATCGACCCTGCCGATGAGCAGCCCGAGCTGACTCGTCTCGTCGAAACGGAGGGCAATGAGCCGTTCGTTCTGCATCCCGGCGAATTCGTGCTGGGCGCGACCGTCGAGCAAGTGACGCTTCCGGACGACGTGGCGGCCCGTCTCGAGGGCAAGTCCAGCTTGGGCAGGCTGGGACTGCTCACCCACTCCACCGCAGGATTCATCGATCCGGGATTCACCGGCCATGTCACGCTCGAACTGTCCAATGTGGCGACCTTGCCAATCACATTGTGGCCGGGGATGAAAATTGGTCAGTTGTGCTTTTTCCGGCTGTCGTCCGCCGCTGAAAAGCCGTACGGCTCGGGCGCTGCAGGCTCCCGGTATCAAGGACAGCGCGGTCCGACGGCGTCACGGAGCTTTCAGAGCTTTTACCGGGCCGACGTGTGATGGACGCCGGGCTCGCCCAGTTCCATCTCCTCTTGATCGACGAGGACACCGGTCCCGGGGATGTCGTCACGCTCGTGCACACACTGTTGCCGCACGCCTCCGCGGCCGAAGACGGCGGCCTACGACTGAGTCGGCATTCGACGTTGCTCGGCCCGTTGCCGATTTCCGCGGCGGACGCCGGCGCGCTCGGCGTCCGAGGCGCCGGTACGGTGTTTGCGCTTCGGTCGCCGGTCGAACGAGAAACCGAACCGCCGCCGGACTGGATGTCGAGCCGCGACGGGCTGGAAAAGGCGTTCCCGGCCGGGCTTCCGAACCGTGACGAGGGACGCTATTTCGGGCTTCTGGTCGATGTGGCGCGGCGGCTCGGGGCAACGATCCGGGTCGCGGACGACGCGTCTTCGCCGGCGCGTCCCGGTTGGGCGTCCGGCGGCGTGAAGCTGCTGACTCCGGACCCGGAAGACGCCGTGAACCTGACCGTGTACTCGACGTATTGGCTGACGCCGGAGACGTTGCTGCCGGTGGTGCAACACACCCTGCCGGGCGCCGAACTGCAGGCCGGCCTTGCCGAGTGGGAGGGACCGGCGTCCGGCGTTGTCGACGACCCGGCCGACCCGGTGGTCCGGGACGAACTGACCATTGAGGAACGCACACGGCTTCATGCGGACGCCGACCAGTTCGACGCCGAGGCAATGGCCGGCGATCCGGAACTCGAAGGGTACGGAATCACTGCGCTGTTGCCCGGCAGCGCCGGCGATGTCGACCCCGAGAACCCGCCGGGTGGGTACATCGAGATCCTCGTCCGGGTCGAAGAAGAACCGGTGCCCGCGCTTTCGGGCGTCGACCGCGCAGGCATGGATCTCGTGGCGTACGAAGTGCGATGGATGGATTCGCTCTCTCAGCGGTTCGTCGGGGACAGGTCGCCGGAATTCGACAGCGAACGCCGCGCCAGCCGCCGATACGTCGAACGCGTGGCAGTCGGGGTCGTCGAAGCCACGAGCGGAGTCATCGTTGACGAGTTCGGTTTTCTCGTCGACCGTTACCACCTGTAGCTCCCTCCCGCACCTGTAGCTCTCTCCCGCCTGTAGCTCTCTCCCGCACCTGTAGCTCTCTCCCGCCTGTAGCTCTCTCCCGCGCGAGCTTCGCCGAGTTCCGTTTCGGCCGGCTCGCTTGATATCGGCCCGCTTGCTTGATTCCTCCGGTTCTTCTTCCGCCGAGTGGTGGCGAATGGCTGCGAAATCGCCGATTTCGCAGCTGTCTTGTCTCAGGACATCGGTGACAGTTTTGTATCAGGACATCGGTGACAGTTGATGTCTCAGGACATCGGTGACAGTCGGCGTGTCAGGGGTAGGGTCACGGTTTTTCGTTGTTCTTGTTGAGGAAGCCGCGGGGCTTGCCGTTGCCGACGTAATTCGTTCCTGGGTCGGGTCTGGGGTGGCTGATGATTTCGGTTCCGTGCCGGTCGAAGAACGTGATCGTGTTGAGGTCCCAGATCGCGTGGGCTTGTTGTCCGATGTATTGCTTGCCGAGCTGATAGCGGACGCCATCGATGTGGACTTGGCCTTTGCCGTAGACAGTGCGGGTGGCTTCACCGCTGCTGGTGTTTTCGCGTGGTCGTGGCCGTGGTGCGACGGCTTTGTCGGTCGCGTCCCAGGCTTGTTGCGGGGTGATCCGGCCCGGTAGGCCTTGATGGGAGCGTTCGGTGTTGTAGATGATGTCGAACTGATCGACGAGTTCTTGCAATTGTTCGATCGAGTCGGCCAGTGGCTGCTTGTCCAGCCATCGGAAAAGGGTCTGGTGGAAGCGTTCATTCTTCCCTTGCGTGGTCGGCTTGTACGGTTTGCCGGTAATCGCCTCGATACCTAGCCGGCTCACGTGCGTGATGAGTTGCCCGGTGATGCCCCGGCGGGCCGGGTTCAAGGCGAGCCCGTTATCGGTTAGGAGTCGTTGCGGGACCCCGTGCGCGGTGATGCCCTTTGTCACCACGGCGATAGCCGCGGCGGACGTTTCCCCGTCGGCGACATGTGTGGCGACTGCGAGTCGGGAGTGATCATCTTGCAGTTGGAAGATCACGCAGGTGCGTCCGCCGGTAAGGACGTACGCGGTCGCGTCGAGTTGCCAGCACGCGTTCGGTGCGGGGTAGACAAATCTGCGGTAGGCCGCGCGTGGCTTTTTCTTCGGTTCGGATCGTGCGATGTTCTTTTCCCGGAAGAGCCGGGCCAGGGACGCTACCGACGGGGGTTTCAGGCCCATCATTTTCATTTTCTCGAACACGCTGATCGGTCCGTGGTCCAGGCCCGAGCGTTCGAGCGCGCCACGCACGTCCACGGCTTGCTGTTTCGTCTGTTCGTCGAGTTGGGAAGGACTTGTCTTTGGCCGACGGGACTTCGGTTCCAGCACGGCCGCGGGGCCTTCCCGGCGTGCCCGAGCGCGTAGTTGGTAGAACGTTTTGCGTGAGATCTGGTGTTCAGTACAGAACGTCGTGACCGCACCGCGTGGGGCATCGCGAGGCCACTGAGAAATTGCAAGACGGACAGCAGGATCAACAGGCTCATTTTTCGTCACCCGTCAATCCGACCCGAGAAGTGTCACCACCAAACCCGCAGGGACTGTCACCGATGTCCTGATACACAACTGTCACCGGTGTCCTGCGACATAACACGCCGATTTCGCAGCCATTCGCCACCACTCGACGAGGCGGGACAGCCGTTCGCCACCACTCGACGCGCTGAGGGAGAGAGGGCGGGGGAGAAGTGATCGGCCAATGGCACGATGGGGCTATGGACACTTCCGACGTCTCGACTATCGACCCCGGCCACGTCGGCGAGGCCGACAAGGACCGTTTTCGCACTTTGAGCTCGAGCATGGCGCAAGGCACTGCGGTGGTCACTGCCATACACCAGGGTCATGACTATGCCTCGCCGGTGACCGCTTACCTGTCCGTCTCGTACGATCCGCCGACGCTCTTGATCAGTTTGTACGCCGACGGCCGCATCGCCGAAGCCGTCGAATCCGCGGACAGGTGGACGTTGAGCTTGCTCAACGCGGAGCAGAAATCCGTCGCCGATTGGCTTGCGGCTCCGGGGAGTCCCTTGCACGGACTATTGCGGCCAGTGCCGCACGTGCGCCCGCGGCCCGGAGCACCGGTGATCATTGACAAAGCACTTGCCTGGTTCGAGGTCGAGACGACGGCGATCCATCCGGCCGCCACGCACCTGCTCGTGGTTGGCGAAGTGCGGGCCATGGGGCGGACCGTGCCGCCGGACGCCGTCCGGCATCCGCTGCTGCGCTTCGACGGCCGGTACCGCCGACTGGACTAGCCCGCCCCACCCGGCCGACGCCGCCCCGCCCCACGCAAGCCGCCCGCCCCCGGCCCCGCCCCACACGCAAAACGCGGCGCTCCGTCGGGAACGCGCCGTCCTGACGGCGCGTTCCCGACGCGCTGGCGCGTTTTGCGGAAGGGCGCGGGATGCGTTTGCGCAAAGCACCCAAACCGGTCGTGGCATTCGGCGTCGGCTCAGCGGCCGTCGCGAGTCGGTAAACTGAACCTTTCACCATCGAAGTGACGGCGGAAGGGAGCGTTTTGCTCACTGTGATCGCCGTCTTCGCGGTGGCATCGATGCTTGCCCCGGCGGCGTTCCGGTGGATCGGCAGACGGGCTTTCTACCTCCTCGCCGTCATTCCGGCGGCCGCATTCGTCCATACCGCCTTCTACGGCCACGCCACACCGTCCGGTGCCGCGCGAACCCAGGCGTACCAGTGGATCCCCGGCTTGGATCTGACCCTGACCTTCCGCATGGACGCGCTGGCCTGGATCATGGCGCTGCTGGTGACCGGTGTCGGCGCACTGGTGCTGATCTACTGCGCGCACTACTTCCACGACCACGAAGAAGGGCTTGCCCGGTTCGGCGCGGTGCTGCTGGCATTCGCCGGCGTGATGTACGGGCTGGTCGTGGCCGACGACCTCATCATCCTGTTCGTGTTCTGGGAAGCGACGACTGTCTTTTCGTACCTGCTGATCGGGCACACCGCTGCCGTGAAAGCAGCCCGCCGCGCCGCCCTCCAGGCCCTCGTCGTCACCACGGCCGGCGGCCTGGCCATGCTCGTCGGCCTGATCATGCTCGGCTCCGCAGCACACACCGAACGCCTCTCGGGCATCCTCGCCGACCCGCCGTCCGGCCCCGTCGTCACCGGGGCCGTCATCCTCATCCTGGTGGGCGTCCTGAGCAAATCAGCTCTCATCCCGTTCCACTTCTGGCTGCCTGCCGCGATGGCCGCCCCGACCCCGGTCAGCGCCTATCTGCACGCGGCGGCCATGGTGAAGGCCGGTATCTACTTGGTGGCCCGGCTGGCGCCCGGGTTTGCGCACACGCCCGGATGGCAACCCCTCCTGCTCGGCCTGGGGATCGCCACCATGCTCGTCGGGGGATGGCGGGCGCTGCGACAAACCGACCTCAAACTCTTGCTGGCGTACGGCACCGTCAGCCAGCTGGGCTTCATGACGGTGATGGTCGGGTTCGGAACGCGGGACGCCGCGATGGCGGGCATTGCGCTGTTGATCGCGCACGGCCTTTTCAAATCCACGCTGTTCCTGGTGGTCGGCGTGATCGATCATTCGGCCGGCAATCGCGATCTACGGAAACTGTCCGGCTTCGGCCGCCGGGCGCCGGTCCTGGCAATAGTCGGCATCGTCGCGGCGGCCTCCATGGCCGGCATACCCCCGCTTGCCGGATTCGTTGCCAAGGAAGGCGTGTACACATCGCTGCTGCAGGCCGGCGGACCGACTGGCTACATCGCGCTCGCCGGAGTATGGCTCGGTTCAGCACTCACCGTCGCCTACAGCGCCCGCTTCGTGTGGGGCGCATTCGCCGTCAAGCCGGGCGTGCCCCACAACGAACCGGCCCTCGAACACGCCGGGTTCGTCGTCGTGCCGGTGCTATTGGCCGCCGCCTCGATCGTTGCGGGTCCGCTGGCACCGGCCGGCAATGCCGCGATTGCGGCGTACGCCGACACCCTCGGCGGCTCGGGCCACGGCTACCACTTGGCTCTCTGGCACGGGCTGGGGCCGGCGCTCGGGCTGACGGCACTCACGCTGGCGGCCGGGCTTGCCCTCCACGCCGGACGCCGTCCCATCGCCGGCCTGCAGGCACTCCTCCCGTCGCTGGTCGATGCCAACCGCGGATACCGGCGCATCATGGCGGGGATCGACAAAATGGCAATCGGGCTGACGGCCAAGACGCAGCGCGGGTCGCTGCCGGCCTACCTCGCAGTCATCTTCGTGGTGCTCGTCGCGTCGCTCGGCGCGGCCGCCGTCGACGGCGGCGCCGAGGGGATCCGGGCAGTCCACGTGCGGTTGTGGGACAACCCGGCGCAGGCCGCGATTGCGATCATCATGTCCTTTGCCGCAATCGTCGCCACCCGGACGACCAAACGGTTCGCCTCGGTGGTCATCGTCGGCGCGACGGGGTACGGCATGGCCACCTTGTTCGCCGTCCAAGGGGCCCCCGATCTGGCGTTGACGCAAATTCTCATCGAGACGATCACTCTGGTCGTGTTCATCCTGGTGCTGCGCCGGCTTCCGGCCAGGATCGGCAAAGCGCACGGCTTCGGACGACGGAGCGTACGGGCCGTCATCGGCGCCGTCACCGGCATCATGGTGGCGGGCGTCGGCGCGATCGCCCTGACCGCCCGCAGCGACCCGACAATCTCGAAACAGTTCGCCAAGCTCGCCAAACTAGGCGGCCACGGCGACAACATCGTCAACGTCACCCTCGTCGACATCCGTGCGTGGGACACGTTCGGTGAGATCTCCGTGCTGGTCGTGGCGGCGACCGGCGTGGCGAGCCTCATCTTCTTGAAACAACGCACCTCGAATCTCGAGCGGATGGGCGAAGTCGCCAAGACCGGCACGTTCGCCGAGCGACACCGGCCGGTCCGGGAAGGAAGCGAGCAACGGGCGTGGTTGTTGGCCGGTCGCACCCTGGATCCGCGAAACCGGTCGATCATCTTGGAAGTCGTGGTCCGGCTGATCTTTCACACGGCGATCGTCGTGTCGATCTTCCTGCTGCTGTCCGGTCACAACGCGCCGGGCGGAGGGTTCGCCGGAGGCCTCGTCGCCGGGCTTGCCCTCATCGTGCGGTATCTGGCGGGCGGCCGCTATGAACTTGCCGAGGCCGCCCCGGTCCCGGCCGGCCTGCTGCTCGGCTCGGGGCTGGCTCTGGCCGGGCTGACCGGCGCGGCCGGGCTGGTGGCCGGAGGCGACGTGCTGCAGTCGACCTGGTGGGAATGGGACTTGCCGGTTCTCGGGCACGGCGAGTTCGTCACCTCCACCATGTTCGACATCGGCGTGTACTTGGTGGTCGTCGGACTGATGCTCGACATTCTGCGGTCCCTGGGCGCGGAAGTCGACAGGCAGGAAGAGACCGACGACGGGTACACGCCCGATCACATCAGCGAAGACGACATGTACGACCGGGTGCGCGAAGCGGACGACGCCGAAACCCCGTCGCCGCTCGGGAGGCACACACTATGAACGCGTCGCTTGCCCTGCTCGTCCTTGTCGCGATCCTCGTGGCCTGCGGCACCTATCTGCTGCTCGATCGGTCGCTGACCCGCGTCCTGCTCGGCACGTTGCTGATCGGCAACGGAGTCAACGTCCTGGTGCTGATGATGGGCGGCTATCCCGGATCGGCGCCGATAGTGCAGGGCGGGCACCTCAGCACCGATGGAATGAGCGACCCGCTCCCGCAAGCGCTCATCCTGACGGCGATCGTCATCACCTTCGGCATCAGCGCGTTCATTCTGGCAATGATCTACAGGTCGTGGCGGCTGGCGCGCGAAGACGTCGTCGCCGACGACGAAGGCGATGTCCGGATCGCCGAAGAAGCACTTGCCGAGGGCACGTCCGGGGGCGAGGCAAGTACCGGCGACGAGGACTATACCGATACCGAATTCGGTGCCGCGACGGCCGCCGGAAGGGGTGACGGCGCATGAACGCCCTCACCCCACTGCCGGTTCTCCTGCCGCTCGTCGCCGCCGGCGTGACTCTCGTGCTCGGCCGCTTCCCGCGCGCCCAGGCGGCCGTGAGCATGACGACGTTGTCCGCAGTCCTCGGCATCTCGCTGGCGCTGCTGGCCGGCACCCATTTCAGCGGCCCGCACGCCACGGCGGTCGGCGGCTGGACGGCTCCGTTCGGCATCGTGCTCATGGTCGACAGGCTCTCGGCGCTCATGCTCGTCGTGTCGACGATCGTCACGCTGAGCGTGCTGATTTACGCCGTCGGCCAAGGCAACGACTCGGGCGACAACGACACGCCCGTGTCGATCTTCCACCCGACGTATTTGATCATGACGGCCGGAGTGAGTGACGCCTTCATCGCCGGCGACCTGTTCAACATGTACGTCGGCTTCGAGATCCTGCTTTCGGCCAGCTATGTGCTGCTCACGCTCGGCGGCACCGAATCGCGCGTCCGGGCCGGCGTCACCTACGTCGTGGTCAGTCTTGTGTCGTCGATGATCTTCTTGATCGCCATCGGCTTCGTCTACGGCGCGACGGGCACCGTCAACATCGCCCAGCTGGCGCTCCGGCTCGGCGCCTTGCCCACGGACGTGCAAATGCTGCTGCACGTCGGCCTACTGGTGGCTTTCGCCATCAAGGCAGCGGTGTTCCCGCTCTCGTTTTGGCTGCCGGACTCCTATCCGACCGCTCCGGCGCCGGTCACGGCAGTGTTCGCCGGCCTGCTGACCAAGGTCGGCATTTATGCGATCATCCGCACCGAGACGGTGATGTTCCCCGGCGCCACCCTCAGCGTTCCGCTCATGTGGCTGGCCGGGCTGACAATGCTCGTCGGCATTTTGGGCGCAATCGCGCAAACCGACATCAAACGCCTCTTGTCGTTCACGCTCGTTTCGCATATCGGCTACATGCTCTTCGGCGTCGCGCTCGGCACACGCGCCGGCCTGGCCGCCGCAATCTACTACGTCGTGCACCACATCACCGTGCAAACGACACTGTTCCTGGTGGCCGGCCTGATCGAACGGCGCGGCGGTTCGACGTCGCTGCGGCGCCTGGGCGGGCTGGCAAAGGTTTCGCCGATCCTCGGCGTGCTGTTCTTCATCCCGGCCATGAACTTGGCCGGGATCCCGCCGTTCAGCGGATTCCTCGGCAAACTTGGGCTGTTCCGTGCCGGCGTGGCCGACGGCTCGTGGCTGGCCTATGCCCTGATCGGCGCCGGAGTGGCGACGTCGCTGCTCACGCTGTACGCGATCGGCCGCGTGTGGAACTACGCGTTTTGGCGCGATCCGGTCGACGCCGAGGAACCCGACACGCGTCTTGTCGAGGACTATCGCGCGGCAAGCGGCGCGGCAAGCAGCGCCGGCCGGCACGGCGACGCGGCCGTCGATACGGACGCCGGACGGCGTGTCGAGACGACCGTCGACACCGAAACACGCGCCGTCCCGCACGTCATGACCGGCGTGACCGCGGCAATGGTGGGCGTCAGCGTGCTGCTGACGGTCTGTGCCGGTCCGTTGTACTCGATCAGTGAAGCGGCGGCGACGGGCGTGCACGCACAGTCGTACGTGCACACTGTGCTGGGCGGTGACGGCCAGTGACCGGGCGCCGGACCATCACCATCTCCCTGTGGAAACAGCTGCCCCTGGTCGTGTGGCTCGTGGTGCTGTGGGTGTTGTTGTGGGATGAGCTGACGGTCGTGACCGTCGTCAGCGGGGTCGTGGTGGCGGCCGGAGTCATCCGTGCGTTTTACCTGCCGGCCATCGAATTGTCCGGGCGGTTCAATATCTATTGGGCGGCGGTGTTCGCCGTTCGGTTCATCGTCGACGTCATCACGGCATCGGTGCACGTGGCGTGGCAGGCGGTCGACCTGCGCCACACGCCGCGCAGCTCCCTGATCGCCGTCGACCTGCATACCCGATCCGATATCGTGCTGACCTTGACCGGTGAGGCCGTCTCGCTGGTGCCCGGTTCGCTGGTCGTCGAGGTCGACAGGCCGCGCACCGTGCTGTACCTGCACGTGCTGGGCACCAAGACGCTGGACGACGTGGAGAAATTCCGCGGCGACGTCCTCAAGGTGGAAGAGCGCATAGTCCGCGCCCTCGGGTCGGCCGAAGACATTCGCCGGATCAACCGGTCCCGCGTGCGCGACGGCCGCTCACCCATCCACCGGACCCGGTGGCAATTGAGGTACGAGCAGCGCATCGAGGAACATTCCGCGCGCATGCACGAACGGCGCGACCGAGAAAGGAAGGAATCATGACTGCGATCACCACGTTCGCGTTGGGCGTCGCGGCCGTCGTCATCATCATCGCAGCCGCACTGGCGGTCGTGCGGATAGCTCGTGGCCCGTCCATCCTCGACCGCATGATCGCTTCCGACGTCCTGCTTGCCAGTATCATGGCTGCGCTGGGCGTCGACATGATGTACCGACACAACACGTACGCGTTGCCGATGTTGATAGTGCTGTCGCTGTTCGCGATGGTCGGATCGATCAGCGTGGCCCGCTACGTGACGAAAAGGGACGCGTCGTGACCGAGATCCGAGACCTCATCAGCGCCCTGCTCCTCGTTGTCGGTAGCATCATGTCGTTGTCGGCGGCCATCGGGCTCTTACGGTTCCCGGACGTGCTTTCGCGCATGCATGCCGCGACGAAGCCTCAAGTCTTCGGGCTCATGTGCGTGCTGCTGGCCATTGCGCTGCAATTCCCCGGCTGGGCAACCATCAGCACGCTGGTGGTCGTGATCTTGTTCCAAATGCTCACGGCGCCCGTATCGGCACACATGGTCGGGCGGGCCGCCTATCGCACCAAGTACGTGCGCCGCGATACGCTCCTAGTCGACGAACTTGCCGGCGCGATCGCCAAGGCCGAGCGCAGGCAGGACGACGACTCAGCGTCCCCGACCCCTCGCCCCGGCACCCCATCGGATCCGAAACGAGAAGATCATGAGAGCAGCTGACCCGAGCCAGCCGGTCGTTCTCCTGGCCGACGACGAACCCGACGTCCGCAACGCCGTCGCCCCATTCCTGGGGCGTAGTGGATTCACCGTCATCGAGGCCGCCGACGGTCTGCTGGCCCTTGACGGCATCGAACGCCATCGTCCGGACGTGGTCGTGCTCGACGTGCTGATGCCCGGCGCGGACGGGCGGGAAGTGCTTCGCCGGTTGCGGCGCAGCGAGAACTGGGTGCCGGTTCTGCTCCTGACCCAGGTCGGTGAGGCGGTGGAGCGGGCCATGGCCTTGGAAGAAGGCGCCGACGACTATCTCAACAAACCGTTCGACCCGCACGAGCTGGTCGCCCGCGTGCGCGCCGTCCTGCGCCGTACCGGCGGCGGCCCGCCGATAGCCACGGCGTCCAAACTGGAAAGCAGCGGCGGCCTCGTGCTCGACCGCGTCGGCCGCCGGGCGTGGGCCGGACCGAAGGAAGTCATCCTCACGCCAAAGGCGTTCACGCTGCTCGAATACCTGATGACGCATCCGGACGAACTCGTCGAGCGCACCCGGCTCCTGGAAGTGCTGTGGGGTTTCGACGACATGGTCGGCACGCGGGCCGTCGATACGCGGGTGGCCGAGTTGCGCCGAGTACTCGGCGACGACCCGGGCGATCCGCAATGGATCGCGACGGTGCAAGGACGCGGCTACCGGTTCGTCGCCGAAGTGCGCGGCGCCGACGACAAGCAGCCGGGCCGATGAGCGACTTCTTCACTTCGGCGCTGATCGTCCGTACCGACCTGTGGCTTGCGGCAGTGATGCTCATTGTCGTAATCCTGGTCATCGCCGCCGTCGTCGTGGCGTTCGTGCGGCAGCGCCGCAACGCCCGCCGCGAAGCCGAGCGGCGCGCCGCGCAGGCCGCAGCGGCCGAACGCGAAGAGGCGTCGATCCGTCGTAGCCGGATGCTGATCCGGCTCGATCACGAGCTGAAGAACCCGCTGACTGCCCTGCGCTCCGGGGCCGCGACGCTTCGGGACGTCTTGACGGTCGACGGCCCGGCGGACGGCGACGAGATGGACGCGGCGCTGAAAGTCGTCGGGTCGTCGTCCCGCCGCATTGCACGCTTACTGGCGGACCTGCGCAAACTGGCGGACATCGAAACCCGCGACATCGACTTCACGCGCGTGCCGATCGGTGCGCTTGTCGAACAAGCCGTCGACGACGCGCGGACCGGGCCGGGAGCCGAGGAGCGCACCCTCGTTGCCACGGTGGCGAAAGCTCCGTGGCCGGTATCGGACGTGTCCGGTGAAGAGGACATGTTGTTCAGCGCCGTGCTGAACCTGATCGGCAATGCGCTGAAATACTCGCGCCCCGGCGACACCGTCGAGATCCGCGCTACCGAGCTGGACGACGCGCAGTCGCGGTGGGTGTCGATCGAGGTGGCCGATACCGGGATCGGCATTCCGTCGACCGAACACGCGGCCGTCTTTGACGAACTGGCCCGCGGTCGAAGCGGCCAAGTGCGCGCCGTCGCGGGCTCGGGAATGGGGCTGGCCCTCGTCCGTGCCATAGTCGCCAGGCACGGCGGAACCGTGTCACTGACCAGCCAAGAAGGTGAGGGAACGTCGGTGCGAATGCTGCTTCCGGCGCTTTCGCCGGCCGATCCGTGACGGATGTGTCAGATCCGCTACACGGCTGACACCGCCGTGACGTGCCGCGGCTCGAGAGTTGAAGTGTCAAAGATCAACGCTCACCCCGAAAGGCACGATCATGAACGTCTCCACACTTCGCATCAAGCGGGCGCTCCTCCTCCCGGCTGCCGCGCTCGCAGTCATTGTCGGCACCAGCGGATGCTCGCTGATGTTCGACGGACCCGACGATCCGGACCCGACAAGCTCGCAGTCGCAGGAAAAGTCCGACCAGAACGAGCCCGATCAGGGCGATTCGACGGACGCCGATGAGTCGGACGATCAGTCGGACCAGGACGAATCGGACCAGGCCGAGTCGGATCCGGACGAGTCGACGGGCACCGATGAGTCGGACGATCAGTCCGGCAGCCCGTCCGATACGGAAGGCTCCGACCCGTATGACAGCGACGATTCGGATACCGGGCAGTCGGACGGCAGCGGGCAGACATCGCACGGCGAATCGGGTGACCCGGTGCACAAGTCGTACGTGTCGTATCTCCGCGAGCACGGCGTCAGCCAGGTCAGTTCCGTCAGTCGGACGGATCCGGGCTCACCGGCCGTCACCGTGAACTCGCCCGCCGGATGGCATCACGCCAATTCACGCGGACCGGCCGGTTCGTACCTGACGATAGTGAACGATTCGCCGTCCGTCGGGTCGTTCAAACCGAATGCGATCGGCTACATGTTCAAAGTCCCCAGCAGCACCGATTACACCTCGGTCACCGCGGCATCGCGCAGCCAGCTGGAATCGCTGCCGGGATTCGACCGCAAGAGCACGTCCTACAAATCGGTCGACGGGCACCGGGCGTACGGGATCGCGGGACTGTACAACTACGACAAGGTCGGCAGCATCGGCATCGTGACGCGCACCGTGATGATCGAAAAGTCGGACGCGACGTACATCTTCGTCCTGCAAACGACGTTCGCCGCGGAGCAGAAGGAAAGCGTGACGAGTGCGATCAGGACGCTACAGCGGACCATCCAGGTTGTGTAACGTGTCAGTGATGAACACGCACGCGCCGGCCGTCCGGTCACGAACCCGGGCGGCCGGCGCCGTGTTGTGCTGCGTGGCGCTGGCCGCGGCGTTGACCGGGTGCTCCGTCGCCGTCTCGACGGACCCCGATCAGCGGGGCGTGCACGTTCGGCTTGCCGACGACGACGAACCGATGGCCACGCCGACCGCGGACCCCGTCCCGGACGGCCGCCGGATCCGCGCGAAACTTCCGGTCGGACCGCCCGTCACGGTGATCAAACCAAAAGGGTGGACGCGCGGGGGACATATTTTGGACAAGGAATCGCTGTTCGGCCACCCCGGGGACGGCGGCGCTCTGCAGAGCGTCTCCATCGAGGCCGCAACGGACGACTATTGGTCGGACCCGGCCGGCAAGCTCGCCGATTTCCGTCGCAGTGAGCGCCATGCCGAGAGCAAGCGGATCATCGGCGCTCGCCGCGCGACGATCGGGCATTTGGCGATGCAGCGATTTTCCGAGATCTGGTCGGCCGAGACCAGCGGGAAGATGTACGTGGTCGAGATCATGGTGGCGTTGAAATATCACGGCACGCTGCACACGGTCACGGTCCGCGGCTCGACGCAGGCCGATCAACCGCGCAAGCTCATTGACGCAGTCGTTCGAAGCGTTAAGGTCGATGGCATACCTATCGCAGCCGCGATGAAGAATTGAGTCAAGGATGCAGCAGTGGATTTTCTCCTAGCTTCCGCCCCCGAGACGCCGACCGGCTCGATATGGTCCCATCGAGGCGTTGGGCCGGCCCGACAACTGACCGAGGCGCCGAGACCGTCGTTCATTGCGCGCCCGGCGTCCGGCGGTTACGTCTACGCAGTCGCCGAACGTCCGCACGGCGGCATCACCTCGTTCCGTGAGGTCGGCGGCACTCTCACCGAGATCGGCTTCGTCGCCACCGGGACCGCCGACCCGTGCTTCGTCGAGGTCCATCCGAGCGGCGAGTGGCTGTTGGCCGCCAGCTACTCCAGCGGACAGTTCACGGTGCACCCGATCGAACGGGACGGAGTCGCCGGACCGCCCAGCCAGGTGTTGACGTGCCCGCAGCCGGCCGACACGTCGGCGTCCGAAATCTCGCACGCGCACACAATACGCACGCATCCGACCACCGGGCTGGTCATCGGCACCGACTTGGGCGGCGACCGAGTCAGCTCGTTTGCGTTCAACGCGACCACCGGCGCCCTCGACTGGCTGGAGTCGATGGAGCTGCCGACCGGGTCGGGGCCGCGGCACCTCGAATTCGTCGGGCCCGACCGGATGGTGATTTCGTGCGAGCTCACGCCCGGCATCGTCCTGGCGCGGATCGCGGCGGACGGCGCCTTGACGGTTATCGATCATCGGACTGTGGAAAGCCGGCCGGGCGACGCGGCCAGCGAGATCGATCGGGTCGGCGAGTTCGCCGTCATGGGTATTCGCGGCAGCGACCGGCTCGTGTCGATGCGTATTGGCGACGACGCACTGACCGAGGTCGACAGTGCGCCGTCCGGTGGTGCCTGGCCACGGCATTTGGCGGCGATCGGCTCCGATATCGTCGTGGCGCATCAGCATTCGGACTCGGTGGACGCCGTGGAATTCGACGCCGCGTCCGGCACATTCGGTTCGGCTCGCCGGCTCGTCGACGTGCCGGCCGCGCAGTGCATCCTCCCTCTCTGAGCTCCCGCGTCCGGCCACCCGGCCGACGGGTGCCCGCGGTGCCGAGTGGATGCGTCGTCGGCGCCGTTTCGGCCCGTCAAGCGCCCGCCGGTATCCGAAAATTCCCTGCAGCGGCGATGCCCCGGCCCGTAGCCTGGGGCCGTGGGATTCATTGGTGTGGCGCATGTGGAGTATTTCCTGCCCGACGGCAGGAAGCTGCTGGGCGGCGCCGAATTCAAGGTGCCGGAGGGCAGTAAGACCGCGTTGATCGGCCCGAACGGCACCGGCAAGACCACGCTACTGCGGATCATCGCCGGAGAGCTGGCCGCACATGCCGGTGGCATCCAATGCACCGGAACGCGTGCCGTCATGCCGCAGTTCATCGGGCACGTCGGCGCGGACAAGACGGTGCGCGACCTGTTGATCGACGTGGCGCCGACTGCCATCCGCACGGCCGCCGAAGCCGTGGACGAAGCCGAGCTGCGGATGATGGACAGGGACGACGAACCGACCCAGATGGCGTACGCAACCGCGTTGGCGGACTGGGCCGACGTGGCCGGATACGAATACGAAGCGGTGTGGGACGAGGTCACCATGGCGGCCATCGGGGTGGAATACGCGAGGGCCCGTTGGCGAGAAGCGAGCACACTCAGCGGAGGCGAGCAAAAACGGCTTGTTCTCGAAGCATTGCTGCGAAGCCCGGCGGACACACTGTTGCTCGACGAGCCGGACAACTATCTCGACGTGCCGGGAAAACGATGGTTGGAAGACAAGCTGTGGACGTCGTCGAAGACAGTGCTGTTCATCAGTCACGATCGTGAACTTCTGGCCAATGCGGCAACGCGGATCGTCACGCTCGAACCGGGCGGCAGCGGGGCGATCGCGTGGGTCCACGGCGGCGGATTCGCCAGCTACGACGAGGCGCGCGCACGCCGGATCGAGCGGCTCGATGAGTTGCGCAAGCGGTGGGACGAAGAATATGCCAAGCTCAAAGCGCTCGTGCTGATGTACAAGCAAAAGGCAGCGTACAACTCCGATATGGCCGCCCGGTATCAGGCTGCCCGAACGCGATTCGACAAATTCGCCCTGGCCGGCCCGCCCGAGGCGGTGCCGTACCGGCAACATGTGACGATGCGGCTGACCGGATCGCGCACGGGTAAGCGCGCGGTCGTCTGCACGCGGCTCGAGCTGACCGGGCTGATGGATCCGTTCGACGTCGAGATCCGGTACGGCGACAGGGTGTCCGTCCTGGGAGCGAACGGTTCGGGCAAATCGCATTTCCTGCGGCTACTGGCCGGTGGAGGCACCGAACCGCAAGCGGAAAACAAGCCGGTCGACGAACTCCGCGTCACGCCGGTCGCCCATTCCGGGGTGGCTCGGCTCGGTGCCCGAGTGCGGCCGGGCTTGTTTGCTCAAACGCACGTGCGGCCGGATCTCGCCGGCCGGACTCTTCTCGACATTCTGCACCGCGGCGACAGTCACCGAGCCGGGTTGCCGCGCGAGAACGCCTCGCGCGTGCTGGACCGGTACGGGCTGGCCCGGGCAGCCGAGCAGACGTTCGACTCGCTGTCCGGCGGGCAGCAGGCTCGGCTGCAGATCCTGATGCTCGAACTGTCCGGCGCCACGTTGCTGCTGCTCGATGAGCCGACCGACAACCTCGATCTCGACTCGGCCGAGGCTCTCGAACAAGGCATTGAGGGATTCGACGGGACGGTTGTCGCCGTTACCCACGACAGGTGGTTCGCTCGCGGGTTCGACAGGCACTTGGTGTTCGGGGCGGACGGCGACGTGTACGAGTCGTCCGACCCGGTGTGGGACGACAACCGGGTGCGACGCTCCCGGTAGAGGGCCGGAACCGGGAGGGGCGCCCCTCGGCCCGTTGCCGGATCGACCCGCTTGGCTGACTATCGCCCGCCGGCGCGCAGGGGACGGCGGGCGACGACCGGCACGATATCCTGACACCGAGATGGACGCGCAGAGAATGGCCGATACCAGCGGCGTGAAGGCCGGCACTAGCGTCGCCCTATCGCTCGACGGCGTGACGAAGCGATTCGGCGACACCGTCGCAGTCGACGACGTGAGCCTGGACGTCGCCGCCGGTGAATTCGTTGCGATCCTCGGCCCGAGCGGCAGCGGCAAGACAACGCTGATGCGCCTCGTCGCCGGCTTCGAATCGCCCGAAAGCGGCAGCATTCGTCTCGGGGGCAGGATCGTCAACGCCGTCCCGGCCGACAAGAGGCCGGTCAACACGGTGTTTCAGAATTACGCGCTGTTCCCGCACTTGAGCGTTGTCGACAACGTGGCCTACGGACTGCGCATGCGCGGCATCCGAGGCCCGCGCCGCCGCGCCCGCGCCCGCGAACTACTCGACCTCGTCCGCCTCACGGCCTTCGGCACCGCGAAACCGCACGAGCTCTCCGGCGGGATGCAACAACGCGTCGCACTGGCACGGGCGCTTGCACGCGAGCCCGAGGTGTTGCTTCTCGATGAGCCGCTCGGCGCACTCGACCGAAAACTGCGCGACGATATGCAAGCCGAACTGCGCCGCATTCACACCGAACTCGGCACCACCTTCGTGTACGTCACGCACGATCAGGACGAAGCGTTCGGTCTCGCCGATCGGCTCGTGATCATGCGTGCCGGACGGATCGAGCAACTTGGCGAGCCGGGTGCCGTTTACGACCGGCCCGGCAGTGCGTGGGCCGCGAACTTCGTGGGCGATGCCAACGCGATCACGGGCACGTATCGGCCGGACGGCGACGGGGCCCGGATCGAGACGGACTTGGGCGAATTCCTGGCCGGCGCGCCCATCGGCTCGATCGAACCGGGCCACGCCGCCACCATGCTGATCCGGCCGGAAAATCTGTCGCTCAGTCCGGTCGCCGACCAAACCCGCGCCGACCAAACCCGCGCCGACCAAACCCGCGCCGCGGACGGCGTCCGGCATCGCCCGGAGAGGGCCAACGCAATTTCCGTGCGCATCCGCGACCAGCTGGCTGTCGGCTCGCGCTTGAAGGTGACCGCCGTGACACCGGGCGGCAAGAGTTTTGAAATATTACAGCCCAGGCCGGGCCGAACTGGCCTGAGCGATGGCGATGACGCGATACTTGAGTTCGAACGGTCCGCCGTGCTGCTCTACGCGGCCGACGATCCGGGCGACGCCCCGGCACCAATGAAGGGATGAACGTGTCAGTTAACTTGCCCAGTAGGCGGTCCGCCCTGGCCCTCCTCGGCGCGGCAACGGCCGGGACGACGCTTGCGGCATGCTCGGACGCCTCGGCCCCCGGGAAAACTCAGACGGCCGGGGCGAACAAGGCCGGCGACAAGGGCACCGTCAACATCTACACGTGGCCGGACTACTTCTCGTCGAAGAGCTTGAAAACCTTCACCAAGAAGACCGGGATCTCGCCGAACATCTCGACGTACGATTCATCCGACACCGTGTTCACCAAGCTCAATTCGCCGGCCGGCGCCGGGTTCGACATAGTGGTGCCGAGCTCCGGGTGGATCCAGCCGCTGGCCGACAAGGGGCTCCTTGCCGAAATCGATCGGGACAAGGTCGACTTGAGCTCGCTCGATCCGAGTCTGCTGGATCGCGAATACGACCCCGGCAACAAGTATTCGATTCCGAAGGACTGGGGCATGCTCGGCATCGTCTACAACCCGGACGCCGTCCGGCACCCCATCCGCACGTGGCAGGACTTCCTGGACGCCGGCAGCCAAAAGGGCGTCAGCGGCAAGGTGCGGATGTCGAGCTCCGCCTGGGAGACGATCGGGATCTCGCTGTGGATCGACGGGAAAAACTGGAACACGGTGGGAGCCGCGGCCATCAAGGACGCCGCCAAGCGGATCAAGGCCTTCGCGCCGCACGTCAAAACCTTCGAAGGGTTCGACCCCGCGACGCTTGCCAATGGTTCGGTCGTGCTGGCCCAGTGCAACCAAGCCGCAGCGCGCACCGCCATTGCGCAGAACCCCAAGCTCAAATGGGTCATCCCGGGCCCGCGCAGCGAACTCTGGGTGGACAGCTACGCGCTGCCGAAGAAGTCGCACAATCCGGACGCCGCGTACAAGTTCTTGAACTACGAGCTCACTCCGAGCGTGCAATTGCACGAGACCGAATTCCTCGGGTACCCGGCCGCGTTGAAGGGGCTCCGGCGGAAAATGCCGAAGTCGGTGAAGAACTCCGACCTGATCTTCGGCGGCAAGCACGTCGACTTCGACAAGCTCACGACGTTCGTGGTCAACAAGAAGACAATAGGCGTCTACCAACAGCAGCAGACCGAGATCCAGGCCGCGGCCGGCAAATAGTGAGCCGACCGACCGCGCCGCGCCGACGCGGCGACCACGTTCTTGCCGGGATCCCGGTGGCGTGGCTGGTCGTCTTCTTCCTGGCGCCGCTGGGCTTCACCGTCGTGTACTCGTTCGGGGTCTCCACGTTCGGCGGCGTCCGGCTCGGGTTCAGCTTTGACAACTACAGGACCGCCTTGTCCGGCATCTACCTGAAGACGTTCCTCGCTACGGCCCGGTATGCGGTGATTTCCTGCGTGCTGTGCATTGCGGCGGCGCTCCCCGTCGCCTACTTCATTGCCAGACGCGCCGGACGGCACAAGACGTTGGCGCTGGCCATCGTCCTGATCCCGTACCTCACCAGCTTTCTCGTACGGGTGATGTCCTGGCAGATCCTGCTGGCCCGGGGCGGTGCCGCCGAGCATCTCTTGAACGCTCTCGGCCTGCACGCCGGTCCGCTCGACGTGCTCGACACCCGCACCGCCGTGTACATCGGCACCGTCTACGCCTATCTGCCGATCGCCATCGTGCCGATCTACGTCGTGCTCGACAGGGTGCCGGCTGAGCTGTTCGAGGCAAGTCACGACCTGGGCGGGTCCCGGCTGAAGACCTTCGTGCACGTAACACTGCCCATGTCGAGGCCCGGAATCGCCACGGCGGTGCTGCTCACGGCCGTGCCCATGCTCGGCGAACTGGTGATCCCGCAATTGCTTGGCGGCGGGAAGGGCTTGTTCATGGGCCAGGCGATTTCATCGCAATATTTGAAATCGCAGAACTACGCCCTCGGGTCGGCCATGGCGGTGCTCGTACTGGCCGCCGTCACGGCGATCGTGGCAATATTGGCCCGGCTGACCAAGGGATTCGACGAGGTGGGCGGATGAGCGCGGGCCGGATGAGCGCGGGAGAGCGGACGCCGCGACGTCGGATGCCGCGCAGCGGCCGGGGTTGGACCATCGGGTTGAGCGCGTGGTTCGCCGTGGCGGTCGTGTTCCTGCTGGCGCCGATCGTTGCGGCTTTCGTGTATTCGTTCAACGTCGGCACGCTGGGCAAGCAGACCGCGACATTCACCGGATGGACCCTCGACTGGTACCCGATCGCGTGGCAGGACGACTCGCTCCGTCGCAGCGTCACAACCAGCTTGGAGGTTGCGTGCTGGGTCGCGGTGCTCGGCCTGGTCGTCGGCGGGACGCTCGGGTTGGCACTGGTGAGGCATCCGTCGGCCCGAGTGCGGCGGCTGTTGTCGGGGCTGACCTACATCCTCTTGATAGTTCCCGAAACCGTCATCGGCGTCTCGCTCTTGCTGTTTTACGCACAGACGACCATCCCGCTGAGCATGGCCACGCTGGTGGCCGGCCAAACCCCCGTAGTCATCTCGGTGGTGGCCTTGATCATCCGCTCGCGTGCGCTCACGCTCGACCGCGGCCTGGAAGAGGCCTCGGCCGACCTGGGCGCCGGCCGACTGCAGACACTCGTGTTCGTCGTACTGCCCCACCTGGCACCGGCGATCGCGGCCGGTGCTCTCATGTCGTACGCGTTTTCGTTCGACAATCTCGTGATCTCGACGTTCTTGACGACTCCCGAAGTGGGCACCCTTCCCGTCTACCTGTACGGCAGCCTGCAGTACGGGCCGAGCCCCGCCGTCTACGCCGCGACCACTGCCATTTCGGTTGTCACAATCATCGGGCTCGGACTTGCTCTCCTGGTCATGCGGATCGGCGGGCGCCGGGTGTGACGGCCATCAGCGCAAAGCCGACCAGGGTCAGGGCGACAAACGCCGTGGACGGCGTGAACCCGGCAACGAGGATGACGACGATGCCCGCTGCGCCGCAGGCAGCGCCGGTAGCCGCCCGAAGTGTGCCGGGTGACTTCCCGGCGTCCGGAATTTTCTCGAAACGGCCGAACACGCGAACGGCCGCGAACGTGAGCAGCGCGGCGGCCGCGAGCCACGCCGGCCGGGTGAGCCACCAGTCCGCGCTGCGCGGTGCGGGCAACGGCATCCGCAGCAGCGCCATCGCGCCGACGAGGATGAGCATAGCCGACATGTGCCACAAATAAACCGTCATGGCGCGCGCTCCGAGAGCGGAGAGAACAGCACGGCGCGGGGGAGCCCCGGCCCACGTGCGAATGCGGTGCCGCACCACCGAAAATACGAGAAGCTGCACGATGCCGAGCAATGCCAGGCAGATCGTCGGCGGGTTCAAATTGACTATCATGTTGGCCGAATAGGCCCCGGTGGCCGTGAGCGTCACGAGCGCCGCAAGCACTGCGCCGGCGACGAAAAGCCGCGAGCGGACGCTGTACCGGGCAAGAGCGTCGTCCGCCACGAAGAAGCCGAGCTGCTGCACAAAGAGCCAGACGAAGGCCAAGTTGAGGTAGCCGATCAATTCGACGCCGGTGCCGAGGCGCACGATATCGACGGCCAGCGCGCAAGCTAGCAGGACGGCGGGGGTGGCCAGGCGGGCCCTGCCGTGCAGCCACACCATGACGGGGACGAGCGCAGAATAGCCGATGTACACGCCGAGGAACCACAGGGGCTGGCCGATGTGGAATCCCGCATCCGCGAGAATTCGGGCCGGCACGCCCAGTTGGCCAAAGACCGCAAGAGCCGCGCCGACGACGGCGATCATCACCGAGGCCGGCACGAGCAGCCGCAGCAGCCGGGCGCGGATGAATTCTCCGGCAGTGCCGCCGGCCGCCGCGAGGCGACGCCGGCTCGTGATGGCCGAGAACCCGCCGGCGATGAAGAAGAGCGGCATCACTTGCAGCACCCACGTGACGGCGGCGAACCAGGGCACGCCCGACAAGGCGTTGCCCGTGACCAGTCCGTTCGGGCCCACCGTGACGCCCACCATGAGGGCGTGCACGAAAACCACGACTATCAAGCTGCCGGCGCGAACCAGGTCGATGCTGATATCGCGCGGCGGTTTGCTGCCGGCCGGCGACGGGCGGGCCGGCAGGGCGGAGGATTCGGGTGCGGACGTCGGTCTGGTGCGGGATCGGGGTGTGCGGGAAGGGGGTATGGGGTTGCTGACGAGCTCCATCGGAGCCTCCTCGATCATGGGGAGCGGACGCCGGGACGGCGGCCGGGCACGGAAAATACGACTCCTTCCAGCCTTGTCGACCGAGCCGGCGGCAACCAGCCGGTGCGCCGCCGTGATGAGCGGGGGAAGACCCGAGGCCGTCGGGGCGGACGGCGTCCGAGAAAAGTGTGAAATGTCCTTGACAGTCGTACTGCACTCTGAAAATCTCAATCGTGCGATTTGCACGGCGCCGCGCGACAACCCCGCGCTGCGGCGCCATTAATGCGTCGACGGCCCACGGCGACCGGCGTGCCTCAATGAGGAGCTACAAACATGGCAACATCGGATGCCCCCACGCGGGGCCCGGCGCGACCTGCGCCGTACATCACGGCAGGCGTTCTCATCGCCGTCGCCATCGTCATGCCGTTGTGCGTGCCGATCTATGCGCGCATGGATCCCACCCTGGGCGGCATCCCGTTCTTTTACTGGTACCAGATGCTGTGGGTGATCGGTGATGCCATTCTCGTCACCATCGCGTATTTCGTCGTCAAGAAAGAGGACGACCGTCGCCGGGCCGCCGTCCGCGGCAACGCCGCTGATTCGAACGGAGGCGTCGGCCGATGACCACGCAACTCACTGCCGCTTCCACGCACCCGATCGACGGCGTCGCGCTCGGCGTCGTCGTCTTCATCTTCCTGGTCGTCGCCGTCATGGGGTTCATGGCGGCCCGGTGGCGGGCGGATCGGGCGACGGGCCTGAAATCGCTGGACGAATGGGGCCTGGGCGGTCGCGGCTTCGGCACCTGGGTCACGTGGTTCCTGCTCGGCGGCGACCTCTATACGGCGTACACGTTCGTTGCGGTGCCGGCCGCCATGTACGGTGCCGGCGCCGTCAGCGGCTTCTTCGCGGTGCCGTACACGATAGTGCTCTACCCCATCATCTTTGTCATCATGAGCCGGTTGTGGTCGGTCTCCCACCGGCACGGGTTCGTCACGACGTCCGACTTCGTGGGAGGCAGGTACGGCAGTCGGTCGCTCTCGCTGGCCGTCGCATTGACCGGCATTGTGGCGACCATGCCGTACATCGCCTTGCAGCTGGTCGGCATCAAGTCCGTGCTGACGGTGCTCGGCCTGGGCGGCGGCGGCAACTGGTTCGTACAAGACCTGCCGCTCATCATCGCCTTCGTCGTTCTGGCGGCGTACACGTACACGGCGGGTCTGCGCGCGCCGGCCATGATCGCAGTCGTCAAGGACCTGCTGATTTACCTGGCCATTTTGGTGGCCATCTTGTATCTGCCGTCGAAGATGGGCGGCTGGGAGTCGATCTTCAGCGCGGCGCAAGACAAGCTGAGCGCGGTCAACCCGGCGACCGGCAAGCCGTCCGGCTCGATCCTGCCGGTACCCGCCACGTACAACGCGTATTGGACGCTCGCGCTGGGCTCGGCCATGGCGCTCTTCATGTATCCGCATTCCATCACCGGTGTGCTGGCCAGCAAGAGCCGCAACACGATCCGGAAGAACGCCACCTTGTTGCCGCTGTATTCGCTGATGCTCGGCTTCCTGGCCCTCCTCGGCTACGTGGCCGTGAAGGCGGGCGTGAAGCCGCTGGAATTGGACGGTAAAACGCTCAACCCGCAGCTCGTCGTCCCGCAGCTGTTCTTGGACTACTTCCCGTCCTGGTTCGCCGGAATCGCCCTGGCCGCGATCGCGGTCGGAGCCCTGGTGCCCGCGGCAATCATGTCGATTGCGGCGTCGAATCTCTTCACGCGCAATATCTACCGCGATTTCATCAAGCCGAACGCAACACCGGCGCACGAGGCCAAGGTTTCGAAGATCGTGTCGCTGGTGGTGAAGCTTGGCGCGCTGCTGTTCGTCGTGGCCATGGACGCCTCGGCAGCCATCAACATGCAGCTGCTCGGCGGCATCTGGATCCTGCAGACCTTCCCGGCGATCGTCATCGGGCTGTACACCAGATGGTTCCACAAGTGGGCGCTGCTCGGCGGCTGGATCGCCGGCATCGCGTACGGCACGATCGCCGCGTACGTGCAGGTCAACCCGGTGTCGGGCAAGCATTTCGCCAGTTCGCTTGCCGCGATTCCGGGTACCGACGTCAAGGTGTACATTGCGTTGACGGCCTTTGTGCTCAACGTCGTGGTGGCAGTGGTTTTGAACCTGATCCTGCGCGGAGCAAAGGTGCGCGACGGCAAGGACATCACGACGCCGGCCGATTACGGTGCGGACGAGAACGACGCCCGCGTCGTCAAGGACTTGGGCGAGGCGAGTATGCCGAAGCTGTAGGATTCAACGTTGTACGATATTGTTCAACGATCGGCGGACGGCGTCCGGCTCGGCCTTAGCGCCGTCCGCCGATTCATGTCCGGCTGTATGCGGCGTTCCCCGGGGACGAGGGAATGCCCGGATGACCAGGACAGTTGGATGCCCTTAAATGTTTGAGGATTGAGTAGGAAGAACCATGGCAAAAATCGCTGTATTCGGTGCGTCGGGATTCGCCGGCGGACACATCACCGAGGAGGCTCTGCGTCGCGGCCATCGGGTAACCGCCGTTGCCCGCGACGTCAGCCGGATAGTCGTTGACCACGAGGCTGCGGATGTTCGTCCCGGATCGATCCACGATGCCGAGCTCGTCAATGACGTGGCTGCCGACGTCGACCTGATGGTCGTCGCGGTCCCGGCCCGCGAGATCGATGGCCGCAAACTGCTTGATTCCGTGCCGGGCGTCACCGCTGTGGCCGCGCATCACCGGACTCGTCTGGCATTCGTCGGCGGGGCCGCGTCGCTCAAGGTCAGCGACGACGGGCCGCGACTGCTCGATACGCCGGACTTCCCGGAGGAATTCAAGCCCGAGGCCACGAACCACGTCGCAGTATTGGAGCGACTCCAAGAGGACAAGAGCGGCGTCGATTGGTTTTATTTGAGTCCCGCTGCGCAGTTCGGAGCTGCCGCGGGCGTGGAGCCGGCGGGGTCGTATCGCCTGGGCGCGGACGTCCTTGTCACCGATGAAAACGGCGGATCGAAGATCTCCGGACAGGACTACGCTCGCGCGCTCGTCGATGAGATTGAATCGCCGGCGCACAGCCGGACCCGGTTCACCGCCGCGCACTGACCAGCCGCCGTGCCGCCTCGCCGAGTGGTGGCGAATGGCTGCCGGTCCGAGCGAGGATCGGGAGCGACGTACCGGCCATAGCCGGCGGACTCGACCGGTCAGGGTTGCCGCTTCCGGGCGGACGCGCGCGGAGCCGCAGCGCTCATAATCCCCGGCGTAGCGCCGGGAGCACGTGCTGCGTCAAGAGCGGCGCCAAGTCGGTGGGCAACGGGGCACCGGGATCAAGCATGCGCACCTCGTCGATCTCTGCTTCGGGCCGGACGGCGCGGTGCAACGCGCCCACAAAGATGCGCGCATCGATCCACGTATCGGCCTCGTTGGCGGCAGCGACGGAGTACCTGCCGAGCGGCCGCAGGTCGCATTGGCGCACGACAAGACCGATCTCTTCGCGAATCTCCCGAAGAACGCCGTCCGACGCCGATTCCCCGGACTCGATCTTGCCGCCCGGCAGCATGAACTTGGCGGTTCCGCGCTTGCGCACCGTGACGATGCGCCCCTCGGTGTCGAGCAAGCACGCGGCGGTAATCGGCAAGACGGTCATCGCACTACGGTACCCGTCGCCGAGAGGTGAACTGGTGCCCGGTTACTTGCGAGTGACCGGGCACCCATCCACCACTCGGCGATGTGAAGTCAGAGGCGCGACCAGGCTTCGGTCAGGACGCCGTGCAGAATCGACTCGATCTGGTCGAACTCCGTCTGTCCGATCGTGAGCGGCGGCGCCAGCTGAATGACGGGGTCGCCGCGGTCGTCGGCCCGGCAGTAGAGTCCCGCATCGAAGAGCGCCGTCGACAAGAAGCCGCGCAGCAGCCGCTCCGATTCCTCGTCGTTGAACGTTTCTCGGGTCTCTTTGTCCTTGACCAGCTCGATGCCGTAGAAGTACCCGTCGCCGCGGACGTCGCCGACGATCGGCAGGTCGAGCAGTCGTTCAAGCGTCTTGCGGAACCTCGGCGCATTTTCGTGCACGTGTTGGTTCAGGCCCTCACGCTCGAAAATATCGAGGTTCGCCATCGCCACCGCCGACGACACCGGATGCCCGCCGAACGTGTACCCGTGGTAGAAGGTGGTGTCGCCGTGCGTGAACGGCTCGAACAATTTGTCCGATGCGATCATGGCGCCGATGGGGGAGTAACCCGAGGTCATGCCCTTGGCGCACGTGATGATGTCCGGCGTGTAATCGAAGTCCGTGCTGGCGAACATCTCGCCGATGCGGCCGAACGCGCAAATGACTTCGTCCGATACCAGCAGCACGTCGTATTCGTCGCAGATCTCGCGGACCCGCTCGAAATATCCGGGAGGCGGCGGGAAGCAGCCGCCGGAGTTCTGCACCGGCTCCAAGAACACGGCAGCCACGGAATCAGGGCCCTCGAACTCGATCGCCTCGCCGATCCGGTCGGCGGCCCACCGGCCGAACGCCTTCGGATCGTCCCGCAGGTCTTCCGGCGCACGGTACTGGTTGGTGTTCGGTACGCGGAACGACCCGGGCACGAGCGGCTCGAACGGTTCCTTCATCCCGGGGATGCCGGTGATGGCCAGGGCGCCCTGTGGCGTTCCGTGGTAGGCGACCTGACGGGAGATGACTTTGGTCTTCGACGGCTTGCCCTGCAGCTTCCAATACTGCTTGGCAAGCTTCCACGCGGATTCGACGGCCTCGCCGCCGCCGGTGGTGAAGAACACGCGGTTCAAATCGCCGGGTGCGTAATTGGCCAGTCGTTCGGCAAGTTCAATGGCCTTCGGATGCGCATACGACCACAGCGGGAAGTACGACAAATCCTTTGCCTGCTTGGCCGCGGCTTCGGCGAGTTCTTCGCGTCCGTGCCCGACCTGGACGACGAACAGGCCGGCCAGTCCGTCGATGTACTCCTTGCCGTTCGAGTCCCAGATCTTGTGGCCCTCGCCGTGCGTGATGATGGGCACATTGCCGCCGGCCGCGATATCCGAGTGTCGGGCCATGTGCATCCATAGGTGGTCGCGGGCGGCCTTTTGCATATCGGTTCCCGCTGCTGTCGTGTTGACTGTCATCTGGTCCCCCAGTTGTATTGCTGTTTACGGAGCGATAAATAAACGAACGTTTCGGTGCTGACGACGCCGGGCATGGCTCGCACGCGGTCGTTGACGACGTGCAGGAGTTCATCGTCATCCGAGCAGACGATCTCGGCCAGGATGTCGAAGGAGCCCGCGGTGATCACCACGTAATCGACCTCCGGCAATTCGGCGAGCTGATCGGAGACCTCGGAGATGTCGCCGGACACCGTGACGCCGATCATTGCCTGGCGGGCAAAGCCCAACTGCAGGGGGTCGGTGACGGCGACTATCTGAACGGTGCCGTTCTCGACCAAACGCGCGACACGTTGACGGACGGCCGCCTCGGACAATCCGACGGCCTTGCCGACTGCCGCATAGGAGCGGCGACCGTCTTCCTGCAGCTGTTCGATGATCGCCTTTGAAAGGTCGTCAACGGTGCCCGGATGCGCGTTCATACAGTGACTCTACGACGCGTTGCGCTCGATAGCAACCAATTCAGCACCAGCGACGGCAATTGTGTAATGAATTTCGTTGAATATTTGTCGAAGACTATCGAAATCATCGGTGACCGGGTATGGTTGCACTCAACCGTGACGTCCACCACAGTTTGGGGAGATCCCATGAGTCAGCTGCGCGCCTTGCGCAATTTCGTCAATGGAACCTATGCCGATTCGGCAGACGGGCGAACCGCCGAGATCGTCAATCCGTCCACCGGCGAGGCCTACGCCACGGCACCGGTCTCATCCGCCGCCGACCTCGACGCGGCCTTCAAAGCCGCGGCCGCCGCGTTTGAGACGTGGGGCGACACGACGCCTGCCGAAAGGCAGATGGCGCTGCTGAAATTCGCCGACGCCATGGAGGCCCGGCAGCAGGAACTCATCGACATCGAAAGCGAGAACTGCGGCAAACCGAAGACCCTCGTGGCCAGCGAAGAGATCCCGATGGCGCTCGACCAGATCAGGTTCTTCGCCGGCGCGGCACGCGTGCTGGAAGGCCGCGCAGCCGGTGAATACATGGCGAATATGACATCGATGATCCGGCGCGAGCCGGTCGGCGTCATTGGTCAGGTCGCACCGTGGAACTATCCGTTCATGATGGCGGTATGGAAATTCATCCCCGCGCTCGCGGCCGGCAACACGGTAGTCCTCAAGCCCTCCGACACGACGCCGGTCAGCGCACTGTGGATGGCCGAGGTCGCGGCCGAGTTCTTCCCGCCGGGCGTTTTCAATGTCGTGTGCGGCGATCGGCAGACCGGCCAAACGCTTGTCGAGCATCCGATTCCCGCCATGGTGTCGATCACCGGATCGGTTCGTGCCGGCATGGAGGTGGCGCGCACCGCCGCCAGCGACGTCAAACGAGTCCACCTCGAACTGGGTGGGAAGGCTCCCGTCATGGTCTTCGACGACGCCGATCTCGAAGCCGCTGCCGCAGGTATCGCCGAGGCCGGCTACTTCAATGCCGGTCAGGACTGCACCGCGGCCACCCGCGTCATTGCCGGTCCGGGCATTTACAAAGATCTGGTGGATGCGCTGTCCGAACAGGCGGCTTCCAACCAGCCGGGCCTGCCCGATGACGACGTGCTGTTCGGCCCGGTCAACAACGTCAACCAGTTCAACCGGGTCAAGGGCATGATGGATTCCCTGCCCGATCACGCCACCATGAGCGCCGGTGGGCACGCCGTCGACAGGCCCGGTTACTTCTACGAGCCGACGGTCGTCTCCGATCTTCTGCAGGACGACGAGGCAATTCAAAACGAGATCTTCGGCCCCGTCATCACCGCGCAGAAATTCACCGACGAGGACGAGGCGTTGCGCTGGGCGAACGGAGTCGAGTACGGCCTGGCCTCCAGCATATGGACCAAAGACCACGGCCGGGCCATGCGCCTGGCCAAGAAGCTCGACTTCGGTTGCGTATGGATCAACACCCATATCCCGCTCGTCGCCGAAATGCCGCACGGCGGCTTCAAGCACTCCGGCTACGGCAAGGATCTGTCGATGTACGGATTCGAGGACTACACGCGCATCAAACACGTGATGACCAATTTGGAAGCCTGACGATCCGACGGAACGGCCGGCCGACGCCGGCCGTTCCGGCCGGGCCCGACCCGCACCCGCACGGCGCCCGGCCCGACGTCCCGTACGTATGGCCGCACGGCGCCGTCCGCGGTAGCTCCCGGCCAAAAACGGAAGTTGACCCATGTCCGACCAAAACAGCCTGAAACGATCCCTGGGCCTCTGGGCCATCGTGGGGCTCGGACTCGGCTATATGACGCCGACAGTCGTGTTCGACACGTTCGGCATCGTGTCGAAACAGACGGATGGCGTCGTGCCGCTGGCCTACCTCGTGGCGCTGGTCGTCATGCTCTTCACGGGCCTGAGCTACGGCAAGATGGTGAAGGTCTTCCCCAGCGCCGGATCCGCGTATACCTACACCCGCGAAACCATGAGCAAGAGGCTCGGTTTCATGGTCGGCTGGGCTGCGCTGCTCGACTATCTGCTCCTACCCATGGTGAACGCGCTGATCATCCGCATCTACATGGTGTCGCTCTTTCCGAGCGTGCCGGCCTGGGTATGGGTCGTGTCGTATGTTGCGGTCGTCACCGGCATCAACGCCTGGAGCATGAAGGGCACGTCGCGGCTGAACACGATCCTGGTGGTGTTTGAAATCACGCTGATCGCGGCGTTCCTCGTGTTCGGGTCGATCCAACTGTCCAACGGTATGGGCGCCGGCACGATCATGACGACGGATCCGCTGATCCACGCGGGCGTGCAGGTCGGGGCCGTATTGACCGGCGCCACCGTCGTGTGCTTTTCGTTCATCGGCTTCGATGCCGTCACGATGTACACCGAAGAGGCCAAACACGTCAGTGTGATGCCGAAGGCAATTCTTTTGACCATCTTCATCGGCGGCGCCATCTTCTTCGTGGCCGGCTATTTTGCACAGGCCTTGTTTCCCACCGTCGCGCACTTTCACAACACCGACGACACGCTGCCGGAGATCGGCCTCTACGTCGGCGGCAAGATCTTCCAACTGGTGTTCGTGGCCGGAGCCTTCGCCGCCACCGTTGCATCAGGGCTGGCCTCGCACTCCAGTGTGTCCAGGCTGCTGTACGTGATGGGGCGCAACGGAGTGCTGCCGCGTAAGTTTTTCGGCTACGTGCATCCGCGATTCCGCACCCCGCTGCTGAACGTGATCCTGGTCGGCGTCGTGTCGTTGCTGGCCATCAGCATGACGCTCGAATTGATTTCATCGGTCATCAACTTCGGTGCCCTGATCGCGTTCACGTTCGTCAATTTGTCGGTCATCGCGTACTTCGTGGTCCACAAGAAGCGGTACAAGACCCCGCGGGACTTCTTCACGTATTTGGTGTTGCCGATCATCGGCGCCGGCATGACGGGGATCCTCTGGGTCAATTTGCACGCCGACGCGCTGATCGGCGGCATCAGCTGGACCGTCATCGGGTTCCTCTACATGCTCGTGCTGACGAAGGGGTTCCGCACGAAGCTCCAATCGTTCGATTTCGAAGAAGCGGATAGATCATGAACACCATTTCACGCGACGTCGTCGTCATCGGCGCCGGAGCCTCCGGGCTCACCGTCGCCCACGAACTGACGAAGGCGGGTCGGTCGGTTGCCGTTCTCGAAGCGCGCGACAGGGTGGGCGGCCGCCTGTGGACGCGGGACGTCGACGGCGCCAGTCTCGAGCTCGGCGGCCAATGGGTGTCCCCGGACCAGGACGCGCTGCTCGGCACGCTGGCCGAGCTCGGCCTGGAGACCTATTCGCGATACCGCGACGGCGCCGACATCTTCGTCGGTCGCGACGGCACCCGGACCGAATTCACCGGCGCGGACCTGCCGTTGCCGCAGACCACGCTCACGGAGATCGAGTCGTTGACTGCCGCCATGGACAGGCTGGCCGCCGATGTGGGCGCCGAAGAGCCGTGGGCCAACCCGAGGGCGGCCGAGTACGACTCCGTCTCGTTCGCCGGATGGCTCGAGACGCAAACGGACGACGCCGATGCCCGCGACGTGATAGCCATGTTCATCGGTGCCGCCATGCTGACCAAACCGCCGCACACGTTTTCGCTCCTGCAAGCCGTGATGATGGCGGCCAGCGCCGGCGGCTTTTCGAACCTGGTCGATGCCGACTTCATCTTGGACAAACGCGTCAAGGGCGGACTCCAGCAGGTCCCGCTGCGGCTGGCCGACAAACTGGGTGACGATGTCTTCCTGAACTCGCCCGCGCTCGACGTGCGTACCGACGACTCGAGAGTCACGGTGTCGGCCGGCAACGTCGAGGTACGCGCCGGGCACGTCGTCCTGGCCGTGCCGCCGAACCTCATTCAGCGCATCACGTTCTCGCCGCCGTTGCCCCGGCGTCAGATGCAACTGCACCAGCACATCTCGCTGGGCCTCGTGATCAAGGTACACGCCGTCTACGACACCCCGTTCTGGCGCGACGCCGGCCTGTCCGGTACGGCATTCGATCCGCACGGCCTCGTACACGAGTCCTACGACAATACGAACTTCGGCGATACCCGAGGCACCCTTGTCGGATTCATCTCCGACGAACGCGCCGATGGCGTGCTCAAGCTGTCGCCGCCGGAACGCCGCGAGCGGATCCTTGACGCGCTTGCCCGCGTGTACGGCGACGCAGCACGGCGTCCGGCGGTGTACTACGAAAGCGACTGGGCCGCCGAAGAATGGACGCGCGGCGCGTACGCGGCAAGCTTCGACCTGGGTGGCCTCGCTCGGTTCGGCGCCGATATGCGCGCCCCGGCCGGCCGCGTGTACTTTTCGTGTAGCGATATCGCCGGACGCGGCTTTCAACACGTCGACGGGGCGATCCGAATGGGTCGGGCCACGGCGGCGGCCCTCCTCAACTGAAAGAGAGCAGACAATGCGATACGTAGTTGGATACGCGCCGAACCGGCGCGGCCGCGACGCCGTCGCCCTGGCCGCGACGCTTGCCGGAACGCGCGGAGCGAGTCTGGACATCGTCGCGGTGCTGCCCGAGCAGGGCCAGAGCTTCGCCATGTACTCGCCCGATCGTGCCTATCACGCCCGGCTCGACGAGCAGGGACGCGAATGGGTCGACGAGGCGCTGGCGATGGTGCCGGACGGCGTGAGCGCTTCGGGGCGCGTTCGGCGGGCCGAATCGGTCACCGAGGGGTTGATCGAAGCGGCCACCGACCCGGATTTGGGCAGTGAAGCGGCGTTGATAGTCATCGGCGCCTCACACCGCGGTCTGGCCGGACGTTTCACTGTCGGCAGCGTGGCCGCCGCGCTGTTGCATTCGGCGCCGGTGCCCGTCGCGTTGGCGCCGGCCGGGTACACGGCACATCCGGCCATCACCCGGTTGACGTGCGCGACGGGCACGCGCCAGGGCGCCGAAGCGTTGCTGGATGTGGCTGTCGACTCGGCGGCCGGCCGCCACGTGCCGCTGCGCATCATGTCGTTGGTGGCGATCGGCACCGTGGGCATTTCCGAGGACGCCGTCCACCGGATCGGAGCCGCCGAACAGCACGCCGACGTGCTTGCCGAACGGGCCACGCGGGCTTTGCCGCCCGAATGCCCGGTCTCCGCCGTCGTCGGACGCGGCGAATCGGTAGAAGACTGTGTGCGCGCCCTCGAATTCGAGCCGAGCGAGATAGTGCTTGTCGGCTCGAGCCGGCTGGCCGGGCCGCGACGACTGTTCATCGGCGCGTCGGCCAACAAGATGCTCCGCGCACTGCCGGTGCCAATGATCGTCGTTCCGCGGGATTACACTGCACCAACTCGCGGAAGAGGGACGGATGCGCAACGGTGACGTTTCCTTTTGGCATACCGGGCTCGGGGCGCCGGCGCCCCGAGCGCAACTGCGGAATCCCCGGCAGGCGGACGTCGCGATCGTCGGAGCCGGGTTCACCGGGTTGTGGACTGCGTACTACCTGAAAAAGTGCGATCCGACGCTCGAGGTCGTCGTTCTCGAGGCCCGTTTTGCCGGCTATGGGGCGTCCGGCCGCAATGGCGGCTGGGTGAGTAACGCCATCACCGGCGGCAAGGCCCGTTACGCTGCGTCGCACTCGCCCGCAGCCGCCGAGGCGTTTCAGCGAGCCATGAACGACTCGGTCGACCAGGTGATCGCCTTCGGCGGCGCCGACGGCACCGGTATCGGCGCCGTGAAGGGCGGCGAACTGAGCGTCGCCACGAATGCAGCCCAGCTGGGGCGGCTCCGCGCCGAATACGCCGATGAAGCGCGATGGCAATCGACCGACGTCCGGTGGCTCGACGCCGATGAGACGCGCGCCCGAGTGAATGTTCACGGCGTCCGCGGCGGAATGTGGCATCCGCACTGCGCACGGATCAATCCGGGAAAGCTGGTGCGCGCATTGGCCGCCGAGGTCGACCGCCTGGGCGTGCCGATTTACGAGAACACGCCGGTGCGTCGGATCCGCCCCCGGCAGGCCATCACCGACGCGGGGACGGTCGAGGCCCAGTACATCGTCCGCGCCACCGAAGGGTTCACGGCCGGGCTGAAAGGCAGCCACCGCGACTGGTTGCCCATGAACTCGTCAATGATCGCAACCGAGCCGCTGCCGCCGGACCTCTGGAACGAGATCGGCTGGGAAGGCCGCGAGACCCTGGGCGATGCGGCGCACGCCTATATGTACGCCCAGCGCACCGCCGACGACCGAATCGCGTTCGGCGGACGCGGAAAGCCGTACCTGTACGGCTCGCGCACGGACGTCGACGGGCACACCCCGCAGGCGACTATCGACATGCTGGCCGGCTTGCTCCACCGGTTCTTCCCCGCCGCGGCCGACGTGCCGATCGCCCACGCATGGTCGGGTGTGCTGGGCGTCCCCCGAGACTGGGCCGCAACCGTGGGGCTCGAAAGACGCACCGGTCTGGGATGGGCAGGCGGCTATGTCGGCACCGGCGTCACCGCGACCAATTTGGCCGGACGCACGCTTCGGGACCTCATTCTCGGCCGCGATACCGAAATCGCCGGGCTGCCGTGGGTCGATCGACGCGTGCGCCGGTGGGAAATCGAGCCGCTGCGGTGGGTAGCCGTCAACGCCTTGTATTCCGCGTATTACCGCGCCGACAAGGCCGAAGAGATGGGCAGCACCCGGACCTCGCGCTTTGCCCGCGTTGCCGATCGCGTCTCCGGAAAAGCCTGAATTCCTGTTGTCAACAGCGTTGACTATCTGGGAAGATCAAGCAACGCCACCATGGAGGACACTGTGCACCAGTACATCGACGGACGCCGGCAGGCCGGCCACGGAACAACTCTCCCTCTCGTCAATCCCGCGACGGGCCGGCAGCTCGAGACGCTGGTCCTTGCCACTGCCGACGACGTCGATGACGCGGTACGGGCGGCCAAGCGCGCATTCCCGGTCTGGTCGCGGCTCACACCCGGCGAACGCTCCGATGCGCTGCATCGACTGGCTGCCGAACTGGAGAGCCGCGCCGAGGAGATGGCGCAGGTCGAGACGGCGCAGACCGGTAAATCATTGCGGATGTCCCGTGAGTTCGACGTGCCCGGCAGCATCGACAATGTCGAGTTCTTCGCCGGCGCGGCCCGTAACCTCGAAGGCCGCGCCGCGGCCGAATACTCGGCCGACCACACGTCCATGGTCCGCCGAGAACCGCTCGGCGTGATCGGTTCGATCGCACCGTGGAACTATCCGCTGCAAATGGCCGCCTGGAAGATCCTTCCGGCCATCGCAGCCGGCAACACCATAGTGCTCAAGCCCTCCGAAATGACGCCGGGCACGTCGCTGATCTTTGCCGAGGCCGCTACCGCGGCCGGAATTCCGGACGGCGTGGTCAACATCGTCACCGGTGACGGCAAGGAGGCCGGTGAAGCGCTTGTCGGCCATCCCGATGTTGCCATGAGCTCGTTCACCGGATCGACGGCAGTGGGTCGACGCGTCATGGAGATCGCCGGTCGGCGCGGCGCGCGCGTGCATCTGGAACTCGGCGGCAAGGCCCCGTTCGTCGTGTTCGACGACGCCGACGTCGAGGCGGCTGCCCGCGGCGCCGTCGCCGGATCGATCATCAACGGTGGCCAGGACTGTACTGCCGCGACCAGGGCCTATGTGCAGGCCCCGCTGTTCAATGCGTTCGCGGAGCGCGTGGCCGAGCTGATGCGCGGCGTCCGGATGGGAGATCCGCTTGCGGAGACCACCGACCTCGGCTCGCTGATCTCCGCGGCCCATCGCGACCGGGTGGCCGGATTCGTCGATCGGGCCCGGGAAGCCGGCGCACGCGTGGAGACCGGGGGAGAGGTTCCGGCGGGAGCCTGGGTGGACGGCGCATTCTATCCGCCAACGCTGATCACCGGCGCAGCTCAGGACTCCGAAATCGTGCAGGACGAGGTGTTCGGCCCCGTGCTCGTGGCTTTGCCGTTCGAGTCGGACGATGAGGGGCTCGAGCTGGCGAACGATACGCCGTACGGTCTGGCGGCGTCGGCGTGGACGAACGATTTGCGACGCGGCCTGCGTGCCAGCGCTGAAATCCAGGCCGGCTGCGTCTGGATCAACGACCACATTCCGATGCTCTCGGAAATGCCGCACGGGGGTTACAAGGCGTCCGGATTCGGCAAGGACATGTCGGCGTATTCGTTCGAGGAGTACACGAACGTCAAACACGTCATGATCGAAACCACCGGACGAGCCGACAAGGAGTGGCAACATACGGTCTTCCGGGCCGAGTCGGCCGAACGGAGAGACTGAGGTGTCTCGGAATCCGCGCGGCAGCCTGACCGCCGACCGTATCGTCACGGAGTGTTTGGCGCTCTTGGACGAGGCGGGTCCGGCCGGATTGACGTTCCGCAAGATCGGCGCCAAGCTGGGGGCCGATCCAACGGCGATCTACCGCCATTTTCGCAACAAGGACGAGCTGATCCTGGCGCTGATGGACCATTTGATCGGTCAAGGGCTCGACGGTTTCGAACCGTACGACGACTGGCGGGAGACGCTGCGGGATCTGGCATGGCGAACGCGGCGCGTTTACCTGGCGCATCCGCACGCCGCCGTGCTCGGAACGATCCGCGTGACGCGGCGCGAAGGCGAGATGCGCATCGTCGAAATCATCTTGCGTACCTTGGCAAGCGCCGGATTCGACGACGAGGAAGCCGCAAGGCTCTATCGGGTCCTGGATGATCTGACTCTGGCGTTCGCCGGTTTGGACGCCGGGTTCCGGATACTCGACGCCGAACAGCGCGCCAAGGACGAAGGGGCGTGGAGCACCGAGTATGCGGCGGCAGATCCGAAGACTTTTCCGAACATCGCCCGATCGGCGCGCCATTTGGCAACCATCGACGAGGACTCGACCTTCGGTCTCGCCCTCGACCTGACGATCGACGCGATCTCGGCCCGCGCGGCGGAGCAAATGGCGAATTCGCAGTAAACAATGTAGTCAACGCTGTTGACTATGAGTGCGGTTCGTGGTTTTCTGAGCATTGTGACGTAAGCCACTCCGGTGGATGAGCCACCCGCGGACAAAGGAGACCAATGGGCGCCGACTACCTCTTCCATTCGGGGCGTGTCTTCGACGGCGAACAACTGCTCGACGGCGCCCCGGCGGTCGCTGTCGCGGACGGACGCATCGCGGCCGTGGGGTCCGACGCCGAAGCGGAGCGCACCGCGGCTACTCAGCTCGTCGACCTGCGCGGCAAACTGCTGCTCCCGGCGTTCACCGATGCCCACATCCACCCGGTCTCGGCAGGCGTCGAACGCCTCGGATGCGACGTGTCCGACGCAAAGGGGCGGGACGGCGTATTGGCTCGCGTGGCGGACTTCGCCGCAGCATCCGACGGCCGATGGATAGTCGGCGGCGGCTGGTCGATGGCCGATTTTCCGAACGGAACACCCGCCAAGGAGCTTCTCGACGGAATCGACGCCATCGGCGCCCGTCCGGCCGTCTTGGTCAACTGCGATCACCACAGCAGCTGGGTGAACTCCGAAGCGCTGCGCACTGCCGGCATCGATGCGTCCACTCCGGATCCGGAGGGAGGCCGGATCGAACGGGACGTGCACGGCAACCCGGCCGGCACCCTGCACGAAGCGGCAATGCAACTGGTCGATGCTCACGCCCCGGCAGTCACGGAAGCCGACCAGGCCGCCGCGCTGATGAACTCACAGAAGTATTTGCAAACGCTTGGAATCCGCGGCTGGCAAGATGCCATCATCGGCGACTACGCCGGCCAATCGGATTCGACAGCCGTCTACCAAAGCGCGGCACGGGCCGGCACACTGACGGCCGACGTCGTCGGCGCGCTGTGGTGGCCCCGCGGCATCACGGAACGTGACATCGAGGATCAGGCAGACGCGTTCGCAGCGGTCCGCAACGAGAATTCCAGCGGACGCTTCCGGACGACGTCGGTGAAAATCATGCTCGACGGCGTCGCCGAAACCTTCACGGCCGCCATGCAGGATCCGTACTTGGACGCCTGCGGATGCGCCGGTACCAACAAGGGGATCAGCTACTTCCGGCCCGAAATACTGAACCTGTCCGTCGCGGCCCTGGAGGCCCGCGGCTTCGACGTGCACATGCACGCGATCGGCGACCGGGCGGTCCACTACGGGCTGGACGCCGTCGAATACGCCCGTCGCGCACACGGCCCGACCGGGCGGCGGCACCATTTGGCGCACATCCAAGTGATCGACCCGCACGACGTCCCGCGCTTTGCCCAGCTTGATGTCACAGCCAACGCGCAAGCTCTCTGGGCGGCCGGGGACAAGCAAATGACCGATCTCACGCTGCCGTTCCTGGGCCCGGAACGATCCGGCCGACAATACCCGTTCGCCTCGCTGGTGCGCTCCGGCGCACGACTGGCCATGGGATCCGATTGGCCCGTCTCCACGCCGGACCCGTGGGCGGCGGTCCACGTCGCCGTGAATCGGCGCGAAGCCGGCCATCCCGATGCCGAGCCGCTGGGCGCCGATCAATCGATCGACCTTACCACGGCCCTCGCCGCATACACGCGCGGCTCCGCCCGGCTGAACCGCAGCGATGCCGGAACCGTCGCAGCCGGAGCCCCGGCCGACCTGGCAGTCGCCTCGGCCGACCCGTTCACCGTGCACCCGGCCGACCTGCACACGCTGCGCAACGACATGACAATGGTCGGCGGCGAAATCGTCTTTGCCGCCTAACAGCTCCCTCCGACTCGATTGGACGCACCAATGACCGACACGTTGACCCAGCAGCGGCCCGCCCGCGACGCGGCGAGCGGCGCCGTCACCCTCAGCCGGGTCGTGAAGCGCTACGGCTCCGTCACCGCAGTGGGCGGCATCGACCTGGACGTCCGCGCCGGCGAATTCCTCTCGCTGCTCGGCCCCTCCGGATGCGGCAAGACCACGCTGCTGCGCATGCTCGCCGGTTTCGAAACCCCCGACCGGGGCGATATCCGTTTGGACGGCGCATCAATCGTCGCAGTCCCGGCGCACAAACGCTCCATCAACACCGTTTTCCAGTCGTACGCGCTTTTCCCGCACATGAGCGTCGCGCAAAACGTCGCCTACGGCCTGCGTCAGCGACGCACGGCGCGCCGTGACATCAACTCCCGCGTGGGGGAAGCACTCGAAATGGTGCAAATGAGTTCATTCGCCGCACGCGACACCCGTATGCTCTCCGGGGGCCAGGCCCAGCGGATCGGCTTGGCCCGCGCGTTGGTGAACAGGCCCGACGTCCTGCTGCTCGACGAGCCGATGTCGGCCCTCGACCGGAAATTACGCGACGAGATGCAGCTGGAACTCAAACTGCTGCAAAAGAAGCTCGGGACGACGTTCATCTTCGTCACGCACGACCAGGAAGAAGCGTTGTCGATGAGCGACAGGATCGTCGTCATGCGCGGCGGCGCCGTCCAGCAGGTCGGCGAGGCCGAAGAAATCTACGCGCGCCCCGCCAACGCGTTCGTGGCAGGATTCATCGGCCGGCAGAACTTCTTCGATGCCGTGGCAGCCGATGGCCGTCTCGAGTCGGCGCACGGGCCGATGGGCGGCCCGCAGGCCGCCGGGCACCACGGGCGGGTCCGGGTCGCCGTCCGGCCCGAATCGATCGCATTGAGCGCGCGGCGGCCGGATGCGAGCGTGAATGTCGTGGCCGGCAGGGTCGCCGGCACCTCGTTCTTGGGCGACGTCGTCCAATACGTCGTCGTGGCCGACGACGAAACCGAGATCCTGTGCCGAAAACCGCGCGCCGAATCGGTACGGGTAGCCGCCGGCGATTCCGTCTTCTGCTCCTGGCAGCCCGAGCAGATGCAGGTGTTCGAGCCGTGAGCCGGGCCGACGACGAGCCGGTGCGGATCTTGGCTCCCCGCGACAAGGCCGGGACCATCAGCCGACGCGCCGTGCTTGCCGGGTTCGGCGTGCTGGCCGGTGCCGGTCTGGCCGGCTGTTCGGCCGGAACGGCAGTGGCGTCGTCCGCCGTACCGGACGGCAAGCCGGAGAACCTGCTCAACGTGTACAGCTGGGGCGATTACTCCGATCCGGCCGATATCAAGCGCTTCACGAAGAAACACGGCCCCAGCGTGCAGATCGCCTCTTTCGGATCGAACCAGGAGATGATTGCCAAACTGTCGGCCACTCGTGGCACATCGGGATACGACATAGTCGTGCCGACGGGACTCTTCGTGCCGGAGATGGCCGAACACAAGCTGCTGCAAAAACTCGACAAATCGCGTATCCCGAATTTCTCAGCGATGGATCCGGCCTATATTCACCAGACCTGGGACCCCGACAGCGAGTACGCGATCTGCAAGGCCTCCGGCACCACGGGCTTCATGTACGACACCACTGCCATCAAGCGGGATCTGACGTCGTGGTCGGACTTTCTGGACGCCGTCCAGCACGAAGCCAGCGGAAAGACGGCGCTGCAGACCGACCCGTGGGAAGTGTGCTGCTGCTACCTGGCGGCACACGGGAAAAGCCCCAACACAACGGACACCGCGGTTCTCGATGCGTGCGAGAAATTCCTCGTCAATAAGATCGCACCGCATATCAAGGCGTATCTGTCGACTGCGACTTCCGCCGTTTCGCAAGGCGGATTCACGTTGCTGCACGCGTACAACGGCGATGCCCGGCAAGCCATCATGGCCTCGAAACATCCGGACAAGTGGAAGTTCGTGTATCCGACGCCGACCGCGAATCTGTGGATGGACACGTGGGCAATCGCCCGCGGCACCCAGCACCCCGATGCCGCGTACGAGTTCATCAATTACATGCTCGAACCGGACGTGTCGTTCAACGAGATGCAATACATCGGCTACGCCACCGGAGTCGGCGGCGTCGAAGCACGCGCCCGCCGCGAAAAGGTCAAGTACACCGAGCTGATCTTCCCGGCCGACGACGTGATGAAGCGGCTCACGCCGTCCAAGATCAACTCGGCCACCGAACGGCTGAACGAGATATTGAACAAGACGAAGGCAAGGAGCGGCGCATGAAACTCCGTCAGCGACTCTTCGGGCCCGGTGGGCTGTCGTTCCCCACCTGGGCGTACATGGTGTTCTTCTTCGTGATCCCGGTCGCGCTCGTCATTTGGTACAGCTTTGGCTACAAACCGGACGAATTCACCACCTATTCGACGGACACGCTCTCCCTGGACCGCTACCGCGAAGCGCTCAGCTCGACATTTCTTTCGACGTTCCTGGCCACGCTGCGGATCTCGGTGATCGGCACCCTCATCTGCCTGATTATCAGCGTCCCGTTCGCCTACTGGCTCGCCGTGAAGGTTCCGCCGCGCCGGCGCAGCATTCTCCTGGCGCTCGTCCTTGTGCCGTTTTGGACAAACTTTCTTGTGCGCACACTCGGCTGGCAGGTGATCCTGTCGCCGTCCGGATTCATCTCGCAGGCCGTGGGGGCAATTGGTCTGGGCGGCCCGTTCGACGTGCTGTACACGCGCGCGGCCGTGCAGATCGGCGTCGTCTACAACTATCTCCCGCTGATGATCCTGCCGCTCTTCGTGGCGATCGACAGGGCCGGCAAGAACCTGCGCGAAGCCAGCCGCGACCTGGGCGCAGGGCGATGGCGGACCTTCATGCAGGTCACGCTGCCGATGGCCGCCCCCGGCATCGCCAGCGGCTGCCTGTTGATCTTCGTGCCCCTCATGGGCGACTACATCACGGCGTCCGTGCTGGGCGGCGCGCACGGCACCATGGTGGGCACCCTTGTGGCAAGCCAATTCAACGACGGCGCGAACTGGGCGCTCGGCGCGGCCATGGCCGTCGTCCTGATGCTGTTCGTACTTGCCACGGTCGTGGTGGTCGGCGTCATCGTGCTCATCGTCAAGCGGCTCATCAAATGGCATCTGCGCGTCGATATACCCGCCGGCGCGACGGGGCGCCGGCCGGCTACGGAACGTCCCGAAGCGGAGGTCACGGCATGAGCGGCAATGAACGCGGGACGGCGACGGCGTCGCGGGCCGGCAACACGGACGGCGCGGCCGGCAAGCGCGACGGCGCAAACATCGCCTTGACGGTGTGGGGCGTCATCATGTTCGCCTTCTTGTTCCTGCCGATCTTGGTCGTGGTGGTGTATTCGTTCAACAACGGCCGACTGCTCGCGTCCTGGGACAGCTTCGGCTTCCAGGCGTACGTGCACGCGTTCACCAACGACGTCATGAAGTCGTCCGTGCTGACCTCGCTCAAGGCGGCAGTCGGCACGGCGATCCTGGCCACGATCTTCGGCACCCTCGGCGGGATCGCCCTGGCCAGGGCAAAACACGGCGCCAAGTGGGCGCTCGGCCTCACGGCGCTGCTGGCCATTTCGCTTGTCACGCCGGAGATCGTGGACGCCATCGCCATGTTGCCCTGGTTCGTCTCGCTCGGCGTCGACCACGGCATCACGCCGTTGAACAACGGGCTCGTACGGCTGATCATCGCTCATACCGTCGAATCCATGGCGGTCGTCACCTTCATCATCAGGGCGCGGATGGCCGGGCTCGACGAGTCCCTTGAAGAAGCGGCCGGCGACCTGTACGCGACTCCGTGGCGCCGTTTCCGGGACATCACGCTGCCGATGGCCGGGCCGGGCATCATGGCCGGTGCGCTGATGGGCTTCACGCTCAGCCTCGACAACACCATCGTGTCGAGCTTCGTGCAACAGCCCGGGTACACGCCATGGCCCGTCTACATCTTTTCGCAGGTGCGCGTGGCGCTCCGACCCGAAGTCGCGGCGCTCTCGACGGTCATGCTGGTACTGACCCTCATTGCGCTGGCGGTTGTCGGGTACGTGCTGCGCCGCGTTGGCGAAAACACATCGGACATCGTGAAGACAATGACAGGGGAGTCGTGAACACAGACGCTATCCACACCGCCCTCGCCGGCGCCAAACCCGTGCCGTTCTGGTTGGACGACCCGGCGCGCCCGGACTCCGTTGCCGCGCTGGAGGGAACCGTCGACACCGACTTGGTAGTGGTCGGCGGCGGATACTGCGGCCTCTGGACGGCGCTCATGGCCAAGGAACGCGATCCCGGCCGGCGAGTGGTGCTTGTTGAAGGACGCGAGCTGGGCTGGGCGGCGTCCGGCCGCAACGGCGGATTCTGCTCGGCGAGCCTGACCCACGGAGAGGCCAACGGGCAAAACCATTTTCCGGGTGAGCTGGACACGTTGAATCGGCTGGGCCTGGAAAACCTCGACGAACTCGAATCGGCAGTGGCCCGGTACGGCATCGACTGCGAATTCGAGCGCACCGGCGAGCTCGCCGTCGCCACCCGGCCGCACGAAATCGAATGGCTGCGCAGCGAAGCCGGTGACGACGCCGTGTTCTTGGACCGGGATTCGGTGCGTGCCGAGGTGAATTCGCCCACCTATCTGGCCGGCCTATGGGACACCCGCGGCACGGCGCTCGTGCACCCGGCCAAGCTCGTGTGGGGCCTGGCCGCGGCGTGCCGGGAACTCGGCGTGCAGATTTACGAGTCCACTGTCGTGCGCAAGCTGACGTCGGACGCCGGCGGGCTGACTTTGGCGACCGATCGGGGCCGGATCACGGCGCAGCACGCCGCGCTCGCCACGAACGTGTTTCCATCGCTGCTGCGCCGCACCAGGCTGCACACCGTACCGGTGTACGACTACGCGCTGATGACCGAGCCGCTGAGCCCGGAGCAGCTCGACTCGATCGGCTGGCGCGGCCGTCAGGGGATCGGCGACGTGTCGAACCGGTTCCATTACTATCGGCGCACCGCCGACGACCGGATCCTGTTCGGCGGGTTCGACGCCATCTACCATTACGGGCGGCAGCTGCGCGCCGACTACGATCAGCGCCCCGAGACCTTCGACAAGCTGGCCCGGCACTTCTTTGAGACGTTCCCGCAGCTGGCCGGGCTCCGGTTTACCCACCAGTGGGGCGGGGCAGTGGACACGTGTAGCCGGTTCTTCTCGTTCTTCCGGACGGCGCATCGGGGCCGCGTGGCGTATTCGGCCGGGTACACGGGTCTCGGCGTCGGCGCGACTCGGTTCGGCGCCAACGTGATGCTCGATCTGCTCTCCGGACGGCCGACCGAACGCACCGAACTCGACATGGTGAAGAAGATGCCGCTGCCCTTCCCGCCCGAGCCGTTGGCGTGGGCCGGAATCGGCTTGACGACCAAGGCCATGATCCGCTCGGACGCCAACGAGGGACGCCGTGGATTGTGGCTGCGCGCACTCGATGCCGTAGGGGTCGGTTTCGACTCGTAGAGGCGGCGGGCTGCAAGTGCCGCGGTACCGCCCGCCAAAACGCCCGGCGCCGTCGGGAACGCCCCGTGGCGTATAGCCCGCCCCGTCATGACGGGGCGGGCTATACGCCACGGGGCGTATTGCGGGAGGTAGCGGCGAGGAAGAGCGGCTTCCGAGTAAGCGGTTTATAAAGTCCGCGGATAGCTACTGATTTCATCTCAGTCGCTTAGCTGAACAATGGATCGAGTCGTATTACTACTCGATTCTATTGGAATCCCTTGTGTGAGTACGTGACTCATGTCACAATGTATTTCAACTACTCGGGCCGATGTAGGACCGGGAGGACCTCAAGGTTGGGGCGCTATGAGCAGAGTGGCTCAGCACGACGCAGCACTGCATGCATCAATGGGCGGTGAAAGTACATCCGGAGTGCCCGCCATCGAGTTGAAGGGCGTCACCAAGGACTTCACCACCCGGCACGGAACCGTTCAAGCCGTCGAGGAAATCGACCTTTCCATTCGGCAGGGGGAGTTCTTCTCTCTGCTCGGCCCTTCGGGCTGCGGCAAGACGACAACCTTGCGCATGATCGCCGGCTTCGAAGAGCCGAGCCGGGGGACGATTCTCCTGTACGGCAACGACGTGACCAGGACGCCGTCGAATAAGCGTGACGTCAACATGGTGTTTCAAAGCTATGCCTTGTTCCCCCATATGAATGTCTTCGAAAACGTGGCGTTCGGGCTGCGGCGGAAGAAGCTGCCGGAAGCCGAAATCACCACCCGGGTCGGCGACCTCATCACGCTTGTCGACATGGCAGGGAAGGAAAACCGCAAACCGAAAGAACTTTCCGGTGGGCAACAGCAGCGCGTGGCGCTTGCCCGAGCACTCGTGAATCGGCCCAGGGCGCTGCTCCTCGACGAACCACTTAGCGCCTTGGACTTGAAGCTGCGCCAAGCCATGCAGCTTGAACTCAAACGCATTCAACGGGAAATCGGGATCACGTTCATCTACGTGACGCACGATCAAGGCGAGGCGTTGACCATGTCCGACCGGATGGTCGTGATGTCCGACGGCCGCATTCAACAGCTTGGCAATCCACGGGAAATCTACGAGGAGCCGTCGAACCGGTTCGTCGCGGGATTTATCGGTACGTCGAACATCCTGACCGGCACCATCGAACGGATCGACGGTGACATTGCGGTGATCGGCGCGTCGTCCGATGAGCGACTCCAAGTGCGGTTACGGGGGCAGGCGGCGATCGGCAACATGCTCGAATTCAGCGTCCGGCCGGAAAAGATGACAGTCGCCTCCACGCCGTCCGACGCCGGTTGCACAGTTCGAGGAACCGTCAAAGAAGTCGTGTACCTCGGCACTTCCACGCACTACATAGTCACCACATCGCCCGGAGCCGACGTCACCGTGTACAGCCAGAACACCGCCCTGGCTCACGATCGTTTCGCGACGGGCGACGGCGTGTGGCTGAGCTGGTCGGCCGACCACTCTTATCAACTTGCCGGAAACGATGCCGGCGACGGCTCCACGGATCAGTAAAGGACAAACGCCATGAACAATCACATTGATCCCGTCCTGCTTCGCGGCCTCACAGAGCGCCGGGCGAGCCGGCGCGACGTCCTGCGCCTGGGCGGCGTCGGTGCCGGAGTCATCGGAGGGTCCGCTGCACTGGCCTCGTGCGGCGTCAAGGGCCAAAAGAAGAAGGTCAGCGATTCCGACGACAAGGTGAAGGCGTTCTGGTCCAAACAAAAAAAGACCGGAACCGTGAACTTCGGCAACTGGCCGCTGTACATGGATGTGTCGCCGAAGAACAAGAGTGATCACCCCACGCTTGACGCGTTCAAGAAGGAAACCGGCAGTACCGTCAACTATTTCGAAGTGATCCAAAGCGACTCCGACTTCTTCGCCAAGCTGCGCCCGAGCCTGGAAGCCGATAAGTACTGCGGATACGACATGGGCATCGTGCAGAATGACCAGTACTTCTCTCAGTACCTCGAACTCGGCTACCTGGTGCCACTCGACCAGAGCCGGATGAAGAATTTCTATGCCAACGCCGGCGCTCAGTTCACGAAGCGCGGATACGACAAAGGCAATCAGTACAGCATGCCGTGGCAGGCAGGGTTCACCGGGATTGGCTACAACCCGAAGTACACGGGGCGTGAGATCACCAGCTGGCAAGACTTGGCCGACCCGAAATTCGCCGGCAAAGTCGGAATGTTGGGCAACACCGTCGACCTTCCCAACTGCGCGCTGCTGGCGATCGGCGTGGACCCGCAAAAGTCGACTGTCGACGATTGGAAGAAGGCGGCCGACTGGATCCGCAAGATCAAGCCGAAATTGCGGAAATTCTACGATCAGGACTATATTTCCGCGCTGGCAAAAGGCGATATCTGGATCACCATGGCGTATTCCGGTGACGTCTTCCAGCAAAACCTGTCGGGATCGAAGCTGAAATTCGCACTCCCCAAGGAAAAGGCGATCTTCTGGATCGACAACATGATCATGTTCAAGGGTGCGAAGAACCCGGTCGACGCCATGGAACTCATGGACTTCTACTACAAGCCGCGCCAAGCGGCCGACCTCACCGAATACGTCAACTACATCTGCCCGGTGCCGGCCGCTCGGGGGCTGATCACCAAGGACGCCCACGCGGCAGCCAAGAAGAGCCAGAAGAAGTACTTGGAGGCACTCGTCGATAGCTACGCCGTATTTCCCACGAAAGCGGAATACGCCAAATCGGCGCTGGGGCACATCCCGACGTCCAAGGAACTGTCGAAATGGAACCACATCTTCGAGCCGGTGTTCCAAGGATGAGCTCAGAGCGTCGGAGCCGCTGGATTCCTTATCTGCAGGTGCTCCCGGGCGGCCTGTGGATGGTGTTCTTTTTCGTCGTCCCGATGCTCTTCATGCTGTCGCTGTCCATGCAGCAAGGCGATATCTTCAACGGGTTCACGCAGACTTTCCACGTGCAGAACTACGCCGAGGTGCTCAGTCTCTACCACGTGCAATTCATCCGCTCGATCATTTACGGCGTGATAACGACTATCGCGACTATCGCCATCGCCTACCCGATGGCGTACTGGATCGCGTTCCACGGCGGACGACGAAAATCCGTCTACCTGTTTCTCGTGCTCCTTCCGTTCTTCGTCACGTTCGTGTTGCGGACGATCTCGTGGCAATTCCTGCTCTCTGACAACGGCATCATTCTCGGACCACTGAAGTCGCTCGGGCTCATCTCTTCCGACTTTCACGTGCTGGCGACGGGCTTCGCGGTCGTAGCCGGACTGACGTACAACTTCCTGCCCTTCATGGTGCTTCCGATCTATGTCTCGTTGGAGCGGATGGATCCCGCGCTGCTCGAAGCCGCAAGCGATTTGTACGCCGGACGCTTCGAAGCCTTCCGGCGGATAGTGTTCCCGCTGTCGCTTCCCGGTGTCTTTGCCGGCGTGCTGCTGACATTGGTGCCGGCCACGTCGGACTACATCAACGCCGGCATTCTCGGCGGTACGGGGCAGACGATGATCGGCAATGTCATTCAGACCCTGTACATCACCAATAGCGATTACCCGTCGGCGTCCGCGTTGTCGTTCATTCTGTTGGCGGTGTTGCTGGTCGGGGTGCTGGTGTACGCGAAAGTGCAAGGTACTGACGAGGTCATGGAGGCGGCTGCGGGATGACACTCTCCACCACGCGGCCCGGGCAGGTCGACCCGGCCCCGGAAGCGACCGAACCGCAGCGGCGGCCACGCAAACGCGGACGTTTGCTGCACGCGTACACCTGGCTGGTGATCTTTTGGCTGTGCTTGCCCATCCTCGTCATGATCGCGTTCGGGTTCAACGCCACGACCGGACGGTACAACTTCGTGTGGCAGGGCTTCACGTTCCGGTGGTACCGCGAATTGTTCGCCATCCCCAACCTCACGAACGCGTTGATCAATTCGCTGACTATCGCCGTCATCGTCACGGTGATAGCGACGGTGCTGGGAACCTTTGTCGGCTTGGCGCTCGGCCGGTACAAATTCCGCGGACGCAGCGGAATCGACCTGCTCCTCTTTGCGAATATCGCGGCCCCCGAGATCGCCATCGGCGCTGCGCTGCTGTCGCTCTTCGTCTCATTGGGGATACCGCGTGGATATTGGACTATCGTCGTGGCGCACGTGATGTTCGACATCGCCTATGTCGCGATCACCGTGAGAGCTCGCACCGCAGGATACGACCAGTCGCTGGAGGAAGCCGCCGCCGATCTGGGCGCCGGTCCGTGGACGACGTTCAGGCTCATCACGCTGCGGGTCATCATGCCCGGTGTGATGGCCGGCGCCATGCTCTCCTTCGCCTTGTCGATCGACGATTTCATCATCACCCAATTCACTGCCGGCCAAACTCTGACCTTCCCGCTGTGGGTGTGGGGTGCCAGCCGGGTGGGCACCCCACCGCAAGTGAACGTGATGGGCACCCTGATCTTCGTTTTCGGCGTGCTGTTGGTTCTCGGCAACATCGCCATCATGCGCCGCCGCGACAAATCGAGCCGCACACCAGCCGAGTAACCGGCCACCGGTCTTCGGCCGGCCCGCCCGCCAAAACGCCCGGCGTCGTCGGGAACGCCCCGGGGCGTATAGCCCGCCCCGTCATGACGGGGCGGGCTATACGCCACGGGGCGTTTTGCGGGAGTGCGACGCTAACGGTTAGAGCCACCCGCGCCATTTGAACAGCCCGTACAACACGAAGGCACCGCCGACCATGATCACCAGCGATGCGGGCAGGCCCCAATACCAGTCCAGTGCCGGCATATGGGTGAAGTTCATTCCGTACACGGTGCCGACGAGTGACGGCGCGAAGAAGATGGCCGCCCAGCTGGAGATCTTCTTCATGTCATCGTTCTGGCGCAAACTCGCCTCGGTCAGATGTTGCATGTCGGAGTTCTGCCGTTGGGCGATCAGCGTTGCGTTGACCGACATGATCTCACGCAACAGCTGGCGGAAACCGTCGACGCGCTCGCAGACGCGTTCGACGTGATCGGACACGTCGCGCAAGTATCGTTGCAGCTCGGTGTCGACGCGTTCCTTGTCGAATCCGGTTTCCAACGACGTGATTGCTCCCCGAAGCGGATCCGTCGCCCGTTGGAACTCGATCACCTCGCGGGAGAGCGCGTAGATGCGCCGGGAGACGGCGGGGTCGCCGCCAAAGACCTGGGTTTCGATCTCGTCGATGTCGTTCTCGAGCCCGTCCACCACCGGTGCGTAGCCATCGACGATCTTGTCGAGGATCGCGTACAACACGGCCTCGGTGCCGACTGCCAGCAGATCGGGGTCGTTCTCCATCCGATGCCGGACCGTGGAGAGGTCCGGGGACTCGCTGTGGCGCACAGTGATCACGAAGTTGCGGCCGATGAACACGTGCAATTCGCCGAAGTCGACGGTTTCGTTCTCATCGAAGTACTGGGCTGCGCGAAGCACGACGAACATTGTGCTGCCGTAGCGTTCGACCTTGGGCCGCTGGTGAGCCTTGATGGCGTCCTCGACCGCGAGTTCGTGCAATTCGAACTCGGCGGCCAGCGAATTCAACTCCCGCACCGACGGCCGGTACAGGCCGATCCACGCAAGGGCGCCGCGGCGCCGGCCGAGCTCGGCGTAGGTGGCGTTGAGCGACGTCGGCGAACTGACGCGCCGGCCGTCGACATAGATCGCGTTGTCAATGAGGCTCTCGTCGACGACTTCGGAATCGCCGTCGCCGGGAGCCGTCACGGCATCCGACCGGTCCGGCGCGGACTCGTGCGCGCCGGGAACGGCCGGGCGCGGACGAGCCCGGAAGCCGAGATGAAACCTGCGATCGCTCATTGCTCTCTTTTAACACAAAACCGGGCCGGCCGGGAGGGAGGCTAAATCGTCTCGATGTACTCTTCGTGCGGGCCCAATTCGGCATCGGACGCCAGCTCGATGCGCTCGCCGATCCGTTCGAGCTCGAGCACCGTGATCCGGTTCGTGCCGGCGTGCAGCAGCGGCGCCGGCACATACAGTGTCCGCTGCGGGCCGACGTGCCAATACCGGCCCAGCAGGAAGTCGCCGATCCAGACAAAGCCCTTGCCGAACCCGGGGAACGCCAAAAACGTGTCCGCCGGCTCGTCAATGGTCAGCTCGGCCGTCGCCACGCCGGCCACGCCTGCAACTCCGGCGGCACCGGCCGCCGTAGCCCCGGCCGGCCAGGTTGCCCCGGCATCGGCCCGCAGCGATGTTTCCGGCACGTCGTCGGACCGATCGGGCATGTCCAACGCCGGTCCGTTCGCGCCGAGGGCGTCCGGCGTGAGTTCGTCGAGCGGCACCGGCACCATCGACCAGCCCATCACCAATCGCCGATCGATCAGGACGCCGTCGATGATGCCCTTGTGTTCGCCGAGCTTCGGGCCGTAATTGATCCGGCCGAGATTCTCGACGAGGATCTCCAGGCTCAACTCGTCACCGGTGCCTTCGATGGCAAGTCCGTCGCCCGAACCGAGTCGGTGCACGGTGCCGGCGAGCCGGCCGTCGGAATACACCTGCGCCCGGTCGTGCAGCCGCGGGAATTCGAGCACGTGTTTGCCGTCCGGGACTACCGGCGCGGCCCGATAGAGCATGAGCCCGGCGTCCAGCCCAACCTCCTCGAACGTTTGCGGTGCCGGGAACTCCACCGCAGGGGCGACATTGCGCAACGCCGGGAGCAGCTCGCGGCGGAACGTGATGGGCAGCGACTCCTCGGGGAGCGTCGGCGGAACGGGCGGCGGCTCGGGAAAATCCTCCTGAGCGTGCTGGGTGAGGACCTTGCGGAACGAGAAGAATTTGTCCGTCACCGCGCCGTTTTCGGAGATCGGGGCGTCGGAATCGTAGCTGGTGATCGTCGGCTGCAATTGGAAATCGTCGAAGTTGGCGCCGGCACGCAAGCCGAAATTGGTACCGCCATGCGCCATGTAAATGCTGACGGACCCTTCGGCGAGGATGTCGTCGAGCGATTGCGCGCCGCTTTCGGCGCTTCGCACGTGATGACGTTCTCCCCAATGGTCGAACCAGCCGTCCCAGAACTCCGCGCAGAGGAACGGCTCATCGGCCCGCCGAGATCGCAACAATGCCGCCGCAGTGCTCGGCTGGCTGCCGAAAGTGGCGGCCGTGAGGACGCCGGGGACGCTGCCGCCGTCCAGCATCAGCTCGGTCGGCCCGTCCGCCGTATACAAAAGTTCCGTGATGCCGCCCGACCTGAACGTATCGGCCAGCCACCGGAGATACTCGTGGTCGTCGCCGTAGCTTCCGTATTCGTTCTCCAACTGCACCGCAACGATCGGGCCGCCGGCCGAGGCCTGCAGCGGGGCCAACCGCGGCAACAGGTGCGACAGCCACTCGGCCACCGGAGTGGTGAAACGTTCGTCCGAGCTGCGCAGCCGGATACCCGGGATGCCGGTGACCCAACTGGGCAGACCGCCGTTATCCCACTCGGCGCAAATATACGGGCCGGGGCGGACCATCACATCGAGGCCGGCGTCCGCGGCTAGACCGATGAATCGCTCGAGGTCGCGCGGACCGGAGAAATCGGGCTCGCCGCGGTACTGCTGATGGAAGTTCCACGGAATATACGTGTCGATAGTGTTCAAACCCATGGCTTTGGCACGGGCCAATCGGTCCGCCCAATAACCCGGATGCACCCGGAAATAGTGAAGCGCCCCGGAGCGGATCGTATGCGGCCGATCGAATCGATAAAGGCTCGCGTCGCGATACGTCAGCGCTCGGGGATTCAGCGCGTTGTTCTCGCCCATGAGAAGTTCCTTGCGGTTGGGAGCTACATCGTTGTAACCGTTGACTTCGACTATTTCAGATGTCCGACGTCTACTCAATAAAAATCATACGAAAGTTCGCTGGGAATCGGGTGAGCGCGAGGTAGCCCGGACCTGAGCCCGGCCGGTCGGACTCGGGCCCGCCGCTCTCTACAGGTAGCCCAGCGCTGCCGACGTCAGGAGCCGCACACCCGTCGACAAGGTCGGTTCCGGTGCGGACGGCGCGAACTTGTCGGTGTGATTGCCCGGCACGTTCACGACCTTGTCGGCGAAAGAGTCACCCTCGGCCGCATCCCACGTCCGGGGATCGGTAATCCCCAGGAACCAGTATGCGTACGGGATCGGCGCGCCGTCGTAACGACCCGGGCCGGGGATTCCGAGTTCGGAGAAATCCTCGCTGCCCATCATGGTGGCGCCCTCGATGACGGCGCCGCCCTCCAGCTCCTCGTGGGCGGCTCGGACGGTGCGCACGACGTCGGCGTCGTTGACTGTGACGGGAAAGTCGGAATACGTGGTGACGTCCGGCGGGGCCGGGCAACCGGCGGCCAGGCATTCGGCGTCCGCGATCCTCCGGATGGCGGCCAGCATCTTGTCTTTGCTGCGATCCGACCGCACCCGGATATTCATGGTGATCACTGCTTCGTTCGGGATCACGTTGGCCTTCGAGCCGGCGTGGAACATGGTCACGGACAACACGGCGGGGTCCGACGGCGCGAACTCCCGGGACACGATCGTTTGCAGGCGGGTGACAAGGTAGGCGCCGACCGCCACCGGGTCGACGCCGAACTCCGGCTGTGAGCCGTGACCGCCGCGGCCGTGAATTGTCACGTCGACATTGGCCGCCGCCGACATCACGATGCCTTCCTTGTGCATCACCGTGCCTTCACGGCCCGGCATCACGTGCTGGCCGAGGCACACGTCCGGCCGCGGGAACCGGGTCATGAGCCCGTCGTCGACCATTGCCAGGGCGCCTTCGGCAGTCTCTTCGGCGGGCTGCGCGCAAATGACCAGCGTGCCCGACCACGAGTCGAGGTGCGCGGCAAGCAGTTCGGCAGTGGCGACCAGGCACGTGGTGTGCACGTCGTGACCGCACGCGTGCATGGTCGGGGTCGCGGTGCCGTTCACGTCGACGGTCCGCGTGCTGGCGTAATCGAGCCCTGTCGCTTCTTTGACAGGCAGGGCATCCATGTCACCGCGCACGAGGACCGTCTTGCCCTCGCCGTTTTGCAGGACGCCGACCACGCCGGTCTTCCCGACGCCCTCCGTCACGTCGTATCCGGCGGCGCGCAGCCGCTCGGCGACCTTGCCGGCGGTCCGGTGCTCGGCCATCGACAATTCCGGATGCGTATGCAGATCGGTATAGAAATCCACGATGTCGGCTTGCCGGTCATCGGCCGAGTCGGCAAGAAGCGCGCGGGTGCGTTCGGCAGCGGAGAGAGTCATCGTCGGGCCCTTCATCGTGTTCCGTCGGAAAGCGCCGGTACCGGCCGCTTCACACAGTCGATTATGCCCTGCTCGGCATCGCCGGCGAGAGCCCCGGTGAACAGATTTCGTCGGTGAGCTCGGCGATTTGTCGACATTCGCCAATTCGGCTCCGCTCGGTCGCGGCTAGGCTGAGAGGAAGTCGACCTCCCGATCAGAAAGCGACGGCCATGACCCTCACGACGTACAGTTCCGCTATCGACATGCGGGCTGCGCTCGACCGGAAGGAAATCTCCGCCCGCGAGCTTCTCGCCTTGCACCGCGAACGCATTGACGCCGTGAACGGTGAGGTGAATGCGCTGGTCAGCATCGATTTCGACAAGGCCGAAGCGGCGGCGGCCGCGGCGGACGACGCTGCGGCGCACGGCCGGTCGCTTGGCGCCCTGCACGGGCTGCCGTTCGGGTTCAAGGACACTGTGGACGTTGCCGGCTGGCGAAGCACGCATGGATCGCCCGTGATGGCCGATCACGTGCCGGAAGCCGACGACCTGTTGGCCGAACGTGTGCGCGGCGCCGGTGCGGTGACGGTGGCAAAGACCAACGCGCCGGAATGGGCCGCCGGCTCGCACACCTTCAACCCCATCTTCGGCACGACGTACAACCCGTACGATCTCAGCCGGTCCGCCGGAGGATCGTCGGGCGGTGCGGCCGCCGCATTGGCCTCCGGCATGCTTCCGCTGGCGGACGGAAGCGATATGGGCGGATCGCTGCGCAATCCGGCGTCGTTCAACAATGTCGTCGGCTTCCGGCCGAGCCCCGGACGAGTGCCGACGTGGCCGAATTCGACGCCATGGGACAGGTTGGCCGTACAGGGGCCCATGGCTCGATCGGTCGACGATCTGGCGCTGCTGTTGTCGGTCATCGCCGGGCCGACCGACAGGACGACTATGTCACTGTCGACGGCCGGATCGACGTTCGCCCGGATCGAGCAGACTCCGCTGGCCGGATTGCGCGTTGCATTCAGCGCCGATCTGAACGGTGCGCTCGCTCTCGACCCGGCGGTCCGCGCGGTGACGGCGGCCGGACGCGACGTGTTTTCGACGGCCGGCGCGGACGTGCAGGACGCCGCACCCGATCTGAGCGGCGCCGACGACGCCTTCACGACGTTGCGGGCGTGGCAGTTCCAGATGAACCTCGGCCCCATGCTGGCCCGGCATCCCGATCAGTTCAAGGCCACGCTGGCGGAAAACATTCGGGACGGCGAGGCTCTCACCGGGCACGACGTCGCCAGGGCGATGGGAGAACAAGCTGCGATCTATCAACGCATATGGCGGTTCTTCGAACGGTTCGACGTGCTGGTCATGCCCGTCTCCCAGGTCCCGCCGTTCGATGCCGGGCAGGAGTACCCGGAGACCATCGACGGCGCAACGATGACCTCCTACCTGGATTGGATGCGCTCGGCGTACTTCATCACCGTGACGGGGTGCCCGGCCATTTCCATGCCGGCCGGCTTCACACCGGAAGGGTGGCCGGTCGGCGTCCAAATTGTCGGCCCGCCGAACCGGGATCTGAAGCTGTTGGGCATCGCGAAGGCATTTGAAGCACTCAACCCGGCCGGTGCCCGCCGTCCGGAGCTTGACAGGATGAGGTGAAGGACAGTCCTTCCCAACAAACAGGTGTGTCGGTGACGGGCGAGACGGCGGCTGAGCAGCTGATGTTCCCGCCCGACGGACTCTCGCGCTTTTTGATGACGTACCGGTTCGGCATCGACGAGATGATGACGAAGATCAACATTCTCAAGGACGAATTCACCTATACGCACGAATACAGCCCTATCGAGCACGTCACGTCGCGGCTGAAAGAGCCGAAGAGCATTGTCGAGAAAGCGTGTCAGTTTCAGAAGTCGACGGCACGAAATGTCAGAAGTGGCCTTCACTCCCTCGACTGACGTCATAGTCCGTGAGCAGCTCACGTGAGGATTCGCGCCCGAAGTTACTTGCTCTTGCTCTGCTTCAGTACCTTTCGTCCGTCCTCGCGGAGTTCTCCGCTGGGAGAGACGTGGCGGTAGAGGGTTTGGCGGGTGATACCGAGTTCTTTGCAGAGTCCGCCGACCTTCGTGTCGAGTTGGCCCATTGAGGCTACGGCCAGTCGCACCTTGGCTGGCGTCATCTTGTACGGCCGTCCGCCTTTGCGTCCGCGGGCGCGGGCTGAGGTGAGGCCGGCGACGGTGCGTTCGGAGATCAGTTCGCGTTCGAACTCTGCCAGGGCGGCGAATATGCCGAAGACCAGTTTCCCGGACGCGGTGGTCGTGTCGATGGCCGCACCCTGGCCAGTGAGGACTCTCAATCCGATGCCACGTTCGGTGAGGTCATGGACGGTATTGACCAGATGACGCAGATCCCGACCGAGACGATCGAGCTTCCACACGATCAACGTGTCACCGGCGCGTAACGCTTTCAGACACGCGGCCAGATGTGGCCGATCGTCTTTCTTCCCGGAAGCCTGGTCCTCATACAGCCGTTCGGCCCCTACTCCGGCGGTGAAGAGCGCGTCACGTTGCAGATCGGTGGTCTGCGACCCATCGGCCTTTGAGACCCGCGCATATCCGACAAGCATCCGGTGGTCCTCCATCACTTATTCGTTCGATAAAGTGACACCGTTCAGACGATTCGCTCTCCTAGACTATTGTGTCACTTATTCCGTTACTTATTCTACGTAACACAGACGGTATCGTCCGCATCTATTGTGACAGGAATTCGAGAGGGATGCCGAGCTGGTCGAATTTGAGTCGGATGCCGCCTCGTTGAGACGCGCGCATAGCCGATCAACTTCCCCGTGACGTCCTCTCAAGATGTCTCGAAACTAACGTCGAGCACTCCACTTCAGCCGAACGGTTTCAAGACATAGTTGTGAGATTATCTGGAGACGAGCGACCACGCAGGATTCCGCGAAAACCTGAAGGACATCGTTCATATGCGCACCCGACTGGCGAGACGTCTCATATCCCTAGGGTTACGAGACTGAGCGACAACATCTGCAGAGCTCATCGTCTGAACCTGCCTCGGCATAATTCCGCATTCCCACTCAAGACTTACCGAGCAGATTCACTGACACGTGTGTGCAAGCACAACGAAGAGACTCCTGGTCGCCTCCGATTCTCACCAGTCCCTCACATTCGCTACACGAAAACTCCTTGATCAAACACCTCCACGACTTCGCTACCAGAGCAAATTCAGCCGGGGTCTGATTCTCCCATTCGTTGAAGTGAACGACAGTGTTGATTGCCCATTCATCTTGTTTTGCTTCCTGGGCTGCCGCTTGTATTTGGGTATCCCACGCGTCTAGTTCAGCAACAATCTCGGAATGCCCCCAAGAGTTGGCAGAGTTCTTTCCCTTTTTAATTGTTGCTCTCAGCGCCTTGATGCTGCTGTTGAAGAGTTCTCCAAGCGTATTTTGGCCGTCCAGTCTGTACGGGACTGGTGCTGCGACGTTGCTGGCGCATTCGCGCCCAATGTGCTCAAGGTAAGAGCGCAATGATCCAGCAGCAGCTTTCACCTGCCCCTTACCCAAGAAGGTCGAAATCTCATCCCACGGTTCATAGTTCGCCCAGTCGACAGGCCCGCTATCGACACTCCATGTCCGAAATTGAAGTACGTTACGGCCTTGTGCAAAACCCTGTGATTTCATTTGGCGCATCCATTGCTCGTCGTGGGTAGTCACGACAAACTGCGTGTTCGGAAATTCCTTCATCAACAACGAAACGACGAGACGGCGGTGACCCGAGTCGATCGACATTAGGACGTCGTCCAAGGCGCACAGGGTAAATTTGGAGCTCATGGTCAATTGGGCTAGAGCGAGATAGAGACATAGCCCCATCGCATCTTGATGACCCTCGCTATGGTATGCCCCAGGAGGGTACTGACCTCGACCGTAGAAGTCGACATTCATGTCCAAGCCTGCGCCTGATGGAGTTAAAGTTGCAGAAAATTGGCTCTCATCGTCAGCATTGACAGCCGCGTAAAAGGACGCAAACTTAGTTTGAACATCGAGATAGATTTGCTCAAGACTCGTAGACGTCGACGATTCAAAGACCTTGCAGACTGCGCTTGATCTTCGAGACTTTTCGGACAGTTCAGAAGCCACTTGCTGCTGTTGTTTATACTCATCCAGAGCATGCGACATTGACCGCAAGCGACCCTTTCGTTCATCCGATTCGCTAGGTAAGGGGAGTGCCTGAACTTTCAGTTGCAGCTCCGAAAGCCAGGCACTAATTGGCTCCATATTCGACTTCGCGAGTACAGCAAGCGCTGCTAGCTCCGAGGGCGAATCGACGGAAAGGAGAGTATTGATTGCCGCACGAATTATTTCAAGTTGCTGCTTTGTTGCGGTCGATTCGTGGTCCATCGCTTCCGCAATGGGAAGCACATCCGAGATCTTGTTCTGTAAATCACTAAAACGTGGCACCAGAAGGCCGGACCTAGCACTGAGGGCCGTTAGAGCGTTCTTTGCTGCAGTAGATTCAACCCTTTTACGTGCAACGACCGCCTCAAACTCGCCTGGGAGCCAGGTGGTTGCGCAAACGGGGCACTCCACGCCCTCGAACAGCTCCAGCGCAGATTCCAGAAGGTCATCGGACTTCAGCGCTGTCATAAACTCCACCGAATCAGTCCGACGAGCAGCATCATCTACCAATTGGCCTAGCTGCCCGTCGACGTCATCTTGAAGGGAAGCTTTCAGACTTGCCTCAAGTATTGACAGCTCGTTTATCCATTCGGGCCGGTTGTGGAGCGATGCGGACTTGCTCGCAGAAGAATCGACTCCTGCGACAATCCCTTCGGGATTTACGTCGACGACAGACCGAAGTCCCAGACCTATCCTGTTCGTGTTGACCACAGTTAATAGCGCATCACCATCTAGAGTTTCGATTCCAGACGCAGAAAGTAGTTTGTCCTTTCGACCAGAGAGATCTGTTCTGGCTATATCAGAATCGCGCTTGTCCACATTGCGAACCCGGACCAATGTCGATCTCGCTTGGCCGATACGTTGAAGACCAAGTAGATCCGCAACACCCTCCCCTCGACTTTTTCCCTCAGCTAGAACGAAGCGGACTATCTCTCTTCGCGTGAGAGCGAACTCAGGATGTTGCACCATCCAATTGAGCGCGGCCTCAGATTCGAGAGTATGTGGAGTCAAAGCTGGCTCCCGAGGTTTCGCGACAGTCCGCTTCAATACATGAGACGAGCCTGTCCCAACGACGGTGAATGTCATTTCGACCCAAGCATCTTTAGGTGTCTTGACCATGTCAACATGCGAAGCATGCGACTTAACCGAAACCCCGGCCGAACCTCTGCCTGTCAAACGGGTGATGGATCCTGTGAGTGCGAACTCGAGTGCGTCGATCACGCCGCTCTTTCCTGTCCCGTTCCGCCCTTCAACTACGAAAGACTTCTCATCCATCTTGAAATCAAACGAGCGGATGCCTCGAAAGTTGTTGATGCGTAGCATCTCGATTTTGATCATTTCGTGGCACCTTCGAGGATCGCACGAACTTCAGCTTCAGTGGGTGCCTTCTCCCGACGTAGAAGTATCGCCAAATCAGCTCCGGTAGTCGAAAATCCCTCTAGTTCTCCCAAGGAGCGACCAAATTCGATCATGATTTGATCTACAACGGAAAGAACGTTGTCGTCCATTGGCACCTCAGTGTGCGCTTCTTCCTCAGAGTTGAGCATGTTGTCATTCTGGGCTGTAGAGGCGTCATTTACTAGCATTACCGTCTTTCAGCGAGATTCGTTAAGATCCAGGGTTCTTCATTGAACCGCACTCTGAGGCCGGGTCACTCAAACAATGTGTCTCAGAACCAACGTGTGTCACAACCTATGGTTATAAGATGACGCGCGGCCCGACCTGCAGTACGGAGCGACCACAAACGTCGCTACGAAGCGACGAACTCCACAGCCAGGACATCACTTTAACGATGCTGATCAGCGCCGTGTTTGACCGGTAAGGGATCCGTTTACGGAACGTGGAGGGTGGCCATGTTGGCCTGTTACGGGGTCATGGGCGTGAAGTGCCTTGGTTCGCAGCGACGGACTCGCGCCATTCTGGGCGCAAGCGACGGGCTTGACGTTCCGTGGCGATCACGCCGATAATCCCGACAGTCAGCGCGACTAGCAGCAGCCACCAAAGACCGATCCAGATGAGGATGACGGCTGCGATAATGACTCCAACAACCACGGGTGGCCACTTGAGGACCCGGACTCCACCGCGCTCCAAGAAGCCCGTGGCCGTTGCGACGGCGATCGGCCGCAAGTTCGGATCGTCTAACCGTTGGCCGCGATCGACAGCGAATTTCACTGCCTGCCGGTCACGGAAATTCAATCGGTAATAATCGGCCACCGAATACGGCATCGCACGCCTCCACCCCAATCCCGAAAGCAAAGCCAGTCACCAAAGCCAACCGAGCCGCCGCTCACGAACTCACGCGGCCCGAGCGTCGATAGGAACGACGAGCGAAGCGGATCAGGTGCAGGCCGGCTTGGTGCAATGCGACTCCGGCCGCGGCATTGATCAGTCCCAACGCGGCACCGGCCGCTAGCCCCGGTCCGATACTCATCGCACCACTCACAACGAGTATCACCGGCCAGACGACAACTGCCGCAACCAGAGCCGGACGCCACCAGCGACCGAACAGCACCCCAAAAAGGATCATCGTCGGAATCATCGACCTCACCTCGTGATTCCAGTCTACGACGGCACAGACGACCCGGAGGCGACTTCGACAGCTCCGGCAGGCCAAGTGCTCCGATTAGGGATCCCGCTGCGGGACAGGCGGAATGTGTTTATTGGGTGTGTGCATCCGCGCTCAGCGGCCATTTGAGCGGGCCTGGCGAATTCGTCGGTGCACACGCCCTCGTCGTGTCAGCCGGCTACCCGTTGCAAAGAGCGGCGTCATAGCTCAGCCGGACCGTAGTTGTGGCGTCGTGTGTGGCGCTGTGCAAATCGAGACAGCCGCCTGACTCCTTGATTAATAGTCCGCCGAACCAGGAACCCTTGCGAGAAGGGCGGCCCGTGAAGTCGGTTTCGTTGGCTACCCATTCGTCAAGATCGACCGGCCCGGCATTACCGGTCCAGAACTTGGCTGGAACAAAAGCGAGGTGAATGTCGGAGGGGCTACTGACCACCAACCTCAGAGTGTGGCGCTGCGCAACGGTGATGGGTCCCTTATAGAAGTACCAGTCGTTCAACGCATCCGGTGGCTGCAAGTTCACTGTCTTTGCCGCGGGTAGATTGCTCACTCGTACTTGTTGATGCCTTTGGAAGTGGTCCAGTCCCCATCCGGCGGCTCGGCCGGTTCGATCGGATTCTGTGGTGCTACTGGAATCGTCACAGGTGAGCGCTAAAGATTTGGTGTTGTTGTGTGAACTCGTAGGAGTCGTTCTCTTTGAGTTTGGCGACGAAGTGGTGGGAAACGCGACGTTATCCTCAGTCCCAGTGTTACCGCAGCCTGCGGCCATGACCGTCATGGCGACCATGATCACCCAAAAGAAGTGTCGACCTCGTTTCAACGCGGCCACCACCCTTCTCCGGAGAGAATACTCGCTTTCGATCGCCTTGGTTCCAGCCACGCGAGGCCGTTCGAACCGTTCGGCTCAGCGCCGAATCTCCTTTGCGGACCGGTAGCCGAAATGCCATCCCTCAGCGAACACTTAAGCTATCCCGAGCGCTGCTGCGCAGTCGCCCACTCCCTGCAACCGGATGTCGGTCCTGCGGTGGGGAAGCCAGTCGTCGCGGGTCAGTCTCCATCGTTGGAGCAGGCCCACTTCGCCACGGCGAGTCGCCCAATCAACACCGTTCTCCGTGTACCCAAGAGCCCTCGATACACCGTTGGAGCCGGCATTGTCGACGAACGCATCGGAGGCTGCCTCTGTGGCTTTAAGCCCCTCGAATGCCAGATGCAGAATTGCCTGACGCATTTCTGTGCCGATCCCACGGTGGCGTATGTCGGTGGACAGCCATGAGAACGACATCACTGTTCCGAAGGTATCGAAGTTTTCGCCGATCAGGTCTTGCATTCCCACTGGTTGACTATCGAGCACCACGGCGAAGTTCAGCCTCCAGGAGCCCGGGGCTGCGTGCCCGCGGCCGCGCCATATGCCCTGCAGCCACTTGTGTACGCGAACTGCCGGGTCTTCTTCGTAAAGCGATATGGGGTCGTCATAGGGTGCGGGGTCCGCATTGGCTTTGCCATCACGCACGAGGGGCTGCAGTTGTTCGAGCAGCTCGTCAGTAGCGCCAACGAGCTCGATTCGCGGCGTCGATACTCGGACTTGCAGCGGTGCAAAGCTCAACATCGCTTCACCGTACATGCGCGTGGCCCAGGACGGCATCTCAATATTGGACCGAGCGCCGGAAGACCAGAAACACCCGAGGACCAGTCCCGACTTGTACATCCGTAAGAGGAACCCCAACTGACAGAGCCGAATCGCCATGGCGCGGAGTGCCGTGTCGTGAATGGGACTTCAGAGCAAAACGCACGCTTGTGAACGGGACTTCTGACAAATAAATGTCAACAGTCCTCTGCACAACCCTGAAATTGCGCGGCAGGCCGTGCCGTCGACTTCTGAAACTGACAACCGCCCCCAACATTCCCTCGATGAAGAACCACGGCTCATTGAAGAGCAGGTCCTGCACATCGGCCGAGCGCCGGTCGAAGGACAGCCAGAACTGTTCAGGCAGCTGAGCCGGGTGCACCCCGGTCACGCTGAGCAACCGCAGCACGCCGTCGACCAGGGCGTGCATGCAGCAGCCGACCGCGCCGATCCAGCCCACCACCGGGATCGTCGTCCGCAGCGCCGTCGCCCGGGAGAGCACCACCGGCAGCACCGCGGCGACCAGCAAGATGGCGGCACCAGTAGCGTTGACCCGCCGGAACAGCCCCTCCGAGACCGGACGGCCGATCATCCCAACTTCGCCACCGTCCGCGTAGTAGGCCCGGTAGCAGGCGTAGCCCAGACCCCAGAGAGCGAGTGCCGCTACGACCGCCGACCGCAGCCGGCACCGAGACTCCCGTGCACGGGTCGTGGCCGCCCGGTGGGACGTCGCCCGCGCCGAACCCTTCCCGATGACTTCCTCCCGTGTCGGCGTACTACCTCATATGTCGGTGTGGATGTCCGGATATGTCGACATCATGCCACGACCGCACGTGACGATTCATAGATTTTCCTACCGTTGAGTTTTCAGGCCCGCAGTCACTTCATCCCGCGACATATTGACAGCAGGGGCCGACATCTTTAATGTGTAAGCAACTGCTTACGGTAAGGAAATACTTACATGAATAATCGGGATCGGCTCAGCACGGCGTTCGCCGCATTGGCCGATCCGACACGTCGAGATATTCTCACCCGACTCCGCAACGGCTCCCTGACCGTGAGTGACCTGGCGGGGCACTATTCGATCAGCAGGCCCGCCGTCTCCCAGCATTTGGCGGTGCTCGAGAAGGCGGGGCTCGTCACGCGCGACCGTAGAGCACAGTGGAACGACTGCACGCTGGAGACCGCCAGCCTGGACGAGGCGGCAGCATGGATCGAGCAACAACGCGCGGAGTGGATCGAAAAGTTCGACCTGCTCGACGAACACCTCCGCAGCCGCCGAGAGCACGACCACGCACCACACGACCCGAACGAAGGAGAACAGCAATGATCAATACGACCGAAGGCTTCACGCTCGTGCGCACGTTCGACGCGACTCGCGAGGAAATCTGGACGGCGTGGACGGACCCCGATTCGGTAGCGAAATGGTGGCATCCGCGCGGGACGAGCACGCCCCGGGAGACAGTGGACATCGACGCGCGAGTAGGTGGCCGGTACACGTACGCCATGGTGAACGACGCTACCGGCGAGAAAGTCGTCACTGGAGGCACCTACCTGACGGTCGACCCGTTTGAACGTCTCGCATTCACCTGGGGCAATCCGGACGACGATCCCGATGACTCGCCGGTCGTGACCGTCACTCTCGAACCGGTTGCCGACGGCACGCGGATGACGTTCGAGCTGCGCGGCGTCACCGGGGCGAAGGGCGATGGGTACTTTTACGACGGGTGGGACGCAACGCTCGATTCTCTCAGCGAGCACCTGGGCGGGCCTGCTGCATGAAACAGCAGGTCATAGACTACGAACTCGCCAGTCCCGGCGCCCAAGAGCTGCTCACCTCGAGTCGTTTGGCCCATCTGGCGTACGTCGGGAAAGATGACACGCCGAAAGTCATCCCGGTCGGCTTCTTCTGGACCGGTGCGCAGGTCGTCATTTCCACGGCGACGACCTCGCCCAAGGTCACGGCACTGTCGGCCCGTCCGGACGTCGCCGTAAGCATCGATGCCGGCGACTCGCCCGATCAAGCAAGGACGCTGTCGATACGCGGGCGAGCGAGCGTCGAGATTGTCGAGGGTCTCACCGGGGAGTATCTCGCCGGCGCCGGGAAGATCATGGACACGGAAGCCCTTGCCGCGTTCGAGCGGAACTCGCGCAACATGTACGACCAGATGGCGCGCATCGCGATCTCACCGAGCTGGGTACGGTATTACGACTTCGGCGCCGGACGATTGCCGCACTTCCTGCAGAAGCTGGCCGACCAGAACTCACCCTGAGGCGCGGGCCCGGGACGCCCGATAACGGTCGAGCACAGGGCAATCCCACATATGGCGAGCGACGACCCATGCAACGTTCATCCCACAAGCCGAACCGATTGGGGCCGGCCCGCTCAATGGTGAAATAGGCTTACACAATTCAATTTCCCGGCTGTTGGCGCACTGCGCGCAGACGAGCGTTGGCCTCCGTTAACTCCGCAGCGGTTCGATCCCGCGCACTGCTAGTCAGACGTCGCAACTGTAAGTCCAGCACCGCCACGGCGCCGGCGTACTCAAGACCCAGCTTCTGCTGTAATCCCTCCAACGCGACCTCTGCTCGTGGTTCCGTAAGCGGACCGGCTTGCGGCGATCGTTTTGGCTGGGTCGAACCGTCGGTGTGAGTGGTCGTAGGTCTGTCTTGCCGTGGAGATCACCCAGGAGAACCGAGTTCGAGGCATGGCAGTCATGCGTACCGCCATCGAGCCACGCCCCCATCCGGTAGGCGGATCGCCAACCGGAACGGGGTTTGTGGCTCATCGGCTCGAGGCTCGAATTGTTCACCGTCGTCGCCGGATGCGGTTCGGCTTACGGTATATAGCCAATAGCCGTCAGCCCGGCTACGCCTCGATCGGTGAGAGTAACTGCTCGGTGTTGGTGCCGTCGCATCACCCACCCGTTGTCGATGAGGGTCGTGGCGAGGACGGCACCGAGCCGACCGGCCAAATGTGGTTGCTGCTCGCTCCAATCCACACAGAACCGTAAAAGCGGTCGTCGACTCTTAACCACTCGCACCTCCGCCAGGCTAATTCCGAGCCGGTCGAAGATATCGTCGGAGGCTGGTCCGAGATGGTAGGGGTTGGATGCCACCGGCCCGGCGCCGAGTTTGGCATGAGGGTCTCGGCCGATAGGGACGAGTGCGTCGCGAGCGATCAACGCATCCGTGATAGCCACACCAAGCCTGCCTGCGAGGTGATCGTAACAAGTGCGACCCGCCCGAAGAGCTCGCGCCTTGCTGCCTTGGCGTAGTGATCGTACTGATTCGGCAGGGGCGAGCCGGGCCAGGGCTTCAACCAAGTCCGCCACGTTGGGTCCGGCGAGGCGGTAATAGCGTTGCCGGCCAGCTGCCTCGGCGGTGATGAGGGCACCTCGCACTAGTTTGGCCAGATGGGCGCTGGCTGTCTGTCGTGATACTCCGGCTTCCGTGGCCAGTGCCGAAGCCGACAATGCCCGTCCGTCGGCCAGTGCCATGAGCACTCTGGCGCGCGAGGGTTCGCCGACCAGCGCGGCGATAAAGGCAACGTCAGCCTCGCCGACTGTCACCCCGACCGGATCAGACGATTTCCTCATAGTTTCAATGTAGCGCGGTCACAGTTCCACCACCATTGAATTATTGGCGTGGGATTGTGAGAAAGCCCTGTCACGAGAGAGAGGAACCAAAAGATCATGACGGCTACCGCAGAACAAGCAAAATTCGTATTTGAGCAGTGGCATCAACGCATCAAAGATCGGGACGCGGACGGGTTGGCGGCTTTATACGCCGACGACGCCGAGTTGGAAAGCCCGCTGGTGCCCCGCATGTTTGATATCGATACCGGTGTTGTTCAGGGTCGGGAGGAAATCGACCGCTTCGTGGCTGAAGCCACCAAGCGGCGCCCCGATGACGAGTTGCCCTCACTGTATCGAAGTGGGGATTTCATGTTCGACGGCGAGACTCTGACCTGGGAATATCCTCGAAAGACACCTGACGGAGATCAGCTCGACCTTGTTGAAGTAATGGAACTTGACGGCGCACTCATCCGACGGCACCGGATTTATTGGGGATGGCGCGGCACGCAACACATCATCGCCAACGCCATCACCAAAGCCAATCGATAAACGGCATTCCGGAAGATGCGGGCGACGAATCCAACCTGTCGGCAAACCCGACCGGTCAATGATCGGCTTATGGGTTGCTATTCACGTCGAGTTGGCCGAGAAGGCAACCAAGGTCATATTTGCCGCGTTTGATTTGAACCCCGGAAGTATTCTGCACGAGTTCCGGCGATAGCGAGCATTTGTGCAATCTATCCAGGCATGCCGCGTCCAAACTCGACGGCATCTCTACAAGTGGCAGTTTCAGCATTGGGACGTCACACAAAGCGGGATTGCATTTTTTTACTTCACCAAGTAACTTTTTACTTGTGCGAGTAACGAATGCGGATAAATCTGCGGCGGCAAGTGCACGGCGCACGCAGATCGTGGCTGCGACGATCACTGTGATTGCCGAGGAGGGCTACGGTCGGGCGTCGTTCGCGCGGATCGCAGAGCGTGCGGGCCTGTCCAGTACCCGGTTGATCTCGTATCATTTCGCCGGCAAGGACGAGTTGATCACTGCCGCGGCGAATGACGTGGTGAGTACGATCGGGACCTTCATGGCTGAGCAGTTGCGTGACCGGGATGGCGCTCCGGCGCGTTTGCGTGCCTATATCGAGGGGGTAGTGGGCTTTATCGACACTCATCGGGCGCAAATGAAGGCGCTGATGGCCATTTTGCTCGGTGGAGGGCTGAATTACGACGCCGATGCCGACCGCAGAGTGATTTCTCCGGTCGAGCAGATCTTGCGCGACGGGCAGGCGGCCGGTGAGTTCGGAGAATTCGACCCGGTCATTATGGCCGCCGTCGTGCAGCGGGCGGTGGATGGGCTGCCGTTCCTGCTGGACTCGAAGCCGGACCTGGACTGCGCCCACTACGCCCACGAGCTCGTGGAACTGTTCCAAGCCGGCACTACTCGGACCCTGCCGTGAACCAGACGACCACACAGGAGTCTGGTCGACGCACTGGTCGCGCATTGCTCGCCGCAGCACGAATGGTATTCGACTTGGTCGTTCCACTCACGTTGTTCTATGTGCTGCGCGGCGCTGGAGTGAGCATCTACCTCGCACTGCTTGCGGGTGCGCTCGCCTCCGGGATCACCGCGGTCGTCGTAGTGGCGACGCAGCACCGGCTGGACGGTATCGCGGTGTTCGTGATGAGTACGATGCTGCTGAGCGTCGGGGTGTCGCTGCTGACCGGCAGCACCCGGTTCCTTCTGGCAAAAGAAGGTTGGCTGACCGCCGTCACGGGGGTCTGGTTCCTCGGCTCGCTCAGGGCGCGGCGGCCGCTGGCCTATCAGTTCTCTCGACCACTTCTCGAAGGGCGGCTCGGTTGGCCGGCCGATTGGGACGCCGCCTGGGAACGTGCGCCGCGCTTTCGTCGAATGTGGCAAATCTCCACGGTTCTCTGGGGACTCGGCACCCTACTCGACTCTGCCGCCCGGGTGGTCATGGCCTACACCCTGCCCGTCGACGTCGTCCCCGCCATTAGTGCTGCGATGTACGCGATCACCTCAGCCGTCCTCATCGTCGTGACAAACGTCTACTACCGCGCCGCCGGTGCGTACAACCCGACATCGGCGCTCTACCATCCCAAACCCGCTCGACTAAAACGAACGGACGAAATAGGAGGTCTCGATGTCTGACCGGCCCCGCGCAATGCTGCCGATCCTGGTGCTGATCGTGCTCACCCCGTTGGTGGCCGAGCTGTCGTGGGGCTCGCTACCGATCCAAGTCGCGTACGCGCTGCCATTCCTGGTGCCGGTCTATGGGTGCGGCGCGCTACTCGCTCGCGAGCTGGTCCGTCGCACCGGCCGCGGCTGGGCGAGTCTGCTGTTGCTCGGCGTCGCTTACGAGGTCGTCGAGGACGGATTCGGTCTGCGCGCAATGTTCAGCCCGCACACCTACCACGCCGCCCAGTGGGGAGCCCGGGTCCTCGGCGTGAATTGGGCCTACACGGAGTTCAACATGATCTATCACGTGGCATTCACCATCGCCGTGCCGATCTTGATCACCGAACTGATGTTCCCGGCCCGGCGACACCAACCGTACCTTCGCACCCGTGGACTCGTAATCACCGCCGTTGCCTACCTGCTCGGCGTCGCGATCCTCCGCCTTGCCGTCGCGCCCAACGCGCCCGGCGCCAACACCGCCGACGCCGTACCGGTCGGGCACCTCATCGTCGCCGGAACAGTCGTGCTGGCTCTGGGCCTCACCGCGCTGCTGATCGTTCCCAAGCCCACCCACCGGCCGATCGTTCCCGGCACTCCGCCTCCGCCGTGGCTGATCGGCGTCGCCGTTGCCGCTGGTACGGTGCTCGCGCTCCGGCTCACCGCCCCACTCGGCGCAGCCGGCGACCCGCATCCCCTCTTCGGCGCGGGATGGCCCGTCCTGGCCCAAATCGCGGGCTCCCTCGCCGTCACCGCTGTCGTACTCACGATTTTGTGGCGCTCGTCCTTACGTACCGGATGGAGTCGGCGCCACCTCGTCGCTGTCGCCGGCGGTGCACTGTTGGCACACACCATTGTCGGCGCCTCCCTTTTCGCGTCGACCAACCCGGCCGAGCTCATCACCCTTGCAGTGTTCGCTCTGCTCGAAGCGGCCTTGATCATCGCCCTCTACCAACGCCGACTCGACTCGCGGCCGGCATCGTCCGACCAGCAAAGGGCACACCCGCTTTCTGCCGATCCAATCTCCGACAACACGCCAGGAAAGGACAAGAACAGTGCACATCGGTCAAATAGTCCGAAGGACGCTGAAGAGGTGCTTGACCGGCCTGCAGTTTCGAACTGATCCACACAAGGATCGCTTCTTCGCACTTCGAACTTTCCGACGTAACGGGTCCGCCAAGTCGACACCGATCTGGCTCGCACCAGCGAACGGGCGATGGTACGCCGTGACACCCAGCCGGTCGTGGAAAGTCAGACGCATTCACCACAACGACCACGTCGAGATCGCAGCAGCCACGTTCCACGGCGAACCGCTCGGACGATGGCACGCAGGGCGCGCACGCGTCCTGCCCAGAGCGGAACTACGCCCGGCCGCACGCGCCATGACGGCCAAGTACGACAATCAATTTCGCCTGTTCCATCTGATGCTCCTCATCGGCGCGTCCCGTAAGCACGGTGGCCCGGCCGTCGGCCTGGAGATCACCCTCGACACGGAACCCCGGCTACCGCCGGCGGACGGCCTGTGACCAGGGCATCAGAGGGGCACGATTCAACGTGAGGATCAGCAAATGGCAGGTATAAAAAGCAAGGGCACCCATCGTTTTCCTTGGTGGGAAGGCCTTATTTACCTGCTTGTGTTGTTGGTGGCGTCGGAGTTGCTCATTGCGCTGCAGTCCCTCATCGGTACGGCACTAGGTACAGGGAGTGACAACTCGGCACAGTGGGTCCAGTTCGCGCCGGCTTTGGGAGTCGTCGCGGTCATCGTATATCGCCGTTTCACGGGGCGAGATTCTACCGACCTCTTGGATAGCGTGCGCGCTAACGGCGTGGTTTGGCGCCGTGTCATCACGGGGATCATTGCGGCTGCCGTCGGAGTGTTGGGCTGGTTGCTGATCATGCGCGCTCTCGGAGTCACCGATCGCATCTTCACTCCCGTTGACGAGGGTGGAGCCCTTCCAACAATTTTAATTTGGACGCTACTTGGCTCATTCGGTGAGGAGTTCGGGTGGCGTGCATACCTGCAGCCCAAGCTACAGAATCGGTTAGGATTCTGGCTCGGCACCGCCAGCGCGGGGTTATTCTGGGGGGCCTGGCATATTCAAATCTTTACGCAGGCCCCGCTATTCGTGCTCGGGTTTCTCACGACTACGGTCGCCCTGTCGTTCATTATGGCTTTCTTGATCCGGGGGCAAAAGATCGGTTCATTATGGATCGCCGGGTCTGTGCACGCCAGCTTTGACTTGCTCGGCTACCTCAGAGGTCCCGGCGCTGGAACCGGGCCGGCGGAGCAATGGCTGCAAGCACTCGTTGTTGTCGCCGTTGCCGTGGTGGTTGGGCTGTTGACCCGCACGATAATATCGGACAATGACCACACTCAATCTCGCGCCGGTCGCGTGATCGAATAGTTCGTGGCGCAGATTCGTGTGATTCGATAAAGCCCCTTCTGGCTTGTGGAACGTTCCTCGTGTACTGATGAGCCCGATTGACGGTCGCGCCGACCGACACGGCCCACTTGACGATGGTTGAATGGACCGCTCGGGACTGTCCGAGGCACCGGCCACGAACGCCGTCGAGCTTTGAGATTTGTGGAGACAACTTCTGAAACTGACAGTCGATCTTTTGTAGCGTAAATCGAGGCCCTGATGCGCACTGTGCTATCCGAAGGGGTACGCGCCCGGCAGCATAAGCGTGCGCGGTGCTCGGAAGTGCCCAGCAATGCTGCCCTGTGGCGGTTCACACTGTTCCGGGTCGATTAATCGGCCGGTCGCACCTGGCCCAGTTCTTGCGTGCAGCGGGTCAGCGCGACATACAGTCCGTTCCAGCCGCGAGGCTCAGCGGTGATGCCGTCCGGGTCGACGACTAGCGCGGCGTCCCACTCCAGCCCCTTTGCCTCAACGGCGGCCAGCACGACAGCGTCCGGCACAGCTTCTCGCAACACCGCGATACGCGACCGCGGTGCCACCACACCGACACTGCCACTTTGCCACCGCACTCTCATTGCCTCCACCAGGCCCGCGACGGTGTCGGCCAGTTCTGGGTCGGCCGAAGTGACTTCCCAAGGCTCAAACCCTGAGTCGCGGACCGCGCGGGGCGGCTCGTTGTGGCTTCCTGCCCGGGCCAGGACCGGGCCGGTGAGAGCTATAACTTCACGCGGGGTCCGAAAGCAGATCGTCAGGTCGCCGCGGCGCCATCGCTCACCGAAAACCGGGGTGAGCGACCCTTCCCACGTCCTATGCCGATGCGGCGCTTCAGCCTGGTCAATGTCGCCCACGGCGGTGATAGATCGGGACGGGACGCGGCGGGCCACCATCTGCCACTGCATCGCCGAGAGTTCCTGCGCCTCGTCGACGACGACGTGCCCGTATGCCCAATCACGCTGAGCTGCTGCCCGGTCCACGAGGAACTCACCCTGTTCACTTGCTGCTTCGGTCGGTCCCAACAACTCCGCGACGGCGTCCAACAGCGGAATATCGCTGGGCGCGAGCGGCGTCAGGGCGTTAGTGATCATTGCCCGCTCATGTTCATCGAGCCAGGGGGCGAACTCGTGGAGCAGCGCGTCGTCCGCTAGGAACGATTGAAGGGTCTGGCGGGGGTCGTAGAGAGGCCAGAACCCGTCGAGCACGCCAGTGATGTCGCGGTCGCCCGCGATTCTTGTGTGCAGCCGCTCGATGTCATCGTCGGTGAGAGTCCCATCGACGTCGCTGCCCATTGCGCCGGTAAGGGTGCCGCGATTATCCGACTTCGCCAGGCCGGCGTCCACACGGGCCAGGAGGTCCTCAAAGCCATCCTCCACGCCGTCGAGCAATTCCTCGTGGCGTTCGATCACGGCGTCGGTCAGCAAGTCGTGCACGTTCTCGACGAACCAACGACGGGCCGCGTGTAGGTCCCTTCCGGACACCGCACCCTCCACAGCGCGCCGGATCCGATGCGCCGGCAGCGTATGAGTCTCGCCGTCCACCAGGAAGTCCAGAGCAGTCGGCACAGGGGCCAATGAGCGCACGTACGCCGTCAGCGAAGACTGCCAGAGAGAGCGCCCCTTCAGCTTCGCGAGCTCACGGGACTCGTCCCGCTCCACTGCGACACCTGGCACCAGCGTCTCGCAGGTCGCTCCCACGACCGCAGTCTCGCCAAGAGCCGGCAGTACTTGAGCGATGTAGTCCAGGAAGCGGCGCGACGGGCCGAGGACCAATACCCCCTGGCTGGCCAGACTCGGATGGCTGAAGAGCAGGTAGGCGACGCGGTGCAGCGCGACGACCGTTTTGCCGGTACCCGGGCCGCCCTGCACGACCAGCAGGCCATCGGGCGCCGCCCGCACGATGTCGTCCTGCTCACGCTGCAGTGTCGCGACTGCAGTGCCCATCCGGCCGGTCCGGCGTGCGGAGAGCGCCGCGAACAGAGCGCCCTCACCGACGAGATCGCCGGATTCACCTCCCGCGTCGAGCGGTTCGTCGTCGACTCCGACCACCTCGCGCCCGTTGGTTCGGATGTGCCGGCGGCGCCGTTGGCCCTGTGAGTCGAGCGGCGTCGCCGTGTAGAACGGACGTGCCGCGGGAGCGCGCCAGTCTAGTACCAATGGCTCGGAGTCGTCGTCCGGGCTGGGGAGTCCGACTCGCCCCAGATGACGGGTGGATCCGTTGGCGGCGTCGAGCCGGCCGAAGACCAGGCCGGTTTCAGCGTGCCGCAGGTCCGCTTGTCTGCGGCGAAGGATCGTGAGGCGGGCCGCTTCCACGGCATTGCGTGGGACTGCGTCGACGAGACCCTGCTTGACCTCCATCAGCAGCTCGTCTCTGCGCCCGTATGCCAGGTCGACGGCGTGCTGCTCATCGGCAAGCGCGTCGGCCTGTCGGACAATTGCTTCGGACATTCGGCTTCCCTTGAATGGATCGATTTTCTACGATTGAACCAACTCCAAGACGAGGCCACGAAACCTCACGCCGGTCAACGCGCCAATGCGGTCGCCGTCAACCCGTAATGCAGCACGGAACTGCGTTTATGCGAAGTAGAAGATGCCGGTTTCAGAATTCGCCCGTACCGATGCCAGAGCCCCTCCGCACTCGCGCCCAACCTCCTGGGACGAGCCGTGAGCGGATCGGTGTGCGGGACGTGAGCGGGGCGGCCCGGCTTGAGTGGCAACAGGGTTACTGATCCCATGATGAAGGAGTTGGTCGACGGCCTCCATTCCGCCTGCCTCGTGCCGGGCGAACTCGCCCAGCAGTTCAGAGCCGGTCCACGCATCTTCGTCATCTTCGCAGACGAAACGTGTTCCTTTCACCGGAGACATGGGCGTCCATCCGGTTGCAGAGAAGCTTGAGAGCTTCATGCCACAGGACGATCCTCTCTTGGACGCCACCGCGAATTACGTCATGATGAGACGGTGACAATCAACATTGGTTCAGGTCTTGGTATCGATGAACATTCTGGAGAGATGATTATCGTCAACCGGTCGCGTGTCGAGGCGGAGCTTGCTCACTCTCCTGACCACTGCAACCGCGCCGTCGCCGCTCTCGTCGACGGCGACTTAGATGTTGCAGCTACCGAACTTGATGCAGCGCCGCAGAATTTTCGTCGCGATGTTCTCCGTGGAGAACTCGCTCGATGCGCGGGCCATCCCGAGCAAGCCATTGTCATCTTCACCGATTTGTTCCAGATCCATACCCCGAAAGGACTTCGGCGAGCCATGTTGATTCAACACCTTGCCAAAGCGGAATACGCTGCCGGCGATCGGCATATGGCGTTAGCGCATCTGGAAGAAGCGTTAGAGCTTCGCCTGAGGGACCAGGCCCCAGCCGAACAGATCGAGTCTTCGAAGCTGATGCTAAAAATTGCCAGCCGTAAATGATCCGAGACCAAAGAGGTGAACCGTAACAGGATCGGCGAGTGGGTCAGCGATCAAGCATGGCGATGGCGGCGACGACGCAGTCAGCGTTATCGCGTGCTTGGCGACCACCGGGAAGGACCGGAGTGTCCTCCAGCCCGGTCCGGATGCCGTGGCCGAGAGCAACCGCGCGCTGGTTGACCGACCACGATGCGATTCCGTCACCGTGATGCACCTGTCCCAGCGGGATGCCCGCACCGGTCACCAATTCCTCAATGGCCTCGGCCTGCGCCAGCGCGGCATGCGGGTCGGCGTCCAACGGTTCGACCATGACCCGCACACACCATCGTGCCGAACCGGACGCGACGAAGGCTTGGGCGTCGCCGAAGGACAGCAGACCCGCTTCGATTCCAACGCCGCGACCTGCGAGCAGTTCGCAGAGGTCGGTGATGCCGTCCTCGCCTTGGTTGGCGGTGACCAGATCCGGGAGCTTGGTCCACGCTTCGATCGCACGTAGTCGACTCGCAGGATCTGCTTCGACGTCGGCTGAGGTGGTCAACGAGATCGGCGTGTGCGGCGACGAGGCGCGAATGGCGCGCAGCACTTTCGCGACATGATCCGCGGCGAGGGTCTGCCGGCCCTCATCGTCGAAGACGTGGACGTGCACCGACTGGGCACCGGCGGCTACCGCTGCGACCGTGTCCGCGGCGATCTCGTCCGGGGTGTGCGGCACCGCAGGATGTACGCGATCCCCGTTGAGCGCTGCCTGTACGAGCTGTACCGAATTCGTCATACACACCAGAATGCCCGCTACCACCGACAACACAGCAGCACGTGCCGCGAGAGGATCCTCGTGCGGGACGGCCTGCGTTCATAGGTTCAGCTTCAGACCCTCGTGTGAAGCAACGAAGCCGAGTCGCTCGTAGAAGCGGTGCGCATCGAGGCGGGTCTTGTCCGTGGTCAGTTGCACGAGGATGCATCCGCGCCGGCGGGCCTCGGCGATGGCCCACTCGAACATGGCGGCACCCAAGCCTTGGCTGCGGTAGGCCTGGGCCACTCTCACAGCTTCGATCTGAGCTCGCAGCGCGCCCCGCCGAGACATGCCAGGAATGGTGGACAACTGGAGAGTGCCCACCATCTCATCGCTGCGAGTGGTGGCGACCACGAGGAGCTGGGCCGGGTCAGCGTCGATCAGATGGAACGCACGCCGATACGGCCCCAGGTCCGCCTCACCAGCAACATCCTCCCGGGTGTTGCCCAATGGGTCGTCAGACAACAACTCGACGATGCCTCGCACATCCTCAATCGCCGCTCGACGAAGCACGACCACGGCGTCGGGCAGCGCAAGCGTTGTCAACGTTGTACCCACCCTGACAGTCTCCCATGCCCGCACCCCTGGCCGATCCCCAACTGAATGTGAGCCTTCACACCGACTGCCGTTTCGTGAAGGGAACTTTAGAGCAAAACGCAATGTTGCGAACGGGACTACTGACAAATAAAAGTCAACAGTCCTCTGCACAACCCTGAAATTGCGCGGCAGGCCGTGCCATCGACTCCTGAAACTGACAAAGCGAGACGCATCGGGTGCCCGCTGACCTTCGAGGCCATGCGGGCGACAATGCACGATATCGCCGGGATCCGCGTGGTCTGCAGCTTCATCGCCGATTCGTACCGGGTGGCCGATATGCTCACGCGGCAAGGCGATGTGAGCGTGATCGAGGTCAAGGACTACATCAAGTCACCCAAGCCGAACGGGTACAAGAGCTTGCACCTGATCGTGGACGTGCCCGTCTTCATGTCGGACAACGTCGAGCAGGTTCGCGTCGAGATCCAGATTCGCACGATCGCCATGGACTTCTGGGCCAGCCTCGAGCACAAGATCTATTACAAATACGCCAGGGACGTTCCGGCCGAACTGCTTGCCGAGCTCGGCCGCGCAGCCGATGTGGCGAACGAACTCGACGTCACAATGGAACGTTTACATGACGAAGTCCGCGCGCTCGACACCCCGTAAGTTTTCAGCGGACTCCACCACTCGGCGATAGGGGAGGGAGGGTCAGGCCGGGGACTCCGCGTAGTAGCCGTCGGCAACGCTCAGCGCCTCGTCGATCGCGTCCAATCCGCGCACCAGATCGTCTTCGCTGATGACGAGCGGCGGCGCGATCTGCAGCCTGTTGAAATGGCTGAACGGCCACACGCCGCGCTCTTTGCACGCGGTCATCAAGCGGGCCATCGGCTCGGCGTCGGCCCCCGACGCGTTGAACGGCACGAGCGGTTCACGGGTGTCGCGGTTGCGCACCAGCTCGAGTGCAAAGAACAGGCCCTTCCCACGCACCTCGCCGATCGAGGGGTGGTCGACGGCCATCTTCTCGAGCCGGGGGCGCAGCACCCGTTCGCCGAGGTCGCGCACATTTTCGAGGATGTGCTCTTCTTCGAAGATCTTGATGGACGCCGCGCCGGCCGCGCAGGCCAACGGGTGCCCGGAATAAGTCAGTCCGCCCGGGTACGGCGTGTCGTCGAACGTGCGGGCGATCCGGTCGGACAAAATGACGCCGCCGAGCGGAACGTACCCGGAGTTGACGCCCTTGGCGAACGTGATGAGGTCGGGTTCGACGTCGAACCCGCCGATGGCGAACCACTCGCCGGTTCGGCCGAATCCAACCATCACCTCGTCCGCGATCATGGCGATACCGTAGTCGTCGCACAGCTGCCGGACGCCGTCCAGATAGCCGGCCGGCGGAATCAGCACGCCGTTGGTGCCGACAATCGTTTCCAACAGGATGCCGGCAATCGTGCCGGGCCCTTCGAGCTGAACGGTTTGCCGCAAATGGTCGAGTGCCCGCCGGGATTCCTCCTCCTGGTCGGTCGAACCGAACGCGGAGCGGTAGGCATAGGGGCCCATGAAATGCACCACACCCGTCGCCGCCCCGTCGGACGGCCAGCGGCGTGGATCCCCGGTGGCCGTGATAGCCGTCGACGTCGCACCGTGGTACGAGCGGTACATGCTCAGAATCTTGTGGCGACCGGTGTGCACGCGCGCCATCCGGATGGCGTTCTCATTGGCCTCGGCGCCGCCGTTGGTGAAAAAGACTGTGTTCAGGGCGCCGGGAGCACGGTCGGCGATGAGCCTCGCCAGCTCGCTGCGCTTGTCATTGGCGAATGCCGGAGCGATATAGCAAAGTTCGTCGGCTTGATCCTTGATGGCTTGGACGAGCTTCGGATGCTGGTGCCCGATGTTCATGTTCACCAGCTGCGAGGCGAAATCGAGCCACGTGTTGCCGTCCGCATCGGTAAAGCTGGCGCCGGACGCACTCGCGATCGGCACCGGGGTGATCGCGTTTTGCGCGGACCAGGAATGCAGGACGTGCTTGGCGTCCAACTCGCGCACTTCCGCAGTGCTCAGGCGATCCCCGGACAAGGCTACTCGACCTTAATCGACTGGCCGTCGATCTTGGCGATGATGTGGATCGGGACCCCGAAGGCCAGTCCCATCAGGATCATGGCGCTCGACCATTCGATGACGGCCCGCATCTCGGAGATCGCCGGGTCGAAGGCGCTGCCCATGAAGTACAGGCTGGCGGCGAACAACACGAATCCGATAATGAGTCCGACCGCGGTGACGGCCCGGCTGCCCACCGCTCCTCGTTGGAGCTTTAAATCGTTGCTCACTGCATTTCCTTTCGAAGATCCCGCTCACGTCGGCAACCTGCGCCGACGCCTGTGACACGTCTACTTGCCATTATCCGTCACCGACCGTCTTTCCAGCCACCCGGGTGGTCCATCAAGTGAAAGATCGCCGGGCGCCGGCCCATTGTGCGAAGTCGCCGGGCATGCGCGGAATCAAAACGCGCTCGCCGCGGTTGAGTGTGTTGTGCCTGAGACATCCCCAACACCCGCCCCGGCCCCCGCTCCCGCGAGCGCCGCCGCAATCACGCCCCGGCCCCCGATCGCACGAGTGATGCTTTTCGGCGCCCTGACGGCGATCGGCCCTCTCACCATTGACATGTATCTAGCGGCCTTCCCGGCCGTCTCGGCCGACCTCGACGTGTCCTCGGCCATGGTGCAGCTCACGCTCACTGCGACACTTGCCGGTCTTGCGCTCGGCCAGCTGTTCCTCGGGTCGATTTCGGACGCGTACGGACGCCGTCGGCCCCTCATCGCGGCGTTAGTGCTGTACGTGCTGGCGTCGCTCGTTGTCGCCGTGACCTCGTCGTTCGCCCTGCTGTTCGCCATGCGGTTCGTGCAAGGATTCACGGCAGCTGCCGGCATGGTGTTGTCGATGGCCATGGCGCGCGACCTTTACACCGGGAGCGTGCTGGCCCGGCTGTTGTCGCGGCTCATGCTGGTTTCCGGCGTGGCGCCCGTGCTCGCTCCGACGATCGGTGCCGGATTCCTCGCGCTGGGCACCTGGCGGTCCATGTTCTTCGCCCTCGGCGGCTTCGGCCTGGCGCTCGCCGTTCTCGCGCTCGTCCGGGTGAAGGAGACGTTGCCGGAATCCCGGCGGGCGCAGGCCGGCGTGATGCCGGCACTGCGGTCGTACGGCGTCCTGTTGCGGTCGGCACGGTATCTCGGAATCGTGCTGACCGGGTCCGTCGCGATGGGGGCGCTGTTCACGTACGTCAGCGCCGCCACCTTCGTCTACCAGGATCTGTACGGTTTCAGCGTCCAAACCTACGCGATACTCTTTGCCGTCGGAGCCGTCATGATTACGGGCGGCAGCCAGCTCAACGCCAGTCTTGTGGGGCGATTCCATCCGGCCAACATCTTGCGGACGGCGATGGCCGGCGGGGCATTCTTCGGCGCCGTCCTGATAATTCTGGCAGCGTCGGATGCAAGCAAATGGGCATTCATCGGCATGCTGATGCCGGCACTGATCTGCATGGGCATGGTCATGCCCAATACTCCGACGCTCGCCTTGTACGACCACCCCGACCGGGCCGGATCGGCCGCCGCGTTCCTCGGTGCCATGCAGTTCTTGGCGGGAGCGCTATTGGCCCCCGTGACGGGATTGTTCCCTCAGGACTCGGCGGTGCCGATGGCCGCCATGATGTTTGCCTGCTTTGCAGCGGGATCGCTGGTCTTCGCGCTCATCGCCAAGCCGCGCGCGCTCGTCCGGTCGATGCCGTGGCATTGAGCGCCCCGAAGGGCGGGCGCCCCACAATATGCGTCCGCTAGTCGTCGTCCAGCGTGCTCGAAATCGATTCGGGCACCCGCGCCGTGCGAGCATGCTCTTGTTTGGCGACGAACCGCTTGACAAGGAGTTGCACCACCGCGATGCCGACGCCGGACAGCACTGCCCAGCCGATGGCCTCGGCCCACGCGACGTCCGGATCGTGCACGTCGTCCGGAGGATTCTTCCCGGTGCCCTTTTGCCAGGCGGCCGTCATGGCCTTGCGGGTCGCCATTCCGGCCAACGCGGCCCCGCCGGCCCCCGCGATTTTCCAGACAATCGAGTTCATGGCCCATCTCCTCGTGCATCGGCGACGAACCCCCACTATGAGTAGCCCGCCTGTGGTCCTCGGCGCTCGGTATCGAGCATGTCCTCGCCTAACCGTAGCGCGGCCGGACCAAAACGTTCGCGCCCGGATGCCAAGTTTGGCTAAGATCGGTAATTCAGAGCTCTCCGATCGTCGGGTTCCCCACCGGGCTCGTGCGCGAGGACACTTTTTCGCCAGTGTACGAGGCACGCAACACCGAACAAGGTTGAAGGTCAATGATTCGGTTCGAAGCAGTCACGAAGAAGTTCCCCGATGGCACGGTGGCGGTCGACGATCTCGACCTTGAAGCCCCCACGGGCAAACTGACGGCGCTTGTCGGCCCGTCCGGATGCGGTAAGACGACGACATTGCGGATGATCAATCGGCTGATCACTCCCACCACGGGGCGCATCATGCTCGGCGACGACGACACCGCCGAGCTCGATCCGGCAGTGTTGCGCCGGGGTATCGGCTACGTCATTCAACATGCCGGGCTCTTCCCGCACCGCACGGTCCTCGGCAATGTCACTGCCGTGCCGCGCCTGCTCGGCTGGTCGAAGTCCGAGGCACGGTCGCGCGGCATGGACCTGCTCGAGCGTGTCGGCTTGGACGCGGCGATGGCCGGCAGATATCCGGCACAGCTGTCCGGCGGGCAGCAGCAGCGCGTCGGCGTGGCACGTGCGCTCGCCGCCGATCCGCCGGTCATGTTGATGGACGAGCCGTTCTCGGCCGTCGATCCGATAGTGCGCGCTCAGCTGCAGGACGAGTTCTTGCGCTTGCAGGCCGAGTTGGAAAAGACGATAGTGCTTGTCACGCACGACATCGACGAAGCCATCAAATTGGGCGATCAGATCGCGGTCTTCGCCCGCGGCGGGCATATCGCGCAGATGGCCGAGCCGGCCACCCTCTTGGGGCGTCCGGCTAATGATTTCGTTGCGGATTTCGTCGGCCGCGACCGCGGGTACCGGGCGCTCGGGTTCCGGCAGGCCGCGGGTCTGCCGTTGCACACCGAGCCGACGGTCCGGCCCGGCACCGCGTGGAGCGATGCCGCGTCGGCAAGTCTCGATCACTGGATCTTGATCGTGGACGACGACGACCGGCCATTGGGATGGACGGACCTCGATCGGCCGTCGGGCGACGTCATCGACTCCACCACCATGAACCTCGGCGGCACGCTGGCCAGCTCGAACGGCGCGATTCGTGAGGCGCTGGACGCCGCGCTGTCCTCGCCGTCCGGTCGCGGGGTCGTTGTGGACGGTTCCGGCCGGTTCGCCGGCTCCGTCCTGGCCAGTGAAGTCGTCGCGGAGCTTGCCAATAAGCCCGAGGTGGTCGGCGCCGGCGAAGCCGTTATTGAACAGGACGTCGTCCCGTGACCGCGGGGATCGCTGCGGCATCGCTGAGCGGGGGCGCATCGCTGAACGCCGCCGGTAACGTGTCGCTGAACTGGCTGGGCAGCAACGCCGGCGAGATCGTGTCGATGTTTGTCCACCACATTGTGCTGTCCGGCATTCCAACGCTTGCCGGGCTGATCATCGCGCTGCCGATCGGAGCGTTCGCCAACCGCTATCGGTGGGCGTACACGCCCACCATCACCATTGCCGGGCTGTTCTATACGCTGCCGTCACTTGCTGTATTCGTGCTTTTACCGCTCGTGCTGGGTACCAAGATCCTCGATCCGCTCAACGTGATCATCGCGCTGATCATTTACACGCTCGCGCTGCTGGTCAGGGTCGTGGCCGACGGTTTGGCGTCCGTGCCGGAAGAGACGGTGCAGGCGGCCGAGGCCATGGGCTACCGCAGCGTCCGGCGGTTCCTCACGGTCGACCTGCCCATTGCCGCGCCCGTCATCTTGGCCGGACTGCGTGTGGCGTCGGTGGCGAACGTGAGCATCCTGTCGGTTGCCGCCCTCCTGGGCATCCCGCAGCTCGGGCAGCTGTTCACCGAGGGATTTCAACTCGATTTCTACGCGCCAATCATCGCCGGCATCGTCTTGACGGTGTTCTTGGCGTTCGTGTTCGACGGCATCATCGTGGTGGCCGAACGGCTCATGACGCCGTGGAAGCGGGCACGCACGGAAGAGGTGACGGCATGATCGCGTGGCTGTTCGACCCATCCCACTGGACCGGCCAGACCGGCATCTGGATCCGCGTCGTCGAGCATCTCGCCTACTCCGGGATCACGCTGGCCTTCGCCATGGCGATCGGACTGCCGCTGGGCCTCTACATCGGGCATACCGGGCGCGGCCGGGTCGTCATGGCCGGCATCGCCAACGCCCTGCGCGCCCTGCCGACCCTCGGATTGCTGATCCTGGGCGTGCTCATCATTTCGCCGGTGATCACGAATGACCTGGCGTTCACCCTGCCGTGCATCATCGTGCTCGTCATTTTGGCGATTCCGCCGATCATGACAAACACGTTCGCGGGCGTGGCCGCGGTCCCGGAGGAGATCAAGCAAGCCGGATACGGGATGGGAATGACCAGCCGACAGGTGTTGTGGCAGGTCGAACTGCCGAACGCGCTGCCGCTGATCGTGGCCGGGATCCGAAGCTCGGCGCTCCAGGTCATCGCCACGGCGACGGTCGCGGCGTACGTATCGTTGGGCGGCCTTGGCCGGTACCTCATCGACGGGCTCGCCACGCAGGACTACGCGCAGATGGCCGCCGGATCGCTGCTCGTCGTCATCCTGGCCGTTCTCGTCGAGATAGCGCTGGTCGGCGTGCAAACCCTCATCGTGTCCCCGGGCGTGTCGGCTCGTAAACTCCGACTCACGAATGCCCGGTCGGCACGCGCGGCACAGCGTGCGGAGTCGGATGAGCGCGGCACGGGACCCTCGGCCGCGGGGACGTCAGGCACTACGGACCAAGAGATGGCACACAGATAGGAAACGTTCATGCGAAAGATGGCAATCGTTGCGGCCGCAGTGGCCGGGGTACTCGCCGTGTCCTCGTGCGGTGCGGGGAAAGATCCGCTGAAAAATGACAGCACCGAGGGAGGATCGAACGGGAAGATCATCGTCGGCTCCGCGAACTTTCCGGAAAACTCGCTGATCGCCGAGATCTACGCGGGCGCGTTGAACGATGCGGGCGTGAAGGCCGGCACGAAACTCAATATCGGCCAGCGCGAGGTGTACATCAAGGCAATTAAGGACGGCTCCATCGATCTGGTGCCCGAATACACGGGGAACCTGCTGCAGTATCTGGACAAGAACGCCACGTCGACTGATCCGGCCACAGTGATGAAGCGGCTGAAGAAGGCCGTGCCGAACAATCTGACGGTGCTGGACCCCAGCAAAGCCGCCGATCAGGACTCGGTGACCGTCACCAAGGAGACCGCGAAGAAGTACAACCTGAAGACGATCTCCGATTTGAAGCCGGTGGCATCGAAACTCGTGTTGGGCGGGCCGCCCGAATGGGCCAAGCGAAAGACCGGCGTGCCCGGCTTGAAGAAGGTCTACGGCCTGCACTTCAAGGACTTCAAGCCGCTGGATACCGCCGGTCCGGAGACCGTGACGGCATTGAAGAACGGTCAAGTGCAAGCGGCGAACCTGTTCACCACCGACCCGCAGGTCGCCAAGAACGGTTTCGTGGTGCTGAAAGACGATAAACACCTCTTCCTGCCCGGCAATGTGGTACCGCTGGTGAACAAGAAGAAGGCAACGCCCAAGGTCAAGAAGGTGTTGGACGAAGTCAACAAGAAGCTCACGACGCACGAGCTGACCGCGCTGACCAAAAAGGTGCAACTCGACAAGCTGGACAGCAAGAAGGTCGCCGGCGACTGGCTGGCAAAGAACGGCCTCGGCGGCTGAGCCGGCTCCGGCCGCGGGGCGGACGTTTGGGTCGGCCGCCTGTTCCGACGTACACTTGCCGCAGCGACAGGGGAGCACGGCAAGAGTGCTGAGAGTGCGGTGACGAATCCGCAGACCCTCGAACCTGATCCGGCTAATACCGGCGAAGGGAGTCGAGAGCTCTTTACCCCTCCTGATATGCACAGGAGGTCAGTGCAATGGTTACTGCACACGTTTCGCAGACGCCGCGCGCCGGTAGATTCCGGTGGCGCGTCGTCGACATCGTGATTGCGGCGGTTCTTGGCGTTGCGGCAGGCGTCATCTTTTGGGCCTGGGGCCTGGCGTGGACGCCGCTGAGCAATCTACTGGTGGTCATCGCGCCGCTCAGCGGGCTGCTGGCCGGCGTCTGGCTATTTGCCGGAGTCATCGGCGGGCTGGTCGTCCGCAAGCCCGGTGCCGCCGTCTTCACGGAGATCGTCGCCGCGACGGTCGAGATGGCCATTGGCAGCCAATTCGGCTTCTCCAACTTGATCTGGGGGCTCGCCCAAGGGCTCGGCGCCGAGGTGATCTTGCTGCTCTTCCTCTACCGGAAGTGGGGCGTGGCGGTCGCCGTCCTGGCCGGAGCGGCGTCCGGACTGGTCTGTGGGCTGATGGACACGACGTTCACGGACTCGGCGGCGTGGAGCGCCGCTTGGAAATCCCTGTACACGGCGTGCACCATCGTCTCGGGCGCGGTGCTCGGCGGCCTGCTCTCCTGGGTGGCCGTGCGAGCGTTGGCACGCACCGGCGCGCTGAACCGGTTCGCGGCCGGACGCAGCCGGGAAGCGATTTAAATGGCCGAGCCCGAATTCGCCGGCCCGGTCGGCCCGGCCGCGGTCACCGCACGCGGATGGGGCTGGAGACATGCCGGCCGCAAGGCGTTCGCCGTTTCCGGGCTCGACCTGACAATCGCGCCGGGCGAGAAAATTCTGGTGCTTGGCCCGTCCGGAGCCGGCAAGTCGACGCTGATGGGCGCGCTGGCCGGCGTCCTGGGTGGAGCCGACGAAGGCGAAAGCGTCGGGGAGCTGCTCGTTGACGGCCGGCCCGCATTCGGACCGGGACGGCTGCCCGGCAGGTCGGGGCTCGTCCTTCAAGACCCGGAATCACAGGTTGTCCTGGCCCGGTGCGGCGACGACGTGGCGTTCGGGTGCGAAAACCTCGGCGTGCCTCGTCGCGATATCTGGCCGCGGGTCGATTCCGCGCTGCGCGCCGTCGGGCTCCCCGTTGAACGCGATCGGCCGACGACCGCCTTGTCCGGCGGACAAAAGCAACGCTTGGCGCTGGCCGGCGTGCTGGCCATGCGGGCCGGGCTGATTCTGCTGGACGAGCCGACGGCGAATCTTGACCCGGACGGCGTCCGGCAGGTTCGAGAGGCGGTGGTGGCCGCCACCGCGTCGCGTCAGGCCACGACGCTCATCGTTGAACATCGGGTCGCGGTATGGCGGGACGTCGTCGACCGGATCATCGTCCTGGCGCCGGGCGGCGGGGTGTTAGCGGATGGCGAGCCGGACGACGTCCTGGGTCGGCACGGCCGCATGCTTGCCGAAGCCGGCGTCTGGGTGCCGGAATTTCCACCTGCCCTGCCTGGGCGCGGCAGGCGTCCGGCCGGACCGGAACTTCTCCGGGCCAACGGCCTGACGGTCGGCCGCGGGGGACGACGTCGCTTCTTTTCTCGGGAGCGACGGCCGGCGGGGGGCGTGCCGGCTGCCGGCGACATCGACGTGCGCATCCGCTCGGGACGGTGCTTGGCCATCAGCGGACCGAACGGGTCCGGCAAATCCACGCTCGCGCTGACATTGGCCGGGCTGCTGCCGGAATTGGGCGGCGCCGTGGAAGCCGCGTCCGAACTGGCCGGCGATGCCGGCAGCGAGCCGAACGAGTGGTCCTCGCGTGAGCTCCTGACCCGGATCGGCGTCGTTTTCCAAGACCCGGAACTGCAATTCTTGACCGGATCGGTCGATGACGAACTCGCTCTCGGGCTGGTGAAGGCCGGCGTGCCGCCGGAACAACGCCGTGCGCGCATCGACGAGTTGTTGAACAGGCTGCGCTTGTCGGGGTTGGCCCGGGCCAACCCGTTCACATTGTCGGGTGGGGAGAAGCGGCGCCTTTCCGTGGCTACCGCTCTTGCCACCGCTCCCAAGGTCGTCGTGTTGGACGAGCCGACGTTCGGACAGGACGCCGGAACCTGGGCCGAACTCGTCGCGTTGCTTCGTGAACTGCTGGATTCGGGTAGCGCCGTCGTAGCGGTCACGCACGACGCCGACTTCATTGACGCGCTGGCCGACGACCGCTTGCAACTCGGACCGGCCGTGCAGCCCGCGGGCGAGTCGAGGCGGGCCGTCGCATGAGCATCATGGCGGCACCGGTGCGTGCGACACCAATCTCCCGGGCGAACGCCGTGGCCAAAATGACTGCCGCCCTGATCCTCACCGCGACGCTGGTGCTGTCGATCGACCCGGTCTCGGCAGCCGTGGCGCTCGCAATCGAGCTGATCGCGTTGCCGTTCGCCGGGTTGGGCGTGAAGACGTTGCTGGCCCGCACCTCCGTTGTGTGGCTTGCCGCGTTCGCGGGCGGATTCGCGACGCTGTTCTTCGGAGTGGATTCCGGCGCCACCGTGCTCGACCTCCAGGTAGTGCGAATTTCGGAGGGGTCGGCAATGCTGGCCGCGGCAATCTGCTTGCGCGTGCTGGCCGTCGCCTTACCCGGTGTGGTGCTCTTTGCAACGACCGACCCAACGGATTTGGCCGACGGAATGATCCAGCGGCTGGGGCTGCCGGCACGATTCGTGTTGGGAGCGCTTGCGGCGCTGCGCTTGGTGGGGCTGCTCATCGACGACTGGCAGTCGCTCGCGATGGCCCGCCGGGCGCGAGGCGTCGGCGGCGGCATGGGGATCAAACGATTTGCCGGCCAAGCGTTTGCGCTGCTGGTGATGTCGTTGCGACGCGGTTCCCAGCTGGCAACGGCCATGGAGGCTCGCGGGTTCGGCACTGCGGCGCCCCGGACGAGCGCGCGCGTGTCCACGTTTGCCGCTCGGGACGCCGTCCTGGTGGGCGGTGCCGCGCTGGTGGCGGCGCTTGCCGTGACGGCCGCGAACCTCGCCGGTACTTGGAACTTCATCTTCACGTAGCCCCGGCCCCGCGCCTCCTCAGCCCCCTTCCCGTGTCTGGGTCCGCGCCTGGCCCCGCGCCGACACTTCTATGGTTGTGTCAAGCGGTGATGTGTTCGAGGTTTCGGTAGATTTCTCGGGCTATGTAGCGTTTGAGGCTTCGGTGGATGTCGCGGTTGCTGGCGTCGTGGGTGGTGCGTTTGTCGCGGTATGCCTGGGTGGCGGGGTCGTGGGCGAGTCGGGTCATGGCGATGCGGTGGAGTGCTGAGTTGAGTTGCCGGTCGCCGTAGCGTGATAGCCGGTGTCGGGTGGTGTTGCCGGAGGATGCTGGTAATGGGGCGGTGCCGGCGAGTTTGGCGAATGCGGCTTCGGTGCGGATGCGGCCGTGGTGGGAGTAGGCGTTGAGGATTTTCGCGCCGTTGATGGGGCCGACGCCGTTGATGTCGAGGAGGGCTGGCGTGGTGTCGGTGATGATGGTGGCCAGGCGTTCTCGGTTGGCGGCGAGTTCGGCGGTGAGGTGGTGGATTTCTTTGGCTATGCGGCGGGCTTCGTCGCGGCAGGTGGTGGTGTCGAGGTCGTCGGTGGTTCGGGTTCGCCAGGCGGCGATGGTGGTGATTTGAGCGTTGGTGATGCCGGTGCGGGCGTCGATGCCGAGGTTGGTGTCGCGGCATAGCGCGGTGAGTGAGTTTTTCAGCCGGGTGCGGTGGGCGTCGAGGCGTAGGCGGGCGGCGAGGAGCACTGCCAGGGCGTGGCGGGCGCCTGGCGCGCGGGGTGTGATGAGCTGGTCGGTGTCGGTGCCCAGAATCCCGCGGGCAGCGGTGCGGGCGTCGATGTTGTCGGTCTTACCGGTACCGACTCGGCTGGTTTTGGCTGGTGGGCGCACTTCGGTCACTTGCAGGCCGGCGTCGGCCAGCAGGAGGGCCAGTTGGCGCCCGTAGGAGCCGGTTCCCTCGCAGGCGATCAACACGGTGCCGGTGACTTGGCTGATCCAGGTCAGGGCTCGGGCTAGTCCGGCCGGGTGGGTCGGGAACGTTTTCGTTTTCTCAATGCCGCCGGTGCGGGCGTTGACGAGGGCATAGGTGTGCGTGCGGGCGTGGGTGTCCACGCCGATGACATGATCGTAGGTGTCTGCGACGATAGTCATGATGGTTACGTCTCCTTCACGGTTCGTGACTGTCACGGTGCCGGTCTGGAAATAGTGTGTGGAGGCATCTCCTTTAAGGGCCACACCCCCACATACGGGGTGGGCATACTTCTATCAAGCCTTCGACACGGTCAGGCCGGCACCGGCCTCTTATCGTGGTCAAGTCGACGCAAAGACACCTCAACAGAGGGGCCGAGTGGTGGAGAGACACGCCACAAGAGACCAGTTACCAGCCTGCCAGCTAACAACCAGGCCAGCCACACACCAGTAAAGGAGTGGTGGCGAATGGCTGCGAAATCGCCGATTTCGCAGCCATTCGCCACCACTCGGCGGGAGCGGAGCGCCATTCGCCACCACTCGGCGGGAGCGGGATCAGTCGGAGTACCGCCGGCGGCGTAGGGTGACGACGGCGATCACGATGATGATCACCACTATCAAGGCCACCCCGATGACAATCAGAATCGTGCCGAGAGACCCCGAACTCTGACTGGTGGACGGCGTCGAGGCGTCCTGCGAGCCGTTGTCCCGGTCGCTACTGCCGGATTTTCCCGTGGTGCCGGACGCCGGGGACGCGGGCGCTTCGTACGTGGTCGCCTTTTTGGCGGTGAAGTCGAAACTGCCCGAGACCGGATGCCCGTCGGCCGACGTGACGCGCCAATTCACCGTGTACGACCCGGCCGGGAGTTTTCCTCCGACCACGACTGCGACAGTATTGTTGACGAGCTTCGCCTTCGAGACGGTGGCCGGGCCGTCGGGCCCCTTCACCGCGATAGTCGTCCCGATCGATTCGGACGGCTGATCGAACGTCAGCACTACGCGATGCGGCACCGTTGAAACGGACGCCCCGTCCTGTGGGGCCGTCGACTCCAGCACATTGTGTGCCGACGCCGCCGTCACTCCGGAAAAGGCCAGAACGATCGTCAACAGCGCAATGAGCGGAATTCGCAGGATCGGTCTCATCGGTCAGTCCGATTCCGAGCTGCCGGACGTACCTGAGGTGCCGGGCTTCGTGCGTCCTCGTGCTCCCGTGACGGGCCCGGAATCGCGCCGGAACAAGGCAATGAATACGGCAATGACGCCCAGGCCGATCCCGATTCCGCCGAGCCATCGGGCGGTGTCGTCGGAAGCGGACGACTTGCTCATGTCCATGCCGCTCATCCCCTTCATGCCGCTCATATCCTGCCCGGACGACGCGTGGCTCGACGACCCGTGGCTCGACGAGTCGGCGTCCTCGGCGGCAGTCGTGGTGAAGGTGGGGGCAGGATGCGGCGGTTCTTCGGCACCGGCTTTCGTCTTTTGCGACCATGAGACGACGGACTTGTCCGAATACGTCTGCTTGGCCGGCATCATGACGGTACTGCCGTCCTTGGGCAAGGGGCCGACCATGATCGTGAACGTTTGATATTCCCCTGCCTTGATGCGATGTCCGGGTTCCGCCTTCCATGTCACGGTGCGCGGCGCCTTGGTGATCGTGGCACCGTCGACCGTCACGGCCTTCGGCAGCTTGCCTTCTTTGACTGTCGCAGTCCACCCCGGGGTGGGCTTTGTCGAGACGGACGTGAACGGATGCTTTGCGGGCAGTTTCACGCTGAGCTTCGTAGTGGTTGCCGTCGCGGACTCGTTTGGTACCCGGAACGTCAATTGCGAATATCCGCCCGCGGCGGTGCCGTCGGCCTCGACGCGGACATGCGCGGACGCCGCTACGGTCGGCAGGGCGATCATCGCGGCGGTCACGGCTCCGGCAGCGAGCATGCGCAGCCCGAGTTTCTTGTGCTTCATGTCAATTCCTTAAGAATGGTGCCGACAAGCGGGTGCTTGCGGGCAGTACGAATTGGCCGACCGGGTGCGGTCGAGCCGAGAACGTGTTCAGGCGAATTGACGACGTGGCGGTCCGCGCAAGGGAGCCACGCTCAAGATGGGACACAGCGTCGGCGTGCCGAATTGGACGCGGGCACGCAACACCGACCGCGGGCTCAGCCTAAAGGGATACGTCCGGACGACGCGTGCCGTCAGCCAGGCCCACAGGCGCCAGACCGCGTCCTCGCCGTGGCTGAGAGCCAGCGCGGTCACCGCCGTAGCTATCACGTGGAAGACGATCATGCTGAGCGGGTGCGACAAGCCCGCGTTCATGGACGCCGCCTGCATGGCCGTGGCGGGCAAGTCTGCGCCGTGCATCCCGGCCATCGCGCCGGTGCCCATCGCGCCGGCGCCCATCGGCCCGGCCATGGTTCCGGGCGAGATCATCAGCGCTTCATGCAGCGCGAGCTCGCCGAAGCCGAGCATGGCCAGGACGGCCGGCAGCGGCAGTCGCCACCGAGTGAGGACGACGCAGGCCCATAAGACGAGAACGAAGATTATCGACCCGTGGACGAACGACGGAAGCCGCCCGCCGCCGGCAACATGGGCGGTGGTGCCGACCAGAATGATCACCGCGGCAAAGACGGCGGCACGCAGATAGCGCAGCTGTCCGAAGCGCGGAGACCTCATGCTGTGAATTCTAGCCGAGCAACTCCAACAGCGTCCGTCCACGATCGTCGTCGCGTTTGACCGGTGTGCCGTTGATTGAGTTGACCGGAACCAACAGCCGGACGCTCGACAGCACCCAGACGGCGTCCGCCGTCAGCAGGTCCTCTTCCGTCAACCGGGCGTATTCGACGGTGAGGCCGACTTCCGGGGCCCGGCGGAACAGCTCGATCTGCGTCGTGCCGAACAAGATGCCGAAGTCGGGGTCCGGAGTGAGGAGGGTGTCTCCACGCGCAGCGACGACCGTGGAGGTTGGCGCCTCGAGAATTGCGCCGTCCGAACTGGTGAAGATGACCTCGTCGGCGCCGTGGTCTTTCGCATATCGGGTGGCAGCCATATTGACGGCGTAGGAAAGTGTTTTGGCGCCAAGAAGCAACCACGGCGCGCGCTGAGCCGCATCGCTGTCGTAGCCGCGTTCGAGAAGGACGACGTCCACCCCGGTCTCGCGTTCGGCAATCGCATGCTCGGGTGCCGGGCCGGCCAGTGCCCACGCCGTCAGCGCGCCGGTTGCCTCGACGCCGCGGCTGATGATGAAGCGGACGACGATTTCGTCGCACGCGTCGTGCGCCTCCACTGCCGCTTCAACGGCGCGGCGCCACAGCCCCGCATCGGGCTCCGGTAGGTCCATGGTGCGTGCCGAACGGGCGAGCCGGGCCATGTGGTCGTCGAACCCGTGTATGACGCCGCCGCGAACCGAGACCGCTTCAAAGATGCCGTCGCCGCGCACCGGGGCGAGGTCGTCGACTCGGAGCTGGGGCTCGGTGACGTCTGCCGGATGAAAGGTGCCGGCGGCAAGATCCACCATAACGAGCGAAGGAGAAACCATACGCCAGTCTAATCACGCCTGCGCTCGATCAGATCAGCTGACATCCCATTCATGATGGACCAGTTCGTGCAAGAGATATCTGGCCAGCGAGTCGATAGTGAACCGGACGCCGTCCCCGCGATCGCCGACCAGCTCCCACTCGTCGTCCTGGACAAGACGCAGCCGCAGACTCACGGCCGCCGCGTTGGCAGTGATCTCCTCGGCGACACGGTGCGAATCGGCGTGTGCGTAGTCGCCGGCCGCGGCCGCGTCGTCGGCGCTCCAATCGTCGAACTCGGGGGCGTCCTGGGTCAGCATCTGATCGAACCTGCCGTCGAACAGTGCGAGGATGTCGCGAATATGACAGGCGTATTCCATTGGCGACCACTTCGTCGGCGCCGGCCGTTCGCGCAGCTCGGGGCCGTCGGATTCCAAGAGCGATTGCCAGAAAATTGCAGCTCCGTCGATACGCGAAGCAAAGGCGTCACTGCCGTATTCGGGCGAGTTGAAACCGCATTCCGGGCACGGGCGCTCGAGCACCCACGTCCAGTCTTTCGTGTCCGGCGGCGGTGTCGGAAAGTTACTCATAAATGAACACTAGTCCGCGGTTTGGCGGACGGAACCAATTTGAGGTGCATTGATACCGCAATTTCCGGTAGTCTTACCCAGTAGTTGTTGTGCCACGCACGTCTTGCGCGCTTCGGAAAGATGAGAAGCGCTTGTTCTACCTAGGAGCGGACGAGCATCACCTCGACGAATGCTCTCGAAAGTCGGGAGTGGAAACGTTCCAAGTTAGGAAGAACAAATATGACCACCGGTACCGTGAAATGGTTTAACGCTGAAAAGGGCTTCGGCTTCATTGCTCCGGACGACGGCTCGGCCGACGTCTTCGCCCACTACTCGGCGATTAACGCCACCGGCTATCGCTCGCTCGAAGAAAACCAGAAGGTTGAATTCGAGATCACGCAGGGCCAGAAGGGCCCGCAGGCGGAAGACATCCGCGCGCTCTAATCAAATAGTTGTCGAAGCGTGAGCGCTTCGGGATCTTGCACAAGTGGCTCGCCGTCCTCGGACGGCGGGCCACTTGTGCGTGTGGGCCGCGTGCGGTGACGTCCCCGCCGGCGCCGCTGACATCGAAGCGATTCCGGGGCATGCTTGAGGCATGGCGACACATGGGGATGACAACCGTACGTACACGGCCACAGCCGCGGAGTACACGGAGGCGTGCGCCCGTTTTCGACGGCTGCATGAACCGGGACACTTGTTGATCTTGCCGAACGCGTGGGATGTGACGTCGGCGCGGGCACTGATGCAGGCCGGCTTCAACGCCATCGGCACGACAAGCCTGGCGACGGCTTTCGGGGCGGGCGTCGAAGACGGCACCGGACAGACGCGTGACCAGACGATCGATTTGGCGCGGCAACTCGGCAGGCTGAAGGCGCTCGTTACCGTCGATATCGAGAGCGGGTTCAGCGAGCGTGACGACGAGGTCGCCGCAGTAGTCCGGGAGCTCGCAGAGGCCGGCATCGTCGGATGCAATATAGAAGACGGCACGTCGACGGGGAAGCTGGTTCCCGCGGACCGGCAGATCGAGAAGATTCGTGCATGCCGGGAAGCCGACGCGGACATCTTCATCAACGCGAGAATCGACACCTACTGGGTGGGGTCGGCCGAGGGCGATGCCGCCGCGAACGAAGTACTTGAACGAGCACGACGGTATGTCGACGCAGGGGCAGACGGGATTTTTATCCCGGCGTTGGCCGATGCCGCGCAAATCCGCGCTTACTGCAAGGAGATTCCGGCGCCCGTCAACGTCCTGTATTCGCCGGCCGGGCTCACGGTTGCCGAGCTCAACGACGCCGGGGCAGCACGGCTCAGTACCGGATCCTTCTTGTTCAGACACGCAATTTCCGGGGCGGTTGAGGCCGTGCGAGAAATAGTCGGCGGCGCATTGCCGGGAGCGGAGGTACCGGCTTACGGCGAGTTTCTCGGCTGACAACCGGAGTAAGTTATCAAAACGTTATGTGACGTTCCAATCTAAAATATCTGTTCGAGTGATTTACGGTGGACGAAGTGGAATCATGGTGACTCTCGAAGCTATTGGCGGTTGGGGTCGCAATGACGACAAGGCAAGAAGCGATAGTATCCACACTCTTGAGCGAATACGGTTCCACGTACGCGCAAGATGCCGGGATCACCGTGCGCGACAAGCCGGCGCCGCTCTACCGGTTGCTCGTGCTGGCATTGCTGTTGTCGGCTCGCATCGGTTCGGACATCGCGGTGGCCGGCGCGCGCGAGCTCTTCGCATCCGGCTACCGCACGCCGCAAAAGATGCGCGACGCGGGCTGGAAAGAGCGCGTTGCCGCGCTGGGACGCGCGCACTATCGCCGATACGACGAACGGGCATCGACGGCGTTGGGCAACGGGGCGACGATGCTCATCGACGAGTACGGCGGCGATCTGCGCAAACTGCGGCTTGCCTCCACGGGCCGCGAGCAAATGCTCGGCAGACTGCAGGAATTCCCGGGAATCGGACCGACCGGATCGTCGATATTCTGCCGCGAGGTGCAAGCGGTGTGGCCCGAGCTCGCGCCGTTCGCCGACCGGAAGGTCCAAGACGGTGCCGAGCGTCTCGGATTGCCCGGCGAGGCGGCCAAGCTGGGCAAGTTCGTCGAATCCGCCGATATGCCGCGACTGGCCGCGGGCTGTGTGCGAGCAGCTCTGCACGAGGACGTTGCCGACGCCGTCCTGCGCCCTTCCGGTGACAGCGGCACACTCGTCCGGGGACGCTAGCTTTCCGGGGTCAAGTCGGCAATGCCGTGACGGAATGCCCACACGACTATCTGCACCCTGTCGCGCAGATCGAGTTTCGTCGTAATCCTGCCCAAATGGGATTTCACGGTACTGATTTCGAGGAACAGACGTTCGGCGATTTCCGCGTTGCTCAATCCTTCGGCCAGCGCGCGCACAATGTCGATTTCCCTGGCCGACAAGCTTTCGGAGGCCGCCGGCGCCGCATCGGTGACGGGAGGACGGCGGCGGGCGAATTCGCCGATGATGCGTTTGGTGACTGCGGGGGAGACGAGCCCGTCGCCGCGCGCGGCCGCGCGAACGGCGCCCGCGAGGTCATCGGGATCGGTGTCTTTCAAAATGAAACCGGCCGCTCCGTTCTCGAGCGACGAATAGAGGTAGTCGTCGGTGTCGAACGTGGTGACGATGATGACCGGCAGCGGGTCGACAGTCTCCGGCCCGGCGAGCTCGCGGGTTGCGCTCAGTCCGTCCCCGCCCGGCATCCGAATATCCATCAACACGACGTCCACCCCGAGCGCGCGGGCCTGCCGGACGGCGTCCGGCCCCGAGGATGCTTCGCCGACCACGTCGATATCGTCGGCGCCGTCCAGAAACAGTCGGAAACCGCGCCGGATCACTTGCTGATCGTCGGCAATGAGCACCTTAATCATGATGGGACTCCCGTGAAGTCGGCCGGGTCCGCGCCGGCAGCGGCAGCTCGGCGGTTACCCGCCACCCGCCTTCATCGGCACGGCCCGCGGTCAGGGTGCCGCCGAGAAATGCCGCACGTTCGCGCATTCCGGCCAGTCCGAACCCCGGCTCCTCGTCAGGCGGCGGTGACGTGGGCTCCGCGTTGGTCACCGTGACGGTCACCGAGGTGTCCGTCGCGGCGACCCCGACCCGGATCGGTGCGCCGGGAGCGTGCCGGTGCGCGTTGGAGATCGATTCTTGAATGATCCGATAGCAGGCCAGGCCGACGGTCGGATCGATGTCACCCGCACTGTCGGGGAGCGTGAGCGCAATGCGCGGATTGATCGTGCGCGCCGCAGCGATGAGCGCCGGCACGTCGTCGAGAGATGGCTGCGGCTCGTGCGCGCTCCCGTCGTCCCGGCTTCCGGGAGACCGGCGGAGGACGCCGACGACGCTTCGCATGCTGTCCAGCGTCTGTTGCCCCTGCACCGTGATGTCGGCAAGAAGCTCGGTGGTGGTTTCCGGATCCGTCAGCTGGAGGCGACGGGCTGCTTTGGCCTCGATGATCAAGGCGGTCAGGTGGTGTGCAGCCATATCGTGCAGCTCACGAGCCATCCTATTGCGTTCGGCGGCAAGTGCTTCGCGCAGTTTGGCATCGTGTTCGCTCAGTTGTGCGCGGGCGAGCTCGCGCGATGCTTCGCGGCGCCGGTCGTACAGCGCGACGCCGAAACCGGCCAGCGCGAAGAGAGCGTTGTTCGCCGCCGAGCTGAGCACTATCAGCAATACGGCCTGAAGATCGCCGATGTTCAACCTGGCCATGATGCTCGGCACGTCGCCCAGAACGGTGCATTGCACGGCTGAATCCAGGGCTATCAGGGCGCCGAGCAAGAGCAGCATGGTCCGCGGCCGGACACGCCGTCCGAGGCTGAACAGCGAAAACATCAACGCCGGATTGGCGGCCAGCATTCGGTTGCCCAGCAGCAGGCACAAGACGAGATAGCCGATGGCGCACACCGCGAACACGGTGATGGGCCGGCTTATCCGCCACGCCAGCGCGATGCACGAGGCAAGCAAGATGGCGGACGCCGCGGCCGCTCCCCACGCGGTGAGCGCGGCAGGACTGACGGATTCGAGACGATCGCGACTGACGGTCCATGCATTGGGGACCACATACACGAGTTCAAGCGCCACGAAAAGCAGCACGACCAGCACCGATCGGGCCCGCGGACGCTGGGGCATCGCGCGGGCCCATCGGGGGCCGACGGGGTGCAGAGGTGTCAACGAACGTGTCCTGACCGCTTCTATTGTGCGTGCATGGGGCAAATGAGTGCTGTGCTCAGTCTGTCATCATGCCGGGACGTCGCGCCGCCGTAGCGTGAATCCTCCGACGCCGACCGTGCAGACCATCCACACGATCAAGGCAATCAAGGCGATCGACGGCGCCACCGAGACGAGCGCTCCTCCGCTGAATTCACCGCTGCCGTGGTTGACGGCGGTACCCAGGCCGAGCGGGAGGAAATCAGCGATTGTGGTTCCCTTGACCAGGAAGGCGACGATGGAACGGACGAGTGATTCGGCAAAGACCCACGTGAACACGATGACGAGTGCGGCCACCTGGCTGCGTACTATCAGCCCAACGCCCATGCCGATTAACGCCATCGCGATGAGTGCGGCGACCTCGATCAACCAATTCGTCAGCATTCCGCCGACGGGGACGGCCAACGGCACGCCGTGTATGACGAGTCCGAGCGTCAGTGCGACGGCGGTGATGGCGACGAGCACGACGGCGATGGCGGCTGCAACCGTCGCGATCGCCGCCCCACGGGCAGCCAGCGCGCGGGTCCGGCTCGGCGAGGCGATCAGCGTCGTCGACATCGAGCCGAATCGGAAGTCGCCCGTGACGTTCAACAGGCCGAGGACGATCAGGCAGATAGCGCTGATGCCGGTACTCGATCCGGAGGCGCCGGAGATGTTCAGTGTCGCCCATTGCATCGACGCGTGCGAGAAGCCCGCAACGTCGAGCTCGCCGGCCACGGCGCTCGACGACCCGGCGACGTTCTCGGCCCACGACACGAAGTCACGAGCGAAAACGGACAGGAGCGACGTCGCTATGACGCCTATCGACGACACGATGGCGACGATCCACAGGGCCCGTGAATACAGCAGTTTGGCGAGTTCGCTTTTGTACATGGCGATCATCCTTTGAGTCCGGAGGTGACGGGGACGGAATCGTCGCCCATCACATTGAGGTAGAAGTCTTCGAGTGATTCCTCGTGCACGAGTTCGGCCAGCGGACCGGAAGCGACGATCCGCCCGCGCCCGATCAGCACGAGATCGTCGGCGATCTGCTCGACTTCGGCAAGCACGTGACTCGTGATGAGCACCGACTTTCCGGACGCTGCGAACTCGCGCAGCGTCGTCCGGAGCCAGCGGGCTCCCGCCGGGTCGAGACCGCTCGTGGGTTCGTCCAGGATCAGGATGTCCGGGTCGCCCAAAAGCGCCGTGGCCAAGCCGAGCCGTTGTTTCATGCCGAGCGAGAATTGTTTGATTGTGCGGTCGGCATCGCGGTCGAGGCCGACGAGTTCGAGTACCTCGTCCACCCTGGCCGGCGGCAGGTGGGCGGCCAGGGCGGCGATTACCAGATGGTGGCGCGCGGTTCGGCCGGGGTGTAGGCCGGCGTTGTCGAGCAGGACGCCGACGGTGCGGGTCGGATTCGGGAGGTCGACATATCGTGAGCCGCAGATCAAGGCGATGCCGGACGTCGGCCGCGCCAGTCCGAGAAGGGCGCGGAGCGTCGTCGTCTTGCCCGAACCGTTCGGACCGAGAAACGCGGTGATGTGTCCGGGCGGCACGGAGAGGCTTATTGAGTCGAGTACCCGACGGGACGAATAGGTTTTGGTGAGGTCCTGGATTTCAATGCGTGGTTGCATGTCTTCATCGTGCCGGGGCACGCATGGGTCTCGCGCCGGGCGGAAGCAGGAACCTGGGTTACGACTTTTGGCTGAATTCCGGGGCCCCGCGGGCCGTTCGACGGCGTCCCCGGAGCACCGGAATCATGCTGAGCAGGCAAGCAAGAGTCGTGGCCAGAATCAGGATGCGGTAGTCGACGAGGCCGAGCAGCGACGCGCCGACCGCTGCCGTGAAAACTTGCGGCAGGTTGAACGCGAGATTAGCCGCCGCCGACACGCGCCCTTGGAGACGGTGCGGCGTCTCGGTCTGCCGGAGGGTGACGAAGGCGACGATCATCCACGTGATGCCGAGCCCGAGCAGGCAACTGCCCAGGCAAAAGAGCATGAGCGAATCCGTCGCGAACAAGGCGATGGCCAGGCCGGACAGTCCGACGCCGGCCGCCATCGTCGTTTCGAGTCCGACGAACTTGATGACGCGGCTCGCGGTGAGGCCGCCGGCCACGGCGAGCACGCCCTGCAGGCTGACGATGACACTGATGAATTCGGGCGGCTTGTGCACCCCGTACTCGATGGCGGCGAAGGCGACGGCGTTGATCATGCCGGTTGCGGCAATGCAGATGAACACCGTCAGGAGAGGCCCGCGCAAGCGGACATTCGCAGTGAGGAACCGCAGTCCGGCCGTCGTCCGGCGCCAAAACGTCTCGTCCGGATCCGGTTCCCGGGCCGGTTCGTCGACCTGCAGAGTCACGAGAACGAGTCCGGTGGCAAGGAAACACGCGGCAGTGAGCAGGACGACGGCGTCCATGCCCCACAGCGCGTACAGGCCCGCACCGATCAACGGGGAAATGATGCGCAAACCCTGATCGATGCTGCTCAGCAATCCATTGGCCGGGGCGAGCAGCCGGTCGGGAAGCATGGCACGGATCAGCCCGGATTGAGCCGCGGCAGTGAGATAACCGGTATTGGCGTAAAGGAAGATCGACACGAAGATCAGCCACAGCAAGCGGGAATCGTGCACGAGCAGGAGCGGTAGGACGATGGCGGCCGCCGCGAAGTTGTTGACCACCAACACGTTCTTGCGTGGAAAACGGTCGGCGAGCTGGCCGGTGAGCGGGGCGAACAGTGCAGGCAGGCCGAGCGCCACGAATGTCAGACCGGCGGCCGAATTGCTGCCGGTGAGGTCTTTCATCCAAATGGCCGCCGTGATGTAGAGAGCCGAGTCGCCAAAGTTGCTGACCACCCATGCCCCTGCGAGCCGGCGGAATGGACGGACGGCCAAGGCCTCACGGTTCGTGCCGACGTCGTTTTCGGCCGTCGCCGTGTCGTCCGTCATCACCGGCCACTCGTTTCATCGTGCGGGTCGATGTTCAAGACCCCGAACAGGTTGACGTGTCTGGCGCCGTCGGGTCGAAGCTCGGGATTGGCGGTACGACCGGCAAAGCGCTCGCCGAGGCGCAGCAGTTCTTCCCGCAGCTCGTACATTTCGTCCAAGGTGAGGTAATACGAGGCGCCGTAAACTGAAGCCGCTTCGACCTCCTCAATGGGCTGGCTCGGGGCAACGCGCAACCACTCGTGTATCCGCTCGGTCTGGACGCTGACGGACATCGACGCGAGTGACGACAATGCGTGCGCGGCACCCGGGGCATTGCGATCGATCACCTGCGAACGGCGGTGCGAGACGACTTTCCACGGCTTTTCGCGACCCCGGCGTTCGGCCGGCTCGATGTATCCGTGCTTGGCGAGGGTGCGCAAATGGAACGAGCAACTTGCCACTGACTCGCCGATCGCGTCGGCGCACTCGGTTGCCGTGGCCTCGGAGACGTCGTCGAGATAGCCGAGCAGCCGAAGACGGACCGGATGGGTCAGCGCGCGAATATGGACCGGGTCGGCGACGACTTGCTCGCCTTCGTGGGTCGGATAGTGAATATCGCCAGTCTGATCCTCGGCTTTGGTCATGCGCTCAAATTACATTCTAAAGAGAGTTTTAGCAAGAGATCTTTAGAATGTAAATCATCGTGTGTGCTCGGAGACGAGCACTGCGCTGGTACCGCGTTCGAGTGCTTGAAACGTATGTGCCACGTCGCCGGGATACGAAATGTAATCGCCGGGTTCGAGTTCCACTGGATCGCTGGCGATTCCGACCAGCGCACGGCCCGTGCCGAGTACGACGTGTTCGACAACTCCCTGGGCGTGAGGGTCGGCTTGCCGCGAGGCGCCCGGCTCTGCGGTGAGGCGGAAAACGTCCCGCCGTGCCAGCGGTGGGCACGCGGATAGTAGCGTGGCGCGGTATTCCGCTTGATCGGACTGTAGCTCGGGGCCGTCGCCGGCCCGGATGACTTGGACGCGCGGCTTCGGGGCGTCGAATAGCACCGAGATTTGAATGTCCAATGCGATGCAGAGTGCCCACAGCGTTTCGACACTGGGGTTGCCCCCTCCCGATTCCAGCTGTGACAGCGTGGATTTAGCCACGCCCGCCTTGCGGGCCAGCTCGGAGAGGGAGAGCCTCGCGCGTTCGCGTTCGCGGCGGAGGGCTCGGCCGATCGCATCGAGGCGGCTTTTGCTGTCGGTAGTCATGTGTCCAGTTTACCGGACGGCGCGTTCGGTTTGACGAACACTTGACGACCGTTCAATATTGTGAGGTATGCGTTCGTTATGGCGAACACTGAGTCGCCCGATATTGCGAAACATCGCGTTGGTCTGTTTGGCGGACGGCGTGGTGGGCCTCTCGTATGGGGCGATCGCAGTGAGCAAGGGCTTTGAACTCTGGGTGCCGGTGGTGTTGGCGATTGCCGTGCTGGCCGGTGCGGCCGAATTGTTGTTCGTGGGAATTGTGGCTTCCGGCGGCAGTGTCTTCGCCGCCATGGCGGCCGGACTGTTAGTCAATGCCCGCCATCTGCCGTTCGGGGTCGCCGTTCGAGACGTGATCGGCAGTGGGTGGCGCCGCGTGCTTGGAAGTCACGTCATGAACGACGAGTCGGTGGTTTTCGCGCTGAGTCAGCAACAAGCCGACAAGAGGAAAGCGGCATTCTGGATATGCGGCGTCGGCATCTTGATCTGCTGGCCGGTGGGCGCATTCGTCGGCGGGCTGATTGGCGGTTCGATCGGGGATACCGACGTATTCGGGCTCGACGCCATGTTCCCGACGGTCCTGCTCGCGCTCGTGCTGCCGTCGCTCAAAGACCGCCGTACGAGGCTTGCCGTCATTGCCGGAGCGGTGATCGCCGTGGCCACGACGCCGTTGCTGCCTGCCGGCATGCCCGTGCTGCTTTCGCTGATCGGACTGATTTTCACTGCCGGAAAGAACCGGGGATCATGAGCACGCTGACGCAATTGTTGATAGCCATCGGCGGACTCGCAATTGGAACTTTCGCGTTTCGTGTTGCCGGCCCGCTGCTGGGGAAGAACGCAAAATCGCCGGACGGCGAGGGTGAGCCGTGTGCCGGCGCCGAGGGCGAACGGCGCGGGCTCCCGCCGTGGCTCGAGGCATTGATGTCGCGCGGGGCCGTCGTCTTACTCATTGCGGTCGTCGCAAGCACGGCATTGACGGAGGAACAGGGGTTTGCCGGCATCGCCCGGCCGGCCGGAGTACTTGTCGGCGGAGTGCTCGCGTGGCTGAAGGTACCGTTCATCGTGGTGATCCTTGCGGCCGCCGCGGTCGCCGCCGGCTTGCGGTTGATGGGCGTGGCCTAGTGGTACAGGGTTATCCGGTGGCGAGGTGTCGGATGGTTGCGGCGGTGTGTTTGGCGTGGTTCAGGGCGTCGAAGTAGGTGTTGCGGATCCATCCGTCGGGGGACACGGCGGTGCCGTAGATCGCCGGCGTGCGGCCGCCGGGCGCGGGCCGGGCATAGGGGATGCCATCGATCATGGTCATGGTCCATTGTCCGGTATGGATCAGTGAATGGTGCGCCGGACAGAGAAGGGCCATGTTGTCGATGCTGGTCGGCCCACCGCGGGAGAACCAGATGACGTGGTGGGCGTCGCACCAGGATGCGGGTCTGTTGCATCCGGGGAAGGTGCATCCTTTATCGCGTGCTTCAAGTGCGCGTCGCTGGGCCGGGGTGGCAAGGCGCACACCGGTGCCGAGGTCCAGGATCGCGCCGTTGGCGTCCAGGATGATGCGTTCGAATACCGCGTCGCAGGCGGTACGGGCCACCATCCCGGCGTCAACGAGCCCGAGGCCGGGGCTGAAGGAGCGGGACGGATCGTCCGGCCCGTACCGGCATTCCGGTCCGTCCGGCGGTTCTTGTCCTGGGCTTGTTCCCGGGCTTGTTCTCGGGTTTGTTCCCGGGCGAGGGGTCCGGGTGTCGCGGTCGCGGCGGCGGGCCCGGACCTGGTCTTCGGTGGTGACGATCACGATGCGTGGCGCGCGCCGTCCGGGACGCAGGCGTCCGGCACGCGACGTGCCGGTGGCCTTTCCTGCCCGCTCGGGCAGATCGAACAGTCCAAGGTTTGGCGCGTCGTCCGGATTATTGCCATCGGTGCTTTTGGGATCGGTGTTGGCCGCTGCGGTGTCCTCGGTGGTGGGTGCTGTGTGGATTTGCAGGCGTGCTGCGGCCAGGCGGATGATCTCGGTCAATGCGTCCGCGCGGCGTTGACCGGGTTTGCGCGGATCGCGGACCGTGACTTCGCCGGTGTCGTCACTGGTCTGCGGGAGCGGGCCCGATAATGCGTCAATGATCGCGGCAAACAAGCCTCCGGCATTCGCATCGAGCTGGTAGCGGCCGTGGACCATGCCGGCCAAATCCGTGCTGATCGCAAGATCGCGCCGGTTGAACGCGTCCGGATCGAAAAGGTCATCGGTGGGCGGGGCGATTTGGCGGAGGAGCTCGTCACTGAGCTCGGCCATCTTCCGCGGACTCATGGTCGGCGCGTGGGTAGCGAAAAAACCAACCAGCACCTTGGAAACTTCGTCGTCCGCCCCGGCCAGATCGTTATCGACTGTCGTGTCCGGGCCCGCGTCGGGGTCGTTTTCACGCGCGCGCAGGAAGTGTTCGGGGATCCGGTCAAGAGCACGCACGGCGGTATCCACATGGGCCAGGCGAATCGTGCCGTCTTCAAGCATGCCGGCCATCCCGGCCAACGGGCCCGGCCGGCACGTCGGCACCAGCGCGGACGTTTCGACAGTGGACGTATACAAAGCGTGCGCGGCATCCAGATCGGCTTTCGCCCGACCCGGCGACGCCCCACACCCGGCAGTAAGAAGATTCGCCGTCGACACCGCCCCAACCCGGCTACCCGGCGCCGCCCCGCGCGCATCGACTTCGGCAACCAGCCGCAAATACGCGGCATCCGAAGCCCGACGCAACCGATCGACCTCAACCAGGTGATCCGTCAATTGCCGATCCGACAATGTCGCACACGGGGCGTCGACCAGGCCCCGCACCGACGCGCCCCACCCGGCCAACAACCCCGGCACCGAATCGTCTAAGCGAGTAGCCTCGCCCGGCCCGCCGTCGCGCGTGCAAGCACTATCAGTCACGGCCATGCCCGAATCGGTACCGGTGCCGGTGCCGGTGTCGGGCGGAGGATCGACGTGACCGGTCTTGGCAATCAGCGCATTCAGGATCGACTGCGCGTTCTCCGGCGTGATGTCGACCATGTTCCCTGTCGCCTCCCGCCCCTTCGCGGTCGTGCCGGTCGAACGAGTGGATGACCAGAATATATCGATTCGAAACGATCATCCATGTCCGCTTACTCATATCAGTATACGCTTAAAAGCAAGCAATGAACGATTATTGTTCGGATTGATTCCTATTATTTTCGTGTTTTTGTGACGCGTTTTGCGGGGTCGAATTCACTTGTTTCCCACGCCCACCACCAGCACCAGGACAGCTATCGATACGGCGGGTGTGCGGCTGATATTCAACGTTCCAGCAGGCCGAATATGCCCCAGCCGAGCATGTCGCGCTGGTATCGCGTGTAGCTCAATTGGCTGTTCGTCAGTTCGGCGCGCACCTCGTCGAACATCGGATCGTGCGGATTGTCTTCCAGCCAACGGCGCATCGTCAGCCATTTCGGTGCGACGTATCTGTCCCAGTCGTCTTCACTCGATATGAACATCTCGACGACGTCCAAATCGCACGCCGTAAAGCGCGCGACAAGTTCGTGCAGCGACGATGAGAACTCGTCAGCCGAGAATCCCATCTCGACCGACTCCTCTGCTGTGGGAGCCTTTCGCCAGAACGGTTCGCCGATCAGCATGAGCCCTTGCGTCGTCACGCTTTGCCGCAACAGCTCGATGGTCCCCTCGACGCCATTGCCGATCCAGGTGGCGCCGATGCAGCACGCGACGTCGAAACGCTGCCGGGGCGAAAAGTTGCGGGCGTCACCGTATTCGATAGTGATCCGGTCGGCCACGCCAAGTTCGCGCACCCGGTCACGCGCATCGGCCACAAAGACCTCACTGAAGTCGACACCGAGGCCGGAGATTCCGTAGTCGCGAGCCCACGTCGCCAGCATCTCGGCCTTTCCGCACGCCAGGTCGAGGACGGTCGTCGAATCATTGAGACCGATCGCTTGCCCGAGTCGATGCAGCTTCTCCGGTGAGAAGGCATTGAGGATCCGCTGGTCGGCCTCCATGATTTCGTGGATCCGTGGTATCGGCATGTCGGTTCTCCGAGCGTGTGGGAGTATTTCCCCCACACGGTATGGTCATCCGCCCGTCGCGTCCATTGATTTTGCGCGAGAAAATGCTCCGATCACCGGTGCCGGCCCACACGCGGAACGGTCGGTGCGAGGTCGCGGCAGGGTCAACGCCCGATGCCGAAGAGCGGCAACAACACGTCGTCCACGACCTCTTTCAGGAAATCGTTCGTGACGGCGTCGTGGCCAAAGAGGAACTGCTGCCGGAGTAGCGCCGGCCCGGTCTCCACCTTCCGCTCGTTCACGAGCGCCGCATCGATCTCGCCGCGTTCAACCGCGCGTTGTACGGCCGATCGGATCGTGGTCGCGGTGCGCCCCTCCGTCAGCTTCCGGAAGCGTTCCCTGCGAACCGGATCCAGCAGGGACTCGCCGATGAGCCCGCGCATCGCGGAGCCCACGCTGCCGGACAACTCCACATTGGCGGCCTTCAATGTGCGCAGCAGATCTCCGCGCAGACTGCCGGTGTCGAAGGCTTCCGGCCCGGGCATCCGGTGATAGACAGTGTCGCGGACCAGTGCGATCTTGTCCGGCCACCGGCGGTACAGCGACGCTTTGCCGGCGTGAGCACGGATCGCCACGGACTCCATGGTCATGCTTTCGTAGCCGACGTCGTCGATCTCGGCCAGCACGGCTTCGAAGATCGCGTGCTCCAGCACGGCGCCGCGCCGGCGGGGGAGCGTCCGGTGGTCAATGGTGCGTCGGCCCACCTTCGCGCTGCGCACGTCGGCGACGCGACTGCTCCCGCTCACGCCGGCCCCGCCTGTGCGTCGGTGGCGTCTTCGGCATTCACCACGAACCCGAGGTCCCCGTCAACGGTGATCCGTTCGCCGTCCACCAGCACGGACGTGCCCGACCCGGTGCCCATCACCGCCGGGATTCCGTATTCGCGGGCGACGATAGCCGCATGCGATCCGAGCCCTCCGGTGTCGACGACTACCGCGGCAGCTCGCTGGAAAAGCGGCGTCCAGGCCGGATTTGTGTATGGGCAGACCAGTATGTCGCCGGAACGCAGCTCGCCGAACTCGGACGGGGCACGAATCACCCGGACCGGTCCGGTCGCCGTGCCGCCGCTTGCGGGTGTCGCACTGAGCCGGACGCCGTCCGGAGCCGTCCGATCCGGAGAGAAGCTCAGCACGTTGATCAACGGGACGCCGGCAAAACCCGCCATGATCGCGGTGCGGCGCATCGCCAAGTCGCTCAATCGGCCTACGTCGGAGGCGGTCAATTCGTCGACGTCGTCGATGGCCTCGAGCTCGTCGAGTTTGAACAGGTACACCTCTTGCGGAGCTTCGATGACGTGCCGGGCGACAAGTCGCCGTCCGATCTCCGCAAAAACGTCTTGCAGGATCGGGAGCACTTGCGTGCCGTAGAAATGCGAATCCTCACGGAACGCCAATCCGAGCCGAGCCGCCTCGATGGTGTCCAGCACCTGCCGGCGGCGCTTGGGATTCCGCAAAGCCGGATGCCGGGCGAGCTCGGCGATGGCGGTGGCGGTCCGGTCGACGGTGTCGTCCGGCGGAGTGTCCGCAAGTACCTTGACGAGACCGAGCACGACAGTCGGATCCGACCTCCACGTCGGCTCCGACACGAGCAGCGGACTGACGGTTTCGCGGTGCCCGAACCGATCGAGCAGCGCCGTCAACGCAGTGTTGAACGCGTCGAATTCGGGGGCGCCCCGCAGTAATTTCAGGAGTTCCGCGCCCTGCAGCTCGGTGAAAGCCTTGCTCAAGCGCTCGTCATCGCGCACCATCTCGGCCAGGGCATTCAGTGCATCGTTGGCGGCCCGCGTCTGCGTGGGAGCACCGGCAACCAGGGCCGATGCCAGATCGGAACGCCGAAGCGCTGCGAGCTCGGCGCGCAGCTTGCCGGCCGGGGCGAACGAGCCGGGAAGGTAATCGATGCGCAGCTGCGTGATGACGTCCATGGCGGCGAACAACTCGCTGGGCATCGCGGTGAGGTCGCGCCACGAAAGTGCCCCGACGTCGCGCCGTCGCAGCTCGGCGACGGCCGAGAGGAATTTGGCGAATCGCGCGTCCCGCTGCCAATGTGCCGGCTTGTATCGTTTGATGCGGCGGGCCAGCGATGCCGGCGCCCCCAGCGATCGCAACGTCGGGCGCGGGACCGGAGGGATGAAACTCTCTATGACGCCGTCCGTCTCGGGGAGGAAATCGGGCATGTCGGGGAATCGCACTGCGACGCTGGCCGCCATGTCGCGCACCATTTTGACGATGCCGCGGTCCATCCACCCGGAGGCATCGAGCGGAGTCGGACGGGTCTGCAGCATTTCAAAGAAGAATGGCCCGACCTTGCGTTGGAACGCGTTCAGGTCGACCTGCTCCGGTGGCAGCGCAGTCATCGGGCGGGCCTGCACGAGCCGGACCTCGCCGTCCGCCAACGCCCATTCCATGTCCTGCGGCCGCCCGAAATGCGATTCGACGGACCGCCCGAGTTCGGCAAGCCGCGTCAGCGCCGAGTTCGGCAACTCTTGCGTCGCCGACGGTGTTCCGGCCACCTCATCGGTGCCGCCGTCGTCCAATCCGCTGATGACTGCTTCGTTGCCGCCCGCCCGCCACTCGTCGATTTGATTGTTCGAGTCCAGGACGAAGTGCTCGGGCGTGACAAGCCCGGACACCACGGATTCGCCGAGGCCGCGGCTCGCATCAACGACTATCTGACTGCGGTCGCCCGTGACGGGATTCGCGGAGAACATCACGCCGGCGAATTCGCTCGGCACCATGCGCTGGACGACTACTGCAATGCTCACATGGTCGGCCGCGACGCCCTGCCGCGCCCGGTACGAGATCGCGCGGTCCGTCCACAACGACGCCCAGCATCGTGCCACGGCGTCAATCACGTCGTCGGGGCCCTTGATGTTCAAATACGTGTCCTGCTGCCCGGCGAATGCCGCGCCGGGCAGGTCCTCGGCGGTGGCGGACGATCGAACGGCAACGGCTCCCTCGCCCAGACCGGCATAGGCGGCGCGGATGCCGTCCGCCACGGCCCCGGGCATGGCAGACGACGCGATCTCGCGGCGGAGTGCGGAACCGTCGCCGTCCGCTCCCACCCGGGTTTTGAGATCAGCTCCGATGCCGGTCTCGGTGAGCATCAGGTCGTAAGCCGCGGTGGTCACCACGAATCCTCCCGGCACCGGGAATCCGGCGCGGGTGAGCTCGCCCAAATTGGCGCCCTTGCCGCCGGCGATCGGCAGATCCTTGGCGCCGAGGCTGTCGAGCGAGGCGATAAGCGGTGGGCGGGCTTTCGTCCCGAGAGGCGAGGCGCTCGGCGACGAACGACGGGGTGTGAACTCGGGATCGTCCGCTCCGGTGTGCCGGGTGATTGTCATTCGATCCTCCAGGGAACGAAGTTAAGAAACTTTCAGTTCTTTAAAAAGCTACACCCGCCCATTAGAGAACACAACGTTTACTAAATGATTTTTCGAGGCATTGACTATTGTGGCTAATAGTATTAGCTTTAGAGCTATGACAACTAGCCAATCCAATCAATCACATGCCATTCGCTATTTGAACAGGGATGAGGGGCGCATTGCTTATGAGGTCAGCGGATCGGGGCCGCTGATTGTGGGTGTTCCGGGCATGGGCGACTTGCGTTCCACTTTTCAATACCTCATGCCGGTGCTCGTCGGTGCGGGATTTCGGGTTGCGGTGATGGACCTTCGCGGTCACGGGGACAGTGACGCGACATTCGCCTCCTACGACGATGAGGCGGCCGCTGGCGACATTGCCGCGCTGATCGCCGAGCTGGGAGGGCCGGCTGTCGTGATCGGCAATTCCATGGGTGCCGGTGCTGCCGTCCTGGCCGCCGCTGCAGCCCCGGACACGGTCAGCGGGCTGGTGTTGATCGGCCCGTTCGTCCGTGACCCGCACGTCGCGCCGCCGGTCAAAATGCTCATGCGGATCGCCATGACACCGCCGTTCGCCCGCCTGGTCTGGAATGCGTATCTGCCGTCGCTTTATGCCGGGACGAAGGGGGAGGGATTTGGCGAGCATCGACGGGCGATCATGGATTCAATGAAGCGCCGCGGACGTGCGACGGCCTTTTCGCGGACCACCGCGACCTCGCATGCGCCGGTCGAAGCCGTGATCGGTCGCGTGCAGTCGCCAACCCTCGTTGTGATGGGGAAGCTCGACCCGGACTTTCCCGATCCTTCCGTTGAAGCCGATTGGGTCGCCGACGCCGCGTCCGCCGATGCTGCGTCCGGCCAAGTCGTCATGATCGACGATGCCGGGCACTACCCGCAGTTCCAACGACCGGACCTGGTGAACCCGGCGATCATCGACTTCGTGCGTGCGGTGAGAGCCGGTGCCTAGAGCAGGTCTCACCCCGGCACGCATCGTCGACGAAGCCGCGATCCTCGCTGACGAGGTCGGCTGGGAGCAACTGACGCTCGCCGCCCTCGCCAAGCGTCTCGGCGTCCAGCTTCCGAGCCTCTATAAGCACGTGGCGGGTCTGCCGGCGCTTCGCCGCCTGTTGGCCGTGCGTGCCAAGACCGAGCTGGCCACCGTGCTCACGCGCACAGTTGCCGGCAAATCACGCCGGACGGCTCTTGGGGCATTGGCCGAAGCGTTCATGGGATGGGCCCGGCGACATCCGGGCCTCTATCCGGCGACCGTCGTTGCTCCCGTTGTCGGTGATGTCGAGGACGAGCGGGCAAGCGCGGACGCCGTCCAGGTCATTTACGCCGTGCTGGAGGGGTACGGCCTCGACGACGAGCGAAAAGTCGATGTCACCCGAAGCCTGCGCGCAGCACTGCACGGCTTCGTCGGTTTGCGCCAAGCCGGCGGATTCGCCATGGAACGCAGCGTCGATGACAGTCTCGGGTGGTTGATCGGCACGTTTGACAATGCGTGCAACTCACGATGACGGTGCCCGACTTTGCTTATCCGACGCCGAGTAGGCCGATAAGGGCTCGCTCAATCAGGTGTTCGAATGGCCGGGTGTTCGCCGTCGGAAGCCGGATGCGCAAGATACGCGTCGTCGCGGCGCCGGAGTGGTCGGCGAACTCGCCCGGCTGCGGTAGCGGGCCCTTGGCTCGTCTGCGGCAACCTACCCGCGCTGGGTCATGATGATCGGGTCGCCATCGGTGATTGCGATCGTGTGCTCCATATGCGCGGCGCGCGAACCGTCGGCGCTGCGTAGAGTCCAGCCGTCGTTATCGGTGTAGATCTTATCGGTGGTGTGCATCAGCCACGGCTCGATTGCAATGACGAGGCCCGGCTTGAGCTTCAGGCCGCGCCCGGGCCTTCCGTTGTTGGGCACGTGCGGATCGCCGTGCATGATGCGCCCGACCCCATGACCGCCGAAATCCGTGTTGACGCTGAAGCCGTTGTCCGTTGCGATCTTGCCGATGGACGCCGAGATGTCGCCGAGCTTGTTTCCGGTCCGGGCCGCCGCGATCCCGGCCGCCAACGCCTCGTCGGTCACGTCGATCATGTGCAGGTCCTCTTGACGCGGCGTGCCCACGACGAAGCTGAGTGCCGAATCGGCGACCCAGCCGTCGACGGACACCGCGAAATCAAGGCTGACCAAGTCGCCGTCCTGCAGCTGATAATCGTGCGGAAGCCCGTGCAGCGCGGCATCGTTCACCGACGTGCAAATGACCTTGCCGAACGGCGACGCTCCGAACGACGGGTGATAATCGACGTAGCAGCTGACTGCCCCGCGCTCGCGAATCATTTTTTCGGCCATCGCGTCGATCTCGAGCAGGTTCGTGCCGACGCCGACCTCGCCCTGCAACGTGGACAGGACGCGTGCGACGAACTTTCCGGCCGGGCGCATTTGTTCGACTTCGGTAGCCGTAAAGAACTCGATCACTAGCGACAACTTTCATGCGACGGGATAATCGGCGCTCCGGCGGCGGGCCGCGCGGGACGCTCTCTACGAAACTCTGCCACTTCGCCTCCGGCGTCAATGACTCGCCCCGGTATTCGCGGGCCGCGGCACGGCCGCCGCATGCCGTGCCGCCGGGATGAGTACGAGCCCCAGCGCGGCCAGGGCAAAGAAGAGGAACCCGACCGAGCGGCCGCCCCAGGCGGCCGTCATCGAGACGAGAGACGTGGTGGTGAGCGTCGTGAAAAGCGCTGCCGCGACCGATTCGGCCAACACGACGGCCGTGGCGGCCCGCGCCTGGCCGATCCCATCGTCCGTCGGCTCGACAATGCGGTTCATGATGTCGATATATCCGAACCCCATCCCGACGCCGGCAAGCAGCCAGCCGATGACGAAGATGGTTCCGGACGCCGTCCCGGACGGCAGTTGCATCGCTGTTCCTACCAGCACAAGCCCGGACAGCAGTCCTCCTATCGCTCGGGTCAGGCGAGCCGTGAACGCTGCGCCGGACGCCGCCGGACGCCGTCCGCAATGGAATCCGACGACTGCCCACCCCAGTCCTCCGGCGGCCAGGAGCACGCCGATTTGCGGGGCCGAAAATGCAAGAGTGTCGTGAGCGGCTATCGCGATCAGGCCGGATGCGCCGAAGTACACGCCGCACAGCACGAACATGGCCGCGATGGCGCCGGGGCGGCCGCGCGCCAAGCGCGCGACGCCGCTCGGCAATAGCGCGCGGACTGCGATCAGGACTGCTGTCACGCCCGCGCCGCATGCCGCGATGCGCCACCACGATGTGTCGGTGAAAAGCGAGACAAGTGTGATCCCCGCGGCTAAAAGCAGGGCCGAGGGAATCGAGAGGCCGGCAGCGTCGTCGGCCCGCACCGGCGAATGTCGCAACTGCCGGGCAATCATCCCGCGCGCCGCGAAGAGGATCGGCAGGTATGCCACGAGCGCCCATCGCCAGCCGGCCACCACCGAAATCCACGACGCATAGGCCGGACCGATGATCGACGCGAACACCCAGACCCCGGACAGCGCCGCCAGGACGATCCGACGCCAGTGTTTCGGCATCTCGGTGACGATGACTCCCATGCCGACAGTGGCAAGCGCGCCCGCGGCCAGCGCGCGTATGGCGGTGCCGACCAGGAATGTCGGCATATCCGCTGCCAGGGCGCACAATGCGGACCCGAGCGCCGTCACCGGCAGCAGCAAAGTCAACAGGGTCGACGAGCGAAAGCGCGTGAGTAATGCCCCTCCGATCGGCATCGTGATGAACGTGCCGATCTGGCTGACGGCCGTGATGATGCCGTACAAGTGCCGCCCGTCCAATTCGGCGGCCATGAGCGGTTTGACGGTTTGCGTGACGTAGGTCTGCATGCCCGCAATGAGCTCGATCACCACCATGGCGACGGCTATCCATCCGATCCTGGTGCCGACGGCGTTTCGCCAGCTGACCGGCAAATCGTGCGCTGCGGACATTGACTGCCTCTTTCTCTTACTAAAATACAAGAATGCTAGCATGATTGCAGAATTATGTCGGGGGACGTGCACCCGATAGTGTCGCGCTCATGACACCGAGCGACCTCATCATCCGCGAGCCCGTGCCCGCCGACGGGCCGGCGATCGGCGCCGTGCACGTCGATGCGTGGCAGTACGCGTACGCCGACCTGATGCCCGCCGAATTTCTTGCCGGCCTGGACGCCGAGGAGCGGGGCAAGTGGTGGCAGCGAACCCTTGGGCTGCCACCGGACGGCAATACGGTTCTCGTGGCCGAACTGGACGGTCGGATCGTCGGGTTCGTGGTATTTGGAGAGCCGCGCGACGACGTGCCGGCCGGCACGGGCGAAATCGCCGCCATCAATTTTGCGCACGATGCGTGGGGCAGCGGATACGGATCGGCGTTGTTCGCCCGCGCCGTGCAGGGGCTGAAGGCACGCGGGTTCACCGGTGCCTACCTCTGGGTGGCCGCCGGCAATAAGCGCGCCATCGGGTTCTACCGGCATCACGGGTGGAGCGACGACGGCTTCGAAGAGGCCGACGAACAACGCGGATTCACCATCCGCGAGCGCAGATTCTCGATCGAGTTCTGAGCCGGGCTTCCGGCTCAGGCAAAGCCGAAGAGCGGCGGAAATGCCACGACGACCGCGGCAGCCCAAACGCCATAGACCGGCAAATACTGCGTTTGCCAGCGTTCCAGTGCGGTGAACCGGCGCCGGTTGCGCACAAATCCGACGGAAAGCCGGGCCGCCCCGGCCAGATGGACGAGGAGCAAGAGATTCACGCCGAGGGCGGCGATCTTATTGGGGCTGAAGCCGAACTCGGCGATGCGCGCGAGCATGGCCGTCAGCATCACGGCATCGACGGCAAGGGCCAAGACCACGAGGATCAGTTGCATGACGTCGAAGAACCCGGCCCGCGAAAGTGAATCACGAGCGGAAATCGAGTAGAGCAGCAGGGCTAGCACGAGGATGAGGATCGCATCCATGAGGATGAGCAGGTCGCGGTCGACCTCGATGAGGCCCCCGGAGGCGGCGAGAACCGCCAAGAGCGTCAGAAGCATCACGATCGTCAGCGGGGTGAAGACGCGCGTGAGCACTGGAGCGATATTCTCGACGACGTTTTGTTTGGCCTCGACCAGCCATGCTGCGACGATGAAAGCGCCCGGCGCGGCGAACGGAAGAATCCAGCCCCCGATCACCGGTTCCAGATCGACGCCCACGAGTTGCAGAACCGCCGAGGTCAGTCCGATCAAGATGCCGCCGCCCAGACCCAACAGGACGAAATAGATCGCCAGCTCGCCCGTGAAACGGACGAAATCCATCCGCCGGCCGCCCGAGCGCCAGCGCCCGCCCACATAGCCCACTCCGGCCAGCAGCCAAAGCACGACCGGTGCGTGCAGGATGACGAGCAATTCGGTGGAACCGGCCGGAACGAACGGATAGACGTTGACGGCCACGGCAAGAATGACGAAGGCAATGAGCAGTGCGGTCACCACGCGAGCGCTAAATCGTCGCTTCCATGCGAAGTATGCGGTAAGGAACGGAAAGACGAGCAATCCGCAATTGCGCGCCGGTACGCCGGCGCCGGGCATCCATGTCAATCCGGCCTTGACCGCCAAGCCGGCCCCTGCGGCAAGTCCCAGCACGATGGCGGGTTCGCGCCACGCCGAGCTGCCGGCCGGCCCCGACGTTTCCGGGACCAGGGCGAGCTGCTTCCAGAGCCGATCGGAATGCTCGCGGGCGTATTCGCGCGAAATCGCGTCCATATTGCCGAGGCGCTTGATGGCGACGAGGAACGACTCCTCGTCGTCGAGACCGGAAGAGGTCAGATCGGCGATCTGGTGGCGCAAATGGTCTTCGAGTTCATCGACGTCGTCGACGGAAATGGCCTGCCGTCGCTGGACGTACCCGCGCCATCGGGCAATCTGCGTCTCCGTCTCTGTCGGCAGCGTCATCAGGCCCACCCGTGCGCGCGGGCCGGCGGGACTCGGCCGTTTTGCCACACCGCGCGCAAAGCCTCGGCCACGACGGCCCATTGGTGTTGCCGTTCGGCAAGTGCTTCCCTGCCGGCGGCAGTGATGGAGTAATGCTTGCACCGGCGTCCGACCTCCGAGACGCCCCAGGACGACGTCACGTAGTCGAACCGTTCAAGCCTGTGCAGGAGTGGGTAGAGCATGCCGTCGGTCCACTGCATCGTCCCGCCGGACAGTTCGGCCACGCGCCCCAGGATTGCGTAGCCGTGCAGGTCGCCCTCGGTGAGGATCCCCAAGACGAGCGGCGTGGCCGACGCGGCGACCAAGTCCTTGTCAAAGCGCATCCGTCCCCCTTGGGTAGTCGATCGATACCTAGTACTGCAAGGTGTTGAAGCATAGCAGTTCTAGGGGTGGTTGGGCGGATGCGACCTGAGATTCCCGGCGGATAGTGGCACACTTCTGGCATGGACGTGAATGCGGAGGCCGGCAGCGAGTTTGCACCCGAAGCCGACCTTGCATCCGATGGTCCGCCCACCGCCGAACATGCGCGCCTTGCCGCGTCGCCGGACGAGGTGGCCGCGTGGCGCCGGTGGGGACCGTACGTCTCGGCCCGCCAGTGGGGTACGGTTCGCGAGGACTATTCCGCCGACGGCAACGCCTGGACTTACTTTCCGTTCGACCAATCGCACGCGCGAGCGTACCGGTGGGGCGAAGACGGGCTCGGCGGTATTTGCGATATCACCGGAACGTTGAACTTCGCGCTGGCCGTGTGGAACGGCAACGACGATCGCATCAAGGAACGGCAGTTCGGCGTCACGGGCGGACAGGGCAACCACGGCGAAGACGTCAAAGAGTATTGGTGGCCGGTCGACGCGACGCCGACGCATTCGTGGGCCGACTGGCTCTACCGCTATCCGCAGGCGGCATATCCGTACCGGGAACTGATCGCCGAAAACGCACGCCGCACCCGCACTCAGCGCGAATTCGAGCTGTCCGACACCGGCATACTCGACGACGATCGATTCTTCGACGTGCGGCTCACGTACGCCAAGGCCGCGCCGGACGACATCCTGATCACTATCTCGGCCACGAACCGCGGCCCGGATACGGCGCCGCTCCATCTGATTCCGCACTTGTGGTTCCGCAACACGTGGGCATGGGGCGATTCGGGGCGCGACGAGAATTCGGAGAGCCCGGCCAAGCCCGAGGTGAGCATCCTGCCGGGATCGGACGGCGTCAGTGCGTTTCGAGCGCGCCACGACGAGCTTGGCGCATACGTGCTGAGTGCGGAGGGAACGCCTGCAGCGCTCGTCTGCGACAACGAGACAAACGCCGTGGCGATCTTCGGCTCCGCGGCGAATCGATCGCCGTATCCCAAGGACGCCGTCAACAAGGCGGTCGTCGAGGGAGACGACTCAATGCTCAATCCGCACGGCACGGGCACCAAGGCGGCATTTCACTACGTGTTCGACGCGGTCGAGCCCGGTGACACCGTCACGGTACGCCTCCGGCTCCGCGCCGAATCGGCGACGAGCGCCACGGGGAGCCGAGAGGCCGGCACACCGTTCGGCATCGAATTCGACGGGATCCGCAGGGAACGGGCGCGCGAAGCCGATGAATTCTACGAATGCGTCATCCCGCCGCAGACATCCCCGAACGACACGCTCGTGGCGCGCCGCGCCTTTGCCGGCCTGCTGTGGGGCAAGCAGCTGTACACGTACTCGGTGAAGCGGTGGCTCGACGGCGACCCCGGACAGCCCGCGCCGCCGCCGTCCCGCCAATCCACGAAGCCGCCCGGCCGGAATGTCCGCTGGCGCCATCTCGACCTGGCCGACGTCATCTCGATGCCGGACGCGTGGGAGTATCCGTGGTTCGCGGCCTGGGATCTGGCATTCCACTGTGTGACGCTTGCCGAGATCGACCCGGAGTTCGCCAAAGAGCAGCTGTTGCTCCTGTGCCGCGAATGGGCAATGCACCCCAACGGTCAACTGCCGGCGTATGAATGGGCGTTCGGTGACGTGAATCCGCCAGTGCACGCGTGGGCCGCCTGGAAGGTGTATTGCCTCGACGGCAAGCGCGACACCGGATTCCTGATCCGCGTCATCGGCAAATTACTTCTCAACTTCTCGTGGTGGGTCAGTCGTGAGGACGCCGACGGATCGAACCTGTTCGAGGGCGGATTCCTGGGGATGGACAACATCGGGCTGTTCAACCGGTCGGCGCCGCCTCCCGGGGGAGCGCGGCTCGAGCAGTCCGACGCGACGAGCTGGATGGCGTTCTATTGCCTCGGGATGATGCAGATCGCCGTCGAGCTGGCCCGAAAGGACCCGGCATGGCAGGACATCGCCGTGAAATTCCAGCGGCACTTCTTCGACATCGCCGCGGCCATGAACAACTTCGGCTCGCACGCGGTCTCGCTATGGGACGACGGCGATCAGTTCTTTTACGACGTGCTGGTCAAGCAGGACGGCAGTTTCCAGCGGCTCCGCGTGCGATCGATGGTCGGGCTCTTGCCCCTCGTGGCCGTGGCAAGCTTCGACAAGGAGGAATTCAACGGGTTGACCGAGCTGGCCGGCAGACTCGACTACCTGCGCCGGCGCCGGCCGGAGGCAACACGGGAATTGGTCAGCGAACAATCCGACACCATCACGTTCTCTCTGTTGGACGACGCCAAACTGCGCGCCGTGCTCGGGTGGATGTTCGACGAATCGGAGTTCTTGTCGCCCTATGGCGTGCGCGCGCTGTCGGCCGCATACGTGGACCCGTACACGGCTGACGTCGGCGGCGAACCGCTCAGCATCCGCTACAACCCGGGCGAGTCCGACACGGCGCTGTTCGGCGGCAATTCGAACTGGCGCGGGCCCGTGTGGTTCCCCGTCAACGTGCTGCTTGCCGACGCGCTGCACACGTACAGCGCTGCCGGCGCTCACTCGGTCTCGGCGCGGGCCGCACGCGATCTCGACGAACGACTCATCGGCTTGTTCCGACCCGGAGCCGACGGACGTCGTCCGGGAACACCGCGCGACCACGGCAGCGGCGAGCTGTGGACGGCCCATCCGACGTTCAGCGAATATTTCCACGGCGACACCGGGGAGGGACTCGGCGCCTCGCATCAAACCGGCTGGACGGCGTTCGTGGCGCATTTGATCTGTCGGCGCAGTTCCACCGGCAATTCGACCGGCAATTCCACCTCTGACACAGTCCGCATCACCGAATAAGGAGTTCGTGCATGTTACTCAAAGACAAGACGCTCATCGTGACCGGAGGCAATAGCGGGATCGGCGAGGCGATAGTGCTGGCCGCTGCCGCAGAGGGCGCCAACATCGTCATCGACTACATCGTGCACCCGGATGAGACCAAAGACGTGATCGCGAAGGTGGAGAAAGCCGGCGGACAAGCAGTCGGCGTCAAGGCGGACGTCAGCAAGGTCGCGGATCTGAAGGAACTGGTCGACGCCGCCGTGGCGAACTTCGGCCGCCTCGACGCAATGGTGAACAACGCGGGCATCGAGACGCGCACCTCCGTGCTCGAGACGACCGAAGAGGATTACCAAAAGGTGATCGACGTGAATCTCAAGAGCGCCTTCTTCGGCACGCAGCTGGCCGCCAAGCAGTTCATCAAACAAGGCGGCGGAGGATCGGTCGTCAACGTGTCGTCGGTGCACGAGGACTGGCCGATGCCCGGAAATATCGCCTATTGCGTGTCGAAGGGCGGCACGCGGATGCTCACGCGCACCGCCGGGGTCGAACTCGGCGAGCACAACATCCGCGTCGTCAACGTGGGGCCGGGCGCGGTCGCCACTCCGATCAACCAGTCGACAATGGACGATCCGGAGAAGATGAAGACGCTGAACGACGCGATCCCGCTCGGGCGGATGGCACAGCCGGAGGAAGTCGCCGACGTCGTCGTGTTCTTAGCATCCGACAAGGGAAAGTACGTGACGGCCACGACGCTGTTCGCCGACGGCGGCCTCATGCAGGGCAGCGTCGGGCTGTAAACGGCGGAACGGCTCTCCCCTCGCGCCGAGTGGTGGCGAACGGCTCTCCCCTCGCGCCGAGTGGTGGCGAGTGGCTGCCAAATCTGCGATTTGGCAGCCCCTCGCCACCACTCGAGAGCAGGATCAGCGGCGCAGGAACTTCTTGGCGAGCACGTTGCCGATCAGCTGCGCCACCTGTACCAGGATGATGATGAACACGACAGTGACAAGAGTGGCCGTGTAGTTGAACTGCTGGTAGCCGTACACGATCGCGAAATTGCCCAAGCCGCCGCCTCCGACGTACCCGGCCATGGCGGACATGTCCACGATGCCGATGAACATGAACGTGTAGCCGAGGATCAACGGCGCGAGCTGCTCCGGGATGAGCACCGTGAGAATGACCCGCAGTTTACCGGCGCCCATCGCCCGCGCAGCCTCGATCACCCCGGGGTCGATCGCCACGAGATTCTGCTCCACGACACGGCCGACGACGAACGACGCCATCAACACCATGGGGAAGATCACGGACGTGGTGCCGATCGACGTGCCGATGACGGCGATGGTCAGCGGCTGAGCCACGGCCAGAAAGATGATGAACGGGATGGGCCGTATCACGTTCACCAGCACGTTCAGCACGTTGAAGACTGCTGCGTTCTGCAGGATGTTGCCCTTGCGGGTGGCATAGAGCAGGACGCCGATCGCCAGACCGAAGATCCCGGCCAGCACCAACGTCGTCAACACCATGTAGATGGTCTGACCGATCGAGGTGAAGAGAGTCGGCCACAGTCCGGCCAGCCCCATTGAATTACTCACCGGACGACCCCCAATCCTGAAGATCGGTGACCGACCGCAGCGCGATCACGAGCGCCTCGACGTCGCGTTCATTGCCGCTGAGTTCGTAGGTGAGCGAGCGGAACGGCTTTTGCTGGATCTCGCTGATTCCTCCGTAGATCATTGTCGAATGCACATCGAACCGGCGCAACGTGTCCGACAGCGTCGTCCGTGAACCCGTTCCCTCTCTGATGCCGACCGACACGATCCGGCCCGGATGGCTGTGCCGCAACCGGGCGAGCGTCTCCGGCGACGGTTTGTCCTTCAGCGTCGTCTCGATAAACCGCTTGGTCTCCGACGACCGCGGATTGCTGAACACTTCGTACACGCTGCCTGACTCGAGAAGCTTGCCGCCGCTCATCACACCGACCGTATTGCAGATGCTGCGCACCACGTCCATTTCGTGAGTGATGACGACGATGGTGGTGCCGAGCTCGGTGTTGATCTTTTTCAAGAGTGCCAGCACGTCGCCGGTCGTCTCCGGGTCGAGCGCGCTTGTTGCCTCGTCCGCCAGTAGGATCTTCGGCGACGTGGCCAGTGCGCGCGCGATCCCGACGCGCTGCTTTTGTCCGCCGGAGAGTTGGCTGGGGAACTGGCGCGCCTTATCGGCGATGCCGACGAACTCGAGCAGTTCCGCCACGCGTTTGTTCCGGTCGGCGCGCGACCAGCCCGCCACCTTGAGTGGATAGCCCACGTTGCCGGCAACCGTCCGCGACGTCATCAGGTTGAACTGCTGGAAGACCATCCCGATATTCGAGCGCAGTTCGCGCAATTGCCGCTCGTTCATGATCGTGAGGTCGTCGCCGTCCACCACGACGTGTCCGGACGTCGGCAGCTCGAGTGCGTTGATCAGCCTCACCAAGGTGCTCTTGCCGGCCCCCGAATAACCGACGACGCCGATCACATCGCCCGCCGCAACCTCGAGGTTGACGTCGTCCACGGCAAGAACCTGTCCGGATTTCGAGCCGTCGAAGCGTTTGGTCACATTGCGGAAACTGACCGGGGCCGTCACCGGCGTGCTCGCGAAATCGCGGCCGACGACGATCCCGCCGGTTTACTGGCCGGCACGGATCTGCTTCTCGATCTTCTTCGTCTCGGACTGCAGCTTCTTTGCCGGGATGTTCTCGAGGACGCCGGTCTGACCCAGATCGGACTTGACGGCCTTTTCGACCTTCTTCGAATGATAGATCTTCACGAGTTTCTTGTAGGTCGGGTTGTCCTTGTCGTCGGCGCGCACCACGAAACCGTTCACGTACGGCAGTGATGCCGAGCCCTTCGGACTGACCTGGAAAATGATCTTGCTTGTCGGCACCTTCGCGCTCGTGGCGAAATTGTTGTTGATGACGGCGCCGGCCACATTGTGCAAATTGGCGGTCGTCTGCGCGGCGTCCACAGGCGTGACCTTCACCTTCGCGCTGCCGGGCACGATGTCCGCGGGCGTTGACGCAGTCGTACCGCCGTTCTTCAGCTTGATCAGCCCCGCGGACTGCAACACCAGGAGTGCCCGAGCCTCGTTCACGGCGTCGTTGGGAATGACTACTTGGCCGCCCTGGGGGATATCCTTCACCGACTTGTACTTCGTTGAATAAAGGGGCAGCGGATAGACGGCCGTCGAACCGATGAAGGCGAGGTCGTCGTGGCTCTTCACGTTGTAATTGGCGAGGTACTGGATGTGCTGGAATTCGTTGACGTCCAGTTGCTTTTGCTTGAGCGCCGGATTCGGCTGGTTGTAATCGGTGAAGTTCGTGAACTTCACGGTGATGCCCTCCGCCTTCGCCTCGTTCCGGAACACCGTCCAGTAGTGTTCGGCGCCGTCCGTCACGCCCAGGTTGACTGTCTTGTCGACTGAGGACGAATCGGTTGCCCCGCAGGCTGCCATCAAGGCGAACAAGGGTGCGATCGCCAGCCATTTCAGGGGTTTCAGTCTCATCGTCGTGTTCCTTTATCGGTGCGTGGAGCATGCGGCTCACTGGTGGGAGGCATGCGCTGCCGCGACAGGTGCACGCGGCGCGAATTCACAGTAGCGAGGGCGGAATTGCCGCATCAAAATGTGTGACGCATTGTTAAGCTGCCGCGGCTGCACCGCGAATAGTGGGAGACCCGCGCGGAGCGGGCCCGATCGGGGCAAACGTGGACGCGCAGCCCCACTTACGGCCAAGATGTAGGTACTCGTAACGAAGTCGCGTGCGTCGCAAACTGAAGGAGCACCCCGTGATCGATGTCGAAACTCAAATAGAATCCGTCAGCCGCTCGGTGGGCACCAGGGTCCTCGACACCGGGTGGGCGCGTGTCGTCGGCCTGCGGCAGAAATTCGACGTCTCGGTCGAGGAGCTCTGGGAACTGTGCACGACTGCCGAGAAGATCTCGAGGTGGTTCTTGCCGGTGAGCGGAAACCTGCGCATCGGCGGCCGATATCAACTCGAAGGCAATGCGGGCGGACGCATCGAGGCCTGTAAGCCACCCGAGCGGTTCACGGCGACCTGGGAATTCGGCGGTGAGGCCAGCTGGATCGAGCCGAAATTCGGCCGCGCCGCGGATGCGAAATCGGTGCTCGAGCTCAAACACATCGCTCACGTCGACGACGACCAATGGGCGGAATACGGGCCCGGTGCGGTCGGCATCGGCTGGGACATGAGTCTGATGGGACTGGCCAGCCATATCAAGAGCGGCGAGTCGGTGAACCCCGAATCGGGAGCCGAATGGGGCGCCTCGAGCGAGGGCAGACAGTTCATGAAGTTGAGCAGCGATGCCTGGCGTGCCGCAAGCGTCGCCTCCGGCACCGAGCCCAACGAGGCCGATGCCGCGGCCGATCGCGTCATTGCCGTTTATACGGCCGATAGTTAGCGGTCCAACGGGTGAAGAATTCCGCGCGGTTCTGAGCGTTCAGACAGGTTGACGCGATTGAATGGCAACAAGGAGTCAGACATGTACAACGTTCCAGACCTGTCCGGGCGCCGCGTCATCGTCACGGGCGCGAACAGCGGCACCGGCAAGGAGATCGCGTCGCGTCTCGCGGCCGCGTCGGCGCACGTCATCATGGCGTGCCGGACGGCGTCCAAGGCCGAGGCTGCGCGTGACGAGATCCGCGCTGCCCACCCGCAGGCGTCGCTTGACGTGCGTCATTTGGATTTGGCCGATCTCGCATCGGTGCGAAAGTTCGCGGACGAGCTGACGGCGCAGGGTGACCCGATCGACGTCCTGATCAACAATGCCGGAGTGATGGCGCCGCCCGAACGCTTCACGACCGTCGATGGTTTCGAGCTGCAATTCGAGAGCAACTTCCTGGGTCCGTTCGCCCTCACGGTGCGGTTGTTGCCGCTGTTGTTGGCCGCCGAACGGCCGCGGGTGGCGACCATGTCGAGTGGTATGGCCAACGTCGGCAAACTGCGGTTCGACGATCTGCAACGCACGCAAGGGTATAGCGCCAACCTCGCCTACGCCCAGTCGAAGCTGGCGGACCTCGTCATGTCGCAGCAACTGGCCCGCATCAGCGCCGAGCGCGGGTGGAGTTTGCGCAGTGTCGCAGCCCACCCCGGGTTCACCCGCACCAATCTGCAAAAGTCCGGGGCGAGCCTCGGACGCGACAAGCCGCGAACAAGCGCCTTCAAGATGGCCGAGCACGTCGTCCCGTGCCAAGACCCGTCCGCGGGCGCCGAACCGTTGCTGTTCGCGGCGACCGCTCCCGGCGCGGCCAACGGCGGATACTACGGGCCCGGCGGATTCATGGGTCTGACCGGCGCGACGACGTCGGCGCGCGTCGTCAAACGCGCGGAAGACCGAGCCGATGCCGCCCGGCTGTGGCAAGAGGCGGAGACGCTCACCGGAGTTGCGCTCGCCGACTTCGTCCCGGACGATGCCTGAGTAGTTTGCGCCTGAGTAGTTTGTGCCGGACGCCGTCGAAGCGGGCTGGTCGGTAAGCTGTGCGGATGGCTTTTGCGTGGGCGCCGGACGGCACGAGGATTCGGTATTGGACGTCGGGAGCGGGCACTCCGATCCTGTTGATCGCCGGGCAAGCGTTGCCGCATAGCTCGTGGGGCACCGAGGTGGACCGGCTGGCGAGCAGGCACACAGTCGTCACGTACGACCATCGCGGAGTCGGCGAGAGCGACGGCCCCGTCGACGAGCCCTATACGACGCGGGGGATGGCAGCAGACGCCGTCGCGATTCTCGACGACCTCGGGATCGACCGTGCCCATGTGTACGGGTTTTCCATGGGCGGGCGCATTGCGCAATGGCTGGCCGCCGATCACCCGGACCGGGTGGGCGCGCTTGTCCTGGGGTCGACCACGCCCGGTGACGCACACGGCGTCCGGCGTTCGCGCCGCGCGACACAAATCCTGATCGGTACGGACCGGCGGGCACTGCTCGAGTTGTTCTACACGCCCGAGTGGATCGATGCGAACGACATGCAATCGACGGCGCCGCTGGCCAAGCCGCACAACCGGCAGACCTTGGCGTTGCATTACAAGGCCAGCGAAGGACACGACGGGTGGGACGCGTTGTCGCATATTGCGGCCCCGACTTTAGTGGTGCACGGCTCGGACGACGAACTTGCGCCGGTCCGCAACGCGTCGATTGCGGCAGAGCGGATTCCGGATTCGCGGCTGGTGATTTTGGACGGCGCCCGGCACGGGTACTTCGCCGAGTTCCCGGACGTGTCCGACACCGTCCTCGACTTCATCGCCGGCCATGGACGCGGCGCGGTTACAGCGTGAGGATAGCGTGAATATCCTGGCCCGGCAGCGCTGAGCGACCATTCAACTCAGCAAGTTCAAGGACGACGCCGACACCGGCAACGACGTACTCGGCGCGCGTGAGCAGGCGCGCGGCTGCGGCGAGCGTGCCGCCGGTGGCCAGCACGTCGTCCACCAGTAGCACCCGGGTGCCGGGCGGTGCATGATCGGGTGAGATCTCGAGCGCGTCGTTGCCGTACTCGAGATCGTACGACTCGGTCAGAACCGATCCGGGCAGTTTGCCCTTTTTACGGATGGCCAAAAGCGACGTGTCGGTCGCGTAGGCGGCTGCCGCCGCCAACAGGAACCCGCGCGCCTCGACTCCGGCGACGGCATCAATCGCCCCGCACTTTGCGGTCAGCGTGTCGACGATCACGCGGAACGCGTGCGGATTTGCGAACGCCGGGGTCAGGTCGCGAAACCTGATTCCGGGTTCCGGAAAGTCGGGAACCGTGACGAGTTCGGACAGGACGAGTTCGCGAGCTGAAGCGGATTCCACCCCTCAACGGTAGGGCATGCCGGACGAATGCTTCGAGCGGCCGTCGCGAAACCGCCGCGGAATGAATTCGCGGTGCACACTGGCGGCCGTCCGATAAATCAATCGATTGGCACCGCGAGGGGCAGCAGCGCGAGATGCCATAGATTGACGGTATGGAATTTGCCGTCGACGACGAAGCAGCTTCGGAAATTGTTGGCGCCCTGCGCGCGGCCGGATGCGTATTCGCCGACGACGAGACGCGTCTGCTGATTGCCGAAGCTTCGTCGACCGCTGAGCTCGACAGGCTTGTCGCAGCACGCATCTCCGGCGAGCCGCTCGAGTACCTGCTGGGCTGGGCCGAATTCTTAGGGCTGCGCCTGACTGTTGAACGCGGAGTCTTCGTCCCTCGGCGCCGGACCGAATATCTGGCACTGGAAGCCATCCGGTGCGCTCGCTCCGCCGAAACCGCATCACCCGTGCTTGTCGATTTGTGCTGCGGCGTCGGCGCAGTGGCGGCAGCGACGATCGAGGCGGGGATCGGTGCGGAGGTGTACGCCGCGGACATCGATCCGGTAGCCGTGGGGTGTGCTCGGCACAATGTCGGTGCCCGCGGGCAAGCAGTCGAAGGCGACCTGTTCGCAGCACTTCCGGCGGAGCTGCGCGGACGTATCGACGTCATCGTCGCCAATGCGCCGTACGTGCCGACCGGCGAGATCGTCATGATGCCGTCGGAAGCGCGGAACCACGAGGCGAGAACGGCGTTGGACGGCGGGCCCGACGGGCTCGACGTCGGGCGCCGGATCGCTGCCGGGGCCCCCGACTGGTTGACGCGGGCCGGACAGCTTCTCGTCGAGACGAGTGAGCGCCAAGCCGAGACGGCGTCCGGCATCTTTGCCGCTGCAGGATTGAAGCCGCGAATCCTGCGGTCCGCCGATCACGATTCGACAATCGTGATCGGCAGTCGCTGACTGCGCGGCCGACGCCAATTGCGCAGGTATTTCCCGCCGTGCCGCTTGGTGATTATGTATCGCGGCCACCTGGAAATCACACGAATAATCGCGCCGGGAGTTCAGCGAAAAACGCGAAGAACGCAATTGGATTCGAGTAGTTGATTTCTCCGCCGGCCGGCGCACACAGTGATAATCTTCATCCAGCCGCAACACAAAAGGGGTGGCCGATATGGCCGATGAAGTGCAACAAGGATCATTCGAAGACTCGGATAAAGGCCTAAAACGAAGTCTTTCCCTCACTCAACTTCTCCTCCTCGGCGTGAGCGCCCAGATCGGATCCGGCTGGCTGTTCGGCGTGCTGGCAGCCGCCGGAGTCGCCGGTCCGGCAGCGATTTTGTCGTGGATCATCGCATCGATCCTGGTCTTCCTGATCGCCTTGACCTACCTCGAACTCGGGTCGATGCTGCCGCGTTCCGGTGCCATCGTCCGCTACACGTACCTGACCCACGGCTCCCTGTCCGGCTGGATCATCGGCTGGGCGTATTGGCTGTCGGTCGTGTCCATCCCGCCAATCGAAGCCGAAGCCGTGCTGACCTATCTGGGCGGGCGTTTTCCCGAAGCGCACTTCCTGACGACGAAGGCCGGCGTCGACGTGCTCAGCTGGCCGGTCGGAATCCTCAGCGGCGTCGTGCTGATGCTCGTTTTCTTCGTGCTCAATTTCTTTGGTGCGAAATTCCTTGCCGAGTCCAACCGATGGGTCACGATCTGGAAGATCGCGCTGCCGACCATTACCTTCATTTTCTTGTTCTTCATCTTGAACGGCAGCAATTTTCACGCGTACGGCGGATTTGCTCCGGAGGGCGCTCCGCCGATCTTCCACGCAATCGCGACCACGGGCATCATCTTTTCCCTGCTCGGCTTCCGGCAAGCCCTCGACTACGGCGGCGAATCCAAGAATCCGCAGCGCGACGTCCCGTGGGCCACATTTGGATCGATTGCGATCCCGGCAGTGATTTACACGTTGCTGCAGGTCGCCTTCATCGGTGCGATCAACTGGGCAGACATGGGCCTCAAACCCGGGCAGTGGGACAAACTCGTGAACGGCGGTTGGGCCGACGGGCCGCTTTTCCACGCGCTCGACTCGGCGAACATTGCCGCACTCGCCGCTCTTGGCACGTTCCTTCTGATCGACGCCGCCGTATCGCCTCTGGCCACCGGCTGGGTCTATCTGGGCACGGGCGCCCGCACCGGATACGGCCTGGGCGTGGCTCGCAATATCCCGCCGATCTTCCAATCCAACAACAGGTTCGGTATCCCGTGGCTCGCTTTGGTCGTCTCGGCAGTCGTCGGCTGCGTCTTCTTCGTCCCGGCTCCGAGCTGGTATCAGCTTGTCGGCTTCATCAGTTCGGCCGCCGTGCTCACGTACATCATGGGCGGGGTGAGCCTGCCGGTATTGCGCCGGACGGCGTCCGTGCTGCCGCGCCCGTTCCGCCTGCGCGGGGCGAACTTCTGGTCGGTCATCTCCTTTCTTGCCGCAGTGTTGATCCTGTATTGGGGCGGCTTCTCGACCTTGGCGAACGTTTTCACTGCCACCTTCATCGGGCTACCGATCTTCACGGCGTACTATGCGTGGCGGCGCGGCTGGATGTCGCCGATCTGGAGTGCGATAGTCAGCATCGTCTTCTTCGTGCTGTGGGTGTGGGTCGCTTATGCCGGAGGTTGGGTGCTGACCTCCAACGGCGGTCAGCGGCCCGGCGGCTGGTCGTTCATCGTGTACGACATCGTCTTCTGTGCGCTCGTGATCGCGTACTGCGTGGCCATTTGGCTGTTGAGCTCGGCGCAGGCGCGGCGGCATGTGACGGCGAACTGGTGGCTCATCTGGTTGCTGCTGGCGTCGTTCCAAATCGCGTACTTGGGCGATTACGGGCCGCTCAAGGACCCGGTTCTCATCTTCCCGTGGGGCATCGTGGCTGAGGTCGTCGTCGGGATCATCGCGTACGTCTGGGGAGTTCGTACGGGCTTTGCGACCGAGGAGATCAAGGACATCGTTGCGGGATACGAACGGGGGCTGGAAGCTGCGAAAGCCGACGGCGACTGAGCACTTCTCGCCGCCCGCCCGTCGCCCGCTGAACCGCAAAACGCGCCGCGGCGTATAGGACGCCCCGTCATGACGGGGCGTTCCTGACGCGCCGCCGCGTTTTGCGTGAGTTTGCCGCACCGAAAATCCTTGACAGCCGGCTCGGCCGACCTTAGCGTCAGCAACAGTGTTGGCTCGGGCTAGGGGAAGGACCTCCGCATGTCGGTACCGGACACCGCACGGCGCGGTGGAACCCCTCGCGCGCAAATGCACGGCGTCAACAAATACTTCGGTGACCTGCACGTACTGCAGGACATCGATCTCGAAATCGAACCGGGCGAAGTAGTAGTGGTGGTCGGCCCGTCGGGCTCCGGGAAGTCGACGCTTTGCCGCACGCTAAACCGGCTGGAGACTATCGATTCGGGCGACATCCTCGTCGATGGACGGGCGATCCCTCCGGAAGGCATCGAACTGGCGCGGCTGCGCGCAGATGTCGGAATGGTGTTTCAAAGCTTCAACTTGTTCGCGCACAAGACCATCCTGCAGAACCTGACGCTCGGCCCGATCAAAGTTCGTAAGCGTCCGCGGGCGGAAGCCGAGCGGCGGGCCCATGAGCTGTTGGACCGCGTGGGCATTGGCGAACAAGCCGGCAAACTTCCGGCCCAGTTGTCCGGCGGTCAGCAACAACGTGCAGCGATCGCCCGGGCGTTGGCCATGGATCCGTCTCTCATGCTTTTCGACGAGCCGACATCCGCGCTCGATCCGGAGATGATCACCGAGGTACTCGACGTCATGGTGGAACTCGCGAAAGAGGGAATGACGATGCTGGTCGTCACCCACGAGATGGGGTTTGCCCGGAAGGCGGCCGACCGGGTCGCGTTCATGGACGCCGGGCGAATCGTGGAAATGGCGGAGCCGGACGAATTCTTCTCCAATCCTCGAACCGAACGTGCCCAGGACTTCTTATCGAAATTGCTTTCGCATTGACGCTGTCCCCATCAGGAAAGAAGGAAGCTCATGAATTGGATCCGGAGGTCCACGCGCTCGGTGATTGTCGTCACGGTCTCGGCAGCCGTGGCAGCGTCGTTCTCGCTGGCGGGTTGCGCCGATAGCGGGTCGGCAAAGAGTCCGGGAAGCACATCGAGCTCGGGAGTCGGCAGCGACAAAGCTGCCGGTGCCGCTATCGTCAAACAGGCGCCCATCGCTAAGGCGTCGGAAATTCCGGCCGGCTCGGCCATGGCAAAGATTAAGAAGGCCGGTGTCCTCAAAGTCGGCGGCACCGCGACGAGCCCGCTGTTCTCCCTGAAGAATCCGGTGTCCGGCACGTACACGGGTTTCGATGCGGTGCTGGCAAAAATGTTCGCCAAGTACATCATCGGCAAGCCCAAAGTCGAACGCCGGCAGATCACAGTGGCGACGCGGGAAGCGGTGCTGAAGAACCACACGGTGGACGTCGTGATCGCCACTTACACGATTACGCCCGAGCGGGCCAAACAGGTCAACTTCGCGGGACCGTACTTTTCCGATGGCGACACTATCCTGGTGCGCAAGGATACGAACGACATCAAAAACGTGAAGGATCTCGAAGGTAAGAAGATCTGCACGGAAACCGCTTCGTCGGCGGTCGGGACGTTGAAGAAAAAACTGAAAAATCCGAAGCTGCTGTTGCTCGACACCAACGATGAATGCCTGCAAGCACTCGAACAGGAACGCGCCGACGCCTATGTGCTCGATGGTTCGATCGTCGGCGGCGACGCAAAGCAGAATCCCGACAAGGTCAAGGTCGTCGGCAAGCCGTTCAGCACCGAGCCATACGGGATCGGCCTGGCCAAGGACCGCCCGGAGATGCAGAAGTTCGTCAACGACTGGCTGCGGAAGATCGAGAAGGACGGGCTTTGGAAGAAGGTCTGGGACGCGACGCTGAAGGACAGCCTGTCGGGGGAGGCACCGAAGCCGCCGAAGATCACCACCGGCAAGTGAGCGAAGGGTGACGTATCTTGCCGATTTCGCCGGTGCTTTCGGGCTGACTATCAGGATCAGCGCGTTCGCATTTGCGATGGCGCTCATCCTGGGCACGATCGTGGCACTGTGCCGGGTTAGCGCGATACCGCCCTTGCGGGCGGTTGGCACGTTCTACGTCGAAGTCGTGCGCAACATACCGCTTCTGGTGCTGCTCATCTTGATCGTCTTCGCGTTGCCCGAAGCCGGCGTCAAATTCACTATCGAAAACAGCGCGATCATCGGTCTCGGCATCTATGAGGCGTCGTACGTGTGCGAAGCGGTGAGGTCGGGAATCAACTCGATTCCTCTCGGCCAGGCCGAAGCGGCACGTGCCATCGGACTGCCCACGAAAGGAGTCCTCGGACACGTCATAGTGCCGCAGGCACTCCGATCGGTGGTGCAACCGCTCGGCAACATCGCGATCGCCACTGTGTTGAACTCGTCGCTTGCCGCGGCAGTCGGCGTCGTCGAGCTGACCGGCGTCGCCAATATCCTCAGTTCCCAATCGTCGCACGTGATAGTGCTGTTCATCGGTGACGGTGCGGCGTATTTCGCACTCACCCTGGTCGTCGGCTTCTTAGCGGGACGCCTCGACAAAAAGGTGGCGATCCGACGATGACCAGCGAGCGTCTCCTCTTCGACGTGCCCGGCCCGAAGGCGCGCCGTCGAACAATCATCTGGTCGATCATCAGCGTGATCGGTATCGTCGCGGTGATTGCGGCCATGCTTGTGCAACTCGCGCGGAATGATCAGATGCAGCCGGAGCAGTGGCATCTGTTCATCGAACGCACGGCGCTGAAGTTCCTCGGCGAAGGCCTGCTCAACACCTTGAAAGCCGCATTTGCAGCAGGCCTCATCGCGCTACCGATAGCAATAATCGCCGCGGCTGCACGAATGTCCACACATCGAACTCAGCGCGCCGTCGCCACCGTGTATATCGAGGTCATGCGGGCCATCCCGGTCCTCTTGCTCATTTACGTCTTCGTGCTGCTGTTGCCGAATTACGGCATCCGGATCAGCCTCTTCTGGCAGTTGGCGATTCCGCTCGTCTTCACGAACAGTGCGGCCTTGGCCGAGATCTTCCGGTCGGGGATCAACGCACTCGAGTTCGGTCAAAGCGAGGCCGCATACGCCATCGGGCTCACGCGCGGCCAAGCCATGAGGTACGTCCTGGTGCCGCAGGCGGTGCGCCATGTCCTTCCCTCCCTGGTCAGCCAGATGATTTACCTCTTCAAGGGCACCACCCTCGGCTATGTCGTCTCGTACACGGAACTGCTGCAGCAAGGGAAGATCTACGCGGAGGCGTTCCACGTGCTGTTGCAGACATATGTCGTGATCGCGTTCATCTATGTCGTCATCAATGCGTCACTGGCCAAACTTGCGCGAGTGGTCGATGATCGACAGCGCCGCGTGCCAAGCTGACGCCGGCCTGCACCGTCTTCGCCACAAAACGCGCCGCGGCGTCGGGAACGCGCAGTCATGACGGGGCGGGCTATACGGCGCGGGGCGTTTTGCGGTGGGAAAGGGGGGGGGAGTGATTAGTGCGGCCGCCAGGCCTCTTGGTCGTCGAGCCGGGACGCCACTTGATCGGGAAGCCGGTGATCAGCCAAGTCCCGTACCGTGACTTCTTCGAAGATGTCGCGAAGGCTGCTGCGTGCCGCGATCCATACATGCTGCAAGGAAGCCGCCGAGTCGTTGTAGGTGACGGCTTCCGGGCGAAGTCCGTACACGCTGACCAACGGCCCGTCGATGGCACGGATGATATCGGCAACGCTGACGTCGGACGCCGCTTTGGCCAGCCGCCAACCGCCGGCCTGACCGCGCTGGCTGACGAGTATCCCGTCGCGGCGCAGGTCGGCCAGGATCGCCTGCAGGAATCCGTGCGGAATTTCTTGCAACTGACTCAGCTGCTCGGCACTGATCGCCGATCCGTCGGGCGCGGCAGCCAACTCGATGACGGCGCGGAGCGCATAGTCGGACTTCGCGGAGACTCGCATGCCGAAAGTCTCTCATAACAGTAGAGATTGCGGCCCGGCGTGCAATCGATCCTCCGAGTACGCGAGGTTAATGCGCCACCGTGTCGGTTGCGGCTTCGAGGCGAGCGCTCTCGTCGTCCAGAGCCTTCAACCGGCGCGCCCCACTGATCACGACGCCCAGCGCGACCATCCAGGCCACGAAGACCACGCTCGTCGCCGTCAGAACCGCGACCGTGGCGCCGCCGAGCGACGTCACGATCGTTTGCGTGTTGGTCAGCACGATGAGGCCGCCTGCGCCGACGCCGAGAACGCGTGCCGGCAGACGTTTGACAAGCCAAGCCGCAATGGGGGCCGCGATCACGCCGCCGACAAGCAGCGCCGCGGCAAAGCCGAAGTTCACGCCTTGAGTGCCGAGGCCGACCAAAAATCCGAGCGAACCGCCAATCGAGACGACGAACTCGGAGGTATCGATCGAGCCGACCACCTTGCGTGGTTCGAGCCGGCCCGATGAAAGCAGGGACGTCGTGCCGACCGGGCCCCATCCGCCGCCCCCGATGGCATCCATCAAACCGGCGACCACGCCAAGCGGGGCAAGGAAAAAGGCTGAGAGCTTGCCACGGAACTGCGGACGTCGTCCGCCGAGGACGAGGAACCGCCAGATGACGTAAATTCCGAGGGCGAGGAGCAGAGCGGCGACCCACGGCTTGACCACATCGCCGGGAAGGCTCGATAAGAACGTGGCACCGAAATACGCGCCGACGCCGCCGGGGACGGCCATGATGGCGACCGTTCGCCAATCGACGTTGCCGAGCTTGTAGTGAGAGAAGCCCGATACCAGTGTCGTGCCGAGTTCGGAGAAATGCACTGCGGCGGAGGCGGCCGCCGGCGCGATACCCGCCGCGAGGAGGAGCGTCGACGAGGTGACGCCGAACGCCATCCCGAGCGAGCCGTCGATCAATTGAGCGATCAAACCAACGATGCCGAGAACGAGAAAGTTGCGCATGGCCGGATGCTTTCGTTTGGGAACCGGGCGTCGGAGCACCCGGCGCGCGATAGTTTCGTATGTTGAGTAAATTACTAGTGTTTGAAAGCCTAGGTCGACAAATTCAGTAAGTCAACTAAATTACTCGACTTAAACGAGAATCAGTGTCCGAGATGGAACTCGGCCACCTGGACCGAATCCTCGTCGGACAAGTCGGGATAATGATCCAGAAGGCGAGCGCGCAGCGATGCGGGATCGGGGAGGTCTTCGCCGCGGGCATCCTCGGGCGTGAGCTCGCCGGCGGTCGTCGACCGGACCGTGTCGATGATGCCGTCCAGGCGTCGCAGCCCGTCACCGTCGTCGAAGACGAAAATGACGGGGCCCGGTTGAATCGGGTCATCTCGACGCACTGTGACAGTCTTGCGCCCGGAGGCGACGTCCTGAAAATAACGCGACGCAAAATGCACGACGCGCGGTCCGGTTGCGTAGCTCGTGGCTCGATACGCGAACGGAAGGAGGTCGCGGATCGGGTGGACTGCCAGGTCGCCGTCCGACGGGACTACGACATGGATGTCGGGGTGCAGGTCGAGCATGAATTGACGGCACCGCCCGCATGGAGCGATGACTCCGCGGGTGCGGTCACCGACGGCGACCATTGCCACGAGGGGCCCGGCTCCGGCCTCGGCGGCCGACGCGATGGCGACCATTTCGGCGCACGGACCGCCGGTGAAATGAAAGACGTTGACCCCGGTGTGGATGACCCCCTCGGTATCCATCGCTGCTGCAGCAACAGTGTGGATATCTCCGCCGGGCAGCGACCGGGCAACGTCGACGGCCGCGTCGACCAGCTGCTTTTCGAGTGCGCTGAGCATGTGTTCATGCTACCTGCGGTTAAACGGTGCGGCGCCGTCGCAAGAACGGATCGGTCAGCGGCGCCGGCGTGAATCCCTTGTCGGCGTCGGCCAGAGTGACGCCGGGCGGAACGATCTCGTCAATGCGATCGAGGACGTCGTCGGTGAGGGTGGCGTCGAGCGCGCCCAGTTGGGAGTCGAGCTGCTCCATCGTCCGTGGTCCGATAATGGGAGCCGTCACGGCGGGGTGCGCCATGACGAAGGCCAAGGCCAGGTGAATGAGTGACAAGCCGGATTGCTCGGCCAGCACCGCGAGATCCTCGGTTGCGTCCAGCTTGCGCTGATTGCCCGGATCGGACAGGTCGTAACGCGCCGGCATGCGCTGAGCGCGCTTGCTGTCGGGGACGTCCCGCCCTTTCCGGAATCGCCCGGAGAGCCAACCGCCGGCCAACGGGCTCCACGACAGAACACCCATGCCGTACTTCTGCGTGACCGGAAGCACTTCGGCTTCGGCTCCGCGCACCAGTATCGAATATGGTGGCTGCTCGGTTGAAAAGTGTCCGAGGGCCCGCCTCTCGGCAGTCCACTGGGCCTCGACGATTTTGTGGGCCGGGTGCGTTGAAGAGCCAAAGGCGCGGATCTTGCCCTGCGTGCGCAGGTCGGTCAGCGCGGACAGAGTCTCTTCGTCGTCCGTGCCGCGTTCCGGGCGATGCACCTGGTAGAGGTCGATCCAGTCGGTGCGAAGTCGGCGCAAACTGTTCTCCACCTCACGGATGATCCACCTGCGCGAATTGCCGGCGCGATTGACACCCCGATTGCCGTCGGCGTCTTCCATGGGGCCGTGGAACTTCGTTGCCAGGATGACGTCGTCGCGCTTTCCGTCGGCGAGGGCTTTTCCGACGATCTCTTCGGACTCGCCCTGCGAATACACGTCCGCCGTGTCGATGAAGTTGATGCCGGCGTCCAGCGCGTGGTGGATGATCGCCGTCGATTTGTCGTGGTCGGGCTCGCCCCACGCACCGAACATCATCGCCCCGAGGCAAAGCGGGCTGACTTGCATTCCGGTGCGTCCAAGGCTGCGATATTCCATGTCTTCAATCTACAAGCCTCCGGCCGAGAGTGGAGCTGTTGTCGCTTTTCCGATACGAAATGCAACAACAACTCCACTCTCGGTGGGAAGGGCGCCGGCTACTGGCCGGCCGGGGTGAAGTCCCGCGATCCGGCGAATTCCGGACGGGCCTTCGGCGCGGCGAACGGTTCGCCGCAGGCGTTCTCCACGCTGTTGTACACGATGAACACGTTCGAGCGGGCGAACGGCGTGATGTTGCTGTTCGACGCGTGCATGCAGTTCGAGTCGAACATGATCGCCCCGCCGGCTTCGCCCTCGAGCACATCGATGCCGTACTTGTCGGCAAAACCTTCAAGCGTCTTCTTGTCCGGGGTTCCCGGCCCCTGCATCTGCAGCGACTGCTTGTAATTGTCCTCGGGCGTCTTGCCGACGCACTGAACGAACTTCGTGTGCGACCCCGGCATGATCATCAGCGGACCGTTGAACGAATAGTTCCGCGTGAGTGAAATGGAAATGCTGACGGCACGCGTGCGAGGCATCCCGTCTTCGGCATGCCACGTCTCGAAATCCGAGTGCCAGGAGAACTCCTTGCCTTCGAATCCCGGCTTGAAGTTCACGCGGCTCTGGTGGATGTACACATCCGACCCGAGCAGTTGACGGGCTCGGTTCACTACTCGCGGATCGTGGGCGATCTTCTTGAATACCTCGCTGGTGTTGTGAATTTCGAAGATCGACCGAACGCCCTGCGAAGCCGGCTCGACAATCGTGCGCTCGTCGGCGCGGACGACGGGATCTTCCGACAGCCGCTCGAGCTCGTCTTTCATTTCCTGAAGCTCGGCTGGCGTCACCAATTGGTCGATCGTGAGGTAGCCGTTGTCGTTGTAATGCCGCACCGTGGCCGAATCAAGCGGACCTTCGCGGCCGCTTCCCCAAACCGTCGGATCGGGACGGTCGATCACATTCGGCCGGTCGACCGACCGGGTGGGGTATGCATCCTCGATTTGGGTAACAGTCTCAGTCACTTTTATCCTCCTCGTGATTATTGCGATGGCCCAGCACCTGCGTGGGCACCCGACAATGGCGCCCCGCGGGGGTTGAGATGGGCCCGACAGGCGGTGGCTTGCGATTCGTCGATCGCAGCCCCGACTCTTCAACTCCTACCCGATGTATTTCTACAGTCAACTCGGCAGTGCGTCGCCGGAGGCGCCGAGGCCGAGCTTATTTCGACGATGCGGGCTCCCACCGCATATCGAAAAACGGCCACGATTTCGAAGGGGTTTCGTCAATTGTGGGAAAATACCACAAGAACGGGCGGAGGCAGTCGCGGCAGCACGCGACCGCCCATTCACCGCAATCCACCGGCTCATACGCAAGAGTCGGGCGGGACGCTTTGGCGCGCCCCAGGCGATGACGACCGTAGATTTCCATACAATCGCAATCGTTCCAGTGCTCGAGCATGGCGCGTGCCTGAAATTTACATTCCGGCGACAGCCTCGACCCCCACGCATGGCGGAGCGCCGAGCACGCCGCCCCTTCCTCGCTGTCGAGCCACCGGTCGACAAGCGCGCCGTCGAAAAGGGCCGGACGCCGTGCTTCGAGCGGGAACGTGTATCCGTCGGCATGCGCATTCTCGATGAACGGGTATTCGCCACCGGTCACTATGACGGGGCCGATCGCCAATAAGGCCGTCCAGTTCGGAAATTTGGGCCGTCCGGCAGGTAGCGGCACAGATCGTTTCCGATCGAAGAACCCGGCTTCCAATACCGTCATGACGTGCCCCTCTTAAGCGGACTCGCCTACCAGTTTACTCGAGTGAGGGCCGGAGGAAGCCGAGTAGCCGAACCCGAGAGAATATTCGTCGATCGATGAGCCGGCGGCCGGCACAGTCAAAAATGTAGTAGTTATTACATCTTGAGGCGTTGCAGCGATAAACTGGATTCGTGGACTGGTTGGTGATGATCGTTCGGCTGGCGGGTGTCGCCTCCCGCGACCGGGTGGCGGTCTGGCGCCAGCTACGCAAAATTGGCGCGGCGCCGTTGTCGCAAGGCGTATGGACGGTGCCCGACACTCCGTATTTCGTCGACGCCATTCAGCGGGTGGACGACCTGGCCCGACGAGGGGCCGGAGATGTTCTCGTCGTGTCGGCGAACGGTGCGACGTCCCCCGGGAGCGAGACGCTTGACGAGGCGTTTCGGTCGTTGCGGATTGACGAGTGGGCGGAATTCGAGCGCGATTGTTCGAAATTCGAGGCCGGACTCGACAAGGGAACGCGCAATGGCAAGTTCACCCTTGCCGAGCTCGAGGAGAAAGAACAAAGCCTCGACAGGTTACGGCGTTGGTATCACGACCTGAAAAAGCGCGACGCGTTGGAACTGCCTGAAGCCGCAGACGCCGAGATCCATTTTCACCGTTGCGGTCGCCATTTCGACGACTATGCCGACAGCGTGTACGCCGGCCTGCACGCCGGGAGCGGTCGCCCGAGCGCCGCACGCGCCGCAGGGGACTGAACCCATGAATTGGCCAGGGCTCCTCGTCAGCGTCCTCTGCGGGAGCGTGCTCCTTTACGCAGTGTTCCTCCTGGCGCTGTGGAGTTACGCCCGCCATAACCCCGGCACCGTCACCATGCGGGACGCGCTACGCCTGCTCCCGGACCTCATTCGCGTCATCCGCCGCCTCGTCGTCGACCGACGGGTGCCCGTCCGCGCGCGGATCAAGCTGGCGTTGATACTTGCGTATCTCGCCTTGCCGATCGATTTGGTTCCCGACTTCATCCCATTGCTGGGCTACGCGGACGATGTCCTGGTACTTGCGTGGGGTCTGCGGGCATTGATTCGGGACGCCGGCGGCGAACCGTTACGACGGAACTGGCCAGGCACGGCGGCGGGCCTGGCGGTCATCGAGCGGCTGGCGGGACTTCCGGCGTCCGCGTCCGATGACCCCGGCCCGGGCGAATGAAACCCGTCGATCGGGCAACGACCGTGATAAAGAGTGGTGCGTGAGCACAATCGATCAGGACATGAAAAGTATCCCGGACACGATGCGGGCGGCATTCATCGAGGGGAACGGCCCCGCCGATGCGATCGAGGTCGGCAGGCTCCCCGTTCCGACGCCGGGGCCCACGGATTTGCTGGTGAAGATGGAAGCCAGCGAAGTCAACCACGTGGATCTGTTCGTCCGGTCGGGCGCCTATCAAACGAGCACGCCGTTCCCCTTCGTGATAGGCCGCGATCTGGTCGGCACTGTTGCCGCAGCGGGCCCCGGAGCTGCACACGTGCGAATCGGGGACCGCGTGTGGTGCAACAGTCTCGGGCACGACGGTCGTCAAGGGGCGTTTGCCGAGTATTCGATAGTTCCGGTCGATCGGGCGTATCGGCTGCCCGAAGGCGTCGAACCCGCGACGGCTGCAGTGATCCTGCACGCGGCGGCAACTGCTCATGTCGGCCTGTCCCGTGAAGCGGGTCTTCGGGCGGGGGAGACGATCGTCGTGCATCACGCAGGCGGCGCCGTTGGCAGTGCCGTCGTGCAAATGGCCGCCGCCCGGGGAGCTCGCGTCGTTGCCACCTGCGCTCCGCGCGATGAGGAGTGGTGCGCCGCGTGCGGTGCCGACGCGACAATCGATTACGAGCGGGCGGATTTCTCGGACCGGGTTCGAGCGACGGCGCCCCGAGGGGTGGACGTTTGGTGGGACACGAGCGGCCGCAACGACTTACGGTCCACGGTGCCGCTGCTGGCGATGGGCGGGCGCGTGATAGCGATGTCGGGTCTGCAGGGCGCCGACCCGGTCGTTCCGATCGGCGATCTCTATACCAAGGACGCGAGCTTGCGGGGCTTCGCCATCAGCAATGCGTCGATATCCGACCTCGCCGATGCCGCAAAAGCCATCAACCGGATGCTCGCGGCCGGCCGGTTGCCGGCACGAGTCGGCGCGACCTATCACTTGGCCGATGCTGCTCGGGCTCACGAGGATTTGCAAAACGGAGCAGTGTACGGGCGGATCCTCGTCCTGCCGTGACGCCGACGGATGTCAGGACGTCGTGTTGTCAGGGGTCCGTGGGTTCTCGAAACGGTGCCTTGCTGGGGTCGAGAGTATTACTCACGGCGCTCAGGGCGGCGTCGACAATTCGATAATAAGCCCATTTCCCGCGCTGCTCGCGCGTGACGAGCCCGGCGTCCGTCAGCAGTTTCATGTGGTGCGAGACTGTCGGCTGGGACAGCGCGACAGGTGCCGTGAGATCGCAAATGCAGGCTTCGCCGGTGGGTGCTGCCGAGATGAGCGATAGCAGACGCACCCGGGTCGGGTCGCTCAATGCCTTGAAGACGTGCGCCAGGCGTTCCGCCGCGGCGATGTCGAGCGCCCCGGCGGTGACACGCGAGCAGCAAACGCCGATCTCGTTGCGTGTGGCGGGCGATGTGGCGGTCATGTCCTCATTCTGTCATACGTATTGACAGTCGTCGATGTGTCGAGCACTGTTGATGCATAGACGATGATCGATACGTTCCGGAAGGTGTCATGCCACAGCAAGACGAAACAGCAGCGCCGAACGGCGCCGCGGAAGCGGTGATCGGCCATTTGTCGCGGCTCGACCGGTACCTGCCGGTCTGGATTGTGACGGCAATGGCTGCCGGTCTGCTCATCGGCCGGGCATGGCCGGGATTCACCGATGGACTCGACTCGTTCACGATCGGCTCGGTATCGGTTCCGATCGCGATCGGACTGCTGGTCATGATGTACCCGGTGCTGGCAAAGGTTCGTTACAGCGAAACCTCTCGTATCGGCGGCGACCGCAAACTTTTGGTGGCCTCCCTGGTGATGAACTGGCTGGTGGGGCCGGCACTGATGTTCGCCCTGGCGTGGCTGTTGCTTCCGGACCTGCCCGAATATCGGACGGGTCTGGTCATCGTCGGCTTGGCCCGGTGCATCGCGATGGTCCTCATCTGGAACGACCTAGCCTGTGGCGATCGCGAAGCCGCAGCGGTGCTCGTGGCAATCAACTCGGTCTTCCAAGTCCTTGCGTTCGCCGCTCTGGGCTGGTTCTACCTCCAGACGCTGCCGGGCTGGCTCGGCTTGCCGACGACGAGCGCCAACTTCTCGATCATCGCCATCACCACGAGCGTTCTCGTCTTTCTCGGAATCCCACTGATCGCCGGGTTCGTGACGAGGCAGATCGGCGAACGCGCGAAAGGTCGCGACTGGTACGAATCGAAGTTCCTGCCAAGGCTCGGCCCGTGGGCGCTCTATGGCCTGCTCTTCACGATCGTGCTGCTGTTCGCGCTGCAAGGTGACGCCATCATCAGCAATCCGCTGGACGTCGCGCGCATCGCCGTGCCGTTGCTCGCGTATTTCGCTCTCACTTTTACGATCGGCATGGTGCTCGGCCACCGGCTGCGACTCGGATACGCAAAGACTGCCACGCTGGCGTTCACCGCGGCAGGCAACAATTTCGAACTCGCCATTGCGGTGGCCATCGGCACGTTCGGCATCACCTCGGGCCAGGCACTCGCCGGCGTCGTCGGCCCCCTGATCGAGGTCCCGGTGCTGGTCGCGCTCGTCTACGTTGCACTCTGGGCCGGACGCCGCTTCTTTCCGACAGACGCGAAGGAGAAACAACATGTCTGAATCCGCCGGGCAAGCACTCCCGGTCGTCGTGATCGGCGCCGGCCCCATCGGCTTGGCGGCCGCGGCGAACTTGATCAATCGCGGACTGGAACCTCTGGTGGTCGAAGCCGGGCCCACGGCCGGCACCGGCGTTCGCCAGTGGGGTCATATTCGATTGTTCTCGCCGTGGTCACAGCTCATCGACCCGGAAGCGGAGAAACTACTCGCGCCGACCGGCTGGACGGCCCCGGACCCCGACGGCTATCCGACCGGAGCGGAGTGGGTGTCCCACTATCTGCAACCGCTGGCCGACGTGCTGGGTGACCACGTCCGCTATGGCGCCCGGGTGACGGGTGTTGCCAGGCAAGGCCGAGATTTGGTGGTCGATGCCGGGCGCGAAAGCGAACCATTCACGGTCCATGTTGCTACCGGAGCGGGTGTGGACCGCATAGCCGCTCGAGCAGTGATCGACGTGTCCGGCACCTGGGATTCGCCGAACCCGCTTGGCGCCGATGGACTGCCCGCGGCGCGCGAGTCGCTCCACGCGAGGCGGATCACGTATCGCGTTCCAGACCTGGCCGACCCCACGATTCGCGCCCGGTACGCCGGCAAACACGTTGCCGTTGCCGGGACGGGGGCGTCGGCGAAGACGGTCCTCGTCGCACTTGCTCAGCTTGCCGAAGACGATCCAGAGACCACCGTGACGTGGCTAGTGCGCCGGCCTAGTACGTCGAACGCATTTGGTGGCGGCGAGAACGACCAACTGGCCGCGCGGGGCGCCCTGGGTGAACGCGCCCATGCGGCCGTCGAGTCGTCCCGAGTACGAACACTGACGGGGTTCCGCACCCAGGGCGTGGCCGAGGGCCCGGACGGCAAACTGCGGTTAGAGTCGTTCGACGGCCAAACCGTCGAGGGTGTCAACGAGATTGTGGCGGTGACCGGGTTCCGTCCGGACCTTTCCATGCTGACCGAAGTCCGGCTGGACTTGGATCCGATCTTGCAAGCGCCGCGACAGCTGGCGCCATTGATCGATCCGAACGTGCACTCCTGTGGAACCGTCTACCCGCACGGCGCCCGCGAACTCGCCCAGCCCGAGCCCGGGTTCTACATGGCAGGGATGAAGAGCTATGGACGGGCGACATCGTTCCTGGCCATGACGGGCTTTGAACAAGTCAGGTCGATAGCCGCGGAAATCGACGGCGACCACGATGCTGCCGCGCATGTGGAACTCACGCTCCCGGAGACCGGTGTCTGCGGCGGTTCCGGGGTCGAATCTATCGGGAGACGCATGCGCGAGCCGAAACCGTTCGAGATCTACGAGTTGGGCGTGCTGCTGCACGGGACCAAAGCCGACCTTGCCGTGGGCGACCTATTGGTACCCGGGCACGCTTCGAATTTTGAAGAGGGCCGAACGGCGAACAACGTGTACGTGACGGCCACCCTGGATGCCGCAACTTGGGGCGCCGAACTTGCCGTAGGCGACGGGCGGGGCCGGATTTACATCGTGGAACCGCTTGGCACAGTCGAAGACGATCCGAACGTCACGGACAAAAAGTTCCCCGGCAACCCGACTCGGTCGTACCGCACTCGCCGGCCCGTCAAGATTGTCGGCGAACTGCAAAACTGGACCGGCCACTCGCCGGAGCAGCTGAAAACCATGCGAGAAGGACTTGAGGATTTGAAGCGCCAAGGCCGCGCGGTCATCTTCGATTGATCGAGGCTGTGACTATCCTGGAATCGATGGAGACTGAGGAATCACCCCGCCTGTTGCTGGTAGAGGACGATCTCGTGATCGGCGAGGCAACCAAACTCAACTTGGAGCGGCACAGGTACGACGTCACCTGGGTCGTCGACGGGCTGGACGCGTGGGAGGCGTACCGTGCGCCGCACGGCAAGCCGTTCGACCTGGTGCTCAGCGACATCATGCTTCCGGGCATGGACGGCGTGACGCTCTGCCGCCGCGTCCGCGAACGCGCAAACACTCCGTACGTGCTGATTTCGGCGCGTACTGACGCGATCGACATCGTGAGCGGGCTCGAGGCCGGCGCCGACGACTACGTCACGAAGCCGTTCGACATCCAGGTGCTGCTGGCCAGGCTGCGCAGCGTGCTCCGTCGTGCCGAACCTCCGGAACCGGAGTCCGCCGCCGGCGCGGCCGTCACCGAAACATTTGGCGACGTGACGTTGGATCGGGCGGCATTGCAAGTGCGCCGGGACGGGCGGCTTCTGGCGTTGACTCCGACCGAGATGCGGCTCTTCCTCGAGCTGGTCGACGCTCACGGTGCTGTTGTCTCGTCGCGTACGTTGCTCTCCCGAGTCTGGGAGTACGACGAGTGGGCCGACGACAGTCACGTCGTGACAGTGCACGTCCAACGATTGCGCGCCAAGATCGGAGCAGAGCGCATCGAGACGGTCCGCGGCTTTGGCTACAAGCTGGCTCGCTGATCGTGGCAGCTCGGGTTCGCACGGGTCTTCGCGTTCGAATTGCCGTCACCATCGCGGTGATCGTGCTGGCGGCAGTCGTCGTGCTCGGCGCCGCGGTCCACTATCTGGTCGTGGCCAATAGGGTCTCCGATGCGCGTGCGGCCGCGGCCGGGCGGATCGAGGCCGCCGTCGAGATCTACCAATCGACGGGGCTACTGAGCTTTGACGCGAAAGCCGATGACGGCGCGCTGCCCGATGAGCTGCGTGCGGCGGTTCGTCGGGACGGCGCGCACGGAACCTTGGTACGCGGACAACGGGTGCGAACCGTGTGGGCGGCCGGGCGTGCCGGCGACACGGTGCTGAGCACCAAGCGGACTTTCAAAGCGGTGGACGGCGACGTGCGGGCAGTCGATCGTGCGCTCATCGTTGCCGGCGGCATCACGGTGTTGCTGGCGATGTTAGTGGGGGCACTTTCAGCCAACCAGCTGGCGCGCCGTCTCCGGGTGGCGGCCCGCACGGCCCGCGGCATGGCGGCCGGCGGCGACCCGATCTCGTTGCGGCGGGTGGTGGGCCGCCGTCGCGACGAGGTAGGAGATCTCGCGGACGCCGTCGACACTCTGGCCGATCGGCTCGCCTCCAGGCTCAACGCGGAACAACGGTTCAGCGCCGACGTCGCCCACGACTTGCGCACGCCCGTGACCGGCCTGATGACGGCTGCCGCTTTGCTCGACGACTCGCGCCCGGCACAGCTGGTCCGGGACCGTTCGGAAGCGCTACGCCGCCTGGTCGAGGACCTTCTCGAGGTGTCCCGCCTGGACAGGGGCGCCGAGAAGGCCGAGTTTGAACAAATCGAACTGGGCGAGACGGTCGAGCACATCGTCGCCCGGGGCGAAGCCTCGGGCGAATACCCCGACGGTGCCGTCACTGTCGGTGCCGACGACAGCGGGACGGTCTTCACCGATCCGCGCCGCCTCGAACGAATAGTGAGCAATTTGATCCGCAACGCCGTTTTGCACGGCCGTTCACCGGTCGAAGTCGCCGTGCGGAATCGGACGGTCGTGGTGCGCGATCACGGTCCCGGATTCGACGAGACGATCTTGTCGGAGGGCCCCAGACGGTTCCGGAGCGCCCGCCACGGCGGGGCGGACGGCAACGGTCTGGGACTCGTGATCGCCGCCGGACAGGCCGAAGTGCTGGGCGCGTCGCTCTCGTTCAGCAACCATCCCGACGGGGGCGCTCGAATAGCACTGCTGCTTCCGGACGACGGGGCCGAGCCGGCAAATCGGTAACCACCTCACAGCCGGGTCACGAACTGCACAAGCAATTGAGATCCGACCGTGAATCGACCGTGCGGCACCCGAGATTTGGCGTCGCTACCGTTGTCGGCATGATGACAAATACACCCAAGCCCGAAAGCCGGCGATCCATGCGATCGTCCATGCCGTTGGCGACGCTCGGCGCCGTCCTCCTGACCGTCATGCTGGTCGGATGCAGCGCCAACGGCCTCAAGACTTCGCAGGGGAGCAGCGGCCCTTCGTCGGTGAACCTGCCGTCGCCCGGTGCCACCGCGACGTCCAGCCCGTCGCCGTCCAGTCCGGACGCGTCCATCTCGTCCGCGCCAAGTCCGAGCGCGCCGAGCCCGTCCGCGACCTCCCCCGATACCTCGGATCGCTCCACGACCGACCCGGGCGCGTCGTCCAGTGCGCCCGCGTCCCCGTCGTCGCGGCACGGATCGACGAGCAGATGTCGCTCGAACCGTCTCAATGTCGGCACCCGGGTGCCTGAAGGCGGCGGTACCGCCGGCAGCCGCTACATCTTGTTGACCTTCCGAAACGAAGCGTCGTCCGCCTGTGTTCTCGACGGGCACCCCGGAGTGTCGTTCGTCGGCAAGGGCAACGGCACCCAACTCGGAGATCCGGCGCAGCGGATGTCGAGCTCCACCAAGCGGGTGGTGCTCAAGCCGGGCGGCACCACCACGGCATTGGTCCGGATCGGTGAGGCCGGTAACTACGACGCGAAGGAATGCGCGCCGACGACCGCCGACGGTTTGCGGGTCTACCCGCCCGGCTCGCGCACCTCGGTGTACGTACCGTTCAAGGTCGAAGCCTGCCAGCGCTCCCTGGAATCGGGTCCGCAGATGAGCGTGTCCGCCGTCGGCCGCTCGCACTGATCGCTCACGCGAGGCGGTGCGGAATTTTCCGGAGACAAAGATCGGCAAGGGAGAAGAATGTTGTCAGCTCATCATGGATTGCTTGCTTTAGTACTCACAGTCCCCATCGTTGCCGGCGGCATCGGTGCCGCACCGGCCGTGGCGACGCGCCCCGGCCTCGTCAGCGCCCGCTCGGCGGCACGTGCACCGGGTCCACGGGCAGAACTGGAGAAGATGACGCTCGCTCAGCGGGTTGGACAACTGCTCATGGTCGGCACGCCGGCCGGCCACCTTTCCAATGCGGCGAAGAAGGCGGTGACGAAATATCACGCCGGTTCGATCTACTTGGAAGGGCGCGACAGGCACAGCATCGCCGCGCACAAACACGGTGCGCGGAATATACAAAAACTCGCCACCAAGGCTGCGACGGCAAACTCACCGATGTATATCGCCGTCGATCAAGAAGGGGGTGAGGTGCAAGTCCTCCAGGGCAAGGGGTTCAGCGATATGCCCACGGCACTCCATCAAGGCACCTGGTACAACTTCACGATCAAGTCGCATGCCAAGACGTGGGGAAGCCAGTTGCGTCGGGCAGGCGTCAACCTCAACCTCGCTCCGGTGATGGACACCGTCAGCAAACACCTGAACCGGAAGAACAAGCCGATCGGCTATTATCACCGCGAATTCGGGCATCCGCCGCACAAGGTCGCGATGAAGGGCACGGCGTTCGCCAACGGCATGCGCGCGGCCGGCGAACAGGTCGCCATCAAACACTTCCCGGGCCTTGGACGCGTGCGGCGCAATACCGACACATCGTCCGGCGTCCGCGATCGCGTGACCACGCGGCACGGCTCCACCGTGAAGCCGTTCGAGGTGGGCGTGAAGGCCGGCGCGCAATTCGTGATGATCTCCAGCGCCTACTACAACAAGATCGATAAAAAGCATCCCGGTGTGTTCTCGTACACGATCATGCACACGATGTTGCGAGAAGACCTGAACTTCACGGGCGTAGAGATCAGCGACGACCTCGGCAGGGCCAAGCAAGTGGCCAAGTGGTCGCCGGGTGAGCGGGCAGTTGATTTCATCAAGGCCGGCGGCAACATGATCCTCACGGCGAAACCGAGCCAGGCAAAGCCGATGACGGCAGCGTTGATCCACCGGGCGAAGATGCGCCCGCACTTCCGGTCCAAGATCAACACGTCGGCGTTAAAGGTGCTGGCCGCCAAGCACCGCGCCGGCCTGGACCCGTGATCGCCTGCGTCGGATCACCGCGGCGGTGACCTCGATTCAGGCGAGTGCGCCGGCAGTCAGATAGCTAGGGCAACCAAAAAACGCGAAACCATGTTGTAGGCGGCTACCGTCGCGACGGCCTCGACGGTTTGCTGCTCGCCGAAAAGGTCCTTCAGATTTTCGACGACGGCCGCGTCAACTCGGACCTGCCTCGTGGACTGATCGGTGAGAGTCAGCAGCGCGTGTTCCTTTTCGTTGAACAGCTCGGCGATCTCCGATTGCTTCAACGCCTCGCTCTTTTCATCGGTGCCGCCGGCGTCCAAGTAAGCGGGGTAGTGCACGCCCCATTCGAAGTCGGCACCGTTGAGTGCGGCAACGCGGAGCATGATCAATTCACGAAGTTCCAGGTCGAGGACGAACTCGGCACGAACGCGGCCCAGCAAGCCGTTCCATCCCGTCGCCAACGGCGCGCTGCGTAACAGCACGCGGTCGATACCGATGAGTTCGCCATTTGGTCTGCGCCCCTGCATCCCGGCCAGAAGATCAGCAGGCGGAGCGGGGAAGTCCTCTTCACTCCACGGCGTGACACGTACGGTACTCATGAGTTCTCCTTTGCTTCTGCGATGACGGTTTTCGGCCTCGAGCGGCCATTAGACGGCGCAGCGCGCCGACCGCGCGGTGCGGGTGATGAGCAGCAGTATCGCCAGCGGCACCATCACGACGATCGCGCACAGAGACAGAATTGTGTAATTGGTGGCGGCCAGCAGCGGCCCGGCGATGAACGCAGCAGTGGCGCCGAGCAGATTCGCCATTGCGTCCGAGCTTCCTTGCGCCGACGCTCTGGACTGCGCCGAAATGACGCCGCTGAACAAAGCAGAGCCCGTGACATTGACGAATGACCAGCCCAGCCCCAACAGGATCAGCGATACGGCGATCCACATGCGATCGTGAGCGAACAGTATCCCGCTCACGAGCGAGGTAAGAAAGATCACCAGGCCCACCCCCATCGTCAACTTGTGACCCAAGCGGTCCGCCATCACGCCCACGACGGGTGAGAGCCCGTACATTCCCGCAATGTGCAGGCTGATCGTCATTCCCACGATAGTGACCGATCCGCCGATATCGGTGACGTGGACAGGCGCCATGGTCATCATCGAGACCATCACGACCTGTGCCGTCAGGATCGCGACAAGGGCGAGCGCAGCCGGGCGATTGCCCGACAGCTCGGAAAAAACGATTCGCATTCCGCTGCCGCGCCGCCGACCGATAGCCGAATTCTCGGACGCCGGGATGTTCGCCGTTGGAGCCGATGCGGCCTTGTGCAATTCCAGCAGCGGGTCGGGTCGCAACAGCCCGAAGATGAGACAGCCGGCGAGCGCCAGGCAGATCCCCGCGATCAAGAACGCTGCGGCGAAAACGGTCAGTCCCGTCGCCGCGTGCACAAGCTCCCCGGGCACGCCGAGATTGGGCCCCAGAACATTGCCGATCGTTCCAATCCAGACCACTAAGGCAAGCGCCCGGGCCTTGTGATGCGGCTGCGCCATGTCGGTCGCGGCGAATCGGGATTGCAATGACACTGCAGACCCCGCCCCGATCAGCAACAGGCCGCCGAAGAGCGGCACGACCAGGCTCCATTGGGCGGCGGCGACCAACACGATGGATCCGAGGGCGGCAGTCCACCAGCCGACCGACAAAGCGCTTCGGCGTCCGAATCTCTGGGCCAGGGCCCCGAGCGGCAGCCCGAAGATCGCGGCCCCCAGCGTGCTTGCCGTGCGGGCAAGCCCCGCCCACGCTTCGCTGTGCGTGACCTGCCCGGCCAAAAGCACGCCAATGGACGGTGCGATGCCGACTCCGACAGTGCCGACGACCTGACTGACGGCCAAAACCGTCAGCGTCCGCCGCTGCACCCGATGCGTCGTCAGCGCATTGCGCTCGTCAGTGAGTTTCCTCAACCGCTCTGCCTGGTGCACGGGTGTCTTTCTCCATCTGCTTCGATCGGCGCGCCGAAGTGCGCGGGACGCCAACCGACTTTATGTTGGCGAATCGGCCGATTCCACCGCGCTGCGCGCACGCAGGCATAACGGAACGTTATAGCCTTTGCGGTTGGACGTCCTCGTGGCTCTCCGGACGGCTAGTCGTCGGCTTCGCGGTCGGCGATATCTCCAGCCCATAACAACTGCTTATCGCTGGAATTGTGCTCACTCTCGGCACGTGGGTCGCCGGACTCCTAAGCTGGAAGCATGGGCAATCACAGAAGCGGGGCGCACCGCGTATGAAGGGATCGGCAATCAGAATCCGCGGGGGCGCATCGCAGATTCGACGGGAAGCCGTCGACGTGCCGGACCCGGGCCCCGGCGAAGTCCGCGTGCGTGTCATGGCCTGCGGGATGTGCGGTAACGATATTCAGACTATTGACGGCGCCGACCCCGACTCCGTGCTCACGCCGGGGCATGAAATTGCGGGCGTTGTCGATGCGATCGGACCCGGCGTTCAAGGGTGGCGACCGGGCGGCCGGGTAGGCGTGGGCTGGTTCGGCGGAAGCTGCGGAGAGTGCGATTTTTGCCGAAGCGGGGACGTCGTGCACTGCGCACAGCGCCGTACTCCCGGTATTTCTTATCCGGGCGGATGGGCCGACATGGTCATCGTGCCGGCCGCCGCGCTGTTTTCCATCCCCGACGAGCTGAGCTTCACGCAGGCGGCCCCCATGGGATGCGCCGGAGTGACAACTTTCAACGCCGTGCGCTGGGCACACCTGCCTGTCGGACGGCGCGTCGCCGTGCTTGGGGTGGGCGGCCTTGGGCACTTGGCCGTACAGTTCGCGGCCAAAATGGGGTACGAGGTCATCGCGATGGCACGCGGAGCGGACCGTGAAGGCGATGTCTTGTCGCTGGGCGCGCACCACTTCATCGACACCGGCACCGAAGATCCGGGCGAGGCCTTGCGTGCTGCCGGAGGAGCAGATCTGATTCTCAATACCGCACCGAGTGCTGCCGTCGGGGAAAGCCTGCTGGCGGGGCTGCGCGTGTATGGCCAAATCACCTTTATCGGGTCGGACCCGTCAGCCGTCAGTATTCCGGTGAGCAAATTGATGGGGATGGGAGTGAAAATCACCGGCCAGCTCACCGGGTCTCCGCGCGACATCGAAGAGGCTATGCGTTTCGCTCTTGTCACCGGCATACGTCCCGTGACTCGGGTGTACGCCTTGGACGACGCGGCCGACGCGATTGCTCGGCTACGCGAAGGGACTGTGCGATACCGGAACGTGCTCACCGATGAACCTGCGCTCGCCGGCTGATGGCGCAGGCGCCCGCTTGAGCGCAGTAATAAGCTGTTGTTATGGCGGATCGAATGAACCTGGAAGCGTTCCGGTATGTCCGGGAGGTAGCGGAATGCGGGTCATTCAGCGCTGCTGCCCGCGCGTATGGAGTGACCCAGCCGGCGCTGTCGAACGGTGTTGCCAAGCTGGAAGAGTATCTGGGTAACGAGCTCTTTGCTCGGTCGCCGCGCGGCGTTACGCTCACGGACTTCGGCGAGGCCATCTTGCCCCGCATCGAAAGTGCGCTGGACGCCGTCGACGGCATCACGATCGAGATGAACCGATGGCGTCCGTCAGCCGACGATGTTTTGCGGGTGGGAGTTTCCCCTCTGATCAATTCGGCGCTGGTCGGCCGCGCGTATGAAGCGGCAAAGGCGGCCGAATCCGGCGGCTGGTCAAAACAGCTCGTGCTTCGGGAGGCCGATTTAGCCTACCTGCGAAGTGCGCTCGTCAGCGGCGAGATCGACGTGATGGTTGTCCCCTCGGTCGAGCCGCTGGGCCGATTCGAGCACCGTGTGGTGGATTCGGAAAGGATGGTGTACATCGAACCGACCGCGCCGCGGTCGGACGACGACGCAACTATCCCGCTTCCGGAAATCACCGGCCACGAAATGATCCTCGTGCCCGATACCTGCGGGCTGACGAAGTTCACCCGCGACTTGTTCGCGGACAATGGGCTGCCCCTGCACGAGTATTCCGGTGCGGCTTCCGGCTACCGGGTATTGGAGGACTGGGCCCAGCTGGGACTTGGGGCGGCCCTGCTGCCGGAATCGAAGCTTTCCTCTCCGGAATCTCCGCATCGGTATATGACCGACGACGAGGGATTGACGGTGGAGATCTTTTACGAAGCCGTTTGGAACCCGACCGCGACCACCGCGCCCCAAGTCCGCGAACTCGTCGAACAAATGGCAGCGGTGTAGTCGGGCTTGGTATCGAAAATGCATTCGTGACCGCGTGCACGCTATAACCAACGGGTATATCCCTATGCCCATCGCGGACCTACCGTACGGGAAGACGCCTGCCTAGAGTCGGAAAACAACCAGCGCTCGCGCATGGGACCCGGCGACTCAGCCGGCGCTGCCACCCGACCAGTAGTACGACAAACGAAAGGCGGCCAGACATGGCATTCCTCCAGATCACCTTGCAGGTAGAAGACAAGAACCGAGAGGCGGCTGCGGCCGTGTATCAGAAATACCGCGACCCGTTCCTCGAGAACATCGCGGGAGCGACGAGCAAGGACCTCCTGATTCGCGCAGAGGACGTGCAAGTACTGCACGGATTCGACACCTGCGACAATGCTCAGGCGTACCTGTCCAGCGAGCTTTTCACCAACGACGTCGTACGCGAGCTCTTGCCCTTGCTCCAGGCCGATCCGGAGATCCGAATCTACGACGTCGCCTGATCGGTGGCGGTTCCCGGCGCGCCGCCGCCGGGAACAAAACGCCCCTCCCATGAGTTGAGTCATACAGACGCAAGTTTGATCAGCCGGATTTTGACAATCTGGCGAACTGGTGCAGACTTGAGTGCAGGAAGCTCAATCGAACCCCTCAGGGAGGAATCACATGGGACGTGCAGTAGGAATTGACCTGGGAACCACCAACTCGGTGGTATCGGTCCTCGAAGGCGGCGAACCCGTCGTCATCGCCAACGCGGAAGGAAGTCGGACCACCCCGTCCGTCGTCGCTTTCGCCAAGTCCGGCGAATCGCTCGTCGGCGAAATCGCCAAACGTCAGGCGGTCACCAACGTCGATCGCACGATCGCCAGCGTCAAGCGCCACATGGGCACCGACTGGTCGGTCGAGGTCGATGACAAGAAGTTCACGGCGCAGGAAATTTCCGCACGTATTCTGCAAAAGCTGAAGACGGACGCCGAATCGTACCTCGGCGAGGACGTGACCGACGCGGTCGTCACGGTTCCGGCCTACTTCAATGACGCCGAGCGCCAGTCCACCAAGGAAGCCGGCGAAATCGCCGGCCTCAACGTGCTGCGCATCATCAACGAGCCCACCGCCGCAGCTTTGGCTTACGGCTTGGAAAAGGGCAAGGAAGACGAACTCATCCTGGTCTTCGACCTCGGCGGCGGCACGTTCGACGTCTCGCTGCTGGAAGTCGGCAAGGATGAGGACGAGTTCTCGACAATTCAGGTCCGCGCCACCTCCGGCGACAACAGGCTGGGCGGCGACGACTGGGATCAGCGCATCGTCGACTGGTTGGTCGAGCGCGCCAAGGGATCGGGTGTCGACTTGTCCAAGGACAAGCGCGCCATGCAGCGTCTGAAGGAAGCCGCCGAGCAGGCCAAGAAGGAACTGTCGTCGGCGACGTCCACGAACATTTCGCTGCAGTACCTCTCCGTGACGGAAGACGGCCCCGTCCATTTGGACGAGTCGCTGTCCCGCGCGAAGTTCCAGGACATGACGTCGGATCTGCTGGACCGGACCAAGAAGCCGTTCCACGCCGTCATGAGCGACGCCGGCGTCAAGGTGTCCGATATCGATCACGTCATTCTGGTCGGCGGCTCGACGCGTATGCCCGCCGTCAGCGAGGTCGTCACCGAACTCACCGGTGGCAAGGAGCCCAACAAGGGCGTCAACCCGGATGAGGTCGTCGCCGTCGGCGCTGCCGTGCAGGCCGGCGTTCTCAAGGGCGACCGCAAGGACGTGCTGCTCATCGACGTCACCCCGCTTTCCCTCGGTCTGGAGACCAAGGGCGGCGTGATGACCAAGCTCATCGAGCGCAACACGGCTATCCCGACCAAGCGCAGCGAAACGTTCACGACGGCCGATGACAATCAGCCGTCCGTGTCGATCCAGGTGTTCCAGGGTGAGCGCGAATTCACCCGCGATAACAAGCCGCTGGGCACATTTGAGCTGACCGGCATCGCCCCGGCTCCGCGCGGAGTGCCGCAGGTCGAGGTGACCTTCGATATCGACGCCAACGGCATCGTGCACGTGTCCGCTAAGGACAAGGGCACCGGCACCGAGCAGTCGATGACCATCACCGGCGGATCCGCTCTGCCGAAGGAGGACATCGACCGGATGGTCCGCGAAGCCGAAGAGCACGCCGAAGAAGACAAGCAGCGCCGCGAAGAGGCCGAAACTCGCAACAACGCCGAACAGCTTGCCTACTCCACGGACAAGATGCTCAAGGACAACGGCGACAAGCTGCCGGACGACATCAAGACCGACGTTCAGGCCGACGTCGACGCTTTGAAGAAGGCGCTGGAAGGCGATGACCAGGACGCGGTGAAGTCGGCTTTCGACAAGCTCACCGCCAGCCAGCAGAAGATCGGCGAAGCGGTGTATGCCGCGCAGCAGAGCGCGGCGGGCGCCGAAGGTGCCGACGGCACCGCCGGTGACGGCGCATCGGAGAGCTCTTCCAACGCGGATGAAGACGTCGTCGATGCCGAGGTTGTCGATGAGGACGAGGAGAAGAAGTAATGACGAGCGATCCGAACGCCAATTCGGGCGAGAATAACCCGGAGCGGGAGTTCGACGGCGAGGAGCCGGTCGTTCGCGACAAGCGCCGTATCAATCCGGAAACCGGCGAGCTGCGGGAGCCCGCAGCCGCCGGGCCGGAGCCCGCGGCGGACGCCGGGCTAGACGTGCCTGACGACATCTCGTCGTTGGATGATACTCCGGCTCCGGCCGAAGGCACCGAAATCGAGGACGAGAACGCCAAGCTCGCCGCGGACCGGCTTGATGACCTTCAGCGTTTGCAGGCCGAATTCGTCAACTACAAGAAGCGGGTTGACCGCGACCGGCCGCTGGCACAGGAAGCGGGCGTGACAAGCGTGGCGAACGTGCTCATGCCGGTACTCGACGAAGTCGAACTGGCTCGCCAGCACGGCGACTTGACCGGGCCGTTCGAAGCGCATGCCACGAAGCTGTACGCTGCGTTGGAAAAAGTGGGTATTACCCAATTCGGCGCCAAGGGTGAGGAATTCGATCCCACGGTGCACGAAGCGCTGATGCAGCACACGGACGCCGAGGTCGAAACCGACACCGTCGACCAGGTGCTCCAGCCCGGTTACAAGGTCGGCGAGCGAGTACTGCGAGCCGCCCGGGTATCCGTGGCGCAACCCGAATGACGGGCGGCCGGTCGCGGCGCCGTTTCAACACGCACGCCGTGACCGGCCGACTTGTCACTCTCAGGGCACACAATTGAATGAGAGACCAACTGAATACGAAGATTGAAGGAAGGAGGCGCCCATGAATACCGGACCGCAGAACAGCTGGTTCGACAAGGATTTCTACGCCGTCCTCGGCGTCTCCAAGGACGCGTCTGCCGACGAGATCAAAAAGACGTACCGCAAGCTTGCCCGCAAGTATCATCCGGACAACAACCCGGGCGATACGAAGGCCGAAGACAAATTCAAGGAGATCGGCGAAGCGTACGCCGTCCTGTCGGATAAGGAACAGCGCGAACAATACGATTCGGTGCGCGCCATGGCCGGCGGCACCCGGTTCTCGGCCGGCGCCGGCGGCCCCTCGCAAGGCGGCGGCGGTGCCGGGTTCGAAGACCTCTTCGGCGGACTGTTCAACGGCGGACACACCCGGACGCGCACAACCGGTACGGGAGACGTGCCGCCCGACCTGGCCGATCTGCTCAACAATATGGGCGGTGCCGGCGGCATGGGCGGCTATGGCGGGTATTCGCCCGGCCCCGCTAAGGGGCGCGACATCACGGCAAAGACCACGCTCTCCTTCACGGAAGCCGTCGAAGGCACCACCGTGAAGCTCACCGGCCCGAACGGTTTCAAGGTGTCGATGCGCACGCCGATCGGCGTCAAGAACGGTCAAAAGATCCGCTTGCGCGGCAAGGGGCAGAAATCGCCCAGCGGCGGCGAGCCGGGCGACCTCGTCGTGACGGTCACCGTCGACGAGCACCCCGTCTTCGAGCGCGACGGCAACAATCTGCGCATCACCGTTCCCGTCACCTTTGACGAAGCCGCACTCGGCGCCGAGATCAAGGTGCCGACGCTTGCCGGCATGCCGGTGCGAGTCAAAGTACCGGCGGGCACGCCGTCCGGACGGGTGCTTCGCGTCAAGGGGCGCGGGGTGAAAACGAAAGCCCGCACGGGCGACCTGCTCGTGCTGATCGAGGTGGTTGTGCCGAAACGGCTGGGCGACAAGGCTCGCCAAGCGGTTGAGGACTTCGCCGCCGCCACTGCGTCCGATGAAGATCCGCGCGGCGAATTGTTGGCGAGGGCGAAAGCGAGCTGATCATGCGTCCGAACGAGAATGCCGCGGTCTACGTCATTTCGGTGGCCGCCGAACTGGCTGGAATGCATCCGCAAACATTGCGGCAGTACGACAGGCTCGGCCTCGTCACGCCCGATCGAACGGCCGGCCGCGGACGCCGGTACTCGGCCCGCGATATCGTCCGGCTCCAAGAAGTCCAGCGACTCAGCCAAGAAGACGGCGTCAACCTGGCCGGCATCAAGCGCATCATGGCGTTGGAGCACCAGGTCGAGGTTCTGCAGGCCAAGGCGCGCGAACTCGCCGAGGAGCTCGAACGGGTCAAGATTGCCCGTGACGCCGGACGGCGGGTGTTTGCCGCCGGCGAGTCGGCCGGCGATATCGTGTCGCTGGCCAGGGGCGAACGCCCCTCGCCGCGCAGCAGTGCTCTGGTGCTGTGGCAACCGGCATGGCCGCGTCGCCGCTGATGTGATCTGTTTCACTCATTAAGGTTAGCCTGCCCTTATTGCGATATCCTCTGAAGCGGGTCGGCACGGTGTCGGCTCGGTAGGAGGGAAAAGCCTTGTCGATGAACCGCAACTCCGTCCGCCCCGCCGCCGCGGCCCGAATCGTGGCCCGTCACGCGGTGACCCGGCGCGGCGCACTGGCCCTGGCGGCGTCCGCGATCGGCGGAGCAACGCTGGCCGGCTGCGGGCAATCGTCAAAACACGGCAAGAACAGCGGCGCATCGACGTCGTCGTCCGGCGCGTTCCCGCTCACCATGAGCGATGACCGCGGCACCGTGACCATCAAGAAAGAGCCGAAGCGGATCGCGGCGCTCGGATACGGCGACCAGGACACGCTCGTGGCGCTCGGCATCTACCCGGTGATGGCCAACCAATGGGTGCCGGCATGGAAGCACGGCCTCGGCGTCTGGGCCGAGAAGAAGGTGCCGAAGGACAAACTTCCGGCCCCGATGAATATGGCCGAGCCATCCTTCGAAGGCATCTTGAAGACCGCTCCGGATCTGATCACGGCCGCCAATGTCGAGCTGTCGGATTCGCAATATTCGCGGCTGTCCAAGATCGCGACGGTCGTCGGCAACCCCAAGGGGATGAAAGCGTACGCGATCCCGTGGGAAGTACAGGCCACTCAAGTCGGTACCGCCGTCGGCAAGAAGGCCGAAACCAAAAAGCTGATCGGCACCGTCAAAGACGATCTGGCCGACCTCGTGGACAAATATCCGGCGCTGAAAGGGAAAGAAGGCATCGTCATGGTGTTGGATAACGGCCAATACGGCGTTTACGCCAGCACCGATACTCGCGGCAAACTGCTCAGTGCGATGGGCATCGGCACCCCGAAGCGGATCGATGCCTTGATGCACGGAAAATTCTACGCAAGCATCAGCAAGGAACAGGTCGCCAAGCTGGACACCGACGTGCTGATCGTGTTGAACAAGAAATCCGAAGTCGCCTCGGACCCGGGGTTCTCCGACCTCCCGGTCGTGCGGCGCGGCTCGGTCGTCTATGTGGGTAACGAGAACGACGCCCTTGCCTTTTCGGCATCGACGCTGCTGAGCATTCCGTACGTGTCCGGCCGGCTGGTTCCGCGCATCGCCGCTGCTGCCGCCAAGGTCTGACGTCGCGGCGGGCTGCCCGGCTGCGCAGCTCCGCCGCGCAGCCGGGCTTTACGAGTTCTTTGCCAGATAGTCGCCCATCGAGTCGTTGCTGAGTGCCTTGCCCAGTTTGTTCATGCCCGGCTCGTCCAGCTTGACTATCGAGGCGGCGCCGGCCCGGCCGGTGCCGAGATTCGGTGCAGTGATGAACGTGATGTCGCTTGAGCGGATACCGCGCATGCTCCATCCGAGCTTTGCCATCTGCACGGTCGTGAAGTCGCGATCGACGGTGAGGTAGGGTGCCACGGTCGACACGAGATCTTCGGTCTTCGACAGGCTCGAAAGGGTGTCCCTGCTCAATGTCTTGTCCAAGAGAGCTTTCAGGAACGACTGCTGATCGCGCATGCGCTGGAAATCGCCGTCGCGGAACGCGTGACGCTCGCGGACGAAGACCAGCGCTTCCTTGCCGTCCAGCTTTTGCGGCCCCTTCGTGAAACTGACTCCGCGCGACGTGAACGTCTTCGGCACGTCGACAGTGACACCGCCGAGGGCATCGGTCATCTTGGCAAATCCCTTGAAATCGATCATGGCAACGTGATCGAGCCGCACGTGCGTGAGTTCCTCGACAGTCTTGGCAGCCAGCGGCAGGCCGCCGAATGCGAGGGCGGCGTTGATCTTTTGATGCCCGTGGCCGTCGACCGGGACCCAGAGGTCGCGGGGGAAGGAGATGGCGTAGGCGTTCTCGTGATCGGCGTCGATGTGCACGAGCATCATCACGTCCGAACGCTGCCCGGTGACCGACGATCCCTTGGGGCGCTTGTCCGACCCGAGGAAGAGGATGTTCTCGGTACCCTTTTTCGTCTCCGGCGGCCGGCTGGAGTCGTCCGGCAGCACGTCGGGTACGTACGTCGTGCCGTCCGCGATCGATCGATGCAACTTCCAGGCCGGAAGCCCGACTGCAATCAAGGCCGCCACGACGACAATGGCGACACAGACGATCAGAGTCCAGGTGGTGCGGCGGCGCCGACGTTTGTGGCGTTCGCGGCGGTCTGCTGCCCGCTGGTCGCCGCTTGGGGAATTATCGATACTCACTGCTCAAAAATACTGTGAAAACCGGAGAAGACGAAATAGGAGACCCAAAGCTGCGTCGATCGTCTCCCGGATACGGCCCCGTGCGCAGCTGGACCGGAGCGGGAGTCGACAATTCTCTCACCGACACTATGATTTGAGCGGAATAGACTCAATTTAATTGCAGTTATACGTAGCAGGTAGTAAAGTCGGTCTCTAGGAGGAGAGAACTTTTGGACACTAAATTTACAACGAAGGCCGGGGAAGTGCTGTCTGCCGCCATGCAGAAGGCTTCGTCGGCCGGCCACGCGCAGGTGGGACCCGAGGTCCTCGCGCTGGCTTTGCTTCAGCAGACCGACGGCGTGGCCGACGCTCTGCTCACGGCGTCCGGCGTCGATGTCGAAGCGGCAACCGGACGGGTCAAAGGGCTGGTATCGGCGCTTCCGGCGGCAAGTGGATCTTCCGTGGCGGCCCCGCAAATGTCGCGCCAAGGGCTTGCGGTCATTGAAGCCGCCGGCGAGGAAGCAAGCGCGCTGGGGGACCAGTACGTCTCGACCGAACACTTGCTGCTCGGGCTGGTGGGGAACACCGGCGACGTCGGCGACGCTCTTCGCGGCCTGGGGGCGAACCGCGACGTCCTGCTCGAAGCGCTTCCCTCGGTGCGCGGCAATGCCAAGGTGACGACTCCCGATCCCGAGGGCACCTACAACGCGCTCGAGAAGTACGGTGTCGATCTGACCGCGCAGGCATCGAGCGGGGATCTCGACCCGGTGATCGGCCGCGACTCGGAGATTCGACGCGTCGTGCAGGTGTTGTCCCGCCGCACCAAGAACAATCCGGTGCTGATCGGCGACCCCGGGGTGGGCAAGACGGCAGTCGTTGAAGGGCTCGCGTTGCGCATTGTTGCCGGCGACGTGCCCGAATCGCTGCGCGGCAAACGCCTGATCAGTCTCGACCTGGCAAGTATGGTTGCCGGTGCCAAATACCGCGGCGAGTTCGAAGAGCGGCTCAAGGCTGTCCTCGAAGAGATCAAATCGTCGGACGGCGAAGTCGTCACCTTCATTGACGAATTGCATACCGTGGTCGGCGCCGGCGCGTCGGAAGGCTCGATGGACGCCGGCAATATGCTCAAGCCGATGCTGGCGCGCGGTGAGTTGCGGCTGGTTGGCGCGACGACCCTCGACGAGTATCGCGAACGCATTGAGAAGGATCCGGCGCTCGAGCGGCGATTCCAGCAGGTCTTCGTGGGCGAACCGAGCGTCGAAGACACGATCGGTATTTTGCGCGGGCTCAAGGAACGGTACGAGGCCCATCACAAGGTAGCGATCTCGGACGCCGCGCTCGTTGCCGCAGCGACACTGTCCGACAGGTATATTTCCGCCCGCAAGCTGCCGGACAAGGCAATCGACTTGGTTGACGAATCGGCATCTCGCCTGCGCATGGAGATCGACTCCGCACCGGTCGAGATCGATCAACTCCGCCGTAGCGTTGACCGGCTCAAAATGGAACAGCTTGCCTTGAGTCAGGAAACCGATGCCGGGAGCCGGGACCGGTTGGCCAATCTCGAGGCCGACCTGGCCGATCGCCAAGAACAGCTCGCCGCGCTCAACGCGCGGTGGGAGAGCGAACGGGCGGGCCTCAACAGGGTCGGCGACTTGAAGAAACAGCTGGACGACGTCCGCAGCCAAGCGGACAAAGCCGAGCGCGAGGGCGACCTCGAAACGGCGTCCCGCCTGTTGTACGGCGAGATCCCGACAATCGAACGCGAGCTCAAGGCCGCCGAAAAGAACGAGACCGAGGCGGAGCCCGTGCAGACGATGGTCGCCGATCAGGTCGGTCCCGACGACATCGCCGAAGTGGTGGCTTCGTGGACAGGGATCCCGGCCGGGCGTCTGCTCGAAGGGGAGACCGAGAAACTGCTGAACGCCGAGACGGTGTTGGGCAAGCGCCTGATCGGCCAGACCAAGGCCGTCGCGTCGGTGGCCGACGCGATTCGGCGCTCGCGGGCAGGGATCAACGACCCCGACCGGCCGACCGGGAGCTTCATGTTCCTCGGACCGACGGGTGTCGGCAAGACCGAACTCGCCAAATCGCTTGCGGACTTCCTGTTCGACGACGAGCGCGCCATGGTGCGGATCGACATGAGCGAATACAGCGAAAAGCACTCGGTGTCGCGGCTCGTCGGCGCCCCTCCCGGGTATGTCGGCTACGAAGAGGGCGGACAGCTGACCGAGTCGGTGAGGCGGCGTCCCTACTCGGTCGTACTGCTCGACGAGGTCGAAAAGGCCCACCCGGAAATATTCGACATCTTGCTGCAGGTGCTCGACGACGGCCGGCTGACAGACGGGCAGGGCCGCACCGTCGACTTCCGCAACGTGATCTTGATCCTGACGTCCAATTTGGGCTCGCAGTTCCTGATCGACTCCGCGTTGGACGACAAGGCCAAGAACGACTCGGTCATGAAGTTGGTGAATGCGTCGTTCAAGCCGGAGTTCTTGAACCGGCTCGACGACATCGTGATCTTCGATGCTCTCAGCGTCGAGGAGCTCGGCGCCATCGTCGACCTGCAAGTGGCGCGGCTGGCGGACCGGCTCGCCGAACGCCGGCTCAGCCTCGAGGTCACTCCGGCCGCCGACGAATGGCTGGCGCTTGAAGGCTACGATCCTGCCTACGGGGCCAGGCCGTTGCGCCGACTCGTGCAACGCGAGATCGGCGACAAGCTGGCCCGTTCGTTGCTTTCCGGCGAGATCAAGGACGGCGACACGGTGCTCGTCGACCGGCCGGAAGACGAGGACGCTCCGGGGCTTACGGTCAAGCGCAAGTAGCCGCCTGCTCCTCCGCATCGAGTGGCGGCGAATGGCTCGGCCCCAGTGCCGAGTGGCGGCGAATGGCTCCGAAATCGACGATTTCGGAGCCATTCGCCGCCACTCGGCGGGGACGGATAGCGATTCCGGGTCAGTCGCGCCAGGCGCCGCGTTCGTATTGGCGCGGCCAACCGGCGTCCGCGCTCGCAATCCCCAAATCGTGGGCGGCCCGCAGCGGCCACGCCGGCTCCCGCAGCGCGGCCCTGGCCAGCAGGACGACGTCCGCCTCGCCGTTGTCGAGCACTTTTTCGGCCTGGCGGGGCTCGGTGATCAGCCCGACCGCGCCGGTGGGTATCGCGTCGTGCACTGCGGCCGACAGCGGAACCTGATACCCCGGGCCGACCGGGATCGACGCTTTGACATTGCCCCCGCTCGAGACGTCGACAAGATCGACGCCCACGGTCTTCAGCCGGCGGCCCAGCTCGGTGCTTTCTTCGATCGTCCAGCCGCCCTCGTGCCAATCGGTGCCCGAAATGCGCACCAACAACGGCTTGTGATCGGGCCAAGCGGCGCGGACGGCGCTCGCGGTCTCCACCACGAGCCGGATCCGGCCCTCGAAATCGCCGCCGTACTCGTCGTTCCGCTCGTTCGACAACGGGGACAAGAACTGGTGCAGTAGGTAGCCGTGCGCCGCATGCAATTCCACCACGTCGAAACCAGCCGCATCGGCACGCTGCGCAGCGTCCACAAAAGCCTGGATCGTGTCGGCGATCTCGGCGGGGCTCATGGCGGCGGGCTCTTTGAATCCATCGAATGGAACCGACGACGGCGCGAGCGTCTGCCAGCCGCCGTCCGAAATCGGCACGCTCCCGGTCCGGGCGTCCCATGGCCGATATGTCGAAGCCTTGCGGCCGGCATGGGCGAGCTGGATGCCGATCGGAGTGCCGTGCTCGTGGGCGAAATCGGTGATGCGCTTCCACGCGTCGGCCTGCTCGTCGTTCCAGATTCCGGCGTCCTGCGGTGAAATGCGCCCCTCGGGGACGACTGCGGCCGCTTCGGTGAGGACAAGCCCGAATCCTCCGGTTACGCGAGCTCCGAGATGGACGAGATGCCAATCATTGGGCAGGCCGTCGATGGACGAATACTGGCACATCGGGGCCAGCCATATCCGGTTGGGAAAGGTGATGCCGCGCAAACGGTAGGGTTCGAACAACGTGCTCAATGGGTCTCCTGACAAATGCTGGGAAACCGGCCGGGACGCCCAGGTGGGCGTCTCCGCCCGGCCGTGCACCGCCTCCGTTCGGCGGTGCACTAGGGCAACGTGTGCAAACCGCCCATTGATTCCGCGGCCTTCGGGCAAGCGGCAATCTGCCGTCGTCGCGGCCGGAGCTACTGCGTCAAGAGTTTGGTGCCGGTGAAGTGTTTGCCGTCCTTGCGCATCACGAGGCAGTAAATGTGATGATCGCCGTCGGTTTCCCATTTGGTGCGGTCGGGGGCAAGCCAGGAGATCCGGTACTTGCTTGTCACAGTGCCCGAGTCGACGGCGCCCTTGACATGCTTGGGGCAGATGCGCTCGGCGGCTGCTTTGAGTGCCGCCTTATCCGGGTACGAACTGTCCGGCAATTCTTCTTCGTAATAAATCTGCGCCAAGTGCGCTGCAGAGCAATCGACCTCGATGACGTTTGTCGAATTTCCGACAATGCAGGAGCCCGTTCCGTAGTCGTCGGACTCGGCGCCGTCGGTCGAGTCGGACGGTGACGGGCTTTCGGACGGCGAGGGGTTTTCGGACGGCGACCGGCTGGGGTGACCGGCGGCCGGCGGGTCGTCATGGCCGTCATCCATGGACACGACGTCGTGTGACATGCCGCTGTTCTTGCTCAACGCGTTCAAGCCGATGAATGCGCCCACGACCAGAATCACCAGCAGAAAGGCGCCTCCGCTGAGCATCCACACCCAACCCTTGCTTTTTTTCGGACGACGGCCGTTGCCGTACGGAGGACCGGGAGGGCCCGGGCCCCATCCGCCGTTCTGCGGATAGTGCTGTCCGGGGTACTGCGGATACTGCCGGGGGTACTGGTTGCTCGGGCCCGGGGTATTCGGCCACGGTGCGCCCGGCCCCGGGGGCGGAGGCCCCTGCGGAGGCGGGCCCTGCGGAGGCCCTTGAGGGGGAGGGCCCTGGGGAGGAGTGCTCATGCTCAACGAGCATACCTGTCATCACGGGTCGGGGAAATTCGTTCGAACCCGTCCGTATCGCTGTCGCGCCCGATTCCGGCGCCGTCAGCCGATGTCGACGATGACGGGCGCGTGGTCCGAGGCGCCCTTGCCCTTGCGCTCGTTCCGGTCGATCGAGGCGTCCGAGACTCGCCCGGCCAGCTTGTCCGACGCCAAGACGAAGTCGATGCGCATCCCCTGTTTCTTGGGAAACCGCAGCTGCTGATAGTCCCAGAACGTGTACGTGCCGGGCCCCGGAGTGAACGGACGAACGACGTCGGTCAGGCCCGCGTCCAGCAGCGCACGGAAGGCCTTCCGCTCGGGCTCGGACACATGCGTCTTGCCCTCGAACTCGGCCATATCCCACACGTCGTCGTCCTCCGGGGCGACATTGAAGTCGCCGCAGAGCGCCAGTTGCAGATTCTCGGCGGCTTCGAGTTGACCGCGCACGTCGGCCCGAAGGGCGTCGAGCCAACGAAGCTTGTAGTCGTAGTGCGGATGATCCAGCTCCCGGCCGTTCGGCACGTACAGCGAGTACACGCGGACGCCGTCGCAGGTCGCCGAGATTGCGCGTGCCTCCACCGAGTCGTCGTCGCCGAATCCGGGGACGTCGGCAAAGCCCAGCACGACGTCGTCGAGGCCCACGCGAGACGCAATGGCCACGCCGTTCCATTGATTCAGCCCATGGAACGCGACTTCATAGCCGCGAGAGGAGAACACCTCCTCGGGAAACTGGGAATCCTTGCACTTGAGCTCTTGGATGGCCAGTACGTCGGCGTCCGACCGGTCGAGCCAGGCACCGATCCGTTCGGCACGGGCTCGGACCGAGTTCACATTCCATGTGGCAATTCGCACCCTGCCAGGGTACCCGTATCCGGGTGGCCCATGGCCACCGACGCGGCCGTTCGGCGGACTAGCATGAGCACCATGACTCGTGCATTGATCACCGGCGGCACCTCGGGCATCGGCCTGGCGTTCGCCAAGGCGCTGGCCTCCGACGGATACGACCTCGTGCTTGTCGCACGAACCCCTACGACATTGGCCGAGATCAAATCCGAGTTGGAACGCGAATACGGAATCACGGCCGAGACCCTTGCTGCCGACTTGTCGAAACGGCCCGACCTGGACGCCGTCGCCGAACGCGCATCGCGCGGGGACCTCGATGCGATAGTCAACAATGCCGGGTACGGCCTTCGCGGCACGTTCTTGGACAACGACCTCGCGGCCTGGGAAGCGCAGGACGACGTGCTCACCCGTGCGGTGATGGTGCTCTCGCACGCGGCCGGCCGGGCCATGCGCGATCGCGGGAGCGGCATGATCATCAACGTGTCGTCGGTCGCCGGTTACACGACGATGGGTGTGTACGCGGCCGCCAAGTCCTGGACGACGGTATTCAGCGAGGCGCTGGCAACCGAACTCGCCGGAACCGGTGTGCACGTGACGGCCGTGCTGCCCGGATTCGTCCATTCCGAATTCCACCGGCGCGCCGGACTGAACATGTCCTGGCTGCCCGCGGCCGGCTGGTTGACCGCCGAACACGTTGCCGGGCGGGGCCTGTCCGACGCTCGGGCCGGCAAAACGTTGAGCATTCCGGGAGCCGTCTATCAAGTCGCGGCGAGGGTGGCCAGGATTGCTCCCCGGCCGCTGATTCGCGGTATCTCCGGCGGGTTCGCGAGCCGCCGCATTAAGTCCAATTGATGTACGAACTATTGTCAGGGAACTCACAGCGGAAACTGGGTTTAACTTTGAACTTATCGAGGTTAGATTGGTGGTGTTCACCTGGTGGGGATCGGGTGAACAATCGGACGTGTGGGGATGCGTCCGGGTACTCGAGGGGAGTGCAGCAAAAGCCCCGGGCAGAGCGATTACGCCGCCCGGGGCTTTTGTCTGCCCGGTGACCGCGCGGCTCCGTCCGTGGGTGCTCGCCTCGTTCCGTGTGCACTCGCCGCCTACCCGGCGTGCACCCGATCCGCCGTCTCGACAAGCGCATCCAGTGCGGCCGCGATACCCGGCTGAGAACGGCTTCCGGCCCGCACGCCGGTAAGAATGCGGCGCGACGGCGCCGGGTCGCCGAGCAGGCGGATTCGCTCGACCCGGTATCCGTGCGGCAATCGTGCCAGCCGAGGAACCAACGCGACTCCGAGACCGGCCGATACGAGGGCTGCGCCGGTATCCCACTCCGACGACTCGTGCGCCACGGCAGGGGTGAATCCGGCTGCCGAACACGCGGCAAGCACGAGGCCGCGATACGGCCGCCCCGGTCTGTCGACGATCCACGGCTCGCTTGCCGCTTCGCTCAGCCGTACCCGCTGGCGACCGGCCAGCGGATGGTCGGCCGGCACGAGTAGGTCGAGCGGGTCGTCAAAGAGAAGCCGCTGGTCAAATCGCCGGTCGCCGGACTGCGGTAGCGAACTCGTCGCCACGACAACTGCGACATCCGCATCGTCGGTGAGCAGCAAGTCGAAACATTCCTCCGGGTCGGCTTCGATGATGTGCACATCCAAGCGGGCGAATCGCTGTCGTACCGCGACGACGACGGACGGCAGCAAGGCGGCAGCCGCCGTGGAGAAGCCGCACAGCGTGAGAGTGCCGACGCCGGCGTCCGGAAGACTCTCGGACAATTCGGCGCGAATCTCTTCCCAGCGGGCAAATAATTCGTCGGCGTGGGCAAGAAGTACCCGGGCAGCCGGCGTCAGCCGGATATTCCGTCCGTGCGGCACCGTCAGCGGTGCGCCGACGTCCTCGGCTAGTCCGCGCAGCTGGTGCGTGACCGCCGATGGCGTGTAATTCAACGCCCGGGCGGCTGCTGTGACAGTGCCCATTTCGGCGACCACGCGCAACACCTGAAGACGGTGGTCGATCATGTAATAATTTTAATCGGTTTGCTGAGATTTTCTTCGCTATTATTCAGTGATCTTTCGCGCGATAGTGAAGGTATGGCCGCCGAGGACCCGCTGCTGCAGCCGTTCCATATCCGCGACGTGAAGCTGCGCAATCGCATCGTCAGCACATCGCACGAGCCCGCGTACGCCGAAAACGGAATGCCCACCGACAGGTATCGCCGTTATCACGTGGAAAAGGCACGCGGCGGCGTCGGGTTGACGATGATCGGCGGCTCGGCAATCGTCTCGCGCGATAGCCCGCCGGCATTTGGGAATCTCGAACTGTATCGGGATGAGATAGTTCCCTGGCTGCGGCTCTTGGCCGACGACGTGCACGCCGAGGGCGCGGCAGTGATGTGCCAGGTGACTCATCTGGGCCGTCGCACAAGCAATTTCATCGGAGACTGGCTGCCGCTGGTGTATTCGTCCGGCGAACGCGAATCCGCGCACCGGTCGGTGCCCAAGATCGCCGAACCGTGGGACCTCGATCGGATAGTCGGCGACTTCACCGCGGCCGCCGAACGGTGCAAGGATGCCGGACTCGACGGCATCGAACTCGAGGCCTACGGCCACTTGCTCGACGGATTCCTGTCGCCGGCCACCAACCACCGCGATGACGAATACGGCGGTTCCCCGGACCGCCGGGCCTCGTTCCCGTCCCGAGTGATCCGGGCGATCCGCCGCGCGGTCGGGCCGGAATTCGTGGTCGGCATCCGCATGTCCTTCGACGAAGACCGCCCGGGAGGGCTCACCGAAACCGATGCCGTCGCCGCGGCCCGCCGGTACATCGATTACGGCATCGACTTCATCAGCACCGTCAAGGGCACCATCGGCAGCGACGCCACGCTTGCCCGGGCCATCCCGTCCATGGGCACGCCGTCCGCCCCTTTCCTCGACTTCACGGCCGGTATCAAGCGCCGGCTCGACGTGCCCGTCATGCATGCCGCACGGATCGCGGACGTTGCCACTGCCCGGTACGCCGTCCGCGAGGGCCTTCTCGACCTCGTCGGTATGACGCGCGCGCAGATCGCCGATCCGCACCTGGTGGAAAAGATCGCGACGGGCCGGGAGGACCGGATCCGGCCGTGCGTCGGCGCCAGCTACTGCCTCGACTCGATCTACCAGGCCGGCGCTGCCAAATGCATCCATAATCCCGCGACCGGGCGCGAGGCGGATCTTCCGCACGAGCTGACGCCGGACGCCGGCCGGCCCGTGCGTGCCGTCATCATCGGGGCGGGCCCCGCCGGATTGGAGGCGGCGCGAGTACTGGCCGGCCGCGGGCACGGCGTCACGCTGTTCGAAGCCGCCGACAAGCCCGGCGGCCAGGTGCGCCTCGCCGCGCACAACGAACGGCGGCGCGACTTGCTCGGCATCATCGATTGGCGAGTGTCCGAAGCGCAGCTGGCCGGTGCCGATCTCCGCTTCGGGGTGCTGCCCGAACGAGGCGACGTGTTGGCCGAGTACCCGGACGTCGTCATCGTGGCGACCGGCGGCATTCCCGACTTGTCGTTCCTTCCGGGGGCCGAACTCGCCTACGATACGTGGGACGTGCTCTCCGGAGCTGTCCGCCCGCGCGGCGACGTGCTGATCTTTGACGACGACGGCGGCTATCCGGGGCTGGACGCCGCCGAGGTCCTGGCCCGGGCGGGTGCCCGCGTGCATTTCGTGACTCCCGAACGGATGGTCGGCCCGGACGTCGGCGGCATGAACTCCCCGGCGTACCTTGCCGCATTCGCCGAACACGATGTCACGGTGACGCTTGCGCGCCGGCTGCGCTCGCTGCGGCGCGGCGCCGATGGGCGTCTTCTGGCCGAACTCGCCAGCGACTATTCGAGCGGAACCCTCACCATCGACACCGACGCCGTCATCGTCGAGCACGGCACGGTGCCGGCGGCCGACCCGTACTTCGACCTGTTGGCCGGATCGACGAACTTGGGCGAGGTCGATCAGGCGGCCCTGCTGGACGGCCGCCCGCAGACCGTGCACACCAACCCGGACGGCCGATATCAGCTGTTCCGCATCGGCGACGCCGTGACGGGACGCAACATTCACGCAGCAGTGCTCGACGCGCTTCGACTTTCGATCACAGTCACATCCGAACCCGAGAAAGCGAGACAACCATGACCACGTTCGCGCCGCCGGCAGGGCCGGTCACCGGCGCCCTGCCCTTGCCGGTCCGCCGACGGCCCGGGTTCAGCTTGGAGGGCCCGTTTTACACAAGCGCGGAGATCTTTGCCGAAGACATCGACCGGGTCTTCTCCTCGCAGTGGATCTTCGCCGGCACCGAGGCCGAAATACCGAGGACCGGCGACTACCTGACAGTGACCTTCGGCCATCAATCCGTGATAGTCATCCGCGACGGGGACGACGTTCGCGCCATGCACAACGTCTGCCGGCACCGCGGTACCCGGCTGCTCGACGAGACATGCGGAACCGTCGGCAATATTGTGTGCGGATATCACAAGTGGACGTATCGCACCAACGGGGAACTGATGTTCGCGCCGGCCCAGCCGCCGAACTTCGACAAGACGTGTTTCGCCCTGCGGTCCGTACACGTGCGCTCCCTCGATGGGCTGATCTTCATCTGCCTGGCTGCCGATCCGCCTGCCGATATCGACACCGTCGCCGGACTTGTCAGCCCGTATCTGGCACCGCACGGGCTGAAGAACGCCAAGGTCGCGGCCCGGTCCGAGATCGTCGAACACGGCAACTGGAAACTCGTGATGGAGAACAACCGGGAGTGCTATCACTGCGATAACCACCCGGAACTGATCTGCACGTTCTTTCCGACCTACGGGTACGAGCCCGACGAGATCCCGCCGAACCTGCTCCCGGCCTACGACAGATTTCTGGCGGCCGAGAACGATCTGCACGCCAAGTGCGATGCGGCAGGCCTGCCGTACGAAGCAATTGAAGAGCTCGACGGGCGCGACGTCGGATTCCGAATACAGCGTGAATCGTTGGACGGCGCCGGCGAATCGTTCAGCGCCGACGGGTCGGCAGTGTGCCGGCGGTCGCTGGGCGGCTTCACCGATAAAAGGCTGGGCCGGCTGTCGATGCACGTGCAGCCGAATTTCTGGTCGCACGTGCTCAGTGATCACGCGGTCGTCTTCAGCGTGCTGCCGCTGACCGTGTCCACGACCGTGGTCCGCACCACCTGGCTCGTCGACGCAGAGGCCGAAGAAGGCATCGATTACGACCTCGACGAACTCACCACCGTATGGAACCACACCAATGAGCAGGACGGCGAGATAGTCGCCAGGGCACAGCTGGGGGTCTCCAGCCCGGCCTATGAACCCGGGCCGTACGCGCCCAGCGAATACCAGGTCGAGAAGTTCTGTAGCTGGTACATCGATGCCATGAATGCGGGCGAGCCCCGGCCGGAGCCCGCCGGGCGATCGACGGGAGAGTCCGGATGACCACGCTGACCGGCCCCATCGGCCTGGCCGGCCCGCTTGGTGCCGAAACGGCGAGCCCGCCGGAGCCGGGCGCCGTCCGGCGGCTGACGTGCACCGGCATCGAGCAGGTCGCCCGGGCGGTGAAGACCTTCCGCTTCGCGCCGTGCGACGGATATGACTTCGACTACGAGGCCGGCCAATACGTTACGGTGCTGGCCCGCATCGACGGCCGCGATATCGGCAGGTGCTTCACGCTCAGTTCGACTCCGAGCCGGCCCGGTCTCGCGCTGACCGTGAAACGCAAGCCGGCCGGCGCGGTCTCGACGTGGCTGCACGACCGGATGCGCGTTGGCGACGAGATCGACGTGGTCGGCCCGGTCGGGTATTTCACTCTCGCATCGGACTCCGCGGCTTCCTACGCGTTCATTGCGGCAGGCAGCGGCATTACGCCGGTCATGTCCATGGCACGCCGGCTGATCGATGCCGGCAAGGGAGCGGACATCGCCTTCGTCTACAGCGCTGCGACTCCGGATGACGTCATCTTCGACGCCGAGCTCGATGCCATGGCGGCCTCCGGCGCGCACGTGCGCACCATCCTCACGCGCCGCGCCGCACCCGGCGGGCCGGCTCCGGCGCGGTTGAACGCCGGGCGGCTTTTGGCGCTGGTACCCGATCTTGCCGTGCGTGAGATCTTCGTGTGCGGGCCGGAGGGATTTCGAAGCATGGCAGTCGACGCGGCGTCCGCCGCCGGCGCCGACTCCGGCCGGGTGCACACGGAGAGTTTCGTGATCGGCGGCGACGCGGACGCGGCGCCGGGCGGAATCAGCGACCCGGGCGGCGTGTCGGCGGCCTCGTCGGCAACCGCGACTTTCACAGTGACCTTCCAGCGCCGCGGGCGGGTGATCGACTGCCCCGCGGACTCGACGGTGCTGGAAGCAGCCGGAAAAGCCGGGCTCTCGCTGCCGTCGTCCTGCACGGAGGGGATCTGCGGCACGTGCAAGTCCACGTTGACCGGCGGCGCCGTCGACATGCACCACCAGGGCGGTATCACGCCGGCGGAGATCGATGCCGGACGGTTCCTGCCGTGCTGCTCGAAGCCGACCGACGATCTGGTGGTCGACGCCTGAACGGCCCGGCCGGTGCGGCGCATAAGATGAAGGACATGCCTGATATCGCCACGCCCGCAGACGCCCGCGCCGCACTCATCCGACAGATCACCGATAAGGCCCTCATCCGCGAGCATTTGACGCTCAGCTCGGGGCTCGAGGTTGATTATTACCTCGATCTGCGCCGTATCGCACTGTCCGCCGCGGGCGCCCCGCTGGTCGGTGCCGTCATGCTGGACCTGCTCGACGATGCCGGCCTCGGCGACGTGGACGCCGTCGGCGGACTCACAATGGGTGCCGATCCGGTCGGGACGGCAGTCTTGCACCAGTCGGCTGCCCGCGGCCGAGGCATCGACTCGTTCGTGGTGCGCAAACAAGCAAAGGCGCACGGGCTGTCCCGCCGCGTGGAGGGCCCGGACGTCGCAGGACGCCGAGTAGTCGCCGTCGAAGACACGTCGACGACCGGAGGATCGGTGCTGACCGCCGTCGAAGCACTTCGCGAAGCCGGCGCCGACGTAGCGGCTGTCGCGGTGGTCGTCGACAGGGATACCGGCGCCAAGGAGAAGGTCGAAGCTGCGGGACTGCGCTATTTGGCGGCGTTGTCGTTGGCCGACCTCGGCTTGGCCTGAGCCGGCCGACTCGACCCTAGGAGTCCTCGGGAACGTCCGGTGCGGCGGTCCCGGGCGAGTTCGACGAGGCGGTCTCGGGTGAGTTCTTGCCGCGGTGTCGCACGTACTCGATGATGATGGGGATCACCGACACGAACACCATGGCGACGAGGATGAGCTCGATGTTGTTGTGCACGAACGGGATCTGCCCCAAGAAGAACCCGATCACCGTCACGCCGGATCCCCAGCTGATGGCGCCGATCACGTCAAAGCCCACGAAGACCCGGTAGCGCAGGGCCGAGGTGCCGGCCACGACCGCGGCGAACGTGCGGATGATCGGTACGAACCGGGCGATCACAATGGTGCGCCCGCCGTACTTGGCGAAGAAATCGTCGGTCTTTTCCAGATATTTCGGCTTCAAGATGCGCGCGTCCGGATTATTGAACAGACGTCGTCCGGCCTTGGATCCGATGAAGAACGCGAGCTGATCTCCGGCGAATGCGCAGGCCGAGACGGTCAGGCAAAGCAGCCAGAGCGGTTCGTGGATCTGGCCGGTCGCCACCAGCAGGCCGCCGACGAACAGCAGCGAATCACCCGGCAGGAACGGGAACAGCAGGCCGGTTTCGATGAAGATGACAATGCAGATGACCAGCACCAGGATTTCGGGCGGGAACCAGCCCAGCAAGGTATCGGCGCTGAGGAAGCCCAGCCAGTGCGGAGCCCAGTCGGGAAGGGCGCCCAAGTATGCCAAATGGCCGGAGATCATCACCCGACTAGACTACGGGAGCGGCTGTCCGCGGGCTATGAGAGACGGCTCAGCGAAAACCAAGACTCTTCGGATATTAGTGGTACCGGTATCGGATTAGGTAGCGTTGACCGGGACTAGCCGCCTGTCGTCCGCAGGCGCGCCGCACAACTTCCAATGCACAGCTAAGGAATAACCATGCTTGAGGTGAAGGGCATCACCAGGTCATTTGGTGACCTGCAGGTGCTATCCGACGTCGGTTTCGACGTTCCCGCCGGGACGCTGACCGGGATCGTTGGCGGGCGCGACGCCGGTAAGACGACTTTGTTGCGGATTCTTGCCGGGCTGTTGGACGCGGACGACGGGTCCGTGCTGCTCGACGGCGAAGCGCTGGACGGCGTCGACCTGCAACGGGTCGGGTACCTGCCGCAGCAGCGCGGTCTCTACCCGTCGATGCGGGTGGCCCAGCAGTTGGTGTACATCGGCCGACTGCACGGCTTCAGTCTGGGCGCAGCCGAGCGCAATACCCACACGCTGCTGGAAAAACTCGGCATCGCGGACTTCGCCGACTTAAGGCTCGATTCGCTCGGCCTCGGCGACCGGCAGCGCGTGCAGATTGCCGCCACATTGGTGCACGATCCCGACGTGATCATGCTGGACGCCCCGTTCGAGGGGCTGGACACCGGCGCCGTGGACGACATCATCGAGGTACTTGGCGGACACGCCGAATCCGGGGTGCCGATCGTGCTGACGACTACTGAACTCGGCGTTGTGGAAGGCGTGACGGACAACCTCGTCATTCTGCAGGACGGCGAAGTGCAAGCCGAAGCCGCCACCAATGAACTCCTTGTGCCGACCGGCCGCTTCGAGATCGAGGCCTCGGCCGGGCTCGACTGGCTGGGGAACGTCTCCGGCGTCACCGTCGACGAGCTCGACGGCAACTACGCACGGTTCAGCGTCGCCGACGAGGCCGACCGCGCCGACGTCAGTCAGCGGGTGCTGCAAAAGGCGCTCGGGCTCGGAACCGTCACCCATTTCAGCGCCGAAGCGCCCACCATCGATGAGCTTGCGAGGACCACAGCAGTATGAGCAACCGAAAGTCACGCGCGGCCCAGGAAAAGGCGGCCAAGGAAAAGGAAGCCCAGGAAAAGGAAGCCCGGGAAAAGGCGGCCGAGGAGGAAGCTCCGGAGGCCGAAGACCGAGAGGGCGAGGCCAACGAGGCTGAAGCCAAAGAGGCCGAAGGCGACCTGAGCCGCGAAGAACAGCAAAAGCTTGTCAGCACTCGGCGGGCCAAGAAGTCGGCACCGCTCGACCCGGCGGCGCTCGGCGATATCGAAGCCGCCGATGACGACGAGGACGGCGAGGACGGCGGGGATGTCGACGAGCTGCCCGAAGAGCTGCGGGACGACGAGTCCGATGAGCTGCCGCCGTCCGGCCTTGTCACCGACCGGATGCCGCCGACGTCCGGCGGCACCCTGTGGCTGGTGGCCCACCGCGAAATGACTGCGACGTTGCGCAGCAAGGCATTCCTCATCTCGACACTCGTGATGGTGCTTGCCGTGCTTGGCGCAGTGATCGGCGGGCACCTCTACTCGTCGAAGGGGTCGGACATGCCGACCGTTGCGATGGTCGGCGTCACGGCCAAGCAAGTGCCGCAAGCCGAGCAACAGCTCAGCATGCACATCAAGCCGGCCAAGACCAAGGACGCCGCGAAGTCCATGGTTCTCGACGGTTCCGTCGACGCTGCAATCGATTCCGATAAGCAAACGGGCAAGCCGATCATCATCGCCAAGAGCGATAAGCCCACTGCCGTCAGCGACGCGATCGACAAGGTGCTCTCACAGAGCGGCTCTCCCGAGGTGAAGTATCTGCAGCCGAAGGACCACAGCAACACGCTGATCAATTCGCTCGGCATCGGACTGGCCGGCGCGCTGCTGGTCATCGTGCTGGTCCTCGGGGTCGCCATTGCGCAAACTGTTGTCGACGAACGACGGAACCGCGCCAACGAAGTGCTGCTGTCGGTCGTGAAGGCGAAGTCGCTGATGTCCGGCAAGGTCGTCGGCAGAGGCGTGCTCGGCCTGGCTCAAGCCGTCCTGCTCAGCGCGATAGTCTTGCTTGCCCTGTCAATCATCGGGCCGACGTCGCTGGCGGTGTCGACCTCGATCACGCTGGGGTGGGCCATGCTGCTCTTTGCGGGCGGGCTTGCCCTGTTTGCAGGACTGTTCGCTGCGGCTGCAGCGGCGCGCACGCATCTGCGACGCGTCATCTGGCTCACCGTCATGGTGTTGGCCCTCGTGCTGCCGCTGATCGCTGCGGTGATCTATCAGCACAACGACATGGTCATGAAATGGCTGTCGTACCTGCCGTTGTCCTCGCCGGTCGTCATGCCGGTGCGCATCTTCACGGGCGGCCTCGAATGGTGGGCTCCGTTGGCTGCCGTGGGCGGCATGATCGTCGGGGTCTGGATCGTCTTGGCCGTTTGCGGATCCATTTACAAACGCGCAACCCACAGGTCGCTCAGCGGCGCGAGCCGATAGTGGCCAAAGCGCCGTCCGGCCCGGAGCCGGAGGTACCGGCGGACGACGCCGGGCAGCCGGAATCGCCGACGCACGGCGTCGGGCCGTGGACGGGGCGGCGGCCCGACGGCGATCAGTGGGACGACGAGCTGCTTGCCGCCGGCGACCGGCGCAACGTCGTCGACAAATACCGGTACTGGCGTCACGACGCGATTGTCGCCGACCTGGACACGACGCGGCACGAACTGCATATCGCCGTTGAGAACTGGCAGCACGATCTGAACATCGGGTCGGTCGTACGGACGGCGAACGCGTTCAACGTGGCAGCCGTACACATCGTCGGACGACGCCGCTGGAACCGCCGCGGCGCCATGGTCACCGACAAGTACCAGCACATCCTCCATCACCCGACCTTTGCCGAGCTGACCGGCTGGGCTGCAGACAACGGCGTGCCGCTGATAGGGATCGACAACTTTCCCGATTCGGTGCCCTTGGAAACCTACGACCTTCCGCGCCGGTGCATGCTGGTATTCGGGCAGGAAGGCCCCGGATTGTCCGAGGATGCGCACCGAGCGTGCGATGCGGTCTTGTCGATTGAACAGTTCGGCTCGACCCGGTCGATCAACGCGTCGGCTGCCGCCGCGATCGCCATGCATGCCTGGGTGCGTCGTCACATCTTCGACCAGCCGGTCCGGCCGCTAAGTGCCGACAGCTAAGTTATGTGCATGACTGAATCCACGCATGCCCACACCGGTACGACCATCGGCCTCGACATCGGTGGGACGAAGACGCACGCCGTCCTGATCGAAAGCGACGTCATCGTCCGTGAAGCTGTCGCGGGAAGCGCCAACACGCAATCCGTCACGCGGTCGGAGGCCGAAGCGAACCTGCGCGAAGCGTATGCCGAACTCGGCAGCCCGGACGTCAATCTGGTGTGTGCCGGGTCCGCCGGCGTCGACACGGACGCCGATCAACAGCGCCTGATCGATCTGATCCGGCCCAGCATGCGAGCCGACGACGCGGTGGTCGTGCACGATACGCATCTGATCCTTGCCGCGGCAGGTCTCGACGCCGGCATCGGCGTCGTCTGGGGGACCGGCACCGCGGCATGGGGGATGGACGCCGGCGGACGCGAAGCGCGCTCGGGCGGCTGGGGTTACCTTCTCGGCGACGAAGGCAGCGGGTATTGGGTGGTCATTCAGGCCGTCCGACATGCGCTGCGCCGAATGGACGCCGGCGACGAGCCCGATGAGATGACTGCCGAGCTGCTGCGTGCGTGCGGGCTCACCGACCCGGGCGAATTGATCCACCTTGCCTATTCGGACGCCGATCGGCGTTTTTGGGCCGGCAAGGCTCCGCTCGTGTTCCGGGCGGCGTCCGGCGGCAATGCTGCGGCGCGGTCGATAGTCGAAGCAGGCATTGACGGGGTCGCCGGCATGATCGCAAGCGTGTCCGGCAATTTGGCGATGCCCGGCCCCGTCGTCCTGGTCGGCGGCGTGGCCACGCACCAGCCGGAGGCAGTCGACGGGCTGCGGGAGCGGTTGGGAGCGGCGGCCGATGTCCGCGTGCTGGATGTCGACCCGGTCATCGGCACCATCCGGTTGGCCGCCGCCCACCGCAACTCGGCCCTTTAACCAAAACGCGGCGGCCGGCTACGCGGTGCGGGTGACCTTGAGCGGCCACACGATGACCAGCCCGATGAGCAGTACCACGCCGACGCCGACGGCCCCGGCGCGTTGAAAGCCGAAGATGCCGATCGCCGTCGAGAACGCCAGCGGGCCCATGAAGCTCACTGCCCGTCCGGTGGTTGCGTACAGGCCGAAGTTCTCGCCTTCGTGGCCGGGCGCCGTGAGCCGGGCCAGCAGTGAACGCGACGATGCCTGGACCGGGCCGACGAAGAACGACAAGAACAACGCCATCACCCAGAACACCGCCGACGAACCGCTCGCCACTATCGGAATGATCCCGAGGACCAGGCAGCACAGGGAGACAACTATGACAAGTTTGGGCCCGAGCCGGTCATCCAGCGGTCCGGCGATCCACGCGCCGACTCCGGCCACGACATTGGCGGCGATCCCCAGCACGATGATCGTGGATGAGCCGAACCCGTAGCTGCCGGCGGCCAACACGCCGGCGAACGAGAAGATCGCGGCCAAGCCGTCGCGAAATATCGCACTGGCCACGAAGAAGTGCAGCGTGCGCCGGTCATGACGCCACAGCCGTGCAATCCGCAAGACGACGCGCTTGTAGTCGGCGAAGAACGCAATGATCGAGCCAAGCGGTCCACGCGGTTTGGCCTCGACGTCGCCGGGCCGGGCCGGAAGCGTCGGGACGAACAGCATGACCGGGATGGCAAAGACGAAGAACCAGCACGCCGCGGCAAGCGCGACGGCGCGATAACGCAGCCCGCCGGCGTCCCCGACGCCGAACAACCCGGTTCCCGGCAAGATGAACGCCACGAGCATGAGCGCCAGCAGCACCAGGCCGCCGACGTACCCCATGCCCCAGCCGAAACCCGAGATCTTTCCGACGTTCGTGCGGGAGGACACGCGCACCAGCAAGCTGTTGTAGCTGACGCCGGCGAATTCGAAGAACACGCTGCCGACGGACAACAACACGAGGCCGAGCAACAGATATGACGGCGAATCACGGACGAAGAACATACCGGCCATGCAGGCGATCACGATGGCGGTGTGCAGCCCGAGCCAGAACTTGTGCCGTCCTCGCTCGTCGGCGCGCGTACCGGCCGCCGGAGCCACGATGGCGATGATCGCGCCGGCGATCGACAGTGCATAGCCGAGGTACTGCGAACCCGTCGTCGCATTCTCGGCAACGCCCTTCGTCAGGTACGGCGCGAACACGAACGTGACGATGACGGCGTTGAACGCCGCCGACCCCCAATCCCACAGCGCCCAGGACATGACGGCCCGGCGCCGGACCGGCGACGCGTCGTCCCCGGCCCGGGCATCGGTGGGAGGCGTTATTGAACTCATTGCCGGTCAGCGTATCGCCTCACGAGCACGGCGGGGTGGCAACCGCACCGGGCGGCATGGAAAGATCATAGGAAGACGCGTGTTTTTACCAGGCTCGCGCCGTCGCAGATGAAAGCCGCGCTTTGCGAGTGCTCATAGCCAACGATTGGGAGTTGACATGCCTTTAGCTAGCCCCGAGGTCTACACCGAGCTCATCGACCGTGCCAAAACGCACGGATTCGCGTATCCGGCAATCAACGTGACGTCGTCACAAACCGTCAACGCGGCAATTCGCGGATTTGCCGAGGCCGAATCCGATGGCATCATTCAGGTCTCCACCGGCGGTAGCGAGTACTTCTCGGGCCCGACCGTCAAGGACCGCGTGCGCGGCGCCGTCGCATTTGCCAAATTCGCCGAAGAAGTGGCAAAGAGCTACGACGTCAACATCGTGCTGCACACCGACCACGCGCCCAAGGACGCCGTCGAGCACTGGGTGCGTCCGCTGTTGCAGATCTCCACCGAGCGCGTGGCCCGCGGCGAGCATCCGCTGTTCGGATCGCACATGTGGGACGGCTCCGCAGTGCCGATCGACGAGAACCTGGTCCTTGCCGAGGAACTGCTCGAGCTCTCCGGCAGAGCGCAAACCATTCTCGAGATCGAGGTCGGCGTCGTCGGCGGCGAGGAGGACGGCGTCGCGAACGAGATCAACGACAAGCTGTACACCACCGTCGAGGACGGACTGGCCACGGCGCGAGCGCTCGGCACCGGCGAAAAGGGTCGTTATTTGACGGCGTTGACGTTCGGCAACGTGCACGGTGTGTACAAGCCCGGCAACGTCAAACTGCGTCCGGAGATCTTGAAGGAGATTCAGGACGCCGTCGGCCGGGAGGTCGGCAAGGAGCGGCCGTTCGATCTCGTCTTCCATGGCGGCTCCGGGTCGAGCGAGCAGGAGATTCGAGACGCCGTCAGCTACGGCGTCGTGAAGATGAACGTCGACACGGACACGCAGTACGCGTTCACCAGGCCGGTCGCCGACTACATGCTGAAGAACTACGACGGCGTGTTGAAGGTCGACGGCGAGGTCGGCAACAAGAAGGTTTACGACCCTCGTGCTTGGGGCAAGATCGCGGAGCAGGGGCTGTCCGAGCGCGTCGCCGTGGCGGCTTCGAACCTCGGATCGGCGGGCATGCGGTTGAAGTAGCGCCCCGTCCACCATGCCGGGCCGGTACCGCACGCTGCGGTACCGGCCCGGCATGTTTGCGATGTCGATTCGCTAACGATTTGATTTGCGATACGCGATACCGACCGTTCGGTCACAAACGGCGCTCACGGCCTGTATTGTAGAGAGCACTCAAAGAGCGTTGTGTCGTGATTCACATCGCTCGCTCCTTAGTGGAAAAGCTTGATGAAAGGCCCACTCGCATGTTCAAACCGAAATGGCAGGCTGCTGTCGCTGTCGCGGGAGTGACCGCACTGGCGCTATCCGGCTGCTCTTCGTCGACCACCGAGTCGTCGTCCAAAGGCGGATCTCTGACGGTCGGAACCACTGACAAGATCGTGTCGCTCGACCCTGCCGGCTCGTACGACAACGGCTCGTTGTTCGTGATGAGCCAGGTGTACCCGTTCCTGATGAACAGCAAGCCCGGCTCCGCGACTCCCGAGCCGGATATCGCCACCAGCGCCAAGTTCACCAACCCGACAACTTTCACGGTGAAGTTGAAGAAGGGGCTGAAATTCGCCAATGGCGACAAACTGACGTCGTCCGACGTGAAGTTCAGCTTTGACCGTCAGGTGAGTATTGCCGATCCGAACGGCCCGTCGTCGTTGCTCGGCAACCTCAAGAGCACCGAGGCTCCCAATCCGACGACGGTGAAGTTCCATCTGAAAACGAAGAACGACCAGACCTGGCCGGGCGTGCTGACGTCGGCCGCGGGCCCGATCGTCGACGAGCAGGTGCTGTCGAAGACGAAGGTCACGTCGGACGACAAGATCGTCGCGAAGAAGGCGTTCGCCGGGCCGTACCAGATCGCCAGCTACAAGAAGAACAATCTTGTCTCGTACAAGAAGTTCGACGGCTACAAGGGCATCCTCGGTACGCCGAAGACGGCCACCGTCAACATGAAGTACTACAGCGATCCGACGAACATGAAGCTGGATGTGGACAAGGGCAGCATTGACGTCGCCTACCGCACGCTCGGGCCGACGGACATCGAATCGCTGTCGAAGAAGAAGAACCTGAAGATCCACAAGGGCCCCGGCGGCGAGCTGCGGTACATCGTGTTCGACTACAACACGATGCCGTTCGGCGCGAAGTCGGACAACCCGGACCCGAAGAAGGCTCTCGCCGTGCGAAAGGCCATGGCCGACAGCGTCGACCGCGCCAAGATCGCCAAGCAGGTGTACAAAGGCACCTACTCTCCTGTTTACTCGGCTGTGCCCAGCGGGTTCCTGGGGTCGGCCGAGCCGATGAAATCGATGTACGGCGACGGCAATGGCGGTCCGGATGCGGCAAAGGCCAAGAAGACTCTCAAGGACGCCGGAATCAAGACACCGGTGAAGCTACACATCCAGTACAACAGCGACCACTACGGCGCCTCGTCCAGCGACGAGTACGCAATGGTCAAGTCCCAGCTCGAATCGACCGGCCTGTTCAAGGTGAACTTGCAGTCGACCGAATGGGACACGTACCAGAAGGACCGCGTCAAGGACGTGTACCCGATGTATCAGCTCGGCTGGTACCCGGACTTCTCGGATGCGGACAACTACCTGACGCCGTTCTTCTTGAACGACAAGCCCGGTCAGGCCTTCCTGCAGAACCACTACCGGTCGACGAAGATGAATAAGCTCATTCATGCCGAGTCGTCGGAGCCGAACAAGGCCAAGCGCAAGAAGGACATCGTCGCGGCGCAGAAGCTCGTTGCCGAGCAGTTGCCGATCCTTCCGCTGCTGCAAGGCGCGCAGGTCGCCGTCGCCAACAAGGACGTCACCGGGGTCACCCTCGATGCGTCATTCAAGTTCCGCCTCGGAACAATGAAGAAGTAACATCCGCGACCTGTGAGGGCGGCCCGGTCTTAAGAGCCCGGCCGCCCTCACTCGCGTAGCACTCAACGGCGAGAAAGTAACCAATGTCAACACCGCTCAACCAAGTCGACGATCCGATCAAGGATCCGCCGACCAAGGGTAAGAAATCCGGGATCGGCCTGGGCCAGTACATCCTGATCCGTGCCTTGCTGATCATTCCGACGCTGCTGATCCTTGTCACGCTGGTCTTCTTCCTCATGCGCGTGATCGGCGATCCGATCACCGCCTCGATGGGCGGGCGCCTGACGCCGGCCCAGCTGCACGAACGGATCCACGCGGCCGGCTACGATCGGCCGATCCTGGTGCAGTACTTCGAATACATGGGCCAATTGCTCCAAGGCAACTTCGGCACGACCATCTCCGATAACCAAAAAGTCACAACGGTTTTGACGACTTACGGATCGGCGACCCTCGAGCTCGTCATCTACTCCGTCATCGTGGCACTGATCGTCGGCATTCCGCTGGGCATGCTGGCGGCCTATTGCCGCGATCGGTGGCCGGACGCCGTCCTGCGCATTGCGGCGATCCTCTTCTACGCCACGCCGGTCTTTTTCGCCGGGCTGCTGCTCAAGCTGATCTTTTCGATCTGGCTCGGGTGGCTGCCGGTCTCCGGCAGAGCAAATACGCAGGATCAGCTGATCTTGCAAGGGGTGCAACATCCGACGCGCATCTACCTCATCGACGCGTTGCGCATCGGCGATTGGTCTGCCGTCGGCGATGTGCTGCAGCACGCCATCCTGCCGGCCATCGCGCTCGGTTTCCTCACGGCGGGCGTTTTCCTGCGGTTGGTGCGGACCAATCTGATCGGCACGCTCGGTCAGGACTTCGTCGAATCGGGCCGCTCACGCGGCGTCGGTGAATTCCGGCTTGTCACCAGGCATGCATTCCGCCCGGCGCTCGGGCCGATCATCACGGTGATGGGCATGCAGATCGCCATGATGCTCGGCGGCGCCATCCTCACCGAGACCACGTTCGGCTGGGAGGGGCTCGGCTACATGATCTCGCAGTATTTGAAGGCGAGGGACTTCGTCGCGGTGCAAGGCATTGTGGTGATACTGGCGGTGATCGTCGCCGTCACGAACTTCATCGTCGACGTGATCGCCGCGCTGATCGACCCGAGAGTGAGGTACTGATCATGGCTATCGACGTGTCGTCGAATCCGCGCCGGACATCATGGGTGAAGAGTCTGCCGATCATTTCGCATCTCGGCAAGAGCGTCGGGCTGCAGCGCGGCATGCTCATTGCCGGGCTCGCCATGTCGGGACTGGTGCTCATTTGCGCGATCTTCGCGCCGCTCATCGCCCCGTACGGCTACTCGCAGACTCAGAACTCGGCGGGGCACTCGTTCGGCGCGCAGCAGGCGCCGTCCGCAGCACATCCGTGGGGCACCACCGTCGGCGGATACGACGTGCTCTCCCGCACCATCTGGGGAGCGCAGACCGCTGTCGAAGTGATCATCGTGGCGGTGATCTTGTCCCTGTTCATCGGCGTGGCACTCGGTCTGCTGTCGGGGTACATTGGCGGCTGGCTCGATCGCATCCTTGTCGTGATTGCGGACGCCGTGTACGCGTTCCCGTCGCTGCTGCTGGCCATTGTGATGGCCATCGTCATCTCGCAAGGGCGTTCCAGTCAGTGGGGCGGCATCTTTGCGGCGGCGATCTCCATCACCGTGGTCTTCGTTCCGCAATACTTCCGCGTGATCCGCGCCGAAACCGTGCGGCTCAAGAGCGAGGCCTTCGTGGACGCCGCCAAGGTGATCGGCTCGTCGAACGTTCGCGTCATGTTCCGGCACATCTACCGGAACGCGACGCGCACCCTGCCGCTCATCTTCACCTTGAACTCGTCGGAAGCCATTCTGACGCTTGCCGGCCTCGGATTCCTCGGGTTCGGCATCGAGCCGACGTCGGCATCCGAATGGGGCTACGACCTGAACCGGGCGCTGTCGGACATCTCCAGCGGGATCTGGTGGACGGGCATTTACCCGGGCCTGGCAATTGTGCTGACGGTGCTGGGCGTCACGCTCGTCGGCGAAAGCATGAACGATTTGAACGATCCGCGCTTGCGCGGCCGGCGCCGGGCCAAGAGCGGCAGCGGCAAGGTCGAGAAGACGTCGGTCGGGGAGAAGGAAGCATGAGCGCTCACAGCGTCGGGGCCGGACGGGTGCTCGACATCCAGAATCTCGAAGTCACATTCGCGACGGACGCCGGGCCGGTCAAAGCCGTCGACGACGTGTCGCTGGACGTGAAGTCCGGCGAGGTGCTGGCCATCGTGGGAGAGTCCGGATCGGGCAAGACCGTCACGGCGCGCACGATCCTCGGTCTCCTGGCGGAGACCGCCACCAGCAGCGGCGCCGTCATCCTCGGCAAGGACAATGTGGTCACGGTGCCGAAGCGCCGGTTACGGGAAATGCGCGGCAAGGACGTGTCGATGGTGTTTCAGGAACCATCGACGGCGCTCAACCCGGTGTTCCCGGTCGGTTGGCAGATCGCCGAAGGCCTCAAAGCGCATAATCCGAAGCTCAGCAAGAAGGAACTGCGACGGCGTGCCGTCGATGCGCTGGAAAAGGTCGGCGTTCCGGACGCCGTGCACCGCGTCGACTACTATCCGCATCAGTTCTCGGGTGGGCAAAAACAGCGCATCGTGATTGCCATGGCGCTGGCGCTCGGCGCGGGGTTGATTGTTGCGGACGAGCCGACGACGGCGCTCGACGTCACGGTGCAGGCGGAAATCCTGGAATTGCTTCGCGATTTGCGTGACAACTTCGGCACGGCGATCGTACTGATCACGCACAATATGGGAGTCGTTGCCGATCTTGCCGATCGGGTTGCCGTGATGTATCAGGGCAAACTCGTTGAAGAGGCGCCGGCGCGCGAGTTGTTTGCCGACCCGCACGAGGATTACACGAAGTCGCTGCTGGCCGCCGTCCCGCATTTGGGGCGCAATTCGGCGTCCGCGGCACTGTCGGCGGACGCACTCGCGGCGCAACTCGAGGCGCCGGTCGTGGTCGAGGCAAAGGATATCTCGATCGTGTACCCGGGCCGGCTGGGGCAAAAGGCGTTCCAGGCCGTCACGGATGTCTCGCTGACCATTCATGAAGGTGAAGTACTCGGTTTGGTGGGCGAATCCGGATCGGGCAAGACCACTATCGGCCGGGCCATCGCCGGGTTGAACCGGATCGCCTCGGGCTCGCTGACGGTGTTCGGGCACGAAATGCTCGGGTATTCCGAGCGCGCGTTCAAGCCGTTGCGTGAGCAGATCGGATTCGTCTTTCAAGACCCGGCGTCCTCGTTCAACCCGCATCTGACGATCGCCGAATGCGTGGCCGAACCCCTTGCCGTCCACCGGTCGTCACAGGGCGAGGTAGCCAACCGCAAACGCGTCGAGAGCCTGCTCGAAGCTGTGCAATTGCCGCGCAATTACGCCGACAGGTATCCGCACGAGCTCTCCGGCGGGCAACGTCAGCGCGCCAGCTTGGCCCGGGCGCTCGCGCTCGACCCGAAGTTGCTGGTGGCCGACGAGCCGACCAGCGCGCTCGACGTGTCGGTGCAAGCGAAAGTGCTTGAACTGTTCAAGGACCTGCAGTCCGAATTCGGGTTCGCCTGCTTGTTCATCAGTCACGATCTGGCGGTCGTCGACATGCTTGCCCACCGTATCGGGGTTCTCTTCCACGGGGAACTGCTGGAACACGGGATCGGCAACGACGTGCTCAGCAATCCGCAGAACGATTACACTCGACGACTCATCGCCTCACTTCCGGTGCCCGATCCGGACCAGCAAGCACTGCGCCGGACCGAGCACCTCAAACTGTTGAAAGGGTAGCGCCACCGGCCCGCCCTGCCTGCCTCAGTAAAACGCGCCGCCCCGTGCAAAACGCGCCGTGGCGTATAGCCCGCCCCGTCATGACTTCGCGTTCTATACGTCACGGCGCGTTTTGCGGGCGCTGGCGCGGCTGAGCTATACGGCTAAGCGCGTTTTGCGGAGGCGGGCTGCCTGTTGGAAGGCGCCGATGATGAGCCGGCGGAACCGCTCGGGGTGTTTCAAGTCCTCGGTCGTCCAGCGAACCACTATGTATCCGGCGGCGCGCAGCCGGTCTTCACGCCGCTTTTCTTCGAACAAGACCTCTTCGGGCGGCCGCTGGGCCGGGTTGCTTCTGCCGTATTTGAATCTTCCGTCGTATTTGCCCACGATGCCGAACTTCTCCCACAGAAAGTCAACGCGTCCGATGAAGCCGGCTTCGTCGTAGATTTCCTGCTGGAGCGTCGGTGCCGGTACTCCGAGTCGGTGGAGCCGCAGCCGGCTTGCCGATTCGCCGGGCGATTCCGAGGCGCCGTCCAGCAGCGAAGTCGCGAACCGTGCCATGGCGATGTTCTTCATCCCGCGCATTGTCGCCAGGATCTCGTCAATAGCCCCGGCGGTGGTCATTCCGGTGCGCAGCACCGCATCACCGGCGGCTACGGTATTGACGATGGGACCGTACCGGGCCGAATCGCACACGCTTCGGGCAGCTGTCGCGGCCACGTACGGCCCGACCGGTCCGCAGGTGGCGATGGCCGTCTGGTCGCTGGGTATGCGCCCGAGATTCTTCACGCGGCCGCTCTTGGGCCCGTGCGAATGATCACGGCCGATGCAGATATCGTCGATGCTCGCCCACACGGGCAAGCCGTCAAGCACCAAGGCGGATAGCCCCGTGAGTACGCAGGGCGACTCCTCGTGACGGGTCTGGAGGTAGCCGAGAACACGGCAGCGGTACATATCTTGGAAGTACGGCACCGACGCGGCCAGTGCGTAGATTCCGACGTCGACGTGAACGAGAACGCCGGAAGCCAAGAGCCTGCGGATATCCGGTGGCTGCATCCCTTCGGCAAGTAGATCGCTGCGCAGAACGACTCCTGCAGTGCGCTGCGAGCACGACCGGACTATTTCAATGCTATCCATGTCGCAACCATGCGGCGTTCCGGGCGCCGGTGGTAACCCGGAGGCGGCGAATGTGGATAACTCGTTGACCGGCGGCCGTTGTGCCGTCAAGTACTGCCCACCGCAAAACGCCCCGCCGCGTATAGACCGCGAAGTCATGACGGCGCGGGCTATACGCCGCGGGGCGTTTTGCGTAGGGAGGGGCGCAGGGCGGGGTGAGTCAGCCGGCGATCCGGACGTCCGGGATCCGTGAGCGGAGGAGGTCCAGTGCGTCGGTGGGTAGCTGCGAATCGGTGATGAGGATGTCGACGTCGTCAAGCGCTGCAATCGAGCTCATGCCGACGGTTCCCCATTTCGTGTGATCGGCAAGGACCACAACGGTGTGGGCTGCGGCAGCAAACGCGCGGTTCGTCTCGGACTCCATGAGATTGGGTGTCGTGAATCCGGCCGCTTCGTCGATTCCGTGCACGCCCAGGAACAACACGTCCAGGTGCAGCTGCTTGAGCGACGAGACAGCCATTGGTCCGACAAGCGCGTCGGACGGCGTGCGCTCGCCGCCGGTCAAAATCACCGACGAATCCACTGATTGCTTCTTGCCGGCCCGGTCGTAGAACTCGTCGGCCACCCGGATCGAGTTGGTCACAACCGTGAGCGAGGCCATGTCGCGCAGCTGCCTGGCCAACGTCCACGTCGTCGTCCCGGCGCTCACGCCTATTGCCAGGCCGGGGGACACCAGCTCGATCGCGGCACGGGCAATTGCTTGCTTCTCGGTTTCCTGCCGTGTCGACTTCATCTCGAAGCCCGGCTCGTCGCTGCTGAGCCTGCCGGGCACTTTGGCGCCGCCGTGTACGCGTTCGAGCAAACCGCCTTCGACCAGTGCGTCGATATCCCGGCGGACGGTCATATCGGACACGCGGAGCAGCGCAGCGAGATCACGCACTCGGGAGATGCCGTCGTGGCGGATGCGATCGACGATCTGTGCCTGTCGTTCGGCAGCAAGCATGCGCAGCAGCCCCCTCAGCCCTTCGTCGATCCGAGCGTCAAGCCGGCGACGAATTGTCGTTGCAACACAAGATAGATCACGAGCGTCGGGATGACTGTGATCATGGCGCCGGCAGCGATCAAATTGTAATTGCTGACGAACTCGCCCTTCAGATTGTTGATGGCCGTCGTGATCGGCAGACGGCTGCCGGTCTGCATGAGCAGGAGCGCCCAAAAGAAGTCGTTGTACACCCAGATCACTTCAAGCGTTGCCAGGGCGGCCAGCGCCGGCCGGCACAGCGGCATGATGATTGCCCAGTATTGCCGCCACACGCTCGCGCCGTCCATCAGCGCGGCCTCGCCCAGGTCGGAGGGCAACGCCTTCATGTAGTTGCTGAGCACGAATGTGCAAAAACCGACCTGGAACGCCACGTTGATGATGATGACGCCGTAATACGTGTCGAGCAGCGAACCGGAATCCGCAAAGCTCAACGGGAGCACCAGGTGCTTGTACATCTGATAGATCGGCGTGGCCAGAATCTGCGGAGGGAGCAGGTTGCCGGCCGTGAACAACACGAGCACCGTGATATTGAAGCGCCAACTGAACCGAGAGACGGCAAATGCCACGAACGAGGCCAAGAGGATGGCGAAGAAGACCGCCGGGATCGTGATCATTGCCGAGTTCAGCAAGTACTTCTCGAACCCGCTCTTCCAGGCGACTTCGAAATTGCTGAAGGTGATACCGCCGCCAAAGCTCCAGTATCCGTGCGCATCGGTGACCGATTTGGGCCGAAGCGACGTATACAGCGTCCACACGAACGGCACCAGCCACAACACCGCCATCACGGTGAGGAAGAGGTAGGTTCCGCCGTTCCGGCTCGGGGTAGCCGGCTTGGTACCGGAAACAGTCTTCCGGGACTCGGCAATCGCTGTGCTCATGACTCGGCGTCCTTCCGGAAGGTCTTGACCAGGTAGAAGACGATCGGCACCAGCGACACAATCAGCAGGACGACGGCGATCGCCGAACCGACGCCCAAGTCCTGCCCTTCACCGAGCAGGTTTTGCACGACCAACGCACTGAGCAGTTCAAGGCCGTTGGTGCCGCCGTTGATGATGTACACCAGGTCGAAGGCGCGAAGCGCTTCGATGATGGTGATGACTATGACTATCGTGTTGATCGGCTTCATGGCCGGGAAGACGACCTGTCGGAATGTTTGCCAAAAGCTCGCACCGTCCAGCGCCGCCGCTTCCTTGAGAGTCGGGTCGATTCCCTTGAGCCCGGCCAAGTACAAAATCATCACGTACCCGGCGTGACGCCAGGTTTGGGCAATCAACGCCGCCCACAGGTTGATGGACTTGTCGCCGAAGAAGTTGATGGCGTGATGCGTGCCGTTGATGCCCAGTGCACTGTTGATCAGACCGTTGTCGCCGCTGTAGATCAACTGCCAAATGATGCCGATGAGAGCGAGCGAGAGCATGACCGGCAGAAAGAAGATGCTTTGGTAGATGCGCGAAAAACGGATCTTTTTGTCGAGCAGGACGGCGAACAGGATGCCGAGCGGCGTGGCGATCGCCCCGAGGAAGACCAGCCAGATCACGTTGTGCACCACTGCCGGCCAGAACGGCGGGTAATCGGTGAAGACGTAATCGTAGTTCGCCCAGCCGGCGCTTTCGATTGTGGACAGGTCGCCGAGCCCGTTCCAGCGAGTGAACGACAGGCCGACCGACAAAATCGTCGGGAACCAGATCAGCACCGCCTCAAGAGCGAGCGGCCCGACGACCATCAGGGTCAAGACGACCTTGTCGGTCGTGGAGAACCGCTTGACCTTATGCGCCGGCTTCGAAGCGGTCCCGCGTCGGGTGGGGCGCCGGTCTTTCACCGGCGCCCCCGACCGGGAGGCACTCATCGAGTTACTTTCCGTACTTCTGCTTGGCCTGGGCTTCGACCGACTTCATGTCGAACGTTCCCGAGCCGACGAACTTCTGCAGCGCCGGTTCCATCACGTCGGCCGCGAACGCCGGCAGACTGTCGCGATCGAGGAACTGCGAGAGCTGCTTGGCGTCGGCGATGAATTTCGCGGACTTCTTCTGCAGCGGCGTGTACTTCGCCGTGTCCGCGTCCTTGGCCGTCGCCACGTCGGCGTGATTGGACCCGAGGTACGTCTGCTGGGCCGCCCCGCTGCCCAGGTATTGCAAGAACTTCTTGGCGACGTCGTCGCCCTTGCCGGCTTTCGACAGCATGAAGCCGTCGATCGGCGCTTCGACCGCGTCCTGTCCGTACTTCTCGTTGATCGTCGGGAATGCGAAGAAGTCGAGATCCTTGGCGGCATCGCCGGTGATCTGCGCGCCGATCTGGTCCAGGCCGATGACGTACATCCCCGACGTCTTCTTGCCGATGGTCGATGCGGCGTCCTGCCACAGCCGGCCAAGACTGCCGTGCTGGTGATAGGGCAGGATCTCCTTCCAATGGTCGAACACGTCGGCGACCTTCTTCTGGTTCCAGGATTCCTCGTGGGCCATTAGCTTTTCGTGGAAGTCGTAGCCGTTGATGCGCAGGTTGAGGTAGTCGAACGTGCCGCACGCGGGCCACAGATCCTTGTCGCCGAATGCGATCGGCGTGATGCCGTCCTTCTTCATGGTCTTGCACAGTTTGACGAATTCGTCCCAGGTGGCAGGGATCTCGTAGCCGCGCTGCTTGAACAAAGCCTTGTTGTAAAACACCGCCCACGGGTAGGTCACCCACGGCACCAAATACTTTTTCCCGTCCTCCGCGGTCGACGCCTTGGCGATGGACGAGCTGAAATTGTCGCCGATCTTGTCCCACACGTCGTCGACGGGGCGGGTCAGCCCGGACTTGGCGTAGGTCTTCATCCGGATCCCCGAGAACCAGGTGAACACGGGGTTGGGATGCCCTTGGAGGTAGTTGTTGATGTTGTTCTGAAAGTCGTTGTGGCCGACGGTGTTGATCTTGACCTTGTCGCTGCCCTTCTTCTCGAAGGCGTCGACGACGGCACGGAAGGCCTTTTTCGGCACGGGATCGGAATAGTTCGACCCGACGCTGGTGCTCGTCGACGACGAGGACGACGTGTCGGCGCCGGTACACGAGGCCAGGAGAGGGGCGGCCGCGATGCCCGCTGAGCCGAGCCCCAAGGACTTGAGCAGTGTGCGGCGCGAGGGGGTGGTGTCGGTCGAAGTCATTGTCACTCCTTTGTGCATGCGGGCGTATCCCACAGTAATTATCATAATTGTTCAGAAATGAACGAGAACAGTCAAGAGTTAACAGAAATTATCGGAGAAATAATCGGGACGCACCGGGGCCGGCGGTCACCGCGAAGAACTCGGGGCGAGCAAATTCGTGGCCGTCGAACGCCTCGGCGACCGCAGTGACAATGCCGGCTCTCGCTGCTTGGTCGACAAGGGCGATCACGCTGCCGCCGAACCCGCCGCCGGTCATCCGCGCGCCGTGCGCTCCGGCCGAGAGCGCTGCATCGACGGCGGTGTCGAGTCGGGGCACCGTGACCTCGTAGTCGTACTGCAAGGATCGGTGGGATGCCGTCAGCGCCGGGCCGATGGTCCGGGGGTCGGCGCCGGACTCGAGCAAGGCGACGACGTCCTGCACGCGGGCGTTCTCGGTGACGACATGGCGCATTCGCCGGATCAGCAGCTCGGCGTCATCGGCGTCGGAGACAATTGCGCGAAGGCGCGCCGCAGCGACGACGGGATCGGTCACGGTGCGCAGAAAATCGACGCCCAGAGCCGCGGCGGCCGACTCGCATTGCGCTCGGCGGGCGGCGTATTCGCCGTCGCTGTGCCGGTGCGGGCTGCGCGTGTCGATGACGAGCAGTTCCAGTGAGTGTGCGGCAAGATCAAATGGCACCTGCCGGCTCGACAGATCGGCAGTGTCCATGAAAAGTGCGTGACCCGCCGTGCAATTCAAGGACGCCGACTGGTCCAGGATTCCGGTCGGCGCCCCGAGGTAGTCGTTCTCGGCGCGCTGCGTGACCCGGGCCAGTTCGTCGCGGGACAAGCCGAGCGAATACAAATCGTTGGCGGCAAGCGCCACTGCGCACTCCAATGCATGGGACGACGACAGCCCGGCGCCGACCGGCACGTCGCCGTCCAGCAACAGGCTGAGTCCGGCGACGGGATGGCCGCCTTTGCGCAGAGCCCACAACACGCCTGCCGCGTGATCGTGCCACGACGCGTTCGACGGCTCCAGCGCATCGAGACGCATCTGCGCGGCGGGGCCGTCGAACTGCGCGGACGCGACGGCCAGAACGTCGTCCGAACGGCGCGAAGCCGCCGCCGTGACCCCGTGCGGGATGGCGATCGGCAGCACGAAACCGGCGTTGTAGTCGGTGTGTTCGCCAATGACGTTGACGCGGCCCGGTGCCCGCCAGACGCCGTCCGGCTCCGCGCCGAACTCCCGGGCGAATCGCTTCACCGGAGTCTCGTGAGCGTTGGGCGCGGTCATATCGACACCGCCCGCAGCCTCTCGGCGGCCTGCTCCGGCGCGATGTCGTTGATGAAGACTCCCATACCCGACTCGGACCCGGCCAGATACTTCAACTTGCCCGGGGCGCGGCGGATTGAAAACAGCTGCACGTGCAGCCACCACTCGTCCCGGGCCGACGTCGGCGCCTGATTCCATGCCGCGATATAGGGCATCGGCGTGTCGAACAACCCGGCGAATCGCCGCATCACGTCAAGATAAACCTCGACGAACGCGTCCCGCTCGGCACTGGTCAATGCGGTGATGTCCGGCACCTTGCGGTGCGGGAAAAGCTGCACCTCGTACGGCCAGCGGGCCGCGGCCGGCACGAACGCCGTCCAGAGATCATTGCCGGCCACGACACGCGGGCCCGCGCGTTCGCCGGCCAGCATGTCGGCAAACAGGTCGCGGCCGTCGCGGGCAAGATCCCGGACGCGGCCCAACATGGTGGCGGTGCGCGGAGTGATGAACGGATAGGCGTAGATCTGCCCGTGCGGGTGGGAAAGTGTCACGCCGATCTCCTCGCCGTGATTTTCAAAGCAGAACACCTGCTCGACATGCGGCAGGCGGCTCAGCTCCGCGGTGCGATCGGCCCATGCATCGACCACGAGCCTCGCCTGCGCGTGGGAGAGGCCCGCAAACGCGCCATCATGCTGCGGGGTGAAGCAGACGACCTCGCACCGTCCGTACCCGGGACGCACGGCGACTCCCTCCGGAACCGAGCCGCCGTCCGTCGGCTCCGCTGCGTTGGTCAGGGACGGGAACCGGTTTTCAAAGACGACCACCTGGTAATCCGAGTCCGGAATTTCGCTGGGATTGTCGTCCGTCGACGGGCACAAGGGGCACTTGTCGGCGGGCGGCAGGAAGGTGCGCGATTGCCGATGCGATGCGATGGCGACCCATTCGCCGAGCAACCGGTCGAAGCGAAGTTCGGACGATGTGCTGGTCACGGGCAGCGGGCGCATGTCGACGGCCGTCCGAGCGCTCGGCATGCCGCCCGGCAGCGCGCCCGAATCGAAATAGATGATCTCACGGTCATCGGCCAAGGTGCGCACGCTCTTGCGCACACCGGTGGCTTGCTCACCCACGTGGCCTCCTTGAATTACCCGCATCAACAATAATTAGCATAAACGAACAAAATCAAACAGTCATGTTCGCGTGTCCAATTATCGCTTGTACAGTGGAGACAAATGCCGATCCTTCCTTCACGCGAGCCGGAGTTCGAGTCGTCCTCCGGGCCCGGTGCGCACCCTCGTCGCCCGCGCAACTACTGGGGCGCCGGCGCGCTCGCCGTCGCCGTCCTGGTGCTGGCCATGCAAGCGGCGAGCAGGGTGCTCGCCGCCTCGGGGTCGGCGGTGACCGGTCATATCGGGGCGAGGGCGTTTGCCGGCATCATGACGGCGCTCGGAAGCCTCGGCACGATATTTGCCCTGGCGGCGCTCTTGCTGGCGGCCTTCGGCGTGACGCGGGATAGCAAATCGAAACTCCCTGCAGCGGCGGCCATGGCGATCGCGCTGGCTGTTGTCGGGTCCACGCTGTTCAATGCGATATTCATTCCGATCGCGGTCGGAGGCTGAGATGACACGGAACCCGTACAAGTCCGACACCGCCGAGCCGATATCGCCGCACGGCCGCTACGCCGTCTGGGTCGGTGTTGCAGGAGTGCTGGTGAGTCTGCTGACGGGCCTTGCGCAGGCAAAGATCGTCGTCGCCGGCGGCTCGCCCGACAGCGCGCCGTGGATGACCCTGATTCCCGGGATGCTTGGCGCGGCTGCTCTCGCCTGGGGGTGGATAGTGGTGGCGCGCAAGTCGACGGGACGTGAAATGGGCGCTGCGGCCATCGGACTGGGGGCATTCGTGTTGACCGGCACGCTTGCCCAGGTCGCCGCCATGACAATTGCCTGACCATTGACGCGTACCGGCCAACGATATCGATGAGGTGAATGAGGCGATAGGAATTTCTGAAGGAGAGGCGAACGGGGCGCACCGCCGCATCGTCATCGTCGGCGCCGGCCTGGCCGGAGTCGAAACGGCAGCGGGGTTACTTGATTCCGGGCATACCGGGCCGATCACGCTGATCGGCGACGAAGCCGGCATGCCATACCAGCGCCCGCCATTGAGCAAAGACTTTTTGGCAGGATCCGGCCCGCGAGGGATCCGACCGGACGATTTCTTCGACCGGATCGACTTCCGCGCCGGACACCGCGTCCGGTCCATCGACCGCCCGGCCCGGACCGTGACGCTGGACGACGGGTCCACTGTTTCGTATTCACGTCTGGTCCTCGCTACCGGCTCTCGCAATCGGGTGCTCGATATCCCCGGCATCGATGCGGACGGCGTACACAGTCTGCGCACGGACCGCGAAGCGGAGACGTTGGCCAGACGCCTGGACGTCGGAGGCAGCGCCATTGTGGTCGGTGCCGGGTTCATCGGGCTGGAATTCGCCGCTTCGGCTCGGGCACGGGGCCTGGACGTCACGGTTCTCGAGTTCACCGACCGCGCCATGGCCCGCGTCGTCTCACCGATCGTCTCGGACTATTTCGCTGCAGCCCACCGACGCGCGGGCACCAGCCTGCGATTTGGCGAAGGCATCACCGCAATTGCACGGCGACCGGGCGACTCGGGCTTAATGGTGACGACGACTGTCGGCGCCGAGTTGTCTGCGGACTTCGTGGTCATTGGGGCCGGGGCCGTGCCCAATGACGACCTGGCCCGCCGGTGCGGCCTCACGGTCGACGGCGGCATCGTCGTCGACGACTATCTGACGACGTCCGATCCGGAGATCATGGCCGTCGGCGACTGCGCTAACTTCCCGAGCCGTTTTGCCGCCCGGGCCGTCGGGGACACCGAGGCCGTGCGCATTCGCTTGGAATCGGAACAGAACGCGACGGACCAGGGGCGATACGCCGGACGCCGGCTGAGCTCGGGCGACGACGGACCGTACCGGGACGTCCCGTGGTTCTGGACCCATCAAGCGGCGGAAAAGCTCTATATCGCCGGTATCCCGCAGGGCGGCGACGAGTGCGTCGTCCGCGGCGACCCGGCTTCCGGCTCGTTCTCCGTCGTCGATTTTCGGGGCGGCAGGCTTGCTGCGGTCGAAAGTGTGAACATGCCGGCCGACCATGTCGCCGCGCGTAAGATTCTGTCGGCCGGCTGGACGGTGTCCCCGGCGGAGGCCGCCGATCTCGGGTTCGATCTCAAGGCCCACGGCAAGGCCGCCGGAAAGGCAGCCAAGGCGAGTAAGTAGGCGTTCCGCCGCCGGAACCCAGTCCGGGCGGAGGCCATTACCCTCGACGCTGCTGCCAGGATGTGATATCAAAACATATACGATTTTGTTCTATGCGGCGCTGGTCGGTGCCGCTATCGACGAGGGAGTCGTTCATGTCCACAGCAGCCGAATCAACTGTCATCGGCCGCGAAAGCCGCCGCGTCATCCTTGCCACAATGGTCGGCACCACCATCGAGTGGTACGACTACTTCATTTACGCGGTATGCGCCGGCTTGGTGTTCTCCAGCCAATTCTTTGCGGCGATCGGCAAAGACGCGCTCATCGTGTCGTTTGCGACAATCGGCATCAGTTTCTTGTTCCGGCCGATCGGCGCCATTCTGGCAGGCCATCTGGGCGACAAGATCGGCCGGCGGGCCATGCTCATCCTGACGCTCTTGCTGATGGGCGGCTCGACGGTGTTGATCGGGTTTGTGCCGTCGGCCGGAACCATCGGGATTTCCGCTCCCATCATCCTGTCGGTGCTGCGTATCGTGCAGGGCCTCTCGGCGGGCGGCGAATGGGGCGGCGCCGCACTGCTCGCCGTCGAACACGCGCCGCGCTCCAAACGGGGCCTGTTCGGCGCATTCCCGCAGATCGGCGTCCCGATCGGCCTACTTCTGGCCAATGGCGTGCTGGCCGCGGTGACGGCGCTGACGACTCCCGAGCAATTTCTCGCCTGGGGCTGGCGGGTGCCGTTCCTGCTGTCCATAGTGCTCATAGTCGTCGGCATAGTCATCCGCAGCCGGGTCTCGGAAAGTCCCGTTTTCGACGAGGTGCGCAAGCAAAAGGAACGAGCCTCGGTGCCGCTTGTGCCGTTGTTCAAAAATCACTGGCTGCTCGTCGTCCTTGGCGCGCTTCTGTTTGCCGCCAACAACGCGGTCGGCTATATGACGACGGGCGGATACGTGCAGTCGTACGCCGTCAAGGTCGTTGGCGTCGCGCAAACGCCGATCCTCATCGGCGTCATGGTCTCGGCGGTCGCGTGGCTCGTCACGACGTTGCTGGGCGGCTGGTTATCGGACAAATACGGGCGGATCCGGATCTACAAGATCGGGTTCATCGTGCAGCTGGTGTGGATGTTCCCGTTCTTTGCCTTGATCAACACCGGCGACATCGGCCTGATCATCCTTGCGTTGATCCTCTTCACGGTCGGGCTCGGATTCACCTACGGCCCCCAATCGGCCTTGTACGCCGAGATGTACCCGGCAAACGTGCGCTACTCCGGTGCGGCCATCTCGTATGCGATAGGCGCAGTGCTGGGCGGGGCGTTCGCGCCGACTATCGCGCAACTGCTGCAATCGCGCACCGGCAGCGTCTATCCGGTAGGTATCTACCTTGCCGTCATCACCGCCGTCGGCCTGGTTGCGGCGTTCTTCGTCAAGGATCGCAAAGGCGTCTCGCTCGGCATCGTCCAAGACGGCCAAAGCCGGGCGAACCTGCGGTAGTCCGCCGACCGGCGAACGCGGCCGCCGAGGCTAGAACGTGAGCACGAGGCGCCCGCGGACGCCGCCGGCTTCGAGCTGCCGGTGCACGTCGGCGGCCTGCGCCGCCGGAAAGGTGCCGGCAACGCGAAGAGTCAACACGCCGTCCTCGGTGAGTTGGCGGAGCCGGTCGAGCTTTGCGCCCGAGTGGTATTCCTCGAAAACGCTGGCGCTGTGGAACGTGATGCCGCGCGTCGGCTCGCCCTTCCAATATCGGACGGAGACGAACGTCCCGCCGTCGCGCACTGCCGGCACGGCCTTCTCGTTCATGACCGCAGCGTCGACGACGGCGTCGGCCCCCGAGCCGTCGGTTGCCTCGCGGATGCGGTCCGACACGTCGTCGCCGCGGTCGACTATCACGTCGGCCCCCAGAGATTCGATGAGCGAACGGTCGGCCGGTGCGGCGTCCGCAATCACGCGCAGCCCGGCATGCCGGGCAAGCTGGATCAGGTACCCGCCGAGCGTGCCTGCCGCGCCGGTGACCGCGAGCGTCTGCCCGGGCTCGAGGTCGACGAACTCGAGGATCTGCACGGCGGTGAGACCGTTCATGGGCAGGGTCGATGCGGCGGCGAAATCCGTATTGGCCGGTATGCGCGCCATCGAATCGGATGCTCCGACGAGTTTTTCCGCGTACGCCCCGCCGTGCTCGCGCAAGGGCAAGGCCATCGCCATGACCTCGTCGCCGACCTGCCACGGGCTGTCCGCGCCGACCTCGTCGATCACGCCGGCCGCATCCATGCCCGGAACGTACGGCGGCGTCGCATCTGCGGGATCGCGTCCGCCGGCTCGCACGCCGGTGTCGGTAGGGCTGACGGCGGCACATCTGACAGCGATGCGCGCTTCCCCGGGGCCGGGATGCGGCTCCTCGACCTCGTGCACGCCAAGAACGTCCGGACCGCCGAATTCCGTTACTCCGATGACCTTCATATCGCGGCTAACGCGGCAGCTGCGCTGCCAATTCCCTTGCGGCCCGTCGTCCGGGGCGGACCGCCGCCTAGACTCGACCGTATGAGTGGACACAACCTTTTGAGCACCCCGCCGGCCGGCGCTCCCGGTCCGCAGCCGACGTACTTGCCCGACGACCATCCGGACGCCGACGTCGTCCGTGAACTCGAAGCGGGCGAAGAGGCACTCGATCTGGCCGCCAAGTACCCGGCGTCCTGCCTTGCGTGGGCGGTGCTGGCAGATGAAGCCTATGACGAGGGGCGGCAAGTCGATAGTTATGCCTACGCCCGGGTCGGCTATCACCGCGGGCTCGACGCGTTGCGGGCGGCCGGATGGCGCGGCGCCGGCCCGATCCCGTGGAGCCACAAGCTCAACCGCGGATTTCTCCGTGCTCTTTTCGCGCTCGGTCGGGCCGCCTCGGCCATCGGCGAGGGGGAAGAGGCTGCGCGGGTCGACAAGTTCCTGCGCGAATCGGATCCGGACGCCGTCCGGGCGTTGGACCAGGGGTAGCCGGCCGGCAGGTCGCCCGAGCGCAGGCTCCCCTTCGTTGCCGACATATGCGCGTGACGGCCATCTCAAGTAGAGTTAGCGCGCAAGGGCCCCTGCTTTTGCGCGTGCGCAATCGCGGGGGCGTCGTCATTTCGGCGGACGGCGCGGCGTCCGTGCACCGGCCGATTCGAACCTGGATGAGGTGAACCAATGCCAGCCATCGTGCTTGTGGGCGCGCAATGGGGTGACGAGGGAAAGGGCAAGGCAACCGACCTGCTGGGCGGCCGCGTCGACTACGTGGTCAAGCCCAACGGCGGCAACAACGCCGGACACACTGTGGTTGTGGGCGGCGAGAAGTACGAGCTGAAGCTCTTGCCGGCCGGTATTCTCAGCCCCAATTCCGTCCCCGTGATCGGTAACGGCGTCGTCGTCAATCTCGAGGCCCTGTTCGAAGAGATCGACGGGCTCGATCGGCGCGGCGCCGACACGTCCCGGCTGCTGGTTTCGGCGAACGCACACCTTGTCGCGCCCTACCATCAGGTGCTCGACAAGGTCACCGAACGGTTTCTCGGCAAGAGAGCTATCGGCACCACCGGCCGGGGGATCGGGCCCACGTACGCGGACAAGGTGGCCCGCCTGGGCATTCGCGCGCAAGACGTCTTCGACGAGTCGATCCTGCGGCAAAAGGTCGAGGGCGCCCTCAATCAAAAGAACGAACTGCTCGTCAAGGTCTACAACCGACGCGCCATCGGGATCGATGAGGTCGTCGATTACTTCCTCTCGCACGCCGAGCGGCTGCGCCCGATGATCGCCGATACGGCGCTGGTGCTGAACAAGGCGCTCGACGAGGGAAAAGTCGTGCTGATGGAAGGCGGCCAGGCCACCATGCTGGACGTCGACCACGGCACCTACCCGTTCGTCACGTCCAGCAACCCGTCGGCGGGCGGGTCCTGCGTCGGCTCCGGCGTGGGCCCTACGCGCATTGACCGCGTCGTCGGAATCGTCAAGGCGTACACCACCCGCGTGGGTGCCGGCCCGTTCCCGACCGAGCTGTTCGACGAGTGGGGCGAGTACCTGCAAAAGCAAGGCGGCGAGTTCGGCGTCAACACCGGACGGGTCCGCCGTTGCGGCTGGTACGACGCGGTACTGGCCCGATATGCCGCGCGCGTGAACGGCTTCACCGACTTCTTCTTGACCAAACTCGACGTACTGACGGGGATCGAGCGGATCCCCGTATGCGTCGGGTACGACGTGGACGGCGTCCGGCACCACGAGCTGCCGACCTCGCAGACCGATTTTCACCACGCGGTACCGGTCTACGAGCATTTCACCGGGTGGACCGAAGACATCAGCGGAGCAAAGAAGTTCGACGATCTTCCGGCTGCCGCGCAGGATTACGTGCTGGCACTCGAAGAGCTCTCCGGCACGCGCATGTCGGCCATCGGGGTCGGCCCGGATCGTGACCAGACGATCGTCCGCCACGATCTGATCGGATGAACGAAGTGGAGACCGTCGATGGTTGAGCGGAGCTTGCGGAACCCGGCCCCGTCGTCGCTGCCGGGCCCCGTCGTCCGGCTGGACCCGATGGTGTCGGGCGATGCTCCGGAACTCTTCGAGTGTTTGGACGACGCCGGCGTGTGGGCTGCCGGATACGGCGGCGGCCCTGCCGGCCGGCCACGCGACGCGGCGGAGATGTCGGCCCTGCTCGTCGAGCCGGGCGTCGCGGCAAACGCCGTCGGGACAAGGCTCGTCTTCGTAGCTCGGCTCGCCGCGGATTCCCGGCTGGGCACCGCCGGAACAGTCGTCGGCACCTCATCGCTCGGCGATATCGACCCGGTCAACGAGCGTATCCATTTGGGCTGGACGGCGTACGGCCCGCCCTGGTGGAGCACCGCCGTCAATCCCGCGGCCAAGTTGCTGCTGCTTGGCTACGCCTTTGACCACGGTTTCGGTCGCGTGAAGATTCAAACCGACAACATCAACCCGCGCTCGCAAGCGGCCATCGCGAAACTCGGCGCGACCAAAGAGGGTGTCTTGCGTCGGCATACACGCCGCGCCGACGGCAGCTTCCGCGACACGGTGGTGTTCTCGATCCTGGCGTCCGAATGGGACGGCGTGAAGGCCGGTCTCGAAGCGCGGATCGGTTAGCGCGCCGGTGGCGGGGGTTGCGGGGTAGTTTGCTCGCGGCGGGGTCCTCTCAACAACACCGCGGCTGACAAACGGCCCCGCGGCCGGACCACATGTCCTGCGCGGGTCAGAACTCGATGACGTTTGCCGGTGTGGACCTTCGCCGTAGCCGCGGCTGTTTCGTGAACTGACCGGTGACCAAGAGGATGCCGATGACGACCGCCATCACTATCCACGTGATCCACCCGAGCGGTCCGGCCGCTATCGGGCTCGGATGATCGCCGGCCGCCACGACAAGGCCGGCGAACCCACCGGCGGCGTTCGCCGCGCCATGAGCAAAGACGCACGGCCAGACGGATGCCGTCCGCAACCGCAACCATCCGATCAGAATGCCGAGAATCATGGACGCGGCGATCATCAACAACACGCCGTACCAATTGGTCAGGCCGAAGTTGTACCCCAGCAGGATGAGCGGTGTGTGCCAGAATCCCCAGATCGCTCCGGTGACGAGGAGAGCAGGCCAGGTGCCGAGCGGCCGCAAGGTGGGGAGCAGCCAGCCGCGCCAACCTAATTCTTCGCCAATGGTGAGCAGCGCGTTGGGAATGATTGCCGCAAAGGGAATCGCAATGATCTGGACGGTGACGATCACGCCGACCGGTAGGGCCGGTCCTCCGGTCGAATGCTCGGCCCCCGGCGTAGCGTTCAAAGCTGCCGCTATCGACTGCCTGAAGCCCGAGAAATGGATAAGATCCAGCTTGATCTGTCCGAAGGCGGCGGCCAGGAACACACCCGCCACTATGATCGCGCTCATGCCGAAGATCGCGATGACCGCCAGCCAAATGGTCCGTTTCGCCGGCCGCAACGGCCACAGGCCCAAATACTCGCCGATTCGCGTCGGCCGCGGCCGTTGGACGAAGAACACCACAATCAACGCGGCAATCGCCGGCGTATACATCATGATCGCGGCAAAGAGCCGCAAAAGCGGATCCGCCATCCCGTGCCCGCGCAGCCACAACGGCAACGCGGCCAGCCAGGCCAGTCCGCACGCGATCACGAAGAACGCGACGACGGATCCCCACGGCACCCGGGCCGGGAAGACTTCCGGCTCGGCGGATTCCGTCGGTTCGGAGGGCGGCGGGACGGCCGTGTACTGAGAATTCATGATCGGCTACTCCTCACGTATCTCAGAAACTCTTTGCTTGTTCGGGGGTCAGCACGAAAAAGCCGGCGATCTTGCCGGCATCGTCATAGGTGACGCGGCCGACCATTTCGGCGGCTTCGAAACTCAGCGGTACGTCGACGACCGTGTAGTCGGCCGCTCGACGCGCGGCCGGCGTGCCCGCTGCGCCGAAGTCGCCGACCGTGGCGACGACTTGCGCCCACACGCTTCCGAGCTGTTCTTCGGGGAGTTTGCCTTGCATGGTCTCGTCGAACGATGCGTAGACGTCGTGCCATCGTCCGGCCTGCATCCACTCGAAGGCTTCGGCGGCACGGTGGACCGCGTCGGGGAGCGGCGTCTTGTTCATGGGTCCTCCTGTCCTGGGATCGACCGGATGGCCGAACCGTTGAAATGCGGCCTGGCGGCTGATGCCGAGAATGTCTCCGATCTCCTGCCAGGTGCGGCCGCGGGCACGCGCCGTTTCGACGGCCGCCGGAACAACGGCATCCGCGGCCCGGCGCGTCGCAAGCGCTGCGCGAACTGCGGCCAGCCCATCGGCGTCCGCAGCCAGAACACTATGAAGCGACTCCACCGAGGCCGTCAGCTGCGCGGCCGATTCGGCCAGGGGAGCGCTCGGATCGGAAGAGTTTGCGTTCCGTGCCGTCATGTGTCAAGGCTAGGTTTACATCTCCGTTTGTGTCAAGCAATACTTGACAGACCGGCGACAAGTACAGTGTTGACCATGACGCCCCTGAATCCGCCTCGAGCGGAAAAGCTCCCAAGCCGCCGTCAGCATCACGGCGACACGTTCATCGACGACTACGAATGGCTGCGCGATAAGGAATCGCCGAAAGTTCGGGCTCATCTCGAAGCCGAGAACGCCTACGCCCGGCAACAGACGGAGCATTTGGCCGGAACGCGTGGGGCCATCTTCGACGAGATCAAAAGCCGCACCAAGGAGACCGATCTGTCGGTTCCGCAACGCTACGGCGCGCATTGGTATTACACGAAGACCGCCCTGGGCAAACAGTACGGCGTCCATGCCCGGTGTCCGGTCGCGAGTCACGACGATTGGACGCCGCCGACGCTCGAGGCCGGCGCCGACGTGCCGGGGGAACAGAGCCTGCTTGACGCAAACGAATTGGCCGACGGTCACGAGTTCTTCTCACTTGGCGCCTTCAGCTTGTCGGGTGACGGGGCGCTGCTGGCGTACTCGGTGGATACGGAAGGCGACGAGCGATACACCCTTCGCCTCAAAGACCTGACCACCGGCCGCACCCTCCCGGATGAGATCGCCGGCACGTTCCCCGGCGCCGAGCTGACGTACGACGGACGTTACGTGTTCTACCCGACGGTGGACGACGCCTGGCGGCCCGATCGGATTTGGCGGCACCGGGTCGGCACTGACGTGGCCGACGACGTTTGCGTCTTCCACCAGCCGGACGAACGGTTCTGGTCCGGTTTTGGGTCGACGAGAAGCGAGACCTACCTGATGATCGAGACGTCGTCCAAAGTCACCTCCGAGGTTCGCGTATTGGATGCCTCCGATCCCGAAGGCGAATTCCGCGTCGTATGGCCGGCCGTCCCGGGCGTCGAATACTCGGTCGAGCATGCCGTCATCGGCGGAGACGACCGGTTCCTCATCGTGCACAACCAGGCGGGCCCGAACTTCGAACTCGTCGACGTTCCGGCCGGCGATCCGCTGAACCGCGACGATTCGCGTGTGCTGATGCCGCACGACGACAGCGTCCGGCTCGAGGACGTCGATGCGTTCGAGAGCTTCCTGGCGGTGAGCTACCGACGTGCCGCACTGACCCGCATCGGCCTGATGCCGCTGCACGACGGCCCGGAACCGGTCGGCCGCCTGCACGAAATCGAGTTCGACGAAGAGTTGTACGCGTGCGGCATTTCGGCAAATCCCGAATGGTCGCAGCCGACCCTGCGCCTTGCCTACACGTCGTTCGTGACGCCCCGCGTCGTGTACGACTACGTGCCTGCAACGGGTGAACTGCGCGAACTCAAACGCCAGCCCGTCCTCGGTGGATACGATTGGCGGAAATACGCGCAAAAGCGTGAATGGGTGTCGGTCGCACCGGGCGTGGAGGTGCCGCTCTCACTCGTGTACCGCAAGGATCTCGTCGCCCCGGGAGAGCCGGCGCCGCTGCTGCTGTACGGGTACGGGTCGTATGAGGCGAGCATGGAGCCGGGCTTCTCGGTGCCGCGGCTATCGCTGCTCGACCGGGGAGTGGTCTATGCCGTTGCCCATGTGCGCGGCGGCGGAGAGATGGGCCGCCAATGGTACGACCAGGGAAAGACGCTGACCAAGCGCAACACTTTCACCGATTTCATCGCTGCGGCCGATCACCTCATCGCACGCCGGTGGACGACGCCCGACAACCTTGTCGCGCTCGGGAGGAGCGCCGGCGGGCTCCTGATGGGAGCGATCGCCAATATGGCGCCGGGCCGGTTCGCCGGCATCGTGGCCGACGTGCCGTTCGTGGATGCCCTGACCTCGATCCTCGACCCGTCGCTGCCGCTGACGGTCATCGAATGGGACGAATGGGGCGATCCGCTGCACGACCGCCAAGTTTACGAGTACATGAAGTCGTACTCGCCGTATGAGAACGTGACGGATCAAAAATATCCGCGAATCCTCGCCACCACCAGTTTGAACGACACCCGCGTGCTCTACGTCGAGCCGGCCAAATGGGCGGCCAGGCTGCGAGACGTGGGCGCCGACGTCCTGCTCAAGACCGAAATGAGCGCGGGGCACGGCGGCGTGAGTGGGAGGTACGAGAGCTGGAAGGAAGTCGCTTTCGAGTACGCGTGGATCGTGGACGTCGCCGGCGCCGATACCGCGCCCCGCTGAGGGAGCGGTGCAGCACGGCTGAAGGACGCGTATTGTCGGAATTGACCCAATCAAAAGGAGATATCGCCATGACGCACAACCCGTACCAGCACTTACCGAAGCTGCCGGAAATCGCGCTGACGTCGACGGATCTCGACGACGGTCAGCCGTTGGGGAACGACCAGGTCAGCGGCATCATGGGCGCCGGCGGCCGCGACGTGTCGCCGCAATTGAGCTGGAGCGGCTTCCCGCCCGAGACCAAGAGCTTCACCGTCACCGTCTACGACCCCGACGCGCCGACCGCCGCCGGATTCTGGCACTGGGCGGTGGCCGATATTCCGGCCTCGTGCACGTCGCTGGACGCCGGAGCCGGTGACGACGCGGGATCGGGGCTTCCGGACGGCGCCGTGCAGCTGGCCAACGACGCGTCGGCCAAACGGTTCATCGGTGCCGCCCCGCCGCCCGGACACGGGCCGCACCACTACTACATCGCCGTGCACGCCGTCGACGTGGAGAGCCTCGACCTTCCCGACAACGCCACGCCGTCGTTCCTGGGGTTCAACCTGTTCTCGCACGCGATCGGTCGCGGCGTCCTTGTCGGCACGCATGAAATCGACTGATCCGACCCGCCCCGTCAGGTCGTGACCACCCCGCGCGGGCCGGCGGACGATACTGCCGACGAGCGGGCGACGGCAGGTCTCAACCGGTCGGCGGCCCGCATTGGGCTGCGCGTCGTCGGCATTGCCGTTTTCGTCTTCTACCTGGCCCGCTCCGGCGCCTTGTGGCCGTTCGGCGTCGTGCCTGCCGCAATCGTGGCGTGTTTGCTCTGCTGGCTGATCTGGGTGGTGGCCGGCGAGAGGCTGCCGGGGACGGCGTTCCTGGCCATGCTCGGCGTCCCCGCACTGTTCGGGAGCATTGTGGGCGCCGTGCCGGGGCGGTTCGAATTGGTGATCATCTTTGCCATCGGCGGGATCGTCGCCATCATTGCCAGAGCGACGATCGGCATCCGTATCGGCATTGCCGTTGCCGTGGTATGCCTGATCGCATTCGAGATCGCCGCCCTTGTCCAGACCGACGACCTCGCGGACTGGGCGTGGACGACATTCGGCGTCGTCGTGGCCGGCTTCATCGGGTACGGCCGACGGCAGGCCCGACTTGTCGCGGAGCAGACCCGACAGTTGATCGAGACTCAGCGTCAGTTACTCGACCAGGCCGAAGAGACACGCGCCGTCGAGGCCAGTAACGCCGCCCTTGCCGAACGAAGCCGGATCGCCCGCGATCTGCACGACGTCCTGGCGCACGCGCTTGGCGGTCTTGTGGTGCAGCTGGACGCCGCCGAAGGACAGCTGAGCGTGAATCAGGACGTCGACGGCGCATCGAAGCGGCTCCGCAGGGCTCGTGCTCTGGCCGTCGAGGGCCTGGACGATGCGCGCCGGGCCGTCACGGCGCTGCGCACCGACGCTCCGGGGCTGTCAGCGGCGCTGCGAGCAATGGTCAATGCCTACGACGCAGGGAACGCACGCCTCACCGGCGACGCCGGGGCGGCAAACGTGCCGGAGCAGGTAACGGACGCGCTGCTGGCCGTGGTGCGTGAGGCGCTGAACAATTCACGCAAGCATGCGTTCGGTGCCGACGTGACGGTGTGGCTGCGCATCGACCACGAAGTCGTCCGGGTCGACGTGGCGAACGACGCGGGTACGGCCGGCGACCTTGCCGCTACCGGCTCGGGCGCCGGAATCGCCGGAATGCGCGAGCGCATGGACGCCGTGGGCGGCAAGCTGCAGGCCGGCCCGGCTGCGGGCGGAACGTGGCGCGTCAGCGCGTCAGTGCCGCTCGGCTCTTGCGGGGGAGCGCACAAATGATCCGCGTGGTAGTGGCCGATGACCAGGACATCGTGCGCGACGGACTGGTGACGGTGCTGGGCCTCGTGGACGACATCGAAGTCGTGGCCGACGCTGCGGATGGCCAGGCGGCGGTGGAGCTGGTTCGGCAACTTGTGCCGGACGCCGTCCTGATGGATCTGCGCATGCCGAGACTTGATGGAACCGGAGCCACGAAAGCGATCCTCGCCGATCACCCCGGGGTGGCCATCCTCGTGCTGACGACGTTCGCGGACGACGAGTCGATCGCCGGAGCGCTTGCGGCCGGCGCACGCGGATACCTGACGAAGGACGCCGGTCGGGAAGACATCGCCGCTGCCTTGCGAGCCGTCGTCCGGGGGCAGACGACGCTGGATTCGCACGTGTCGGGAAGAGTGTTGGCCGGCTTGCGCGTACCCGCCGACGCCACGACCGTCGAGCGGCGGGATCTGACGACGCTGACGCGCCGCGAACGCGAAGTGCTCGACCTCATCGGCGAGGGCCTGAACAACGGCGAAATCGCCGATCGGCTTTTCGTCTCGACGGCAACCGTGAAAACTCATATCAACAACTTGTTCGCGAAGCTGGATATTCGCGACAGGGCCGAGGCCGTGCGGATCGCCGCCGGACGGGGCCGATAGTTTCCACCCGTTTCTCCACCCCGATCTCCATCCGCGGGTGGTGGGCCGGGCCTGCGTGTCACGGGATTCTTGAGGGGTAGCCAACGCCACTGAAGAAAAGGGACTCTCATGAACCCGCAAATCTATCTCGACGTGTTGATCGGCGTCGCAGTCATCGGCCTCGTCGCCTACCGGCAGCTCTCCTGGGGCCGCGTCAATCCGCGCAAGCTGTTGATCCTTCCGGCCGTCTTAGCTGCCATCGGTCTTTACGACCTGAAGGACCTCGTCGCCGGCGCGCAATCCTTCACGGCGCTGGACGCGTGGTTCATCGCCGGGCAAACCGTGATAGCAGTGGCCCTCGGCCTGATCATGGGCAAAGTCGTGAAATTCAAGACCGACGGCGACGTCGTCTACTCGAGAGCCGGCGCTATCGGAGCCGCACTGTGGATCGGATTCATCGCCGTGCGCCTGGGGGTCGACGCGCTTGCGCACGCCTCGGGCGCCACCGTGGCGGGTTCCGTCTCGGTCATAATGTTGACGGTCGCGGTGAACCGGTTCACGCAGAACGCGTTGGTGCTCTCGCGTTACAACGCCCACAGCAGCGAACGCCCCGCACGCTCACTGACCGAAGTCCGGTAACCCGCCGACGTGAACCGCGCAGTTTTTGACCGTGCTGGCTGATGCCGAGGAAAAACCCGCCCGGAAGGTTGACAACCGTGCGGTTTGGCACCAGCCGGTGATCACTGCCGCGCCGAGTGGTGGCCAGTGGTGGCCCCGCCTTGCCGAGTGGTGGCGAGTGGCTGCGAAATCGACGATTTCGCAGCCACTCGCCACCACTCGGCGGACGGGGAGAGCCGTGGTCGCGGCCGCCGGATGTCGTCGTCCCCGGCCCGACGGAGTCCCGACCAGAGACGACCATGACGCCCCGCGCCGTTTTCGACCTTCCGGACTTCCGTCCGGAACGCACGCGACTGCGCGGTTCATACGCCGAGGGGCGTTCTGCCGGTTTCTTCCCCGCAATAAAGAGGTAGGAGCTAACCGAAATACCGCGGCAGCGTGCCCTCGCTGGCCTCGCGCAATCGGTCCAACGGCAGCTCGAACTGGCCCTGCACGTCAAGCGTCGGCTTGCCGGCACCCGGATCGACGACGCCGATGCGCCGGTGCGTGAATCGGCGGGCCGTGCACATGTCCGTGAACCGGACCTCTTCGCTGCGCGGCACCGACACGATGGCGCGCGCGGCCGATTCGGAGAACAAGGCGGCAAAAATATCGACGCCGTCGCGAGCGCACAGCTCCTCGAGCCAGACCCGCGCGCCAACGCCGAACCGGAGGCATCCTTCGACAAGCGCTTGGGCCAGGCCGCCCTCGGACAGGTCATGCGCCGCATCGATCATTCCGTCGCGGGACGCGTTGATCAGGATCTCGCCGAGTTCGCGCTCCGCGGCCAGATCGACGGCCGGGGGAGTGCCGCCCAAATGCCCGTGGTCGACGTCCGCCCAGGCCGAACCGTCCAGCTCGTCGCGAGTCGATCCCAGCAGGTAGATGCTCTGGCCGGCGTCGCGCCAGCCGGACGGCGTCCGGCGCCCTACATCGTCGAACACGCCGAGCACGCCGACCACCGGAGTCGGGTGGATACCCGTGCCTCCGGTCTGGTTGTACAGTGACACGTTGCCGCCCGTGACGGGCACCCCCAGCTCGCGGCAGCCGTCGGCCACGCCGCGCACGGCCTCGGTGAACTGCCACATCGTGTCGGGGTCCTCGGGCGAGCCGAAGTTCAAGCAGTCGGTGACGGCCAGCGGCCGCGCACCGGTCGTGGCCACGTTCCGGTACGCCTCGGCGAGCGCCAACCGCGCGCCATCGTACGGATCGAGATAGCCGTAGCGGCCGTTAGCATCGGTCGAAATGGCGATGCCCAGGCCGGACTCTTCATCGACACGGATCACCCCGGCGTCGTCCGGCGTCGCCAAGGCCGTGTTGCCGAGCACGTATCTGTCGTACTGGTCGGTCACCCAGGCCCGCGAGGACAGGTTCGGCGAGCCCGCCAGCCGGACGACGAGCTCGCCCAATTCCGCGCCGGACGACGGCCGGGCCAGTTTCGCGGTACCGTCGGCTTGCACGCCGTCCTGCCATTCGGGCCGAGCGTACGGCCGCTCGTACACGGGGCCGTCGTGGGCGACCGATCGCGGCGGCACATCGACAATCACGTCGCCGTGCCATTCGATGACCAGCCGTCCGGTATCGGTCACCTCGCCGAGCACCGATGACTCAACCTCCCATTTGCCGGCGATGGCAAGGAAATCGTCGAGTTTCTCCGGCCGGACGACGGCCATCATGCGTTCTTGCGATTCCGACATCAGGATCTCTTCGGGGGTCAAGCTCGGATCGCGCAGCAGCACGTCGTCCAGCGCCACATGCATACCGCCGTCGCCGTTCGAGGCCAACTCGCTGGTGGCGCACGAGATGCCTGCCGCGCCGAGATCCTGGATACCTTCGACGACGTCCGCGCCGAAGAGCTCGAGGCAGCATTCGATGAGCACCTTTTCGGCAAACGGGTCGCCAACCTGAACGGCCGGGCGCTTGCTCGGCTTTGTCGAGTCGAACGACTCGGACGCCAGGATCGACGCACCGCCGATGCCGTCGCCGCCGGTGCGGGCGCCGAAGAGCACGACTTTATTGCCCTTGCCGGTCGCGTTGGCCAAGCGGATATCGTCGTGGCGGAGCACGCCGACGGCCAGCGCGTTCACCAGCGGGTTGCCCTGGTAGACCGGGTCGAACACGACCTCGCCGCCAATGTTCGGCAAGCCGAGACAATTGCCGTAGCCGCCGACGCCGGCCACTACTCCGTGCACGACGCGCGCCGTATCGGGGCGGTCGATTTTCCCAAACCGCAACTGGTCCATGACGGCGACGGGCCTCGCGCCCATTGAAATGATGTCGCGCACGATGCCGCCGACGCCGGTGGCCGCCCCCTGATACGGCTCGACGAAGCTGGGATGGTTGTGGCTTTCCACCTTGAACGTGACGGCCCAGCCGCCGCCGATGTCGACGACGCCGGCATTCTCGCCCATGCCGACCAACAGATGCTTCTTCATCTCCTCGGTGACCTGCGAGCCGAACTGCTTCAAGTGCACCTTCGACGACTTGTACGAGCAATGCTCGCTCCACATCACCGAATACATGGCCAGCTCGGCCGAAGTCGGGCGACGGCCCAAAATGGCCTTGATCTGCTCGTATTCGTCGGCGGCCAGGCCGAGATCGGCGTACGGCTGCTCGACGTCGGGAGTTGCGGCAGCGTGCTCGACGGTTTCTTGGACGCGTTTTTCGAAAGTCTTCGGCATCGGCGTTATTCGGCCCTATCGTGGGTGCGCTGTGGTGGACAAAAGTCGCGGACACACTAAGCTTACTGGCTATGCTGCTGACCAATGTCCGCCCGTGGGCGGGGTCCCCGGTCGACTTGGAGATCGACGGCGGAGCCATCACTGCCCTCAGGCCGGCTACTTCGGAGCCGGACGCCGCGGGGCCGGACGCCGGACGTATCGACGGGCAGGGGCTGCTGGCGTTGCCCGGGCTCGTGAACGCACACGCCCACATCGACAAGACCTGGTGGGGCAAACCCTGGGTGCCGAACCCTCCGGCGCGCGACCTGAATGAGCGGATCGCGTTGGAGCGAACGCACCGTGACAGGCTCGGCCTGCCCGACGTCCGCTCGATCGCGGAGCAGCTCCGCGAATACGTCAGGCACGGCACGACGGCCATCCGTAGCCATGTCGACGTCGATCCGGGGGTGGGGTTGCGCGGGCTCGAGGCAGTGCGCGAAGCCGAGACGGACGTCGGCGCCGACGTGGCACTCGAGCTCATTGCGTTTCCGCAGGACGGCGTGCTGCGTCGTCCGGGCGTCGACAAATTACTGGACGACGCTGCGGCGTGGGGTCTCGCGCAATATATCGGCGGCCTCGACCCGGCGACAATCGACCGTGATCCGGTCGGCCAACTCGACGTGCTGTTCGACATCGCCGAACGGCACGGCGTCGGCATCGACATCCATTTGCACGACCGCGGCGAGCTCGGCGCGTTCGAGTTCGAGCTGATCATCGAGCGGACCCGGCAACGCGGCCTGGCCGGCAAGGTCACCATCGCGCACGGATTCGGGCTCGCCACCGTGGACGCCGGCCGGCAACGGGACCTGATCGCCGAGTTGGCAGACTCCGGCGTGGCACTGACGACGGTCGCCCCCATGACCGGCAACCAACTGCCCGTGGCCGACCTGGCCGAAGCGGGCGTCCCGCTGGGACTGGGCACGGACGGCGTCCGCGATCTCTGGACGCCGCACGGCGACGGCGACATGCTCCGGCTGGCCGGCACGCTGGCGGCCCGCTGCGGTTGGCGGCGTGACGACCAGCTCGAGGCGGCGCTTCGGGTGGCGGCCAATGGCTATTTCGTCGGCCGGCCCGGAGCGGGATTGACGGTGGGCGCTCGCGCGGACGTCGTCCTTGTCGATGCCGAAACCGTGGCCGAAGCCGTCGTGGCGGCACCCCGGCGCGAACTGGTCCTTGCCGGCGGCCGGGAAGTCGTGCGCGCCGGCCGCTTCACCGCCTGACCTTACGGTGTGGTGCGCCGCAGGGTCAGGAACGACCCGATGCCCAGCAACGCCACAATAATTGCAACGTATCCGCCGATCGACAGCGAGGTCTGGGCGGCAAACCAACTGCCGACGGCAATCCACCCGTTTGACAAGTTCACCACGACGATTATTGCCACGAGGAGCGCCGCCACGGCGATACCGGCGACCAACAGACCGGTCGCCCGCCACCGTTTGTAGAGCGTGGCGCTCCAGAAGCCGATGAAGAACAAGAACATGGTGGCAATCCAGAAGAACAGAACCGTGCGGTACCACGGACCGTCGCTGACCCACGGGAAGTGGAACAGATGACCCTGGACACCCCACCCGTTCGTGGCGTCTTCGAGCAGGCCGAGGAGGTAATACAGTACGCCCCAGAGAAGCGTCAGCACGAGTACCAGCCCCACGGTGCCGATGTAGTAGGCACGCCGACTGACGCTCAGCCCTTGCGAGAACGGGAACGTCAGCGTCAGTGACTGGATGCCGACCGCAAAGAAATACCAGAGCGGTGCTTGTCCGGCACCCGAGAACTTCTCCGAGCCCCCCGGAATGAACGTGAATATCGCGAGCGAGACCAGAATGCCGGCCGCCAGGATGACGAGCGGTATTCCGATAAGCGTCCACTTGTTAGCCAGTTGAAGCCTGGCGACCTTGAATGCGCGGTTCATCGGAGAGCCTCCAAATCATTGATCGTGGGTGCGACGTCGTTGCCGCCGTTTCCGGCGCCTCGCATCGTCTTGCGGACGATGAGTTGTTGCAGCGACACCGGTGCGAGTTCGAGGTCGGCGTCGGCGGCCTCTCGGCGTTGCGCATCACTGAACGTGCCGGACACCGTCACGGAGGCCAGTGCGCCGAATCCCTCGCGGTGGACGACATTCATGCCGGCCACGAATGGCTCGACCTTGGACGCCGGGCCGACGACGGTTGCCGCGGTGTCGCGGATATGGTCGGCGTCGTCGTCCATGATGATTTCACCGTGATCGATGACTATGACGTGTTCGAGCAAGTTGGACACCTCGTCGATCAAGTGGCTCGAGAGCACGATGGTGCGCGGGAATTCGGCGTAATCGGCAAGCAGCCGGTCGTAGAAGAGTTGGCGCGCCACGGCGTCCAGCCCCAAATACGGCTCGTCGAAGAACGTCAACTCGGCACGACTGGCCAATCCGATGATGACGCCGACCGCTGACAGCTGGCCGCGACTGAGCTTCTTGATACGGCGGTTGGTTGGAAGTTCGAAATCGCCGACAAGCCTGTCACACAGCTGTTGATCCCAATTTGCGTAAAACATGGCGGCGGCTTTGAAAGCGTGTTTCGGCTTGAAGTCGTCCGGATATTTCTGCGATTCGCGGATGAAGCATATTCGCTCCAGCACGCGATCGTTCTCATACGGGTGCTCGCCGAATACACGCACGGTGCCGCTGGTTTCGAAGTCCTGGGCGGTCAAGAGCGACATGATTGTCGTTTTGCCGGCACCGTTGCGGCCGAGCAGGCCGTAGATCTTGTCGGGTTCGAAGCGCAAGTCGACATTGTTGAGTGCGACTGTGTCGCGGTATTTTTTGGTGAGGCCGCGGGCCTCGACGATGGCGGTCATGCCGTGACATCCTCTCGCTGGAGCATTTCCGCGAGTTGAGCCGGCGTGATGCCGAGCTTGCGGGCCTCGCGTTGTAGGGGGAGTACGTATTGCTGGAAGAATCTCTCGCGGCGGGCGGCTAGGAGCTTAGCCCGGGCGTTTGCGGTGACGAACATGCCGATCCCTCGCTGTTTGACTAGAATTCCTTCTTCGACCAACCGGTTGACGCCCTTGGCGGCGGTTGCCGGGTTGATGCGCAAAAAAGCTGCGAACTCGTTGGTTGACGGAGCTTTGGAGCCTTCATCGAGACGACCTTCTAGGATGTCGTTTTCGATAAGATCGGCGATCTGCATAAAGATCGGCTTACCGTCTTCGATCATCTGGTCTCCTCGCGTTCAATCCGAGATCGACGTCTCGACCCGGATCATTGGTTCGTTAGTTCATTAGTCGACTAACTAACCATGGAACCTCGAGGGCATGGTTGTCAAGTGCTTTGTGTTGCCCGGCGAAGGGCGGGGCTAGCTCCAGGTGACGTGTTCGGTGTCGCGCCAGAGGTCGAGCACGCGGGGGTCACCCGTTTCGACTATCTCGTCGCCGCGGTTCCACAGGCCCAAATACAACTGGGCGGCCGTGCCCGAGAACGTGGTGTCGGCGTCCGAGACGGCCGGCGCCGACGAAGTCAGCGGCGTCGTGACGAGTTTGTCCTCCGATCGCAACACCCATGCGCGGTCGCTGTCCGACGGTACGACGGCGATGGTGCGGCCGGAGCCCGGGTGGATCCGTGTCGCACTCCTGGTAACGAACCCGGTCAGGAGCTCATCGATGCCGTCGACGGCGAATTGCCGGTCGATGGCGCAGTCCTCCGCGGCGGGAACCCGGCCACGGTCGGCCGCCAGCGCGTCAACTGAGTGGATAGTCGTTTCATGACATTGGCGGCGGGCCCAAAAGTGCCGCGGCGGCGGTGCGTCGTTCAAGAACACCGCCGCTTCGAGCTCGGGGTCGGCTTGCACCAGCGTGGCTGCCAACGCACGGTACCCTTCCAGGAAGTACGCGATCCGGTCGGGTGCGGCGCGCACGTCGTCCTCGCCGGGCCCGCCGTCTCGCCGGCCGCGCAAATTCGCTTCCGCCCACCGGTGGATCACCGATTGATGCACCAGGAGCTCGTCTTGCGTCCACCCGGGGCACGTCGGTACCGGAGCGTCGGGGGCGGAGTGCGCGCCGTGATACGCGAGACGTCCGGCAGCCCGTTCGAGTCCGGCGAGGTGCTGATCGAAGGTCAAGCTAGTGGGCATAGGGGCCATTTTCGCACGCCCGGCGCCTTGTCTCTATGTGTCGTCCGGCCGGTAACCTGAAGGGGTGGCAGTTCCGAAGATCATCTTGTTTTACGTGTTCACGCCGTTGCCCGACCCGGACGCCATTCGACTGTGGCAGTGGACGTTGGCCGAGCGCGAAGGGCTCACCGGACGCATCCTGATCAGCGAGCACGGCATCAACGCCACGCTGGGCGGCGACATCGACAGCGTGAAACGCTACGTGAAGGCCACCAAGGGCTATGCGGCATTCAAGAGAGCCGACTTCAAATGGTCGGACGGCGCCGGCAACGACTTTCCGAAACTCAGTGTCAAGGTTCGTCCCGAGATCGTCAGCTTCGGCGCGCCCGATGCGCTGAAAGTCGGCGCGGACGGAGTGCTGGGCGGCGGCAAACGACTGGCGCCGCAAGAGGTCCATGATCTTGTCGATGAACGAGGGGACGATGTCGTCTTCTTCGACGGCCGCAACAAGTTCGAGGCCGAGATCGGCCGATTCGCGGGCGCCGTCGTCCCCGATGTGGATACCACTCGCGACTTCGTGGCCGAACTCGACAGCGGCAAATACGACCATTTGAAGTCGCGCCCCGTCGTCACCTATTGCACGGGAGGTGTGCGTTGTGAGGTGCTGTCGTCGTTGATGACCGAGCGCGGATTCGACGAGGTGTACCAGCTGGACGGCGGCATCGTGCGATACGGCGAAGAATTCAAGGACGACGGGCTGTGGCAGGGGTCGCTCTACGTGTTCGACGGCCGCATGCACGTGGAGTTCGGCAAGGACACCGTTCCGCTGGGCCGTTGCAGCAGTTGCGGCGCCGCAACTGCGCAATATCACAACTGCGCCAACCTCGAGTGTCGACGGCTTCGATTGTTTTGCGAAACCTGTGCCGCGACGTTGTCCGGCACCGTGTGCCCCGAGGACTGCCGAGTGGTGGACGGATGCCCGGTTACCGGCGAGTAACCGGGCATCCGTCCACCGCTCGGCGGAAGGGAAGGGCGGGGGTCAGGCCGAGACCAGGGTGCCGAGCACCGACGTGAAGAACCGTTGCCCGTCGACTCCCGTGCGGGTTCCGGTGGCAGTGTCCGGGCCGAATCCCGCTTCGACGGCGTGCTCGGGGTGCGGCATGAGGCCCACCACGTTGCCGCGGGGATTGGTCACGCCGGCGATATCGCGCCGCGAACCGTTCGGATTCACCCCGACGTACCGGAACGCCACGAGGTTCTCGGCCTCGAGTTTGTCCAGCGTCGGCTCGTCGGCCATATAGCTGCCTTCGCCGTTCTTGAGCGGGACAACTATCTCTTCGCCGTTCGCGAACTTGTTCGTCCACGCCGTCGAGGCGTTTTCGACACGCAGTGTCTGATCCCGGCAAATGAACTGGCGGCGGTCGTTGCCGACCAGGGCGCCGGGCAGCAGGTGTGCTTCGCACAAAACCTGGAAACCGTTGCAGATTCCGAGCACCGGAAGTCCGCCGTTTGCGGCGTCCACAATCGACTCCATCACTGCCGAGAACCGGGCAATCGCCCCGCAACGCAAGTAGTCGCCATAGGAAAATCCCCCGGGGAGCAGGACGGCGTCCACGTTCGACAGGGATTTCTCCCCGTGCCAGAGCTTGACGGGCTCGGCACCGGCAAGGCGGACGGCCCGTGCGGCGTCCACGTCGTCCAGCGATCCGGGGAACGTGACGACACCGATACGGGCCCCCGCGGCGTCGGCGCTCACTCGCCCGGCTCGATCAGTTCGGTGGCGCTGGGGTCGATTTCGGCAGGCGTGACGGCGCGCACGTTCACGACGTTCTCGATGACCGGATTGGACAACAGCGTGACCGCGGCTTCGTGAGCCTCGGCGAGCACGTCATCGGTGACTTCTCCATCGACCTCGAGTTCGAAACGCTTACCCTGGCGCACGTTCACGAATCGGGTGAACCCCAGTCGCGGCAGCGCGCCGGCGATCGCTTTGCCCTGCGGGTCGAGAATTTCCGGCTTTGGCATGACGTCGACGACGACACGTCCCATGAAGGCTCCTCAAAAGTGTGGCGAGCTGATGGCACCAGATTACCGGGTCGCGGAGGCGCCTGAGTCGATGGTGCCATGATGGAGGTATGCAGCTCACACGATTCGGACATGCAGCAGTTCTCGTCGATGCGGCGGATTCGCGGATCCTGCTCGATCCAGGCAACTTCTCGGCCGACGACACGTTCGAGCTGACCGGGCTCGAAGCGATCATCGTCACGCATCAGCACGCCGATCACGTCGACCACGAACGCTTGCCGCAGCTCGTCGCCGGAAACCCGGGCGCGCGTCTGCTGGCGGAAGAGGAGACGGCGGCGCAGCTGAACGACGTCGCCGGAACCTGGGAGGTCTTGTCGCCGGGCGACGAGGTGTTCTTGGGCGGTGTCCTGGTCACCGGAGTGGGCGGCCGACATGCAGTCATCCACCAGGATCTGCCGCGGGTCGGCAACGTCGGGGCGTTGGTGCGCGCGGACGGCGAGCCCGTGTTCTTCCATCCGGGCGATACGTACGAGTACGCGCCGGACGACGTGGACGTGTTGGGCGTGCCGCTCGGCGCCCCGTGGGCGAAGGTCGGCGAAATGGTCGACTTCGTGCGGGACGTGTCGCCGTCCGTGGTCTTCCCGATCCACGACCGAACCATTGCCGATGTCGCCTACGGCATGTATTGGGCGCGCGCCGCCGAGATGGGCGGGGCCAACCTGCCCACGGGCGTCACGCTGGATGCGCGTAAGCTCGGGCAGCACGACTCGACGACGGTGCGCTAGCTCGCCGCCGCGGAGCTCTGCCCTAGGCTGGGGCGCATGACGGCGCATTCGGTTTTCGTTCGCAATCCGCGTTCGCGCGACGTCGAAACGCGCGAGCAGTTCGACGCACTCGTCCGCAGCGGCGCGACCGACATGGCCGGGTGGAAGCTGCACTCGATCGACTTCAGCGACGGGCTTCCCGAAGGGCTCGATCCTTCCGGTGCCGTATTTCTCGGGTGCTCGTTTGCCGATGGCGCCCAGGCCGGACTGCGGCAAGCGGGCGCTCTGCTCTTCCCGGCGGTCCCGGACGTGCCGTTCGACGCCTATCGCGGGCAGCTGTATTCGCCCGGCGACTTGTTCGAGCACATCGCCACTCGGCCGTACGAGGACACGCTTGACGCCCGCATCTACTCGTGGACCCGCGGTGCCGACGTGCGACGCGACCTGTACGTCACTCTTGCCACGGCGCTGCACGATCACGCCATTTCGGATGCGCTGGACGATGTGCTGGCGGCCGGGACTTTTGCGGGCAGCCGCATCGTCGGCGTGATGGGCGGGCATGATTTGGCGCGGGACGACGCCGGTTTCGCAGCGGCCGCCGTGTTGGGACGGCGCTTGGCCGCCGAAGGGTTCACGATAGCGACCGGCGGCGGTCCGGGCGCCATGGAAGCGGCAAATTTCGGCGCGTACATCGATGGGGCGGACGACGCCGAGTTCGAGCGTGCCCTGGCCGAGCTGGCGCGCGTGCCGTCGTTCACGCCGTCCGTCACCGACTGGGCGCGAAGCGCGGCCTCGGTGCTCGACCGATATCCGGACGGGCGGGCGAATCTGGGGATACCGACCTGGTTCTACGGACACGAGCCGCCCAACCTGTTCGCCACGCACATTGCCAAATACTTCACCAACTCGGTGCGCGAGGCCATCCTGCTGCAACGCTGCAATGGCGGAATCATCTTCTTGCCCGGCGCGGCCGGCACCGTGCAAGAGATCTTCCAGGACGCTTGCGAGAACTACTACGCATCGGAGGGCGACGTGCGCCCCATGGTGCTGGTGGGCCGCAAACACTGGCAGACCACGTTGCCGGCGTGGGACCTCGTGCAATCGCTCGGCCGCGGACGTCTGATGGGTGAACGGATCCACCTGGTCGACACGATCGACGAAGCGCTCGCCGTCCTCGGGTAGGCAGCCGGAGGGAGACGCCGGACGTCGGGTCGGCAGCGCTTCGGGCGGCGCCGGCTAGAACGAGGTGCCGGTCAGCAATTCGTAGGCTTCGACATAGCGCTCGCGGGTCTTGGCAATGACGTCGTCCGGAAGTGCGGGCGGCGGCTCGTCGGAATTTCTGTCCCAACCCGAATCCGGGCCGGTGAGCCAGTCGCGGACGAACTGCTTGTCGAAGCTCGGCTGCACGCGCCCCGGCGCCCACCCGTCGGCGTCCCAGAACCGGGACGAATCCGGAGTGAGCACTTCATCGCCCAGTACTATATCGCCGGAATCCCGGTCACGGCCGAACTCGAACTTCGTGTCCGCCAAAATGATGCCGCGTTCGGACGCCAGCGCAGCGGCCCGTCCGTACACGGAGAGGGTCTTATTGCGCAAGGCGGCGGCGTCGGCGGCTCCGAGACGCTCGGACATGGTCGCGAAATCGATGTTCTCATCGTGCTCGCCGAGGTCGGCCTTGGCGGCTGGCGTGAAGATCGGCTCCGGCAGCACGGACGCCTCCTCGAGGCCGTCGGGCAGCGGCACGCCGCACACCGTTCCGGACGCCCGGTAATCGGCGAGCCCGGAGCCGGTCAGATAGCCGCGCGCCACGCATTCGACCTTGAACATGTCGAGCTTGCGGCAGATCATGGCGCGGCCCGCGACGACGTCCGGGACGTCGGTGGACACAACATGGTTCGCCACGCCGTCCAGCTGATCGAACCACCACAGGGACAGCTGCGTGAGGACGGCCCCTTTGTCCGGGATCGTGCTGGCCAGCACGTGGTCGTAAGCGGAGATCCGGTCGCTGGCCACGACCAGCACGACGTCCCGCCCGGCCCATTCGCTTGCCGCGTCGCGTGAGGGCTCGTAGAGATCGCGCACCTTGCCCGAATAGACGTGCGTCCATCCGGCCACGTCGATCGCCTGGTTCTCGTTCACGGTTGACCTCCGTTCGCGGCGGGAACGTCGACAGCGCCCTCGGCCGCCGCCCGTGCGATATCGCTGCGAAGCTGCATGCCCGGCCAGCTGATGCGGCCCGCCCGGCGGTAAGCGGCCGCCCGTGCCGTTTCAATGTCCGCTCCGGTGCCGACGACCGACAGGACCCGACCGCCGGACGTGACGAGACGGCCGTCGTCGTCCAATGCCGTGCCGGCGTGCAGGAGATATGCGTCGCCGGCGTCACCGGGCCGGTCGCAGTCTTCGATCGGGTCGCCGGTGCGCGGCGCGCCGGGGTAGTTCTCGGCGGCCAAGACCACCGTGACGGCGCACTCGTTCTTCCACCGCAGCGGCTCGGCCTCGTGCAGGCGACCTTCCGCGGCGGCCAGCAGCAGCATGCCGAGCGGTGTGGCAAGACGGGCCAGTACCGACTGCGTTTCGGGATCGCCGAACCGCACGTTGAACTCGATCACTCGCAGCCCGCGCGATGTGAGCGCAAGGCCGCAGTAAAGGACGCCGGTGAACGGGGTGCCGCGCTTGACCATCTCGTCGATGGTCGGCTGGGCCACGCGGTTCACGATCTCGCTGACGAGCCCGGGAGGCGCCCACGGCAGCGGCGAATAAGCGCCCATGCCGCCCGTATTGGGACCGGTGTCGTCGTCGCCGATGCGTTTGAAATCCTGCGCGGGCGCCAGCGGGACCGCAGTGGCGCCGTCGCACAATACGAACAGCGAGACTTCGGGACCGTCCAAGAATTCCTCGATCACCACCCGCTCACTGACGGCCAAGCAGTCACGGGCGTGGGTGAGCGCCGTGTCGCGGTCGTCGGTCACCACGACGCCCTTGCCTGCCGCCAGCCCGTCGGCCTTGACGACGTACGGCGCACCGAACGAATCGAGCGCGGAGGCCGCCTGGTCGGCATCGGTGGCGACCCGGGCCATGGCCGTCGGCACCTCCGCCGAGGACATGACCTCCTTGGCGAGTGCCTTGCTGCCCTCGAGCCGGGCGGCGGCTTCGCGGGGACCGAAGACGGCGAACCCGGCTTCGTGCAAGGCGTCCGAGACGCCGGCGACCAGCGGTGCTTCGGGGCCCACGACGACCAGGTCGACGTCGAGTTCTTCGGCCAGATCCGTCACTGCCCGCGCGTCGACGACGTCGACCGGCCGGGTTTCGCACGTTTGTGCGATCCCCGGGTTGCCGGGGGCCGCGATCACTGCGGTGACCGATTCATCGGCGGTCAATGCGCGGACGAGGGCGTGTTCGCGAGCTCCGGAGCCCAGCACCAGTACCTTCACGCACGCCAGCCTAGCCGAGACCACCTGCATTGCCGCAAAACGCGCCGCACCGTCGGGAACGCGCAGTCATGACGGCGCGGGCTAAACGCGGCGACGCGTTTTGCGGGAGAAGGGAAGGAGGCGGGGCCGGAAGCGCTCGGTGCGCACCATGCGGCAAGCTAGAAGGATGAGCGCTCACCAAACCTTTTCCGCCCGGGACGCCGTCGAGCTGGCAGTCGTCGAACGTTCCGGCTTCGTCGAATCCCGGCATATCGGCTCCGCGGTCGTCATCGACCCGGCCGGCGACGTCCGGACCGCCCTGGGCGACGTCGACACCCCGATCTTCACCCGGTCGAGCTTGAAGCCGCTGCAGGCGCTTGCCGCGCTGCGCGCCGGGGCGCCGCTGACCGGAGTCCAGCTGGCACTTGCCACGGCCAGCCACCGGGCCCAGCAAAAACATGTCGACGTGGTCGCCTCGATGCTTGCCGGGGCCGGCCTGAGCGAGGACGACTTGCAGTGTCCGGCGGATCTGCCCGGCAATGCCGAGGCCCGCAACGCGGTCATTCGCGCCGGCGGCGAGACCCGGCGCATCTATTACAACTGCTCCGGCAAACACGCCGCGTTCCTTTGGGCATGCGCCGTCAACGGCTGGGACACCGGCAGCTATCTGGATCCGGCGAACCCGATTCAACGGCTCGTTGCCGACGTGACCGCCGAATATGCGGGCGCGCCGGCCGCAGCGGTCGGAGTGGACGGGTGCGGCGCTCCCGTGCTGGCCCTGCCGCTGACCGGCTTGGCTCGCGCGATCTCCGCCGTCGCAGTGGCTGACGAGGCTTCGGGCATGGTCGCAGCAGTGATGCACGATCCGTGGGCGATTGCGGGCGACGGTGAGCCCAACAGCGTCGTCATCGAACGACTGGGCATCCTGGCCAAGGGCGGAGCCGAAGGCGTCATGGTGATGGCGGCCCCCGACGGAACGACCGTTGCCTTGAAATGCCTTGACGGTTCCGCCCGCGCCACCACGTTGGCCGGCTTGACGCTGTTGGCACGTACCGGGGCCGTGGACGCCGACGCCGTCCGGAGCGTCCTGAACGAAACCGAGATGCCGGTGCTCGGCCGCGGCCAAAAGGTGGGCGCCGTTCGGCCCGGCAGTGGGCTCACCGGCACATCCGGCGCGCCGGAAGGTTCGTCGCGTGACAGCTAGGCGACGCATCGACGAGACCGAAGGACGGCACGCCGTCCGGGCGTGGAAAAGCGGCGCGCGCGACCGGACGACGGTTGCCCTGGCCGTGCGGTTCTGCTTGGAAGAGATCACGGCGCGCGCGCCCGGCAACAGCGTCGAACTGCGCGTGCCGCCGCACGGCGTCACTCAATGCGTGGCCGGTCCCCGGCACACTCGCGGCACCCCGCCGAACGTGATTGAAATGGACGCCGACACGTGGCTCGGCCTGGCGACCGGCACGGTGAATTGGGACGAAGCGGCTGCGGACCGGAAACTTTCCGCGTCGGGCGTGCGCGCAGACGTCAGCGAGTGGCTACCGTTGGACATATGAAGATCACCGGCGCCGTCCTGGAAGAAGTCGGCCGCTCCCGTCCGTTCGCGGACTCGCGGCCGATCAGCATCAGCGAACTCGAACTCGATGCGCCCGGCGACACCGAACTCGTGATCCGGATCGAAGCGGCGGGAATCTGTCACTCCGATTTGTCCGTCGTCGACGGCAACCGCCCGCGCCCCGTGCCGATGCTGCTCGGCCACGAAGCGGCCGGCGTGATCGAAGAAGTCGGAAGCGCGGTCGCTGCGGCGAACCCCGAACTTGTCGTCGGCCGCCGCGTGGTGATGGCGTTTCTGCCGCGATGCGGAGAGTGCCGGGAGTGCCGCACCGACGGTCGGATGCCGTGCAGTACGGGGTCGCGCAGCAATAACGCCGGCACCCTTTTGGGCGGTGCGCGGCGGCTGCACCGGGACGGCGACGACGTGCACCATCATCTTGGCGTATCCGGGTTCGCCGATCATGCGGTCGTCGACTACCGATCCGTCGTGCCGGTCGGGGACGACGTGCCGCCGGACGTGGCGGCAGTACTCGGCTGCGCGGTATTGACCGGCGGCGGCGCCGTGCTGAATGCCGCCGCGCCCGGCCCGGAGGACGACGTCATGGTCGTCGGACTGGGCGGCGTGGGCATGGCAGCCCTGCTCACGGCGTTGAGCCTGGACGGCGCGCCGGAACGGCGCATCATCGCCGTCGACTCACTCGACGAGAAGCTCGAGCGTGCACGGGCGCTCGGCGCGACCGACACCTACACGCCGGCCGCGCTCGACGCGAAGGCCGACGTCGTGATCGAGGCGGCCGGGAACCCGCGCGCGTTTGAAACCGCAGTGGCCGCGGCGGCCCCGGGCGGCCGCACGGTCACAGTGGGGCTTCCCGCGCCGGGCGCCGACGCGACGATTTCTCCGCTCGGGCTCGTCGCCGAAGCACGCACCATCATCGGCAGCTATCTCGGTTCGGCCGTGCCGACCCGGGACATCCCGAAATTCGAAGCGCTCTGGCGGGCCGGTCGGCTTCCCGTCGAAGAACTCGTGTCCGCACATGTCGATCTTGCCGATATCAACGAGGCAATGGATTCCCTGGCCGACGGGCACGCCGTCCGTCAGATCATCCGGTTTTAACCGTTCCCAATGCGGATTGTTCCTCGTGATGCGCGATAACCGCGCATCACGAGAAACAACCCGCATCACGAGGGACGGACGGTGAGCGACCACCGTCGCTCCGATTCGGGCAGACGCGCGGCAAGCGATAGCCTGGAAGCGTGCACATCACGCAATCCTTCATCGACGGCCGGTCGGTTCGATCGGCCGACACTTTCGAAAACATCGACCCGGCTACCGGCACGGCGCTGGGCCTGGTGGCCCGAGGCGGCGCCGACGAGGTCGAGGGCGCAGTCGCGGCAGCGCGCGCCGCGCAACCCGGATGGGCCGCCACCCCTCCCGAGCGCCGAGCCGACCTGCTCGAATCCATGTCCGCGGTGGTCCTGAAACACCGTGATGAACTCGCCCGACTCGAATGCGAGGACACCGGAAAGCCGCTCACGCAGGCGTACGCCGACGTCGATGTGGCGGCCAGGTATTTCCGCTACTACGGGCGCGGCATTGAAAGCTATTACGGCCGGACGATCCCGCTGGGCGACGGCATGCACGTGTACACGCGGCGTGAACCATTCGGCGTGACCGGGCATGTCGTTGCGTGGAACTACCCGCTCCAATTGATGTCGCGCGCCGTCGCGACGTCCTTGGCCACCGGCAATGCCGCAGTCGTCAAGCCGGCCGACGAGACTCCGCGCACCGCCGTCCGCGTGGCCGAGCTGCTCATCGAGGCCGGCTTTCCGGCCGGCGTCCTGAACGTCGTCACGGGCCTGGGCGGAGAGGCCGGGGCCGCCCTCAGCGCGCATCCGGACGTCGACCACCTCGGGTTCGTCGGCAGCACGGCAGTGGGGTCGCTCATTGCGCATGCGGCCGCAGACCGGGTCGTGCCGACGGTTCTCGAACTCGGCGGCAAATCCGCAAATGTCGTGTTTGCCGACGCCGACGTCGACGCGGCCGTGCCGTTCCTGGTCAAGTCGATCCTGCAGAACGCCGGTCAGACCTGCTCGGCCGGATCGCGCCTGCTCGTCCACGAAGACGTCCGCGACGAAGTGCTCAGCAAGGTTGCCGGAGAATTCCGGAAAGTCTCGATCGGCCCCGGCATCGACGATCCGGCGCTGGGCCCGCTCGTGTCGACGAAGCAGCTCGGCCGCGTTCGCGGGTTCGTCGATTCGCTGGATCGCGGCACCGTCGTCACGGGCGGACGGACGCCGGACGACCTTGCCGGCGGAGCGTTCTACGCTCCAACGCTCATCGATGGCGTCGACCCGCAATCCGAGATAGCCCGCGAAGAAGTGTTCGGGCCCGTCGTCGTATCGATGTCGTTCGCGGACGACGATGAGGCTGTCGCGCTGGCAAACGGCACCGACTACGCGCTGTTGGCGGCTGCCTGGACGACGAATCTCTCGCGTGCCCACCGGATGGCCCGCGAATTCTCGGCCGGCCAAGTGTTCGTCAACACGTACGGCGCGGGCGGCGGCGTCGAGCTGCCGTTCGGCGGATTCAAGAAATCCGGGTACGGCCGCGAAAAAGGCATCGAAGCGTTCGACGCGTACACGCAGACCAAGACAGTGGTGATGAAGCTATGAGCGGCCGGCGACCGGTGACGGTGCGGGTGCGGCGGGCGCCGCGGTTCGGCGTGTTCCTCACCATGGGCGGACTGGCGGGCATCTTGGCGGCGCTGATCGTCGTCACGGCCGGAGCCGGTGCCGCCGACTATTCGCTCTTCACATCGTTCTCCTATTTCGCCGCGATCTTCATCATCGGCGGCATTTTGCTGGGAGCCCTGGCGGCGCTGCTGTCGGACTGGCTGCTGCGCCGGCGCATCAAGAACGTCGATGTCCGCGGCAGCTTCGAACCCGTATCCGAGCCGGACGCCACTCGCGAGCCGGACGCCACTCGCGAGGCGGAGCCCGCGTACGAGACCGAGCCGGACGCCGTCCGGCGGCAAGGTGACGACGGCCACACGAATATGGGACACTGAACGCGTGGCGAGAGCAGATGGTCGACTAACCCACGAACTCAACCCTCAGGACAAAGGCCCGCAGGACGCATGCGGCGTCTTCGGCGTCTGGGCCCCGGGCGAGGACGTGGCAAAACTCGCCTATTTCGGGCTGTACGCGCTGCAGCACCGTGGGCAGGAATCCGCAGGGATCGCCGCCTCGAACGGACGACAAATCCTCGTGTTCCGCGATATGGGCCTGGTTTCCCAGGTGTTCGACGAAGCATCGCTGGAAACGCTGCAAGGGCACATCGCCGTTGGGCACTGCCGGTATTCGACGACGGGCGGTTCGACCTGGGAAAACGCGCAGCCGACGTTGGGACCGACGTACGACGGCACCGTCGCGCTGGGCCATAACGGCAATTTGACGAACACTGCGGACCTGCGCGATATGGTCGCCGAGCGGCAGGCCGCCGGCACCGGCCCGGCCGGTCCCATTTCCACCAACGACACCTCGCTCGTCACGGCGTTATTGGCCGGTGACGCCGATACGACGCTGACGCAAAGCGCGCTCGATTTGTTCCCGAAGCTGCGCGGCGCGTACTCGCTGGTGTTCATGGACGAGAACACTCTGTACGCGGCCCGCGATCCGCAAGGTGTGCGCCCGCTGGTACTGGGCCGGCTCGAACGGGGCTGGGTGGTCGCCAGCGAATCGGCGGCGTTGGACATCGTCGGCGCGTCCATGGTCCGCGAGGTCGAACCCGGCGAAATGATCGCCATCGACGAAGACGGTCTGCGTACGTACCAGTTTGCGCCGAAGAAGCGTGCCGGCTGCGTCTTCGAATACGTTTACCTGGCCAGGCCGGACACCACCATCAACGGTGAGGTCGTGCACAGCGCGCGCGTCGAAATGGGCCGGCATCTGGCGCGCGAACACCCCGTGGACGCCGATCTGGTGATCCCCACGCCCGAATCCGGCACGCCGGCCGCCGTCGGATACGCCGAAGAATCGGGGATCCCCTTTGGTCAGGGCCTGGTGAAGAACGCCTACGTCGGGCGTACATTCATCCAGCCCAGCCAAACGATCCGACAACTCGGCATCCGGCTCAAGCTCAATCCGCTCAAGGAGATGATCGCGGGCAAGCGACTCGTCGTGGTGGACGATTCGATAGTGCGCGGCAATACCCAACGGGCCGTCGTCCGGATGCTTCGCGAAGCCGGTGCCGCCGAAATTCATGTGCGCATCTCGTCCCCGCCGATCAAATGGCCCTGCTTTTACGGCATCGATTTCGCTTCGCGCGCCGAGCTGATCGCCAACGGCTTGGAAAACGACGATATTTGCGCGTCGCTCGGCGCCGACACGCTTGGCTATATTTCGATCGACGGAATGATCGAATCCACTCGCCAAGAGCGCCGGCAACTGTGCACGGCATGTTTCACCGGCGAATACCCCATCGACCTTCCCGCCGAGGACCGCCTTGGCAAGAATCTCCTGGAGTTGCCGTTCTGAACCCCGAACACACGACTTATGCGTCGGCCGGAGTCGACGTCGAAGCCGGCGACAAAGCCGTCGAGCTGATGAAATCGGCGGTCGCTGCCACGCACGGACGAGAAGTCGTCGGCGGTGTCGGAGGGTTCGCCGGGCTGTTCGACGTGTCGGAACTCAAGGCGTACGCCCGGCCGTTGCTTGCATCGTCGACCGATGGAGTCGGAACCAAGGTCGCAATAGCGCAGGCCCTGGACATTCACGACACGATCGGGTTCGACCTTGTCGGGATGGTCGTGGACGACATAGTCGTCAGCGGCGCCAAACCGCTTGTCATGACCGACTACATCGCCTGCGGGCATGTTGTGCCCGAGCGCATCGCGGCGATCGTGCGTGGAATCGCCGAGGCGTGCAGCGCCGCGAACGTCGCACTTGTCGGCGGCGAAACGGCCGAGCACCCCGGGCTGCTGGGGCCGGATGACTATGACGTGGCCGGCGCCGCAACCGGAGTGGTCGAGGCCGACGGGCTTCTCGGGCCGGAGCGGGTTCGCGCCGGGGACGTCGTCATTGGCATCGAGTCCTCCGGCATGCACTCCAACGGCTATTCGCTGGCTCGGCGCATCGTGGCGGATGCGGGATGGGCGCTTGACCGTCACGTCGACGAGTTCGGGCGAACGCTCGGCGAGGAGCTGCTCGAACCGACCCGCGTCTATTCGGCCGATCTGCTCAGTGTGGTCGGCGACGCCGGGGACGCCGTCCGTGCCATTTCGCACGTGACCGGCGGGGGACTGTCGGCAAACGTGGCACGGATCCTGCCGACCGGCACGCTTGCGCTGATGCGTCGTGCGTCGTGGCGGGTTCCGCCGGTATTCACGGTGCTGGGCGACCTCGGCTCGGTGCCGGTCGCCGACCGTGAGCGCACGTGGAACCTCGGCGTTGGCATGGTGCTGATCGTCGACGCCGCCAGAGCCGATGCGACGATCGCCGCGCTGGCAGATCGCTCGCTCGCGGCCTGGACTCTCGGTGAAGTGATTGCCGATGACGGCGGGCATTCGGGCGCGCCCGGGTACGTGCACGGCGCCAAAGGCGTCGACGGCGGCGCAGCACTGCTGTACTGAGCTGCCGCAGCTGGAGTCCGCCAAGCGCGGGCTGTCGGGTCTACCGTGCCCGATGCGGGAGTACCGGCGGGCGCCGATCTGAGCCGGTCAGCGCTCGCCCGACACCCGTTCTTCGTCATCGGAATACTCCGGCGGATACGCGTCCGAATAATCGTCGTCGGCGTGGTCGCCGGTGACCGACTGTCCTCCGCCGAGTTCGCGTTCCAGTGCTGTGTAATCAGTATCCGGGCTGTAATATTTCAGCTTCCGGGCGACCTTGGTCTGCTTTGCCTTCGCGCGGCCGCGGCCCATCGGCACCGACCCCCTCACGCGTCTACCCGGGCAGGCACATAACTGTGCGGCCTCGGGATCCCATACATGTCTCGACATAAAGAGATTACCTGTTTTGTGATTTTTTCTCTATCCGACGGGGGCGGGAACGGCTTAGCTGTTGGCGTAATGGCCCGTTTCCGTGCCGGAATTCGCCGTCCGGAGTGCCAAAATGAGAGTGTGCGAAGTTCAATCCGTGGATACGAGACATACCTTCGGGTCTTTGAACCGTTGTCGGCGCATCCGGAACTGGAGCCCGAACTGCTCGCCGTGGAACGCGGACACATCGAAGCCAGGAGTGATGAGGCCGCCGATCGGCGTCTGCTGACCACTCCGGTCAATCCGATTCCGGCGCCCGACGAGACGGCCGTGCTTTCGCTTCCGGCCGGCACGTGTGGAGACGACGTCGACCGCGTGTGCCCCGTGCAAGAGCAAATGCGCAGCTGGCACGCTTTGGACGCCCTCGAGCAGGTATGGCCCGAATCGGCAATCGACCTCGTCGCCCCGCCGTCGGTGCGCCGTGCGGCTGCCGCGGATCGTGCCGATTGGGCATTGAGCGAACGCGACTCGCGGGTATTCACGCGAATGGCGACGTGGGAAGTGCCGTTGTCGTGGTTCGTGGTTGTCGACACCGATCAGGACTTGGCGGACACGTCGGACGGCGTGCGGGTGCGCACCCCGATGGTGGCCGCCCAGTCGCGGGCCGAATGGGCCGCGGAGATCGTGACTGAGCATTTGGCCGAAGAAGATCTGGTCACGGAGTTGGCCGAACTGGTGGCCTGGTTGGACAACTTCGACCTCGGATCGATCGTCGAGCTGGACTACGGCGGTCTCGGCAATCTCGTCTGGCCGGATCCGTCGACCTACGACGTGCACGAAGGCATTCAGGCTCTCAGCGAAGGGGACGGTTCCGGGGCAATCGCCGCCTATCAGCGGTTCGCCCATCGCTGGCATCGCGTGGCGGCGCTGGCCCGCGCCTCCTAGCTCGCCCGGCGAGATCGCAGGCGGTGAACGGAGCGCGGCGACCGGACGGCGTCCGGTTTGAGCTGTTGGCGCGTTTTGACCGGTGTTGTACCGGTTTCGGTATATTTTCAGCGCTTCGGGCGTGCCCCTGAATGAACCCTGACATTCTTGTGTGCACACATGCCGCGTGAGTCGGCGCGCCGTCCGGAACCGATGCACGCGGCAGATTTGAAGGGAGAGCACGATGACGAGCTTTTCACCTTCCTTGAAGGATGTGCTGCTCACGCCGGGTGAGGTCGCGACCTTGTTCCGGGTCAATCCGAAGACTGTGTCGCGATGGGCGTCGACCGGCAAACTGAACTTTATCTTGACGATGGGTGGTCATCGAAGATTTTGGAAATCGGACATCGACCGGGTCCTCGGCATCCCGCCCGGCAAGACGCCGCTGGAGCGCGCAAGGATGCGGCACCGCTTCGAGCCGCCCCGCTGACTCCGCGCCGGCCCGCACGGGCGGCGGGATAGACTTGCCGCGTGACAGTGAGCCCCGCCACCCGATACAGCTGCATCCTCTTCGACCTCGACGGCACGGTGACCGACAGTGCTCCGGGAATCGTCGAAAAGATCGGTGAAGCCCTGGTGGCCGCCGGCCATCCGTCGCCCGATCCGGACGAACTCAGGAGGCACTTCGTCGGTCCGCCGCTGTCGGAATCGCTACGCGACTATGCGGGGATCGAGGGACGGGAAGCCGACCGGATCGTCGCCTACTACCGGCAGGCCTACACGTCGCGCGGGGTCGTCGGCAACAGCGTGTACGCCGGAGTCCGAGAGCTGCTCGGACGCATTCGGGACGCCGGAGTGCCGATGGCGATCGCCACTTCGAAGCCGGAAATGCAGGCGAACGCCGTGCTGAGCGAGTTCGAGTTGGCCGAATTCTTCACAGTTGTCACCGGGTCGACTCTCGACGAATCGCGTAGCACGAAGGCGGACGTCGTGGCCGAGGCGTTGCGACGGCTCCGAGTCGCAGGCGTCGATGTCAGCCGGCCCATCATGGTCGGCGACCGTCGGCACGATATCGACGGCGCCGGCGCACACGGTATCGAGTGCGTCACGGTTGGCTGGGGGTACGGGGCGGCCGAGGAGATCGCGCACGCCGCCCATCATGCACCGCGCCCCGATGACTTGGCCGAACTGCTGCTTGTTTCGTAGCCTTCCCCGACGCGCGGCGGTGGCCGTACAGTCATTTCACCGTGCTGCAGCTGTCGCCGCTGTGGCGGGCACGGCGACCGACGTCAGGGCAGCGGACAGCGACTGCGTCGGATCCGTCGGCATCGTAGTGGCGCGCCACGCGATGTACCCGTCGGGCCGGACGAGGACGGCGCCGCCGGAATCAACGCCGTATGCGGTCTCGAACGCGCCGGGTTCCGCCGGGCTCGCGTCAACCCCCATCCGGACGCCCGTGACGGGGATACCCGATTGCCGTGCCGCCGTGATAGCCGGGGCCCAGCGGCCGTCCTCGGTCAACAGCGTCCAGCCGTGCCCGAACAGATCAAGCGTTGATGTCGCGGGGCCGTCGCCCGTTATCCGCACATGCGGCGCCCGGGTGCCGGGCTGGCCGGCCCAATCGCGGGGGACCCGGGCCGGCGGCAACTCATGGCCGGCTCCCAGGACGGCCGTCGACCGGTACAGTTGGCCGAGCTCGATCGCCGAATCGTCCAGGATCGGTATCTCCATCGCGTCGGTGCCCAGATGGGCTTTGAAATCGGCGCGGGCAAAGAGTTGGTCGTGCCGAAGATCGGCAATCGGGCGGCGTTCGGCGTCGTAGGTGTCGAGGAGTTGCGGCGCACACTCACCGGCCAGAACCGCCGCTAGCTTCCAGGCCAGATTGTGCACGTCGTCGATGCCGGTATTGGCTCCGAAGCCGCCACGGTTGGGCGGCAGCTGGTGCGCCGCGTCACCGGCGAGGAACACCCGCCGGTCCGAAAACTTGTCGGCGACCAGCGCGGCCAGCTCCCACCGGCCGGTGGTGACCAAATCGATCGGCACGTCCGTGCGGCCGATAGCCCGCTGTACGGTACGAATCTGCTCGTCCGGATCCAATTCGACATCGCCCGCGAGCATGAGCACCCATCGCCCGTCGGAATAGGTGGTGAGGAACGCCTGGAAATCCGGCTGGTCGATCTCGAACTGGACGACGCCGTGTTCAAGATAACCGTCCAACGGAGCGCGGAAAAGAATGCTGCGCTGCACGGACAATCGGCCCCTGCCGTGGCGGGCGATCCCGGCCGCCTCGCGGATGGTGCTCGACCCGCCGTCCGCGGCAATCACGTATTGTGCGCGCAGGCGATATTCCCTGCCGTCGTCGCGGCCGCGCAGTGTGGCCGTGACGCCGTCGTCGTCCTGCGCAAGAGCGAGAACCTCCGTCCCAAGCCGCATCTCGGCACCAAGGGCACGTGCGCGATCACGCAAAAGGGGCTCCAATCGGTCTTGCGTGATCGCGGCGGCGTGCGCCGGTGACTCGTCGGCGCCGTAAGTTCCCTTGCCGCCGGGGGACCACGGGTATTCCTCGAACCAGTCGCCCGCGAGGCTGTGCACCCGGGCCCGGCGCGGCGGCGCCATTCCCTGCTGTGAGCGAGGCACGCCAACGCCGACTTGCCGAAAGTGTTCCATCGTGCGGGTGGTGAAGCCGATGGCGCGCGGATGCGGCGAGCTTCCGTGGTGTTTGTCGATTACGACGACGGGCACACCCCGCCAGGCGAGGAAGACTGCGGCGGACAGGCCGACGAGGCTGCCTCCGACGATCAATACGGGTGTCGTTGAGTTCTGTGGTGCGGTCATCGGATTCTTCCAATCGCGAGGTCGGTGTGCCCGTCCAGAAAAACACAACTGAATAAAAAAGACAAATCATTTAAAAAATAGAGTGAATTAATAGCGCTGGTAGGATCGGGACATGACTGCGGAACCACTCGGACGTCGGGAACGTAAAAAGGCCAAGACCCGGCGGGCTCTGGCCGATGCGGCGCTACGGCTCTTCCTGGAAAAGGGATATGACCGGGTGAGCGTGAAAGAGATTGCCGACGCCGTGGACATCTCGGTGCCGACCGTGTTTTCTCACGTGCCCGATGGCAAAGAGGCGTTGATGTTCGACGACGGCGTGGAACGGCGAGAGGGTCTGCTCGCCGCCGTCCGGGAACGCCGGGCCGGGCAGTCGGTCATGTCGGCACTGAGCGAATTCATGGGCGGGCGCGGGCCGTTCGTGACCAACCCGTCCCCGGAATTTCGACGGCGCACCGAATTGATCATGAACACTCCGGCCCTTCGGGACTACACGCGCACGTTGTGGATCCGCTGCGAGGCCCCGCTTGCCGCGGCGATAGCTGCCGAGCTCGGGCGCTGCCCGGGCGATCCCACCGCCCGAGCGGTTGCGCGGTACGTGTTGGAAGTGCCGCAAATCGTCAGTGACGACCCGGAACCGTCGGCGGCGCTCGAGGCCATCTTCGACCTGCTCGAGCACGGCTTACGCGGGGTGGCCTCGACGACCGGCGGCGGTGCCGGCGGCGAATGAAAAAGGCCCCCGGCGTACCGGGGGCCCGATGTGGTGGCTCCGACCGGCGTCGATCCGGTGACCTTTCGAGTAAGAGTTTCGCGCTATCGGGGGTTTCTGCGGACTGCCATAACCCTCGGTCCTGCCTGGTCAGAGGCGCAACAGAATACTTTTCTCTGCTAGTAGCTGTCGTTGAATCTGCGGGGTAAATGCGGGGTCTCCTATTAGTCCTGCGAAAGCTAAGCACCGGTTCGTACGAACGGGAGCCGAAAAGTGCAAGGGTTGTATACCTCGGCTTCCGGGCAGCTACATGCGCTGCGTTGGGTGCGGCCGGACACATCGGTATTCGGGCTATTTTCGGGCTTTCCTCTCCCAGATAGCGTGATCAGCCATCCAAGGCGTCACTCCTATGGAGGATGCAGCTTCGGCGAGCAACGTGCGTGCTTCGGTGACAGTGACCTCGCGGCCAAGAGTCTCTTGCAGCAGCGACAGGATGTGCCGATCAGGCTTCACGTGGGAATCGTTGCCGGCATTCATCCACAAGTAGCCGGTGCGGACGGCGTCGATGCCGTGGCCGGGAACCTTGGCGAGTGCTTCTTCAACTCTCTTTACACGGCTGACGTCCGACAGCAGTTCGCTGACTTCCGTCAGCGTCTCTTTCCCGTGGTCGTGCTAGATACCCGCGGTTTGCCGAACTGCGGCAGCCTTCAACACCCGGCTCCGCGTCGACGTCCGCTGCTTGTTGCGCAATATCTCACCTGCGAAAGCCTCGTCTGCCAGGGAATCGATCGAATCAAGGAAACTGGTGAGTGTTTGTTCGTCGTCGCGCGGACTGATCGCGTCGGATAAGGCGGCTCCCGTCAAAAGCACGGAAGAAAGCTCTGCCCAGTCCGCGTAACGGTGGACGACCCGGACGACGACGGAATCGTATTTGGCATTGATCGAGTAAACGGCGTCCAGAACGCACAGGCTCAAGTGCCCCCATCTAGCGTGTCTGGGCTGAGGGGCCAACGCCTTCGCCGCGGCAGCTACCGCGCTAACGTCGGATCGAACGGTTTGTGAGCTACTAGACAATTGCCCCGTTGACGCCTTGTGGACCTTTAGCGTATGCGTCACTACTGACACTGCGAATTGGGTGGATTGATTGGGTCAGAAAGGTGCCGCTTTGAGTGGGCGTGATCGCACTGAGCGATTCACTGCGAAAGCTGCCATTCCTGGTGACTTGGAGTCGCAGCACACCCACTTTAGATTTGCGAGACGGCATCCTGATATACAACTTTTACGATGTCCGATACGAGGGGAACGTGAGCAATGAAGCTCAAAGATGCGCTCGATGAGGCGACTCGCGAGAAGCTCGCAGAACTAGCTCCACGAGCGAAACGAAAGCCGGGGCCGCGGCCGAGGCCCGCGAACGCTGCACCGATTCGACACGTTGAGTACCGTAAACCTGTGCGCAATCCCGCGCCGGAGCCAGCTGTCCGAGCCCCCAAGGTGAAACAACGACCTGCGCAAAAAGGAGGGAAGCGCAAAGCGGTCAGACGAGCCGAGAGTGAGTTGGCCGTCCTATCAAAATCGCTGACCATGTTGATAGATCACGGCGCGGCGATTCCCGAGATCAAGCAACTGCGACGTCGGAGCCGTGAGATATGGCGGAAAGTGAACGCGCTGCCCGAGAGTGCGAACGGCCGGCAAAACGTGCTCAAGTTGGCTGACGAGGTTCACGCTGCCGCGGCAGCAGCACTGCAGGCTGGTGGGAAGGTGCAGGCTCAGCGCACGGGACGTGTGAGCCGCGCGCGTTCTGGTCGTCGTGGGGGCCGCGCACGCGGCAGCAGCAGCAAGTGGGCCGGTACGACGACGCGGATCACGTCAGTCGTCGGCGGCGGACTCGTCGGGCGCAATCGGACGCATTGATGGTCTTCCGTGGGCGGCCGACGGATAGCGCGGCGGCGTGGTCGATGTCGGAGACATATGCCAGTTCCTCGCCGTCGGCAAGACGAGTCGACTTGATAATTCGCGGGTAAATTCGACCGGCTCGCTGTCGAGTGCGGAAACCGAAATGGACCTCTGGGGCACGCTGGACTGCACGTCAGAGACTCCGCGCGCGAACATATGTGTGGTGCAAGGAGGTGAGATACGCGGAGCCTTGGTAACCTCTGTCGTGTGACTCTTGGCCTCCCTGATGACCCCGCTCGCGACGGCGTTATGCGCGAGATGGAGCGCCTTGATCCTGACGCGATGATAACGGGACAGGTCCTGCGTGACACCTTCGACCAGCTCTACGACGGCGTCCGGACACGGAGGTACCGGTGGGACCAGCTGTTCAAGACCGAGAAGACGCACTTCGGGACGCTCGTGGAGATCAACCTCCAGCGCGAGTTCGAGTACGCCGACGGAATGAAGCTGGACTATTGCATCGCGGGCCACGAAGTCGACGCGAAGTATAGTCAGAGTTCGGGCGGCTGGATGCTCCCGCCAGAGGCCATTGGCGAGCTCTGCATGGTTGTCACCGCCAGCGACAAGAGGTCACAGTTCTCAGTCGGCGTAGTCCGGGCGTCGGAAGACCTGCTCAATGGAGGACGGAACAGAGACGCAAAGCGCACGCTCTCCGCAGCCGGAAGGTCAATGATCGCCTGGCTGCGGAAGGACGCTGAGCTGCCACCGAACACTCTGCTGCACATGCGCGAGGAAGACGTGGCCGCAGTATTCGCGGCCGGTGGCGGCACCGCGCGTGTATCCGAGCTGTTCCGGCGCACGGCAGGGAAGATCGTCGGCCGGGCATCCGTAGCGACCGTCGCTGCGCAGCTCGATGTCACCCGGCGCGTCCGGGGCGGCCAGAGCGGATCGCGGGACCCACTGGCGTCTGAAGGCATCGTGATCCTCGGCGGAGCCTATGACTGGCAGCGGGAGGCTGCGCGTGAGCTCGGACTCCCTGTCCCGCTCCGGACGGAATACGTCGCCGCATACGTGGCTCCCGCACCGGCAGACTGGCCCGGCCGCGTCGCACGCGGACCGTCGGGACTGGCCCTGAGGGCGGTGGATTCGAACGGCCGCGAGGCGTTTGACCCCCTCTGGTACCGGCCAAGCCGCGCATAAATCAGCGCGAGTCCCGGCCGTGTCGGTGGCATCTGTCAGAATGAATCATCATGGACGGGACCACGAGTACTACTGAGCTGACAGCGGTTGAGATCTGCGCCGGGGCGGGGGGCCAGAGCCTCGGCCTCCACCTGGCGGGCTTCAGGCACACGCTCGCTGTTGAGCTGGATCGGGACGCGGCAGAGACTCTACAGCGAAACCTGGCCCGCCTGGCTTCTGACGAGGGCCAGCCGGAGCCGGTGGTCGCCGTCGGCGACGTCGCAGACGAATCAGTATGGCAGCCCGCGGAATACAAGGGAGTCTCGCTGCTCGCGGGCGGCGTGCCATGCCCGCCGTTCTCGATCGCCGGTAAGCAGTTGGGATCGTCCGACGAGCGGGATCTGTTCGCGTGGGCAGTAGAGGCGGCTGCTCAGATGCAGCCCGATGCTGTATTGCTCGAGAACGTTCGTGGCTTGTCGATGCCGCGCTTCGCCGGGTACCGGCAGGCAGTGCTCGATCGGTTCGCCGAGCTGGGATACCGCGCCGACTGGCGGCTGCTTGAGGCCAAGGACTTCGGCGTTCCGCAGCTGCGGCCCCGTTTTATTCTCGTCGCTCTCCGCGAAGAGTTCGCTCCGTACTTCGCCTGGCCCGAGCCAACTCCAGCCGTGCAGACCGTGGGTGCTGCGCTCTACGACCTGATGGCCGCGAACGGCTGGAAGGGTGCGGAGACCTGGTCGAAGCGCGCCGACCGAGTGGCCCCGACCATCGTCGGCGGCTCCAAGAAGCACGGTGGCCCCGATCTGGGTCCGACCCGCGCGAAGCGTGAGTGGCGGTCAATAGGTGTTGACGGATTGGGCATCGCAGACGCGGCTCCTGGCCCTGATGCGCCCGTCGGCCTCGCCCCGAAGCTGACGAACGAGATGGTAGCGCGAATCCAGGGGTGGGCGGGCCCCGGTTACGAATGGGACTTCGGCGACCGCAAAGGCCACAAGACGGCAACCTACCGCCAGATCGGCAACGCGTTTCCTCCGCCGGTGGCGCGCGCGGTTGGGCTCGCGATTGCCACGGCGCTCCGCAAAGAGGGCCGCCGGGCAGGCGACCACGGCGGGGACAGCAAGTACCGTGACGAGGTATACCGGGCGTTGCGGGAGCATGGCGGATTCATCTCGATCGCTGGCCTGCACAAGGCGCTCGGTGGCGGCCTCTCCGACAGCGATATCGAGCACCGGATCGAGTTTCTCAGACAGGACTTCGAGATTGAGGTGCGCCGCCGTGGCAAAGTGCCCACTTACCGGCTGGGTGAGTGGCGTGCGTTCCGGGGCCAGGAAGACCATGCCCGCCACGCGGCGTTCGCCACGGACAAGCTGCGCTCGAAGATCAGCTAGTCTCCTGGCCCTCGGAGGCAATCTCGCTGAGTTGCTCGACCGTCAGCCAGGGATGTGCGCGGTGAATCATCCGATGGCAGTTGGAACACAGCAGTGCGAGGTCGGCAAGCGAAGTCTCGGTCGGGCCCGACACGTGCAGCGGCACGCGGTGATGGACTTCGATATACCCATGCCCCCGGTTGCCGTAGGCGGCCCCGAAGTTGAACCCGCACACTTCGCATTCGATCGCCCCGCCTGCGGCACGGACTGCGTTTATCTTCGCCTTCCTGATTCGCTTATCCCGCTCCCTGGCTAGGTGTGCTCGCTCGCGGACGCCCCCTTCAGACGCTGGGACGCCTAGATCGGGATCGACGACGCGACCTGACGACGGAAGGGCCCCACCCTCAGTCGCACGCTCGCGCACGTACTCCGCCTGGGCGACCATGCCGCTCGGATCGGACTCGAATTCTTGGACGACCTCGCGCGTCAACGCGCCGCCCTTAGTCCGCACGCCTGAGTATGCCGAGTGAGCAGTCATAATGTCCGACGTCTTCCGTGAGACGCTACCGGGGCTCCGGAAGTCGTGAGGGCGTGCGTCGACTGGATGTATGTCGAGTTTCTGCAGCAATTTCGACAGTTCTCGTGCTTCGGCATCGCCGGTTCTGAGCTCGTGCCAGCTGTTGGCAGCTACCGCCTCTGCCACCAGGATGATCTCTTCGCGGGCCCACGCCGGGTTCCGCCGCTTGTTTAGTGAAGTTTCGTCCATCCTGTAACGCTCTCGCAGCTAGCATGGCGTTTGTGGGAGGCTCGCGGGAGAATGAGTCCGTGACGGGAGGGCCAGTGTCCGGGGGGCGCACCCGGCGCGGCACGTCCCTGTCTGGCTCGTACGCGTCGACACCAGGCGTTCGCAGCCGGATGCAACTGCAGCGCACGCGCGACACGGCCCCAGAGATGGCATTGCGCCGCATACTTCATTCGATGGGCCTGCGCTACCGCGTAGACCGCTCCCCGCTGCGCGGGTGGCGGCGCAGAGCAGACATCGTGTTCGGACCTGCGAAGGTCGCCGTTTTCGTAGACGGCTGCTTCTGGCACGGCTGTCCTGAGCACAGTCGGCGGGAGACCAAATCGAACCCCGGCTATTGGTCGGGCAAGATCGCGCGGAACCGGGAGCGGGACGCGGACACGGACGCGCGGCTCGCGGATGCGGGGTGGACAGTCTTGCGCGTGTGGGAGCACGAGTCGCCTGTCTTGGCAGCTGACCTCGTTGCCAAGACCGTTAAGGAGATGCGAGGCCAGTCGTGATGTCCTGACTCGCTTGCATGATCAGCGGAGCCAGGCCGTTCGAGGTGTTCGTCGGTCAGCGGCCATTTATCGTGCGATGGTTATCTGTCGATCGTCGCGGACAGCGTGCGTGCCGAAAGTGGGACACTAGACGACATGGCGGAATCTACTTCCTTGCCTGGAACCCTGGTCGAGCCCGAAGACCTCATCGCCCTCGGGTTCGTACCGCACGACCTCGACTTCGGACAGCATGTTGAATGGCCCGGCGGCACTGGCATCGAGTGGGCCACGCTCGGGCAGGTGCCCGACTCTGCGGGGGTCTACCTTTTCACGATCGGCGACGGCGACGTCGTTCATGTTGCCTACGTCGGTCTCACGACTCATCTGTGGATGGTCACGAAGGGGCACCTGCCGCACAGCGGGGGAGCGCGAGGCGGGCAGCGCTACGGAAAGCCCCGTCACGCCGGCGTGACGCGCAAGCGCGTCAACGCGCTGATCGCACAGCAGGTCGACGCCGGGCGCACAGTCCAGCACTGGCTTCGCGAGTTGCCCCGTGACCTCATCGTCGATGAAGAGGATAGGCTCATCCATCTCTGGAGTACTCGGTCGACGGGATGGAACATCGGCTGAGTTCGGTTCGCGGGGTGACTGTGCGGAATTCAGGCCGTCACGTCTCGCTCATCGCCAAGGCTCAGGTCGCGTCGGGCCGTGGTTTGGCCGGGTCATTCGCCCGCCGCGGCGCTCGATACTCTGAGCGTGATGCGGACCTCGTTCCCCTGCTCGGGATTGACCGCGGAGTGTAGGCCCAGATGCGTGACGCGGCCATCGCGAATGTTCCATTCGCCGGCACCGTCGTCGCGGCCGAGGATGGGGCCCAACGAGTCGATGGTCGCTTTCCAGAGGTTGGGCCACGACCGGCGCGGTCCAACGACGAACGCGATCTGCAGCGCGACCCCGGCACCGCCCAACGGAGTCGCCGCCGAGACCTGATCACGGATCTGTTCCTTGTACGCTGTGGTGTCCGCAGCCGGGGTAGTCTCGACGTCGAATGAGTACGTACCTCCCGGATCCGTTGTCGGCACGGCGGTTCCGACGAGAACTGACGAGCTGGTGGCGTGCCGCTTCGTCGCCCATACGGAGACGAACTGTCGACCGGTGCGCTTCGTAAGCTGTGGGACCAGTGGGAACAGGTAGTTGTCCAGGTCGTGACGCTCGAGAAGCGGTACGGCATCCGGCAGACCGACGTCGAGCAGCAGGCTGAGAGGATCCGGCAGCGCCGCCATCTTTTCAGCCGCGAGATCGTGGACGTCGTCGATGAAGTCAGCCGAACGGATCTGGCTCGGTGAGCCTGCTGCGTCCCAGCTCGCCGGCGCGGGAGCAACGTGCAGAAGGCTGCCGCGGCCGGCCGGCTTCTCATAGAACATCGGGGCTCCCATGACAGCACCGTACTGTAGTCGACACCAACGAGACGTGGGTCTAGCGGAGGTCGTAGCGGCCAAGACGTTCTGGCAACGCTCTCGACCGTAGTTGTAGAGGCGTGTGATGCCGTAGGCGTGCTGGATTCGATTCAGCCCGCGAGTCCAATGGCGGCGGCCGAGCGCGGTGCCGAGTCGGCGATGGCGCGCGTCATCGTCGTTCTTTGACGCGCGGCTGAGGTAAAACTGCCTGCGTCTGGCGTCTATAGCTCGCACCATAACGCCGAGTATTCGCTGGTGCGGACGTTACGGGCACGGGGCGAGTCTGTGGGCAGACCGTGTTGATCGTGCGCGATGTCCCGGTCTGCTGAGACGCGATCAGGAAGTTGTGCGCTCTTCTGGGGTCTTCATCTGTGCGATCGTCTCGATCTTCGGGCTCTCGCGCCGCCCCCTCTTGGCGGCGGCACGAACGAGAGAACGCGCAAGTCGGATATCCGACGGGGAGACCCCGGTGCGCGCGCTCATGGCTGCTCCTATTCGTCGGCCCCATTGTCTCGCACTGACGCCGATGCGTCCACGTGCCGACTGTTCTGCGTGGCCTCAAGCGGCATGGCCAGCAGCGGCTCTGACATCGACTTACTTCGGTCGCATCAAAGGGCGAGCTTATCTCTTCGAGAGTATCGATGCTCCTACAAGACGGATCCGCGTCGTGACCGATTCCGCCTCTTCGAGTTGTCTGACCTGGGCGCCATGCTTGGGGTCATGAAGCCAACTCTTGAGCTCGACAGCATCGGCATCTCCGTACGGATTTTCCGGGACGACGCCGACGAATACGGCGTACTTCGCGCGTTCGTCGCTACGGTTTACGACGATGCTGAGTCGGATGGCGAGTCAAGGCAGATCGGCACCATCTCCGGCTGGGTCACCTGGTACGCGTTCTCTGAGCGGCTGTTGGATGCAGGGGACTCGATCAGTACTGACGCGACGACCCTCAGCTGGGCGGTAAAGGAAATCGTCGAGGCGCACGGGGACGACCTGATCTCCTCTGCGATCCTCGTCGATCGGATGACGCTTGTCGAAGAGTGGCGCGGTCACAAGCTCAGCGGCGCACTCATCGCCAATCTCATCGATCTGCTCCAACTTGAGCCCTTGGAGACCGTGGTCGTGCTGGAGCCGGAGCCTCAGCTTCCGGGCGGTGGTGGCCCCTATGAGTACGGTCCTGAGCGAGATAGCGCGATGGCGAAGTTGCGCTCGGCGTACCGGAAGAGCGGGTTCGACCCCTGGGGTGATGGTCCTGCCTGGTGGCGGCCGCTCCGCGCGACGGATGACCATAGCGACTGACTCTCATGTGTCTCCCAAGACGACATGGCAGGTGATCTCGACGTCTGACCACCGCTGACCGCGAGATCTACGAACCGGACCGTAGGACGGGATCTTGTGTGCCGGCCGCCGCAAAGGCTGTTGCCGAGCTGGACTCGTGTTGCGAAATGCTGGAGGCACCGACGCGGAAATCTCGTGTCTGCCTCTGACTATTCCTTAGGTGACGTGTTCGGCAGGAGCATTCCGGCGGGGGCAACGTTGAGGGCGGAAGCCAGCGCGTCGAGTTGGTCGAGCGTGACAGGTACCGTCGCCTGCTCCATCCGGTTCACTGTCTTGCGGTCCATCCCGGCGGCAGATGCCAGCGCGAGTTGAGAAAGTCCCGCAGCCCTGCGCGTTGAACGCAGGCGTTCGGCGAAAATGTCGCGTAGTGGATTCGTGGCCATGGGGCTACGCTATCCGAGGCGCAAGGCCATCGGGGCATGCTCACAACCTGCCGAAGTGCCGCAGACGGGCTGTCGTTCGTTTTCGAGGCGACGGAGGGCTGGCTGTGTCGTCTGAGCGCGGCAATCCTCGATAGATCGTCTTGGCCCGCGAAAACCTGTTGGTCTGTCCCAGATCAGTCGGCGGCGTGCTCGTCAAGATGCGACAGTCGGACCGTGCGGCGATGCTTGATCTTGATACGGGAGCCGGCGGTGTCGACGTCGTAGATTCGCACGTCCGGGTCGCTGTGGAACCTCTCGGCGAAGTCGAACAGGCCAGGCTGGTTGTCGTGGTCGTTCAGCCAGGTGACTTTGCGGCCGTCATCGATCCACGCCTTGGTCGTCAACGACCCCAACAGCAGTCCGGCAATCGTCCCGGCCGCAGCGGGCACTGTGTAGTCCCGTGACTCACCCCGCGAGAGGTTGTGAACCGGACAGACCAGCATGGGCATCCGGTAGAGCAACTCGGCCCCGTCGCCTGCCGAGTACCGCCGGCTCGATGCGTACTCCCATCCGGTTGGCGGTGGCAGGGTTGGTACGGCGCGCAGCACAACTCCCGCTAGGTGCGGAAAATAGCGCCCGCCGACGTCCTTAACTCGGGTGACCGTGACTTGGGTCGTGGACTCGTCGACCGGTGTGCGTGAGCTTCTGATGCCGACGCGGACATCTCGGTTTGCCTTGTCCGGCTTGCGTCTCCACCAAGCCATTCACCTCACCCCTTACTGCGGCCGTTCGCGCGCGTCGATCTGCCCGCCTATTGTCACATAACGGCCAGTCGGAATCGGCTCAAGGTTGCGATGCTGGTATCGGTGAGGCACGTCGTCCGTAGACCTCGTTCAGTAGGCACACCGTCATCCGTCTCGAAATTGCGGCCAGGTTCACGGTGCCGCTCGCTCAAAAATGCGCCGGGTGTCCCACTCGATAACCGTGGATGCAGGTAGAGCCCAAAATTCCACTCGTCGATGCCGTGGATTTCACATTCAGCACCAATTCGCAGTGCACTCTTCGTCGAGGAGTTGCCTGGCGGCCGCGACGAGGTCCAGGTTCCGGGCGATTAGCATCCGCCACGCCGCGCGAACGTGCCTATCCTCGCTGAAACAGGTGTCGGGGTCTGCGAGATCGATTCGGCCCTCGACCTCGTCCCAGGACAGGCCGAATTTCCTTGCTCGGTCGATCTCCGCGGCGGTCGCCCAAATCGCCCACATGTCGTTGCCGTCCTCGCGGGCACGGATCAAGATCGTGCGCGCACCGGCGATGCCGTCGTCGATCGCAGGATGTGGCATGGATCAGTCGACCCACCATTGGTCATCGGGCACGCCTGACTCGTTTTGCTCATGGGCGTCGTCCATGATCAACGGCGTCCATCCGCCCAGTGCCTCGGGCGACAAACACGTCATGCAGCAGCACAAGCCGAAGTCGACGCACTGCAGCAGCAGATCACGGTCGTGGACGGTGTGCCAGTCACCTGATTTCCGATTCGGGCCGGGCACGGTCCCACAAAAGGGGAGGAGTTCCCCCGGATTGACGAGGTGATGGACGACGTCGGCGGTGATGGCAGAAGTCATAACTTCCATATTGCCACCGGTTGTTCCTGTCGTTACTGCTCGGCCTCGGCTAGAAGTGACCCGGCAGGCACCTGGAGTTGTTTGGCGAGGTCGTCGATGCTGTCGAGGGTGAGATTTCGTTCGCCGCGTTCCAGGCCGGCGTAGTAGCGCGGGGTAACGCCGAGCACCTCTGCGAGTCCCTCTTGAGTTAGCCCTCGAGAGCGGCGCAATGCGCGCGCGTTCGATCCGAGGATCGATCTCAATGATCTTTCAGTCATTATTCAATGCTTTAGTGTGGAAGCGATAACAACCAGGTAGTCATAACTTCTAGTTTGTGTATAGGATGGTCTCCAGATCGTCCGAGTCGGCTCTCGTCGCGCCGTCTACCCGCGACCGTGCGAAATCGACGGGACTCGATCAGGACTCCTGAATCACATTTGAAGGCTAGGAGGCAGGTAAATGGGCACCGATTGGGAGGAAATCCTCGATGCTGACGGGGAGGACGTAGGGGATGTGTACGAGGACCAAGTGGCCACGGCCATGGAACAGGAGGGGTAATCATGACGACACGATCGATCGTCGAATCGGATCTCAGTGGGGCAGCCGACGCCATGGAAACGCGTCTCGGGTACGCGGATACCTGGTATGTGGTTGATCTGACGAAGCAAGAGCAGCAAAAGCTCGAAGCCGTGCTCGAGCCGTATCTCGGATCAGGCCGTCGGGCGCTTGCGAAGGACACTGCGCGCAAGCGGGAGGTGCCCGAGACGACGTCTCAAGAACGGGACGAGATTCGGGCTTGGGCAGTCGAGCAAGGCTTTGCGTTGGCCGATCGCGGCAGGATCCCGAAGAAGATCATGGCCGCCTACGACAGGGCCCACGAGGTGAACCGTGCCGCGTGAGAACGCGCGCCGCTAAGACCCATTTCAACCGAAAAAAAATACTGGAGGTATTCGCGTATATGACCATCAGGACCGCTCAGCGGGCCGCCACCGCCGCGGCCCTGACCCTGACTGCTGCCATGGCACTGACTGCCTGCGGCGGGAGCAGCGACTCGGACGTCAAGGCCGGTGGTACAACCGCTGGAGCAGGCTCCAGCCAGGCTGCCGGTGACACCGGTGATGCAGCCGTCTACCAGTTCAACAACACCCGCGTAGGCGACAGCGAAGACGAAACACCGTTCGTCACGACCAAAGATTCGATCATCATCAAGATGCCCGACGAGCTGAAGGCTGCGATCCCCGACGGATCACGCGTAGCGATCGACACGTTCACACTCACGCCGCAGGCCTTCTCGACCGGAATCTGCCGGCTCGATGTCGCTATCGACTACGCCGGTGGCGGCAAGAAGGCCCTGACCTCTGTGGACCCATACGGCGAGGACGAAGGACCCGCGTCGAACCTCCTGGTGTACATGATCGACCATGGTCTTGAGACGAACGGCGGCGACAAGGTCGTCGACAAGGTTCCGAGCAATGACCAGGTAGAAGAAGGATCCACCTACGTCACTAAGGACATGGAGCACATCACCTTTGTCAACGAATGCAGTGACGACAACGAGGATGACATCTTCGAGCTGACCAACCCGTACATCGAACAGGATTCGAAAGAAGCTGGAAATGACAAGTTCGCCAGCGTAGACATCGCCATGGTGTCCGGTGGCGGCCAGTCCGGCGGTGCGGGTACCACCACGATCATCACTGGCGGTACCGCTGCCGACGTGAGCATCGACGGAAAGTGGAAGCAGCCCACCGAAGAGGACTGAAATGGGCTATCTTGGCGACGACCAGAAAGCGCTCGTCACGTTCATCCTCAAGCGCTTGCGCGAGAAAGTCGATGTCGAGCGGCTCGTCACGAGCTGACTGCAGACGAGGCCATCGTTGAAGCCGGTCGGCACGTTCAGGGACGATATGCGGGTAGCTCAGGTGTGATTGGACCCTGACGACCGCCGAGCCGGAACTGGCCCGGACGAGTTCCCGGATGGCCGGTGTAAAGCTCTGAGCCCTCGGCCCGTGATGTGAGCTTTAAACAGTGTCTTCCGCCGCTGTCGGGAACTCGGTCCACTGATAGCGTTCGTCAGTTGCCGACACCGCGAGCACCCAGCAGTTCATGGGCGCGAAGCCCAGTGCTCTCAGAGATGTAGCCCAGGATAGAAAAGACTTCGTCTGCTTCTCCGTTACCGCGGGACCGAGGTCGGCTTGACTTGTGATCTTGAGGTCGAGGACGTCGCAGCGGGTTCTGTCCAGGCCGCCGACGAGGTCCGGCCGCGTGATGGACGGGCGCATCTTCCCGGGTGCGGCGAATGAGGGCTGCGACCACAGCCATCCCCAGTCTCTGTCAACGGCTTCGTCCTGGAGACATTCTGCCGCACGGTCGGCCGTGGTTTCGAGCCGCTCCATTGCCCATTCGCGAGACTCACTGTCCAGCTCGAAGAAGTCGCCGCGCGGCTTGGGCCACCACGGGCCGGCGGGGTCCAAGGCCACTTCGGCCGTGGACCAGGCGCGCCGTGCTCCTCGGGACTTGAGGCTGCCAGCGATGAACGACGCTGCCTGTCCAACGTCTTCCCGGATCGTCGCTACGCTTTTCCAGTGACTGTCTTCCGCGTCCCTGTGGCGGCGGTGTCCGCGTCGGAGCACCTGTGGTTTGGCGTACGGCATGCAGACTGCCCGGTCCACGAGCGTTCCCAGCACGGACTGACGCGTCGGTCCGTTGCTCACGGCCGGTTGTGCTCACTGAGGGTCGTGCTTCCGCCGGCCCACTTCATGCCGCAGGTCGGGCACTGGATATACCAGTTGTCAGTGGCCGGAGATTCGATCATGCGCCCGATCGGTTCGCCGCTCGAGGGGCAACGCTCGTCCCGGTCGTTTCGCGTCGATTCCATTGTCATTCCACTTCTCCTTCGCTTGAACCCAGCGTGTAAAACGACGCTATCGGGAGGCACCGACAGCCGTTGCTGTGATGGTGAATAGCGGCAGAATAAATAGGGCGTCGCAGTCTCGACAGGGCGCCTCGCTCAGTAGCCGATCTCGTCGAGGTTCAACATCTGCCGGATGACGCTCGCCGCAGCCGCGCGGGCTTCTGCCTGGACCGTCTCCGGCTGTCCGTCGAAGAAGTGCGCGCCGTCGATAGCCTCGGCGGCCCAGGCTTCGAGATTGAAGGCGACCTCGGTGTCGCCGGCCATCTGTGCTTTGTCTTTGTGGTCGGCAATTACGGTGCGGGCGCGCTGCTCGATCACCTGCAGGATGATGTCGGATCGATTCTCGTCGCTGAGCGTGTTCCAGTCGGCCGTCCCGGCACCCTCAAGTTCGATGGAGTCGATCTCCGCTCCGAGGGACTCTGTGTTCGTCTGGCACCGGGGGCATACCAGGGCCGTCGCGTAGCCGGCGTTGAAGTCGACGTTCCAGCGGCCGGCGTCGTCGTCTGATTCCCGGTACTGCCGTCCACATCGCACGCAGTTGCGCGTCGCGTCGGACTTCATGAAGGCATTGCCCATATTGTTCCTCCTGGGTCGATCTGTGCCCGTGACCGCGTGTTTCGCGGGATCACTCGTGGTTTCGACGCTATCGTGCTGGCGGCTGTTCGTGGGGTTGCGTGACGTTGTGCCAACGGCTTCCTCGACCAGCGTTGTGGAGCAGCTGGCGGGCGAAGACTGAGATCGCTGACTCGTTGGGCCTGCGTCGAAGAGCCAGCTTTGACGTCCAAATCGCTCCGGAGGGTGTGGAGGAAAAACGAATGGGCCGACTCTGGGGCGATTAGTATCGTACCTACGAAGGGGCCGGCAGACGGCTCAGTTGAACATCGGGGAGGGCGACATGGTCGGGGTCGATTGGAAACGCTTTCGAGTCAATTGGCAGCGTATTCAAGCGCAGGTGACCCACGGCAAAGCGCTCATCAAAGCCGATAAAGCTACGAATACACCACGGGGTCGTGCCTGGGTCCGCGCACTTGAAATCCAGACTCTCAAGACGATTAAGAGGCTTGTCGATGAAGAGCTCGACATCGCCGTGGTTCACGCACGGGACGTGTTGGGGATGTCCTTCGCCGATATCGGCGCGTACTGGACTCTGGGTGAAGAACACGACTGGAAGGGCAAGCAGGATGCCGAAGACCACTGGAAAGCGCAGTACGAGGCAGCCGTACGCCGCCTGGAAGACTACCGAGGACAGTTCATCGGTTCCGGCAGTCTCCTCCGTCATGAATGGGAGCTGGAGCGCAAGTTCGCGATGGAGCGGGCTCGCAGCGAGGAAATCGCAGCCACGAAGCGACGAGGCAATCTGCGGGTTGTTCGCACCAAGGACGACGGCCGCTGAACAAACCGTGGAAGGCGCGTTCCGTACGGATTGCTAATTTGGCTTGCTTTCTCGAGGTATTAATCCGAGCGCTGGGCGTAAGGTGCCTGCCGGCGTCAGGGTATTCGTTTGGCGGTTCTGGCCTTTGGGTTCTTCCTCAAGGGCTTTCTCGAGTACGGCGCAGAAGGATCGCGTGCGTGAACGCCCAGCGGCGGTCATTCCGACGCGATTCGCGCGAGAGCACGGACGCCCGCAGTGAACTGATCGAACTTTAGGCGCACATGGCCGTTCTGGAGGCGCTGTCCCTTCACGCCCAGTTCGTGGAGTTTGAGTTCCACGAGGCTCGACGGAACGAGACGGGGCTTGGTGCGACTGATCCACGGCCATTGGTCATGGGCACCCGGGTCCTCGGTGTTGGCCCAGTCGACGTAATCGTGAGGCTGGAACTCCGGATCGGTGGTGACTTCCACGACGGTGTAGCAATCGTGGCTGTCCTGTGCACATATGACGACGAGGTCGCCTGAGCGGATGCTCGGCTTTCCCTTCCTCGGGCTGGCGAACCAGGACTCCTGCCGCCACCCCTCGAGGGCGGGCTCGCCGTACTCTGCCTTCACCCATAGGGATCGTTCGGGGCTGTCCCGGCGTTTGCCTATCTGCTTGATCTGGACCGTGCTGTCCAGGCTGAGGTGGATCGGATCGTCGTCGAGTTGCGCGAGGAGGGTGACTCCTTCGCGATGATCGCTGAGTTCGCTACGGTCGAACGGCGCTCGTAGGAGGGCGGAGAGGTTCCAGGAGAGAGGTCTTTCACAGCTCCACCGCTTCCACTCCGAGAGTGCTTTGCCATAGCAGCCATGGCGCGCACGGTACCGCGATGCGATCAAGCGTCTGTGTGGCGAGGATGACGAGATTCTGCCCCAAGACGAGCTGCAGAGGCGAAGGCAACAGATCGAGAAGCCGGGTGCTCATCTGTGGGTCGGACCGCGACCGTGGCTGGAGCGGATCGCTGACAATCAGAGCAAGTCGAGCATCCGTGCGGCTGACCTCCGGCATGGTGACTGCAACGCCGATGTGCAGCACCGGCTGGTCGCACGCGTGGAGGTGGGCGAAGATCCGGACCTCGGCCCGTATGTCCTGGTGACCTTTCACGACGGGTATGAGTATCCGTACCCAGCTGACCACCAGCTCAAGTTCGGGCGAGAAGGAGCCATCAGGGAGTAGGTCGTCAACCACGTCTGTCGAAGCCACACCGGGCTGGTGCTGCGCGCCGCCCGGCGGGCGGAGCCCGCCCGGGGGCGTCGGTGAAGGGGATTCACTCCCTTCGAGAAACCGACGAAGGAGCCAACCATGACCGCCACCACCGCAACTCAGTCCACCAACAACCTCTACCTCGACCTCGTTGAGGTCAGGAGCAAGAACCGTACGGTCGACAATCACTCGTTCGGAAACGACTTCTTCGACTTCGCCAACGAGGCGCGAATCGCCGAGGCCTTGGACGCCGAGGCCGCCGTGCGCTTCGCTGCCCTCGTGCACGATGTCGTGCCCGGCGAGAACTCTCCGGTGTTTCACTTGGACCACACCTGGGAACGCCCGACTGAGGAGTATGAGGCAGCCCTGGTCCACGTCGATCAGCTGGCCAAGTTCCCGACGAGGAACGAAGACGAAGTCCGCATCCTCGAGCAGCGCGTTCAACGTACTCGTCGTGAGAGCGCAGGTGCGTTCATGAACCTCTTCATCGAACCGTTCGCCAATCACCTCCGCTACAGCGGCCTCGATCTCGGTAGTGTCTTCGTGCAGCTTCGAGAACAGGTCGACCACACGCCTGCGGCCTAGCTCCGCCGTCGGGTACGAAGAAGCCCCACCTGCATTCGGGCGGGTGGGGCTTCTTTTATCTCGGTCCACTCGATTGTCGTCGACGTGGAGTCTCACGAACATCACCTTTGCGAGACGAGAACCGAACGGGGGTGATCACCGGCTAAGTTGTCTCAGAAAGTGTGTCTCGCCGGTCGGCGTCTTATTTTGGGGTTTCTAAGACCGGTGCCGTCATCAACTTGGCATGCCTCGCGCCCCGAGAGACAGTACTGTCATCCGCAGGACAGATCGCTCCGGGATCACTCATCACGGATACGGCACAAGACGCTCGCGGTCTAGCGCGAATGCTGAAAGCGCGGTGATGTCAGAGCGCCGTGATGTACTGAAATTCGCAGACACACATGAGAGGCGCGGGCGAGGCATGGGGCGACGGAGAAAAGACGAAGAGTTGTCCTTGCGGTTTGACACCATTACCTGCGCAAAATGCAATAGCGTGCGCCTCCTGGCACGACAATGCCCTGATTGTGGGGCACGTCCGAAGCCATACGAGGTGCAGCCCGACCTTCAACGTCGCGAACGCGTCGTCACCGAGTTCCGGAGCCGTCGCAAGACTCCGAACGGTGAATTCCCCAATATTCATGACCTCGAATCGACATGTGACCGAGCGACAAAAGCGGTGCTTCGAGCGCTGTCTGGCGCAGCTCGATCAGACCGTACATCTGACTCGTTAGTGGCTGCATATGCTTCATTGGACCGATTGGTAGCGAGCTGGCAGAACCTACTGCCACGCCCGCAAAGGAACCGCGGCAGGATTATTGGTAATGCGCTTCAGAGATACTCCGAAGCTGCCGAGCAGTTCCTGGAAGCGCTAATAGCCCCCGATATGATTACCGCCCAAGAATATGAGAGACAGGGAAACCAATTCTTTAAAGAAGCTGCGAACAAGCTCGCTGCTCTCAAGCAATTGGATGAAGTTGACGAAGTCTTCGCGGAATCATCACCAGCAGACAGCCTCAACAGCATTGGCCGAGCAGCTCGTCAACTTGCCGGGCAAGAGTCTTCTTTGGACGAACTCGACCGAGCCCTAAGATCCGGAGTGGGCTGGGAATCAGCCTCTGAAGGAATGGGGCTACAAGCGCACGCTATCCAGAGTTTGGCGCTGAGCTCCTTTGACCTTGAATCCTTCACTCAGGTCCTGAGAGCTTCAGACGCCGCCGCCGGGCTGGCGGGGAAGAAATTCGTGCACTCTAAAGAATGGAAGCAGCGTCACGCCCGTGCGGCTGCCTTCCTCGGAAGTGCCGTTGCTTCCGTTCACCAAGCGATCTTTACCGCCGGTGGCAGTGACTTCGAAATCGTACATCGGGCAGTCGAAGCAATAGCCACCCTTCGCGATGGCGTTTTAAGGCATGCTCTCGCTACGATCATGGCAAGCTCACGTGAGCAGTATCTGAGGCTGGCTCGAAAAAACGCCGGAGCTGTAATTGGCAAGGCGGCATCGTCTATTCCTGCTCTGCTTTTGGATGAGAATCTCACTAAAGCGTTGCGTGACGCCGGAGCGCACGCCGACATCGACCTCAGCGAAACTGCTGTGCGAATCGATGACGTTCATTTTTCAATGGACCATTTCATTGATCGATTCCTTGCCTACTTGGAAACCACTGTGGCGACGTTCGTTGGCGTAGTCCTCGCCACGGCACGTCTTGGTGTTGAATTCGAATATAACGACTACCTGGCTCCCAGAGATCGCGACGCTGCAGTGGCCCTTTTTCTGGGGGCGTTCGACCTCCGAAGCGAGTCTGTTGACGTTTTAGACAACGATCTAATCATTTACGCGCAGGGACCAGAGCCGGATTGGATGCCCCTTGCAGCCGCCCTTAGCGTCATGTATCCAAATTCGATAACTCGGGCAACCATTCGTGTCGTTACACGAGCGACGGAGCACTCGTTTGTCACCTCTCTAGATAGGTTCCGAACATATACGGACGGAATTGAAACGCTTGGCGCGAAGCAGTCCATCCTTGGGATTATCGCAATCGCGGCCGCTAGCCGTCTCGATGGCGATTCACCGTTGTCCGAGGATGAGTGGGACCGGGCAGCGGGAGCCATTATCGATAGGGAGGAAGGAGATGATCTTCGCGCCTGGGTACGAAATGTTCGCGCACTGCGTGGATATGCACGGGAAGCTGAAAACGCCCACGTAGCAAGTGCCTGCGTACGTGCACTAGCTGACTTGCGCCGCTAGGCACCCAGCTAAGCCCTTGTGACGTGTCATGACGTCACCTGGCTGGCCCGGTGTCGGTAGTACGTCGCTTTGGACCATCCCACCGTCGTCGCCGCTTCGACGACACTCAGACCTTCAGCTTCAATGAGGTGTTGCACCGTCCGTAGGTTCCTCGCTACCTTCGCAGCGTCCGGTGCCGGGCGACCGAACTTTACGCCTCGTGCCCGCGCCGAGTCGACGCCGGCCTGCACCCGCTCCTGGATCAACTCGCGCTCGTACTCGGCGAACGTCGCCATCAGGTTCAGCATCAGTCGCCCTTCTCTGGTCGACGGGTCGATACCGTCGGTGAGCGACCGAACCGCCACATCCCGGTCGAGCAGTTCGGTCACGGTGGTGATGACGTCGATCATCGACCGGCCGATGCGGTCGATCCGCCACACGACGAGCTCGTCACCGCCCCGCAGCCGCTCGTCGAGTGCCGACCAGCCTGCTCGGGCACGTGCGTGCTTGGCCCCGGACACCTGGTCGGCGTAGATCTGGCGGTCCGCGACACCGGCATCGATCAGCGCCCGGCGCTGCAGATCGTCGTCCTGCTTGTCCTTGGTCGAGGTACGCGTATACCCGTACTTCACCTTGCTCCCCTCAGTCCGCGAAAACCTTGCCGACCTGCTTGCCGCGCTTCTTGCAGTAGCCGGCGAAGGCCTTCTTCTCGTCGGCGATGTGGGTCGTCGACGCTTCGACGCTGATCCGGTCGGGATCGAGCGTGGTGGCGGTGATCGTGACCGGCGTGGTGTGCGTGTCCAGATCGCCGATCCACGGGTCGACATGATCGTCGGTGCCAGTCCAGACGAGCTTGCCGTTCTTGATCGTCCCGCTCACGTCGCGCTTGACCTGGCCGGCACAGTTCTGGTGGATGTACCGGAACTCGTTGCCGTCGACGAACCAGGACTCGAGATACGGCCCGATCACCGGGCTCGGCTGAAACACCCCCTTGAAGTCGTTCGCGCGACTGTAGCGCTTGCCCTTGATTTCGTCGAGGTTCAGAGCGTGGACCTTTGCCTTCTTGGCCTTGTCGTTCTTGTCTGCGTCCTTCTTGCCTGTGTCGTCGCCGGCATCCTTCGGGCTGCTCGTGGCACTGGGCTTGGGCGAGTCCTTGGTCGGAGCCGGCGTGCTGGTCGCGCTCTTCGACGGTGCCGACGTGTCCGACGGCTTCGGCCCGGTCTCGATGGTGACGCAGCCGGTCAGCGCGGTCAGCGTCACCACTGCCACGGCCAGACCGGACGCGATCTTCCTGGTTTTCATGATCGCGAATCCCCCTTGTTCTTAGTGCTTTTCGCCAGTCGGCGAATCATGCGGCGCGAAGACTTCTGAACCTTTCTCTGCAGTGACGGCGGTACGACCAGCACGGCGATTGCGAACCCAACGATGAACATGATGATCGACATCAGGCGTCACCGCCCTTGTATCCCGACTTCGCCTTCATGGCCCGGAAGAGGCCGGTAAAGAGAGTCGGGGCGCAGATCACGCTGGCGACGGCCGCACCGAAGGCACCTGCGATCCAGATGTTGGCGAACACGCCCAGCAGTGCCTGGATCCCCGCGCGGAGCAAGATGAACAGCACGGCGTATCCGATGGCGATGAGCGCCAGGCGAAGCAGCGAGCTCCGGTCGAGGAACGCCTGGAACATCCCGACGATCGACTTGATCGCGCTCTTGCCTTCCTCGATGCGTGCGTCGTCGCTCTTTCGCTCGGGGATCACGATCATCCCGTTGCGGATGAGCAGCTGAACCAGGCAAGAGATCATGGCTGCGGTGCCGCTCGCGGCGAGCTCCGCGAGCCCTGCGGTGCTCAAGCCCCAGGCGAGCGAGACGAATGCGGCGATTGCCAGGATCGTCCCCGCGACCCGCCACACATGCGCATTGGCGTCCACCGTGTGGTTGTTGTGAATGTGGTTCTCGATAATGGGCTGCCGATCCGGCTGATCGGCTGACATGTCAGTCATGGTCTTGTCCTTTCCATCTCTCCGTTTTTTTTGCGGTGCTCCCGGGGACCGTCCCCGCAGCCTGCCGACTTTTCGGCGTCATATGCGCGCCGCCCTGATAGACGGGAGAACGGGGTCCGGGCCCGCCCCATGGGTGACCGTTACGCGGTATCGCGTCGGTCATGCACGAACTCATCGAGGTCGAACTCTTCGTCGTCTTCGTCTGCGAACACCGGCTTTTCGTCCGGTTCAGACTCGTCGGTGATGGCCTCGGATGCTTTTGTCGGTGCGCTCGGCGCTGCCGTGAACGCCGGCAGGGAGACCTTTTTCGGCGCAGGCTGCTCTGGCTCAGGTTTGGAAGCAGATGAGGATGTGACCCCGGCGAGCGGATCGAGCTTGACCTTCTTGTGCTCCGGCGTCGTCAGGAACTCGCCGTTCTTGTCCTTCTCCGGCTTCGGCGCTGCGCCCTGCTTGACCGCCTGCCAGCCGCACCTCCGAATGTGCAGGGCGGTGAAGAACAGACCGAGGGTGACCTGCCCCCACAGCCACGTCGGCGCGAACACCGGAAGATAGATGTGCAGCGACGGCGGCCACGGTTCCACCCACGCGCCGGGGCCGGCCGCAATGACGACCTGCGCCCAGACTCCCGCGACTGCGGACAGGACGCCGGCTACGAACCACGGCCAGGCCCACAGTCGTCCGATCCGCGGAGCCAACGCCCACATCAGACCGTAGGCCGCCGCGGCGAAGAGCATCGCCGGGCCGATGGCGAGGCCCACGATGAGGAAGGCCACCGGCACCAGGATCACACGAGAGAGCTGCTCCTTCGTGCCCTCGTCGGTGGAGAGCATCCGGCGGATGAGGGGAGGGGTGATGTCCTCGCGCAGTGAGGTCGCGGCCACGCCGGTCCCGCTCCGGCCGAGACGCCGAGCGCGACGCCCGATCACCTCGGCCCGGCGGCGGCCGGACGTTCCCGGACGCGACCGGGAGAGCACTAGTGCCGCGCGTTCCTTCTCCCAACGTGACGCGCTCATCGCGAACCGCCGTCAGATTCACCGACGCACGCCGTGAGTTCTTGTGCCGTGTTGATCGGCAGGCACTGCTCGATCTGCTGCTGTTGAGAGCCCTCGGCCGCGTCGGTGGCAAAGCTCCCGCCGGCGAAGAAGCCGGCGAAGAAGATCACGCCGACGACGATGAGAAAGCCTATGGCCTTGAACACGAATCCACTCATGGGGCCCCTCCCGGACAGGGTGCCCAGGCTGGAGTCGACGCCGGACACCGGTTGGTGTGTCAGAGCTGCCAGTGAGGTGCTGGCGTCGAGACTTTTATTCTACAGGAGCCACTTGAATAAAATCAAGAGGAACCACTAGAATAAAACTATGAGGATCAGACTTCCCGACGACGACGCACGTCGGCTGGAGGCGTTGGTGAAGTCGGCGCGCCGTCCCGGTAAATACCTAAGCGGGTCTGGATGGATCCGCGGTGCCGTGCGCGTCGCTCTCGAAGACGACGATATTGCGGCACGGATCGCCGACGCCGCGCCCGACACGGGCCACGGCGGCCAGCGCCCGGGTGCAGGCCGACCCACGAAGAAGCTGTCGGCACCGCAGGAGACGAACGAGGAGGCAGACGATCGAATATAACCGTCGAAGGCGAACGCAGAATCGAGTTCGACGGGAAGCAGCGCGCAAGCCCGCGTGATCGGGGTGCGAAACGAAAAAGGGGATACCTGATGAAACCGATCAACAGGAGCAAGATCAAGGGCAATGCCGACGAGTCCCAACCGCGGCCCGTGCCGATCGACGTGCCCGAGATGCCCTATGCGGGCCTCCTGATCGAGGACGAGGACCCACTCAGTGAGGAGATCAATGCCGGGCGCAAAGCGGGTGAGTTCGCGCTGACGGGGCCGCACATGCTGCTCAGCGGACTGACCGGCCGAGGTAAGGGCCGTCGCGTCATCTGCCAGAACATCGTGATGTGGGCGCATCAGCCGGTGATCGCCATGTCGACGAAGGGCGACCTCGTCGACGTGACGATCAAGAAGCGCGCGCAGCGTGGGCCGGTTTATCTCATGGACCTGTCCGAGGAGGTCATGGAGTCCGACCTGAAGGGGGTCGAGGTCACTCGCGTCGTCTCCGATCCCTGCAAGCTCGTCAACACCGACGACGAGTCGATGGCAATGAGCGATCTGCTCCAGGCCACAGCGAAGGTGGGGTCTGCCAGTGGCGGCGACTCAGGCAACTCCGACCCGACGTGGGAGAACCTGGCTGCCAGGCCCCTGGCTGCGTTCATCCGGGCGGGCGGCGCACTGCCGCACCCGGACACCGGTGAGATGGTCGATGGCGGCGGGGTCAATTGGGTCGTCGAGGCGCTCGAACATCCGCCGAGGTTGGACAGGGACGGCCAGGCTGTTGACGACCCCACCGAGAGTGATTTCGTCACCCCGAACTGGTCGAATGCCTACCTGCGCGCCAGCGCGCTGCTCGAGTCTCGTCACGCGGAGTCCCTGCGAGCCGTGATGAACATGGTTGACAAGCAACGCGACTCGGTGGCGATCAACATGCGCAACGCGCTGAAGGCGTGGTCGTTGGACGCGGTGGCCGGTGACCGCGACGCCGAGGCGTTCCACCCCTCCATGCTCGAACAGCCCGGGGCCACGCTCTACGTCACCTCACCCATCGACGGGAGCACGGCTTCGGCGGCCTGCGCCGTGATCGAGCAGTCGATCCAGTGGTGGCGGAGGAATGTGGGCCGCAAGCTGCCGACCCTTGGCCTCTTCCTGGACGAGCTGGCCCAGTGCGCGCCGCTGCCCAAACTGCCCGCCCATATCTCCGTGCTCCGCGGCTACAACGTGCGACTGATTGCGGCTGTGCAGAATACGACGCAGCTCAAGCGCCGTTACAAGGACTCTTACGAGGAGATGCTGACTACCTTCCCGAGTGTGCTCATCATGCCGGGGACCCCGGAGAAGGATCTTCTCGAACAGGCTTCGTGGTTCGCCGGCGAGGACGAACGCGTGACGTCGTCGACCGATGAGTACGACCGGACGACGCGCTCGACCGAGCGAGTCGAACGCGTGACAGCGTCCGAGCTGATACCGCGCAAGAAGGGCGAGGGTCGGCTCTTGATCGGCGGCCAGCCCGGCATGTTCGTCAGGCTGCCCGACATCAGCGAGACGGACCTGTTGAACTAGACCGACCGGTACGGACGAAGAGGGCGGGAACACCAGGTTCCCGCCCTCTTTTCCGTGTGTCTTCCCGGGACTCACATACTCATACCGGCGCTCTGGTCGCGCCCGCGGTCGCGACCCTGCTCCCGGTCTTTGCGCAGACGCTCACGCCCAGCTTCGACGCGAGCCTGGCGCTCGGCCTGGGCCGACTGCTCCGAATCCTGATCCTGCGCTTCGTCCTGGTCGTCGCCGTCCTGTGCCGAGCCGGCGTCGCGATTGGATGTAGCCCGTCCCTGCTGGTCGGATTCCGCCGGCTGATCGGTGGCATCGTCGTGCGACGGTCCGTCGACCTGCTGCTCGGACTCGGCCTGCTGATCGTTCCGCTCCTCTCCGTGAGACTGCACCTGGTCCTGCTGCTCTTCCTGACCCTCTTGCTGCTCGTCGGCCTCGTGCTCCTGTCGCCGGGCCTCCTCCTCCTGCTGCTGTTCTTCCTGCTGCTCGGCGTCGCGTTCGCGGGCCTCCTGCTCCGCCAGCTCTTGACGGCGCTCTTCCTGCATCTGCTCGAGACGCTCCCGCTGTTCGGCCTCCTGCTCGTCCGCCATACTTTCAGCTTCCTGATCGGACACCATCAGCTTCGGGTCGTCCGCAGTGTCGACGCTGTTCTCGGCACCCGGGGCTGCGACACGATCGTCCTGTGCCTCCGCTTCTTCGTTGATGGCCTGCAGCCGCATCTCCTTTTCACGCTGGCGACGCTGCTGGAGCTCTTTCTCGGCCTCCTGGTATTCAGGCGAATTGAGCGCGTCCTCGCCGTAGCGATGAGCCACTGCCTGCTCGCCCTCGTCAGCGAGCAACCGCCGCATCTCGGCGGCCTGTTCCTGGTCGATGTCCTGCTGGGTCTTCTGTGCCATCGTTCTTTCCTCCCTTTGTGTGGTTCTGCTGGTGTGCTTCTGCGTCAGTCGGTCTGCCGGCGCAGCCTCGCGGCCTGATCACGCAGATCGTGGGCCCGGCTGCGGTACCTGTCGGCTCGCTCCGACTCCTGCCAGAAAGCGTGCCGGCTGGGGCTGAAATGGACGTGGGCTTCCACGTCGGTCTCCTTAGCTCTGCGTTCGAGCTCGGCGGCCCGGCGGTCCAGGCCTCCGGCTTCGATTTCGTTCTTCATGCTCATGCCTCATCACCTCCTTCGATCACATCTCCATGCCCTGGTCTTGTGGCCGACTCTTGGCCGCGGCCCGGTCGCCCCGGAGTCGCTCCTTGCTCTCCTGCACCCTCTGCTGCGCCTCAGTCGGCTCGATGTCAGCGGCACGGTCGGAGACGTGTCGCTTCAGGTTCTCGAACTCCTGCCGGGCACCGGGGGTGTCTTGGTTGTAGACCCCCTCGGCCTGTTCGCTGCGCAGACGCTCGACCCGTCCGGCATGGAAGCGCTGCTGCCACTTGTCCTCCCGGATCTCGTCGGCGTGCTGCAGCTTGAACAGATCGCCGCGGCTGGCAAGGTACTTGGCTCGGTCGCCGTGCTCGTGATCGAGCCTGTTCGCCTCGTCTGTCTTAAGTTGATGCTCCCGGCGATTCTCCAGCTGCCCGCGCAGGTCCTCGTCCATGTTGTGGCCGTAGTGCTTGAGGAACTTCGGACCGACGCCCCTGATCTCGCCTTCCTTGTCGGCGATGCGCTGTTCGAACTCCGCATCGGGCCGGCGACCGCGGTAGTCCTCCTCCAGCTGCGCCAGCCCCTCGAGCTTGCGCCGGGGTTTCTGGAACTCGCCGCTCTCGACGTCGCGCAGTTTCGACCGGAACCTCGGAGGTTCCACGGGCTCGGGCTGGACCTGCGTCTCCGGCTCCTGCTCGTCCATGTACTGGCCCTCGAGTTCGTCGACGGCATCCGACGTCTTGACGGCGAGATCTTCGACTTTTGCTGGTGTCTCTTGCTCATGCGCGCTGTGATCATCAACGTCGAGAAGATCTGCGTCCCCACCCAGACTGGCCTCGACCTCGGCGACCATCTCCTCGAACGACTGGCCCGCCAAAGGTTCGACCCCCGTCGCCGGCTGCTGCTCTACGGCGGGCTCAGGTGACATGGCAGTCGGTTGGTGGGCAGTCGTCGATGTTGCTTCAGCTGTCAGGTACCGATCGCGGAAGGGCATGTCGAGGTCCACGGGCGTGCCGCCCGTGGCATCGGCGAGCAGCTCCCCGGACGAGTGGCTCTTACGATGCTGGTCGAGCCTAACCTGCTCCTCACGCTCGCGCTGCGCCAGCTCTCTGACGTCGCTGACCATCTGGTCGTAGGCACGATGCTGCTCGCCGGACAGCGGCTTGACCTCGAAGGGCAGAGGCTTGGCCAGCCCGGTCTGCTGCTTTCTCTCGGGCAACTCGATGTCGTGACCCAGTGCCTTCAGATCCAGCTGCTTGCCGACGGCGTTGTAGCCGCATCCCGCACCGAGCGTCTTGCCTCTGACTGCCTGCTTCGCTCCGGCGATCTTGTACGAATAGTCGTGATTCTTTCCGGGCTTGCCGCGGCGCAGTCCGGTCTCGATGACATCGACGTCGAGGTCGGCCATCGTGGTGATGAACGTATCCCGGTCGTGGACGTTACTGTCGACGAGGGCCTCGTAGACCTTCCGGCGAACCTGGTCGTGGGCGGACTCTTTGCGGCGCTTGGCGTCCCAGTAGTCCTTCTGGCTCGAGCGCAGCTGCGCGTCCTGGTACTCCTGGGTGCCGACTCGTGCGAGACTCTGCGAGAACCCGTGCTCGGGGTGGGCGTCGAGAAACTGGTCCGAGCGATCCCGGATCGTGTGTACTCGTGTCAGCTCCCCGGCCATCTTCTGCCCAGCCTTGTAGTCCACACCGTCGAGCGTGAATGCCCGGTAGATCGTCGCGTTCGACGCGACGTGGACATGAACGAGCCCGCTTTCGCCATTGCGCTCGAGCCACAGCTTCTCCTGGAGACCTGAATACAGCTCGTCGCGCTCGGCCTTGACTAAGTTGAAGAAGTGTTCGCAGTCCTCGATGTTCTGCGGGTTCACCAGATCTGCACCGGCGGCATAGATCGTGTGGACGGCCTCGGACTCCTTCTCCATCAGGTTGTCTGTCTCGACGCGAAGGTGCGTAGGCATCTCGCCGTGACGGACCGGGCGCTTGCGGTTGCGCTTGCCGTCCCACTCCTTGACGTGCGTGCCCTTCTGGCCGCTCGCATGCAGTCCGGTCTCGGGATCGACCGTCTCGTATTTCGCCTTCGGTGCGCGCTTCGCCCCATTGGTGCCGTGTAGCTCGCGCACGGCCTTCCATTCAAGGATCTGCGTCGGGAGGTCGCTCGAACAGTGCCGAGTTGCCGAGAAGAGCGGCGGCTCTTTGCCCTCCGGGACGTCGGCTTCGTAGGTGAGGAGCCCACGGGCCGATCGGCCGGTGAGCGTTTTGCGGGTGACACCGCCCGCCGTCGCCTCGCTCATGACCTGGACGCAGCCTGGTCGACGAGGGCGCGCACGGCGGCCAGTAGTTGATCGTCCTCGCGCTCAGCGGCGGACTGGTCGTCGAGCCTGCGCTTTATGCCCTGCAGAGCCAGGATCAGGCGCTCGACGTTTTCGGTGCTGAGCGGATCGTCATCGAACTGCTGCGCATTGACGAACTTCGCGATCTGGTTGTTCAGCACTCCGATCGCCTGGCGCTGGTGAGCCCGCCGGTTCCAGGCGGTTGCCAGCGCGTCCAGGGCATCGATGAGCGGCTGCGTAACCCGCGCGTCCGCTTCGGCAACAACCTGCTGCTGCGCGTCGACTGCAACGGCCTCGTCGCCGAACTTCTCCCACAGCAGCTTCACTGTTCCGGCGAGAGAGAACTTGGGCTGACCCGAGTCGCGAACGCCGAGCACGGCACGCTGACGCTCGAGATCTTTGAGCTCGTCAGGTTGAAAGGAAACACCGACGACGGTGCGGCTTGGCGACTTCTTCGCTGCGTTCATCTGGCAGCACCCCCACCATCAACAAAGTCATAGTTAGTTACTTCATTGACAATGAGAATTGTCGTCGGGGTATCTCTATTATCTCAGGGAACACATAAGCAGGCAAGCAGTCTGACTAGTTAACATCCCTTCGGGCCTCGCTGCGCTCGATTAGTCAGATGCTTGATCCAGGCCTCGCGAGCTCGGCCTTCGGTTGAGATAGGGGGCTTTGCCCCCTGCTCGCGTTGCTCGCTACCCCCAGAGACGGCCGCCATTCGCGCAGAAGAGAGAAAGTCGTTCCGATGACGACGCCGCCAGGGCTTCCGACGACACAGCACGGACACTTTTGACAACACGGTTGGCGCAGAGCGAGCAGCGATGTAGGAGCAGGAGTGTAGATCATCGTCACAGATACACGGCAAATTGCTCGGGCCGTCTGAGCGGATTGCGGACGCGCTTTTGTCAGTGGAAGTCCGTGCGGCTTAGCTGTCAGTCCTTAGACGAAAGAGGCGGCCGGGGAACTCGTCGTCGCTTTTGTCAGTGCGTCTACTCTCGAGTCGCCAGGCTACGAATCACGATCGGTGCAGTCTTCGGGTACGGGGCAAACCGCCGAATCTTCACGGTTCGAATCCCTCCATCTGACGGTTGGTTTTTCGACCGCCCTACAGCTGGTGTTTCGTATCCTCCGCCAGGACGTTGTCAAGAAGAGTCCGGCCGAATTCTGTCAGCCCAGTGACCACGAGGTTTCCGCCGATGCCGAATACGAGCCCGCCCGTGACCTGTCGAAGCGTCCCCGCCCGAACCAGCGCGGAAATCACCGGCTCGCTTTCCTGTTCCACGGTGTCCACGACATGCTGGTGGGGGCTTGGCCGGCCTCCGGGCGGAGCATCGCCGGATCTGTCCTCCGGCTCCGTGTCCTGTTCGCGACGGATCCGCTCGAGGGCCCGGAAGTGGGGTGCGTCTAGTTCACGCAGTGTTTGGACGATGAGCGCCGACTCGTCGACGCGCGCGTCGTCGAGAATTGCAGCCGAGATGACTTTAGCGAGGTGTCGGCGCTTGGCTTTGAGACCGGTGTCGACAGCGGCATTGACACCGGCGATGAATAGCGCCTCCAGTTCTTCGTCCTCGGCGAGCCGTCGACTGACGCGGGCAACGTCACCAACCCGGTCCTTTATCGTCACTACGGTATCGGTGAAGCGTGCGTCACGGCGGGCACGCGTATCCTCCAGAACCACGGCGAACGCCTGCCCGACGGTCTGTCTAATTATTGGAAGTGCGCGCACTTGCTCGCTGAGTGCGCGACTGGCAGTATCCCGCCATGTTGGCGGCTCGTTATCGACCACAACTCGATACTAAATGCGGTAGCTAGCACGGTGCACCAAACTCGGTGATCGACTCATTCAAGTCTCGCGATGGTCAGGCAGCTGTCATTCGCCAGTGACCTCGGCCAACGTCGATACAGACAATCGGAAGAGGTCGCCGGCCTGGGAGTTGGTACGGGAAGTCGAATTATGCACGAAGAAGCCCCGGCCACCTTGATGGCGAGCCGAGGCTTCTCGATGACGCCGGAGATGTCGGCGCTGGTGCTTTACGCGGGCTGGTGATGCGGCGTTCCCGACTCCTGAAGCTGGCCGTTGGTGGGTGACGGAGCAGTCGGTGCAGGCTGTGACGATGACGAAGCAGCAACGCCGGCGGCGCGCTGAGCCTTCGGCTCGTCAGCGCCATTCTTCGGCTTCTCGTCCTCGCCCTTCTTCGCCTTCGGCTTGCGCTCATTACGGCCCTGATTGTCCGCGCGCTTGAGCCTTTCGACCAGCGACGGATCAGCCTTCTCGACAATTTCCTCGACCATGTCGAACAGGCGCTGCGACCGCAGACTCTCATCCTTGTCGACAGCCACGGTTTTGCGCTCACCGTCGATGACGCGAATAGTCGGCTGCTCGGGCTCGACACCGAGCAGGTCATACAGCGACAACGCCAGGCGAGTGTGGTTATCGCCAGCGGCTTTCTTGGCTCGGCGGAGAGCAAGCCCTTCGGCCTTGTCCCGCGCCCGTTCTGCCTTCTCGGCTTCCTCGAGCTGCCGACGCAGCTCCTCGACCTTTGAGGTACGGTTCTTTTTCGTAATCATCGTGATCAGCCCTCCTGTTGCGTGCTATTTCATTTCGTCAATTACCGTGAATTCGAATATGGAATCAACGCGTCAGTCCGTGTCGATGCCGCGAGCTTCCTCGTTGCTGAGCTTGGCGAAACCAGGCTTGTGCCCGTCCCGCAGATACTTGAGCTGGTCGTCGAGATCGCCCGTGTCGTGGTTGCTCATCGGTCGTCCCTTCTATTGCGTATCCTGTTGTGTGCTGAGATCCGGCCCGACGGCCGTCGGGGCATTCTCCGCCCGGCCTGGCGGCCGGTAGTCGGGTCTCTGTCTCTGCTCGTGGTCAGAAGATCAGGCGCGTCGCGTGACGTTTGAGAGTTAATGGTCACGGCCGGTCACCCCGGGCTTCCCTAGCAGCCAGCCGACGACACCGGCGACGATGCGGTCATTGCGCTCCTTATCTACGCCGTGGGGTCGCTGCCCGCGGGGTCCGCCGATGGCGAGGCCATCCAGAAGGATGAAGACCTCGGGCGGTGCGGTCTTGAGGAACTGCTTCACCTCGCCGGCGGTCGCCGGCTCGGCTTGGACCGAATGATAGAGCGCATACTCGAGCACGCGTCGGCGACGCCTGTATCCATTCAGCCGATGCTGCTCTTCGACAGTGCGGTTCTTGATCGTCATGCTGCGTTCTCCTTCTCCTCAGAGATAACTTCGTTGCCGAGATGCCATGTGCAGTCGCTGTCGCCGCACGTCGGTAGATCACGGTGGTCACGGGCGACCTCGGGCCAGTTCTTCTTCTCTGACCGGTAGCAGTCGGCCCAGTCACGTCCTCGATCAGATTTGTCGGCCAGAACCGGCACCGGGGTCTTCCCTGGCGCGGTTCGGTACGCAAACTGCAGCGCCTTAAGCACGGCGGCTTCGGCCTCGTCCGCCCGGCTCTCCGGCACGGACAGAACGAGCTCGTCGTGGACGATTGCGCGCAGGCCTGGCAGCAGCCACTCTGGCAGCCGCAGGACGCCCTCCATCATCAGGTCGCGCGCCGTGCCTTGGCCGATGTGCGCTGGTGCCTGTGTGTACTCTTTGCCTGGTCGCACCCGCATCCGCCGTCCGAACGCGTTCTCGATGACCTGACGACGGGCGTCGTCGCGTACCCAGGTCTTGAACGCCGTCAATCCCGGGAACTTCAGCTCCAAAGCCGCAAGCTGCCGCTCGGCATCATCGTGGCTGATCCCCGCGTTGTCAGCCAGCGCCCTCGCGCCCATGCCGTACGACGTGGCGTGCGTGATCGCCTTGGCATCGCCTCGACGCGGGTGGTGACCGGCGCTACGGTCCCAGCCGCTCTCGCCGAACACGGCCGCCGCCATCTCGTCGTGCATGTCCTTGCCTGGCTCCAGCGCGGCGATGTAGTTCGCGTCCTGACAATGCATCGCCATCGCCCGCGCGTCGATCTGCGAGAGGTCCGCGCTGATCAGAACGTGCCCGACGTCGGGGAGGAGCATCGCTCGTTCGCAGACGTTGCCGCGGTCGCGCTTGCCCATCACGGACAGCCCGGGATTGGTGATGCTGATTCGCCCGGTGGCTTGGTGGGGATCCACGCCGGGATGCACGCGCCCATCTTTGCCGGCGTGATCCATGAGGGTCTGCGCCATCGACCGTTCGCCGTTGAATGCCCTCAGCGTGCGGCACAGCTCCACCAAACCGGTGTTGTCCGGGTGTCCGGCTTCGAGTCCCATCAGTACCTCTTTTCCGGTTGCCAGTGCACCCGTCGGTGTACGCGGCGGCTCAATGCCAAGATCGATGAAAGCCTTCTCGAGCGCGACCTTGCCATCAGTCGTCGTGTGCGGCTTCTTGCCGTCCAGCGGCAGACCGTAGACGTCGTGTAGCTGCTTCTTCTGAGCCCGCACACGAGTCTGGCGCTCGGCGATTAAGCGCTCCGCGAGATCGACATCCACACGGAAGCCGTGCTTGGTGATGTGATTCAGCCGCCACATCACCCGGTGCTCGCGCCACAAGTAGTCATCGACGGCAAGGTGCTTGGACAACTCCCGAACAAGTTCGACGTCCTGTATCAGGTACCGCAGGTAATCGGGATGGTCGGCGGGGATCCGGTCGAAGCCACCGAACTTCTTCGCCAGCGCCTTCAGTGCTGTGCCCCCGGCACCGGTGATCTTCCCGTCGAGACCCAGGCGCTTGGCGATCGCGTCGAGGTTATACCGGCGCGCGTCCGCGCTTCCTGACAGCGGCGGGTCGTTCTGCCGAGCCGCGAGCAGCGTGTCCACGACACGGTCCTCGCGCACCAGGCGTGAAAGGTCGAGATCGTGGTAACGCTCCAGCGCCAGCAGGTCGAAGCCGAGCACGTTGTGCCCGACCACGAGGTCGGCCTGCTCGATCGTCCGGGTCACTGCGGCGATGTCGGTCGTGCTTTCCACCGGCCGGTTGTCGACGGCGTAGCCGGCGATCCGGACGAACCCGGTGCCGTAGTCCCAGAGCCGGTCGGCGTCGGCGGTCTCAAGGTCGACGTAGACGATGCTCATGATGCGTCACCTCCGAGCTCCGCGATGGTCTTGCCGTTCATGGTCGGCATCGCCCTTGCAACCCGCTGTTTGACCCCGCTGCGGTCGGTCAGCTCGATGACCTCTCCCGGTGCGGTACCGGCGGCAGGGCGCGGTCCGGACTGCCTCGGACCAGGGGCCGGCGGTGACGCAGAAGACGACGTCGGGACCGCAGACACTCCCGACGGCAAACGTTCGAAGACGAATGCCTTGGCCCCGCCGTGCATCCTCCCGTCCGCTCGGATGCGCAGATCGCCATACCACCGCGGGTGCTGACCGAAGTACCTCGAGAGCTTGCGCGCGTCCAGTTCCTTCCACGACGTCCCGTACGGTGGTGGGGCATCCGGGTCCGCCTTGCCCTGCGCGTACACCTCACCCGCGCCCCAGCGCGTTCCTACCGGGACCAGCGACTCGGCCCACGCCCAGCACTCCCGGTTGTCCACGCCCTCGCTGTCGGCGGCCTCGCGAACCTCCATGACGTTGGCCAAGAAGCCTTCGAATCCGGCGAGGTGCAGAATGCCGCCGACAATGCGCTGCCACTCACCGAACGAGGCGAAGCCGAACGATTTGGGTGCGATCGGCTGGTCGCGGTCGTACCACGCGCGGACAAGCACCAGACATGCCTGCAGCAGCTCCGTGCGATGCTCAGGCACCCACGTGACCAAGTCGTGGCGGAAGCTGTCGCGGTTTTCCAGATTTGGCCTGTCCGAGTCCAGCCTGACGGGGACGACGCGACGCGCCATGTCGGCTGGGATCTGGACGTTGTTGCCGAGCGCGTACCAGGACGCCATGTTCGGCAGGTTGAGCATCTTCGTCTTCGCGAGCTCACGCCCGCGGTAGATTGCCGACGTCAGAGCGGCCCGCAATGATGCCGATTTCAGCCGACACGTGTCGTCCTCGTCCTGCACCTCGTCCAGACAAACTGAGGTCGAACTCTCCGAGAGTTGGGCGACGATGCGCTTGTCCATCTCCTCGTCCGACCGTGGCGCGGGCTGGACCGACGCCGGGGTCCCGAAAGGGACCTGATGAGTCATCTCGAGCAGGCCGCCCTTGCCGACTCCCGGCTGGATCCCGTCAAACAGCAGTAGAGGAACGCAGGTCACCTGAGATCGGATCAGCGGAGTTAGCATCCCAGCGACGGCGTTCGTCTGATCGGCCACATCCCGAAAGACCCAGCCGTCGTAGCCACCGGCTCCATCCATAGCGAACAGGTCGTCGCGGATCATCGTCCTGGCTGCTGCAACGTCGGCGTCAGTGGGGTGCTCAGGAACTTCAATGCCCCGTATGTCCGACGACAGGTCCAGATACAGCCCCGTCTCGGCGTCATAGCCGTCAGTGGTGTTGATGGTGCCATCAGAGCGAACGACCGGCGAACGAGTCACTCCCGTCAGGCGCGGAAGTTCGTTCCAATGGTCGGCCACGAGGCCGAGCGTCGGGCCCAGGAGTTGCATGGGCTGAACACCGGTCTTCATCATTCTGAACGGGCACGTGACGTCGAGCAGCTCGCGATGAAGTCCCGAGGGGTCCAACTCGTCTGCCCGCAGCGCGCCGTCGTCGCCGCGCCGCAGTCGCACCAGCTTGCGATTGAGCTGGAAGATGGACCCGCCACCGCGGTTCTCGACGAGCGTCGACAGAAGGTGGAGCGATACTTGCCGTGGGTCCCCGTCCAGATCGATGCCGACACGGCCGTCAAATGCGTCACCGGATACAGCGGCTTTTGCAGCCTTCTGCGCATCTTTGGCGGCGACCTTGGCTCGGAGCCGCTCCCGCTGTCGCTGATTCAGATCCGCGGGACGGGACTTCGCGGTAGTCACCCAGGACTTCAGCAGTTCGCGACGGGCATCGTCGTCGGCCAGGCGAACGAGCAGGTCGTCCAGACCGTCTTTGCCCGCACCGGGCAGCCGGGCGAACTTCACGCTGGCTGCCCCGTAGCCTCGGCATGCCTCACCGAGTGCGACGGCCCCGTCGAAGACGCGGACGTTGGACTTCGCATCGGCGTCGGGCACGATCACAACGTTCTGGCCTTGGACGGCCGTCAGATGCGGCGTCGGTGTACCGGGGACGTCCTCGCCGTCACCGGCGACCCGCCACGACCAGATGCCGGCGATCCGGTAGATCGACCAGGTCTCGGGTGCCCAGGACAGCGCGGCCAGTGCCTGCTTGACGCCCTCGACGATGAGGACGACTTCAGGGCTCTTGACAGTACGCAATACAGGCAGCTTGGGTGGGCCGTCGTCGTGGCCGGGCGACACGTACTTGAGGGGCCGGCCCTCGGAAGAGGTCACGGTGCCCGGAGCGGGCTTGACCTGCCCGGTCTCGGATCCGTCGGGGTGAACCATTGGGTACACGAGCGCCGGAAGCGCGCTGTCGAACTCGGCGATCCATTGCGCCCAAGCTGGAAGCTCGCCGCGGGTATGCGCCGTGTGGACGCGTTGTTCAGCGGCCACGGACGCTGGAACCGAGCTGCCGAAAAGCTCCTTCGCGTGCTCCGGGGCCAGGTTCTGATAACTAGTAAGTGGGCTATCCAGATCATCCGAGGCGCTATCGACGCCTGTGCAATCCTCAGCGATCTCTGTCATAATGGACTCGACTTTCAATACCGTCCTGGTTGAAGAAGTAGAAGCGCCCTGGCCCGTCAGCCGGGGCGTTTCGTATTTAGGCAGCGGCAGAGGTGAGAAGTCGGCCGAGTTGGCACTTCTGGTCGGCGGAGAGCTGCGGGAAGGCATCGACGACGTTCTTCACGAGGTCACCGAGTTCATCGGTCGGGGCCACGCGTGAATCGTCTTCGGGCATGTTGATGCTTGCGCCGATCAGGTGGAGATCGCGTTCGCGAATTTTGAAGGCATTGCCGACCTTGACCGCAGGCAGCACTCCCTCGCGAATGCGTTTGGTGAGAGTGACCCGATCGCCGTAACCTGCGTCGTGCAGCTGTCGGAGTGCGTAGAGGCGCTCGAGCGCCGGTGCGGTTGCCATATCGGGGACCCCTCGTGATCGAAGTGGTGTCCGGTTACAATCCGCGATTGCCGCGGCCCGGCCCAGTTTCGAGTCCGTCCCTCGACCCGCCGCCTCGTGAGGCGTTAAACGGTTTGCTTCCCCTCGATCTAATCGACCGAGGTTCCGTCTGGTTCTCCAATCCTACCCGAAAATGGCAATTTTAACAATTAGCACGTAAAGTACGGAGTAAATCGCACTAGTTGTATTCGTAAACGAGGGGATCTCGCAATGTCGCACAGTACAGCCGGGATCATCTTCGCTAGTCGTCTACGCGAAGAACGGGAGCGGGCCGGCCTGAGTCAGATTGAGTTCGCGCGGCGGCTCTCCGGCATGCTCGACGACACGATCGACCCCAGTGCGATGACGAGAATCGAGAAGGGCAAGCGGACGGTCAAGATTGACGAGGCCGTGGCCATCGCGCAGTTGCTTGATGTTGAGCTGATGACGTTACTCACCGATACATCAACTATTGACCGGCACCTCGAGATTAAACGGGCCGCTCTCCTCAAAGCTCATGCGCGACTCCAACAGGCCCGCGACGATGTCAGGCAGTTGGAGCTGTCGGTCAGGGTTCTGGAGGGTGAGCGAGAGGCGTCTGCCCGCGGTGTCGAGCTGCCCGATGTCGAGATCTGAGCTTTCGGGACAGTGTGCCGGGCCAACGAGCGGTGCCGTTCGACGCGAATCCCGGGGTCATGCGCCTCCAGTGACCCAGTTTGGGTATAACGCCGCCGTCACGGTCTCTACCGTGACGGGTCGCAGCGACCCTGCGTGCTCCGTGTCAATGCGAGCTGATGATCGGAGCTAAGAGTTCGCGCTGGCCCTGCAGGCATCCAGGGCAACAGGCTGGATCGCCCGGACTAAGAAGTAGGGCACACCGGACTTCTGCGACCGGAACCGGAGAGCGGGAGAGCACGCGCCGAGCGGTGCGCTCCGCCTGCTCTCCGTGTGTTTCCCCAGGTCAGAGTCGGATTTAGTCGACCCGGAGAGCGGGAGAGCAGGATGGCGTCCGCCGCTACGGCAGCATGTGTGCGTGTGCGCAGCTATGCGAACGATTGGAACGCGCACACACGGTCACACGTAGAGAGTATGTTTCTTACTCTCCCGCTCTCCCGTCCGGTGTTTCCCCAGGTCAGACAGTCTTTTGGTGGGAGAGCACCGCCAAATCGGTGCTCTCCGCCTGCTCTCCCGCTCTCCGCCATGCATGAGTGGCGGCCGACCCCGGTGCAGGCTTCGCCTCTTGGCTAAGGCCGACGGTGATGGCCGCCGGCCCGAGCTTGCCGGCCTTCTGGTTATCAGCCGTAGAACCAGTTTCCTGGTCTGTCGTCTCTCAAACCTCTGAGGCTTGCGGTCTGATCCAAGCTCGTGTCTGATACTGGATCTCATCAGGTCATAGAAAAGTCCTGCTGCGGCGTGAGCCGGTGCGGCACCGACCCATTGGTGGTCGTCGGCCACTAGGATGATCGAGACGATCCTCTGGAGCACTGCCGTACCTCAAGGGCCGTGTCTCTCGTGGCTCGAATCAGATGTTTCGTACGCGCGAATCAAAGGGATGCGATGGAGAATGACGACCTGCAGCGTCTCGGCGGCGTAGGCTTCCAAGACGTCGTAGCCGCGCTGGCAATCAAGGTGCTCGGCCCCCAAATCCGTCCGATGGGGCGTGGCAGGGACGGTGGCCGCGACATGTTGGTCAGCGACGGGGTCATCGTGTGGTCCGCCGATGAGCGCCACCCGAAAGCGGAGACCTGGGATGGCACGACGATCTTCCAAGTCAAGCACAAGGAGACGCTAGAGGGTACGCAGAAGGATGCTTCCTCGTTCTGGCAGAGCATCAAAACCGAGTTGGACGAGTGGGGTGACCCCGACTCGACGCGAGGCGACGTACCGCACTATCTCGTGTTCGCTACCAACATTCCGCTCACGCCAGTTCCGGGCAGTGGCGGGTTCGACACCATCAATACCAACATCCAGCGGTACCTCGATCAGCTGAATAACGAACTTGCTGAGGACGACGTCCCGAAGTCGGCACGCGAAGAAGCGCGGAAGCGGCGACGCGCTCGACGCGACCGAATGAAAAGGCTACGTAAATGGCGTCTGTGGGACGGCAATCAGATCGTCGGTCTTCTCAACGCTCACGACGGAGTGCGCCGTGCGTTCAACGGCTTCCTGACCGCCGGAGACGTGCTCGCGGATCTGTCAATGCTCTCCACGAACGTTAACCAGGCGGAGCTGGGAACGGCGCTCGAGAAGCACGCTCGGTCGATGTTGGTGGGCGAACGACGTGTCTATTTCGACGAAGCGGGTTACGAAGGTCACGGCGTGCCGGTCGAGGACGTTGCTATTGACCTACCAGTTCTGGTGGGCAACCGGCAAACGAGCGACCACGTGATTGCTTTTGCGCTAGAACGCGGGGAGCGAGTTCTCAAGCCGGGACTCACTACGGTTGCGAAGCCGCGGCACCTCGTACTCACGGGTGCTCCCGGCAACGGCAAGTCGACTGTCTCCAAATTTCTGACTCACGCGTACCGAGCCGTGTTCCTCGGCGAAGACCTCGAAATCGGCGACGACCAGTTGAAGACGGTGGCGAGCACCACGGACGCGCTTGTCGCCATGGGCGTTCGCGTGCCGAAGAACCGGCGATGGCCGATGAACATCGACCTCGCCAGGTTTGCGATTGAGCAGGGCACAGCCGATAGCTACTCACTACTGCACTGGATTGCGACCACCCTGACCGGGAAGACCGCGTCCAAGGACATCCCGCGCTGGGAACTTTGGGAGTGGCTAAAACACTGGCCTTCGTTCATCGTGCTGGACGGCCTCGACGAAGTCAGTGAACCGTCCGTACGCAAGGCGCTGATCGCCAACCTCGAGACGTTCGCAGCCGAGGCCGAGTCCGAGAGGTGCGACATGCTCATCATGGTCACCACTCGCCCGACCGGCTATCAGGACGAGCTGCCCTCCGAGGCCTTCGAGCGCATCGATCTCACTGATCTCGCTGTTAACGACGCGCTCCGCTACGGGCAGCTCGTCACCAAGCTGCGGCTGCCCGACGACGAAGCTCGACAGGACCGAATCATGTCGCAGCTCCAGCAGGCGGCACAAGATGACCGAACCAAGCACCTGCTCCGAACACCGTTGCAGACGCTGATCATGTCTATCATCGCCGAGTCTGCCAAGCAGTTCGCGCCCAGTAGGTACGAGCTGTTCTGGGGGTACTACAGCACGATCGCGAAGCGTGAACAGAACAAGAACTCGAGTCTTTCCAGGCTGCTGCGCGAGCATGCACTTGAAGTGCTCGAACTGCATCGGCGTGTCGGACTGCTGCTCCAGAAGGAGGCTGAGACTGCCACTGGAACTGACGCGGTCCTGTCTCCGCTCGAACTGCGGAATGAAGCGTGGAAGGTGCTTGCGGAGGCCGAGTATGAGCCTGAGACCCGTGATCAGGAGCTGCTTGAACGGATCGTGAAGACAGCTACGCATCGTCTGGTGCTGCTCACCCCACGCCCCGGCGGAGGGTTCGGCTTCGATGTGCGATCTCTTCAGGAGTTGATGGCTGCCTTTGCTCTGACGACCGGACCGCTCGAGGAGACTATCCCGAGGCTGCGCCGCATCGCTCCTTCGCCTCATTGGCGCAACACATTCCTCTTCGCCGCCGGCCGGTTGTTCACGGAGCCGCAGCCCTACCAGCAGCGGGCGATCACCGATCTTGTGCTCACGCTCGATGAGGATGCGCCGGAGCGGTTCGGATCGATGTTCCCAGTAGGCCCAAACGTAGCCGCTGACATTATCGACGACGGAATGATCGCGGTACCGAAGTTCCTGCGGCACCTGGTGGCCCATGCGATGAGTGCGCTCAATGAGCCTGCCGGGTTCGAGCTGACCGGCTACACCCGAATGCTCATGTCGGCAGCGGCCACGTCTGACGCCGTGCGCGGGTTCGTTGCTGACGGACTGCGTGACGCACTCGGCGGGCCGGCCACATCGCGCGAGAACGCCGAGGCCATACAGGGAGCTATCACCGACATCGGTCGCGCGACGGGCGCGTGCACGGCTGTGCTCGGACTCGCCAGCGTACGTCGTGACGCCTCGAAGACGCTCCCAGCCGAGCCCGTGGCGAACTGGGCGGCGTTCTCGGACACTCTGCACGAGTACGCGGAGCCTGACACCGAGAACGCAATGCACACGATGGATGGTCTGATTCAGGACGTTCAGGCGGCAGGCGGATTTCGTGACCAACAGCTGGGCGATCTTGTGGCTTTTCTCGATGAGCCCGACAACGTGATCATCCTCGGTGAGGCATTGTGTCACGTTGCGGCGGGCTCACCGCGTCTCATGGCAATTCTTCGCCAAAACGTGCTCCCAGGACTATGGCGGCGACCGGTCGATTTGGGCGACGACTCTTCCTGACGTCAGGTATTGGGGTCGCTGGTCGCGACATCGACTGGAACCAGGGGGCTGAGACTGGTCTAAGAAGCCGGGCGGCGGTTGATGCCCCGTCGGCAGCCCAAGAGGGGCAAAGTCCAGAAACTTCCGGACGGAGAGACGAGATTTGGGGTACGCCGGGAGCAGCCGGAGTCGTCACGGCAGTCCCGGCAGCGGTCCAGAAGCCGACTGTTGCTGACGGCGACGAGAGGGTCGACGGCCACCTCAAGGGTAGAGTCGCCGAGCGTCCGTCACTGTACCCAGTCAGCGCGGGCACTGCTGACCCTCATTGGTCCCACCTCGCGCTTCTGACGGAATGGCCACCGCCCATATCGGCGTGAGTCCAGTCGACCGGCTTCCGACAGCGGTGACCGAAATGATCGAACTCGCTCCACCGGCACGGCCCGAACATCGGCTCGAGCCAGCTGTCGATGATCTCTTCGGCCACATTCTCGTAGTCGGCGCGTTCGGGATGCAGGCGTTCGAGAAGGCCAGCGATCATGATGTCGACGCCGAGCGCGGCGAGTTCCAGCCTTTCGCTGCGCTTGACGTGCCGTGCAGACATTGCGGCGAACCTCGCGCGGTTGAGCCGACGGAAGGCATCGAACAGCGGCGGGAGCACCTGTTGCAGCTCGCCCTGGGTGATATTCGTAAAGCAGCAGACGTCGTCGAGCTCCCATGTTGGCTTCTCGAGGACGATCATGTCTGGTGAATTCTTGGATGTCCCTCCGGTGAGCAGGCGACGCTCCAGGCGTTGCGACCGTGCCAGGTACTCTGCCGTGAGATCGCGGAAATACCGGGCGTAGGCGTCTCTGGTGGATGCCCGGGGTACTTCGGTCTTGCGGATGATGGTGCGAGTCATTTTGATGTCTCCGTTTACGTTCGGGTTATCGCGCCTCGGAGGGGAGGTGCGCGGAAGGCTCGAGGTGGTCCTCGACCCATGCGTCCACGTCGGTCTGTCTCCACCGCACTGCCCGTGACCCGAGCTTCGCCGCGCGAGGCAGCGATTCACCCGTCGAACGCATCCGGTAGATCGAGCTGACGCTGAGGCCGAGCTGGGTGGCGAGGTCTTCGACCGTGAGTAGAGAGGAATGCCTCGCTTCGCCGCTTCGTGTATCCACAAGTTCCTCCGTGTACAGATGTTAATACTTGTATTCATGCTATTGGCTTCTCGTGTTAATTACAAGTGCTGTAACCTGTGTTTATGGATGCTGTGACCCTCAACGCTGCTCTGGGCTCGTACTTGTCGTTCGTGCGGCGGGCGAACCGGCTCACGCTCGATCAGATCGCCCGGGCGGGCCGGCGATACGGTGCGACTTGGAGTGCCAGTAGCGTGCGGAACCTCGAACAAGGACAGGCGACGCCCGCGCTCCCGACGCTCATCTATCTTGCGCTGGCGCTTGGTGACCTCACCGGCGATCGGCTAAGACTTTCCGACCTGCTGGGGGATGCGCAGACGCTCAAGCTTGGTCCGGGTGATCAACGTCCCGTGACGCGCGCATGGCTCGATCGTGTACTCGAGGGACACGCCGTCGAGCTGTCAGACGCCGACTATTCGCGTGACTCGTCATCCCGCGATCCTTACGACGAGTTCGATGAAGAACTTGAGCATGCGGCGCTGCAGAAAATGCGCGAGTTGTCCGGACACAAATTGACCGCGACGGAGCGAGCGGACCAAGTCGCTCAACTGCTCGACGAGAGCCAAATGCCTCCGCAGCCGGAATGGGACCGTGAAGATGGGGAAGCCCCGGCGAGTCTGGCGGAAGAGCGGGCGGCCAAGAAGCTCGGCATAGAGACCGGGGAACTCCAGCGAAGAGCGATCCAACTCTGGGAGCGTCCACTGGAAGAAGAATCCGCGCGGCGAGCCGGGGCCGGAAGCACACCGCAGGCGCGCGGCCGCGTAACGCGCGTGCTTGTCGACGAGATCCGCGAGGCTGCGGCTAAGGAGGTGTGATGGTTCGGCCCAGAATGAGCATCGGAACATACGGAACGATCAATTCGGTCGAAGTACGGCCCGGCAAATGGCGGGCACGCACGCGGTACAGGTTTGCCGACGGCAAAACCAGACAGGTCGAGAGGTTCGGTGCGAGCAAACCGAAGTCGGAATCCGCCTTGAAACGGGCGCTGACCACCATCGAGACCGGCCGCGGCGGCGAGCTCAAGCCCACGACGCCGCTACACGTGCTCGGGCAACTTTTCCTCGCCCACAAGCGCGACCTACAACTCTCAGAAGGCAGTCTCGAGACCTATGGCTACGCGGTCACCGCGCACATCACGCCGCGGATCGGTGATCTTTCCGTGGCGGAAGCCAAACCGGACCGTCTGCAGAAATTCCTCAACGCGGTGCACAGGGAGTCGGGTCACGGCGCGGCGAAGAATTGCCGGTCTACCTTAAGCGGCATGATGTCGCTGGCGGTGAGTAACGGAGCCATCTCCCGAAACCCAGTACGTGACGTCGAGCGCATCGCCCAATCCAAGGGGAAGAAGGGGGCTTCCGCTATCGCTCCCGAAGACCTCGCCGACCTCATGGGCAAGCTCCGATCGGCCCCCAGCCTCATCGAGCAAGACACGGTCGAGCTTCTCGAGTTCATGGTCGCGGCGGGGTGGCGAGTCGGGGAGGCCTGCGCTCTCGATGTTTCGTCGATCGACTTCCAGGCGAGCACCGCCGAAGTGGAGGCTACGAACGTCCGCGTGAAAGGTCGCGGAATCATTCGGCAAACAGTACCGAAGACTGACGCGGGCTGGCGCGTTACACCGCTGCCGGAGCCGACCATGGATCTACTGCAACGGCGGCATGATCGCCTCAAGGAATTCACGACGCTGCTTTTCCCCACGACCGTCATGACTCTGCGCGATCCGTCGAACACTCAGCGGGAGCTCCGCGACGTTCGCGACGCACTGGGCTATCCGGAACTCTCGACCCACACCTTTCGCAAGACCGCCGCGACGATGCTCGATCGGGCCGGGATGTCGGCGACCGAGATCGCGGCGTTCCTCGGGCACAAGAACCCGTCGATGACACAGGACGTCTACATGAACACCCTCAAGGGCGACACGAGAGCCGGTGCGGTAATGCAGAAACAGCTCGACGGGCTGATTTGAAAGTGCGATGCGGTCGTCAACGTTCATACAACTGCGCGGCGACACTATCGATTTTTTCCTGGTTCAAGGATTCCCTAGCGGCTGGGGACGAAACCGTCCTCGAGTCTGATGCTCCTGATCATTTGCTGACTGCGGTATCGGCCCGAGTCAAGCCATTGGTATGGTGGAATGTATGAGGGGGGACGGCTTTGAAGGCCGTCTGTATGCATCCGTAGGCGGGCAACTCCGAGAGCCCGGCCAGGGCATTCAGCACCTGTGGATGTGTAAAACGTTGATAATCCATATGCTCGAAGATGAGAACTCCCAGGGGGTGCATGTCGTCCCCATCGTTCACGCGGATACCTCGAATGCTGCGGGCTTTCATCATGACACCAATGCCAGTGCCGTAGGGGAGGTCGGCGTTTCTGGCTTGGTATTTCGCCCAGGCATCTGAGTCTGTCCGATTGCAATCGTCATCGCATTGGCCCAATGTCCATGCCGCACTGATGAGGCCGATGTCATCGGGATACGTGCCTCGGCCGGCTTTCGCGAGTGACGGATCCGCTGAGATCCGCGAAATCATGACGAACGCCGACATCTTTGCGTCATGGCGATACGCCGACACTCTGCTTTGCTCACTCCAGACGCCCAGCTCTTCGAGAGTTGCCTTCAGTGGGGCTTCGAGTGCGGCCGCGAGACTGTTTTGAATGGCTTCCGCTGCATTCCTCTGGCTGGCCGCATTGTTCTCGCGGAGGTGTGCGAGCTGTTTCTTGTACGTGTCTGCTTTTTCTTGAGCGGCGAGAGCGTCGTGCTGCAATTGGTTCTTGGAAGCCGTTTGTCGCCGATCAAATATTGCCGAAAGGATGATCAAGACGAGGAGGAGCGGCATTATGATACATGTCGTCTTTTCGATCCCGTCGAGGCTGGCCCAGTCAAGGCCAGAGACTATGAATCTGAGTATGGCAGGTGCTGCGACGATGGCACCAAGGACGGCAACTGCAATCGTCAACGAGACTGGGAAATACTCGCGTATTCCCATGATGATACGGGCACCGACCCAGGAGGATCTTTCTTCTCCGGTGAGTCCGTCGGGCTCTGGGGTCATACTGCCGTAAGTGGACGTAACCCGCGTCCAACTTCTTCATAGTCCTCGTCTGTCGCTGGGCCGCTTTCCGATACTGCAGTCATAGCCGGTGCGAGTTTGCTCATGAGTTCGTTGACGCGGCGTTGGGCGTCGGGATTGCTTTGTGCTTTGATGGCGAAGGAGATATCGATATCGGAGGCTTCAAGTCCGTCATTGATTTGTACACGGAAAGCCTGCGGGAACTTATCCGGCGTGAGAGCCTTCTTGAACGCATTGAGCAGACGCGCACGACTTTGTGCGTGCCCAGTCTCGATTGTGACAGAGACGTGAAAATCGTGGAGTGTAGCGTCGCTTGATTTCATGACAGTCCCTTCGGAGCCAATATTCATACCATACCGCGCAGTATCGCTCGATGGTAGAAATGACTCGCAATCGTGCGGCGCGCAGAGTCGCCTTCGCCGGTCTTCGAATTGAAAGTGCGGGGTTTATGCGGGGTGCTTGACGGTTATAAAAAGAAAACCCCCGGAAGACCGGGGGTTTGGTGGCTCCGACCGGCGTCGATCCGGTGACCTTTCGATTTTCAGTCGAACGCTCTACCAACTGAGCTACAGAGCCTTAAGTGACGAAAGCCGCTCCTTAACTCTAAGGAGCGGTCTCGCTCGCGACCCCGACGGGACTTGAACCCGCGACCTCCGCCGTGACAGGGCGGCGCGCTAACCAACTGCGCTACGGGGCCTTGCTGGCTGCAAGGGTATTGCACCGTGCTACTTCAATGAACTACACACTGTCATAAACAGCCTGCGATATCCAAAGCAGACGCCTTGCATACCGTGTAGCCCCAACGGGATTCGAACCCGTGTCGCCGCCGTGAAAGGGCGGTGTCCTAGGCCCCTAGACGATGGGGCCCAGGGGAAACAAAATGCTTTCGGGATTGCTCCGTCGTTCATTTCGAACCTCACACAGCATAGGGCTAAAACATGCCTGTTGGCAAAACGAGATGCGCCCGCCGTGCAAGCTTCCACGGGCCTGCCGGAACCGTTGTCGCTTTCCGCGGGCGGCGCGGGCACACTGGAGCCATGATCTGGATGTCGGAAGAAGAGTTCGAGAACGTCGTATCGGACGCTCTCGACCTGATTCCCGGCGAGGTCTCGGCCCGCCTGAAGAACATTGCGCTCGTGATCGAGGACGATCCTCCGCCGGGTGGCCCCGTCCTTCTGGGCCTCTATGAAGGAGTGCCGATTACCGAACGCAGCGACATGTGGGGGATCGGACCGTTGCCGGACAAGATCACCATCTTCCGGAATCCGATTCTTTCCATCTGCGAGACGCCCGAGGAGGTCGCGGAAGAGGTGGCCGTCACCGTGGTCCATGAAATCGCGCACCATTTCGGCATCGACGACGCCAGGTTGCACGAACTCGGTTGGGGTTAATTTCGTCACGGGCGCCCGGTGAGCGGTCGACGCGCCGATAGTGTGGGAGGCATGGGACTCGGCCACGATCACGGCATGCCGACCACCGCCGCGGGTAATCATTCTCGACGCATGGCGCTGGTCCTCGGCATCACGCTGTCGGTGATGGTGCTCGAGTTGATCGGAGCGCTCGTTTCCGGGTCCCTGGCACTCTTGTCGGACGCCGGGCACATGTTTACGGACGCCGCCGGTGTCACTATCGCACTGATCGCCACCCGACTGGCTGCGACGCCGGCGAACGACCAGCGCACATTCGGGCTGCAACGCACCGAAATCCTTGCCGCGTTGAGCAATGCGGTCGTGCTGATCGTCATAGCCGTGCTGATCGTGGTCGAAGCGATCTCGCGACTCGGATCCGCCGCTTCCGTGCACAGCATGCCGATGTTGATCTTCGGCATCATCGGCCTTGTCGCCAATGCCATCTCGATGAGCGTCTTGGCGAGCGGACAGAAAGCAAGTTTGAACGTGCGCGGCGCGTACCTCGAGGTGCTCGGCGATCTGCTGGGATCCGCCGCCGTCATCGTGGCATCCGTCGTGATCATGACGACCGGGTTCGAACCGGCCGACTCGATTGCGTCGTTGTTGATCGCGGCCATGATCCTGCCGCGCGCATGGTCGCTCTTGCGCGACGTCGTGAACGTGCTGCTGGAGGCCACGCCCAAGGGCATTGATTTGGAAAAGGTGCGTGACCACGTCTCATCCGTGCCCGGCGTCATCGACCTGCACGACCTGCATGCGTGGACAATCACCTCGGGGGTCCCGGTGCTCTCGGCCCACGTCGTGGTCGAGCGGGACTGGCTGGACGCGGACGGCATCGATCACGTCCTGGACCGGCTTGCCGACTGCTTGCGCGGGCATTTCGACGTCGAACATTGCACGTTTCAGCTTGAGCCGGCCGATCATTCGGCGCACGAACCGCGACTCCACGACTGAACAACGAGCCGCCCTCCCCGCAAAACGCGCCGCGGCGTCGGGAACGCGCCGTCATGACGGCGCGGGCTATACGCCGCGGCGCGTTTTGCGGAATAGGCGGCCAAGCTCGGGGAAGGCCTGTTCGTATCCGTCGAGCAAATGCCCGGCCGTCGATTCCGAGGCGATCAGCGGATGAAATGCGAACGCACGTTCGGCAGCCGCCCGCGATCCGTTGTCGACTGCGTCAATCACCTCACGTTCGGACGCCTTGACTGCTGAAACGAGCGACTGCTGGTGCAGTGACAGCGGCTGCGTCCGGGCGGGTTTCGCGCCTGCCGGTGAAACGGTACACGGCACCTCGACTATCGCCTCGCCGGGCAAGCAGGTGATGGCGCCGTGGCCGGGGACGTTGAGAATCAACTCGCCGCCGGAGCCGCCCGATGCCCCGGCCAGGCGGCGCATGAGCTCCAGTGCGACTCCCTCGTACCCGCCGCCGGACAAATCACGTTCGTCACGGTCGCCGGCGCCGGCGGCTGCCCGGTTATCGGCCATGTACCCGGCCTCGCGAGACGCGCGAGCATCCACCCATCGCCGGTAGGCGTCGTCCGGCGGCGTTTGCGGCCCGGTGCCGGCGAAAAAGGCGCCGACGTCGCGCTCGATCTCCTCGCCGCGCGTCGTCACAGCGTTGCGCACGCTGCGCAGGGTTTCGTCCCGACGATAAAAATAATCGAGGTACTCGTTTGGCAACGCGCCGAGAATGCGCAACCAGTGCGGTCCGAAGAGCCGGCCTTCTTCGAATGTCGACACGGCGGGGGAGCGAAGGAGCGCCGGTAGCCGGTCCACGCCGTCCACCGACAGGCCATTCAGCCACCCCAGGTGATTCAGCCCGCCGTACTGAGCGGTCGCGGCCGCCGGATCGAAGCCGCCGGCCCGGCACGCCCGGCGGATCAACCCGACCGGCGAATCGCAAATGCCGATCACCCGGTCGCCCAGATAGCCGCGCGCGGCCTCCGTGACGATTCCGGCCGGATTCGTAAAGTTGATCAGCCAGGCATCGGGCGCGATCTCGGCGATCCGCCGCGCCAAAGCGTTGGTGACCGGAAGGGTGCGCAGCGCATAGCTGAGACCGCCGGCGCCGACGGTCTCTTGGCCGAGGACGCCGGCATCCAGCGCGACTTTCTCATCGAGCACGCGGCCGTGCAGCCCGCCCACGCGAATGGCGGAGAACACGAAGTCGGCTCCGGCCAGCGCGTCGTCCAGGTCGGTCGTCGTCCGGACGTCGAGCGGCACGGGACGGCCGGCCCCGGACCCCCTCGCCGTTCTCCCCGGCGCGACGCCGAGCGCGCCGCGTTGGCCGCGCAGGACGGCGTCCATCGTGGCAAGCGCTGCGGGGTCCGTGTCGTAGAGGTCGACCCTGTCGATGATGGTGTGGCCGTCGGCAGCGGACCCGATGAGCGCGCCGATCACGAGCGGCACGCGGAATCCGCCACCCCCGACGATAGTGAGTTTCATGGAAGATCCTCCTGCCCGGGGCATGCCCGCTGCGACGGCGATTGGACAGCCTGGGCGACAATGGAAAGAGAGCAACGCTAATTAGAGCATAGTTTTCGAATTGCGAGGTGCAACGTGGTCTCCCGCGGACAAGGTGACGAGCGGCTTGCCGAACAAACGCCGCTCGTCGGGGAACCGCACGATCCGCTGTCCAAGCTGCGAAGCGGGATCCCGGGCGAGTCGTTCGACCTGGCACTCGTCGGCAACGTCTTTTACGACATAGTGTTCACCGGCCTGCCGCACGCTCCCGAGCCCGGCAGCGAAGTGCATGCCGAGGGAATGGGGTCGTGCCCGGGCGGCGTCGCCAACCTGGCCGTCGCCGCCGCGCGGCTCGGCCTGCGTACCACGCTGGCGTCCTCGTTCGGCGAAGATCTGTACGGCGACTTCTGCTGGGAAACCCTTGAATCGGGAGAACGGATCGACTTGTCGTCATCCCGTCGCATTCCCGCCTGGCATTCGCCGGTGACGGTGTCGGTGGCGCATTCGTCCGACCGGTCGATGATCACTCACGAACACGATTCGCCCATCGCGACCGATGAGCTGACGGCCGGGCTGCCGTCGTCACGAGCCGTATTCGTCGAGCTCGAGGAGGAATTGCCCGGCTGGGCCAGGAAACGTGCGGCGGACGGCGCGCTGGTGTTCGGCGGCACCGGCTGGGATTCCTCGGGGACGTGGTCGGCCGACAACCTCGACGGCCTGAGCGATTGCCATGCGTTTTTGCCGAATTCGTCCGAAGCGATGCGCTGCACCGGCAAAGACACCCCCGAGGCGGCATTGCGGGCGCTGTCCGAGCTCGTCCCGCTGGCCGTCATCACCCGGGGGCACCGCGGCGCAATCGCCATCGACTCGTCGACCGGCGAGCAGGCGGAAGTCGAGGGCCTCGTCATGGACGCGATCGATCCGACAGGAGCAGGCGACGTGTTCAGCGCGGCCCTGATCGTCGGCACACTCGCCGGGTGGGACCTCGTCCAGCGGCTTCGCATGGCCAACCTGTGCGCGGCGATGTCGGTGCAATACATCGGCGGATCGCTTTCGGCGCCGGGGTGGGCGGATGTCGCGCTGTGGTACACGCACATGCGGGCCGTAGGGGACAGACGCCTGCGCGAAGAGTACGAATTCCTCGGTGACCTCATCCCGCTAGAATGGCGGCCCACATCGGATCGCCGGTCGACCGCGACACTTGGGCTGCGCCCCTATCCCGCAACTGCAAAGGAGACGCACAGTTGAATAACAATTCGTCTGCCAGCAAGACTCACGTCGGCACACCGGCCACGCGCATCCTTGAGCAGATCGGTGTCCCGTACGAGATCCATGCGTACACGCATGACCCTGCAGTGCGCAGTTTCGGCGCCGAAGCATCGGCCAAACTCGGCGTGGAGCCGCACCGCGTGTTCAAAACGTTGCTGATCAAGGTCGATGACGATCTGGTTGTGGCGATTCTGCCGGTGAGTTCGCAGCTGGATTTGAAGGCATTGGCATCAGCGCACGGCGGCAAGAAGGCGCATTTGGCCGGGGTGGCCGAGGCCGAGCGTCGCACCGGCTACGTCGTCGGCGGGATGAGTCCGCTCGGTCAACGGCAAACGTCCCCGACAGTGCTCGACATGTCGGCCTTGGACTTCCAACGAATCCTGATCTCCGGCGGACGACGCGGCCTCGACATCGAGCTGGCCCCCAACGACCTGGTCATGCTCACCAATGCCCATGTGGCCAGGATTGCCCGCCCGGACTGATCGGCGTGCCGCGCCACCGCTAGGTCGCCTCGCGCCGTCCGGGGCCGGGGCCCGGCTCCCGAAGCAGTAGCCCAAGCGCCGCCGGCGGTGGGAAACTAGATCATGGTCAATCGGATCCTCGAGGAATTCGAGCGGGAGGCCGCGGCCCGGGGTGCCGCTCCGTCCGTCGAGTTCGCCGATGGCTGCGTGGATTCCGGGCCCGGAGCGGCGCTGCCGTCGAACTTGCCCGTGATGGAACTGGCGTCCGGCGCTTCGGCTGCGGCAGGGTATGCGGCGGCTATGTTGGCGGCCGCCCGCAACCGGGCGGCCCCTCCGGCCGTCCGCGTGGACCCGTTGTCGGTCGCCGCCGCGTTCCGGTGCGAACGGCTCATGCAAGTGGGCGGGGCCGTGACCGAACCGTTTGCCGACCTGTCCGGCTTCTTCCGCGCCCGCGACGGCTGGGTTCGCACGCACGGGAATTATCCGCATCACCGCCGTCGGCTGCTCGCGGCGCTGGAGCTGCCGTCCGGCGCGGGGCGTCATGACGCCGAGGCGCGAATTGCCCGGCTCGGCGCCGCCGACATCGAATCCGCCGTCCGCGACGCCGGCGGGATCGCCGTAGCGGTCCGCACGGAGCACGAGTGGCGCCGTAGCGAGGAATACACCGCGCTGGCCGGCGTGCCGATGACCGAGGTGCGACGGCTCGGACACGCCCCGCAGAGGCTGCTCTCGCACGGCATGGGCGCTCCGGCGGCCGGACTGCGGGTGCTGGACCTGACGCGCGTCATCGCCGGGCCCGTGGCCGGCCGGACGCTGGCCTGGCTCGGCGCGGAAGTGCTGCGCGTGGACTCGCCCGGGCTGCCCGAATTGCGCCTGCAGCACCTGGCGACCGGCGCCGGCAAACGTTCGACGTTGCTTGACTTGCGCGCCCCCGAGGACCGCTGCCGGTTCGACCACCTGGTGGGCGAGGCGGACGTCGTCCTGTTGGGCTATCGCACTGCCGCGCTGACCCGGTTGGGGCTCGAGCCGGGCGAGCTCGCCGACCGGAATCCCGGGTTGGTGATCGGCAGGCTGAGCGCGTGGGGCGATGCCGGCCCGCGTGCGGGCGAGCGCGGGTTCGATTCGATAGTTCAGGCGGCCAGCGGCATCGCCTGGCGCGAATCGGACGGCGAGGTGCCCGGGACGATGCCGGCACAAGCGCTCGACCACGCCAGCGGATATCTGCTGGCCGCCGGAGTGCTGGCGGCAGTGACCCGGCAATTGTCCGAAGGCGACAGCTGGCGTGTCGACTGCCGGCTGGCGCGCACGGCGCAATGGCTGCTCGAGTCGACGCCGCAACGCCTGGCCGAGACCGGGCCGCACTGGGATTTTGCCTCGCGGTTGGCGGGCGTCGACACGCCGTCCGGACGTCTTGAAATGGTCCGCCCGGCCGTGCGCGTGGCCGGCGTTCCGGACGAGTTCACGGGGTGCGGCCGCGAGTGGGGCGCCGACCCGCCGCGCTGGGCACGGGACGAATAGCTACGTCAGCAGGTCTTTCAAGACGACCGCCTGGTTGTGTTTTTCGTCCTTGGCGCTATAGACGAGAGTGACCGTCGAGTGATCGGCGACGAGGGACTGCAAGTCTTTCCACGCATCGCTTCCGGAAAGCTCTTGCTTGTACTTGCGAGCGAATTCATCGAACTTGTCCGGGTCGTGCCCAAACCATTTGCGCAAGTCGGTCGAGGGGCCGACCTCTTTGACCCATTCATCGATCTGCGCCTTGTCCTTCGAGACGCCGCGCGGCCAGATCCGGTCGACAAGAATACGGAAACCGTCGGCCTTGGCCACCTCGTCGTACGCACGTTTGAGACGCACCGTGTGCGTGCGTGACTTCGCGTCGGTCACGTCGTTTCCTCCCTGGTTCCTACGGTTTCGAATTGGCTGGGATTGCGTCCGTGCAGACGCCGATGGATCGATGCCCCGATCCGGGTGGCCTGCAGTTTGGCCCGCTCGGCGTGCTCACCCGCGTAAAGCGAATCGACGTTGGCCTTCCAGATTTCCAGCCAGCGTTCGAAATGCGGCCATTCGAGCGGGTCGACCACGTGGATGTCGAAATGCACCTGCAGCGCGTTGCGCCGATACTTGCCCGCTCGAAATAGGACGGTCTCCCAGAAATCGGTCATGATCGGCATGTGCTCGTCAAGGTCGAGATGACGCTCGAAGATGCCCTTCAGCATCGGATCGGCCATCGCCGTTTCGTAAAACGACCGCACCATGCGCGCGACATCCGCACGGCTTTTCAAATCGGGCAATTCGGGCATCTAGTCTTCTCCTGAGGTCGGACGGGTTGCGGGTGCAGCGCTCGGGTTACCGGCTCGCACGTGCGCTATGCACAAGTTGGGCGCGACAAACGGGACCAGCGACGTTTCGGACGGCGGTGCGTCAAGACTGTCGAGGACGCCGCGCAGCAAACCCAGGTGGACGGCGCAGGCGACCTCCGGGTGTTCGCGGGCGACTGCCGCGAACGGGCAGTGGTGCAAAATGATGCGCTGTTCGGAGCCGTGATCTTCGGCTTCGGCTTCGAATCCAAGCTCGTTGAACGTTGTCGACACGCGCTCGGCGGCGGTGCGCAGATCCGAGTCGCCGGATGGCGTCAGATGTTGCGCGGCCGCCCAATCGCGGCCCGCGTTTTCGGCCCGGGCGGCGGGGGAGGGAGCGTCGTCGCCCCAATGGCTGGCCAGCACCTTGGCCAGGCGCGCGTAGCCGGCGGAATCGTCGTCCTCGGTCTTGCTGGTCGCTGAAAAGAGCAGACGCGGACGGCCGCGACGGGCGGCGCGTTCACGGGTGGCTTCGATCAGGCCGGCATCGGTGAGCGCGTCGAGATGGAACCGGACGGTCGTCACGTGCAAATCGGTCGCCTTGGCCAGGGTCGCGGCGTCCATGGCCTCGCCGGATTCGCGCAGCAAATCGAGCAGCGTCAACCGCCGTTCGGAGCCCAGGGCGGCATGCGTCCGGGTGCGTCCGGTCGGTGTGTCGGTTCGTTGCGGTGCCACGTGACCATCGTATCGTTTAAAACGCATAGTACTCGTTTTAAATGGCGATTACGGCAATTGATGAGGCGCCATGTGGCACCCTGTGGATATGAGCGACGACCCCGAGCAGGCAATGGTATTTCCGGATGCGGCCGCCTGGCGAGAATGGCTGACCGGGCACCATGACTCGGAAGCGGCGCTGTGGCTCGTCTTGTCGAAGAAGGGCGGCACCGAGACCGAGTTGGATTATCCGGCCGCACTCGACGAGGCACTGTGCTTTGGCTGGATCGACGGTCGCGTGCGCTCGCGGGACGCCGGCAGCTTCATTCAACGATTCACGCCACGAACGGCACGCAGTGCCTGGTCGGAGCGCAACGTTCGTTACGTCCAGCGGCTCACGGACGCCGGCAAAATGGCACCGGCCGGTCTCGCCGCGGTTCGGGCCGCGCAAGACGACGGGCGGTGGCAGAAAGCGTACGCCGGCCCGGCGTCCGCCGAAGTGCCCGCTGATTTAGCCGAAGCGATAGCGGACAATCCGGACGCGCAATCGACGTTCGACTCGCTCACGTCGCAAAACAGGTACGCACTGATCTATCGGTTGGGAACCGTCAAGCGGCAAGAGACCCGGCGGCGCAAAATCGGGCAGTTCGTCGAGATGCTCGCCCGGGGCGAGACTCTCCATCCGCAAAAGCGGAAGTGACCGGACGGCGTCCCGGCACGGGTACCGTCCGAAGCCGTGCGGAAGTCAGGCCAGGAACGCGGCGATCACGATGAGAACCGGGACGGCAGCGATCGTGGTGAGCAATATGCTGTCGCGGGCGATCGTCTGGCCGCGGGAATACGTGTCGGCGAAATTGTAGATGTTCTGAGCGCCGGGCAGGGCCGCAAGTACGACCATGACGAACAAGAGGTGGCCCGATGCGCCGAAAAGGAAATGCCCGCTCACAAACGCAATGGCCGGCATGCCGACCGACTTGAGTGCCGCAGCAGTGAGGATTTCCTTCCGGCCCGACCCCGCCTTCAGCGGTTTGGACCCGCTGAGCGACATGCCGAACGCCATGAGCACCAACGGGACTGCAGCGCCGCCGAGAAGCTTGAACGGTTCGAAAACGGGATCCGGAAGATGCACGCCCGTCAATGAGACCACGACCCCGACCGCCGAAGCGATGATCATCGGATTGCGGAACGGCTGAGTCAGGATCGCGCGAAGGGAGACGGAGGCACGCGTGGTCATGTCGAGCACGGTCAAGGCCGTCGGGGCAAAGACGATCAGCTGCAGCAACAGCACCGGCGCGACATATGTGGCGTCGCCAAGGACGTACGAGGCGACGGGGATGCCGATATTGTTGGCATTGACGTAGCTGGAGGCCAACGCGCCAATTGTCGTTTCGGCGGCCTTCCTGCGGAAGAACAGCCTGCTCACACCGACGAAGATGGCCGCCGAGAGCACCGCGCTGATCAGCGACGTCCGGATCACGGTGGAGAACGCCGCGTGTAGATCGGCCCCGGCCAGCACCGTGAACAAGAGGGCGGGGTTCGTGACGAAAAAGGCCGTGCGGTTGAAAACCGGCCGGGCGCGCGGGCCGCAAATCTGAAAGCGCTCGATGACGTAACCAACGGCAATGACGAAGGCGATGATCGAAAAACCCGTTAGTACGCCGCCCACGGGTTAGAGCCTACGACAATCGAGCATATTCGCACATTGGTGTCTCAGTCCGCGACTGGCGGCGAGGCGATCGGATCGGGCCGTTGGAGCCGGCTGCAGCGGACGAGCGGTTCAGCGTTCTGGATCCGCTTCAGGTGGGCTGATCGTCCTGTCAAGGGCTATGACTTGAGAAGACTCCCTATCCGCGCAACCTCTCAATGGTCTCGATGGCCACGTTGGAATCGTTGAACCGGTACCGACCCCACCGAGACATCGTCAAGCTTCGCTCCAGCCACGCACCTGGAAATGTTTCGCCAGGTGGAGGTCGGTGATAGCTACGGCAGTGGCGGTATCGAGCCCTGCGGGATCGGAGAGCAACTGCAGATTCAGTCCGTCGAGCAAGGCCACGGTCGCGACCGCGAAGAGTTCAGCATCGGTCTCGGTACACGCTTGGCCACGTTGTTGAGCGAGTCGGAAAGCGTCGGCGCAAAGCCGCCGGAGGTGAGTCATGATCTCGTGCTGTACTGCGGAGAGGTCTGGCGTGACGAGCGCTCGGGCGGCGAAGGCAAGATAGACCCGGGTCTCCCGGCTGCGACGTTCGTCCAATGGCATGAACTCCTGCAGCGCGATACGTAACACCGCGCGCACATCCCCGGTGCGCGGAATCGCTTCCACTCGGACCAACGCGTTGTGGATGACGTGTTCGAATGCGAGTCGCAGCATCTCTTCCTTGCTACGGCAGTAGTACTGGACGGTGCCGATCGATACCGCGGCCGCGGAGGCGACCTCACGGATGGTCACCCGGTCCAGGCCATGCTCGGAAATGATGTCCATGAGCGCGTTCAAGACGCGGTCCCGCGCGGATGCTTGATGCCTCACATGTTCGATCATACCATCGTACTATACAACTGTATGGTTCAAGCGTATGATTTGAATCATGTCCACTCAAAACGAGTCGACGCCCACCACGACGCCACTCCTTCCCATACGGAAGTTCCACCCGCTTCGTCTACTTCGTCATCGCAGTGTCCAGATCGCTCTTGTGGTCTGGTTGGCAGTCAACGTCACGCTCATCACGATCGCCGGTGGTCATCTGCCTTTCCAAGCGTCATCGCTGGCAACCCCTCCCGCCCTGGACAAGGTGATTCTCACTAATGCGATGTTCGTGGAGGTATTTGTGCAGATGACGATTGTGCACTTGCTGACTCGACACCGCCCGGTGCCCGACATCGCCTCCCGGGCGCCTGGACCGAGTCAGGCGAAACGGGAAGTGTCGTACATGTTGGTGTACGGGCTGGTCGCGATGCTCGGCGGCTTCACGCTCGGCCGACTCCTCGGCTGGCACGCGTTCAGCTTTCATCTGGATGGCATGGTGATCAGGACCGGGCAACCCGTCGTGCCAGCCGAGGCGATCTGCTGGGCGCTCTATAACGGCGTCGTCTACGCCCTCATCCCCTACCTGGCTTTCCGGCGCCGCTACAGCAACACGCAACTCAACTTGAAGTCGTCCAACCGGAAGGCCGACTTCCTGATCATCCTCGTGGTGCTCCTCGTCGAGTCCGCGGTGCAGCTGGTCTCCGCCGAATCGTCCATCCTGACGATTTCCGCCCATCAAATCTTGCTGGGTGCCCCTATCACGTTCATGCTCGCCTTCGCCGGAACCGTACTGCCCACAATGGTTTTCATCTACTGCATCCTTGCCCCGCGATATCTCAAGCTGACGGACTCGATTTCCGCGACGGTGATCTTGGGTGGCGTCACGTACGCGTTGCTGCACTTCTTCGACGGCTGGACCACTTTCGCATCACCGGCTGACGCGCTCATGTCCCTGTTGTATCTGTTGCTGTTTTACACCGGACCGGGCATGTTCAAGACATTCATCACCATTCGCACCGCCAACGCCTGGACGCACGTGTGGGCGTATCACGCGATCGCACCACACGTTGTGATCGATACGCCGATGTTCGTCAAGATCTTCGGCATTCGATAGGCGATCAGCACCAACCCCCCGCCGTGATGTTTGATGCCTGGCGAAGTCAATCTGCGGTAACGCGCCATCGTAATTCGACTCTCAAATCGCGGATTAATGTCGCCTCGGTACGGGAATGTCGCCGACGTTGATAATCCTTCCGGGCTTGCCTAACGGTCGAAGCGTCGGGTGAGTTTGCGAACTTGGGGATGCGCTGGCCGCAGGATGAACTCGTATTTACTTCAAGTGTTGGAACGCCTTTGGAGCCGCAAAACGTGAATCGGGCCTTTTATGCGTTGCTGTCAATGTTGCTGTCAATCGCTCGTGTCAAGCGGCGGCCGCGGCGCATGACGACGGGATGGGTGGGCCCCGTGGGGCTCGAACCCACGACCCACGGATTAAAAGTCCGTTGCTCTACCAACTGAGCTAGAGGCCCTCACCGGCTCGATAGCGCGGTGAACCGTCTGAATGACAGCTCTCTAAAGTTATCGCGTCGGCACGTCCCGGCGCAAAACCGTTCGCCGTGCTCAGCGATGTAGACGCAAACGGGTTCGCAGCTGCTTGACCGGGCCCCCTTGTTTCAGGGTCTTCGGGCGCTTGAACGGGTCGGCCAACTCCGGCGGGAAGAACTCCGGAGCCGGGCCGAAGGCGTACCGGGCTGAGGCGATCACCCGTTTGCCCATGACGCGGTTACCGAAACCGCCGATCGCGGCCCCGATGCCGAACGGCAAGACGCGCCCCACCACCCCGGCACCTTGCTGGACGGCAAACCGCTTGACGAACGTCCGGCGCAACTTCGCGGTCAGCTTGGACACGGCCGCCCGGGGCAGACTCGACGTGACCATCGGGCCCCACTGGCTCATGACCGAAGGACCTGTGCCGGCGGCGTGCGCCGCGAATTGGCGCACCATTTTCGTACCGGAACCGCCAAGCATCATGGTCATGACGAGCGCATGAGCCCGCCCGGGCTCGGTGACGGCTATTCCGTGGATCTCGGTGACCGCTTGGGCAAAGAGGGCGCTGGCTTCCAAAAACCCGGCCGTCTCGACGCCGGACAAGGCCAGCGACACTCCGGTGCCGACTCCGGGGACGACGGCCGATGCGCCCACTGCCGCGCCGCCGCCGATCATTGCCGTGAGATAGCGCCGTTCCAGGAGCGCGATGATCTCGGCCGGACTCGAATCGGGATGCCGCCGGCGTACCCGCCGGATGTCGGCGAGCACGACGGGTCGTTGGACCGAGAGGAATCTGTCAAAGCCGCCGTGCAGACCCGGGTGCAGTGTGCCGTCGTCCCGAATCGCCGCGTGCGCGGCGATCTCGAGACCCGGTCCGTACGTGTGTTTCCATCGTTTTGCCACCGCGTCAGTTTACGTGGCGCGGCTGACAGTAGCTTGCGTGCCGACGAAAAGAACGGCCCCGGCGGATGCCGGGGCCGTTCTCGCGATCGAACCGATCGGTACTCTTACTTCAGCGTGCCCTTGGCAAGCTGCTTCGGGAAGTCGGGGTTGTTGGACAACCACTGCTTGACCATGGCCGGGAACTTCGTTTCCTTGCTATTGGCATGCTTCGGTCCGTACATCAGGTTCTCCAACGTGTTGAGCTTGCTGTCGGGGAACACGAAGTTGCGGACGAGCTGCGCCAGCTGCGGATCGTCTTTCGACAGGTCCTTCCGCGCGAACGCGTGGATGTACTCGGCTCCGCCCATAGCGCCCTTCGGATCCTTCAGGTCGCGCATCGGGTAGGCCTTGTACGCCCAGTGCGGGTGCCACAGCGTCACGGCGATGTTCTTGCCGTCTTGCTGGGTCTTCTTGATCTCGGACAGCATCGCCGGCGAGGACGACGTGATGAACTTCAGGCTCTGCAAGCCGTAGTCCGGAATCGTCTTGTCCTTGACGACGCCGGTTTCACCGGCGCCCGGCTCAATGCCGACGATCCGGTTGTCGTAGTCGGAGGCCATTTTCTTGAGGTCGCCGATCGACTTTGCCGGCGACTTCTTGTTCACTGCGATGGCGAGCTTGGCGTTGTCGTACCAGCAGCCCAGATCCTCCATCTGATCGCCGTACTTCTTGATGTACGTCTTGTGCGTGGTCGGCAGCCAGACGTCGGTGACGAAGTCGATCTGTCCCTTGGACACGCCGGTGAAGAGGGCTGCAGCGTCATAGCCCTTGACCGTCACGTCGTAGCCGCGCTTTTCCAGCACGTTCTGGAGCAGATATGACGTGGCGAACGACTCGGGCCAGCCGTTGAAGGCGCCGATCGTGATGTCGGTCTTCTTGTCGTCGCCCGTGCCCTTCGTCGACGACACGTCCTTGACGTTGGCCGTCACGTCGCACTTGCCGTACTTCTTCATATAGCTGGCGTTGCTGCCGCCCGAGTCACTGCCCGAGCCGCCATTGTCGTCGCTGCCTCCGCCCGAGTTGCTCGCGCCGCAGCCGGAGAGGGCCAGCATGCCGACGGCAAGAACGCCGATCAGCGAATGCATTTTCGTCTTTTTCATTCTTCTGCCTTTCTATTTAGTTGCAAGTAGTTGATGCTTTTGCCGCTACGCTTTGACCTTCTTTGCCTTCGCGACCTTGGAGCGTGCGCTGAACGCGGCGCTGAGCCGGTCCAGGAAGATCGCGATGATGACGACCGCGAGACCCGCGTTGACGCCCAGTGGAACGTTGAGCGTTTGCAGGCCGTTCGTCACGTCCGCTCCCAGCCCGGGTGCGCCCGCCATACCGGCAATGACGACCATCGACAACGACAGCATGATGACCTGGTTGATCCCGGCCATGATGGTCGGCATCGCCAACGGGATCTGGATCTTCCACAAGATTCCGGATGGCGTGGAGCCGAACGATTTGCCGGCCTCGACGACTTCCGGGTCCACCTGCCGGATACCGAGTTCGGTGAAACGGACGCCCGGCGCCAGCGCGAACACGATCGTAGCGATCGCGCCCGGGGTGACGCCCACACCGAAGATCACGAGCACGGGGACCAGATAGACCAGCGGCGAAAGCGTCTGCATCAGGTCGAGGACCGGTTTGATCGTGTTCGACACCGCCTCGGACTTCGACGCCCAGATACCGATGGGAACCGAAATGATCACGGCGATGACGACTGCCAGGATGACGAGCGCCAAGCTGTTCATCGTGTGTTCCCACACGTCGAACGATCGGATCAGATAGAAACCGATCAGCGTGAAGAGTGCGAACTTCCACCCCCGCACGAAGTACGCGATGATCGTGAACGCGATGATGATGTAGATGTAACTCGGTGTGGCCAGGATGAAGTTCAGCCCGTTGTAGGCACCGTCCAGTACGATCTGGACGAAATCGAAAACGAGCGGGATCGCCGTCTGCAGCCAGTCGATGAAGTCGGAGACCCAGTCGCCGAGCGGAATCGACGGCGAGAGAATGTCAAAGCTTGCCAATCGCATTACTTCACTCCCTCGTTCGCGTCGTCATCGGTTGATCGCTCCGGATCGTACGAAGCTGCCGAGTGGGCCGGGCCCGTATCACCGGGGCCCGGATCGTCCGGCCCGCCGTTGTCCGGCGTATTTCCGGCCGATCTGACGCCGCCGTTGACCGGGACCCCGGCGTGCAGCTCGCCGTTATCGGCGATCACGGGGAATTCCCCGGTGTCGGGTCCGATATTCGCCATCGAGGCGAGCAAGGCGATTCTCGGGATGATGCCGACCAGACGGTCATTGGCATCAACGACGCCCAACGGCGCAGCCGAACTGCTGGACGGTGCAAACAGGCTGGTCAGCGGATCGTCCTCGCTGACCAACGTCATCTCGTCCTTGTGTACCAAAGGTTCGAGATCGGTCTTGCCCTCGCGCACTGCACGAACAACCGCACGGTCTGACACGATCCCGACGACCTTGCGGTCGCGGGTGACGATGACCCGGCTGATCTGGGTATCCTGCATCACCTTCAGCGCCCCGCGCGGCCCGGCGCTGAACGGCACCGTTGCGCGCGGCTGCTCCATGATGGACGAAGCCGTCAAAACGCGGGCACGATCGACATCCTGGACGAATTTGGCCACGTAGTCGTTGGCCGGGTCGGTCAGCACGTCCTCGGCCGAGCCGATTTGAACGATCTGGCCGTCGCGCATCACCGCAATTCGCGCGCCGATATGCATGGCCTCGTTGAGATCGTGCGTGATGAAGATGATCGTCTTGCCCAGGGTGGCCTGCAGGTCGATGAGCTGATCTTGCATCTCTCGCCGGATCAGCGGGTCGAGAGCAGAGAACGCCTCGTCCATCAGCAGGATGTCTGTCTCGGCTGCCAGCGCACGGGCCAGCCCGACGCGCTGCTGCATACCGCCGGACAGCTGGCCGGGCAGTTTATCGCCCCATCCGTCCAGCCCGACCTGCTTGAGCCAATGATCGGCCCGTTCAAGTCGTTCGTTGCTGTCGATGCCCTGGATCTCCAGCGCGAATCCGGCATTTTCACGGACGGTGCGGTGCGGCAGCAATGCGAAGTGCTGGAACACCATCGCCAGCTCCGTGGCGCGGACCTGGCGCAGCTTGGCCGCGCCGATCTTGTTGATATTGGTGTCTCCGATGAAGACGTCGCCGGCCGACGGCTTCCACAAGCCGTTGAGCATGCGGATCAGCGTGGACTTACCCGATCCGGACAGGCCCATGACGACGAAGATCTCGCCCTCTTTGACGTTGAAGCTCGCATCGATGACGGCAGCCGTGCCGAGATTTTTCACATCTTCGCGAGTCTCGCCGTTCTTCAGGCGTCTGACGGCCTCCGACTCTCGCTTTCCGAAGACTTTATAAAGATTTTGGACACGAACCTTATCCATCCGCGTCACCTCCGCCTATAGTCGTATCGTCTACATCGCCCCAGTCGTATGCACCGCCAGTATTGCGCGTTTGCGTGGTAATGACACGGAAATTAATCGATCATGAACGAACTGTGGCTGTCATGTGACATTTAAAATCGCTCGGTCCACCTTAGCCGCACTGCTCCGGGGGTCCTTTCCTGATGTGAGCCAGGTCTCATCTGTGCTGACTTAGCCTAGTGGATTTTTGCCCAAAGCGCGTGCGAGTAGCGTGGAAATGTGGTAAATCAACGACATTTCCGGCGTCCGATCGCCAGGGCGTCACTGGAAAACCTGCAATCCGAGCTCGATCCGGCCGCGCAAGCCGAACTGACGCACTTGACGGCCGCCGTCCTGCTGCATCGGGGCCACGAAAGCGACGATCCGGACGTCGTCCGGCGTCTTGTGTCGCTGGCCGACGAAATGGGACTTGAGGTGTTGGCGGACATGTGGGCGCACGCGCCGGCGGTTTCGCTGCCCGGCGCGTTGTGGCGCTTGTACGTTCTGCGGGAGGGCGTGCGTGCCGATCCGAGCGGCACGGCGGAGGACTTTCGCAGTGGGCTGCGGCGGGACGAGGTCTCGGAGGTCGTGGCCGGCGTCGCCGAGCCGCCCGGTCCCGACGAAGTACGCGGGACAATCGACGAGATCCTCGCGGGCGCCTATCGCGGCGATTTCGCCGTGGCGCTCGAGCGGGCCGCCGCATTCTTGCGGATCTTGGCGCTGGGCCGAACCGAACGCACGCCGGAACGCGGGGGACGGGACGCCGGTGCTCCGGACGCCGCGCTCGCGTCGTCCGCCGCGCTCGTCGACACGGCCGACACCCTTGGACACTGCGCCGCCGCTTGGCGTGCCGACACACTCGACTGACCCGGCGCTTGATCCATCGGCAGGGAAAGGCGCACACTGGTACCGGTCGTTTTTTAAGGCGGCCGTGGACGCCGAGCCGCGGTAGCCCCGGGCTCCAACATATGCCGCTACGAGCGGCCACTCGCCGAGAGGCGCTCCCGGTTCGGCGTCCATATACAATCATCGGAAAGCAACCGCCCGATGATGAAGAAGGGTCACCGTGCGATTACGGGTAGTGCCGCAAGACAAGGTGTTCTTCGATCTCCTGGCAGCGCTGGCGCGTCTCCTTGCCGATGAACAACTCGTCCTGGCCGAAATGTCGGGGGCCGCCGTCGACGAACGTGACACCATCCTGGAACGGGTCGCCGGAATCTGCACGGAAGCGGACGAATCCATGCACGGCGTGCTGCGCGCACTTCGCGAAAACTACATCACCCCGTTGCCCCGCGAGGACATCTTCGAGCTCGGCGAAGGACTGCGTCACGCCTGTCGGGTGATGCGATCGGTCGCGTTCGCGCTGTCGGCCGACGCTTTGGAAGAACCGCCGGCCGGCACTGCGCAGTACCTGCAGCTGATCGGCAGCCAAGCGGAACTGACGGTGCGAATGACGACGAGGCTTGCCGCAATGCGCGACCTCTGGGAGTACCACGACGAGGTGTCCCGACTGACGTTGCGCGGTCACGGGCTGTACGAAAACATCGTCGCGGCCGCCCGGCCCGGTCTCGGCGAGGCCGCGGGCCCGATCGAGGTGGCCACATTGGCACTTGCCGAAGCGCTGGGCCGCGCCGATGACGCGTTCCGCGGTATCGCGCGCGTTGTCGGTCGAATCGCCGTCAAGGAATCGTAGGTGGGTTGGCTGCTCGGCGGCGTGATTGCGCTGGCATTGGTCTTTGCTTTCAGCAATGGGTTCCATGACACGTCGTCCGCAGTGGCCGGAGCCGTCACGACTCGCGCGCTCACGCCGAAAATCGCCCTGGTGGTCGCGACGGTGTTCAACTTCATCGGGGCGATGATCGGCGAAGGCATCGTGCGCCGCGTCGGCGACGGAATTGTCACAGTGCCCTCACAGCCGACCGAAGCGATGGCCCTGTTGGGAGCCGCGTTGCTTGCCGCGATCCTGTGGAACGTCGTCACCTGGATCCTGGCGCTACCGAACTCGTCGACGCACGGCCTGATCGGCGGGCTGCTCGGCGCCGGCATCGCAGTAGGGGCGACGACGCACTGGTCGGTCGTGGGCACGTCCGTCTTGTTGCCGCTCTTGGTCTCGCCACTTGTGGGGTTTGCCGCGGCCTATGGGATCTGCTGGGCGGTGTTGCACATCGTCCGGCGCCGTTCCCAGGACTCGCTGTTCACGCGCTTTCGGGCCGGCCAATCGTTGGCCTCGGTCGCGCTCAGTCTCGCTCACGGAATCCAGGACGCACAGAAATCCCTGGCGATTGTCGTGCTGGCACTTGCGGCGGTGGGGGCGGAAGACGGGGCCTGGCCGACCGCGGCGCGCGTCGCAGTGGCGCTGGCGCTGGCCGGAGGGACGCTGTGCGGCGGGTGGCGGATTGTTCGGACGCTGGGTGAACGCATCACAGTGCTCGACCCGGTGCGTGGATTCGTCGCGGATTCGGTGACCGCCGCAGTGCTGTACGTGACGGCGTTCGCATTCCGCGCGCCGATTTCCATGACGTATACGGTCACGGCAGCGATCGCCGGCGCCGGAGTTCCCGGACGGCGTCGCGGCACCCGCGCTCGGGTTGTGGCGCCCATCGTCCTCAGCTGGATCGTCGCCTTGCCGCTGACCGGTCTGGCCGCCGCGTTGTTGGTGCTGTTGTTCACGCTGTGAGTGGTGGCGAACGGCTGCCGGTCCTCATCGAGTGGTGGCGAACGGTTGCAAAATCGGCGTCGGGACAGCCAGTGGCCGCCACTCGGCGCGGCGGGTGCTTAGCCGAAACGGCCGGAAATGTAGTCCTCCGTCCGCTTTTCGGCCGGATTCGAGAACACCCTCGCAGTATCGCCGCGCTCGACTAACCGACCGGGTTCGCCGGTGCCGGAGACCGTGAAGAACGCGGTAGTGTCGGACACTCGCGCGGCCTGCTGCATATTGTGCGTGACGATGACCACCGTGTAGTTGCGCTTCAGTTCGCTGATCAGCTCCTCGATGGCCAACGTCGAGATCGGATCGAGCGCCGAGCACGGCTCGTCCATCAGGATCACCTCGGGGGACACCGCGATCGCGCGAGCGATGCACAGACGTTGCTGTTGCCCGCCGGAAAGCCCGGACGCCGGGCCGCCGAGTCGGTCTTTCACCTCGTCCCACAGGTTGGCGGCCCGCAACGCGTCCTCGGCGCGTTCGGCGCCGGCCGCTGCCGAGAACCGTTTGCTGTTCAGGCGAGGACCGGCCAGCACGTTTTCCCGGATCGACATTGTCGGAAACGGGTTCGGCCGCTGGAACACCATGCCGATGCGCCGCCGCACGTCGACCGGGTCCACTTCGGGGGCATACAGATCGTTGCCGTCCACCGCGATCGTCCCTTCGACGCGGGCGCCCGGAACCACCTCGTGCATCCGATTCAATGTGCGCAAAAGCGTCGATTTGCCGCACCCGGACGGGCCGATGAGCGCCGTGACGGCATTCGAGGCGATAGGCATGGACACGTCGTCCAGCGCCCTGAACTTGCCGTAATAGGCCGACAGGTTCCGCACGTCGATCCGCGCGTCGTCGAATTGCGACGCCGGTGCTCCGGGCTGCACGCCGGGTTCGCTGAGCATTTCTGTTGTCGTCATGGAATCCTCCTTGTTTTTTGGCTCCGACTTCCGGCGGAATACGGAGATTGGCCCACCCGCCCGGCGGCTGCCCTCATCGGACGCCGCGCGGGGCAATGAGACGGCCAAACAACCGCGCCGCGAAATTCAGCACCATCACGATGACGATGAGCACGAACGCCGCGGCCCATGCCCGGTCGTAGCTCGGATCCGGCGCCCCGGGCGCAAGCGGACGCATCACCTGGTTGTAGATGTACACGGGTAGCGATGTCAGCCACCCGGAAAACACGTTGTAGTTGATTCCGGACGCCACGCCGGCAGTCACGACCAGTGGCGCGGTCTCTCCGATCACCCGGGAAATCGCGATGGTCACCCCCGAAGTGATGCCGGACAAGGCGGTGGGCAGGACTATCGTGACGATGGTTTTCCACTTCGGCGCGCCGAGGGCGTACGCGGCTTCACGCAGATCGTCGGGGACGAGCCGCAGCATTTCCTCGCTGGTACGCACGACCAGCGGGATCATGAGCACCGACAGCGCGACAGCCGCGACCAGACCGCTGCGCGTACCCGGACCGGCCAACACGCTGAACAATGCGAACGCGAAGAGGCCCGCCACAATCGACGGGATGCCGGTCATCACGTCGACGAGGAACCGAATTGCCGTGGCCAGCGCACTGCGGCGCGCGTATTCGACGAGGTAAATGGCCGTCAGCAGGCCGACCGGCACCGAGATGAGAGTGGCGAGCCCGGTGATCAGAACCGTGCCGACGATGGCGTGGTAGATGCCGCCGAACAGCGGGCCGCGGCCCTCATCGGCCGCCACATCGTAAACGCCTGTCAAATTGTGCATCGACGTGTTCAAGAACTGCAGGCTCACGTGCGGGGCGCCGTTAGCCGCGACGGTCCACAACAAACCGATCAGGGGCGCCATGGCCGCTGCGAACGCGGCACACACCAAGACCGTTGCGGCATGGTTCGTCAGCTTGCGGCGCAGTCTCGATTTGGGGACGAACGCGGTACTCACGATTGCAACTCCTATCGGACGCGCATCGGCTGCCGGGCGATGATTGCGCGAGCCGCCACGTTGACGATGAGGGTGATGGCAAACAAAACGAGCCCGGCAGCGATAAGCGTTGAGAGGCCGAGTCCCGCGGCTTCGGGAAAGTTCTGCGCGATCTCGGCCGCGATTGTCTGATTGCCGGATTTGACCAGGGACGCCGTCAGCACACCGGGGGAGAGGACCATGGCGATCGCCATCGTTTCGCCCAGAGCCCGGCCCAGGCCAAGCATCGCGGCGCTGATCACGCCGGACCGGCCAAAGGGCAGGACGACGAGTCGCACCATTTCCCAGCGAGTCGCGCCGAGCGCGAGGGCGGCTTCCTCATTCAGCCGCGGCGCCTGCAAGAACACCTCCCGCGACAACGACGTGATGATCGGCAGGATCATGACGGCCAGGACGATCCCGGCCGTGAGCATGGTGCGGCCCGTCGCTGAAGCAGGGCCGGCGAAAAACGGCAACCAGCCCAGGTAGTGACTGAGAATTTCGAACAACGGGCGGATGTGGCCGGACAGCCACAGCCACCCCCACAACCCGTAGACGACGCTGGGCACTGCCGCCAACAAGTCGACGAGATATCCGAGGAACGATGCCATCCGCCGCGGCGCGAAGTGCGAGATGAACAATGCGATTCCGACCGAAACGGGCGTCGCGATCACCAGCGCGATGGCCGCGGCGATCACGGTGCCCGCCACGAGCGGCACCACGTAAGCCCAAAACCCGGCGCCGCCCTTGACCTCGGCGGGATCGGCAATGAACGCGGGGTACGCCTGCCACACCAAGAACACCGCGACGCCGACCAGTGCGGCCACGATGAGCAGGCCGGCGCCGAGCGTCACGCGGCAGAACACACGGTCGCCCAGCCCGCGCGTCGTCCGGCGTTGCACGGGCGACCGGCCGGGCGACGGGCGTGGCGACCGGCCGGACGACGAATCGGCGGCCGGCGCCGAATTGCGCGATGTGAGCACTGACACCGGGCGCTATTTCTTGACCGTGATCGAATCGATCGCCCGGACGGCCTTGTCCGACACGCTTTGCGGGATGGCGGCCGAGCCGGCGTTTTCTTCCGCGGCCTGTTGCGCGGCCGAGCTGACCACGTACTTCTCCCAGGCCTTGACGGCGTCCACGGTCTTCTCATCCTTGTACGACGAGCAGACCAGGTGGTAGCTGACCAGGACGAGCGGGTAGGCCCCCTTCGTCGTCGTGGTGCGGTTCAGGTCGATGGCCAGGTCGTGCTTGCCGCGGCCGGCTGTTTGCTTCGATTCGCCCACGACCGTCGCCGCCCCCTCGGACGTCATCGCAGTGAAGTTGGAACCGACCTTGATCTTGGCGGTGCCGAGATCCTTGCCGACGGCCGATGCGTCGATGTAGCCGATCGCGCCCTCGGCGCCCTGCACCGTCTGCACGACGCCGGTGGTGCCGGACGCCGCTTCCCCCTTGTGCGGGAACGTCTCGGCCGCCTCGTCCGGCCAGGCCTTGGGTGCCGTCTGATGGAGGTAATCGGTGAAATTGTTCGTGGTGCCCGAATCGTCGCTGCGGTGCACTGCAGTGATTTTCGTCGACGGCAGCTTCGCGTTCGGGTTGTCGGCCTTGATGGCCGGATCGTCCCACGCGGAGATCTTGCCGCTGAAGATCTCCGCAATGGTGGACGGCGCGAAATTCAGGTGCTTGATCCCCGGCAGGTTGAACGCCACGGCGATCGGGCTGATGTACACCGGGAACTCGTAGGCTCCGTCCGGGCCGCACACAGAGTTGGCCTTCGCCGCCTGGTCATCGTCGAGATACTTGTCCGATCCGGCGAATTTGGCTGCGCCGGCCAGGAACTGCTTGACGCCGGCACCCGAACCGTCCGGCGAATACTGGACGGACGTCGTCGACTGCTTCTTCTCGAACCCGGCGATCCACGCGTCCATCGCCGATTTCTGTGCGCTCGATCCGATTCCCTGCAACACGTTCTTTTGCTGACCGGACCCACCCACGCCCTTGGCGCCGGTCGGATCGTCGCTGCCGCAGCCGCTGAGGGTCAGCGCGAAACATGCAGCGAGCGCGATTGCCGGGGAAATACGCTTCATGGAATGCCTTTCGAAGTGTGAGTTCATGACACTTGAAAGGTAGAAGAGCGAAGTGGACCGCAGGCGGTCGGCGAGTGAACATCACGTGAACCGGAGGAGAAACTTAGCCGTCGATCGGCCGGAACCTCTCGACGGCGACCACTCGCGGCTTCGAGTCGCGACGCAGCGAGGCCACGATGATCTCGCCGGGCGACATATATGGATCGGAGTCCGGCAGCTCGGCGGCAACCGCGGGCGGTGCCAGACCGGCCAAAGCTGCCAAAACCGTCGGCAGCACCGGGCGGTGCGTGCACACGGCTGCCGGCTTGCCCTTTTCAACGATTTTCGACAAGAGCGCGGCTACTTTGACGGGCGTGTCCGAATGAGCCTTCTCGCTCAACTCGTCCTTTTGCTTCACGTTCCGGCCGATCGACTCGGCGTACGGCGTGATGGTCGCCATGCACCGCTTCCACGGGCTGGAGTACACGCGTCGCGGCGCCCACGCGCTCAACAACGTCGTCAATGACTCGGCCTGCCGGGCGCCGGTGGCCAACAGCGGCCGTTTGTGCTCCGTCTTGTGCCAGCGCGACCGGGGAAAGGCCTTGCCGTGGCGCACGATGATCAACGGCCACACGCGCAAATTACCTTTCGACCAGGCCTTGTCGACGACGTCGAGCTGTTCGCGGTCGTCGTACCGGCTGAGCATGGTGCGGGCCTTGGCGGTCGGCACCCATCGGGCTTCGTCGATCTCCTTGGGCGATTCCGGTGCCGGATCGGCGTCGCCGGTGATCTCGGCCGCCCAGTAGGCCACGTGCTTCTTGGCGCCCTTGCCGACCTTGTATTTGGCTTCCGGCAGGGGCAGCCCCAAAGTGATTGAATAGCCGGTCTCCTCGCGCACCTCGCGGATAGCGCATTCGGGAAGAGTCTCGCCCTTGTCGACTTTTCCCTTGGGCCACGACCAGTCGTTGTACCGCGGACGATGGACGAGCAATATTTCGAGCTCGCCGTCCCGCTCGCGCCAACACACGGCGCCGCCGGCCAGTACATCGGCCTTGACGCGCGCCGAATCGGCCGCGTCGGCCACGATGGACGTCACCTGCGCACCCGTGCTCGCCGCTTGCCGTGCACGCGGAGCAGTTCCTCTTGCAGATTGACAAGCGCGTGGCCGTCCTCAGCCAGATGATTCCTCGTCCACGCGCCGTCGCCGTCGAGCAGCCATGCTTCGGTCTTTTCGCTGAATGCCAGGTCGAACAACGCCTCGATCTCCTGGATGTGCTCGGGGGAAGTGAGCCGCACCAGCGATTCCACCCGCCGGTCGAGATTGCGGTGCATCATGTCGGCCGACCCGATGTACACCGTCGGATCGCCGCCGCCGGCAAACGTGAACGCACGCGAATGTTCGAGGAACCTGCCCACCACGCTGCGCACCTGGATGGTCTCGGAAAGCCCCGGCACCCCCGGCCTGAGCGCGCAGATGCCGCGGACGAGCAGCTCGATCGGGACGCCTGCCATAGAGGCCCGGTACAGCGCATCGATGATCTGCTCGTCGACGATCGAATTGACCTTGATCCGAATGCGCGCCGCCCGGCCCGCCTCGAAGTGCTCGACCTCGGACTTGATCAGTTTGAGCAGGCCCGAGCGGACGCTGCGCGGCGCCACCAGCAACCGGTGGTAGGTCGTGGACGGCGCGTACCCCGACAACTGGTTGAACAGCCGAGTCAGATCGTCGCCGACCTGATCGTTGCAGGTCAGCAGGCCGAAATCCTCGTACAGCCGTGCCGTCTTCGGATGATAGTTGCCGGTGCCGACGTGGCAGTAGCGGCGCAGGCCGTCGACTTCTTGGCGTACCACCAGGCACAGCTTCGAATGGGTCTTCAACCCGACGATGCCGTACACCACGTGCACGCCGGACTGCTCGAGCTTCCGCGCCCAGGAAATGTTCGCCTGTTCATCGAACCGGGCCTTGATCTCGACAACGGCAAGCACTTGCTTGCCGGCTTCGGCCGCATCGATGAGCGCATCGACGATCGGTGAATCGCCCGAGGTACGGTACAGGGTCTGCTTGATGGCCAGCACCTGCGGATCGTTTGCGGCCTGCTCCAAGAACGCCTGCACACTCGTCGAAAACGAATCGTACGGGTGGTGCAACAAGATGTCGCGGGCACGGATGGCGCCGAACACGTCCGCCTGATTCGAACTCTCCGCCTCCGACAGGTACCGGTTCATCCGCGGCACCGCCTTGGGATAGTGCAGGTCGCCTCGGGAGATCGCGGCCAGATCGCTCAGGCCGCGCAAGTCGAGCGGCGCCGGCAACTCGTAGACCTCCCGGTTGTGCACGCCGAGCTCGCGGACCAAGAGGTCGAGCACCGTCGGATGAATGTCGGGGGCCACTTCGAGCCGGACGGCGGGCCCGAACCTGCGTCGCAGCAGTTCCTTTTCCAGGGCCTGCAACAAGTTCTCGGTGTCGTCCTCTTCGACCTCGAGGTCCTCATTGCGGGTGACCCGGAACGTGTGGCTGTGGACGACCTCCATTCCGGGGAACAGTTGATCAAGGTGCTCGCCGATGACGTCTTCGAGCGGCACGTATCGGGCCGGCGACTCGGGAGTGGCAGTCAGCGGATCGGCGAGATTTGCCGCATTGACGAACCGCGGCAGCAACGGCGGAAGCTTGATCCGGGCGAACACGTCCTTCCCGGTCGTCGGATTGCGCAACACGACCGCCAAGTTGAGCGAGAGACCGGAGATGTAGGGGAACGGGTGGGCGGGATCCACAGCCAACGGGGTGAGCACCGGGAACACTTGATTGGTGAAGAACTTGTGCAAGCGACTGCGCTCGGCGTCGGTCAGATCCGGCCAGCCGACCAGGTAGATGCCCTCGCGCTCCATGGCCGGGCGGACTTGGTCGGCGAAAACGCGCGCGTGGCGGGCCGTGAGCTCGTGCGCGCGCTCGCTGATCATCCGCAGCACTTCAAGAGGCTGGACGCCGGTAATGGTCGGCACGGCGAGCCCGGTGGCGATCCGGCGTTTGAGGCCCGCGACGCGCACCATGAAGAATTCGTCGAGGTTCGAGGCGAAGATGGACAGGAACTGCGCCCGCTCGAGGAGGAACAGGTCGGGATCTTCGGCCAGCTCCAGCACGCGCTGGTTGAACGCCAGCCAGCTCAATTCGCGGTCGAGATACCTATCGTCGGGCAGGGGGGTCTTGTGCTTGCCGGACGACTTCTTTGCGGTCGCTTTGGCCGTGCCCGGCCGGCGGCTCGAGCGCGTTTGCAATGCTGTGGAAGAGGAGTCGGACTCCGCTCCGGGCGTTCTGGCTGCCACCGGCACCTCTTTCCCGTCAAAGTTTCATCATTCGCTGCGCGTGATCGCTAGATATAACCGTAACGCGCTAGACCCGGTCGTGCCCGCGAGTGTAACTGACGTCGGTGGCGTGCAGGTGGAATCCCAACGACTTGTACAGTCCGAGTGCCTTTTCGTTGTCGCCTTCGGTGTACAGCTCGATTTCCCGGATTCCCAGACGAATCAAGTAGTTCAGACCGGCCAACGTCAGCGCCCGTCCGAGACCGCGCGAGTGGACGCCCGGGTCGACGCCGAGCACAAAGACCTCGCCGAGCCGGTCGGGGCCGGGATGCACCTTGGTCCAGTGGAAACCGAGGATGCGGCAGGGATCGTCGTCCGGCACGGCGAGGAAGAACCCGTCCGGATCGAAATCGTCTTGCCGGGCCGCAGCCTCCAGATCTTCCGCAGTTTGGCCGCCTTGTTCGGGATGCCATGAGAACGCCGCGTTGTTCACGCGCAGCCATTCGGCGTCGTCGGCGCCGGGCCGGAACGCCCGCAAGTGCACGCCGGAGGGCAGCTGCGGCTCGGGCAGCTTTGCGTCCGCGGCGCGCAGCCGCATTTGGACGAGCTCTCGAGCGCGGCGCATGCCGAAAATCTCGGCCAGGCGGGCCGCGCCGGGATGGTCGCCGTGCGCCCAGAACCACGGCTCGCCCCCGCCGCCGGGTGTTTCGCCGCCGGTCGTATCGGAGGCGGGGCGGTCGGCCGCCGCCGCGAGGACCGATTCGGTCAGCCGGCGGCCGAATCCGCGAGTACGCGACGCGGGGCCGACCGCCAGTTCGGCGGTGAGCCGCTCGCCGTCCGGCCCCAGCACGGCGAGCCCCGCCAACTCCCCGGCCGCGCCGGCGCGCAACTCGAACACGCTGGTTCCCGCCGTCGACGGCGCCTGCTCGGCACGACCGTCCCGGGCGGATTTTCCGCCGGTTTTCCGGGCCGCTTTGGCCGCTTCGGTTTGTCGTTTCAGTGCGTTCCGCAGCCCGTCCCCGATCGGCGCGGCGCCGTCGGTGCGCGTGCAGTCGTCAAGGAAGGCATCGTGCTCGGCCGTGAGGTCGGACGCTGATTGCCGGATCGTCGCTCGCATGGTCCTCCTGTGCGGAATCTCGCTCGGCCCGGCCGGTGCGTCGACCGGGGGAGCGATCGGTGGATTCATTCGATGGTCGCATGTCCGGATCGTTGTGTCTTGGCTGCCGTAGCGCGGAGAAGCGGTAGCCGACGCCCCACACCGTGGCGATGCAGTCGTCGTATTCGTTGCCGAGCTTGGCCCGGAGGCGGCGCACGTGCACGTCGACGGTGCGGCTGCCGCCGTAATAGTCGTCGCCCCAGATCTCGCGCAGCAGCTGATCGCGCGTGAACACGCGGCCCGGATGACCGGCAAGATGGCACAACAAGGCGAACTCTTTATACGTCAAGTCGAGAGTCCGGCCGGCCAGCTTCGCCGTGTAGCCCGTCGCGTCGATCGTGAGCGCGCCGGACGTGATCAGGTCGGGTTCGTCGTCCGGCGGTGACTCGGCGACGGCCAACCGCAGCCTGGCTTCGATCTCGGCCGGGCCGGCGGTCGGAGCCAGCACGTCGCGAACCTGCCAGGTCGGCGCCACGGCAACCATGCCGCCGTCCGCAAGTACCACGATCACCGGTGCCGACGTGCCGAGCGTGGCAAGCAATTCGCACGCGGACTTCGCCCAGGCGATATCGGAGGTGCCGTCGACCAGCAGAACGTCAGGTGCGGCTGCGTTCAACAAGGACGACGGGTCGACGCCGGTATACGCCACGTCGTGATTGAGCAGCCCGAGCGCGGGGACGGCCGGAACCGGACCGCCGGTCTTGTTCAAATGCGCGATTTTCATGATGGTTCGGTTTCCCCGTTATGACGCCGACGCCCGGCGCGCGGTGGATTGCCGTACTATGCTCGGCATCCATTTTACGACGCCGCGACGGAGCGGGCGATGAGGTATCCGGATGCCGATACGGCAGGATGGAGGGGTGAGAGTCTGGCTGCGCATCGTGATCGCCGTACTGCTGGCCGCCGCACTGGCGGTGAGCAGCTGGGCCGGCGACGCCTTTTTTCTTCCGGCGTGCGTGTTACTGGTTTTGTGCGTGGCGGTGGGGTGGCCGTCTCTTGCCGAGTCCCGCCATCCGAAGACGACAGTCGGAATGGTGGCGGTGATAGGCCTGCTCGGCCTGGCGTCGGTGCGGCTGACACCGTCCACCACCTTGATATGGCTGTCCGTGCTGGCGGCGCTCGGCCTGCTCGCCACCTTTGTGGCGCAACTCGTCCTGGGCCCCAGCGAGCGCGGGCTGACGGTGTTGATCGCCTCGCAAATGACGGGCATCGTCATCGTGTTGGCCGGGTGCGCCTGGCTGGCGGGCGTTGAAACGCCCGCGCGTTCGGCCGGCGTGATAGTTGGTGCCGTGGCAACCGCGTTTGCGCTGGCAGCGACCATGGTGCCGTGGCCGGCCGTGTACACGTCGCCGTTGGCGGTACTTGCCGGCGCCGCCTCGGCAGCCGGGACGACCGAAATCGCCGGCGCCGCCGATTCCGGCACCGCCATCCCGCTGTGGGTCGGGATCGTGTTGGGCGCGGTACTCGGCGTGCTCGTCGCGGCCGTCCACCGGCTGTTCGGCATGAACCGTCCGACTAAGCGGAGTGCGCGCGGCGGACTGGGCCGCCGAAGCCATCGGGCCGGGTCGAGCCTCGTGACAGTGGAACTGGGACTCGGATCCGTGCCGATCGCGCTGGGCGGCGCCCTCGTGTACATCACCGAACGTCTCTTCATCGGCTGATGGGTAGACTGGTCGGCATGGGAAACACTTTTGGGTACGAGGCCACGTTCATCGGCCTGTTGATCCTTGCGGTCCTCGCCATCGCGTACGTCACAGTCGTAGTGCTTTATCGACTGTTCAAGACGCAGAACTGATCCATGCCGATCGAGATTGACGCCTCGCTGGCACCCGAACTCGTTCCGCTGGCGTGGCTGGTGGGCAGCTGGGAGGGCGTCGGCGTCCTCGGCTATCCGGGCAGCGACGAGCGCCAGTTCGGCCAGCACATCGACTTCGTCGCCCCGCACGGCGTCGGCTACCTGCATTACACCGCCCATTCGTGGCTGCTGACGGACGACGGCGAACTCTCGTCCCGCTTGACCATGGAGACCGGGTTCTGGCAGCTGTCGCGTCCGCGCGGCGACGAGGACGCCGGTCCCGGCATGATCCCGCCGTCGGCGGAGAGTAGGTACCGGACGGCGGAATCCATCGAGGCTCTGCGCGACGAGAACGGCGACTTCGGTCTCGACGTGTCCCTCGTGCATCCCGGCGGCATCGTCGAGCAATACATCGGAACGGCCAAGGCCGCGCAGATCGACCTGGCCACCGATGTCGTGGCCCGCAGCCAGTCCGCCAAAGAATACTCGGCGGCCAAACGTCTCTACGGGCTTGTCGGCGGCGAGCTCATGTGGGCGTGGGACATGGCCGCCGGCGGACATGAACTCGCATCGCACGCATCGGCCCGATTGAAAAAGGTCGATACGGCGGCCGCCGACTGACTCGAGATTCCGTGACAACCGAAGTGCCCGGGCCATCGGCCGGACGCCGGCCACCGGAACGCCCGCGGTCCGGGTCCGCCCGCACCATCGTCATCGGTGTGATCGCCCTGGTGATCGTCGCCGCCGTGATCGCCGCCGTCGTGTTCACGCTGCAGGCCCGCGACGTCGGCCGGTCCATGGAGAAGGCGTCGGACACGGCCGGGGTGCTCGTCGAGCAGCTCGGTGACGATCCGGACGCCGCCGAGGCGACACTGCAGCGTCTGCAACGAGAATTGGCAGGCGCCGACGACGCCGCACACGCCTCGGTGTTCGCCGCAGGCGCGCACGTGCCGATCATCGGACCGAACGTGCGGGCGGCCCGAAAGGCAATCGGCGCGTTCACCCTCTTGTCCCATCAGGCATTGCCGGTGCTCGTGTCGGGCGCCCGGTACATCGATCTGAACGATCACACGCTACGCGGCGGCTTGTCGTCGCTGCCGGGCCTCGTGCGGCTGACCCCGGAGCTCGTGCCGGCGTTGACGGCCTTCACACACGCTAAGAAGCAGATCGACTCCATCGACACGGCCGACCTGCGCGGCGACACCAAGGACGCGATCACGCGGTTGCAAACGACCATGAAGCAATGGGCCGACGTCCTGGCGCCCTTCACATCGGCGGCGACGGCCGTGAAGAATGGCCGGAAGGCCATCGACGTGTGGAAGAACGCATTGGAGGGGGCGGCGGACTGACTCGCCGACGTGCCCGCCGACGGGACGGAACCACGGGCGGGAAGATCGCGACGTCGTCGGCCGTTGCACCCATGAGGGACTCAAATGATTGGGAGGTCATTGTGGACGCATTCGCATCCTTGCCCGGGGCCGTACTGGGTACCGGTCCGGACGACGGGGTGCCGGCCCACTACGGGCAGCCGTTGATCGAGCAGCGGGCACTGGCAGCCGGCACTGCGTTGGTCGACTTGTCGCACCGCGGCGTCGTGACGGTGACGGGACCCGACCGGCTGACCTGGCTGAACAATCTCACCTCCCAGCGGCTGCTCGACTTGGGGGACGGCGATTCCACGGAGACCCTCGTGCTCACGCCGACCGGCCATATCGAACACGCGCTCAAGGTCGTCGAACTGGACGGAACCTGCTGGATCCTTACCGAACGCGCGCACGTTCCGGCGCTCGTCGACTGGTTGGACAAGATGCGGTTCATGCTGCGTGTTGAGGTGGCCGACCGGTCGAACGATTTCGCGGTGGTCGGCGAGGCATCGCAGTCGCGCGACGTCGAGCCGCCCGCGCTCTTCGCCTGGGTCGACCCGTGGCCGCGGACGGCGGACGGCTCGGCGTCGTATGCCGACGTCGGCGACGACGAGCATCCGGGGTTCGACTATGCATGGCGCGAGATCGTGATCCCCGCCGAACACGCCGCGGACTACGTGCGCGCACGCCTGGGCAGCGGGATGACGGCCGCCGGCACCACGGCGTCCGAAGCATTGCGGATCGCCGCGTGGCGGCCCCGGCTGGACGTCGACACCGACGACCGTGCGCACGCCGCCGAACTCGACTGGCTGCGCACGGCCGTCCATCTGGCCAAAGGCTGCTATCGGGGACAGGAAGCAGTCGCGCGACTGCACAATTTGGGCATGCCGCCGCGCCGACTCGTGTTTTTGAACCTCGACGGGTCCGGGCACACGCTTCCCGATCCGGGCGCGCCCGTCAAGAACGGCGAAAAGACCGTCGGGCGCATCACCTCGGCGGGCTGGCATTACGACCTCGGCCCGATTGCGCTTGCCGTGATCAAGCGGAACACGGCTGTCGATGCCGCACTCCTGGTCGACGGCGACGACGGGCCGATTGACGCGGCGCAAGAAACGATTGTCGCCCGTGATCGCGAACGGCGGGTGGGCCTGCCCCCGAACCGACGAGAGCTGCGCCGTTAAGCTTGAGGCCGTGATCGTCTCAACCCGTGGGACGGGGCACAGTCTTTCTCAGCAACGGAGGTAGTTCATGACCGTCTCGTCGGAGACGCAGCCGAAAGATCCGGACGAAAAACCCGTCACCATGCTCGTGCCGGATTTCCCTTTCGGCTATGACGAATACTTGAAGTCTCCGTCGGGCCTCGGCAGCATCCCGGCCGAACACCACGGCCAGGAGGTAGCGGTGATCGGCGCCGGCATGTCCGGCATCGTCGCGTCCTACGAACTGATGAAGATGGGCCTCAAGCCCGTCATCTACGAATCCGCCGAAATCGGCGGACGGATGCGGACCGGAAAATTCGAAGGCGCGGACGGCGTGGTGGCCGATCTCGGCGCAATGCGATTCCCGGTGTCGGGGCGGTCGTTTTACCACTACGTCGACGAAGTCGGCTTGAGCACCGAAGCGTTCCCGAACCCGCTGGCGCCGGATACGCCGAGCACCGTCATCGACCTGGTGGGGCGCACCCATTATGCCGAGACCCTCGACGACCTGCCCGATTTCTTCAGCGAAGTGGCCCGCTCGTGGGCCGACGCGCTGGAAGAGGGCGCCGACTTCACCAAGCTGCAGGACGCGATTCGGGACCGGGACACGGCGACCGTGAAGCGGATCTGGAACTCGCTGGTACCGCACCTGGACGAAGTGAGCTTTTACGGATTCCTCGCGGCGTCCAAAGCGTTTGGCGAAAAGCCGTACGAATACCGCGAAGCGTTCGGCCAGGTCGGGTTCGGCACCGGCGGCTGGGACACCGACTTCCCGAACTCGATCCTGGAGATCTTGCGGGTGTGCAGCACCGAATGCGACGACCACCAGCGTCGCATCCTGGGCGGCGCCCAGCAGCTGCCGGTCCGGCTGTGGAAGAAGGCTCCGGAGGACATCGTGCATTGGCCGGCCGGGACCAGCCTCGAAACGCTGATGGGCGGCTCGCCGATGCCGGGCGCGGCGAAACTCGAACGCATCGGGCCGGACGAGATCGCCATCACCGATAAATGGGGCTCCCGCAGGACCTACCCGGCCGTGCTCGTCACCTGTCAGCCGTGGCTCTTGTCGGCCCGGATGGAGACCGACGAGCGCTTGTTCCCGCAGCGGACCTGGATGGCCATGGATCGCAGCCACTTCATGCTTTCGTCCAAAACGTTCGTCATGGTCGACAGGCCGTTCTGGCGCGACGTCGATCCGAAAACCGGACGCCGGACGATGTCGATGACGCTGACCGACCGGATGACCCGCGCGACCTATCTGATGGACGACGGGCCGGACCGCCCGGCGGTCATCTGCTTGAGCTACACGTGGATGGACGACGCGTTGAAGTTCCTGACGGTGCCGAAGGATCAACGAGTGCGCATGATGCTCCAGTCGCTCGGACACATTTACCCCGATGTGGACATCGCCTCGCACATCGTTGGCGAGCCGATCACCGTGTCATGGGAATCCGACCCGAACTTCATGGGCGCCTTCAACGGCAACTTGCCCGGCCATTACAGGTATCAGGAGCGGCTGTTCTCACACTTCATGCAACGCGACTTGAACGACGACGAACGCGGCATCTACCTGGCCGGCGACGGGATCTCCTGGACGGCCGCGTGGGCCGAGGGCGCCGTGACCACCGGCCTGAACGCCGTATGGGGCATCATGAAACAGTTCGGCGGCAGCGCCCCGGCCGACAATCCCGGCCCCGGTGACAAGTTCGACGAGCTGAAGCCGCTGCGCTTACCGGAGTAGGGGCCTGCTCGGCCGGCCGCCTCCGAGCCGCCGACGGCCGGCCCGCCGCCCGCGGCGAACAGTACGACGTCCGGCCCGGAATCCCGCGGGACAAGGCGAGGGCCGACCGCGTAGGATTTGGCCATGACCACAGTTGAATCAGGAGGCCCCGGCCTCGCCCAAGAACGCCGCGTCGTCACGTCGATCCCCGGCCCGCGCTCGCAAGAACTCCACGCCCGCAAAGCTGCGGCAGTCGCGAACGGGGTCAGCCAGACCCTGCCCATTTACATTACGGCGGCCGGCGGCGGAATCCTCCGCGATATCGACGGCAACCAGCTGATCGACTTCGGTGCAGGCATTGCCGTCGTGAACGCGGGCAATGCCAACCCGGACGTCGTCTCGCGCGTGCAGGAGCAGGTGGCCGCATTCACGCACACCTGCTTCATGGTGACGCCGTACGAGGGGTACGTCGAGGTGGCCGAGGCGCTCAATCGGCTCACGCCCGGCGACCATCCGAAAAAGAGCGCGCTGTTCAACTCGGGCGCCGAAGCCGTGGAGAACGCCGTCAAGATCGCGCGTCGGTCCACCGGACGCGACGCCGTCGTCGTGTTCGACCACGCCTATCACGGGCGCACCAACCTCACCATGGCCATGACTGCCAAGAACATGCCGTACAAGAAGGGTTTCGGCCCGTTCGCCTCCGAGGTCTACCGTGCGCCGATGTCGTATCCGCTGCGCGACAACGAAGCCGCCGGCACCAAACTGTCCGGCGAGGACGCCGCAAAACGCGCCATTTCACAGATTGAAAAGCAGGTTGGCGCCGACAGCCTCGCCGCCATAGTCATCGAGCCGATTCAGGGCGAGGGCGGATTCATCGTGCCGGCCAAGGGTTTCCTGCCGGCCTTGCAGGCCTGGTGCAACGACAACGACGTCGTGTTCGTCGCCGATGAGGTGCAGACCGGGTTCGCACGCACCGGCCAGATGTTCGCCTGCGAGGACGAAGGCGTCGTCCCCGACATCATCACCACGGCCAAGGGGATCGCCGGCGGCCTGCCGTTGTCGGCGGTGACGGGACGAGCCGAGATCATGGACGCCGTGCACGGCGGTGGACTCGGCGGCACGTACGGCGGCAACCCGGTAGCCTGCGCTGCCGCGTTGGGCGCCATCGAGACGTTCGAACGCGACGACCTGCCCGCCAAGGCCGCCCACATCGGCGAGATCATGCTGGGCGAGCTGACCACCATTCGTGCGCAGCATTCGGCCATCGCGGACATTCGCGGACGCGGCGCCATGATCGCCATCGAAATCACGAAGCCGGGAACTCTCGAGCCGGACCCCGAACTCACCGCGGCGGTCGCGGCAGAAGCCCACGCCAACGGGCTGGTCGTCCTCGTCACGGGGACGTACTCGAACATTTTGCGGTTCCTGCCTCCGCTCGTCATTTCCGAGGAGTTGCTGCGCGAAGGGCTCGGTGTGCTGTCCGACGCGTTCGACGCCGTCGACAAGTAGCTCCGCCCGCCGCGTCCCACCTTGCCCCGAGTGGTGGCGAATGGCTGCGAAATCGCCGATTTCGCAGCCATTCGCCACCACTCGGCCGGTGCCGGGTCCTCGACGAACCGCTCGAATGAAAATCCGTCGCGTGTGCCGGGAAGTTAATCGGCGGCCGGCTGGTTGTGGCGTGTGTGAGCATCAAACTTTCCGCACTTGACTTGATCCCTGTTCGCACCGACCAGACGACCGCGGACGCGCTGACCGCCACGGTTGGGGTGGCCCGAGCCGCCGACGCCGCCGGATTCACCCGGTACTGGGTCGCCGAGCATCACAATATGCCGGCCGTGGGCGCCACGAGTCCGCCCGTCGTCATCTCGCATTTGGCCGCGCGCACCGACCGGATTCGCATCGGGTCCGGCGGCGTGATGTTGCCGAACCATGCTCCGCTGGCGGTGGCCGAGCAGTTCGCGCTGCTCGAGGCCGCATATCCCGGCCGCATCGACCTTGGTATCGGCCGGGCGCCCGGCAGTGATCCGGTGACGGCGATGGCACTTCGCGGGCCCGCCTCGCAGGGCAACAAAGATCTCGAGAACTTCCCGGATTACGTTGACGAAGTCATTTCGCTGATGAGTCCGGACGGCGTGCAGATCCCGATGCACGGCGGACAAACGTATCACTTGCACGGCACGCCGTCGCCGGTCAGCGAACCAACCGTGTGGCTGCTCGGGTCGTCCGGATATTCGGCGCAGCTGGCCGCGGCGAAGGGACTGCCGTACGTGTTCGCACACCACTTCTCGGGTGAAGGGACGGCTGCCGCGCTCGGAGCATACCGGTCGTCGTTCAAGCCGTCGGAGTATTCGTCCGAGCCGCAGACCTTCCTCACCGTCAACGCGGTCGTGGCCGACACGCAGGAGGAAGCCGACGCCCGCGCGTTGCCCCAGCTGCAATCGATGGCCAAACTTCGTTCGGGGAAGCTCGAGCCGCTTGCCTTGATCGAGGACGCCGCGGCAGCGGACCTGGACCCCCGGCTGAACGAAATGATCGCGGTGATGCGCCGCCGCTGGCTGATCGGTACGCCGTCCGCCGTGGCCAAGCAGCTCACCGAGCTCGCAGCGTCGTTCGACGTCGACGAGGTGATGATCAATCCGGTCGGCTCGGCGCACCGCGGCGAATCGGCGCGCACTGCTACGGCCCGCGAAGAGACGATCACGGCGCTGGCAGCCGAGGTCGCGTAGGCGCCACCTTCCGTAAAACGCCCCGCGGCGTATAGGGCGCGTCGTCATGACTACGCGTTTTATACCGCGCGGGGCGTTTTGCGGTAAGGGCTGCAGCAGGGCACGAGAACTGGCGCGCCTTGTTGGTTAAAGCAGGGCGGCGTACAGGTCCGCCGTCTGCCGGGCGATAGCCGCCCAATCGAAGTTCTCCACCGCACGCTTCCGCCCGGCTACCCCGAAGCGGTGGGCCAGGTTCGGATCCGCGGCAAGTCGGTTGACGCGGTCGGCCAGCCCTGCTTCGAGGCCGGACGGCGCATCCGGGTCGTAATCGACCAAGTAGCCGGTCTCGCCGTCCGCCACCACCTCCGGGATACCGCCGACTGCACTGGCCACCACGGCCGTCTCGCACGCCATGGCCTCAAGATTCACGATGCCGAGGGGCTCGTACACGGACGGGCAGAGGAACGCCAAGGCGTGCGTCAGCACCTGGCGGACGCTCTCGCGCGGAAGCATCTCGCTGACGACCACCACGCCGTCCCGCGACGATTGGAGCTCATCGATCAAGGCATCGGTCTCCGCCTTCAACTCCGGGGTGTCCGCAGCGCCCGCCAACAACAGGATCTGCACCGCCGGGTCGAACCGTTTGGCCGCGCGCAGCAGATGCGGTACGCCTTTTTGTCTGGTGATGCGGCCGACGAACGTCACATACGGCCGTTCGGGGTCGATCCCGAGGCTGCGCGGGACGTCGTCCGCCGCGTCCGGATGGTAAAAGTCGGCGTCGATGCCGTTGTAGATGACGTGCAGCCGGTCGGCGGGTATCTCCGGATAGGCGCTGCGGATATCGCGGGCCATGCCCTCGCTGACGGCGATGACGGCATCCGCGGCCAGGTATGCGGTGCGCTCGGCCCACGACGACAGCGCATACCCGCCGCCGAGCTGTTCGGCCTTCCACGGTCGCAACGGCTCGAGCGAATGCGCGCTCACCACGTGCGGAATCCCGTACAGGAGTTTCGACAGATGCCCGGCCATATTTGCATACCACGTGTGCGAATGCACGAGATCGAGTCCGTTGCAGGCAGCTGTCATTTCCAGATCGGTCGACAAGACGTTCAACGCGGAGTTCGCCTTCGAAAACCGCGGATCCCGTTCCGCGAATGCGCGCACGTCCCGGCCGTCGTCGGGACGCGCGTCCCCCATGCACAACACGCGCAAGTCGACGAGCGATTGCAGATGTCGCGAAAGGAAATCGACGTGTACGCCGGCGCCTCCGTAAATGGCCGGAGGAAACTCGCGAGTCAACAGTCCCACATGCATGCCTTGACCTTAGCGGGATCGCGCGACTTCGTCACGATTGATCACGAATTAACGGCCGTGCTTAAGAAATCCCGGATACTCGCGGTAGTCTCTCGTCATGGCTGCTCCCAAGGTTCTCGCGATTGTCCTGGCAGGTGGCGAAGGTAAGCGGCTGATGCCGCTCACACTCGACCGGGCGAAACCGGCCGTGCCGTTCGGCGGTAGCTACCGGCTCATCGACTTCGCGTTGTCGAATTTGGTGAACGCGGGTTATTTGAAGATCTGCGTGCTCACCCAGTACAAGTCCGATTCATTGGACCGGCACATTTCGCTGACGTGGCGGATGTCGACGATGCTCGGCAACTACGTGGCGACGGTCCCGGCTCAACAGCGGTTGGGCAAGCAATGGTATTTGGGCAGCGCGGACGCGCTCTTGCAATCGATGAACCTGATGAACGACGAGAAGCCGGACATCATCGTCGTGTTCGGCGCCGATCACGTGTATCGGATGGACGCACGGGCCATGGTCGAAGCGCATATCGAGTCGGGAGCGGGCGTGTCGGTGGCGGGCATCCGCGTACCGCGCCGCGAGGCACACCAGTTCGGCGTGATCAAGGCCGCGGACGACGGCGTCCGGATCGAACGCTTTCTGGAAAAGCCGGCCGATCCGCCGGGACTTGCCGACAGTCCCGACGAGTCGTACGCGTCGATGGGCAATTATGTCTTCTCGGCCGACACGCTCTTCGATGCGCTCCGTGCCGATGCCGACAATCCGGAATCGCGGCACGATGTCGGCGGCGATGTCATTCCAATGCTTGTCGACCGCGGCGAGGCGGGCGTTTACGACTTCAAACGCAACATCGTACCCGGCGCCCTCGAACGCGACGCGAACTATTGGCGCGACGTCGGCACCATCGGGTCGTACCACGAGGCCAACCTCGACCTGGTGTCGGTCGAGCCCACGTTCAACCTTTACAACAACGAATGGCCGATCTTCACGTCGCATCCGCAGCTGCCGGGGGCGAAATTCGTGCAAAACGCACGCGTGGAAGATGCGATAGTGTGCTCGGGATCGATAGTGTCGGGCGCGTCGGTGCATTCCTCCGTTCTCGGCACGAACGTGCAGGTCGAGACCGGCGCCGATATTGCTCGCAGCGTGGTCATGGAGAACGTCAGCATCGGCCGCGGCGCTCGGATCAACAACGCCATCCTGGACAAGAACGTGGTGGTACCACCGGGATTCGAGATCGGCATCGATGCCGACGCCGATCGCAAATCCGGATTCCACGTCACCGACGACGGCATCACCGTTTTGGGCAAGGGTCAGCAAATCGAGCCGCGTTAAGGTTTTGCCGCCCGCCCTTTTCGTTCCGCGCGGGCCTACGCATTCCGCGTGGGCCTGGTGCGTGCTACAGGCCCACGCCGAACACCGGGGCGGGGCGTCGCGGTCGGTGGGGCGATGCGTTCAGGCCAGCAGCGCGGCGGCGCGAACCGAACGGGCCAGGTCATCGCCGTCTTCGATGATCAAACGCCGCAGCGACGCCGGAGCGTCCGGGTGCCCGTCGAGCCAGGCCCTCGTGCGCGTCAGCGCGTCCTCGCGATTCGGCGCCCACGACGGATACAGCCCGCGAACGATTCGCCGGGCGATCTCGATGCTGCGCGAGGCCCAGATGTCCTCCACCATCCCGAAGTATTGGTCGACATAGCCGTCCAGCAAGTGCCGACCGGAGGGGTGCGTGAATCCCGCGATCGTCGCCGACAAATGGTCGTTGCTCAGCTCATCGGACTCGACCGCCGCGGCCCAGGCCCGCGCCTTGACCACCGGCAACGGGCGGGACGCGCGAGCCTGCACCGCATGCGTTGCGGCAGCGCCGGTCCGATCGGCGGCCGCTTCGGCATCGATCTCGTCGACGTCGGCGTGGCCGGTCGCGGCCAACGCCGTGAGAATCGCCCACCGCAGCTCGGAATCGACCTTCAGGCCCGGCAGCCCGGCCGCTTGGCCGGCGTCCTGATCGGGCGACATCCGCAGCAGCCCGGACAGCAGTGCCCGTGCATCGGCCGCCGAGGACGACGGGTGGTCGGGCGTGATGCGGCCGGTCATACGAACGACGAACAACATGTCCAGCAATTGCGCATCGGACCCGGCCGGGTCCGCCCGAACGGCCGCCAGCGCGCTGCCGAGCAAGTCGGCGGCCACGACCGGCCGGTATTCGCCCGGCACGTACGCATCGAGGGCCGTGATGGCCTGGCCGTGCAACATGGAACGAACGCCCGAGTTCGTCTCCGCGAACGCGAAGTTGTCGAACAGCTCGAGAAAGTCGGACGCCGGCATCAGCGCATCGCGAATGGCGTTCCACAGCATCGACCAGACGAGGCTGCGCGGCATCGCGTCGGCCACGGCATCGAAGTGACGGCGCACCGTGGCAAGCGAGACGTCGTCGAGCCGCACCTTGGCGTACGTCAGGTCGTCGTCGTTGACGATGACCAGATCGGGACGCCGCATGCCCGCCAGCTGCGCAACAACCGTGCGCTCGCCGCGCACATCGACTTCCACCCGGTCGGTCCGCGCGAGGGATCCGCCGACCAGCGAGTAGCACCCGATCGCAATGCGGTGCGGGCGGAGCCCGGGCTCGCCGGTGCGCGGGTCTTCGCCGGATTGACGAATCGCGAACTCGTCGATGACGCCGTCCGTCTCGGCGATTTCAGGGGTGAGGGTTGAGATGCCCGCGGTTTGCAGCCAAGCCGTCGCCCATTCCTCGACCTGCCGCTCGGGAGCCGCTGCGTCGAGAGCCGCCAAGAAGTCCGCCAGCCGCGTATTCCCCCAGGCATGATCGCGGAAGTAGCGGCGGGCGCCGTCGAAGAATTCGTCCCGACCCACGTACGCCACCAGCTGCCGCAACACTGCCGCGCCCTTGGCATAGGTGATGCCGTCGAAGTTGAGTTTGGCCGCCTCGACGTCCTCGATATCGGCAACTATCGGATGCGTCGTGGGAAGCTGATCCTGCCGGTACGCCCACGCCTTGCGCTTGGTGGCGAACGTGACCCACGCGTCCGTCCACTGGGTGGATTCGACAACGGCCAGTGCTCCCATGAAGTCGGCGAACGACTCCTTGAGCCACAGATCGTCCCACCACACCATTGTGACGAGATCGCCGAACCACATATGCGCCATCTCGTGCATGATCGTGTTGGCGCGGGCCTCGTGCTGGTTATCGGTGACGGCCGCGTGGAAAATATAGTCGTCCGTGAACGTGACGAGCCCGGGGTTCTCCATGGCGCCGAGGTTGTATTCGGGCACGAAGATCTGGTCGTACTTGCCCCACGGATACGGCACGCCGAACATCCGGTGGAAGAAGTCGAGACCGGCCTTCGTCACGGCGAAGATTTCCTCGGCCTCCATGTACTCGGCCAGCGACCGGCGAGTCGATACGCCCAGCTCGATGCTGAACGGCTCGCCGCCCTCGCTGTCGTCGCCCGGCGACGTCCAGGTGTCGGTGCGGCGGACGTACGGTCCCGCCGCAAGGCACGTGATGTAGCTCGACTGGAGGCGAGTCGGCGCAAAAATATAACGCCGGACGCCGTCCGGAGAGTCGCCGTCGGCAGACCCGGCATCGGCCGACTCGGGGTCGACGGGTTCCGGCGTCGGCGAATTCGACAATACGAGCCAGCCGGCCGGAGCCGTCACGTCGAATGCGAACTTCGCCTTCAGGTCGGGTTGGTCGAAATTGGCGAACACGCGGCGCGCATCGGTCGGCTCGTACTGGGTGTAGAGATACGTCTGGCCGTCGGCCGGGTCCACGAAACGGTGTAGCCCCTCGCCGGTGCGCGAATAGGCGGCGCGGGCATGCACCTCGAGATGGTTTTCGCCCGCGCGGACGCCGGGAAGGTTCACCCGGGCGCCGTCGAATACGTCGCCGGGCGCCAAATCCGCGCCGTTCAGCGTCACCCGCTCCACGTCCGGAGCTATCAAGTCGATGAACGGCGACCATTCGACGTCCGACGTGAACCGCACGCTGGTCCGCGAGGAGTACGTCGCGGCATGCGGGTCCGTCGCGTTGGAAACGTCGATCCGCACCGTATAGTCGCTCACCGCCAAATGTGCGGCTCGTTCGGAGGTTTCCTGCCGGGTCAGATTCGAGGAGTTCACACGCCTAGTCAAACACCTTCCGCTCGACTCGGGTGGCCGAGGGAGCGGCGTCCGGCGTTTTGAGGGCGCCCGGACACGGTCGGGCAAGGGCTGCGCTGCCGGACGTCGTGAGCGGTCAGTGTGTCTTTTCCGAAGCCGACTGTACAAAACAACTGCCGGAGGTGCGGCAAAGCCGTGTCAGTTGCCGACCCCTTTACCGAGTTTTCGTGGTCATGATCAGCGTAAATTGGCGCAGGAGAGTATTCCATGTTCTCCGTCGAATGGGATGCTGCGAAACTGTGGTCCGCGTGCAAACTCGTAAAAGTCAGGATTTCGGTGTAGCGCTATCGACGCTTCATTGCTCACGTTCGTGAAGTAGTAAGCGAGATTGTCTCGTTGCCGGATCCAGTCCAAGCGGGTCTTCACCAGAGCTGAGGCCACACCCATCCGGCGGAAGTTCGGGGCGACGGTAACTCCCATCAGATAGTGTCCGGCTGGCGCCGCCTTATCCGGGTCTTCGAAATGCTTCGTCTTTGCCCAGCCGACGAGCACGTCATCTGACTTGGCCACTACGAAACGCAATGAGGGGTCAGATATCGACTGGGAAATCGCGTCACAAAAGCGCGACGAGGTTGATCGCCCCGCCTGGCGCTGAACCTCAAGCAAGCCAGTGAGATCCGAACGCGAAGCTCCTCGTATGTTGAAGACTGCACTTTGCTTTCTCACTTGACCAATGTCGCGCAGACCGTTCAACGGTCAACCCCACGCTCTGACCTGCCGACGACTGCGTCGATTACGGTGTCCGTTTGCGGATCCGCGAACGGGGCTCGCGGCGACACAGCAGGAGGCCCTCGCGGACCCGTCATCTCGTGGCGTGACGACATATTGCGACCAGAGCTCGCCCATAGTCGGGGTCTTGTGGTGTGGGATGAGTCTCGCGGTCAAGAGTCGCAGCACATAAAATCTCGTATGACGCGATTAGAATCTCACAATAAGAGACGCCCGGCGAGGGGGCGAGGTCTGCTCGGGCTGTGCATCGCGTACTTCTTGATCATCCTGGATGCCGGGGTGCTGAACCTGGCACTGCCCACCATCCGCGACGGCCTGGGCACCTCGTTGGCCAGTGCGCAGTGGGTGCTGGACGGGTACACGCTTCCGTTGGCGGCGTTGCTGCTGACGTCTGGGCGAGTGGGGGATCGGTACGGGCACCGGCGGGTGCTGCTGGCGGGCCTGACCGTGTTCATAGTGGCATCCGCCGGGTGCGCGGCCTCGCCGAGCATCGCCTGGTTGACTGGGTGCCGAGTGGCGCAGGGTGTGGGCGCAGCCATCTTGCTCCCGGCGACGTTGGCGTTGATCCCGCATCTGTACCCGGACCAAGAGGTTCGGGATCGGGCGACGGTGCGGTGGGTCGGCACCGGTGCCGTGGCAATGGCGGCTGCGCCCCTGCTGGGCGGGGCGTTGATCGAGCTGGCGGGCTGGCGCAGCATCTTCTTGATCAACCTGCCCGCCGGGGTGGTCGCGCTGGTGCTGATACGGTCAGCGGCCAATGAGACGCCGCGAATTCCGACGGTATCGATGAACCCTGCCGGGCAGCTACTGATCATAGTCGGCCTCACTCTGCTGGCCACTGGAGCGATCCTGACCGGTACGCATGCATGGTCATCGTCGCCGGTGCTGGGCTGCGTGGCGGCCGGGATGGTCGCAGTGCTGGTCTTTGTTTGGAGCCAGCACCGTTCACCTGCGCCGCTGATACCGAGCAGGATGCTGCGTGATCCGTTGCGCACGGCGGCGATCGCCAGCGCGGGGGTGATGGGCTTCGGGTTCTACGGTGCGCTGCTCGCACTATCCATCGCGTTGCAGACCGGTCGTGGCTGGTCCGCACTGCAGGCCGGGATCGGTCTGCTGCCGATGACCGTCGCCAGCACCGTGGGCCCGGTGTTCGCTTACCGCCGCCTCGCCCGCCGGCACCATCCCGCAAGCATTTTGACAGCCGGTTTCATCGCCGTGATCCTCGGGGCCATGGGACTTTCCTTTGCGGACTTTGGCGTGACGTATCTGGCGATCATTCCCACCATGCTGTTGATCGGTGGCGCGAGCACGATCTGTTTCTCCGCCCTCACCTCGCTGCTGGTCTCGCGCACACCCCCGGCCGACATCGGCCTGGGGTCGGCGTTGCAGAACACCACCCGTCAAACCGGCGCGCTGATGGCCTACGCCATCATCGGATCCGTCCTGGCACGCGGCACCGACCACGCACTGTCACTGACCGCAGCGATCCTGGCTGTGGTTACCGTATTCGGGGCGGGTGGGGTTCTCATTGCCAAACGCACAGCGGCATAAGACGTACACGCCGCAAGGGGATCGCCTTGTGATGATCATCCCGGTTTCCGGAGTCCATTTCGGACGCGTCTATCGTGATGGTTTCCTCATCGACGTTGGGGCGTCGTGGTAGGTACGGGCGAAGCGGCCCTAGCCGGGATTGCCGATTCGGTTGGCGATGCCGTCGAGTAGGCACCCGAGTCCGATCTCGAGTTGCGTATCCGGGCCGGCCCATCCGTCGGTTGGATTGTGCTCATCAAGGAACCGACGCATGAGTTGCTGCAGGTGTGGGTAAGGGCTTTCGGTGTCCATTTGTCCCCACCAGGAGCGTGCCGTTTGTCGGATCTCGTCCACCGTGAGATCGGCGTCGGACTGCACGTATGCCGTGTCGGCATATTGGAGTGCAAGTCCGATGACGTGGCGATTGATGAGCAGGTAGAAATCCGATGCTGTCTGCAGGCCGACACCGAGATCGGCAAAAACGGTGAGAACGTACTCGTGTATCCGGCAAGCATTCGGTCCGGCGGGCGGACGCGTGTGGACGAGCCGGGCATACCAGCGATGCTGCTTGGTCATCTCCCACATGGAGCGCGCAAGGCGAGCCAGACCTTCGCGCCAATCAACGACACTTTCGGACGGCGTCCGAACTTCTGCCATGGCGGCGTCGAGCATCAGATCGACCAAGCCGTCTTTGTTGCGGACATAGCGGTAGAGCGACATCGGAGCCGAGGAGCCGAGCCGGGCAGCAACTGCCCGCATGGTGACGGCCTCCGCCCCGCCGGCGTTGGCGATGGCAATCGCGGCGCGGACGATCTCGTCGCGGCTTAAGTCTCGGCGACGTTTCGGTGGAGCGGGTAACGACCAGATCGGCGGTGGCGAGAGTTCACGTGTCACGGAACCTCACAAATAGTTTGCGTGCATCATTCATTGAGTATACGTTGTACGTCTCATATACAATGTATACGGAGATGTCAAAACGATGAATCAAGATGCGACGCAATATCGGGTTCTGGTCTTGGGACTGGATCCGGCCACGATTCCGGGGATCGACGCCGACGAAATCAACTCGGCACTGGACGCCGGGCTTGCCAGATTCGACGAATCGGAACTGTCCGCCGACCAGCACCTCGTTCCGCTCGATGACTCTGCCGAATCTCGAGTCATCGAGGCTCTCTCCCGTGAGAGCTACGACTGCGTCGTTGTCGGAGGCGGCATCCGCAAACCGGAACCGCTCGTCGAGTTCTTCGAAGAAGTCATCAACCTCATCCGTCAACATCTGCCCGACGCGGCGATCGCCTTTAACACGGACGGCGGCAACAGTCTCGAGGCTGCACGGCGGGTGCTCCACACCGCACTCTGACAGCTGCTGCGGCGCACTGCACCGGGCTAGCCCATGTCAGTCACGGATCCTCTAGCGGTGATGGCTGGCAGCCATTTTGTGAGATGACACGGCGTCGAGTTGTTGCCGTCGCTGGGTGGTCTGGGCGCTATGCGCTGCTCCCTATATTGTCGCTGTATGCCTGTCCCGAACATACGTGTCCTTAAATCACTCAGCGACACTGACATCGAAGCGGTCTCGCAGCTGCTGCCGCAATTGTCCCGGTCTGCGATATTCGACCGGAACCGGCTCGAAGCGATCATCGAACACGACGCGACAGAGTTGATCGTCGCATCAATCGATGACGAGATCGTGGGTATGGCCACTCTTGTGACGTTTCCTCTGCCTACCGGTCTGCGCGGCCATGTTGAGGATGTCGTCGTCGACGCCGACCACCGCGGGTCCGGGATCGCACGCCTCCTATTGGAAACTATGACAAAGGCCGCACGCGAGCGTGGGTTACGAACTCTCGATCTCACGACTCGACCTTCGCGGGAGTCGGCACTTAGGGTTTATGAGTCAATGGGGTTCGAACGACGTGAGACAAACGCACTGCGCTACACCACCGCAGAAGCACCCCGTTGAACGATCGCCGAGTGAGACATGGCCAGCGTCCCCTCGGGCCCTTGCTGTGAGTGCAACGTTGCACGTCACCGTAGGCCGGGTGGCGAGGGTATCGGAGTCTCGAAAATCACTCGCACGGCGAATGTGGCTTCAATTCCTCTCCGGGTCAGGCGCCGCCGCAACAATCAGCCAACCGCGGCCGGGCGCATAGGGAAGATCCCGAACTTCGATATCTGCAAAGCCTGCCCGAACGAGCGACTCTCGTAGTTCCTCCTCGGTCCGGAAACGCAGGGTCGATGTGGAGTCAACGCGCTGGCCATCAGCGTGAAAGATCGTGGGCGAATTAAACGTCACTAACTCGTCGTTCACGGAGGTTACCTGTACCCAGTCCTCGACCGGGCCTTCTCCGTCGACTTCGACAAGCTGACGCGTTTGCTCTTTCGTCCAGCGTTCCCACGCGCGATCAGCGGGATTTCGACTCTCGAAAGCGAGGTGTCCACCAGGACGCAAACAAGAGCGGATTGCTTTCAGGTTCGAGTGCCACTCATCGTCACCGAGGAAGACCTGGGCCACATTGGCGGTCATCGTGGCCAGGTCGAATCGTCCCTGGTAGGTCGCCACTGCGGCAACGTCCAGCGCAATTCCTACAACCCAGTCGACTTTGTCAGCATTGGCCTTCATCTGTGCAACTTCGACCGAGGCTCGGGCGGGATCGACCCCCACTACTCGTAATTCGCGGGCCGCCAAGCAGCAGGCCAACGTTCCGGTTCCGCAGCCCACATCCAGGGCCGCCGTAGCCTCGAATTCGTCCACGACATCCAAGTAAGTGTTCAGATCACTTCGGTCGGGATCGAGCGGATCGTAGACATGGGCCACCCGCGGATGGGAAAAGATAGCGTCAGGCATGAAGCAAACACTACTCGAATCCACGACTGGACCGACCACCCTTACGGGTCCGAGTTCGGCGCACATGTCCCCAAACTGGGAGGTGGCCGAGCACCCTGTCCGCAAGCCCAACCCCAACCGGTTACTTGTGGTGCTGAACTGCGCTGTTTGAGTGGCGCGGCAGACACCGTCCCATATAGGTGGTCTGGTGAAGTGACCGGTGACGGGGCCCTATATGCGACATTGAACGGCATGTCTGAATTAACGGTCGGCTACGCACGATGCTCCACGGACAAGCAAGATCTCACCGCCCAAAACGACGCGTTGAAGGCGCTTGGGATCAAGCCGGAGCGAATTTATGTTGACCATGGGCTGACTGGTAGAAATAGGAACCGCGCTGGCTTGCGTGAAGCACTGGCAGCGTGCCGTGCCGGGGACACGTTCTTCGTTACCAAACTCGACCGCCTGGCCCGCTCTGTTCGCGATGCCCACGAAATTGCCGATGACCTCGCCGAGAGGGAAGTGAAACTCAGCATCGGCGGGTCGGTCCATGACCCGACTGATCCCATCGGAAAACTACTGTTCAACGTCTTAGCGATGGGCGCCGAGTTCAAAGCCGACCTTATTCGATCCCGGACTCGCGAGAGAATGAAAGTCGCCAAGGCCAGAGGCCGACTACGTGGCAAGCAGCCGAAACTCACGGCCAAGCAGGAAGCACACTTGGGTAAATTGCATGCCACGGGCGATTACAGCAAGCGTGAGCTGGCCGAGCTATTTTCCGTTGGAAAATCTACGGTCTACCGCGCTATCGAGCGAGCGCAACGGAAAACGGCCGGTGCCGGCGGTCCCTCAATCATCTGTGCAGTCAACTTTTGAACTTTGTGCAGTCAGCTTCTGAAAATGACACAGTGACGCCCGGCCGGCCGCCGCGCGTTAGGCTGGTACCGTGATTGGGATTATTCAGGCCTACCTGCTGCTGGCGTTATCGCTCGTCGCACTCGGCATGGAACTGTTCGCTCTCGTCGAGGCTGCTCGGCACAGCGGCGACAGTTTTGAACGGGCCGGAAAGCGCACCAAGACATTCTGGGTGTCGATCCTGGCCGGCGCAACATTCGTCGGCGTCCTGGCCCTGCCGCTCTTCGTCGGCATCATGCCGTACTGGATCAACGTCATCGCCGTGGTCTTTGCCGGCGTCTTCCTTGCCGATGTGCGCCCGGCGATCCGAATCAATGGCCCCGGGCGCACCAAGCGAACCGGGCCGTACGGCGGCTGGTAATGCCGGAGAGGTACTTCGAGACCTTTGGCGACGGCGAGCCGACAACTCTTTTCGCGCACGGATTCGGCGGGTCGATACGCGATACGCGGCCGTTCGGTACCGGCGTGCACGGCAGCAAAACCTTCATGCATTTCCGCGGCCACGGCGGTCGTCCGGCACCGCACGAGCCGTGGACCTACGCCGGGCTGGCCGGTGAGCTGCGCGAGACCGCGGACGCCGTCGGTGCGACCCGGGCGCTCGGAGTCTCGATGGGAGCCGGCGCCCTGGCGCGCGTGCTCAGTGAGACGCCCGACCGGTTCGACAAGGCCGCGTTCGTACTTCCGGCAGCCTTGGACGCGCGCCGCGGAGCCGAGGAGCGGGCGCTGTCGGCCGAACGGATGCGGCACGTAGCGGCACTTGCCGCGAACGGCGACGTCGCAGCCGTGCGCGCCGAACTCGCTGCCCGCGAACCGGCACCGGTGCGCGATTTGCCGGCGGCGCAGGCATGGCTGACGCACCGTGCCGAACTGCTCGTGACCACCGACGCCAAATACGGGCTGAACCTGCCCGGCGAGGTCGCTGTCGACGATATCGAGTCATTGGCGGCCGTGGACGTGCCGACGCTCGTCCTCACCCACGAAGGCGACGAAGCGCATCCCGTGTCGGTGGCCGAGGCCTACGCTGCGGCGCTGCCGCAAGCGAAGCTGATAGTGCTGCCGGCCGGATCGATCCTGTGGCTCGGACGCAGCGAGGTGCGCAGCGCTATCCAAGGATTCTTCAATGACGGTTGAGCGCGCCATCGACAGCGTCGTCATGCTCTCGCTGCATACCTCGCCGCTGGTGCAGCCCGGCTCCGGGGACGCGGGCGGACTCAACGTGTACGTGCGCGAGCTGGCCCGGCAATTGGCCGGCCGCGGGGTCACCGTCGACATCTACACGCTCGACGTCGACGACTCCCGCGGCGACGTGATCGACGTCGCCCCCGGCCTGCGCGTGCACCAGCTGGCCGCTGCGGGGCCCGGCAGGATCACGCGGGACGATTTCGATGCCGGCGACCTGGCGGCCCGGTTGGCGGCCGAACCGGCAGTGCAGCGGGCGTGCGTCGTCCATTCGCATTACTGGCTCAGCGGCGTCGTCGCGCTCGAATTGAGGCGGATGATCGGCATGCCGATCGTGCATACCATGCACACCATGGCCAAGGTGAAATATCGCGATTTCAACCACGCCGGCGAACACGTCGAACGGGTCGGCGCGGAAGACGCACTTGCCCGCCGCGCGTGTCTGATCGCCAATACCGAACGTGAAGCACGCGACCTCGTCAACCTGTACGGGGCCGACCCGGAACGCGTCGAAGTGGTGCACCCCGGCGTCAACCACGACGTCTTCACACCGGGCGACGCTGCGGCGGCCCGCCGGCGTCTGGGGCTGACCGGCCGCGACCTGATCGTGCTGGTCGTCGGCAGGATCCAGCATCTCAAGGGCGCGGACGTCGTCATTGACGCGCTTGCCGTGCTTGCGTCCCGGTCGCCCGGGCTGGCCCGGCGCGTGGCGGCCGTGATGATCGGCGGTGACAGCGGCGGCCGCGGTCAGGGCATTGCCGGTCTGACCAGGCAGGCCGCCGCGTGCGGGGTGTCGGACGCCGTCATGTTCGCCGAGCCGGTGCGCCCGTCGATCCTTGTCGACTGGTACCGGGCCGCGGACGTCGTGGCAGTGCCCTCGCGCAGTGAATCGTTCGGCCTTGTCGCGGCCGAAGCCGAAGCGTCCGGCACACCCGTCATCGCCGCCGATATCGGCGGTTTGAGCGAACTGGTGGACGACGGCGTCAGCGGTGTCCTGGTCGGCGGGCACGATCCGTCGGACTGGGCGGAGGCGTTGAGCCGCGTCCTCGGCAATGCCGAATTGCGAGCCCGAATGGGGCGGGCAGCTCCCGTCACGGTTGCCAAATTCGACTGGTCGCGCACCGCCGATGAAACCATGCACGTGTACGGAACCGCGCGCGAATGCAATGAGCGTGGCGCATTTGAAGAGATCGGGGGACGAAGTGGCTGACAACGTTTCGGAGCAACCGGGCCCGATAAATCGGGCATTGCGGGTGCTGGAGGACTGGGCGGACGACGCCGGCGTCGATGCCGAACGGGCCGATGCGAATTTGGTAGCCGTGCAATTGCCCGGCGAAAAGAAGCTCGCCACGACCGTCGCGGTCAAGTTCGGCGAATATTCGGTCCGTGCGCTGGCGTTCGTGGTGCGGCACCCGGATGAGCGGACCGCCGACGTGCACTCGTGGCTGTTGCAGCGAAATGCGCGGCTGCACGGGGCCGCATTCATGATTGATTCGCTCGGCGACATCTACCTGGTTGCCGAGCTGCCGATCGCCGCCTTCGACGATGCCGCATGCGACAAGCTGATGGGCCATCTGCTGGCCACGGCCGACGAGTCGTTCAACGAACTGCTTGCGCTGGGGTTCTTGTCGTCGATGAAGCGGGAATGGCAGTGGCGGCTCTCGCGTGGGGAGTCCACTCGCAACCTCGACGCGTTTGCCCACCTGCTGTCCGGCGACGAATAGTCGGGCATGGAACAATGGCCGTATGGCTGACAATTCCTCGCGAACCTTGATTCTGCTCCGCCACGGCGAGAGCGACTGGAACTTGAAGAACCTCTTCACCGGATGGGTCGACGTGCCGTTGACCGACACCGGCCGCGACGAAGGACGCCGCGCCGGAGAGCTACTGGCCGCCGACGGGTTGCTGCCCGACGTCGTCCACACCTCCAGGCTGCAGCGCGCCATCGCGACGGCGAACATCACCCTTGACACGGCCGGGCGGTCCTGGATCGACGTCCATCGTTCCTGGCGACTGAACGAGCGCCATTACGGTGCCTTGCAGGGCAAGAACAAGAAGGAGACGAAGGAACAGTTCGGCGAGGAACAGTTCATGCTGTGGCGCCGCTCCTACGACACTCCGCCGCCCGAACTCGACGATTCGAGCGAGTTCTCGCAGGCGGACGATCCGCGGTATGCGAATCTGCTCGACGCGCTGCCGCGCACCGAATGTCTCAAGGACGTCGTGCACCGCATGCTGCCGTACTGGTTCGACCACCTGGTGCCCGATTTGCAAGCGGGCAGGACGGTGCTCGTTGTGGCGCACGGAAATTCGCTGCGGGCTCTCGTGAAGCATCTCGACGGCATCAGCGACGCCGATATCGCCGGGCTCAACATCCCGACGGGCATCCCGTTGGTGTACCAGCTGGACGCCGATTGCCGTCCGATCGGCGAAGGTACCTATCTCGATCCGGAGGCCGCCGAATCGGCCGCGGCCGCGGTGGCGAATCAGGGCCGCTGACCCTCCGCCTTCCGCCCTTGGCGTTCCGCGGAACGGCCGGCACCGCTTGAGTGAACTCTGCATGAACCGGCCCGGCGGCGGAGCGGACGGCCGCCCGCACCCCATAAGCTTGATGCGTGGACGTGTCTGTGGTCGCCATCGTGTTCGGCGCGCTCGGCCTTGTCGTGGGCCTGGCCGCCGTCCTGGCGTTCCAATTCTCGAAACCGCGAGACACCACCGGCGACGTCGGCCCGGCAGTGCCCGACGGCATCAGCGAGGTGCTTGCCGTGCTGCCGTCGGCGGCGATAGTCGTCGATGCCGGTATCGACGTCGTCAAGGCGAGCCCTGCCGCGTACTCCTTCGGCTTGGTCAAAGCGCACGCAGTCACGCATTCCCGGCTCGACGAAGCCGCCCGGGTCGTGCAAGCGTCCGGCCTGATCGAGGAATTCGACGTCGAAGTGCCGCGGCATGCCGGCAACCGGTACCGGTCGTTGCACGTGCGCGTTGCGCCGTTGGGCTCGTACTACGTGCTCATCCTGTGCGACGATTTCACCGAGGCCAGGCGGGTTGAGGAAATCCGTCGCGATTTCGTGGCAAACGTCTCGCACGAGTTGAAGACTCCGGTCGGTGCGATTTCACTGTTGTCCGAAGCGATCGCCGGTTCGCCGGACGACGCGGACGCCGTCCGACGCTTCAGCGGCAAGATCGCGCAGGAATCGTCCAGGCTGACGGCTCTCGTGCAAGAGATCATCGACCTGTCCAGGCTGCAGGACACCGCGGGGGCCGACGACGAGCCGGTCGATGCGCGCGACGTGATGAGCGAGGCGGCGGCACGTTGTCGCTTTGCCGCCGACGGAAAGGATGTGCGGTTGCGCATCGAGCCCGGTGACACGTACTGCGTGCGCGGCAGCCGCGAATTGCTCATCACGGCCGTGAAGAACTTGATCGACAACGCAGTGGCTTATTCGCCGGAACATACTGTCGTCGATCTGTGGATGACCGGCGACGGCGACACCGTCCGGTTGTCGGTGACCGATCAAGGCATCGGGCTGGCCGACGAAGAGACGGAACGCATCTTCGAACGCTTTTACCGCGTCGATACGGCCCGTTCCCGCTCGACCGGCGGCACCGGCCTGGGGCTGAGCATCGTCAAACACGTGGCGATGAGCCATGGCGGCAGCGTGCGCGTGAAAAGCGCGCCGGGCGCCGGGTCCACATTCACGTTGGTGCTCCCGCTGGACGCCGGCGCCTCGCCCGCGCCGGACGACGCGTCAAACGATGTGCCGGACGACGTGCCGGCATCCGCCACCCGCTACCCGAACGAAGGATAGAAACCGGACGTGAGCAGAATACTTGTAGTCGAAGACGAAGAATCGATAGCCGATCCGTTGGCGTACCTGCTCGGCAAGGAAGGGTTCGACGTGAGCGTCGCCGCGGACGGCTTGGATGCGCTGACGCAGTTCGACAGGCGCGGCGCCGACCTCGTGCTCCTCGACCTGATGCTGCCGGGCATGTCCGGCACCGACGTGTGCCGGGAGATCCGCGCCGCATCGACGGTGCCGATCATCATGCTCACGGCCAAGGACTCGGAGATCGACAAGGTGGTCGGGCTCGAACTGGGTGCCGACGACTATGTGACGAAGCCGTATTCGAGCCGCGAACTGATTGCACGGATCCGAGCAGTGCTTCGACGGCGTACCGACTCGGTCGACGCGGCCGACTCGTCGGTGGAGGTATCAGGCGTGAAGGTGGACGTCGAAAGGCATGTGGCGAGCATTCGCGGTTCCGACGTGGCGATGCCGCTGAAGGAGTTCGAACTGCTCGAACTGCTGCTACGCAACGCGGGCCGCGTGCTCACGCGCGGACAACTGATCGACAGGGTGTGGGGCGAAGACTACGTTGGCGACACGAAAACCCTCGACGTGCACATCAAACGAATTCGCGGCAAGGTCGAAGTCGACCCTGCCGTGCCCCGGCACGTGGTGACGGTCCGGGGTCTCGGATACAAGTTCGAACCCTAGGGCTGCGACTTGTTCTGCGACTTGTTCTGCGACTTCGAGGGTTTCGGCGACGGCAAGTACTTCTTGTACTGCGGCAACGCGCCGTTGAAGACCTGCGAACTGAAGCGCTTGCTCTTCGAGCCCGATTGAAGTGTGACCTTCAGCAATTCGCCCGGCTTGGTGCTCACCGACGGTATGACGACGTTCTTGCCGTCTTTCGGGTCGAGCCTGACCTCGCTCTCCGGCTTCACCCGCACCGTCGTCGAGAACGAGGGAGTCGAGATCTTTGCGGTCTTGGGGCTCTGCGACGAGTTGAACACCGTGGCGAGGAGCTGACCGGGCTTGCCCTTGCCCTTGGTGATGACCATGACGCCGCGGATCTTCAGATCGCCGATGGCGGCGGCCGCACCGTCCCCGGCCGCGTATTTGTGCTCGGTTGCCTGCGGTGTGATGATTGCCGCGCATCCCGATGCGGGGGCGATCAGCGCCGCAGCGATCAGCGCCGCAGTTAGTCGGGCGTGGCGTTTCACAAGTGCTCCTCGTCGTGTACGGAGTTCTCCGGGCCGGCGGACAAATCCGGCCGTCCGCGTATCGACGCAAGCGTCCGCGGACCGCTTCCATATTAACCGCAGACGCGATCGGTTGGCGCACTCGGGGGCGACGCAGAAAATTCGACGGCTGTCAAGACCCCCGCCTCGTTCGGCAGCGCTGATGTGCGACGGCATCATACACCGTCTGGCCAGGACAAACAGTCCATAGAACATCGGCGAGTCATGTTAGACTGGTTACCGCGAAAGGGGACCGAACCACATGACTTTTCAGGTCGGAGAAACTGTTGTCTACCCTCACCACGGGGCAGCGCTCATCGAAGAAATCAAGACCCGCAGTGTCAAGGGCGAAGATAAATTATATTTGAAGCTGAAAGTAGCGCAGGGTGATCTGACCATTGAGGTCCCCGCCGATAATTGCGACCTCGTCGGTGTCCGCGACGTCGTCGGACAGGACGGGCTCGACCGCGTCTTTGACGTGTTGCGTGCCGAGTTCACCGAAGAGCCGACCAACTGGTCCAGGCGGTATAAGGCCAATCTGGAGAAGCTCGCATCGGGCGATGTCATCAAGGTAGCCGAGGTCGTCCGCGATCTGTGGCGCCGTGATCAGGATCGAGGACTGTCGGCCGGCGAAAAGCGGATGCTGTCGAAGGCCCGGCAGATCCTGGTATCCGAGCTGGCGCTTGCCGAGAAGACCGAAGAAGAAAAGGCCGAAGCCATCCTGGACGAGGTTCTCGCCTCCTGAACGACTCGAAATCGACAATCGGTGACGCCCCTGCCTGTCATCGGGCAGTGGGCGTCATTGTCGTTGCCGCCGGCTTCGGCACGCGCCTCGGCGCCGGAATGCCGAAGGCGCTCGTCGAGATCGACGGTGAGCCGATGATCGTGCGGGCGGTACGCAACGCCGCGGCGGCCGGCTGCACCGGCACCATCGTGGTGGTGGCGCCCGATGGACACCTCGAGCAGTTCGCCGCCCTGGTGGGGCAGCGGCCGATCATCGTCGCCGGCGGTGCCGAGCGGACGAATTCGGTGGCGGCCGGTCTGGCCGCACTTCCGCCGGACATCGAGATCGTGCTGGTGCACGACGCCGCCCGGGCCGGCGCGCCGCCCGAACTCTTCGACGCCGTTGCGCAGGCCGTTTGCAGCGGGCCGGACGCCGTCGTCCCGGGGTTGCCCGTGCCGGACACCATCAAGTACGTGGACGCCGACGGCACCGTGACCGACACCCCCGATCGCGCATTCCTGCGTGCCGTGCAAACGCCGCAAGGTTTCCGTCGCGCCGCGCTGGAACGCGCCCACCGCTCCGGCCGATCCGCCACCGACGATGCCGCGCTCGTCGAACGACTCGGCGGACGCTCGGTGGTGATCGACGGCGACCTGCGGGCCATGAAGGTGACGACCCGTGCCGATTTGGACGCCGTCGAACGGCTGGTGGCACACGAGTCGGCCGGCCCGACGACACCGCAAACGCAACGGAAGTGCACGACGTGATTCCGCGCATTGGAATCGGCACCGACGTCCATGCTTTTGCCGCCGGTCGTCCGTTGTGGCTGGCCGGGCTGGAATGGCCGGGGGAGACGGGCCTCGCCGGACATTCGGACGCCGATGTCGCAGCGCACGCGTGCGTGGACGCCGTGCTGTCGGCCGGCGGGCTCGGCGACATCGGCTCCTTGTGCGGCACCGACCGGCCGGAGGTCGCCGGCGCCTCGGGGGCGCGCCTGTTGGCCGACGCGGTCGCGGCCGCCCGGGAAGCGGGCTTCGACATCGGCAATATTGCGGTGCAAATCGTCGGGAACCGGCCCAAGTTCGCACCGCGGCGGCGGGAAGCCGAACAGGCAATGAGCACGGCCGCGGGTGCCCCGGTGAGCGTCAGCGCGACAACGAGCGACGGCCTCGGCCTGACCGGCAGGGGAGAAGGAATCGCTGCTATCGCAACGGCGTTGATCACTCCGCGAGAGTGACGCTCTGACGGCCCGCGTCCACCCGCACCATCATGCCTTCCGTGAGGCCGTCCGGTAGGTCGGCGTTCGACACGGCCGGGATGCCGAGCCCGCGCGCAATGATCGCCGTATGCGACTTCGGCCCGCCGTGGACAGTGACGACTGCGGCGCACGTCGAAGCGTCGAGTTCGGCCGCGTCCGCCGGCGTCAGATCGTCGGCAATCAGCACGAACCGGAAGTCCCGCGTCGGCAGACCGGGCCAGTCCCGGCCGGCGAGCTCGGCGATCATCCTGTCGCGCACTCCGACCAGGTCGGCGGCTCGTTCGGCAAGCCGGCCGTGGCTGAGAGCGTCGATGATCGTTTGCGCGGCCCGCCACACTGCCGCCGGCGCGCTCACTCCGTCGGCATCGATGAACTGATGCGCTGCTCGCACGAACGCGGGGTCCCCGGCCATTGCCGCATCGGCCCGCAGGATGGTGCTGACATCGCCGTCGACCTTGCCGGCCCGTTCGGCAAGCACGTCTGCGACGACCCGCGAGGCCTCGCTGACCTTGTCGCGTTCGGCCGGACGGTCGTCACGTTCGACAAACGCGGCAGGTGGTTCGCAGTTGGGAGGGTCCTGAAACACCGCCGGTCCGACCGCCACCTCGGATCCCGATTCGTTGTCCTGCGCCGAAGCGTCGTCCCCGGCGTGGCCGTCGTCCAGTGCGGCAAGCCGGACGACCTCGTCGACGGCGGCCTGGGCGTCGTCACCGGTCGCGCTCACGCGCACCACGTCGCCCAAGCGCACATCGAGCGCGGCCAGGGCGCTGACGCTGGACGCCGACGCCGGCTGTCCGCCGGGCCGTGACACTGTCACGGTCGCGCGAAATTTCGATACGGCCCGCACCAACGCCGCCGCCGGCCGCGCGTGTAGCCCGTCCCGGCCCGTGACGCGCACGTCCGCCTGCACCGCCTCGGCGTCCGGGGCCGTCGATTCGGATCCGTCCCTGAGTTCGTCCCCGGGCTCATCCCCGGGCCCGGAGCCCGGCTCGTTGCCGAGATGCTGTTCTTTGGCCATCAGCCCGCGCCGCGCCTCGGCATCCACCGCGGCCAAGCCCGCGCCGCCGACCGCGCTGACCACTGCCGCGACAAGCCCCTCGACCAGCGGGGCAGGGGTGAGCCGGACCGGCCCGGACGGCGCCGACAGCTCCAGGGCCATTTCGGCGTTCAGCACCGCCGAACCGAGATCCATCAGCACCAGCACGCCGTCCGGAGAATCGACGCGACCGATGGCATCGGCGATCGCCGTGGCCTCGGTGCCGAACCCGTCGCCCGAGCCGGCCGCGACTTCGATCGGCGGCGGCGAGTCGCCGGCCATTTGCAGGGCAAGACCTACCGCCGCATTGCCCAGCTCGGCGCTGTGGGAGACGACGACGATCCCTATCACCGGTGCTACTCCCCGGCCACGGCGGCGGCCAACGCGTCGAACAGCAACGCGGTGGACGTGGCTCCGGGGTCGACATGGCCGACACTGCGATCACCCAGATAGCTGGCCCTGCCCTTACGGGCGGTCAACGGCTCGGTGGCGTCGCGCCCGGTGGCTGCCGCATCGCGCGCGGCGGTCACCGCGGCGAGCAAGTCATCCGCGGCGCCGTCGAACGCGTCGACGGCCGGGATCATGGCGTCAAGCATCGTCTTGTCGCCGAGCTCGGCCTTGCCGCGAGCGATCACGCCGTCCAACCCCGCGCGCAGACAGGTGCCGAGAGCGCCGACGTCGAGAGTCGCCGCGCCGGCGGCCGCCCCGCCGAACCGGAGGAAGAACGTACCGTACAACGGCCCGCTGGCCCCGCCGACGCTGCTGACCAGCGCCATCCCGACGGCGCGGAACAAGGCGTCGATCGTCTCGGAAGGGTCGGACTCAAGCTTGCTGGTGACCGCTTGCATGCCGCGGGTCATATTCGTGCCGTGGTCGGCGTCGCCGATGGCGGAGTCGAGATCGGTCAAATACTCTCGCCGGGCAGCCACGCTGTCGGCGAATCTGGTCATCCAATCGGTCAACTCGCGGACGGACAGCGTGTCGGCAGCCACTTGCGTACCCCTTTCGCAGGTTCAGGTACCCCAGCGTAACCCCGGCGTATTGACTGGAGCATCCCACAGCCGGATCATCTCGTCGGTTGCGCCGAGTACCGTCAGCGAGCACCCGGCCATGTCCAATGACGTGATGTAATTGCCGACCAAGTTCCGCGCCACGTCGATTCCGGCCTTGTCGAGCAGGGCCTTGACCTCGCCGTACATGAGGTAAAGCTCCAGCAAGGGGGTGGCGCCCATGCCGTTCATCATGACGATGGCGGGGGCGCCGGTGAAATCGCGGTCGGCAAGGATCGGCTCGACGAGGCTCGCCGCAATGTCCCGGGCCGGTCGGATCGGTTCGCGGTGCCGGCCGGGTTCGCCGTGGATGCCGATGCCGACCTCGATCTCGTCGTCCGGCAGGTCGAACGTCGGTTTGCCGGCCGACGGCACGACGCAGCTGGTCAGTGCCACGCCCATGGACCTGCCCGAGTCGGCCACCCGCCGCGCCATGTCGGCCACGGCCGGCAAGTCGCGACCCTCGTCGGCGGCCGCGCCGGCGATCTTTTCGACGAACACCGTGACGCCGACCCCGCGTCGTCCGGCCGTGAACAGCGAATCCTGCACCGCGACGTCGTCATTCGTCACCACCGACTCGACGGCAGTGCCGGTCTCGGCCGCCACGAGTTCGGCGGCCATCTCGAAATTCATCACGTCGCCGGTATAGTTCTTCACGATATGCAGGACGCCGGCGCCGCCGTCCACCGCTTTGGTGGCGGCGGTCATCTGGTCGGGTGTCGGCGACGTGAAGATCTCGCCGGCGCATGCGGCGTCCAGCATGCCTTTGCCGACGAAGCCGCCGTGCAGGGGCTCGTGTCCGCTGCCGCCTCCCGAGACGAGCCCGACCTTGCCGTCGGTGGCCGCCGGCGTCCGGAGCACGAGCCGGTTCTCGTAATCGACGGTGAGCTCCGGATGCGCGGCATCGATGCCTTTCAACGCGTCCGCGACGACGGTGTCGGGATCGTTGATGAGTTTCTTCACTGTGTACCTCCCGGATCGCTTGCGCTATTCCTCATCGGATGCCGACGGGCCGTCATCCGCTTTCTCGTCAGCCGCGTGGGCACCGCGACCCGGCGCATCGGTCCGGTCGGCGCCCGTCTCCCGTGCCTCGTCGACGAATTCCGCCGTGGCCGGGCCGGCAGGGGTGACGTTCAGCTGGCGTGAATGCAAAACGTCGCCGACGAAGAAGTCGTACAGGACGATACCGATGATGCCGCCGATGATCGGCCCCACTATGGGTATCCAGAAGTACCAGCTGTAGTCCACGCCGGCGCCGTGCACGGTCCCCGGCATCGCCACATTGCCCCATCCTTCGAGCCAGGCGAAAACGCGCGGGCCGAAGTCACGGGCCGGGTTGATGGCGTATCCGGCGTTCGCGCCGTATGTCATTCCGACCGCGGCGACGGTGAAGCCGATGATCAGCGGACCCATATTGGCCTTGACCGCCGTATTGCGCATGTCGATGACTGCCGCGATGAACATGACGAGGAACCCCGTGCCCACTATCTGGTCGATGAGCGGGCCGGTCCAGCCGCCGTTGAAATACGGTGCCGGGAACGTCGCAAAGATGGAGAAGGTCACGTAGCCGCCCGGATCGCTGCGGGAGGCCACGTGCGCCGCCTTGTTGTAGGCATCGATGGCCTGGTGGTAGGTCATGTAGACGACCGCGGCACCGACGAACGCGCCGACGACCTGCGCCACGATGTACGGGCCGACCTTTTTCCACGGGAACTTCCGGCGCACTGCAAACGCCAAGGTGACGGCCGGATTGATGTGGGCGCCCGAGACGCCGCCGGCGACATAGACGCCGAAGGCGACGGCGAACGCCCAGCCCCAGGCGATGATCAGCCAGTCACTGGGGCCGAGGAAAATGGTTGTGGCCCCTTGGGTACGTCCGGATCCGGGCAACCCGGCCACCGTCATTGCCACCGATCCGTCGCCGATAGCCAGCAGGACGAACGTGCCGAGGAATTCGGCAAGACACTCGCCCCACGTTCCGTTCAATCTCTTGAGTCCACTGCCGTGACGAAGAGTCGTTCTCAACGCTGAAACATCGCTCATTGCCAAGCTCCTAGACTGGACACCTGCGATTTGACTTGCAGAATAATCTCATGCTAGCCCCGCTCGGAGGGTGTGGCAACGAAATGCGCCGCACGGATGAATTGGACGGTTTCGGCGGGAAAATTATCAAGTTGTGCGGAATAAGTACCAATGAACGTGGTGGATCCGGTGCGTCGTCGTCACGGCTCCGGGTCCGATTGCGCCGCCGGTGCCAGCGCCACTGTGGTTTCCTCGCGCAACACGTCGAGCAGGTTCGCCGGAGCGTCGTCGGTCACGATGATCGTGTCGAAAGCACTTGTCGGCACAAACCTGTGCAGCGCAGTGCGACCGACTTTGGACGAGTCCATCATCAAGACCTTTGTCGCCGCCGTTTCAAGCATGGCCCGCTTCATCATGATGATTTCTTGTTCCTGGTGGAAGGCCATGTGCGCCGTCATGGCAGACGTGGATTGGAACGCGATATCGACGGAGAGCGCCGACAGGGAGGCTTGGCTGGGAAGGCCGATGAAGGAGTCGTGCGTGCGTGAGTATTCGCCGCCGAGGGAGATCAGGCGGATGTCCTCGTCCTCGCGGAGGACCTCGATGGCCAGGCGGTAATTCGTGACAACCGTCAGGGGGCCGACCTCGTGCAATCGGCGGGCAAGCGCCAGGCCGGTCGTGGAGTCGTCGAGCAAAACGGACATGCCCGGTTCGACCATGCCGAGCGCCACGTCGGCAAGGCTTTCCTTGGCCTCGGGCTGGCTGTGCAGGCGGAAGTCCGAACTGCTCTCGAACACCGTCGACGGCCTGGCCGAGACGCCGCCGTGGAATTTGCGCAGAATGCCGCGATGGGCGAGCTCGTCGATATCGCGGTGCGTCGTCATGGTGCTGGCGCCGGTCAGCTCCGTCAGTTCCGCCGTCGACGCGAATCCGGCGGTCAGGACGTGGTCGATGATCCGCCGCTGCCGTACCTCGCGGGGGCTGCGCTTCTTCGTCGTCATGCGTACAGTGTGCCGCGAGGAGGTTGCTCATGTACATCCGACCGACCCGAATATCGCAAAAATCATGGTATAAATATCATTACGTACGGTAGATTGAGACCAAGCTGGGCAAAGCCCGGCGCCAGGGAGGTTTGCCCATGACCGCATCCGGAGGTGGAAGCATCCGTCCGGCCGGCTTTCGCGCCGTCGTATTCGATATGGACGGCGTCATAGTCGAAAGCGAACATCTGTGGGAAGAGATGTGGGCCGCCTTTGCCGCGGATCGCAGTGCCGACTGGACCCGCCGCCAGACCACGGACTGCCAGGGAATGAGCGCCCCGGAATGGTCGCAGTACTTGACGGACTTCGCCGGCGGCGCCGAGTCCCCCGCGGAAACCGAGCGCATTGTCGTCGACGGCATGCTCGAAGCGCTCGACAACGGCCGGATCGAGCTGCTGGACGGGGCCCGCACGCTTGTCGAGGACGTCAGCGACCTCGTGCCGATCGCCATGGCCTCGTCGGCGACCCGCCGTGTCATCGATGCGGTGCTGGCCCATCACGGCTTGACGAAACGGTTCACCGCAACGGTCTCCAGTGCCGAAGTGCCGCGCGGCAAACCGCAACCCGACGTCTACCGGGAAGCCGCGAGCCGGCTCGGCGTGGATCCGCGAGCCTGCCTGGCCGTCGAGGATTCCAGCAATGGACTGCGGGCGGCCGCGGCCGCCGACATGACTGTCGTCGCCATCCCGAACCCGGTCTACGCGCCGGCGCCCGACGCTCTGGCGCTCGCGGCGTCCGTAGCGGCCGACCATGCCGATATTCGCCGGATCCTGCTGGAAGCCTTGGGCCGGCCCGAGACCGACTACTGAAGAAGAAAGGCGAGAGCCCGATGCGGAAGATACTCGCGGTGGGGGACCACTTCATCGATCCGGACCTGTTCGTCGACGCCATCGAGCGGGCGACGGCCGGCCGGCACCAATTGACGATCGACCGGGCGAAGCTGGAATGGCCGAACGTGCCGTTCGGCCCGGTCGACACCGTCAACGAGGCGAGCGGCACCGTCGCCGAGGCCATTGAAGCGATAGGCGATGCCGAGATCGTGGCCACGCAGATGTCGCCGTTGACCGACGAGGTCTTCACCGCCTGCCCGAACCTCAAGTTGGTCAGCGTCAGCCGCGGCGGCCCCGTCAACGTGGACTTGGAGGCCGCCACGCGCCACGGCGTCGTCGTGACCTTTGCGCCGGGCCGCAATGCGACGGGAGCCGCCGAGTTCGCCATCGGGCTCATCCTCGATGCCATGCGCCGCATCACGGTGGCCGACGCCGAGCTGAAAAGCGGCACCTGGCGCGGCGACTATTATGCCTACGACAATGCCGGCATCGAAGTCGACGGCACCACCATCGGGCTTGTCGGATACGGAGCCATCGGCAAGATCGTGGCGGGTGTGCTGCGGGCATTCGGCGCGCACGTGCTGGCCTACGATCCGTACACGGACGCCGAGAAACTCGCCGCGGACGGCGTCGAAGCCGTGGCCGCACTCGACGATCTGCTGCGCCGGTCGTTCGTCGTGTCCATCCACGCCCGCCTGACCGACGAGACCCACCATCTGCTGAACCGCGACAACCTGTCGCTCCTTCCATCCGGCGCGATACTGATCAACATGGCCCGCGGCGGCCTGCTCGACTACTCGCCGTTGCCCGACATGTTGCGGTCGGGCCAACTCGGCGCCGTCGCGCTCGACGTCTACGACGAAGAACCGCCGGGCCCGTCGTGGCCGCTGTTCGACGCGCCGAACGTGATCACGACCCCGCACCTGGCCGGCGCCACGCGGCAGACCGCGCACCGTGCCGCAGACATCGTGGCCGGCGAGATCGCCGCCTATCTGGACGGCGAACGGCCGCGTTTCGTCGCCAACCCGGCAGTGTACGACAGGCAGTGACCCGGACTGCGACGGCCATGACAGAAAGAAGAACACGATGATCATCGGCGTCGATATCGGCACGTCGTTGACGAAGGCGTCACTGATCACCCGTAGCGGCGACTCCCTTCTCACCGCGACCAAGGAATCGGTCGTGAACCAAATGCCCGGCGGCATGGTCGAGCAGGACTTCGACGACGTCCTCGCCACGGTGCGATACGTCGTCCGCGAAGTCGCCGCGTCCGCCGACGACATCGAAGGCATCGCCATCACGGGCCAAGGTGACGGACTGTGGCTGCGCGATGCCGACGGCCGCCCGGTGCGCAATCCGATCTCCTGGATGGACGGGCGCGGCTCCCGGATCGTGTCCGATTGGAGCCGCGGCGGCCGCGACTCGGTCGCCCACCGGGTGTACCGCAGCACGGGATCGGGCATCTTCCCGGGATGTGCCGCTCCGCTGTTGAAATGGATGGCCGATCACGAACCCGAGAACTTGGACCGGGCGGCGGTCGCCGGTTATTGCGTCGACGCCGTCGTCGGAGCCCTGACCGGTGAAATCACGGTCGACGCGTCCGACGCCTCGCTGCCGTTCTTGAACGTCCGCACCCGTGAGTACTCGCTCGACGCTCTCGAAGCGTGCGGCATCGGCGACTATCGGCGTCTGCTCGCCGACCCGGCCCCGCCCGGACACGTCTTCCGACTCAGCCGGAGCGGCGCCGACCAGCTCGGTCTTCCGATCGGCACTCCGCTGACGGCCGGCCCGTTCGACCTGCCCGCGTGCGCGTTCGGATCGGGGGTCACCGAGCCGGGCGACGGTACTCTCGTGGTCGGCACCACGCTCGGCTGTGAGGTGCTCAGCGACGACCCGGTCATCGACCCGGACGGTGAACCGGCCGGCATGTGGCTGGCCACGCCGCATCCGGACGAATACATGCGCGTCATGCCCGCCATGGTCGGCACGGCCAGCATCGACTGGCTGATGAACCTCTTCGGACGGCGCGCCTGGCACGTCGGCGAGCTGCTCGACCAGTCGCCGCCCGGCGCCAATGGCGTCAACGCCCTGTCGTTCCTGTCGCCGTCGGGGGAGCGGGCGCCATTCGTCGACCCGAATGCGCGCGGCCAGCTGAGCGGGCTCTCCCTTGACACCAACCCCGCCGATATCGCCCGGGCGTTGTGCGAAGGCATCGCCTTCGCGGCACGGCACTGCCTTGAGGCCGGAGGCCTGGACGGCGAGTTGTCCGCGTGCGGCGGCGGAATGAAATCGGCCGAATGGGCCCAGATCTTCGCCGACGTCGTCGGCCGCGAGATCCACCTGCCCATCGAAACCGGCGTGGGCGCCCGGGGAGCCGCCATGGCCGCCTGGGACGCTCTCGGGGACCCGGTCGACAGAGCGGAATGGAAGCAGCGCCGCCGCGTCTTCACCCCGGATCCGCAGCGCGTCGAATTCTACGATCGCGGCTATACCGGATACCGCGAGCAGCTCGACTCGGCCCGCGCATTGTGGAGCGGGCGATGACGGGGCCGCCGGACGACGTCCGCACGCAGGTGCTCGCCACTGCCCGGCGGATGCTGCGCGACGGGCTCGTCGTCGCGACGTCCGGCAATGTGTCGGCGCGAGTCGGCGACCAGATAGTGGTCACGCCCACGGGGGTCCCGTACGACGCGTTGACGCCCGAAGACCTGCCGATATTGACACTGGACGGCGAGCAGGTCGGCGGGCGGATGGCCCCCACCAGCGAAGTACCGCTCCACCTCGGCCTGTACGCCGACGCCGACCGCGAACCGGTCGGCGCAATAGTGCACACCCACGCCACCTACGCCACTGCCGTGTCGACCCTGACCCGCGAAGTGCCGGCCGTCCACTACGTGCTGGCGCTGTGCGGCGGATCGGTCCGAGTGGCCGATTACGCCACGTACGGCACCGACGCGCTTGCCGAGAACGTGCGCCGTGCCATGACCGGGCGGACGGCCGCGTTGATGGCCAATCACGGAAGCATCGCCGTCGGCGGCGACCTGGCCGGCGCATACGAACGCGTCACGCAACTCGAGTGGGCGTGCCGCGTGTACCTGATCGCCGCGGCCGCCGGCACGCCGGCGCTGCTGCCGGACGGCGAGCTGGATGCCGCTGCCGCGAAGTTCGCCACCTACGGACAACCCGGAACCGCACACGATGACGAGAGGAAGAGGCAATCATGACCACGCTCTACAACGATCCCGCGAAATTCGCCGATGACATGCTGGCCGGATTCGTCGATGCCCACGACGACCTGGTGCGCGCAGTGCCGGGCGGCGTCGTACGGGCACCGCGGCCGCGAAAGGGCAAGGTCGCCGTCGTGGTCGGCGGCGGGTCGGGTCACTACCCGGCGTTTTGCGGCGTCGTCGGACCCGGATTCGCCGACGGCGCAGTCGTGGGCAACGTCTTCACCTCACCGTCCACCCGGCAGGCCGTCACGGTGGCCCGCGCCGCCGACGCCGGCGGCGGCGTGCTGTTGACCTACGGCAACTACGCCGGCGACGTGATGAACTTCGGCCTTGCCGAACAACGGTTGAACGACGCCGGAATCCCGGCCCGGACGGTGCTGGTCACGGACGACGTCGCCAGCGCATCGGCCGACGAGGAAGGCAAACGCCGCGGGATCGCCGGCGACTTCGCGGTCTTCAAGATCGCCTCCGCGGCCGCGGAAGAAGGACTCGACCTGGACGGCGTGGCGGACGCGGCCACCCGCGCAAACGCAGCAACCCGCAGCCTCGGCGTCGCCTTCGACGGATGCACCATGCCCGGCGCCGACGAGCCGTTGTTCACGGTGCCGGACGGCAAGGTCGCGCTCGGCCTCGGCATCCACGGCGAACCGGGCATTTCCGAGCACGAATCCATGACCGCCGATGAACTTGCGCGGCTGCTGGTCGACGGCGTGCTTGCCGAACGGCCGGCCGGCGCCGGAACGCGCGTCACCGCCATTCTCAACGGTCTGGGCCGCACCAAGTACGAAGAACTGTTCATCGTGTGGAAGGCTGTTGCCGCGTTGCTGCGCGATGAAGGGCTCGATGTGGCCGCGCCGGAGGTCGGGGAACTCGTGACCAGCCTGGACATGGCCGGCTGTTCGCTCACCCTCGTCTTCCTGGACGACGATCTTGAACGCTGGTGGTCCGCACCCGCGCTCTCGCCGGCCTATACAAAGGCCCCGGCTGCCGGTTGGGAGGTGTCCGAGGGCGAGCGCGCCGCCGCGATCGATCCGGCCGAGCTCGACCCGATGGCCGGCATCGAACCGGCCGGTGAGCAGGGACGCCGGACCACCGGGCGGATCCTTGCCGCTCTGGAGGCCGTCGGCGATGTCCTGCACGACCACGAGGACGAACTCGGCAGGATCGATGCCGTCGCCGGCGACGGCGATCACGGCCGCGGCATGGTCAAGGGCATCGACGCTTGCCTCCGCACTGCCCGGGCCGCCGCAGAAAAGGACGCCGGACCGGCCGATGCGTTGCGCATCGCCGGCGATGCGTGGGCAACCGAAGCCGGGGGCACGTCCGGGGTGCTGTGGGGCGCCGCGCTTGCCGCGTTCGGCGCCCGGCTGCCCGGCGATCACCGGTGCGAAACGGCCGATTTGGCCGCCGCCGCGGAGGCCGCGTTGGACGCTGTCCGGAATCTCGGCAAGGCCCAGGTCGGCGACAAGACTCTTGTCGACGCCCTCGTGCCGTTCGTAGACTCGTTAAAGGAGGCGGCCGGATCGTCGTCCGACTCGGCGTCCGGAGTTGCCTGGCGGCGGGCCGCGGAAGCCGCGACAACGGCGGCCCGGCAGACAGCCGACCTGACGCCGAAGCTCGGGCGCGCGCGGCCGCTTGCCGATAAGAGTGTCGGAACTCCCGACGCGGGTGCCACCTCGCTGGGTATGGTCGTGACGGCGGCGGCGGACGCCGCGTGGCCGGACGACTGATCATCGATGAGAAAGGACTTCCAATGAGTGATCTACGAATAGTTGTCGGGTCGGACGACGCCGGCTACGACTACAAAGAAGCGCTCAAGCACGATCTCGAGGCGGACCCGCGGGTCGGTGAAGTCGTGGACGTCGGCGTGGACTCCGAGTCCCACACCGCCTATCCGCATGTGGCCGTGGCTGCGGCCCGCAAGGTGGCCGACGGCGAGGTCGACCGGGCACTGCTCGTGTGCGGCACCGGCCTGGGGGTGGCCATCAGCGCCAACAAGGTTCCCGGCATCCGCGCCGTGACGGCGCACGACGGATACTCGGTAGAACGTGCCATCAAGTCCAACAACGCTCAAGTGCTGTGTATGGGCCAGCGCGTCGTCGGCCTCGAACTGGCCCGTAAACTCGCCTCCGAATGGCTCGGGTACACGTTCGATCCGGCTAGTTCGTCGGCCGAAAAGGTCGCGGCCATCGGGGAGTACGAGGCGGCCGACCAAGGCTGCTGACGCCGCGCGGCGCGGGGTGGACTTGCGTCCACAGGCGGTGTCCGCGCTGCGGCCGTCCACAGTGGGGCCGCGCACGATTTGTTTTTGCGCTGTGTTGCAGCGGTCGGGTCGCGGCCCGGATCCGTGGTCAGTCATCAAAAAGCTCTTTCAACCCGACCTGGCATACCGCCGGTTGAAGATCGGCATCGAGTACGACGGTCAGCACCACCGGACGGACAATGTCCAATGGCAGCGCGACGTCCGGCGCCGCGACCGATATGGCGAAGCCGGGTGGCAACTCACAATGTCAGGCGAGGGATGAACCCTCCGGCGGCATGATCTCCTCGGCGCGGGCACGCACTGCCGCCGCCGACTCGTCGTCCGGTTCGAGCTCGGCGGCCCGCTCGGCGTCCACGCGAGCCCGATAAGCGGCGATCTCGTCGTTGCGTTCTTGATCCGACCAGCCGAGCTCCCGGCCCATCAAATCGGCAATGGTGTCGGAAGCAGCAAGTCCGCGTTCGGGCTGCTCATAGGACAGCCGGGTGCGGCGGGTCAGCACGTCCTCGAGATGCAGCGCCCCCTCGTGCGTGACTGCATAGGTGACCTCGGCCTTCAGATACTGCTCGGCGCCCGGGAGCGGCTCGCCAAGGGACGGGTCGGCGTCGATCAACTCGAGGATCTCGTCGATGAGACCGCCGTAACGGCGCAGCAGGTGGTTGACGCGGCCGATCTCCCAGCCGTACTTCGCGGCAATCCGGCCGCGTTGGCGCATCCGCACCTTGAACCCTTCGGCGCCGAGCATCGGAAGATTCGCGGTGATCGACGGATTGCCCTTCGCTTCCGGGCCGAGAGCTTGGTCGACGACGTCCTCGGCCATCACGCGGTAGGTGGTGAATTTGCCGCCGGCGATCGCGGTCAGGCCGGGGGCGGGCGTCGCGGCCGTGTGCTCGCGGGACACCTTTGCCGTGCTTTGCGCGTCGGTGCTGACGGGCTGCAACAGCGGTCGCAGGCCCGAGTACGTGCCGATCACGTCGTCGCGCGTGAGCGGGTTCTTCAGCACGGCGTTGACGTGGTCGAGCAGGTAGTCGATGTCGGTGGCGTTCGCGACCGGATGAGCCTTGGGCAGCTGCCAATCGGTGTCGGTCGTGCCGATCACCCAGTAGCCGTCCCACGGGATGATGAACAAGACGCTCTTCTCGGTGTTCAAGATCATGCCGGCATTGCCGACGATCCGGTCACCCGGCACCACGATGTGGATCCCCTTGGACGCGCGTACCTTCAATCCGCGGCTGGTGGGCGACGTCGAGGCGCCCGCGTCCGGACTGGCCGGGAAGCCGGGCAGGTTCTCGGTGGCTTCGGTCCACACGCCGGTGGCCGAGATGACGTGCCGGGCGCGGATCTGCACGGTTTGGCCGGATTCGAGGTCGTCGGCCACGACACCGGTGATATGGCCGTGGTCGGTCAAATACTCGGTGGCCTGCATCCGGCTGGCCGTGACGGCGCCGTGCGACGTGGCAGTGCGGATCAGCGTGGCGACGAACCGCGCATCGTCGACCTTGGCGTCGTAGTAGCGCAGTCCGCCGACGGCGGCGTCCTCGCGCATTTCGGGAAAGAGCTTTTGCATGCTCCGCCGGCTCAAGTGCCGGTGCAGCGGGACGCCGCGGTGGACGCCGGGCGCAAAGCTGAGCCCGTCGTAGAGCATCAGCCCGGCGCCGATGTACCCCCGTTCCCAGACTTTGTGCGTGAACGGGTAAATGAACGGAACCGGCTGCACCAAGTGCGGTGCGATGGCCGTGAGCAGGCGGCCGCGTTCGGTCAGCGCCTCGCGCACCAGCTTGAAGTCGAGCATCTGCAAATAGCGCAGCCCGCCGTGGATGAGCTTGCTGGCGCGCGACGACGTGCCGGACGCGTAATCCCGGGCCTCGACGAGCGCCACCGAAAGGCCCCGGCTGGCAGCGTCGAGCGCCGTGCCGGCCCCTGTCACACCGCCGCCGATCACCAATACGTCGAATTCTCGACTGCCGAGCGCCTCGACGGCTTCCAACCGCGACGACTGGGAGAGAGCTGCTGCCTTCATGGATACTCCTCACGAACGTAGATGGTGCCTGCCGATTTCGGCGTTGCCGACCGGCGAGGGCGGCGTCCGGCGGGTGCCTGGAACGCCGCCCTCGCGTAGGTTGACCTCGAGTGGACTGCAGGCGCCGTTTACTGGACGTCCTCGTCGACCCAGCCAAAGGTCTTCGTCACTGCCTTCTTCCAGTTGCGGATCTGACGATCGCGTTCATCGGGGTCGATGTTCGGCGTCCAGCGGCTGTCTTCTTGCCAGTTGGATCGGAGCTCGTCCAGATCCGACCAGTAGCCGACGGCCAAGCCTGCCGCGTACGCCGCGCCGAGAGCAGTGGTCTCGGACACGACCGGCCGGACGACCGGGACGTCGAGCACATCGGCCTGGAACTGCATGAGCAGGTCGTTGCCGGTCATGCCGCCGTCGACCTTGAGTTCGGACAGCGGCACACCCGAGTCGGCGTTCACGGCGTCCAGCACCTCACGCGTCTGGAACGCGGTGGCTTCGAGCGCGGCCCGGGCCATGTGGCCCTTGTTGACGAACCGGGTCATTCCGACCAGCGCGCCGCGCGCATCCGAGCGCCAGTACGGGGCGAACAGGCCGGAGAACGCCGGCACAAAGTAGGCGCCGCCGTTGTCGTCGACGGTTTTGGCGAGCTCCTCGACTTCCGGAGCCGACTTGATGAGGCCGAGGTTGTCGCGCAGCCACTGAACGAGCGAGCCGGTGACGGCGATCGAACCCTCCAATGCGTAATGCGGCTTGTCGTCGCCGAGCTTGTACCCGAGCGTGGTGAGCAGGCCGTTCTCGGAGTGCACGATCTCTTCGCCCGTGTTGAAGATGACGAAGTTACCGGTACCGTACGTGTTCTTTGCCTCACCCGGATCGAACGCCGCCTGTCCGAACGTGGCGGCCTGTTGATCGCCGAGGATGCCGGCGATCGGCACCTCGCGCAGCAGCGACGACGACTCGGCGTTGCCGTACACTTCGGACGAGCTCTTGATCTCCGGAAGCATCGATTTGGGCACGCCGAACGTCTTCAGGATCTCGTCGTCCCATTGCAGGGTCTTCAGATCCATGAACATGGTGCGCGACGCGTTCGTCACGTCGGTGGCGTGCACGCCGCCGTTGACACCGCCCGTGAGGTTCCACAGGACCCACGAGTCGGTCGTGCCGAACAGCAGGTCGCCGGCGTCCGCTTTTTCCCGGGCCCCGTCCACGTTTTCCAAGATCCAGACGATCTTGGTGCCCGCGAAATACGTGGCGAGCGGCAGGCCGACAGTGGGCTTGAACCGTTCCGGGCCGCCGACCTTGGCCAGCCGATCGACGATCGGCTGCGTGCGGGTATCCTGCCACACGATCGCGTTGTACACGGGTTGTCCGGTGTTCTTGTCCCAGACCACCGTCGTTTCGCGCTGGTTCGTGATGCCGATGGCATCCACGCTGTGGCGGGTGATGTCCGCTTTGGACAGGGCTTCGCCGATGACTTGGCGAGTGTTGTGCCAGATCTCCATGGGGTCGTGTTCAACCCAGCCGGCGTGCGGGAAGATCTGCTCGTGCTCGATCTGGCCGCTGGAGACGATGGTGCCTGCATGATCGAAGACGATGGCACGCGTGCTTGTCGTGCCCTGATCGATTGCTACCACATATTGCGTCATTGCGTTTGACCTTTCACTATGCGTGTTTTAACTCTGCCGCAGAAGATGCGATTAGTACAGAGCTCTGGAGGGACGGGCGGGAATGGGAGGGTCAGTACAATGCCATCGCGGTCGTGCCGGCAATCACTCCACCGAGCAGCGGCCCGACGACCGGCACCCAAGCGTAGGACCAGTCGGACGTCCCCTTGCCCTTGATCGGCAGGACGGCGTGCGCAATGCGTGGGCCCAGATCGCGGGCCGGGTTGATGGCGTACCCGGTCGGCCCGCCGAGACTGGTACCGATCACGACGACGATGAGCGCGACCGGAAGCGGCCCGAGCGCCGATGGCCAGGCGCCGTCGTTGTTGCTGATGAAGTTCACGGAAAGGATCCCGAAGACCAGCACGAACGTGCCGATGACTTCGGTGACGAGGTTCCATCCGTAGGACCGGATCTCCGGGCCGGTGGAGAACGTTCCGAGCTTCACCGCCGCTTCGGTGTCGGTGTCGTAGTGCTGCTTGTACGCCAGCCATACTGCGACGGCGCCGAGGAACGCGCCGACCATTTCGCCGGCAAAATAGGTCAAAGTCGAAGCCGTGGTCACGTCCACGCCCGGCGCGTATTCTTTGGCGCCGGACGTGAGCAAACCGATAGTCACCGCCGGGTTCAAATGTGCACCGGACTTCGAGGCCGCCAAGACACCAACGAAGACGGCCAGCCCCCACCCGAAGCTGATCATCAGCCAGTCCGGGCCGTTGCCCTTGGTGCCTTTCAACAGAACGTTGGCGACGACGCCGACGCCGAGAAGCGTCAGCATTCCGGTGCCGATCACTTCGGACGTGAAAACCTGCATGAGGGTCGGCGACGCGTCGTTCGCCACCTGCAGTAATGAAAACGGATGCACGTGTCTATCTCTCTTCGTTGATGGATATTTCTCTTGCGGACGGCGTGCCGGAAGCCCGTAGGGATGGGCCGGCACACCGGGCTGGGAAACGGCCGTGACTTGCAGGCCGTGACTTGCGGGCCGTGTCGGGGTTAGCGGACGGCGCCGGCAGCGGTCGGCCGGATCTCGGAGGCTGATTCGCGGATGGCCGCGGCATGCGCGTCATCCGGCTCGAGCTGCGCGGCAAGTTCGGCTTCGGTGCGATCGCGGTAGCTTTGCACTTCGGCGGCTTTGGCGGCGGCGTCCCACCCCAGGATCGGGGCCATCAGATCGGCAACGGCCGGAGCGACGGCGATGCCGCGCTCGCGCTGGTCATACGACATCCGGGTGCGCCGCGTGAGCACGTCCTCGAGGTGCAGTGCGCCTTCGTTTGCCGCGGCGTACACGATCTCGGCCTTCAGGTACCGGTCGGCACCCGGCAGCGGCTCGCCGAGCGACGGGTCGGCATCGATCAACTCGAGCACTTCGTCGATCAAGCTTCCGTACCTGCCGAGCAGGTGATCGACCTGCTCGAGCCGCCAGCCGTAGCGGCGGGCCAGAGCGGCGCGCTGCCGACGCCGGACGGCGAATCCTTCGGTCCCGGCCAGCGGCAAGCCGGCCGTGATGGACGGATTTGCCCGCGCCTGGGATCCGAGAGCCTGATCGACGACGTCCTCGGCCATCACGCGGTAGGTGGTGAACTTTCCGCCGGCAATGACGGTCAGGCCCGGGGCGGGGGTGGCGGCCGTGTGCTCGCGGGAGACCTTGGCCGTACTCTTGGCCTCGTCGGCCACGGGCTGCAGAAGCGGTCGCAGGCCGGCGTACGTGCCCATCACGTCGGCGGTGGTGAGAGTCGTGGCCAGCACCGAATTGGCGTGTTCGAGCAGGTAGTCGACATCGGTGGCGTTGGCGACCGGATGCGCTTTGGACTGGGTCCAATCGGTGTCGGTCGTGCCGATCACCCAGTAGCCGTCCCACGGGATGATGAACAGGACGCTCTTTTCCGTCTGCGAAATGATGCCGGCCGTGCCGGTGATCCGGTCGCCGGGCACCACTATGTGCATGCCCTTGGAAGCCCGTACCTTCAGGCCGCGGCCGCTCGGGGACGTCGCCGCGGCCGCATCGGCGTGCGACGGCAGGCCATCGAGCGATTCGGTCTCGTCGGTCCATACCCCGGTAGCGCCGATGACGTGCCGAGCGCGGATGTCGAACTCGGCGCCGGATTCGAGGTCGCGGGCGCGAACTCCCACCACCGTGCCGTGTTCGGAGAGGTACCCGATCGCTTGCGTGCGACTTGCCGCAAGAGCTCCGTGGCCGACGGCCGTGCGGACCAGCGTGGCAACGAGCCGGGCGTCGTCCACCCGCGCGTCGTAGTAGCGGATGCCGCCGACCGCAGCCGAATCGGCGAGGTCGGGGAAGAGCCGCTTGACGCCGCGCGCGCTCAAATGCCGGTGCAGCGGGACGCCGCGTTTGATACCGGGCGCAAAGCTCAACGCGTCGTAGAGCATGAGTCCGGCGCCGACGTATGCGCGCTCCCACACCTTATGCGTCAGCGGGTAGATGAACGGCAACGCTTCGACAAGGTACGGCGCGATGGTGGTGAGCAGGCGGCCGCGCTCCGTGAGTGCTTCGCGCACCAGCTTGAAGTCGAGCATTTGCAGGTACCGCAAACCGCCGTGGATCAATTTGCTTGAGCGGGACGACGTGCCCGACGCCCAATCGCGTGCTTCGATCAGTCCGACGTCGAGTCCGCGGGTCACGGCGTCCAGCGCCGCGCCGGCCCCCGTGACACCGCCCCCGATGACCAGGACGTCGAGCGTCCGGTCCTTCAGCGCGTCAATGGACTTCTGCCGCTGCATTGGGGACAGCGCTGTGGTCTGCATGGCTTCGTTGCTCCTGTCGTGCGTCGTGGATCACTCAATAGACCAGTCGATTGTGCAGTGGAATTCAAATAGACTGCACGAACGTGCATTTTTAAGTGGCACTGCGCGCGGACACAACGTGTGTGGCCGCATCGATCGGAGAACGGACGGCACTAACGTGCAGGACGCGGAAAAGAATCGGCTCGCCTTGCGGGCCGCGAATCTCTACTACGTGCGGGGCGAGAAAATGGACGCCATCGCCCGGGAGTTCGGCGGCTCACGGTCGACGGTGTCGAGGCTGCTGAAATACGCACGGCAAAAGAATCTGGTGGAGATCACGCTCAACTTGCCGACAGGGGACGCCGACAGGCTGGCAAAATCGCTGCACCGCGAATACGGGGTGACCGGGAGCGTGGTTCCGGTGCCGGCGGCGTCCACCGAACTGGAACGGCTCGAACTCGTCGCCTCCGAAGGCGCGCGCGTGCTGGACACGGTGTACGGCGCGAACATGCTGTTGGGCGTGGCCTGGGGAACGACCATCGCAGCGGTCGGCCGCCATTTGGAGCACAAGGCCACCTCCGGTGCCCGGATCGTGCAACTCAACGGCGCGGCCAATCCGGCGACGACGGGGCTGCAGTATGCCGCCGATATCATCGAGCGGTTCGGCAGGGCGTTTGACGCAACCGTGCAGCAATTCCCGGTTCCGGCGTTCTTCGACTATGCCGCGACCCGGTCGGCCATGTGGAAGGAACGCTCCATTCAGCGCATTCTCGGCCTGCAGCGGCAGGCCGATGTGTGTCTGTTCAGCCTGGGAGCGGTTGCCGGCGGCGTCCCCAGTCACGTTTACTCGGCCGGCTATCTCGACCGGAGCGACTTTGCCGCGCTGCGCCGTGAACGGGTTGTGGGAGACCTGTCCACGGTGTTCATCCGGTCCGACGGCAGCCATTCCGGAATCTCACTGAACGATCGGGCGTCCGGCATGCCCCCGGAAGACCTGCGCCGCGTGCACCGCCGACTCTGCGTCGTCACGGGGCGCAACAAGGTGCCGGCCCTGCGCGCGGCCCTGCGCTCGCATCTCATCACGGACCTCGTCATCGACGAGCCGACCGCCGCCGACCTGATGGCCCGGCAATGATGGCCGTCGGAGGGGTGGTTTGTCGCCCGTGGGGTTGTAGTTACAGCTCCACAGGCGACAAACCACCCCGCGAGCGGCGCACCCCGGAAAGTTCGGTCGGATTTTCCGTCGTCAGTAGCCGCGGGCGACCCATTCGTCGAGGTGTCCGACCTCGTCGCCGATAGTCGTGGCGTCGCCGTGGCCGGTGCGTACCACGGTGCCGGGCGGAAGACCCGCCAGTTTGCCGCGGATCGACTCGATGATCGTGTCGAAATCGCTGAACGACTTGTCAGTGGCTCCCGGGCCGCCGGAGAACAATGTGTCGCCGGAAAACAGCGTGCCGAGTTCGGGTACGTAAAAGCAGCAGGCGCCCGGCGAATGGCCGGGAGTGTGCAGCACGTGTACGTCGGTGCCCGCCGCCTGCAGCACCTGCCCGTCGGCCAACTCGAGGTCGGGGGCGTCGTCCGGGTAGATCCGGTCCCACAGCATCCTGTCGTCCGGGTGCAGATAGATCCGCAGTTCCGGCTGCCCCTCGACCAGATCGCCGACCGCATCGATGTGATCGTCGTGGCCGTGCGACAAAAACACCGCCTTCAGCGTCCGATCGCCGACCGCGGACAAGATGGCATCGCCGTCGTGGGCCGCATCGATGACTACGCATTCGTCGTCATTGCCAAGAATCCACACGTTGTTGTCGACGTCCCAACTGCCGCCGTCCAATGTGAACGTGCCGCTGGTGACCAGGTGGTCGATCCGCGCCGTCATGCCGTGCCTCCGCTCTTCATTTCAACGACCGAGCGCAGCACGTCCCCGGATCCCATCCGATCGAATGCGGCGTCAATGCCGGTGATGTCGATGCGCTCGCTGACGAATTTGTCCAATGGCAGGCGTCCTTGCAGGTACAGCTCGGTGAGCATGGGGAAGTCCCGTTCGGGAAGGCAATCGCCGTACCAGGACGATTTCAACGAGCCGCCGCGGCCAAAGACGTCCAGCAGCGGAATGGTCAACTCCATTTCCGGGTTCGGCACGCCGACCAGGACGACGGTGCCGGCCAGATCTCGTGCGTAGAACGCTTGCCGCCAGGTGGCTGGCACACCGACCGCGTCGATCACGACGTCCGCGCCGAACCCGCCGGTGAGCCGCCCGACGGCGGCGACGACTTCGTCTTCGCTGAGCGTCGACGAGTTGATTGCGTGCGTGGCGCCGAGTTGCTCGGCCATCTCGAGCTTCCGGTCCTCCCTGTCGATCGCCACGATGGTGGTGGCGCCGGCCAAGTGTGCGCCGACGATTGCGGCATCGCCGACGCCGCCGCAGCCGATGACCGCGACCGAATCGCCGCGACCGACCGCGCCGGTGTTCATTGCCGCGCCGAGACCGGCCATGATGCCGCAGCCCAGTAGGCCGACAGCCGCCGGATCGGCGTCCGGGTTCACCTTGGTGCACTGGCCGGAGTGCACGAGCGTTTTTTCACAAAACGCGCCGATCCCCAGCGCCGGCTCGAGCTCGGTGCCGTCGGTGAGCGTCATCTTCTGCTCGGCGTTGAAGGTGTCGAAGCAGTACCAGGGCCGTCCGCGTTTGCAGGCCCGGCACTGCCCGCACACGGCGCGCCAGTTCAGGACCACGAAATCGCCGACCTCGACGTTCGTCACGCCCTCGCCCAGTACGCTGACCCGGCCGGCGGCCTCGTGGCCCAATAGGAACGGGAAGTCGTCGGTGATGCCGCCCTCGCGGTAGTGCAGATCGGTATGGCAGACGCCGCACGACTCGATATCGACGATCACCTCGCCCGGGCCCGGGTCGGGAACGACGATGTCCGTCAATTCGACGGGTTGCCCTTTGGCGCGCGCAATGACGCCCTTCACGGTTGTTGACACGTAATCCTCCAAGCTTCGAGCGCCCGGTGGAGCGGGCCGCCGATGAGATCAGCCTATCGGCAAATTCGCGGTTCGCGCTGCGCCCGGGCGGTATCGTTTCGGCCCGGACGGCGGGCCCAGACGACGAACCCTGACGACGAACCCTGACGATGAGCGGTCACCGTCGCGCCGGCCGCGTCCTACGGAAACCTAAGCTGGGAGCATGCGAATACCTCTTTGGGTAAGGCAGCTGGTCGTGCCGAAGCAGGACGCCGCTCCGTGGGGCAGGGGCGTTCGCACGGCCGTGGCGGTGGCCACCCCCGTCACGGTCGGCATGGCCGTCGGCAACGTCGTGCCCACCGTGCTGTGTTCGCTCGGTGCGATGTCCTCGTCGTTTTCGGACAAGGGCGGTCCGTACCGCACTCGGCTGGCTCGCTTTGCCACAGTCATCGTCAGCGGCGCCACCGGCTTCCTCATCGGCGGGACCGCGTACGGCCACGGCCTCCTCACCGTCGCGGTAGTGATGGCGGCGGGTCTGATTTCCAGCCTGATGAGCCGCCTGTCGGCGATCGCGTCCACCGGCGCCTTGCAGTTTCTCCTTTTCACCATCGTCTCGTCGGGAATCAGCTTCGGCCCGTTGCCCGTCTGGGTGCCGTCGGTCCTGTACGCGATCGGCGGACTGTGGACGATGACGTTGTCCTTGTCGACGGGGATCGGCAGAACCAGCGCGCCGCAGCAGGCGCTCGTGGCCGACGTGTACCGGCGGCTCGCCGCGCTGCTCGACGCGTCCCGGATCGACACGGCCCAGGCCGCCGAACGCGTCCGCCGAACCGATACGGCGCGGCAAGCGATCACGACCGCCATGAACGCCGCATACGATGCGGTGCTGACGAACCGCGAGCAGTCCGGCGGCACCGAGAACCGGTCCAGCCGCCTCACGGCACTGCTCAACGGCGCCACGCCGATCGTTGAAGCCGCATTGACGATCATTCGGGACGGACGGGTCATCCCGGCCGATATCCCGGCCGCCGTGGACGAGATCGGCCTGGCTATCGCCGGCGGCGGACGCAGCAATGGCGCACGGGCCCTGCCCAAGCGCGCCGTCCCGGGAAAGTCCGGCACGTCCGTGCGCCGGACGGCGTCCGGAGGGCCGGCCGCGAACGGTTCGGGTGCGGACGACGCGGCTGCGGGCGACGCGGCTGACGACACGGCCGCCACGCGCAGACCGGACACTATTGAAATGCCGCGTATCGACACGAGCGCGCCGGCCTTGGAAGCGTTGGAAGCGGGGATCCGCTCGGCCAAGTCGATAGTGTCCGGCCGGACGCCGGCGCCCGACAAGTCGCGGCCGCCCCGGGCAAGCGCGCACGACCGGCTCGTCGGATTCCGCGAGACAATAGTCGGCGGCCGCGAGACGTGGTGGCAGACGGTTCGGCTGATCCTTTCCCTGGGGGTCGCCGATGCGGTCGGCCAGATGCTCGGACTCGAACGCTCATTTTGGGTAGTGCTGTCCGTCGCCGTCGTGATGAAGCCGGATTTCGGGTCCGTATTCGCCAGAGCCGTGCAACGAACTCTGGGCACTGTGATCGGTGTGGCCATCGGTGCTGCAGTTGTCGCGGTAGTCCCGTCCGGCGCGTGGATGCTCATCCCCGTGGCCTTCTTCGCCTTCATGCTGCCGATCTCGATCCGCCGCAATTACGGCATGCTTGCCACGTTCGTCACCCCGCTCATCGTTTTGCTGCTGGACCTCATTCATCACAACGCGCAAACGCTCGTCGAATATCGCCTCATCGATACGGCGATCGGCTGCGCCATCGTGCTGCTCGTCGGGTATCTGCCGTGGCCGAGCACGTGGCGATCGCGGACCCGGATCGGTGAGCGCATCGCCGTCACGGCACGGATAGTGCTGACTTATATGCGAGTGGCCCTGGCCCGCGAGGGCGGAGACCGCAGCTGGGTGCGCCGGCACACGTACCGGAGCCTGTCCGACCTGCGGACGGCATTTCAACAAGCCATGTCCGAACCGCCGCCCGTCAGCACCCGGGCATCGGCGTGGTGGCCGGCCATCGTTGCGCTGGAACGGCTCACCGATGCGACGACGGCCGTCGCGCTGCGCGCCGAGCACGGAGAGGACGGCGTGAGCGAGGCCGGCGCCCGGCAGGCCATCGATGCCATGCGTGAAATCGTCGAATCGACTCGCAGCGAGCGCCGGCCGAGGGACATGCCGCTGCCCGACGAGGCAGCGCTCGAGGGGGTCCGGGCCGAGCTGCGCTCCGTGTACTCCATCGTCAACACGCACGCCCGGCCGCGCTGAAGTCGTTCGGCGCAGCCCCTTATTCGGGCTGCTGGTCGCGGTAGCGGCGCATTTGCGCCAGCCGGCGCTGCAAACTGTCGCGCCGCGGCGTCGAATCGGCGCCGGCCGGCTCGGCCGTCGCATCGATGTGGTCGGTGCCGAACCGCCACAACAGCAAGTCGTCGAGCAGCCGGTCCGGCCCGGGGGAGTACCTGTGCTCGAGCGCTTTGCGCACATCCGAGATCGCGTCGGCCTGCAAGAGCTCGACCAGCCCCAGCGTGGTGTCGATGCCGTGCGCGTCGAGCAGCTCAATTGCCCATGCCCAGTCGTCCCGGGACTTGCGGTCGACGTGCGGCAACAGTGTTTGCCACACCTCGCGGATCCGTTCGGCAGTCAGCGGGGCGGCGCCCTCGCCGTCCGGATCCCAGTAGCTGCGCACCCGGTTGTAATTCTCGTTCAAGTCGGAGAACGCGTGCTCGACCGATTCGAGCATTGCCGCCGTCGCAGTGAACTGGCGGTCGAAATGCGGGCTCCACGCGCGCGGATCGTCGGCCTTGAACCGGATATCATGCTCGATCTCCGACCAGGCGTGCGCGAAGATGGTGCGGATTTGCACCTCGAACGCGTAGTTGCCGGTCGGCTTCGCGTCCGGTTCGAGCTGACGCTGGAATTCCCGGACGACGTCGTTGTGGATAGTGCGCAGGATCAGATGGCGGCTTGAATACCCGTACGTGCCCGACTCGATCGAGCCGATGTCCTTCTCGCGGTCGCTACGGCAATCGAATTGCGAGCGCTGCCGTTTGATCAGGTTCGCGGCACTGCTGTTCTCCTCCGGCAATGTCGTGATCACGCGCACGCCGACCAGATCGGCGATTTGTGCGAGCGGTTTCGGGAAAACAAGTGTTGGCGGCCCGTCGCCGGATTGGCCCGGCTCCGTGCGCGAGGCCTTGGCCCGGAACGATTCGACGGACTTGGTGCGGCTGGAGAAGAACAACGGCACCAGATCGGATCCGGCGAACGCGTCGCGCAGTCTCGCCTCGGCGTCCTGCCGCACTGCGTCCAACGCCGGGCGGATCCGCGCAAACGTCTCGACGCTCGCGTCAACGGCCTGTCGCGACCGGTCGTCGAGATCGTCCCACGGTGTGCTCATGGCTCGGTCCTTTCCCTACTCCGGACACACTAGCCGGTTGCGCAGGTACCCTGGATCAGTGACATTCACGCTTTATGACACTCAGACCCGTCAGGTCCGCGAATTCGTGCCCCGCGAGCCGGGCAAGGCAGGGCTGTACGTGTGCGGCGCCACAGTGCAGGGCTCACCGCATATCGGGCACCTGCGCACGGCAGTCGTGTTCGACCAATTGACCCGCTGGCTCGGCTATCTCGGCTACGACGTCACGCTTGTGCGCAACGTGACGGACATCGATGACAAGATCCTGGCCAAAGCGGCGGAGGCCGGCCGGCCCTGGTTCGCGCACGCCTACAAGTACGAGCAGGAGTTCACCGCGGCGCATGACGCCCTCGGGGTGGCCAGGCCCACCTACGAACCGCGTGCCACCGGCCACGTCACCGAAATGGTCGAGCTGATTGCACGGCTGATCGACGCGGGCCACGCGTATCCGGCCGAGGATTCCTCGGGGGACGTGTACTTCGACGCCGCGAGTTGGCCGGACTATGGGCGGCTGACCAATCAGTCGCCGGCCGACATGCAGCCGGCCGAGGACGCCGGGCCGGCCGGCAAACGGGATCCGCGCGATTTCGCGTTGTGGAAAGGCCACAAGGACGGCGAGCCCGCGACGGCGTCCTGGCCGACGCCGTGGGGGCGAGGACGGCCCGGCTGGCACCTCGAATGCTCCGCCATGGCAACGAAATATCTCGGACCGCGGTTCGACATTCACGGCGGCGGGCTTGACCTGCGTTTCCCGCATCACGAGAACGAGCAAGCGCAGTCCCGTGCGGCCGGCGACGATTTCGCCGACTACTGGATGCATGCCGGCCTCTTGACCGTCGGCGGCGACAAGATGTCGAAATCGCTGGGTAATTCGCTCTTTGCGGCCGACTTGCTGGCCGGCGGCCGACCGATAGTGCTGCGGTATTACCTCGGCAGCGCGCACTACCGGTCGACGCTCGACTTCTCGCCGGAAGCGCTTGCCGAGGCCGGCGCCGCGTTCGAACGCATCGAGACGTTCATCGAGCGGGCTTCCGATCCCGCCGGCGACGCTCCCGAGCCCGCCGGTGCGGTGCCGGACGAGTTCGCCAAAGCCATGAACGACGATTTGTCCATCCCCAGCGCGCTGGCCGTCCTGCACGAGCGCGTGCGCGCCGGCAACACGGCACTGGACGCCGGCAGGGGCGCCGACGCGGCGTCCGCGCTTTCCGATGTTCTGGCCATGCTGCGGGTGCTGGGCCTTTCCCCGCTCGACGAGCCGTGGGCGTCGTCCGGAGGCCCGGACGCCGGCAAGGCCGCGTTGGACGCGCTGGTCGGCGCCGAATTGACGGCGCGGGCCGATGCACGCGCGGCAAAGGATTTTGCGGCAGCCGACGCAATCCGTGACAGGCTGAAGGCAGCCGGAATCACCATCGAAGACACCCCGCACGGCGCGAGGTACACCCTGGAAGGCATGAATTGAGCCCTAAGAAACCCCGCCCCGGGGCAGTGCGCAAGTCCTCGACCAAGAAGGGCCCGCAAAAGGGCACGGGCGGTCAAAAGCGGCGCTCGCTGGCCGGCCGCGGGCCGACGCCGAAGGCCGAAGAACGCGAATACCATCCCGCGTACAAGCGGGCGCAAGACGCGAAGAAGAAGCAGCCGGCCCGCGATACTCGCCGGCGCGGCTCCGGCGGATCGCGCGGAGCTCGCGGGTCGACGGCCACCGAGGTGATCGCCGGCCGGAACTCGGTAGTCGAGGCATTGCGGGAAAAGATCCCGGCGACGGCGTTGTACGTGGCGCACAAGGTGGAAAGCGACGACCGGGTGAAAGAGGCGATCAGCTTGGCCGGGGGCCGCGGCATCGCCTTGCTCGAGGCGTCGAAGGTCGACCTGGACAGGTTGACCGACGGCGCGTTTCACCAGGGCCTGGCACTGCAGATCCCGCCGTACGAATACGCGCATCCCGACGACCTGCCCGGATTGGCAGCGGACAAAGGCGAAACGCCGCTCATCGTGGCGCTCGACGGCATCACCGATCCGCGGAACCTGGGCGCCATCATCCGGTCGACCGCTGCGTTCGGCGGCCACGGCGTGGTCGTGCCGGAGCGGCGCGCCGCAAGCATGACGGCGTCCGCGTGGAAGACGGCGGCCGGGGCCGCAGCGCGCATCCCCGTGGCCAAGGCCGGCAATCTCACTCGCACCCTGGAGGCGTACAAGAGCCAGGGGTTGTTCGTGCTGGGCCTTGACGGGGACGGCGACGTGTCGCTGCCCGACATCAAGCTGGGAGCCGAACCCGTCGTGATAGTCGTCGGCTCGGAGGGCAAGGGCCTGGCCCGGCTGGTCGCGCAGACCTGCGACCAAATCGTGTCCATCCCCATCGACTCGGCCACCGAGTCCCTCAACGCCGGTATCGCCGGCGCCGTCGCGCTCTACGAGGTCTCGCGCATTCGGGCCCGGTAGCTTTCGCTGCTTACGGTGCGGTTTGTCCCGGACGGGGCCGCATTTTCGGCACCGTGGCGGACAAACGACCCCGGCGCCGAAGCAAGCCACCCGCCGACAGTCTCGCGCGGGGACGGCGTAGTGTGGAGACGGCCCCCGCACGATCCACGACGCATCAAGGTAAGTTTTGAGTTCGACCGGCACGACCGAGAGCACGGTTTTCTCCGCACGGTTTCCGACGATCATGGCGATCGTCGCTGCAACAGTCGGGCTGATCTACGGGTACGATAACGGCTCGATCAGCGGCGCATTGCCCTTCCTGACCAAACAGTTCCACTTATCGGCATCGATGCAGGGCGCCGTGACGAGCGTCACGGTGTTCGGAAGCATCGTCGGCGCCATCGTCGGCGGCCGATTGGCCGACACCATCGGCCGCAAGAAGATGATGCTGCTGATTGCCCTGGGATTCGGCGTGTTCGCGCTGCTCAGCGCTATCCCCGTCGGAATCTGGTGGCTGCTGCCCATGCGCACGTGCATGGGGTTGTGCATTGGCACGTCGATCGTCGTGGCGCCGATGTTCATCGCCGAATTCGCGCCGTCGAAAAGACGCGGCTCGTTGCTCGTCGGTTTCCAAATTGCACAGACCATCGGCATCATCGCAGCGAATTTCGTCGGCTACGGTTTTTCGTTCTCCGGCAACTGGGAATTCATGCTCGGCATCGCATGCGTACCGGCGTTCGGCATAGCGATCGTCTTGGCGCGGTTCCCCGACACGCCGCGCTGGTACCTTCTCAAGGGTCTGCGTGAACGCGGCGTCGCGGCTCTTCGCAAGATCGAACCGCCGGAGCTCGTCGATGCCCGCCTGGCCGAGATCGACGAAGACTTGGCAAGTAGCAGCGGGAAGGTGCGCGAGCTTTTCACCAAGCGGTTCGCCAAGGCGACCTTCTTCGTCATCGGGTTCGGTTTCCTGGTGCAGATCACCGGCATCAACGCGATCATTTACTACGCGCCGATCATCTTCCAAAGCATCGGCTTGCCGATCACCGAGGCCATATTGGTCGGCGCAGTCATCCAAGTCGCTGCCTTTATCGCCGAGATTGTGGCGTTCTTCGTCGTCGACCGGGCCGGACGCCGTCCGACACTGTTGATCGGCGTCGCGGCCATGGCCGTCTCCGCCGGCGCGATGGCTGCCTTGTTCGTCACCGGGTCGTTCGACGGGGCGGGGCAGTACTTGGCGTTTGCCAGCATCATGGTGTTCAACATGGCCTTCAACTTCAGCCTCGGCTCGTTGGTGTGGGTCTACGCATCGGAGTGTTTCCCGGCCAGGCTGCGCGGTGCGGGGTCGTCGTTGCTGTTGACGTCCGACCTGGTGGCGAACCTGATCGTCGCGCAGGTGTTCTTGGTCGCCCTCGACTCGGCCGGAGGCGGGTGGACGTTTGGCGCGTTCATGGCGTTGTCGATCATCGCATGGATTTTCGTGCTCCGACTGGCCCCGGAGACGAAGGGCCGAAGTCTTGAGGAGATCCGGGGCTACTGGGACAACGGTGCCCGTTGGGGGCACGCACACTAGAGCGGCCCTTGTCGGCGCACACGGGGCGTCTTCGGCCCGTCGGGTGTATCATGAGTTCTAGTCATTATGACTTTAACGCGATGTCACACGCAATCCCGCAACCGAAAGTCGGCCCATGCCCGCTCCGATGGCAAATGTCAGCGAACGACGGTTTGACCCGCCGTCGTTGGCGATCTCGACGGTCGTCTTCGCCCTGAGCGCCGGTGCGGGAAACTCCGCGGACGACGAGTCGACCGCCGACGGCGCGACGCTGTGGCTTCCGCTGGTTCGGCGCATTCGCGAGCCGTACCGGAACACGTGGGCGCTCCCCGGCGGCCCGATTGCGTGGAACGAATCCCTGGAAGCGGCAGCCCGGCGCAATTTGCACGAAACCACGGACATGACGCCGAACTATCTCGAACAGCTTTACGCGTTCGGCGGCACCGACAGATCACCGGACCTGCGCGTCGTGTCGATCGTGTACTGGGCGCTGGTGCGGCCCGTCGAAGCCGACAAGGCAGTCACCGGCGACAACGTGCGATGGTTCCGCACCGGCAATCTGCCCGAACTCGCCTTTGACCACCGCGACATCGTGGACTACGCAGTCTGGCGGCTGCGCAACAAAATGGAATACAGCCGCATCGCGCAAAACTTTCTGGGGGACACATTCACGCTCGCCCAGCTGCGCGAGGTCTACGAAAGCGTCATCGGCCGCCGGCTGGATCCGGCCAACTTTCGCCGCCAAATGCTTGCCTCGAACACACTCATCGAAACCGATCAGGTACTTGCCGGCGCCCGGCACCGACCGCCGCGCCTCTACCGCTATAAGCCCGAACTAGCCCAAGGGAGCACTGCCTCATGACATCCATTGACGAAAAATTGAAGCTCATGGCCGCCGGCGGCGCCGGCGAGAACTGCGACTCCGGCCTGGAAAAAGACACGTGGGCATTCGACTCGATGCCCGGATACGGTCCCGGCGCCTCCGCGGCCGACCCGATTCCGGCCGCGGCACCGCGGCAAGGCGCGCTGCCCAGCGAATACAAGCAGGCGACCGCAGCCGAGCTTGACTCCCGCATTCGCGCGGCAAAACGCACGCTCGGCGACCGGGCCGTCGTCCTCGGCCACTTCTATCAACGCGACGAGGTCGTGCAGTACGCCGATTTCGTCGGCGATTCATTCCAACTGGCCCGCGCCGCACGGGCCAAACCCGACGCCGAGGCAATAGTGTTCTGCGGCGTGCACTTCATGGCCGAAACGGCCGACCTGCTCTCGGGCGACGAACAGTCGGTGATCCTGCCCAACCTGGCCGCCGGCTGCTCGATGGCCGATATGGCGAATATCGACCAGGTGGAACAATGCTGGCAGGAACTCGACGACGCTCTTGGCGCGGGCCCGGACGCCGACGGCCTCGCCCCGGTCATCCCGGTGACCTATATGAACTCGTCCGCTGCCCTCAAGGGATTTTGCGGACGGCACGGCGGCATCGTCTGCACATCGTCCAATGCGCGCACCGTACTTGACTGGGCGTTCGAGCGCGGACGCCGCGTGCTGTTCTTCCCGGACCAGCATCTCGGCCGCAATACGGCCAAGGCCATGGGCGTGCCGGAAGAGCGCATGCCGCTGTGGATGCCGAACAAGCCACTGGGCGGGATGACGCCCGAGCAGCTCCGCGACGCGCAGGTGATCTTGTGGAACGGATTTTGCTCGGTGCACAAGCGCTTTACGGTCCGGCAGATAGAGAAGGCACGCGAGACGTTCCCGAACGTACGGGTCATCGTGCACCCCGAATGCCCGATGCCCGTCGTGGACGCCGCGGACGAATCGGGCTCGACCGACTACATTACAAAAGCCATCGCCGCGGCACCGGCCGGGACGACCTTCGCCATCGGCACCGAAATCAACCTGGTCAACAGGCTCGCCTCGGAAAATCCGCAGCACACGATCTTCTGCCTGGACCCGGTGGTGTGCCCGTGTTCGACGATGTACCGGATCCACCCCGGTTATCTGGCGTGGGTGCTCGAATCGCTTGTTCGCGGCCGCGTGATCAACCAGATCTCCGTCGGCGATGACGTCGCGATCCCGGCCACCCGCGCGCTCGAGCGAATGCTGGCGACCACACCATGATCGTCATTGTCGGCAGCGGCATCGCCGGCCTGACGGCGGCGCTCACGCTCCGCCGACTCGGCGCCGGGCCGATCGCTATCGTCACCAAATCCGCGGCCGCCGACTGCAACACCCGGTTCGCGCAAGGCGGTATCGCCGCCGCATTGTTCGCCGGCGACACCGTCGATTCGCATGTTGCCGACACGCTGAGCGCCGGCGCCGGGCTTGCCGATCCGGACGCCGTCCGGTTCCTGTGCACTCACGGCCCCCGGCTCGTTCGCGACCTGATCGAAAGCGGCGTGGCCTTCGACCGGGCGAGTGGGCGGGCGGCTACCGGTATCGAGTCCGGTATCGAATCATTGGCCCGTGGCCGAGAAGGCGCGCATTCCCGCGCCCGAATCGTGCATGCCGGCGGCGATGCCACGGGCTCCGTCATCGAAACGGCGCTGCTCGAGCGCGCACGCCGAGCCGGAATCACTACCCACGAACACACATTCGTGGCCGATCTGCTCACCGAGGCTCGCCCGGGGGCGGACATCGCGCGGGTGACCGGCGTTCGGCTGATCGGCCCGGACGGCGTGCGGCGCGACATTGCCGCGGACGCCGTCGTGCTGGCCAGCGGCGGCGCCGGGCAGCTGTATGCGCACACGACGAACCCGGCGGTCGCCACCGGTGACGGCACTGCTGCGGCGTGGCGGGCCGGCGCCGTGATCTCCGATGCCGAATTCTTCCAATTCCACCCCACGGCGCTTGCCGCCAGGCAGGATTTCCTCATCTCCGAAGCCGTTCGCGGCGAGGGCGCGGTTCTCGTCGATGAGGCCGGACGTCGTTTTATGACGGGCCTGCATCCGGATGCCGAACTTGCTCCGCGGGACGTCGTGGCACGCGGAATCGCCCGAACCATGGCCGCGCAGGACGGGCGCCCGGCCAGGCTGGATGCGACAGGCTTGGCCCGACGACTTGGCGGCGCCGCACGTCTTGCCGCCCGATTCCCCGGCATCGATGCGGCGTGCCGCGCCAATGGATTCGACTGGGCCCGCCACCCGATCCCCGTCACGCCGTCCGCGCATTACTGGATGGGCGGCGTCCGCACCGACAAACGGGGCCGAACCTCGTTGCCCGGGCTCTACGCCGTCGGCGAGACCGCGTGCACCGGCGTGCACGGCGCCAACCGGCTCGCCTCGAACTCGCTGCTCGAAGGACTCGTGTTCGCCGACGCGGCCGCGCACGACATCGCCGCCGGTCGCGCCGGCCGTGGCGCTCGTCGCCGTGCCGAAGCCGAACCGGCTGCCGAGTTCGGTCCGGTGACGACCATTGAACCGGCGCACGCGTCGGCCGCGGACCTGCAGCCCGTTGCCCGGGACGACTTGCGGCAGCTGATGTGGGAACGGGCCGGACTGTTTCGTGAAGCCGGCGATTTGGAAGTCGCCCGCAAACAGCTCGCCGTCTGGCAACCCGCCGGCGGGGCGCCATCGACCATCGCCGGGCTCGAGACCGAGAACCTGCGCGAGCTCGGGTCGATCATCGTTGCGGCCGCGCTGGCCAGACGCGAATCGCGCGGCGCGCATTGCCGCGCCGATCATCCCGGTACCCTCCCGCACGCCCGACCCCTCAACCTCAGGACGTCATGACAGTAGAATCCCAACTCACCGTTTCTGCCATCGACTCCGTGGTCCGCGCCGCGCTGACCGAAGACGCGCCGTGGGGTGACGTGACAGGGACGACGCTCATACCGGCCAGCGCCCGCACGACGGCACGTCTCGTCGCCCGCGAACCCGGTGTCTTGTCCGGTGCGGACGTATTTGCCGCCGCCATGCGGCTCACCGATGACAAGCTGACCACTGACTTCTCGCTGGCCGACGGTGACGGCTTCGGCGCCGGCGCCGAGTTGGCGGTCGTCGCCGGGCCGGCCCGGGGCCTTTTGCAAGCCGAACGGGTCGGGCTGAACCTGCTGCAACGCATGTCCGGGATCGCGGCCCTGACCGCTGAATACGTCCGCGAAGCCGCCGGCACCGGGGCCCGGATCGTCGACACTCGCAAGACGACGCCGGGACTGCGCGCACTGGAGCGGCACGCCGTCCGCTGCGGCGGCGGGCATAATCACAGGCACTCGCTGTCGGACGCCGTCATGGCCAAGGACAATCATTTGGCCATTCTGACGGCCGGCGGCGCGGACCTCGCCGAAGAACTGATCGCCGCCAAGGGACGTCTCGGTCACACCACGCATTTCGAGGTCGAAGTGGACAGCCCGGCCCAGATCGAAGCCGTGCTGGCGGCGGGAGTCGACACGATCATGCTCGACAATTTCAGCATCGACGAACTGCGCGCCGGCGTCCGGCAAGTGGCCGGCCGGGCGCTGGTCGAGGCCAGCGGCAACGTCAATCTGCACACCGTCGGCGCCATCGCCAAGGCCGGTGTCGACATCATCTCGGTCGGCGCGCTGACCCACAGCGTCCGATCGCTCGATATCGGACTGGACATCTCATGATCTACCTCGATGCCGCCGCAACGACGCCGGTGCGCCGCGCCGTGCTCGAAACCTGCTGGCCGTACCTGACCGGCGAATTCGGCAATCCGTCCAGCCACCACGCCGTCGGCGCGTCAGCTGCCGAGGCCTTGGACGGTGCGCGCCGCTCGGTCGCTTCCGCGCTTGGAGCCCGGGCCTCCGACGTCGTGTTCACGGGGTCGGGGACCGAGGCCGACAATCTCGCCGTCAAGGGCCTGGCGCTTGCTGCCGATCCGGCACGCAGAACCATTGTGACGGCGCGGACCGACCATGCCGCAGTGCTCGAATCGTGCCGCTACCTCGAACACGTGCACGGATTCACCATCGCCTACGCCCCGCAGGACGACGCCGGCCTTGTCGACCTCGAGGCGCTGGACCGGATGATCACCGACGAGACCGCCCTGGTGTCCATCGCCCTGGCGAACAACGAGATCGGTACCATCCAGCCGGTCGCCGAAATTGCCCGGATGGCACACGCATCCGGCGCGCTCGTGCACACGGACGCCGTACAGGCCGCAGGATCCGTGCCGATCGGCATGGCCGACCTCGGAGTCGACGCGCTCAGTGTCTCCGGCCACAAACTCGGCGCGCCCAAGGGAATCGGAGCGCTGCTCGTCCTGACGCAGGTGCCGCTTGAACCGGTGCTGCACGGCGGCGGTCAAGAACGCGGACGCCGGTCCGGCACCGAAAACGTCGCAGGTGCCGTGGCACTTGCCGCCGGGCTGGCGCTCGCCGGGCCCGATATCGCTGCCGTCGACGAAGTGGCCGCGCGGCGCGATGCGTTCATTGGTGCCGTCCTGGCAACGGTGCCGGACGCCGTCCTGACCGGACATCCGTCGAAAAGACTCCCCGGCAGTGCGTCGTTCTGTTTTCCCGGTACCAGCGGCGAATCGGTGCTGGTACGGCTGGAGGAATCCGGAGTGGTCTGCTCGTCGGGGTCGGCGTGCGCGGCGGGCAGCGACGAGCCCTCGCACGTGTTGACGGCGCTCGGCTTCGACAGGGAAACGGCGCAGACTGCCGTCCGGTTCAGCTTCGGCACGCAGGTCAGTGCCGACGAACTAGCCGAGGCCGCCGACCGGGTCGGGGACGCCGTCCGCGCCGTCAGTGCCCTAGCGGGCTGAGCTCGGACCGTGCCGATGCACCGCCCGCGATCGCACGAAGGACTACGTCGGTGAATCTCAGCGTCACTCGCCGTGACCGAGGTCCGGGTGGGTACCCTCGACGCGTTCTTCAGGGCTTGGGTGCGGTCAAATACCGCTGGACCGTGGGCCCGAGCCAGTCCACGATCTCTTCAGGGTCGATCGCTACGCTCGCCGGGAACAGCAGCACGTAGCGAGTCAACGCGAGCCCGAGCACGGTCGAGGCGCATAGTGCGGCTCGCGTCGGCGCCTGCTCCGGCTCGGGACCCACGCGACGGGCCAGCGGGATCAACTGGTCGCGCAGCACGCTTTGGATGCGATCGGCGACGGCGGGGTCGGTGGCGCCGACCCGGATCAGTGCGGTGAGCTCCGCGTTCTCCTCCCACAGGGTGAGGAAGTGGCGCACCAGCGTACGACCGAGCGCCTCGCGCGGCTCGACGGGCAGGCCGGGCAGCCCCGGGTCGATCGCGACGGCCGACGTGAAAAGTCCTGCCTTGTTGCCGTAGTAGCGCATCACCATTGACGGGTCGATCTTCGCGTCCCGCGCGATGGCCCGGATGGTCGCCCTTTCGTAACCGTCCGCGGCGAACCGCTCGCGGGCCGCGGCAAGAATCGTGGCGCGGGTGGCATCCGAACGCCGTGCAGTCTGCTGGTCCTCCGTAGTGCCGGTCATGCCAACCAACATAGGCCAACGCCTGTTGACAGTCCAGGGCCGGGGCTATAATGTTGCCAACACGAGTTGGCCAACAAGTGTTGGCCAACAAGTGTCGGCATAGTGCCGGCAAGCTCCGTAGGAACAACCGATAGTGAGAGGAAGTACCGACCATGGCTCAATTGCAGAGCTTGGACCCGCAGACGCCGATGCTCACGCAGTTCGAGCAGGAGACCGGGCCCATCGTCCTGGCCAACACATTCTTCGTTCCGAAAGAGAGGACCGAAGCGTTCCTCTCCCTGTTTCAGCGCCAGGCGGAGTTCATGAAGGCTCAGCCGGGGTTCGTCTCCTTGCAGATGCACAAGGGAACGGCAGGTAGCCGACTTCTGATGAACGTCGCGGTCTGGGAGTCGACCCAAGCTCTGGCCGGTGCACTCAGCAGCACGGAATTCCAGCGCATAGCTGCCGAGGCCCCCGACGACATCGTGTCGTACCCACACGTCTTCGAGCAGGTCGATCTATGACACGGCAGCCGTAGCCGGGGGTGCCCGCCACATCGGCCCCGTTTCGCGCCGACCGAGCGGGCGTCATCCGGCTCACCAAGCTCACGAAGTTTTGCAAGGAGAAGCATAATGTCGCTGAAGAAGATCAACACCGTCCTGGCCGTCACCTTCATCCTGTTCATCCTCTGGTTCGGAGGGGAGTTCATCCTGAGCCCGGCAACGACGGCGCCAAGCTTCGGCCTGCCGAGATGGCCGCCCGGTGACGGCGGCGGCTTCCTGATCGTCAAGGGAATCCGGGACGTCGTCCTGGCCCTGGTCCTGGTCGTCCTGCTGGTGACGGGCCACCGCCGGGCGCTCAGCTGGGTACTGCTGGTGGAGGCCCTCGCCGCATACGGGGACATGACCACGGTGCTGGCACATCACGGCTCCATGTCCACCGCGCTCGGCGTCCATGGCCTGACCGCGACGCTGATGGTGGTCAACGGCCTGCTGATGATGCGCGAGACCCGCACAGTCTCGGCCGCTCCGAAGACGCCCGCCTCGCAACCGGCGTGATCCCCAGGCGTCGAAGGCGTCCCGGCAACGCGTCGTCGGGGACGCCGTCCGCGCCGTCAGTGCCCGAGCGGGCTGAGCTCGGACCGTGCCGGTGCATCGTCCGCGATTGCGCGGAACTGTTCAATCACGTCGTCCAAGCCGATCTGGATGCGGCTGTAGACCTCGGCATTGAGCACCAAGGTCCCGTCGAAGTCGCCGGCGTTGGCGTAAAAGCCGACCGGGATCGTGTTGGCCTGGAAGAACGCGAACAGCGGACGCAACTCGTGGTCGATGATCATGGCGTGCCTGTCGCTTCCGCCCGTCGCCGCCAGGATCACCGGCTTGTTTGCCAGCGCGTATTGGCCGACGAGATCGAAGAAGTGTTTGAACATCCCCGGATAGGAGGCCCGGAAGACCGGGGACGCGGCAATGAGGACATCGGCAGTCTCGGCGGCCGCCAACTGTTCTTCGACGTCGTCGGATACGTCCGCGCGCTCTCGGGCACTCGTGAAGCCCTCGCCCAGCCGGTACACGTCGATCCGCCGGACCTCGATCGGCAGTTTCGCGTCGAGGGCGGACGTGATGAGCTCGACGAGCCCCATCGTTTTCGAGGCGACGTTGGGGCTGCCGTTGACAACTACGACATTCAACGGCCGGCTCATGCTGCGCTCCGACCACGGGCAGCGACTTCACGGCGCACGACCGGGGCGACCTCGGTGCCGAGGCGTTCGATCGCTTCCAAGTGTTCTTTTTGCGGCACTCCGCCGAATCCCATTTGGATGACTGCCCGCGAGAGACCGTAGAGCTCGTGGTACGTCAGCAATTTGTCGATGATCTCGTCGGTGCTGCCGACCAGTAGACCGCCGCCCGGCGTCGATTGCGCGTCGAACGCGTTCCGGGGGATGGAAAAACCCTCGCCGCGCTGGTGATTGTTCTCGCGCATTCCTTCGCGGAAATACGGGTACATCGTGTCGCGAGCTCCCTGGCTGGTCGTGCCGACATAGCCGTGCGCGTTAATGCTGATCTTCAGCGCTTCGGCATCGTGACCGGCCTGCGCGGCCGCCTGCCGGTAATGGTCGACGGCGCTTTCGAACTGGGTGATCGGCCCCAACAGCAGCGCGAGCGCCATCGGCAGTCCCAGCCGGCCGGCACGAACCGACGACGCCGGGGTTCCTCCCACACCGACCCAGATCGGCAGGTCGCCGACCGGGCGCGGTGCGATATCGGCGTCGAGCAGCGGTGCCCGGAACTTGCCTTGCCACGTGACGGGGTTGCGCGCCCGGATTGCCAACAACAGTTCGAGCTTTTCCCGGAACAAGTCGGCGTAATCGGCCAAGTCGTATCCGAAAAGCGGGAACGATTCGGTGTAGGACCCCCGGCCGGCAACGATCTCGGCCCGACCGTTCGAAATCAGGTCCAGCATGGCGAAGTGCTCGAAAACGCGAACCGGATCCTCCGAGCTGAGTACCGTGACGCCGCTGGCCAGTTTGATGTCGTGCGTTTGTGCCGCCGCCGCGGCCAACAGCATATGCGGTTCGGAGGAGATGAAATCGGTGCGATGGTGCTCACCGACTGCAAAGACGTCCAGCCCGACCTGGTCGGCGACCCGAGCTTGTTCCAAAGTCTGTGCCATTCTCTCTGCCGGAGTCGGGGCCGCGCCCGTCGTCGGGTCGGCCGTGACTTCGGCGAATGTGAGGATACCGAGTTCGAATGCCATCAGCGTGCTCCTTCAGGTCGTGCGTTTGGTTGATGATCGCGAGATTCCGCCAGCGAGTACGCGTGTCCCCAGCTGGTGATGTCTTCCAAGATGGGCAGCAGTGCCGAGCCGGCCACCGTGAGCGTGTACGTCACCCGGATCGGGGGGCCTGCTTCGACGGTGCGCTCGACCAGACCGTCGGCTTCCAGTTCGCGCAGCCTCTTGGCGAGCATCGTGTCGCCGACATGCCCCACGAACCTGCTGATTTCCGCGTACCCGTGATTTCCCCGGCCGATCGCCTCGATGATGATTCCGTTCCAGCGGCGGCCTATCACGTCCATCGCCGTGACGAACGATGGGCACGCTCCACCGACGGCTTCCTCGGCATGCACCGGATTCGGTGTTGTCTGACTCATGTAATGCTCCATTTTCCGTAGTCACTACGCAGAGCACAGTTCACGGTCGAGATATTCCCGCAGGCCGCCCGGACGCCGACACGGTGCCGAATCCACTAAGTTTCGCGCCCGAATTTGTGGGGGGCCGAGAAGATTCGGGAGGACTGTTTCAGAATTAATAGCATGACGATACTCTCGGGTCAGAGCACGAAGAACTGGGGGAAAACATTCATGAGACGCACCGGTGCCGAGCAACCCCGCCGACGGGGGCATTCGTTCCCGCCCGCGCTGGCACCATGACCGCCCTCGCCCGTCGATCGACGCACGATTCTTCACGTTTCCCGACTACGAATCTCTAAGGCGCTTCATGTATCTGTCAGTACTCGGCACTCCGGGTCGCATCCGCGGCGACGTCGAAGTGCCCAACTCGAAATATCACGCGCACCGCGCGCTGATCCTCGCGTCCCTGGCGCCCGGAGTCAGCCGCATCACGGGCCTCACGGATGCCCGCCACGTGCAATACACAGTCGATCTGCTGCGCGGGCTCGGCATCAAGATCGACATCGACGGCAACACCTTCGTCGTGCACGGCGGCCAGTACCGTCCGCGTCGCGGCACCATCTCGGCCGGAAGCTCCGGCACGACCTTGTACTTCATGGTCGGCCTGGCGTGCTTGTCCGACCGGGACGTCGTCGTCACCGGCCAGAAATACTTCCAACGCCGGCCGATCGGCCCGCTGCTCGACGCGCTTCGTCAAATGGGCGTCGATGCACAGTCCCCGACCGACTGCCCGCCCATCGCCGTCAAGGCCCGGCGCCCCGTCGGGGGAGAGGTACATATCGACGGCACCTTGTCGCAGTGGATCTCCGGGCTCATCCTGCTGGCGCCGTTTGCCAAGAACCGCACGACGATAGTTGTCGACGGCACGCTCAATGAACGCACGTACATCGACCTGACCGTCAAGATGATGCGCCAGTTCGGGCTGCACGTGAGCGCATCGGCGGACGGGTACCGGTACGAGATCGAACCGAACCAGCAGGCGCATCCGGCGGACGTCGTGATGCCCCCGGACATCGGTTCCGTCGCGTTCGGACTGGCCGCGGCCGCCATCCACCCGTCCGACGTGCTCTTGCGGGGCCTGCTGCAGACCAAAGCCGTGGATTCCGACCACCCCGAGGCCGATTTCCTCGACATCGTGTCCAGCATGGGCCTGCCGATGGAATTCGACGAAAAGGCACGCGGCGTGCGCGTCGTCCATGACGGAATCCGGCTGAACCCCGTCACGGTCAACTGCCGAGACATCCCCGACATGCTGCCGATTCTGTCCACACTGGCCAGCTTTGCCGACGGCGAGACCGTCTTCACGAACGTCGAACACGTCCGATTGAAGGAATCCGACAGGGTCACGTCGATGCTGCAGCTCAACGGCATGGGCGGCGACCTCGACTTCGACGGCAGCAGCCTCAAGGTGCGCGGCGTCGACTCGCTGGCGGCCGCCGACCTGTCCTCGTTCAACGACCACCGCGTGCTCATGTCGCTGGCCGTGGCGGCGTCCGCGGCCGAGGGGCGCAGCACGCTGACCTACCCGAACGCGTACCGTATTTCCTACCCCCGGTTCCTCGACTCGATGAACCTCTTCGGGCTCGACATGCGAGTGGAAAACGGGAAGGCACCGAAGACTACCGCCAAATCGCGAAGGGCGCTGCAAGTGGATCAAGACGCCATCGAACGCGCTGCCGCAGTCACCGGCGAACAGTGGGTACGCCGGTGGGCGGGCGAGCGCCCGGGCGAAACGGCCGTCGTCGATGCCCGGAAGACCGCAACGACCTATCTGACGTGGCACGATCTCGACGAACGCGTCGATCGCGCGGCCGCCCTGCTGCTGAGCCTCGACGTCGGACCGGGCGACCGGGTCGCCGTCCAACTGCCGAACTGGTCCGAATTCGTCGTCATTGCCGTGGCGGCCATGCGCATTGGCGCAGTGGTCTGCCCGGTCATGCCGATCTTCCGCCAGCGCGAAGTCGCGTTCGCCCTGCGCCGCTCCGAGGCACGCGTGTTCATCGTGCCCGAGGAATTCCGCGGACGTCGGCACGCCGACGAAGCGGCAGCTGTCCTCGAGGGCGGTGACCTTGACCTGACGGACGTTCTTGTCATCCGCGCCGATCAGCCGGAAGCCCTGCCGGAAACGGCCGGCGTCCGCTGGCACGACTGGGACGCCGCACTCGACCGCGTCGACGTCGACAGGGCCGCCATCGATGCGCGCGCCCCGGACGCCGAGGCAGCGGCGCAGTTGCTGTTCACGTCCGGAACGTCCGGCGAGCCGAAGGGCGTCATTCAGCGCCATACGACCTTGAGCCGGGCCGCCGCCATGGAGATCCGCCACCTGGGGCTGCGCCGGAACGAGGCCGTCTACATCCCGTCGCCGCTCGCCCATCAGACCGGGTTCCTCTACGGAATGTGGCTGGCGTTCGTGCTCGGAGCGCCGCAACTGTTGCAGGCCGAATGGGACCCCGAGCGCGCGCTTCAAGTCCTGCGCGGCTGGAAGGGCACGTTTGTGCAGGCCGCCACGCCGTTCCTTACCGACTTGGTCAAGGCGGTCGAGAACGGCGCCGCACCCGCTTCGAGCCTGCGAATCTTCGTGGCCACCGGCGCCGCGGTCCCGCGTGCCCTTGCCGAACGCGCCACCCGCGTGCTGGGCACGACGGTGTGCGGCGCCTTCGGCACCACCGAGACGTGCTTGGGCGCGCTTGCCGCTCCCACCGACGAACCGGTCAAGGTGTGGGGCACCGACGGCCGGGCGCTGCAGGGCGTGAACTTGAGGATCGTGGACGACGCCGGCAAACTGCTGCCGGACGGCACCGAGGGCAACTTCGAGCTCAAGAGCGACACCATGTTCTCCGGGTATCTGGGCCGGGACGACCTGACCGCCGAAGCGTTCACGGACGACGGCTGGTACCGAACCGGCGACCTTGCCACCATCGATGACGCCGGCTTCCTGCGGATCACCGGGCGGGTGCGCGACGTCATCAATCGCGGCGGCGAGAAGATCCCGGTCGCCGAGATCGAAGAATTGCTGTACCGGCATCCGGACGTCGAGGACGTCGCGCTGGTGGCCATGCCGGACGAACGGCTCGGCGAACGCGGATGCGTGTTCGTGGTCCCGGCCGCCGGCGGCGCCTTGACCTTCGAAAAGATGCAGCAGTACCTCGACGAGAACGAGGTGTCGAAACACTACTGGCCCGAACGGCTCGAAGTGACCGATGAGATTCCGCGCAATGCAGTGGGTAAGATCCAAAAGTACGTGCTGCGCGAGCAGGCCGGCAGCCTCGCCTCGCAGCGCATCGACGACAGGAGTAACTGAGTGACCACCCAGGAAGCCGCCGCCGGACGCGGAGCGGCGGGGCTTGCCGACGACGCTTTCGATGCCTTGCTGGCCGAGGTCACGGACTGGACGGTCGGGCCCGGCGAGGAATGGGCCGAGACCATTGAAGCCGGTGACGGGTACGTGCCCGAAGAGTTGTGGACCGAGCTGAAGACCCGCGGCTACCTGTCGCTGGCCGCCCCGGCCGAGCTCGGCGGCCGAGGCCTGACTTTCGTGCAATGGATGCGGCTCATGGAAGTCTTTTCCCGCTCGCACGCGTCGATCAGGATGATCGTGCACGTCGTCAACGGCACGTGGCGGGCCATGAACCCGTACGCCGACGACGTCCAGCGCGAAAAGTTTGTGCGGCCCAGTATCGCCGGCGACATCAAGGTGGCGTTCACCTTGACCGAGCCGGGCAACGGTACCGGCGCCGACATCACGTCGACGGTCCGCCGCGACGGCGATACCTACTACCTGACGGGCGCGAAGCATCTGATCACCTTCGGCGTGCGCTGCGACTATTGGCTGTTGTTCGCCCGGCTCGAAGGATCGACCGGCAAGGACGGCACCGTTGCGTTGCTCGTCGACCGGAATGCTCCGGGAGTCGAGGTCGTCGACACCTCCAAGACCATGGGCGTGCACGGAACCGACCATGCCGAGCTGTACTTCACCGACACCCCGGTTCCGGCCGCGGCGCGTCTCGGACAGGAAGGCGAGGGGTTGGACGTCGCACTCGGCGGCTTCCTGACGCCGAGCCGCATTTCGGTGGCCATGAGCTGCGTCGGCCTGGCCGAGCGCGCCCAAGAGCTCGCTGTCGGGTACGCGTTGAAGCGCGTCACGTTCGGTAAGCCGCTTGCCGCCCGGCAGGCGATCTCGTTCATGATCGCCGAGAACGAGGCCGACATTCAGGCCGCGCGGGCAGTCGTCCTCGAGGCGGCCTCGCGCTGGCAGGACGGCGGTGAGCGCGATACGGCCATGTCGTCGATCGCCAAGATGACGGCGGTCGACATGCTCACCCGCGTGACCGATAAGGCCCTGCAAATACACGGCGGGCTCGGATACTGGCAAACGCAAAAGATCGAACGCGTGTACCGTGACGCAAGGGCCCAGCGGTTCGAAGAAGGCACCAACGAGATCCAAAAGACGGTCGTCGCGCGGGACGTATTCGCCCGCGCCGCCCGTGCACAGTCAGCGGAAGGTTAGAAATCAGTGACGAACTCTAAAGTCGCAGTCATCACGGGCGCCTCCAGGGGAATCGGCGCCCGGCTCGCCGAAATGCTCGCGGCCGAGGGTGCCTCGGTAGTCGTCAACTACAAGAAGAACGCCGAGTTGGCCGAGAAAGTCGTCGCCCGGCTGCGCGAACTCGGCGGCGACGGCGTCACGGTGCAGGCCGACGTCGAGAATCCCGAGGACATCCCGCGCATCTTCGACGTGGCCGCCGAGAAGTACGGGCGCGTCGACTACTTCGTGAACAATGCCGCGGCGTCCGCCTTCAAAAAGATCGTCGACCTGAAGTCCCACCACCTCGACAGGTCGTACGCCATGAACGTTCGCCCGTTCGTTCTCGGCGCGCAAGAAGCCGTGAAGCTGATGGACGACGGCGGCCGGATCGTCGCCGTCACCAGTTACGGCAGCGTCCGCGCGTACCCGACGTACGCGGCGCTCGGCTCCTACAAGGCCGCGGTCGAGAGCTTCATCCGCTATATGGCCGTCGAGTTCGCCGGATACGGCATCAACGTCAACGGCGTCAACGGCGGTCTTATCGACTCGGATTCGCTCGAATACTTCTACGACAAGGTTCCGGGGCAGGCTCCGATCGAGACAGTGCTGCAAAAGATCCCCAAGGGCAAGCCGGGCACCGTCGACGATATGGCCGGGGCAATCAAGTTCCTGCTGTCCGACCAGTCCGAATACATCACCGGGCAAACTCTCGTCGTCGACGGCGGGCTGTCGGTCGTTGCGCCGCCGTTCTGGCACGACACGACCGATCCGCTGAGCCTTCCGCCGCGCCCGACTCGCTAGATGCCGCGCTGGTCGGAGCCGGCCCGGATCGGCGCACTCGAATTGAAGCATCGCATCCTGATGGGGTCGATGCACATGAATCTCGAGACGGTCGGCGACGGCAGCGATCTCGCCGCGTTCTACGTCGAGCGTGTTCGCGGCGGCGCCGATCTCATCGTGACGGGCGGCATCGCCGTCAACCGTGTCGGTGCGGGCGGGCGGGGCTATGCGATCCTGACCGAACCGGACGACGTCCGGCGTCTTCGGCGGGTCGCGCGCGACGTGCACGCCGCCGGCGGCACTATCGCGCTGCAACTGTTCCATGCCGGCCGGTACGCTTTTGAAAGCGCATTCGGCATGACCCCGGTGGCGCCGTCCGCGGTCTACAGCGGTTTTTCCCGGTGTGAGCCGGAGGCCATGTCGGACGAGCAGATCCGGCAGACCATCGACGACTTCGCGGCCGGCGCCCGGTTCGCCGTCGAAGCCGGCTTCGACGCCGTCGAGATCATGGCGTCCGAAGGCTACCTGCTCAACCAGTTCGCTTCGCCGGTGACGAATCTGCGCGACGACGAGTGGGGCGGGGATGCCGGGCGGCGCGCCAGGTTCCCCAGCGAAGTGGTGCGGGCCGTGCGGCGGGCCGTCGACGTGCCGGTCATCGCGCGCACGTCCGGCGCCGACCTGATGAAGGGATCGTCGACAGCGGACGAACACGATGCGCTCGCCGTCGAACTGGTGCGCGCCGGCGCGGACGCCGTCAACGTGGGCATCGGCTGGCACGAATCCCGGACACCCACCGTGCAGGGTCTGGTGCCGCACGGCATGTGGATCGAGGTGGCCGCCCGTCTGCGCGGCGCCGTGCGCGCGGCGGGCTTCGACGTGCCGGTGATCGGGTCGAACCGGATCAATTCGATGACGCAGGCCGAGGAGGTGCTGGCCGCCGGCCGCGTGGATCTGGTCTCGATGGCCAGACCGTTCCTTGCCGATCCGGCGATAGTGGCGAAGGCCGGACGACCCGATTTCGTCAACACGTGCATTGGATGCAACGAGGCCTGCATCGACAGGTCGATCGGCGACGCCGCCGTGTCCTGCCTTGTCAATCCGCGCGCCGGCCGGGAGCTGCGCTTTCCCCTTCCCGATCCGCCGGCCGCGTCGTCGACGGTCCGGGCATCAACACGTCGATTCGCGGTCGTGGGCGCCGGACCGGCAGGCATGCAGGCCGCGCTGACGTTGGCCCAGGCCGGTCACGCCGTCGACCTCTTCGATGCCGAGTCGCGAATCGGCGGCCAGTTCCGCCTGGCGTGCCGCGTGCCGGGCAAGGAAGACTTCGGCGAGACCATCCGCTATTTCGAGAACGAACTACCGAGGCTCGGCGTTGCAATCCGACTGGGCAGGCGCGTGACGGCCGCCGACTTGGCCGGTTACGAACACGTCGTCGTCGCGACAGGCGTCGAGCCCCGCGCCGTCGACCTGCCCGGCGCGGACTTGCCGCATGTGCTCAATTACCACCAGGCGTTCGATGCGCTGGACACTGTCGGGCGACGCGTGGCGGTGATCGGCGCCGGAGGTATCGCCGTCGACCTGTCCGAGCTGCTTGCCTGCCCGGACGCCGCAGGCATCGATGACGAGGCCGCCCGCGAACGCTTTGCCCGCTCGCACGGACTGACGGAAAGCGGCGGTCGCGCGCCGAGCGCTCGCCAAGTGACGATCATGCGACGGTCGGGACGGATCGGCGCCGGTATCGGCCCCTCCACGCGGTGGGCTGTCGTGGCCTCCATTCGCAGCGCCGGCGTACAAACCCTCACGGACGTGGCCTATCGGAGGATCACCGACGACGGCGTGTGGATCGCCGAATCCGGTACCGGTGTCGACGACGGCAGCGAACGGTTGATCCCTGCCGACACGGTGGTGATCGCTGCCGGACAGGAGCCGAGCACGACGCTGGCCGCCGAGCTCGCTGGCGGCGGAATCCCGCACACCGTGATCGGAGGCGCCCGCGACGCGTCCGGATTGAACGCCGTCCGCGCTTTCGACGACGCGCTGCAGGCCGCCACCGCCCTCGCCTGACCTCCCCCGTCGTCGAGAGTGGAGTAGTTGTCGGTTTTTGGGCCCGAAAACCGACAACTACTCCACTCTCGACGCGATGAGGCGGCGGATAGTGGCGATGGTCACCTCCGGTTCGTCTTTCACGCTACGCTTCGTCAGCACTTTCAACTGCCACCCGACTTCCGTATAACGGTCCCTCCGGCGGACATCGCGCTGCCACTGATCCTTATCGGTGCGGTGATGCTCACCGTCATACTCGAAAGCGAGCTTCCACCGCCGATAACTCAGATCGGGCCGGGCCAGCCACTCGCCGGAGACCGGATCGTAGAGCGGAACGTTGATTTCGGGTTCGGGCAGGCCGCCGTCGATGAACATCAGCCGAGTGACACTTTCCATGGCGGAGTCCGTCCCGGTGCGGATGAGCCGGCTCGCCTCACGCAAAGTGCGGACGCCGCGGACGCCGTGCAGGCGGCGCACGGCACGGCCGATATCCTCGGGCGTGGCCAGGGCGAACCGATCGCTGACCAAGGCATCTCCGGCCACGACAAGGCTGCTGCGCGACCAGCCGGCGGCGGCCAGATCGATAAGCGTGCGCACCGGCGTCGTGACGGGGAGAACCGGACCGCCCGGAGAACCGTTTGCCCCAGCGGCCGCGGCGTCGAGCTGGTCCACCGCCCGGCGCCCGGTGAGGAACGACGTCGGATCGATCACCCGGGTGCCGACCATCATGATGTCCGCCGCCGCAATGACATTGCGATGCGATGTCACGCCGTTTCGGACGCCGTGATCTTTCCACCGGCCGTGCAAGTTCGTTTCCGTCACGTGCACGGTCGTTGCGCGCGGCCCGGGAAGGCCGAATAATTCCGCAGCGGTGTGGTGACTGATGACCGCGCCGGGCCGCGCCAACAATGCGGCAGTACACCGCATCCAGAGTTCCCCGCACCGCTCGGCGTCGATGCGGATGCCTCGGCTCGGCGCGATCAGAGAATTTGCTCGAAGGTTGCCGCGGGTTAGCCCGTGTTCGAGTGCTTCGCGGACCGTGAAAACCGTCGGATGATTCGTGTCCATACGTCCACGTAAACCGGTCCGCGGCGACGGCGTAGCGCGTTTTGGGAATCTGTGGAAAACGGAAATCCGCGTACCGCCTGTGGACGAAACCTGCCCGCCTCGCCGAGAGTGGAGTTGTTGTCGGTTGCCGGACCCGAAAACCGACAACTACTCCACTCTCGGCGGAGGGTAACGGGCAGGGAAAGAGGCTGTGGCAGGTGAAAAGGAAGGGCCGGTCAGGAACCCACCGAGGCATCGTCCGGCTTGGGAGCCGCGCGCAGAGCCACTGCCACCAGGCCGGCGGCCACCATGACGGCACCCACCACCCACAACCCGGCCTTTTCGCTGCCCGTCGCGTCGGTCAGCCACCCGGTGATGTACGGGCCGAAGAATCCGGCCAGGTTGCCCAGCGAGTTGATCAGCGCAATGCCGCCGGCTGCGGCAGCGCCCGTGAGGAACGTGGTCGGCAACGGCCAAAACGCCGGAAGCGCGGCGCAGATCCCCATTGCGCAGATGGTCACGGCAATCATGGTGGTGAACGGCGAGTGCAAATACAACGCGATGGGAATGGCGATGCCTCCCACGATCGACGGTATCGCCACGTGCCACACCCGCTCGCCGGTCTTGTCGCCGTGCTTGGCCCAGAAGTACATGGCAAAGCAGCCGAACACGTAGGGGATGGCCACGATCAGGCCCTGCTGGAACACCGAGTAATGCGTATTGAACGTTTCTTGGAAGCCGGCGATGATCGTCGGCAGGAAGAACCCCACCGCGTAGAGGCCGTACACGATGCCGAAGTAGACGAACGCCAAGAGCAGGATGCGCGGCTGGGTGAGCGCCTTCTTCAACGGATAGTGGTACCGCTGGCCGGTCTCCGCCGCCTCGGTGTCCATTTCCTTTTGCAGCCAGGCCCGCTCGTCGTCGGCGAGCCATTTGGCATCCTGCGGCTTATCGGTCAGGAACCACCAGCAGATGACCCCGACGATGATGGCCGGTACGCCCTCGACTAGGAACATGAACCGCCAGCCGTCGAGGCCGAACAGGATTTGGTGACCCACGGAGATGAGCCAGCCGGACAATGGGGAGCCGATCACCGATGACAGCGGCACTGCCAGCATGAACAGCGCGACGGCCTTGGCCCGCTCACGCCGCGGGAACCAGAACGTCAAAAATAAGATGATGCCCGGGAAGAATCCCGCTTCGGCAATGCCCAGCAGGAACCGCAGGACGTACAACGTGCCGGCATTGGGCACGAACGCGATGATCGACGCCACAATGCCCCAGGACACCATGATGCGCGCAATCCAGCGGCGGGCGCCGAACTTGTGCAAGGCCAAGTTCGACGGCACCTCGAGGATCAGGTAGCCGATGAAGAACAGACCGGACGCCAATCCGAACGCCGCGCTGGTCAGCCCGAGCGCCTCGTTCATGCCGTGCGGAGCCGCGAACCCGATATTCGACCTGTCCAGATAATTGATGAAATACAACAGACCCAGGAATGGCGAGAGCCGCCACGCGACCTTGCGCATGACCTTCTTGCGCATTGCGCTATCGGCGGGGGCCGGATTTGATGCTGACACGGTGGCTTCTCCTCATTGAGTCGATTTGCTGGTGGCCGAATTGCCGGGCCGAACTAGAGAGTCGGTTCGAAGCGCCCGTCGGCTGCGAGCCAGCCGCCGTCCACGAGCTGCTGCGATCCGGTGACGAAGGACGCCGCGTCGCCGGCCAGGAAGACGATGGCGCCGGCGATCTCGTGCGGCTGTGCCCAGCGCTTCAACGCGCTCTTTTGCTCGTAGGCGCCCCACCACTCGGGATCGGATTTGATTTGCGTGGTCAGCGGCGTTTCAAACGCGCCCGGCAGGATGGCATTGACGCGCACGCCCTTGGAGCCGAGCTCGGTCGCCATGGTTTTGGTGAGCTGGACGACGCCGGCTTTGGCCGCCGCGTACAGCCCCTGGCCCGGTTCCACAACAACGGCACGGAAACTCGCGAACGTGATGATCGAGCCCTTGCCGCGCTCGGCCATGAAACCGCCGAATGCGCGCATCAGCCGGTACGTGCCCTTGAGGTTGACGTCGATGACTGTGTCGAAATCGTCGTCGGAGGTGTCGAGCAGTCGCCGGCGAGCGTTGTATCCGGGCGTGACCACCAGGATCTCGGCGTCCGCGTGTTCGGCCGCGCACGCGTCGACGGCGGCCGTGTCGGTCACGTCCAGTGATGCCGCGACGGCTTTGCCGCCGGATTCGGTGATCCGGCGCACGGTCTCTTCGGCGCCGTCCGAGTTGAGATCGGCGGCGACGACGAAGGCGCCGAAATCGGCGAGTCCGCTTGCGGCAGCTGCCCCCAGTCCGCTTCCGGCGCCGACGACTACCGCCTTACGGCCGGACAGGTCGTACAAATCCTTGATGTTCACGTGGGGCGGACCTTTCTGCAAGTAATCGTTTGTCTCGACAATAACTGCAGCGTTGACCGGGTGGAACCACCGATCACTATATGGAAGACGATTACCAATCTTCTTCCGGATGGCGGGCAAGAATCGGAATGGACGACGTCTCCAAGCCGATGATTGACGCTTCATCGCGCCGGTGGCGCAGCACGTTGTCGATGTACGACTCGACTGCCTGCTTCATGCCGATCTCGTGTTCGGCGGCCTGTGCCATGAACCACCGATGCTCGAGCACTTCATGGAAAAGTTCGGCCGGTTCGAGTTTTCCGGTCAGTTCGCGCGGCACCGACCGAATAGTCGGCTCGAAGACTCGGGTAAGCCATTGATGCGCGACGATCTCCTCATCGGCCGCTTGCTGATCGGTCTCGGCCCCGAACGAATCCAAGTCGTTCAAGAGCCGGCGCGCCTGGTTCTCCCCGGCATCGAGTCCGGTCAGGCGCAGCAGCCGGCGCTGGTGATGGCCGGCGTCCACGACCTTGGGCTGGATCTGAACGGTCGTGCCGTCGAAATCCGTAGTGATCGCGAATTCGCCGACGTCGAAACCCAAGTCGTTGAGCCGCCGCACGCGCGCATCCACCCGCCAGCGGTCTTCGAGCGCAAATGACTCGGCCTCGGTCAACTCGGCCCACAGCGACCGGTAACGGGTGAGGATCTGCTCGCTGATCGGCAGCGGATCGAAATCTTCACTCACCAGCTCGCCGGCCTGCAGGTCGAAGAGTTCGCCGGCAATGTTCACCCGGGCGATTTCGAGGTCGTGTTCGCGTTGGCCATCGCTGAGCGTGTCGTACAGCTCCCCGGTCTCGGCGTCGACCAAGTAAGCGGCAAATGCTCCGGCATCCCGGCGGAACAGCGTATTCGACAAGGAAACGTCGCCCCAGAAGAAGCCAACAAGATGCAGCCGTACCAGTAGGACGGCCAGCGCATCGATCAAACGCGTGGCGGTATCCTCGCGGAGCATTTGCGAGAAAAGGGCGCGGTAGGGAAGTGAGAATTTCAAATGCTCAGTGACAAGGGCGCACTCGAGCTCGTTGCCTTGTGCATCGGCGCGGCCCGTGATGACGGCGACAGGGGACACGCACGGCACATCGAGCCGGCCGAGCAGTCGGAGCAGCTGGTATTCGCGCCGGGCGAAGTGTTCGCGGGTTTCCTTGACGGCAATGACTGAGTGCGAAAGCGACGCGAATCGGACGATGTGCCGGGAAATTCCGCGGGGAAGCCCGACCAGCGCCGATTCGGGCCATTCCTCGAGCGGCGTCCGCCACGGCAGCATGAGCAGCGCCGGATCGGGATTGACGGCCGTGATGTTGAGCGAGCCGCTGATGGGCATTGGCATCCTTCGCGAGAAAAGCCCCGCGGACGGCCCGTGTGCCGGGACGTCCGCGGGGCCGTGACGACTAGTCGCCCAGGCGTTCCCCGGTTGCGCCGTCGAACAAGTGCACGTGCCCCTGCTTTGGCAAGAAACCGACGGTTTCGCCCTTGTCCGGGGGAGTGCGGCCGTCCACGCGCGCAATCAGCGGCGCGTCGGTCTCACTGCCGCCCACGCGCCGTCCGTAAATGTACGCGTCCGCACCGAGCTCTTCCACCACGTCAACGATGACGTCGATGCCCGATCCGTCCGTCGACGGGCCGAGATCCTCGGGACGCACGCCGAGGGTGACTTCGGACGTCGATGCCGCGCCGAGCACATCGCGCGGAACCGGGTAGACGGTGTCGCCGAAGCTCACGCCGCCGTCGGTGGCCGGCAGCGTGATCAAGTTCATGGCCGGTGAGCCGATGAATCCGGCGACGAAGACATTGTTCGGGTGGTCGTACATGCGGCGCGGGGTGTCGACCTGCTGTAGGACGCCGTCCTTGAGGACGACGACGCGGTCACCCATCGTCATGGCCTCGATCTGGTCGTGCGTCACGTACACGGTCGTGACGCCCAAGCGGCGCTGCAGCGAGGCGATCTGGGTGCGGGTTTGCACGCGGAGTTTGGCATCCAGGTTCGACAGCGGTTCGTCCATCAAGAACACCTGCGGTTCGCGCACGATGGCGCGGCCCATTGCCACACGCTGACGCTGGCCGCCGGAGAGCGCTTTCGGCTTGCGGTCCAGGTAGTCTTCGAGGTCGAGCAGCTTGGCCGCGTCGCGGACGCGTTCCATCCGCTTGTCCTTGTTCACGCCGGCGATCTTGAGTGCGAACCCCATATTGTCGGCCACCGACATATGCGGGTACAGGGCGTAGTTCTGGAAGACCATCGCGATGTCGCGGTCCTTCGGCGGCACATCGGTCACGTCGCGGTCGCCGATCAGGATGCGGCCGGAGTTGACGTCTTCGAGGCCGGCCAGCATGCGCAGCGACGTGGTCTTGCCGCAGCCGGACGGCCCGACCAGGACGAGGAATTCGCCGTCCGCGATGTCGAGGTTGAGTCCGTCGACTGCTGCGCGGTCGGTGCCCGGGTAGACACGGGTGGTGTTGTCATATGTGACAGTTGCCATGAGCGATCTGTCCCTTCACTGGCAGGTACGTGCCAGACGATCCGTTGTGATGGGTGAATCCTCAAAGACTCTTCTTTGAGTGACTTGATAATACATGACGATTCCGGGACCGCTTCTCAGCTTTGCCGGACCGCACGTCCGAGGCGCCGGATACCCGGGTCGATAGAGTCGCCTCATGGACAACCGCGACATCCGTCTGCCGGACCTGGCCCGGGCCGCCGGCGTGAGCGTGGCGACCGTCTCGCGGGTGCTCGGCGGGCGCGGACGCGTGGCCGATGCGACGGCGGCCAAGGTTCGAGACGCCGTCGAACGGCTGGGATATTCGCGTTCGACGCTGCTGCCGGAGAGCCCCAGCCGGCTCATCGCCGTCCTGTTGCCGCCCGCGGCCGCGGGGTGGCAGGTGGAGACGGCGGCCGCGCTCACGCACGCCGTCGCGGCGGCCGGGCACGTGGCGGTCAGCGGGAGTGCGGCGGGGACGGCGTGTGCCGCGTGGTTGGGATTCGACGCTCCGGAGCTCCCGGACGGATATGCGGGGCCGGTGGCGCACCTCGGTGACGCCGTCGAAATCGCCTCGGGACTCGGCGACGCGCTGAGGCATCTGGCGGCGCTGGGACATCGCCGGGTCGGGCTGGTGACGCAGGACGGCGCGCTGGGCGCGGCCTGCCGGGACGCCTTCCTGGCCTCCCACCCGAGCGCCGGACACGTCAAGCCCGCCGACCTGGCCCGTTGGATCGTCCCGACCGCAAACGATGAGTCGGCCGGCGGACGTGCCATGAGAGAGCTGCTGGACTCCACCTGCACCGCCGTCGTCTGCAGCACCGATGCGCAGTTGTTCGGGGCGCTGGACGCCGTCCGGGCCGTGAAGCTCTCGGTGCCGCGGGACGTGTCGGTGCTCGGCATCGGCGACGATCCGCGGATGCCGTTCACGGGTCCGGCCGCCACAATGGTCCGCATCGACCCGGCGGCGGTGGCGGATACCGTGCTGCGATCCGTGCTGGCGGCAATAGCCGGGAGCGGCGAGCCGGGCTCGCCGGTGCAGCCGGCAGCCGCGCCGGCCGAATTGATAGTGCGTTCCTCGACCGGGCCGGCGCGCGGTGTCCGGTAGCCGCGGTGTCCGGCGCGGCGACCGACTGAGGATTCCTCGACGAGCGCTTAGGATCGTGCCATGCCGTTGCACTTGAAGGACGTGGCCGCCCGGGCAGGAGTGTCCACGGCAACGGCCAGCCGCGTGTTGCGCGCCGTCCCCGGCGTCAGCGACAAGGCCAGGAACGCCGTGTGGGCCGCCGTCGACGTGCTGGGCTACCGGCGTCCGAGCGACCGGGAACGCTTGCGGCCGGTCGGCGTCGTCACGCTGCAACGCCCGTCGGCGCTGCTCGACGCGACCGGCGACGTCCGCGCCCGGCTGATATCGCGTTTTGCCGCGGACGGCCTGGCCACCGCGGTGCTGCCGGTCGCGGCCGATGACGGCCCGGACGCCGAAGCGCGGGCAATCGACGCGTTATTGCGGGCGGGGGCATCCGCACTGGTGATCATGACCGGCCGGGAGCTGTCGACGGCAGACGCGGCAGTGCGCGCGTACCGGCGGGCGGCCGGCGAGGGCATTCCGGTAGCGGTCATCGGGGCATCCAGGCACGCCGGAGAACCCGCGGTGCCGGAATGGCAGCGGTCGCTGACGCGCATGGGCGTGGACGAGGCCGCGGCCATGGACGCCGGAGTGAAGCATTTGGTGTCCATCGGGCACCGCCGCATTGCGTTGACACTTCCGGAACAGGCCGACAAGTCCGGCGCGGCGCAAGGGTTCCGCCGGTCGATGGCCGCGCGTTTGCACATCGTCGGCTCACGTGCCGACGCGCCCGTCGTCGTGGCTGCCGACACCGTCGAATCGGGCACTCAGACGGCCGGGGAACTTGTCGATTCCGGTAGCACCGCAATCATCGCGGGATCGCCGGCGTTGACCTTGGGAGCGCTTGCAGCGGCCCGTCGACGCGGGCTCGGGGTTCCGGAGCGGCTCTCGGTGGTCGGATATTGCGACGTGCCCGGCGGCGAAAGCCTCGATCCGCCCTTGACGGTGGTGCGGGTGCCGGCCGGGGCCATGGCTGACGCCGCGGCCGGCGAGGTTCTCCGGGCCGTTCGGGCCCGTCCGGAGCCGCCGGGTCGGATCGCCATGGCTGCGCCCGATCTGACGTTCCAGGGCGAACTCGTTGTCCGTTCGTCGACGTCCAGGCCGATCCGGCGCTGACATCCCACCCACTCGGCCCGCGAGAGGTGGATAGGTGCCCGGCTACCGGCCGGTAACCGAGCACCTATCCACCTCTCGGCGGAGGGTGAGGAGGTCGGACAGAAGGGATTCGACGTCCTGCGGCGTCCCGACCCGGAATTGGGCAAGCGACTCGCCGCCGCCGACCTTCACCGACACGTCGTCGGGACCGAGCACGGCGAACCCGTCCTCATCGGTCGTATCGTCGCCGACGAACAAGAGCGCATCCGGTCGGACGTGATCGCGCAGGACGGCGATCCCGTCGCCCTTCGATGCATGGCGTAACGCGAACTCGACAACCTGATGCCCATCGGTCATTTTCGCGCGCGGGTGCCGGACGTGAACGCGGCGTGCCGCATCGACGGCCAGCCCGCCGTGCGCGTCGGCCGCCTGGCGGAAGTGCACGACCACGCCTGCCGGCTTGTCCTCCAACCGGATGCCCGGAACCTCCGCGAGCTCGCGCGCCAGATCGGCCCGCAAATCGGCCAGCTCGGCTGCTTCGGCGTCGTCCAAGGCAATCCACGCCGTCTTGCCGGCGCCCAGGTCGATTTCGGCTCCGTGGCTGCCGACGAACATGGCGCCGTCCGGCGGCTGCACGCGTCGGCTGAGATCGGCGACCGGTCGGCCCGAAATATACCCGATGAACACGCCGGGAATGGCTGCGAGCTCGCGCAGCGCCTGCACGCTGCCCGGCAAGGGAGCGGCAGCCTGCGGATCGTCGACGAACGGCGACAAGGTGCCGTCGAAATCGAGCGCCACCAGAATTCGGTCACGCGCCGCAAACCGCGGCAGCGCGTCGTGCAACTGCCGGGGGACCGGCGTCACGGATGCTCCCGGACATGCGCCAGCGTCGACAGGAATCGGTGCGACCAGTGCTTGACGTCGTCCTCGGACACGCGGCGACGCAGCGAGCGCATCCTCCGTGAGGCTTCGCGCGGCTCGATGTTCACGGCACGCAAGATCGACTGCTTCAAATCGATGATGTCGTGCGGGTTGACGAGGATCGCCTGGCGGAGTTCGTCGGCAGCTCCGGTGAACTCGCTCAAGACGAGGGCGCCGGTATTGTCCAGCCGGGTGGCCACGTACTCCTTGGCGACGAGATTCATCCCGTCCCGCAGCGCCGTCACCAGCATCACGTCGGCGGCCAAGTAGAACGCGACCATCTCCCGGCGCGGATACGAATGATGCATATAGTGCACGGCGGCCGCGCCGAGCTCGCCGTGCTCGCCGTTGATCCGCCCGACCGCCAGTTCGACGTCGGTGCGGATCTGCTTGTAGTACTCGAGGCGCTCGCGGCTCGGCGTGGCGATCTGCACGAGCGTGACGTCGGGGACGGTGAGGTCGCCGTCGTCCATGAGCTCGCCGAACGCCTTGAGCCGGTGCCGGATGCCCTTGGTGTAGTCCATCCGGTCGACGCCCAACATCAGCACGCGCGGATCGCCCAGTTCGGTGCGGATCTCGGCGGCACGGCGCTGGACGTCGGGATCGGCCGCGAGTTCGGCCAGCGACTGCGAATCGATCGAGATGGGGAACGACTGGGCTTTGGCAATGCGTCCCTCGCCGCCGTCCGTCCCCGGCACCTTGACCATGCCGTGCCGAGCAGTCGTGCCGATCTTGCGGCGGACGGCGCGCAAGAAGTTCGCGGTGTCGTACGGCCGCTGGAACCCGATCAGGTCGGCACCGAGCAGGCCCTCGAGGATGCGGCGACGCCACGGCAGCTGAGCAAAAATCTCGTACGGGGGGAACGGGATGTGGTTGAAGAACCCGATCTTCACATCCGGCCGCAAGTCGCGCAGCATGGCCGGCACGAGCTGCAGTTGGTAATCGTGCACCCACACGACCGCCTTGTCGGCGGCCGTCGCGGCGGCGGCCTTGGCAAACCGCTGATTCACTCGCACGTACGCGTCCCACCAGGCGCGGTGGAATTCGGGCGGCGCGATCACATCGTGGTAGAGCGGCCACAGCGACGCATTGGCGAAACCCTCGTAATACTGTTCGAACTCCGCCGCGCTGAGCTCGACCGGGACCAGGCGCATCTCGTCCAAATCGAAGGGGGCGATCTTTTCGTCAGTCGACCCGCCCCAGCCGATCCACGCCCCGTCCTGGGTATGCATGACCGGCTCCAGTCCGGAGACCAGCCCGCCGGGTGACCGTTTCCAGCCGGGCTTGCCGTCTTCGCCGGTCACCCTGTCGACCGGGAGCCTATTGGCGACGACGACGAAATCGAATCGCTTTGTTCGCTGAGTCATGTTGTCAAGACCACCTACTTTCGCACTGTCGACTCTAACGCGTTCGCGTACCGTAGACGGTGTGACGGGAGTTTCTTCAATCGACGGATATCAGGTGTGCGAGTGCCTGGGCCAGGGCGGAATGGGTGTCGTGCACCGTGCCATCGACGCTGCCGGCAACCAGGTGGCCATCAAGGTATTGCATCCGCACGTCGCCATCGACCCCGAGGCGCGGCGCCGGCTGGCCCGGGAGGTGCACACGCTGCAAAAGGTCCGGCATCCGCGAGTCGCCGAGGTGATCGATGCCGAGCTGGACGCCGAGACGCCGTTCCTCGTCACACAGTATGTGCCGGGACCTTCGCTGTCGGCGGACGTCGGCGAGAGCGGCCCGTTCAGCGAGGCCGAGCTCGTCCATTTGGGCCACGGGCTGCTGGATGCGCTGTCGGCCGTGCACGCCGTCGACGTCGTTCACCGCGACCTGAAGCCGGCAAACGTGATGCTTCTGGACGGCGAACCGGTAGTGATCGATTTCGGTATCGCGCAGGCCGCGGACGACGTGCAGATCACCGCCACCGGGCTCGTCATGGGCACGCCGGGGTATTTGAGCCCCGAGGTCGCGGCCGGCAATCCGTCGACGCCGGCGACCGACTGGTGGGGCTGGGGAGCTGTCATGGCGTTTGCCGCGACGGGACGCAATCCGTTCGGTTCCGGGCCGATCGAGGCCATCCTGGGCCGGGTACAAGGCGGCGACCCCGACCTCGAGGGGGCGCCGGAACGATTCCGCGGGCTCCTGCGGGCGTGTTTGGATCCGGAGCCCGCGCGCCGACCGAACGGCGACGCGATTCTGGGCGGGCTCGTCGATATCGAATCGGGCCGGATGCCGGACCTCCCGACGCCGGACCGGTCGGCGGCTGGCGACGGGCCGGACGACGCGCCAACGACCGTCTCTCCGGCGTCCGGCGGGCCGGGCGAGGCTCCCACGGTGGCGGCGGCGGCGATCGCGACGCCGTCCGGTTCCCCCTCCGAAGCACTCACCGAGGCGGCCCCGGCGGCGAACCCCGTGGCACGGCCGGCGTCCGGGGCCGGCGGGAGCGACGGAATGACCCGCGCCATGCCGGCGGCGAACCCCGGTGCCACCGCGAGCCCGGGCGATGTGCGCGGCCTCGGATACGACCAGCATGATCCGGCGTACGACGAGGCCGGCCGGCCCACCGGTCACTACCCGGCTCAGGCCCAATATCCGGCTCCGTATCCGGGCCAATACCCGTATCAGGATCCGCGGCAGTTTCCGGCGCAGCAGCAGTTCCTCGGGCCGCCGCCCATGCCGCCGCGACGCAGCGGCACCGTTGCCGCGCTCTTTGCCGCGGTGATCATGGCGTTCACGCTCGGGCCCGGCATCGTGCTGGTGGCCGTGCTGGCCTGGTCACTGCTGGCGCGCACCGTCGGCCGCGCATGGCAGCTTCGCCGGTGGCGCCGGTACGCGCAAGGGTCGGCCGGAACGATGGCGACAATCGGATCGATCCCCGGATCGTTCATCCTGAGCATCATCACGACAGTGTTCACGTCCATCCTGCCGGCGATCGCCGGGACTGCCGCGGCCGCCATCGTGTGGTTCTTGGGATCGGGCACCGTTCCCAGCGAATTCCTCACTCCCGGGACTCTCGCATGCTCGGCGTTCATCATCCTGATCGTCGCCTGGTGGGGCCCGGGCGGAAACCGGCTGCGGGACGGCAGCCGCGCGATCGTCCGGACGTGCTCGCCCGGATCGTGGGGGCGCTTCGTGCTGGCCGGTGCGTTCTTGGCCATCGCGGTGATCGCTGCCGGACTGGCGCTCGGCGGTTCGGAACCGACCTGGTGGCCGGTAGGCATCAACCCGTTTGTGATGATTTCTCAAGTTAGCAACGTACGCTAGGGCCGTGTCCGCCTATTCCGCGTCGCGCCGCGACCGTTCGCACGATGCGCAGCCGTTCGGTGCGCCGCGCGAACGCGCGCAGCGGATTCGGGCCCGTCTGCTTCGCATGGTGTTTTCGGCGGCGGTTGTCGCCGCCGCCGTGCAAGTCGGGTTACGGCTCGTCGCGGTTGCCGGCATCGACCACGCGACACGGTGCGTGTACTTGGCCGGCCGCCTGGCCCGCGCAGGGATTGCGCTGGCGATCGTCAGCGTGTCGCCGGATTGTCCGGCCGAGGAGGTAACGCCCGGCGGCGATTTCGCCGCTCTGATGGTCTGGCTGCTGATCGGCGCGGCGTGCATCGGGCTGATCTATGCCGGCACGTCGGCGCGTGCGGCCCGGGCTTGCCGGTTTGCTGCGGCATTGTCTCGCGGGGAGATCTGGCGCAGGCTGCTGGCACTTGCGGACACGCCGTCCGGCATTTGCGGACCCCGCCGAGCTTCGTACCGCGAACCCGCTACCCGGACGCGCCTGGTTCGGTGCGAACCGTGCGGGATGCGCGGGCCGCCTCTTTGCGCCTGAAACAGTTCCGTCAAACTTTTCACGCTCGTAAGGACCTCATATGCCGTCAGGAAAATCCAATAAGAACAACCGCGCCTCCGCGCGCGAGCAAGCCCGCCGGATCGCAGAAGTCCAGGCGCGCAAGGAACGCGCCTCCAAGATCTGGCTGCGAGGCGGCGTTGTTGCGCTGATCGTGGCAGTAGCAGTGGTGATAGTCGTCATCGTGGCCACCAGTCAGACCGATGCACCGAAGGGGCACGTGTCCTCGCCGTCCGTCACGCCGAGCACCTACGTGGACGGAGGAATCACCTTCGGCAAGGGTGACACGCCTATCGCGCCGCCGGGCACCAAGAACAAGGACGTGCCGAAGAGTCTCGAGCCGGCGAACTCGAAGACGCTCAAAAAAGGTGCTGCGCACCTGGTGGTCTACCTCGACCTGCAATGTCCGGTGTGCAAGAGCTTTGAACAAATCAACGGCGCGCACATCCAGCACTGGGCCAAAACCGGAAACGTCGCAGTCGAATACCGGCCCATTGCGTTCTTGGACGATTCCTCGAACGGCAACAGGTACTCTTCGCGCGCTGCCAATGCGATGGGCTGCGTGGCCGACAGCCAGCCAAAGAAGTACATGCACACGCTAACCACGATGTTCGGCAAGCAGCCCGAAGAGAACGGGCACGGGATGACCGATCAGCAACTGATCGCCGGCATCAAGAGCGCCGGCGTCGATGTGAACAAGAAGATCGACACGTCGGCCAAGGGAAAGAATCCGACGGTGGCGAAATGCATCTCGGGCGAATTTTTCAAAAAGTCCGTCGCATACAACACGTCGCAGGCGCTGAAGAAGATTTCGGCTACGCCGACAGTGCTGTTGAACGGCAAGGAAGTCAGCGGCAAGACCTGGCAGGACGCGAACAAGTTCTCGATCAAGGTGCTTAAGGCCGCGGGCGCATTGGACGACTCGAAGTAAGCGCGAGTGCACATGGCCGTGCGTGCGGCGGGGCGTAGAAGCGCCCCGCCGCCGGACGGAATGTGCGAATGATGCGGGCAGTGGTTTACGATCTACGTTGTGCCCGATGCACGCCGACTTAGCTCAGCTGGTAGAGCACCGCTCTTGTAAAGCGAAGGTCGTCGGTTCGAACCCGACAGTCGGCTCCACAGCGTGGCCGGCAGCTCTGCCCGCTCGTGCGGCGGATTTCGGCCGAAACGCCGAAACCGCGCCCCACATGCGGATCGTGGGGCGCGGCAAGCGCAAACTCCGAAAATATCCCCCCGATATCGCCGGGTTCACGCTACGTCCATTGTGCATCACGGGTTGTGCAATTCCCCAGAAAGCTTGAGAGTTCAACCGGCTCCGTGCGGCAGCCGGAGGCACGACGCGTACGGTGGGCGTGAGACGACGGAGGGGAGTACCGGTGGTCGTCTACACGATCGGACACTCGACGCGTTCCGTCGAGGACGTGGAACGCATGCTCGCCGGCGCGGGAGTCGATCTGGTGGCCGACATCCGCTCGTTCCCGTCGTCGCGGAAGAACCCGCAATGGGCCCGCGACAAGCTGGCGGAGCGATGGGACGGCGGCTACGTCTGGCTCGGCGAAAAACTCGGCGGACGACGCAAGGTCACCGGCGAGGACACCAATGCCGCCTGGGAACATCCCGCATTTCGCGGATACGCCGACTGGATGCAGACGACGACTTTCGCCGAGGGAATGGACGAGCTGACCGCCTTGACCCGCGATCACACGGTGTCAATCATGTGCGCCGAAGCCGTGTGGTGGCGCTGCCACCGGCGGATGGTCACCGATGCGCTGATCGCCCGCGGCTACGACGTCCGGCATTTGATGGACAACGGCCCGCACGAGGCGTCGCTGACCAAGTTCGCCCGCGTGGACGGGCAGACAGTCACTTATCCGGCGTGACCCGCGTCAGTTCCGGAAGCTTGGGCGAGCGCCCGTCGCCGGAGGAACGGCCGCGCAGCCGGCGGCCCACCCACGGCGCCAAGTGCTCGCGAACCCAGTGTGCCTCCTCGGTGACCGCTTGACGCAGCGGGCGCGGCGGCCGTGCCGGCGGCAGCTCGTCGTCCTCGGCGGTCCTGCCTTCGAGCACGGCCAGGGCACGACGGGCCACGAGCTCGTGGCCCTCCGAGGTCAGATGCAGCCTGTCATCGGACCAGAGCCGCAGATCCTGGATGGACTGCAATCCCCACAGATCGAGCATGAGTGCGCCGCGACGCCCAGCGATAGTCCACATGTTCGCGTTGTAGACGCCGACCCGTCCGCGCAGGGCCTTGAGCAGCGGCGTCATTCGCGTATCGAACCCATTTGCCAGCATGACCGTGCAGCCGGCGGCCTGCAGGGTCTGGACGGCGTCGTCGAGCCGTGCGGCAAGCTCGTCCGGATCGGCGGCCGGCCGGATGCAGTCGTTGCCGCCCGCGCACAGCGTCACGAGGTCCGGGGCGAGCTCGGCTGCACGCGGCACTTGGTCGTCGACTATCGACGCAAGGAGTTTTCCGCGGACGGCCAGGTTCGCGTACCGCAAGGCCGGGGAGCCGACCGGCGACACGACGAGCATTTCGGCCAGCCGGTCCGCCCATCCGCGGAACCGGTCCGGATCGCCTCCCGGCGCGGGGTCGTTCAATCCTTCGCTGAAAGAATCGCCGAGGGCGACAAAACTGGAAAAGGTCACGATCCCTAGTCTGCCACCGGCGGCGCGGCGGCCGAACCCGAGTCGGCACGGCCGGCCGTCTCGGCGCCGGCCGCCTCGCCGATCGCCGCACGAATCGCCGCTGCGCTGGTCTGGCCCGGGCGAAGTCCGCGTGCCGACGCAGTCCGCGCAAGCCGTGCCAAGGCGGCGTTCACCGGCGCGCGTCTGCCGTGCCGATGGGCGACCGCCACGATCTCGCCGTTCAGGAAATCGGATTCGAGGGCCGTGCCGCGCCTCAGGGATTGCCACGTCGATCCTCCGATCGAATCGGGCTGGCCCGGCACCGGCCGCACGCCGGAGATGAAAGTTCGCATCCGTTCGCGTTCGGCTCCGCTCACGCGGGCGATGCCGGCCTCGTCCAGCACCCTCGCACCTTCCGTGCTCGCCAACTCGACGATCGCGGAGAGCTCGTCCGAGTCGGGGCCGAGCAGGGCTTGCGGCGCATTGGCCAGGTTGGACACGAGCTTTGTGTACTTCCAATCCATCACGTTGGGCACGGGAAGCACTTCGAACGTGGCGGACGTCCAGTCGCGCCGGATCGTCTCGACGGCCGTCGACGCCGCCTCATCGATCCCGAGCGGGCCCGGCAACGGACTTCCCACGATGAACCCGCCGCTGACCGGCGCGACGCGGACCATGACCTCGCCGGGCTGCAGGAAGACCGCCGGTAACAGCACGCACGCCGCGATCACAGTCGTGAAGTATCGTGCCGCGAGCTCATCGGCGTGCACTCCGTTGAGCGCCGTCGCGATCGGCAGCAGATCGCCGGCCGCGCCGATGTCGTCGCCCGTCTCGTTCACGACGCGCACGTCCGCCCATTCGGCCAGCGCTGCGCCGGCCTGCTGCGTTTTTACCGCAAGGACGAGCACGTCGGACGTTCTGAGGCGCACCTCGGACGGCGACGCCGCCACTTTCGGCCGGACGGTGACTGTGTCGTCGGGGGAGCGCAAGGTCAGCCCGCGCCGGCCGATTGCCCTGCCGTGTTCGCCGCGTGCCACCGCAACGACCTCCCGGCCGTGTTCGGTCAGCCGCGCAGCAAGGGTTCCGCCGATAGCTCCGGCGCCGATGATGATGTAGCGATTCACCGTTCCAGTCTGCCACCGCGCCGGCGACTGGTCGCGCCGAACGCCCCGCCGTGCCAAGCTGGGAGGGTAATTGCCGTGCAAGCGGCCGCACCCTGACCAAGGAGGGCTCCCATGGAACTCGTTCGTCCCAAGCGCGGGCGCTGGATCGCCGGCGTCTGTGCCGGTCTCGGCGACCGGTTCGGCATCAGCGCAGGAATCATCCGGCTGTTGTTCATCGTCTCGTGCTTACTCCCGGGGCCGCAGTTCCTCATCTACATCGCGCTCTGGGTCGTCGTCCCGAACGCCGCCAAGCGCTGAGTCGGACGGCTCGTCGGCGCCGCCCCGTTCACCGGACGCCGTGGCGCCACCTGCTGCGGTCGGGGTCTCTGACGTCGCGTCGTCCGCGTCGTCCGGAGCAAGCGCGGGCCGGATCATCAACGTGCCCGCGCCGCCACCGAGCAGCACCACGCCGACCAGGCCGAGCCCGCCGAACAAGATGAATTCGCCGATGTTCGTGCCGGCGCTTCCACTGTGCAGCATTGATCCGCTTCCCGAAATAATCCACCCCGGCCGAATCACCATCACGAGTACCGGGATCTCCACCAATGCGCCCGCGACGATCGCCGACCACGCCGACCAGCGCACCATGGAGCCGGCCGCGACCAAGAGGATCAGCCCAATGGCCAGCACGGCCAATAACGTCAGATAGTGCGGCTCGAAGAGCATCCGGCGGTACAACTCGGCGTCGCCGACCTTTGCGGAGAGCAAGAACACCGCCGGTTTCGTGCTGCCCGTTCCGGCGTACGCAACGAACAGCGAACCGGCAATGGCCAGCAGGACGCCGGCGACGGACATGCCGGCCGGCCCGGCAGTTCGTCCGCGTCGCCGCTGATGCGCTCCGATCCCGATGCCGATTCCGACGGCGCCGGCGGCCGGGAAACCGCCGCTGATGCTGATCCACGACGACCCGGTGCTCAAGGCATGCCAGTAGCCGCTGCCCGGGTCGACGTTCATCAATGCGGCGGGCGCGGCCAAGAACGCGATACCGGCGGCGATCAGCAGCGCACCCACGATGATGACGCCCAGGCCCGACATGCGCACGCTGACCGCGAAAACGGCGGCGACCACGATCCCCGACACCACTGCGGCAATGACCGGTAGGACGATATGCGCGTCGCCGCCGAGACCGCCGGAGAGTCTTTCCTTCACAAGATCGGCGGCCGGAATCATGGTGAGCGTGGCCACCAGCATCGCCAAAATGGCAAAAACTATCGACCCGGTGCGATCGCCCGGGTCGGCGGGCGCCCCGGTCGCGGATCGGGCGACGGACGTAGTGCCCCGAGCGCCGGTGGAGGCGCCATCGGGGGTGGCAGCGGAACGCCGTGAACTCATACATCAACTAAACCCGATCGGAACGGGTGGCCGCCAATCGGCTGCCTGGCCGTCGGCTGCCGCGCGTCCGGCGCGACTTCCCGGCTGCGTGAAACTATGCTGAAGACGACACCAATTCACCTCGACCATCACCGGGAGTTTGCAACACATGACATCGACTGTGGCCTTCACTGGCGGACGCGTTCTTCCTATCGCCGACGAGCACGGAAATCCCGCCGACCCGATCGACGGCGGCGTCGTCCTGGTCACCGACGGCAAGGTCGATGCGGTCGGCGCGGACGTGCGGATTCCGGACGACGCCCACGTCGTCAACGCGGCAGGACGTTGGGTGTTGCCGGGATTCTTCGAACCGCATGCGCACGTCGGCATCCATGAGGAGGCCGACGGGTGGGCCGGCGACGACACCAACGAGATGACCGATCCGAACGGCGCCCGGCTGCGAGCGATCGATGCCGTCAACCCTGCCGACGAAGGCTTTCGCGACGCGCTGCGCGGCGGTGTGACCGCCGCCCTGATCAAGCCCGGATCCGGCAATCCGATCGGTGGCCAGACGGTTGCGGTCAAGACGTGGGGACGCATTGTCGATGAAATGCTCATCAGCGACTCCGTCTCCGTGAAGAGCGCCTTGGGCGAGAACCCGAAACGCGTGTACGGCGAGCAAAAGAAGCTGCCGTCGACCCGGATGGGGACCGCGGCAGTCATTCGCGACGCGTTCCGTGCGGCCGAGGACTACCGTTCGGCCCGAGATGCGGCGGAGCTGGAGGGCAAACCGTTCACCCGGGACGGCGGGCTGGAGACTCTCGTGCGCGTGCTGGACGGCGAACTCGCCTGGGATCAGCACACGCACCGCGCCGACGACATTGCCACGGCGGTGCGGTTGTCCGAAGAATTCGGCTACCGGCTCGTCGTCAACCACGGCACCGAAGGCCACCTCATCGCCGATTATTTGGCCGACAAACACATTCCCGTCATCATCGGTCCGTTGTTCACGAGTCGGTCGAAGGTCGAGCTGCGGAACCGTCACCTGCGCACTCCCGGCGCGCTGGCCGGCGCCGGCGTCCGGATCGCCATCACGACCGACCATCCCGTCGTCCCCATCGATTTCCTGGTGTACCAGGCGGCGTTGGCCATGAAGGAAGGGCTCGAGCACGACGAGGCGTTGCGGGCGTTGACAATCAATCCGGCACGCATGATGGGTCTCGACCATCGCATTGGTTCACTCACCCCGGGCCGCGACGCCGATATAGTCCTGTGGGACGGCGACCCGCTTGACGTCATGTCCCGGGCACGCGAGGTGTATATCGGCGGCAACCGCGTATACCGCTACGACGCCGCGGATCCGGATGGATCCGTGGCAGGGACCTACCGCGTATGACAGAGTCGGACTCCGAGCCTCAGACGGCCGAGAACGCGCAAGTCGAGGAAGCACCTGTCGACGATGCGCAGGTCAACGACTGGGCGCAAACCGGGCCGAGCCCCCTGATCGGAACGGCGCCGACGTCGAACCGGCAATCCAGGCGCGCCGAAAAGATCGCCAGGCGCGCCGTCAACAGGATCATTGCGGACAATTCGCCGATCACGCAGCCGATCCCCATCGTGGAGCGTCTGCGGAACACGCCGTACTCGCATCCGGTGCAACGGGCTGCGCCGGACGACAGCGACGCACGCATCACGCTGGACTTCGCGCTTCGCCTCGGGGAGACCATGCTGCGCGCCGGCGCCAGCAATCTCGACGTCGAGACCAGCATCATTGCGGCCTGCGCGGCATGCGGGCTGGAAGACCTCGACGTGGAGCTGACGTATCAGTCGATCATCGTGCACTATACGACTGCGGACGGCCGTCCGCTGACGGTGCTCGGCGTGAACCGCGGCGAGTCCATCAACTACGGCCGGCTCGCCGCAGTGCACCGTCTGGTGCTCGACTTGGTGGCCGGCAAACTCGATCAGGTCGGTGCCGCTGCTCGGCTCGATGCGATCATCGCCCAGCCCAAACCGTTCAACAGGTGGCTGGTGACGGTCGTGTGGGCGGTGCTGGCCGGAACTCTTACCGTGTTGATCGGCGGCGGATGGATCGGCGCGGCCGTCGGCACCATCATCACGTTCGTCATGTCGCTGGTCGGTCGGCAACTGCAAAAGACGGGCATCCCGTACTTCTTCGTGGCATTGGCCACCGCTGCTGTCACGACGACGGTCGCCATGGCGCTGGCGCGGCTCGGTGTGCCGTTGGGGCCGCAATTCGTCGTATCGGCGGGCATCATGTTGCTGTTGCCGACAATCACTTTCGTCAGTACCGTGCAGGACGCCATCAGCGGGTTCCCCATCACGGCGGCCGGGCGCCTGGTAAATGTGTTCGTCGTGCTTGCCGCCATCGTGGCCGGTGTGGGCGTCGGACTGGCAATCGGACAGGCCATTGGGCTGAAGGAGATCGACGTCCTGATCGGGCGCGGTTCGCCCGCCCTGGCACGGTCGCTGCTGGCGATCATCCTCTCGTTCGTCGTGTCGGTGCTCGGCGCCGTCGGCAATCAGTCGTTGCGCCGACTCGTGGTGCCGTCCGGTTTGATCGGGATGATCGGGTACATCGTGTGGATCAGCCTGGGACTGCTGGACTGGGGGAACGTTCTGGTGGCGGCCATCGCCGCGGCCGTCGTGGCAGGACTGGCCCGGATCGTCACCGATCGACGCGACGCGCCGGCGTTGGTCGTCATAGTTCCGGGTCTCTTCCCGCTGCTGCCCGGCCTGAAAATCTTCACGGGCATTTACCAGCTGACGCAGCCGAACGCCCACGTGTCGATGACTACCGGTATGACGACTCTTGTGGCCGCATTGCTGTGGGCGGCGGCGCTCGGCATCGGGTCGGTACTCGGAACCTTTGTGGCAAATCCGGGCATGCTCAAATCGCTACGACGCCGGAAGCCGCCAGTCAATCGGTCCGGCACCTTGTCGGACGAGTGAGTCGTTGGCCCGGCTGAACGGCCGCGAGCCAAAGAACCCGCGGGAGGCCGATAGCGGGCTGGGGTGCACCGAGGCGATCCGGTCGACGCCTTCCAACAGCGGCGTCAAGCTTTGGGCGTCCCGTCCCCAGAGGATGGCCACCAGCGGGGTGCCCCTGGCCGCGACGGCGCGGATCGCGGCGTCCGTCACCGTCTCCCAGCCCTTGCGGCGATGCGAAGCCGCTTGCCCCGGGCGCACCGTGAGCACCCTGTTGAGCAGCAACACGCCCTGATCGGCCCATGCGGAAAGATCACCGTGTTGCGGCGGCGTGATGCCCAGGTCGGAGTGCAGCTCGGTGTAGATGTTGGCAAGGCTTCGGGGGATCGGGCGCACCCGTCTGTCGACGGAGAACGACAGGCCGACCGCGTGGCCCGGAGTCGGATACGGATCCTGGCCGACAATGAGCACCTTCACGTCGGCAAGCGGCCGCTGGAACGCTCGCAGCACATTGGAGCCGTCGGGCAGATAACGGTGCCCGGCCGCCACTTCGGCGCGCAGAAAGTCCCCCATGGCGCTCACGGTGGTCTCGACGCCGGCCAACGCCGCGGCCCAGCCGGGATCGACGAGGTCCCGCAATGGTTTCCGGTTCATTCGGTCCACCTTAGCGTTCGCCTACGAGAAGCCGCTGATGGTCGGCCACGTACTCCCGCAGCCCGGAAACCACTGCCGCGACGGCCGGCCGCCGTAACGATTCGCGCCGCGCGACCAGCCAGAACGACAAGGTCGAGGACACGTCATCGGGCAGCACCGGCACGAGGTCTGTGCAAGGGGAGGCCATGAATCGCGGCAGCAGACCGATACCGGCGCCCGCACGCGTCGCCTCAAGCTGGACGAACACGTTCGTGCTGGTCAACGAGTCGCGGCGTGAAGAGATTCCGCGGCGAATGGCGTCCAGATCGTCGACCTGCAACATGGATTCGATGTAGTACACGAGAGGGTGGTCGGCCAGCTCGGCCGCGGTGGCCGGCGTCCCGGCGGACTCCAGGTATTCGCGGGTCGCGTAGAGCGCGAGCGTGTAATCGGTCAGCTTGCTCGATTCGGCACGATAGACCTGTTGTTCGCCGACGATGATCTCCAAATCGACCCCGGACCTGTATTGCGACGCCCGCCGGGTGGCAGTGACGATTTCGATGGACAAGCGCGGATGCCGCCGCTGAACGCGTGCCAGGGCCGGACCGGCGACGTGCGCGCCGAACCCGTCGGAGGTCGATACGCGCACGAGGCCCTGCAACCGCGACGTGCCGTCGCGGCGCGGCCGCAGGTCGGAAACTGCGCCCTCGACCTGTTCGGCGGCGGCAAGAGCCTCCTGACCCAATTCGGTCAACTCCAGCCCGCCGGACGTGCGGGTCAGCACCGGCCCGCCGAGCGTCGCCTCGAGTTCGGCAATGCGCCGGGAGACTGTCGTGTGATTGAGTTCCAGGCTTTCGGCGGCCGAAGTGAACCGGCCGAGCCGACCGACGGCAAGCAGCACCAGCAAGTTGTCGGCGCTGATTCGACGCCTCGGGGACGGTGGCGACATAGGCATATGTGCATTTTTGCACATCGTCAGTGCGGAAAACTGATCGTTGGACCGCTTCCATCTGCGCGGATAGTCGGACAAGATAGCAGGTAAGTGGCCTGCGTCACGCCCGTCGTCCACCCCGGACGTCGCGCCGACGCTTGGCTGCAGCCAGTCACTCAATCCTGCGGATCCGGGCGCCCGAGGGGCAATCGATCCCGTGAAGCGAAGGAGCTTGTCAGCTATGTCTACTATCGGATTCGTCGGACTCGGCCATATGGGCGGCCCCATGACCGCCAATCTCGTGCAGGCCGGGCATACCGTCAAGGGCTTCGACCTGGTTCCGGCCGCAATGGAGGAAGCAGTCCGGCACGGTGTCGTCGCCGTCTCGAGTTCCGCCGAGGCCGTGGCCGGAGCAGACGTGGTGTTCACGATGCTGCCCAAGGGGCAGCATGCGCTTGCGGTCTACCAGGGCGACGACGGTATTTTTGCCCACGCCTCAACCGATACGTTGCTGATCGACAGCTCGACGATCGACGTCGAGTCGTGCCAGACGCTGCACGATGAAGCGCGCGTCAAGGGCTTCCGCTTCATCGATGCTCCCGTGTCCGGCGGTATTTCCGGGGCCGAAGCCGGAACGCTGACGTTCATGGTCGGCGGCGCCGACGACCACGTGGCCGAGGCCAAGCCGTACATCGAGCCGATGGCCGGCAACATCATCGCCACGGGCGGCGATACCACGGGGCAGGCCGCCAAGATTTGCAACAATCTGATGTTGTTCATCAACCTGGCCTCGACCTGTGAAGGCGCAGTGCTTGCCGACCGGCTCGGATTGGACAAGCAGACGTTCTGGGACATCGCCAGGGTCTCGTCGGGCGATTCCTGGGCGCTGCGCACTTGGTATCCGGTTCCCGGCGTCGTCGACACTGCGGCGTCGAACCGCGACTTCGATCCCACCTTCACCACCGACCTGGCCAATAAGGACATCGGACTGGCAATTGCCGCCGCGCAGCAGACCGATACGCCGCTCGATCTGGGCGAATACGTGCAGGGCATGTTCCAGAAGCTCTCGGACGCCGGCATGGGCGGCAAGGACTGCTCGGCCATCGTCAAGCTCGTCGACGGTTCGATGGACGGCAACCAGTGAGACGCTGGGAATAGCCCGGACGAGCACACGCGAAAGACAAGGAAAGCGATACAGCAATGACAGTGGATATCACGCCGACACACGAAAAAATGTTGATCGGCGGCGAATGGGTGGAAGCCGCTTCGGGTGACCGGATCGACGTCATCACGCCGATCGATCGCAATGTCGTCATTGCCGGCACGCCCCGCGCCGGCAAGGAAGATGCCGACCGTGCGGTCGCGGCCGCCCGGCGGGCGTACCCGGCCTGGGCCGGCCTGCACTTCAAGGAACGCCAGCGGATGCTGCTCGCGGTCGCCGACGAACTTGCGGGCGAAGCCGAGAATCTGTCGCAACTGACGGCTTTGGATACCGGGAATGCGCTGCGTACGCAGGCACGCCCCGAGTCGCAAACGCTCATTGACCTGTTCCGGTTCTTCGGCGGCGTCGCCGGCGAGGTCAAGGGCACCGTGCTCCCGGCCGGCGACAACCAGCTGCAATACACGCGCCGGCAGCCGCTCGGCGTGGTCGCCGGCATTTTGCCGTGGAACTCGCCGCTCATGATCGCCGGCTTCAAGACCCCGGCAGCGCTTGCGGCCGGGAACACCATGGTGCTCAAGGCGGCCGAGGACGCCCCGCTGACCATCCTCAAGATGGCCGAGATCTGCCAGCGGGTGTTGCCGCCCGGCGTCCTGAACGTGGTCACGGGGCTCGGTGCCGAGATCGGCGAGGAACTCGTCGTGCATCCGGACGTCGACAAGGTGTCCTTCACCGGATCGACTCTCATCGGACGGGGCGTCGCGCAAAAGGCGGGGGCCCGGCTGGCGCACAGCTCGCTCGAACTCGGCGGCAAGTCGCCGTCCATCGTGTTTCCCGATTCGTGCACGGACGACGTCGTCGACCAAGTGCTGTTGGCCACCCGGTTCGCCCGGCAGGGTCAAAGCTGCACGTCCGGGTCGCGCTTGTTCCTGCACGAGGACATCTACGACGACTTCCTAGGACGCCTGGTCGACAAGATCTCGGGGCTCAAGGTCGGCGATCCGCGTGAAGAAGCCAGCGACATCGGCGCCGTGATCAACAAGAAGCAGTACGACCGCATCGCCGAGTACATCGCGGACGGCAAATCGCAGGACGGCGTGCAGGTCGCCTACGACGGCGCCGACAAGCTGACGGTCGGCGAGCCCGGTTTCTACCACGCTCCGCAGGTGCTCTCGCGAGTCAGCAATGATTGGCGGATCGCTCAGGAAGAGATCTTCGGGCCGGTGCTTGCGGTGCTGCCGTGGAAGGACGAGGACAAGGTCGTCGAAATGGCCAATGCCACGCATTACGGCCTGGCGGCGTTCGTCTTCAGCAAGAACCTGGACTCGGCGCTGAAGACCGCCCACCGGATCGACTCCGGCTGGGTGCAGGTCAACCAGGGCGGCGGTCAGGTCGTCGGGCAGGCGTACGGCGGTTTCAAGACCAGTGGCATCGGTCGCGAGGTTTCCGTCGAAGGCATGCTCGAAGGCTTCACGCAGACCAAACAGATCAACGTGAAGCTCGCGTAGCCGGCTTTGTGCGGATGGCGGGCCGGGCACGCCAAGTGCCCGGCCCGCCCGTGCTCGCTCGCTCGCGTGCGAGGGTCAGCGAGCCGTCCAGCCGCCGTCGAGCACAATATTGCTGCCGGTCATATTGGTGGCGGCCGACGAGCAGGCGAACGCGACGGCGTCCGCGATCTCTTCCGGCTCGGCAAGGCGTTTGAGGGGCTGCGTGGCCAACATGACGTCGCTCAGTACTTGCGACTCGGGAATGCCGTGGGCCTTGGCCTGGCCGGCAATCTGCGATTCGATGAGCGGTGTGCGTACATATCCGGGATTGATGCACACACTGGTGACGCCGTGCTCCGCGCCCTCCAGCGCCGTCGTCTTCGATAGGCCTTCCAAGCCGTGTTTGGCGGCCACATAGGCGCCCTTGAACTCGCTGGCGCGCAAGCCGTGCGCGCTGGAGAGGTTGACGATCCGGCCCCACCCCCGCTCATACATTGACGGCAGGACGGCGCGAATGAGCAAAAACGGGGCAGTGAGCATCACTTGATGGAGCAGCTGCCACTTCTCCGGCGGGAATTCGTGCAGCGGAGCGATGTGCTGCAAACCGGCGTTGTTGACGAGGATGTCGGCGTCCAGCGTCAATGCCGCAAGAGCATCGGAATCGGTCAGGTCGACTGTCCACGTCTGCGCGCTCAGCCCGGCATCCCGGAGTTCGCCCGACAGCTGTTCGAGCGCTTCGGCATTGACGTCCGCCAATGTCACGTGCGCGCCTTGCTCGGCAATCTTACGCGCCGTCGCCGAGCCGATACCGCCGGCCGCCCCCGTCACAATGGCATGCCGCCCGGATAAACTTGATTCGCTCATGCCTTCACAATAGCTGGCGCTTTCCGCTCGAATGAGAATGACACGGGTGTCATTCGCGCCTACGATGGGGGCTGGACATGATCGTGCCGACGGCATGAGCTCGGCAGGAGCGCTTTTAAGGAGATTCGATGAGTCAAGCGACCCGTGACGTTCCGGCGGACCCGGAATCCGGCGAGCTGTCCGAGCGCGACCAGCAGATTCTCGACTTCGAACGGCAATGGTGGCGTTACGCCGGCGCCAAGGAACAGGCCATCCGTGATCAGTTCGGGATGAGCGCGACAAACTATTTTCAAATTCTCAATTCGCTTCTCGACTCGCCGGCCGCACTTCGCCACGATCCGATGCTCGTCAAGCGGCTGCGTCGCATGCGCGACGTCCGCCAGCGTGAGCGCTCTGCGCGTCGCCAGGGCCACGGGACGGCGTAATGCCGCAGCAGTACCCGCCGGACGAATTCGACGACGTCACCGACTCGGATCGTCGCGGTACGCACCGGGAGAAATCCGCAAGACTCGGCGGCGTGAGCTCGATAGTGTTCGTGGCGATAGTCGTCGTGGTGGTGGCGCTGCTGGGGATCGCCGTGGTCAACATCGTGAATTCAGGCAAGGCCGGTACCGATCGGCAATCCGCGATCTCCGGGGACAACGGCAAATCCGACTCCGGTAAGGCCGGCGACAAGAACGGCAAGTCCGGCAAGAGCTCGAAGAAACCGTCGGCGACGAAGTCCACGAGCAAATCGCCCGTCGCCGCCGTCGACAAGTCGGAAAATGTGCAGGTGCTCAACTCGACGACAACCGCCGGAATGGCTGCACGTGCCTCCGAGAAGCTGCGCGACGACGGCTGGTCGGTCAGCTCGACCGGAAACTACGGCACCCCGCAAGATACGACGACCGTCTACTACAGCTCGGCGGACTTGAAACCGACCGCCAAGGCACTGGCCAAGAAACTCGGGACGACGAAGGTCGAGCAATCAACGCAGTTCGCCACGTCCGTCACAGTCGTTCTTGGATCGGACTATTCGGACTCGCAGTAGCGTGCGCCGGGCCGGTATCTGCTTCTGGCGCGGGCCGCAGATATATAACGGATTGGTTGCGGGATGTGATCTACGCCCTAAAAACGGCGAATTTCCCGGTTAAAGTGAGTGCTGGTCAAACAGTTCGATGAGCACACCCTCTCCTCAAGTCTTGCCGCCTCACGGTGGCCGGCGGATTGGCCCGCACGTTGGACCATCGCGGACCGCGCGAGCGTGAGACCCGATCCGGCCGGTAGCCGGATTGCAAGACCGTAGTGAAATTGGAGCAAGAAATGGCCCAGGGAACCGTCAAATGGTTCAATGCCGAAAAAGGATATGGATTCATCACCGTTGAAGGCGGCGGCTCGGACGTTTTCGTCCACTGGTCGTCGATTCAAATGGACGGATATCGTTCGCTCGAAGAAGGCCAGCAGGTCGAATTCGAGGTAGGAGAAGGACAGAAGGGCCCGCAGGCCGAATCCGTTCGTCCGTTCTGAGCCGAGTGCAGCCGGAGCCGAGCATTCGGCCGCATCGACGGTGAGGGCGCCGCTCCGTAATCGACGGGGTGGCGCTTTCCGTCATTTTCCGGTCTCCGTCATCTTGCACTCTCGGGTGGAGAGTGCTAAATCTAGAGTTAGCACTCTCGCTATGAGAGTGCCACATTCTTGATCTGAGTGAGAGCTGGATCTTCGCGGCCGTAAAGAGATCGGACGCGGAGGCGGTTCGACCGTCGCGGGCATTCGGATCGGGTCCACCATCCATACCCGGTACCGGGAGGGACGACAAGCCACCATGGCTAAGATGATTACGTTTAATGAAGAGGCCAGGCGCGGTCTTGAGCGGGGTCTGAACACCCTCGCCGACGCCGTCAAGGTCACGCTTGGCCCGCGCGGCCGCAACGTTGTTTTGGAGAAGAAGTGGGGAGCTCCCACCATCACCAACGACGGCGTGTCCATCGCCAAGGAAATCGAGCTCGACGAGGCATACGAGAAGATCGGTGCCGAGCTCGTCAAGGAAGTTGCCAAGAAGACCGATGACGTCGCGGGCGACGGAACCACCACCGCCACGGTTTTGGCACAGGCGCTCGTGCGCGAAGGTCTGCGCAATGTCGCTGCCGGCGCCGATCCGCTGAGCCTGAAGCGCGGCATCGAGAAGGCCGTCGAAGCAGTCACTGCCGATCTTCTCGCGTCCGCCACCGCCGTGGAGACCAAGGAGCAGATCGCTGCGACCGCCGGTATCTCGGCAGGCGATCCGGCGATCGGCGAGCTGATCGCCGAAGCGATCGACAAGGTCGGCAAGGAAGGCGTCGTCACTGTCGAGGAGTCGAACACGTTCGGCCTCGAACTCGAGCTCACCGAAGGCATGCGCTTCGACAAGGGCTACATCTCGCAGTACTTCGTCTCGGACGCCGAGCGCCAGGAGACGGTGCTGGAAGATCCGTACATTCTGATCGTCAACTCGAAGGTCAGCAACGTCAAGGATCTCCTGCCCGTGCTCGAGAAGGTTCAGCAGTCGGGCAAGCCGTTGATGATCATCGCGGAAGACGTCGAGGGCGAAGCCCTGGCCGTCCTCGTGGTGAACAAGCTCAAGGGCACGTTCAAGTCGGTTGCCGTCAAGGCTCCGGGCTTCGGCGACCGCCGCAAGGCGCAGCTGGCCGATATCGCCATCCTCACCGGTGGCCAGGTCATCGCCGAAGAGGTCGGCCTCAAGCTCGAAAACGCCACAGTCGATCTCCTGGGCACCGCCCGCAAGGTCGTTGTCACCAAGGACGAGACCACCATCGTCGAAGGTGCCGGTGACGCCGAGGAGATCGCCGGACGCGTTCAGCAGATCCGCGCCGAGATCGAGAACTCGGATTCGGATTACGACCGCGAGAAGCTGCAGGAACGCTTGGCCAAGCTGGCCGGCGGCGTGGCAGTCATCAAGGCCGGTGCCGCGACCGAGGTCGAGCTGAAGGAACGCAAGCACCGCATCGAAGACGCCGTCCGTAACGCGAAGGCCGCCGTCGAAGAGGGCATCGTCGCCGGTGGCGGCGTGGCTCTCATCCAGGCCGGAGAAAAGGCATTCGCCGGTCTCCAGGTCGAGGGCGACGAAGCGACGGGGGCGAACATCGTCAAGGTCGCCATCGATGCTCCGCTGAAGCAGATCGCATTCAATGCCGGGCTCGAGCCGGGCGTTGTGGCCGAGAAGGTTCGCGGGCTGCAGGCCGGACACGGCTTGAACGCCGCGACCGGCGAATTCGAGGACCTGCTGGCCGCGGGCATCAATGACCCGGTCAAGGTGACGCGTTCGGCTCTGCAGAACGCCGCGTCCATCGCCGGGTTGTTCCTGACCACCGAAGCAGTGGTCGCCGACAAGCCGGAAAAGGCCGCCCCGGCCGGGGATCCCGGTGACATGGGCGGCATGGGCGGAATGATGTAATCCGCTCTCCGCAACACGCAAAGGGCCGACTCCGGGAAACCGGGGCCGGCCCTTTGCCGTGTTCGCGGGGTAGGTTGTCCGCCGCGGGGCTGCATTGCCGACCCCGTGGCGGACGAACGACCTCGTGGGCGGCGGTCAGCGGCGGTTGTCGCGCCAATCGCGGGCACGTTGACGGCGTTCGTCCCGCGTCAGACCCGACCAGGCGCCGTGCGGACCGTTCCAGCCGGGGCCGTAGGGGCCGTGGCGGTAGGAGTCGTCATCGGGGTCGGCGCCGGACCCCATGGCCTTGCGGTCCGCCTTTTGTTCGAGCTGTTCGCGGCGGGCATCGATCTGATCGCCCTTGTTGAGCAACGTCGTGACGACGCCGACGCCGGTGCCGACAACGACGAACACCGGCCAAAAGAAAACGAGATGACCGCTCGCCATCGAACTCGCTCCCCAGATCCCGGTGGTGATGGCCGAGCTGCCGATTGCCCCCGACAGGCGCTGCCGGAAACTTCGCTTGTAGTCCCGTTCGGCTTGGGACTGAAAGTCGTGCGAGGGCTTGGCCGGTACCGGCGTTCCGTCCGCCGGGGACAGATCGGCCAGGATGGGCGGGAAGTCGCCGAGGGTCTTGGCGCGCAGCACCGCATCGCTGCGCTCGTCGTATTCCTCGCGGTCGAGTCGACCGTCGGCGAAAGCGTCCGCAAGCTCTTGAGCGACGGCGTCCCGGTCCCGATCGGAGGCACGCAACGATGCCGCGCTGGGATCGCGCGGATCGCGGCTGAGCCGGGACCAAACGTCGCCGGATGAAGCTTCCGTCATTATTATTGATTCTTCCACGCATGACAGAATTGAGCTACATCGCGTAGAAAGAGAGAAGCTTATGCCAACGGGACATGGCGCCCGATTCGAAGTCGTGAACGACGACTTCCGCGCCCCGTACGTCGCAGACAATAGCCGGTGGGCGGGGTTCTCGTACCGCCGCGTCGGCAATTCCGGGCTCCTGCTGCCGCCCATCTCGCTCGGCCTGTGGTACAACTTCGGCGACAACCGGCCGTTCGACGTTCAACGGGAAGTGCTGCGCTACGCGTTCGATCACGGCATCAGCCACTTTGATCTGGCAAACAACTACGGACCGCCCTACGGATCGGCCGAAGAGAATTTCGGCCGGATGATGGCAAAGGATTTTCGTCCGTACCGTAACGAGATGGTCATCTCGACGAAGGCCGGATGGGACATGTGGACCGGCCCGTACGGGCGTTTGGGGCCGCGCAAATACCTGCTGACCAGCCTCGACGAGTCGCTGTCGCGGATGAACCTCGACTATGTCGACATCTTTTATTCGCACCGTTTCGACGCGGATACTCCGCTGGAAGAGACGATCGGCGCGCTGCACACCGCAGTCACCTCGGGAAAGGCCATGTACGCAGGCATTTCGTCCTATTCGGCCGAGCGGACCGCCGAGGCCAAAAAGATCGCCGACGATCTGGGCACTCCGCTGATCATCCATCAGCCCGCCTACTCCATGCTCAACCGGTGGGTCGAAGACGGGCTGCTGACAACACTCGACGATCGCGATATGGGCGCGATCGTCTTCACTCCGCTGGCCCAGGGGCTCTTGACAGGCAAATATTTGGGCGGCGCGGACGGCGTGGCGCGCGCGACCGACCGACCGAGCATTGGCGGCGACACCTTCACGAAAGAGAACCTGGACGCCGTGCGCGCCCTGAACGACATCGCCACCCGCCGCGGACAAACACTCGCGCAGCTGGCCCTGGCGTGGGTGCTGCGCACGCCGACCGTGACGTCTGCCGTCATCGGCGCCTCCAGTGTGGGGCAACTGAAGGAAAATCTCGGCGCGCTGGACAATACCGAGTTCACGGAAGCCGAACTGGCGGAGATCGATGCGGCGACGTCCGCGGCCGGAGTCGGCGGCTGGGAGGCTTCGTCCGAATTGTGACGCCCGCTCCCAGGCCTCGCTCAGACTGTCGCGCGAAAATGGTGTGAGTCGACGGGCAAAGGAGTCAGAAGTGGTGGCGGTTCTCATTGTGGTGCTCGTACTGCTCGGGCTCCTCATCGTGGGGATCTACTGGCGGAACGCCAGGCACGCCGCGGCCCGCCGCGCAATCGACCTGGGGCTGGTCAGCGCTGCCGCCGAAGACGACATCAAGGAGTTCGCCCACGAACTCGCCGAGCTTCGGGACGCCCCCGCCATCGGCATGCTGTCGGCCGGCACGCAGCGCGAATACGACAGCGCACGCGAATCACTCGACGCCGCGGCCACGCTGCTGGCCAAGGCCTCGGGACCCGCTGAGATCCGCCGTGTCACCGAATGCCTGGAACGGGGGCGCTATTCGGTGATGTGCGTTCGCGCTCGGCTGAGCGGCAAGCAGCTGCCCGCGCGCCGTCCGCCGTGTTTTTTCAATCCGCAGCACGGTCCGTCGGCCGGGGACGTCGACTGGGCACCCCCCGGCTCCCAGCCGCGTCCCCTTCCGGCATGTGCGGACGACGCCCTGCACGTCGCCGTCGGAGCGCCGCCGGACATCCGCACCGTTCTGGTCGGCACCGGCACCCTGTCCGTTGAATACTGGCGAGCCGGCTCGGCGTTCGCCGGCTACGTGACCGGCTATTTTGGCGCGTATGCGGCGGGCGGCGCGCTGCCCGGACTACTGACGGCCGTGATGGACGGCGCGAACGGTGATCCGAGCGTTTCGCCCGGAACTGCGCGCGGCAACGGTTGAGTCCCTGCGATAATGGGGGCGTGGGCATTTTCATCGATGAACCGCTGTGGCCGGCCCACGGCACCGAATGGTCGCACCTCGTGTCGGACCGGTCGATGGCCGAACTGCACCGATTTGCCGGCGCGACCGGAATCCCGGCCCGCGCGTTCGACGGAGACCACTATGACGTGCCTGCCGCTCAACTTGCCGCGCTCGTCGATGCCGGGGCCGAACGGGTCGGCACGCGCTCGATGGTGCGCATCCTGATGTCGAGCGGGCTGCGAGCAAAACGTCCGCGCAGTGCCAAGCCCCGGTATCGCTCGCGCGACAAAGCCTTCGCGGCGGCCATTCTCACGCATGCGGACGGCGTCCGGGCGCCCGGATACGAGGCGGTGTTCGCCGCGGACGACGTCGAGAACGCTATCAAGCATGCCCAGGCCCTCGAACCGGCCGTTGACGTTGCAGTACTGACGAGTGATGCCTGCGGCGCGGACGAGCGCTTGCGTGCGGTATATCTGGAGTCGTCGACAATCGACGGACGCAGCAGCTACCGACACCCCGTCGGAGCATGGGTGCTCGGCCGGGTGCACTGGAACTCGGTACTGGCCGGTGGTCCGTCTGCCGTGCCGGACGCTCGCGTGCCCGGCGACGTTCAATGGGAGGGACACGATATGGCAGGCCCGCGCGAGGTCCAAATCCGCGATTCGGCGATTCGGCTGGGGCAACTGCTCAAACTGGCAGGATTCATCGGTGACGGCAGTGAAGCCAAGATGTTCTTGGCGGACGGCCGCGTGAGCGTCAACGGGCACACGGAAGACCGGCGCGGCCGCCAGCTCCACCCCGGGGACGTCGTCGACGCAGCCGGTGACGCGGTCCGGGTGGTCGGACCGTGAGCGCCGTCAAGCGCGCCGCCGTCGTCGACGAGCCGCTGGACGCCGCATCGCATTCGGCCCTCGTCGAAGGGCCCGGACTGGGTGCTGTCGTGACCTTTTGCGGCGTGGTGCGCAATCACGACCAGGACCGGCACGTCGTCCGTCTTGACTATGAAGCCCACCCGACCGCGGAGACGGTGCTGCGCCGGCTCGTTGAAGACTGCCTGACCCGGCATCCGGCCGATGCCGTCGCGGTCTCGCACCGGTACGGATCGTTGACGGTGGGCGACCCGGCGTTCGTGGTGGCCGTGTCGTCGGCGCACCGACGCGAGGCGTTCGACTGTGCAGAGGCAATCGTCGAGGTCGTCAAGACCGAGCTGCCGATGTGGAAGCACCAAACCTTTGGCGACGGCACGAGCGAATGGGTGGCCAGTGCCTAGTTGCCAGTGCCTAGTTGCCGGCGCCTAGCCGCCTGCGAACGGCGGCAGCACGTCGAGTGTGTCCGAGTCGCCGACGAGCGGTGATTGCGCGGCGTCCGAAGCGACTCGCGGGGCCACAGCCGTCCCGTTGAGAAGGTAACTGCACGCCGGGATCACGTCCGCCAGCTTGTCGTTGGCCCCGGCCAGCTCGGTAAGCAGACCGGCCAGGCTGGTCCGGCCCGTGAGCGCACGGGTCTCCTCGCTGCTGCCGGCCGCGGCTCGCGCGGCAGCGAAATACCTGATGAGCATCGTTTTTCCTCCTGGGGCCATTATCCCATGGAAGCGTTATCCGCGGGCTCCGGTCTCGGTCTTCGTCTCGGCTCGCTCATCGGGCTGGTTTTCCGCCTGTTTCTCGGCTCGCTTGTCGGCGCGGAATCCTTCGTCGTTCTTTCCGGACTTCCAATAGCCGGAGATCGATAGCCGATCCTTCTCCATGCCGCGCTCGGACAACAGATACCGGCGCAAGTCTCGCACGAACCCGGCCTCGCCGTGCACGAACGCGTGCACGTCGTCCCCGGGCCAGTCGGCCGCCTTCACGGCCGGAACAAGATGAGTGCCCGGAGCATCGGGGCCGCGATGGAACCAATGCACGGTCAGTCCCGTCCGCGGCTCGATCGGCTGCTCCTCCTCCGCGCTCCCGACCTCGATGAAGGCTTCGGCGCGGGTGCCTTCGGGTAACTGTTCGATCGCGCGCAGGACGGCGGGCAGCGCGGATTCGTCGCCGACCAGCAGATGGCGATCGGCAGCCGGATCGGGGGCGTAGGCCCCGCCGGGACCGAGCAGATAGAGATCGTCCCCGACGCGCGCCCCGGCGGCCCACGGCCCGGCGATGCCTTCGTCCCCGTGCACCACGAAATCCAGCGTCAGCTCGGTCGCGGTCTGGTACCGCACGGTGTACGTGCGCATGGCGGGCTGGTGCTCGCGCGGGTACTCGGCGCGAACGACTTCCATGTCGAGCGGATCGGGGTAGTCGACGCCGTCCTTCATGAACAGCACTTTCACATACGCGTCGGTGAAACCGTTATCGGGAAAGTCGGCAAGCGCGTCGCCGCCGGCCACGACCCGGATCATATGCGGGGTCACGGGAAAGACCCGCGTGACCGTCAGATGCGTCAGACGTCGCTTCTTGCGAGGCGGTACGGACGCGGGGGAACTATCAACCATTCGTCCAGCTTAGGTTATCCTAATTCGTGCGGCGACGTCGGCGTCCGGTTCGCCTGCCGGCGCACTACTGTAGACCGGGCGCACCCCACACCGGCGACCAGCGGGACAAATCGCTTTCAATCGGCACATCGGACGACAAGACGCCGCGCACCTGCAACTCCAAAGCGCTGTTGCGCTGCTGCTTGCGGGCATTCACGGGGATGAACGGATAGAAAGTGCCGCGCTTGTACAGGTAGACCAGTGCGAGCCGGTCCCCGTTCGGATTCGTGAAGTACATCAGCGAACACAACAGCATCGGTCCGAACCCTTGCGATTCGAGACTTGTGTTCACGGCGTGCAGATCGGTCACCAGGCCGCTGGCGTCGGCCTCGTCGTGCTCGACGACCAACCAGGTGAAACCATAGTCGTCGACGGACGGCGTGACAGTCGTGCCGACATCGCGCGAGAGCAGCGCCTGGATGTCATCCTGCGTCGTTGAAAACGCGCTGCCCTCGACGCTTCGGTACGAGACCGAGCCGCTGCCGGTGGGCGTGAAACGGGTGGCCGCCTGCAAGGTGATGGCGGCGTCCGGCAGCGCGAACAGGTCGTCGAGATTCGCCTTTTTGGGTTTACTGCGGCCCAGGAGCGCGTCGAGGAACCCCATCAGCGCTGCTGTCCGAGTTCGGCCGAGATCTTGCTGAGCTGTTCGAGACGCTTGTCGAGCGGCGGGTGGGTGGAGAACAGCTTGCTGATATCGCTGGCGTGCAGCGCCGGCACCAGGAAGAACTGGTTGTAGGCGCCCACCTTGCGCAGATCCTTCGTCGGGATCTTGCCCATTTCGCCGGAGACCTTGACCAAGGCGGAGGCCAGTTCGCTCGGGTTGCCGGTGAGGTAGGCGCCCGAGCGGTCCGCCGCCAGTTCGCGGTACCGGGAAAGCACGCGAATCAGCAGGAACGACAGTGCGTACACCACGACGCCGACCAGCACGACGATCAACTGGATCGGAATGCCGTTCTGGTTGTTATCGCGTCGCCCGCCCATGAACATCCACGAGCGCATCATCAGGCCGGCCAGGACGCCGCTGATACCGGCGATGGTCATCACCGTGACATCGCGGTGCGCAACGTGCGAGAGTTCGTGCGACAACACCGCTTCGACCTCTTTGCCGCTCAACCGGGTCAGCAGCCCGGACGTCACGCACACGACCGATTTCTCCGGCGAGCGGCCGGTGGCGAACGCGTTCGGCATGTCCGAATTCGAAATGGCCACGACCGGCTTCTTCATGTCCGCCAGCTGGCAGAGCCGATCGATGATGGTGTGCAGCTCGGGGGCTTGCTGCGGCGACACGACTCGCGCGTTCATGGCCCGCATGGCCAGCTTGTCCGAGAAATACCATTGGCCCCAGAAGAGGCCGACGCTGATGACGAGGGCGAGGACGACGCCGCCGACTGTTCTGCCCATGAGGAACCAGATCGCCAGTATCAGCACGACGTACAAGAGCCCGAGCAGGAACATCGAGGTTCCCATCCGGAAATTGAGCCCGAGATCTCGCCCGTACCTGGTTTTTGCCATTAGCGCCGTTTCTCCTTATTAGGTTCCGGGGATCAATCCGTCGTCGTTGAGCAATTCGCGGACTTCGTCCACGCCGGCATCGGGGTAGGGAACCACGATGTCGGAAGCGCCGAGATAATCGTCGGCGACAGCTGTTCCGGCTTTCAACAGCCGTTCGCGCAACGTTGTCAGGGCAACCCGGGTGCCTTCCGCGTCGCCGGCTGCGACTGCTGCTTCGAGCCGTTCGTCATAGGCTTGCACTTCGCCGAGTTCGTCGTCCGGCACGTCGAACTGGCCTTCGCCGAGGATGCGGATGATCATGCCTGGCCCCCTTCGGTCTTGGGGGCCTGCGAGGAATCGTCGGCCGAACCGCCCTCGATTTGTCCGGACGATTTCGAGCCGCTGATCTCGCCCTTAAGGCGGCTGAGTTCCATCTCGACGTCGGACGTCGACGACATGCTCTCGAGTTCGGCCGAGATATCGTCCTTCCGGGTACCGGTGACGTCGTCCAAGGCGCCCGACGAAAGAAGCTCGTCGACGGCGCCGGCGCGTGCTTGCAGCTGCTGGGTCTTGTCTTCGGCCCGCTGCACCGCCATTCCGACGTCGCCGAACTCCTCGGAGATGCCGGAAAAGGCCTCGCCGATCTTCGACTGTGCTTCCGCCGCCGTGTAGGTGGCCTTGAGGGTCTCCTTCTTGGTGCGGAACGCATCGACCTTCGCCTGCAGTCGCTGCGAGGACAGCGTGAGCTTTTGCTCTTCCGCCTGCAAGCTTTCGTGCTGCGTGGTCAAATCGTTGATTTGGCCGGTCAGGCCCGATTTGCGGGTCAGCGCTTCACGGGCCAAATCCTCGCGGTCCATGGACATGGCCTTTTTGGCCTGGCCCTCGAGTTTGGTCTGCTGTTGCTGTAATTGTCCGATTTGCAGTTCGAGCCGTTTACGGCTGGTGGCGACGTCTGCAACTCCGCGGCGGACCTTCTGCAGCAGTTCGAGCTGCTTCTGGTACGAATAATCCAGGGTTTCGTTGGGATTTTCCGCGTTGTCGAGGGCCTTATTGGCCTTAGCACGGAAAATCGTGCTGATGCGTTGAAAAATGCCCATTGGCTTGCGCTAGCTCCTCATTGTCTTCGGCGTCGCCGGTTCACCGAAGCGTGCCGACCGGCTGACGGCATCGCCACTACTGGTAAGACGAACAACGACTTCTGGTGGTTCCACGTGCTGATCCTCACATTATCGTCTCCGACGGCGGATCGGTGAACCAGGCGAAAAGTCAATGCGAGAAAAGGCGCGTATTCGCCGCCTCCACTTCCGCATACCCTCGACCGGCCGCTGCAAGCGACTGATTGATGTTCAACAGTGATTCGCGCACTTTCTCTTGCACCGACCGCCATTCGGCCACCACTTGCTGGAACGAGCTCGATGCCGAGCCTCGCCAGCATTCCTCCAATGCCGTGAGATGTCGCATCATCGTGTCGACCTCGGTATTGACCGCCGCAGCGGACGAACCGACTGCCGACGACGCTTGATGCACCCGTTCGGAATCCACCTCGAATGAGCTCATGTCCTTTCCCTTCCCTCATTTGCCGTCCGCGCTGGACGGCGCGTGCGTAACGGTAGGCACGCCGGCGCATGCATGCGCAAGGACGCGGCGCCGGGCTGTGGACAACCCTGCGCCGCGTCCCTGCTGTGGACGGGAGTCGGCTTTCGCTCCGCTCGTTCTAGCGGCCCGGTGAGCCCGGCCGCTCCTATTGCGCTTCTTTGGCCGTCAGCTTCACGTCGAGCGTCTTCTTTGCGCCGTCGCGGACGACGGTGATCTTGATGGTGCTGCCGACCTTTTGCGACTGGATCAAAGCGATGAGCGAGTCCGCATCGTTCACCGGTGTCTTGTTGATGGCGATGATTTGATCGTCCTTCTGCACGCCGCCTTGAGCGGCGCCCGAACCCTTGACGACGGAGATCACCTTGGCACTTCCGTGCACAGCCCCTCCGACGTGAACCTGGGAGGTCTGCAACGTGATGCCCAAGAACGGGTGCTCGGCCTTGCCGTGTTCAATGAGCTGTTTTGAGATGTCCGCGGCCAAATCGATCGGAATGGCGAAGCCGAGACCAATCGATCCGCTTTGCTGTCCGGCGCTGCTGCCCAGCGAAACGATCGAGGAGTTGATGCCGACAACCTGGCCGCCGGCATTGACGAGCGCGCCGCCGCTGTTGCCCGGGTTGATTGCCGCATCGGTTTGGATCGCATTTGTCACGACGGTGCCTTGCGGCTGGTCCGGCGATTGGCTCTGCCCATTCTCGCCGCCTTCGTGTTTGGCGGTGACGACCGGACGATTGAGTGCCGACACGATGCCCGTCGTCACGGTCCCGGCCAGGCCGAGGGGGTTGCCGAGGGCCATCACGGGCTGGCCGACGTTCAGCTTGCCGGATTTGCCAAGAGTTGCGGGCTTGAGGGTGGACGGCGCGTCGTCCAGTTTGATCACGGCCAAGTCGGTGTCCGGATCGGTGCCGAGCACCGACGCCTTATACGTCTTGCCATCGGACGTGGTGACCGTCATGGTGTTCGAACTGTCCGCCGCATCGGCCACGACATGGTTGTTCGTGAGGATCTTGCCGTCTTTGGACAAGATGATGCCCGACCCGAGCTCGCCGCCGTCGCCGACGATGACCTTGATCGCCACAACGCTGGGAGAGACGGTCTTGGCGACCTGCTGCCAGTTGGGCGACGGGTTCTCCGACGCCTTGCCGGGGTTTTGTTGCTGTTCCACTTTGCCGGACTCCGGCGACGAGGCCGTGGTGGTCGGAGTGGTGAGCTTGACCGCGCCGAACGATCCGCCGGCGGCCAGCACCGCTGCGATTATCGCTGCAATGATGACGCCGGGCCATCCGGGGCGCTTCTTTTCGCGGCGCGGTTTCGCAGCCGGTTTTTGCGGATACGGGTATTGCTGGCTCGGTCCCGGACCTTGCGGCGGGCGGGCCTGCGGGTACGGGTATTGCTGGCTCGGTCCCGGACCTTGCGGCGGGCGGGCCTGCGGGTACGGGTATTGCCGGCTCGGTCCCGGGCCCTGCGGTGGGCGGCCCTGCGGGTATTGCTGGCTCGGTCCCGGGCCCTGCGCCGGATTGTCCTGCGCCGGATTGCCCTGGGCCGGATTGCCCTGGGCCGGATTGCCTTGGGCCGGACCGGCTCCCGGTTGTCCCGGTCCGGGCTGTTGCGGCGGGCCCGGCTGGGACGGCCTGCCCTGCGGCTGCACGGGGCCTTGATATCGCGGAGGCTGCTGCGGATTCGGCTGCTGCGGATTCGGGGTCGGCGCGTTCCTCGGCGAATCGTCCGGTTCTTGTCCGGGCGTATTCTCGGTCATCGAATGCTCCTCATCGTGGGCCTGTTATAGCACAGCATGTCGCTTCTTATTATTCTCTGCCTGGGAACGTGCTGAGTCTTCCTTGAGCGTTGCCGCGACCGGGGATCGGCAGTCATGGCGTCCGGCTCGTCGGCAAGGATACCCGGAACGTTGCCCCGCCGCCCTCGGTAGGCAACACTGTGACGTGCCCGCGGTGTGCCGCAACTATTGCCGCGACTATCGACAGCCCCAGCCCGGACCCGCCGGTATCGCGTTTGCGGGACGAATCGGTGCGGTAAAAGCGCTCGAACACCTTCGTGATCTGGTCGTCGGCGATGCCCTCGCCGTGATCGCGCACGTCGAGGATGCTCTGGACGCCCGTATCGCCGATCCCGATCTCGATGGGAGTGCCGGTCGGAGTGTGCCTGATCGCGTTGGCAATCAGGTTCGTGACGACTTGTCGCAGGCGGGCCTCGTCGCCGCGCACAATCGACCGGTCCGCCGGCGCTGCGCCGTCGATGCCGGAGATGTTGATGGCGCGGTCCGGGGCGATCGCCTGGGTATCGAGCACGGCGTCCCGCGCCAGCTGGCCCATGTCCACGTCCCCGACGTCCGCAGCGCGTTGCTCGTCCAGCCGCGCCAACATGACAAGGTCCTCGACGAGCCCGCCCATGCGGGTGGCCTCGTTCTCGATGCGGGTCATCGCCGAATCGAGATCGCCGGACGTCGTGATGGCGCCTTGCCGGTAGAGCTCGGCATATCCACGGATCGTCACGAGCGGAGTCCGGAGTTCGTGACTTGCATCGGAGACGAACCGCCGCATTCGCGCTTCGCTGGCGCTGGACGCCGCGAAAGCCGACTCGATCTGCCCGAGCATGATGTTGAGCGACGAGCTCAATCTGCCCAGCTCCGTATCGGTCGGCGCGCTGGCGACGCGCCGCGACAGGTCGCCGGCCGCGATGGCGGTGGCCGTTTGCTCGATATCGCGTAGCGGCCGGAACGCGCTCGAAATCGCCAGCCACGCAATGCAGCCGGTCAGTGCCAGCGCTATCAGCCCGATGCCGATCAGTGCTGCTTTCGCCCGGCCGAGGGTGTTGTCGACTTCGGAATCGAGCGGCAATGCCACGGCGACCAGCAGCTTGCCGTCATTGGCCGGTAGCGCTATCACTCGCCAGTCGCTTTGCGAACCCGACACCGTGAACGGTTCGTAATTGCCGGTCGCGGCGTTCATATGGGAAGCGACTTCGGATGAATCGATCTGCGGCAGGTGCGGCACGTCGTTGTTGTTGCCCGGAGCCGAGACGCCCTGATGCCCGACGAGTGTGCCGTTCGCCGTCGTGATCTGCACGTAGAACTCGGTGGGCAGGAGATCGCGGATCGATTTCTGCGTTGGCGTCTTTTTCGTGCTGCCGGGGCGGCCGAGGATCTCCGGGGCGACCTGGGCCACGAGCGGCTCGGCAACTTCGACCAGGCGTTGATCGTTGCGCGTCATCAGGTTCTGCTTGAGCAGCGCCAACGTACCGGCGCTCGTGCCGATCAAGGCAAGCAACAGCAACGTCACGGTAATGGTGACGAGCCGGCTCGTCATGGACCAGTCCTGCCACAACGCGCCGCGGGCCGGCGTGGCAGGATCCGGGGCCGCCGAGTCGTTCCCCTGCCGCGGAACAGCGCCGGTTTCCGGCGCGCTGCCCGGGGCCGACGCGTCCGCCGATTTCCGCTGGGGCCGGAACGACCAATTCACCGTGTGACGTGAAATCTACGAGTGCGGAGAACTACTTCGGTGCCCGCAGCATATAGCCGACGCCCCGTTTGGTCTGGATCATCGGAACCCAGTTGTCCGCTTCGGTGGCGCCGGGCAATTCCGACTCGGGAGCCACGTCGACCTTTCGGCGCAGGTACGAGATGTACGACTCGACGATGCCGGTGTCGCCGCCGAAATCGTACTCCCAGACATGATCGAGGATCTGTGCCTTGCTCAGCACCCGGTTGGCGTTGAGCATGAGGTAGCGCAGCAGCTTGAACTCGGTGGGGGACAGGTCGATGAGGAACCCGGCGCGGCGCACCTCGTGGGTATCGTCGTCCAGTTCCAGATCGCCGACCCCGACGACTGCTGATTCGTCATCCTCGGCGCCGCGAGTACGGCGCAGGACGGCGCGGATCCGCGCGACGACCTCTTCGAGGCTGAATGGTTTCGTCACATAGTCGTCGCCGCCGACGGTCAAGCCGGTGATCTTGTCGGACGTGTCGTCGCGGGCCGTGAGGAACACGACCGGAATGTGTTTGCCGGTGGCGCGCAGCCGGCGGGTCACCGTGAATCCGTCCATATCGGGCAGCATGACGTCGAGGACCACGAGATCCGGCGCGGACTCTTCCGCCGCCTTGAGTGCGTCGTTTCCGTTGCCGGCCGCCACGACGTCGAATCCGGCGAACCGCAGGCTGGTGGCCAGCAGCTCGCGGATGTTCGGTTCATCGTCGACGACGAGCAGTTTAGCTTCCGTGTTGGTAGTCACGAACATCATTGTGTGTGCCTTTTCTGAACATTTCCTGAAAACGACTGAGTAGGTTTCGGTTAGCCAGCACCGTTTACCTGTGTGCCGGCGGTGAAATCCGCGCGGGAACCGGGGGCGCTGCGGCGGCGTGTCGGTACCCCATACTTGTGAATATGAGTGTTCTGCGTATTGCCGGGCTCCAAACGCCCGGAACGCCCGGTGACGTCGAGGCGAACTTGGCCGAACTGGATTCGGCCGCGGGCGAGGCGGCGGCTGCCGGCGCCCGGCTGTTGATCACCCCCGAGATGTTCGTGACGGGGTACGACATTGGCGACGGGGTGCGGGAAACGGACGGGTTGACGCAGAGGGTCGCCGAGATCGCCCGGCAACGCGCTGTCGGGGTGCTGGCCGGGCTACCGGCCCGGCGACCGGGCGGCATTGCCAATTCCGCGGTATTTGTGAAGCCGGACGGCACCGTGGCTGCCGAGTACGACAAGACCCACTTGTTTGCGAGTTTGGACAAAACCAGGTTCGCGGCGGGAGACCGACTGACGACGATCGTCGACTTCGACGGGGTCGGGATCGGCGTGCTGATTTGCTATGACGTGGAATTTCCCGAAGCGGCGCGTGCGCTTGCCATGGCCGGCGCCCAGCTCATTGCCGTGCCGACCGCCAATATGGTGCCCTTCGACTTCATCTGCACGTCCGTGATCCCGGTGCGGGCCTGGGAAAACCAGACGTACGTGGCGTACATCAACCATTCCGGCTCCGAGCGCGACACCGTATACGCCGGGCAAAGCAGTATTGTCGGCCCGGACGGCGTCCCACTGGCCGCGGCGGCGTCGGACGGCCGCACACTGTTGGTCGCCGATATCGACACCGACATCGTGCAGCGGGCCAGAGCCGACAACCCGTACCTGACCGACCGGCGTCCGGACCTCTACGGACCGGCCACGGATCGCCACCGACCGGTGCAGTGACGTTGCGCCGATTCCGGTACGGCCGGCATCCGGCCCAGTTCGCGGAGTTGGCGCTGCCGGCCGCGTCCGACGCCGACCCGCCGGGGCGTCGGATCGCCGTCGTCGTGCACGGCGGCTACTGGCGCAGCGCATTCGACGCCTCGCTCGGGATGCCGCTGGCGCGCGATCTGGCGTCGTCCGGCTGGGCCGCATGGAATGTGGAATACCGCCGTCTCGGCGCCGGCGGAGGATGGCCGGCGACGTTCATCGACGTCCTGGCTGCCATGGACATGATCGGCACGTGGTCGACGAATGTCGGATCCATCGGCGCGCGGCCGGCCCGCATCGTGCTGATCGGACACTCCGCCGGCGGCCAGCTTGCCGCGTGGGCGGCCCGGTTCCGGCGGGTGCCGATTGCCGGAGTCGTCAGCCAAGCCGGCCTCCTCGACCTGCACGCAGCCGAAGAATTGGCTCTGTCGCACGGCGCCGTCCGCGAGCTGATGGGCGGCCCGTCGTCCGAACTGCCCGCCGAATTCGCGGCGGCCGACCCGAGCCGCGCCATTCCGCTCGACGTTCCGGTCCGCTGCATCCACGCCCGTGCGGACGCCGACGTGCCATTCGCGCAATCAAGCGAATTCGTGCGGCGCAGCACGAGGGCCGGCGGCGACGCCCGCTTGGCCGAGGCGTCGGGCGACCATTACACGCTGATCGATCCGGCACACGCCGATTGGAGGCTGTGCGTCGATGCTGCCGTGGAACTGGCCGGGTCTGCTCCCGCTCGAGAATGATCGGGGGTTGCCGGGGAGTGCGCGGGAGTGGGCGGAGTTAAAGCAGCTTCCGGCGAGCGGCCTGAATGCCGGCCTGGAACCGTGATCCTGCGCCGAGCGACTCCATCAGCGCGCGCACGCGGCGCTGCGCCGTCCGGGGGCTGACGTTCAAATGCCTGGCGATCATGCCGTCGGTCGCCCCGGATGCCAAATACAGCAGAACGTCGCGATCGATCGATGGATCCGCCGAATCGGCCCGGCCCGAACGCGGCAGGGGAGTCGCCGCCGTCCAGAGCAATTCGAACATTGAAATGATCAGCTCGAGCAGCCGGGACTGCCGTACGACCATATGCGGCTGTTCGCCGCCCGAAGCCGACTCCGAGGGATAGTACGGGAGCATGGCGCAGTCATCGTCGAAGATGCGCACGGTCATTGGCACGTCCGGTACGATCCGAGCCTCCTCGCCGGCTTCGATCACGGTGCGGAGTTGCCGGGCCACCTCGGAATCGTCGAAGCAGCCGGCGCCGTACACCGTGCGGGCGCTGATGCCGCGGTCCAGCATGGCAAGCTGCTCGTTGACGTCGTCGCGTACGTCCGGGCCCGTCATCGGAGGCCTGCTCAAATCGCGTACTTGCCGCACCGTCTGTTCGCGAAGACCGGCATGGACCTCGTGCAGCACCGCGAAATCGTCGTAGATCTCCACGGCCTGTCCGTTGCCGCCCGCCGCGGCGCCGTACTGCCCCATCAGCTGGTCGGCCATTCGTGCGAGCCCGTTCAAATGGCTGGCAAATCCTTCGAGCGGGTTGCCGCCGTCACCGGCATCAGCGTTCACCGACACGAAACACCCCCGAGTATCGCCGTTGGCCCCGTTGTGCGGCCATCACGAGTGTAATGCGCCGAATGCCGAGGCGGCCCTGCCGGCTCCGGTCAGCGCCATCGCCATGTTACTCGTCGGTAACGGCTCGCGGGCGGATACCGAAAAGCCGGTGGCCGGTGATCGACAACGCGATCACCGGCCACCGGCGCTGAGAGTCTTTACCGGCACTCAGGAGTGCAGCGCACCGACTCCGTTCGGCGTGCCCATGCCGGTCGGCCCGTCATAGCCCGAACCCGCATTGCACAGCAGGTTTCCGCACGTGCCGTTGCTGCCGTTCGTGATGTCGAACAGCTGCGACGAGTTGGCGTATGGATACGTCACCGGATAGGTTCCGGCCGCCGGCGCCCCGGCAAGGGCGAACATGCCTGCCATCAGCGGTGAGGCGAGACTCGTGCCGCCGACTTGGCCCCAGCCGTCCTGGCCCAGCGTGTTGTAGACGGCCAAGCCCGAGCTCGGATCGGCGTCCGCCGCGACGTCGGCGCTGGCGCGGTTGGTGCAATTCGTCGTCAACCCTTCCTGGAACGCCGGCTTGGGCTCATAATTCGAGCATCCGCTGCCGCCGCTGACCCACGCCGTCTCGGCCCAGCCGCGCGACGAGGAATTCTTCGTCAGCTTCGTCCCGCCGACGCCGGTCACCGTCGGGTTCGTGGCCGGCCAGCTTTGCGTGTTGCCGGTATCGCCGGACGCCGCGATGATGCCGACGCCCTTGTGGTTGTAGTAGTGGTCGTAGTCCTGGAGGCTCGACGTACCCTCGTTGTCGACGCCGTAGGAGTTGGACACATAGTCCGCACCCTTGGCCACCGCAGTGTCCACGGCCTTGCCGAGGCTGTCGAAGCTGGCATCGTCGCCTTGCACCAGCATGATGTCGCACTTGGGGCACACGGCGGACACGGCGTCCAGATCAAGGGCGGTCTCCACCGACCAGCCCGGATCGTCGGCCGGGTAGTCAGTCCCGCCGTTCTGGTCGTATTTGCTGAAGCAGCCGTTCGCCGTCGTGCAGCTCGAAATGCCGTAGTGCGACCGGTACGCGTTCAAGTCCGATTGCGCGCTGGAGTAGCCGCCGGCGTCCACGATTGCCACCGTCACGCCTTCGCCGCCGTCCGGCAAGTTGTAGGCGTCCCGCAGCTGGTTCGGGGTGATGGCCGTCGATGGCGGGGCGGAAGCGCTTGGCTGGATATGCCCTTGCGGTGTGTACAGCATGGCCATGCAGTGCGCGACCGGCGTACGGCCGACGCTCTTGATCACATGGTTACAGGCCGCGGGCGTCGTCTCCGCGTCAGCGGACTTTTGCAGTTGGAGCGTGTGCTGATCGTTGCTGTGGTCGGCGGGCGCCGCTGCGTGGACGGCGTGCGTCATGAGTGGTGCGGCTTCGGCCGCAACCGGGCCCGCAACACACATCCCCAGCACCATGGCTGGGGCGACCACGGCCTTCGTGAGCGTCCGCAGACGCCTATCGGTCAACTTCATGGGAACCTTTCGCTCGAGGTCGTGCGAGGTACTTCCGTGCCGCTGCCGCCGGTGACGGCCGCGTCATGGCAGACCTTATCGGCGCCGACGCCGGCACGGATACCCGTGTGACGCAAACTCGACACGTGGCGTAAATGCGCCATCAGGGGCCGGCCGGGCTGCTTCACCATGTTGTGGCGGCCCGGAGACACTTACACTTGCCAACGTGAGTCGATGGCAGACGTTTGGCGCCGCGCGGGGGAGAGCGGTTGCGGCCGCGTGCGTCGTGACGGCGCTCGTGGTGCTCTCGGCATGCGGCGGTTCGGGCGAGTCCGGTTCTCCTGGTGCGTCGTCTTCTTTTCCGCCTGCTGCCACGTCGTCGGCGCCCTCGCCGGCCGGGCCGTCGTCGTCGGCGCCCTCGCCGGCCGGTGCATTGCCGCGTGATCGCTCGAGCGCGCGGGTGAAAGTTTCGTTACCGTGGCGATTGACCAAGGTCGACACGGCACGCAATCGGATCTATCTGGCCACCGAGGTCAAGGCCTGCAATCTGCCCATCCGGGTGCGCGCCGTCCGGACCACGGCAACAATCACCGTCACGGTCATCGGCAGTCCACGGCCAAAGAACAAGATGTGCCCGGACTATGTGCGCCCGAAGAAGGGGTACGTCCAGCTGCGCCGGCCGATCGGAAACCGGAAGATCGTGCACGCTCCGACACATGAATCTCCCGGCCCCGTGACTCGCTAGCCCGCCGCACTTCCACCCCACCGCACTTCCACCCCACTTCCGCGAAACGCGCCGCGCGGTATAGAACGCGCCGTCATGACGGCGCGTTCCTGACGCGCTGCCGCGTTTTGCGGGGGAATGGCGCTCACACGTCGTCGGCGCTGTGTTTGATTGGCCGCCTCCCCGGGCTCGCAAGCTCACACGTCGTCGGCGCTGTGTTTGATTGGCCGCCTCCCCGGGCTCGCAAGCTCACACGTCGTCGGCGTCCTTGATGATGTAGGCGTACCCCTGCTCGGCCAAGAACCGTTGCCGGTGCGCCGCGAAATCCTGGTCCAGCGTGTCGCGGGCGACGACCGAGTAGAACTTGGCGCTGCGACCGTCGTGTTTCGGCCGCAACAGCCGACCCAGACGCTGAGCCTCTTCCTGGCGCGACCCGAACGCGCCGGACACCTGAATCGCCACCGATGCCTCGGGCAGATCGATGGAGAAATTCGCCACCTTCGACACCACGAGCGTCGAGATCTCACCGGTGCGGAACTTCTCGAACAGCTCCTGACGTTCGGCCACCCGGGTCTTGCCCGTGATGATTGGCGCGTCCAAGCGCTCGGACAGTTCGTCCAGCTGGTCGAGGTATTGGCCGATCACGAGAATCTGTTCGCCTGGATTCTGCTGCACAAGCTTTTGCACGACGTCCAGCTTCACCGGCGACGTCGCACACAATCGATACTTGTCGTCCGGCTCGGCGCCGGCATACGTGATTCTTTCGGCAGTGCCCAGCTCGACGCGCACTTCGATGCACTCGGCCGGCGCGATATACCCCTGTGCTTCGATGTCCTTCCACGGCGCGTCGTACCGTTTCGGCCCGATCAAACTGAACACTTCACCTTCGCGGCCGTCTTCGCGCAGCAACGTGGCGGTCAACCCGAGCCGCCTACGGGCCTGCAGATCGGCGGTCATCCGGAAGATCGGCGCCGGCAGCAGGTGCACCTCGTCATACACGATGAGGCCCCAATCGCGTGCATCGAACAACTCCAAGTTCGTGTAGACGCCTTTACGACGGGCCGTCAGCACCTGATACGTCGCAATCGTGACGGGTCGGATGTCCTTGGTCGTGCCGGAGTACTCGCCGATTTCCTCGTCCGTCAACGACGTGCGGTGGAGAAGTTCGGCGCGCCACTGCCGGGCCGCGACGGTGTTCGTCACGAGGATCAACGTGGTGGTACCTGCCGCAGCCATCGCGCCGGCGCCGACAAGGGTCTTACCGGCGCCGCACGGCAGCACGACGACCCCCGAGCCGCCGTGGAAGAACCCGTCGACTGCTTCTTGTTGATACGCCCGCATGCTCCAATCGGCGGTGTTGAGCTCGATCGAGTGCGCTTCGCCGTCGACATAGCCGGCAGTGTCCTCCGCCGGCCACCCCAACTTCAGCAGCTGCTGTTTCAAACTGCCGCGTTCGGAAGGGTGCACGACCACTGTGTCCTCGTCGATGCGCTCGCCCAGCATGCCGGCGACTTTCTTCGAATGCAGCACTTCTTCGAGCACCGGCAGGTCTTTCGACACCAGGACCAGCCCGTGCGCCGGATCGGACCGGAGCGTCAGCCGTCCGTACCTGTCCATCGTGTCGGCGATATCGACAAGGAGATTGTTCGGCACCGGATAGCGTGAATACTTCAGCAGGACGTCGACGACCTGCTCGGCATCGTGCCCTGCCGCTCGCGCGTTCCAGAGGCCGAGCGGCGTGAGCCGATAGGAATGCATATGCTCGGGCGCCCGCTCGAGCTCGGCAAACGGGGCGATCGCCTTGCGGGCCTCGGTCGCCTGCTCGTGACCGACTTCGAGCAGCAGTGTTTTATCGCTTTGTACTATGAGTGGGCCGTCAGGCACTCGTCACTCTCCTTCATCCGTGGACGGCGTGACCGGTGAGACCCCGGTCAGCCGGTGGGCGACGATCGTCAAATCATTGCCCTGGGCGACGTCGTGGACGTGTAGCCGCCCGCCGACGAGCGTCAGCGGTTGCGCCAATATGTGCCGAATGTGCCCGGACTGATCACTCACGCCGAGCCACACGCGCCGTTTGTCGTTGATCGCCTCTCTCAGTAACGCAAAGGACACCGCCGGTTCTTCCGCAGTGCTGGCCGAACTTGTCGACGACCGTGATTTTTCGGCCTCGTGCAGTTCGGCAGCCAACTCCGATGCGTCGCCGGCCGGCATTTCCATAGTCGGCGCGCGAACCGGGCGGGGTGGAGCCTGTTCGGCGCGCGGGTGGGCTATCGATTGCACCAGGACCTGCCCGTCGGCCGCCTCCGCGACGACTGCGACCCCCGCCTGGGCCAAGGCGTCGGCGAGCATAGTGGGGTCGGACGGCGAGACGACTACCGTGTCGGCGATACGCCGTAGGCCGTCGAGCACGGCCGGCGCCGACGGATGCTCGGCCGCGGCCATCAGCTCGTCCAGCAGGTGCGCCGACTCGCTACGCACATAGCTGCGGGCCGCACCGAGCCGGAGCCGACCGAAGCGCCGGGCCACATCGTGCACGAGGTATTCCAGCGGTTGCGGAAGCCTGCCTTCGGAATGTTCGTCCAGGAACGACAGGATCCGGCCGGCGTCCCACCCGCGGCGCATCGCTGATTTCACCGATTCGTCGCTGAACCGGTACACCGTTCCTTGGCCGCGCCCCTCGACAGTTGCCAGTTTCGCCAGGGTGTCCGCCAGATCGGGCGCCAGCGGGCCGGGGGCGACGGCCGTCAGATCGGCTTGCAGGATGACGTGGTCGAGCCGGGCCGGAAGCGCTCTCGACATTTGCTCGGCCGCAGTATCGTCGTGCCCCGTCACGATTGCCCGCCCCGCCGTGCACAGTGCAGCCACCCCGCTTCCGGGTCGTACCGATCCAAGTAGACCGAGCCACAACGCGTCGCTCATGACCGAGGCGGCAAGCTCGGCGAATTCAGCGCCGGCACGGGGCAGGCGCCATTCCAGCAGGCTCCGGACACCGGCCGAGTCGATGCCCGACGATCTCGCAAGCAAGCCGAAGACCTCGCGTTTGGCCATCTGCAGCGCCGTCCGGTCAAGCCCGGGGCCGAGCGCGACCGGCGTCGACCCACTTGCGTCCCGCCGTCCGATGAAGAGTGCGGCACGGGACGCCGCGAACCATGCGGTCGCCAGCCGTTGCCACTGGACGCCGGGTTCGGCAGCGCGCCAGTCGTCGGCTGCCGGCGTCGGCAACCACACCGGGCGCTCCTCGTCCGTCGTGCCGAGTAGACCGGCGGCGTAGGCGAGCTCGAGCAGACGTGCCGCATCGGACATGCTCAGGTCAACGGCATGCGCGAGCTTTCGTTGGTCGCGAACGCCGAGCCCTCCGGCGCGCAGCCGGGAGAATTCACGGGCCTCGAACTCCGCAAGCATCTCGTCGACGAGGCGCAGGACGTCGTGAGCGGCACCGGCCGCCAGGGAGTCGACGAGCGATTGATCCAGGGGCCGAGCGCCGTCTTCCGGGTCGCCGGGACGGGGCGGCGAGGAGTCGAGTCGCCGGAACACGGCGCCGCCCCGGTAGGCGATGCCGGCCTCTCGGCTGAGCGTCAGACGCTGCGGCGGCGTGGCGATCAAAATACCCCGCGCGACTAGTTGTTCCAGCACACCGCGGGCCTTGCCGGCCGGGACGACCCGCAGGTCCTGCTCATGCGTGCCGGTCGGATTGCCGTCGTCGAGTTTCCCGATGACCTCGCCGGCGGTGCCGGGCAAGCCGGCGAGAATCTCGGTGAGGACATCGGGATCGGACAGGGCCCGTGCGGCGGACGGCGCGTCGTCCGCACCGAGCGCATTGCACACCTTCTCGAGATCGGCGCCGGACAACGCGGCAGTGAACGACGGCCCGAGCCCGGCCGGATGCGGACCGAGAACGTCGGCGGCGGGGCCGATGATGCGCAGGTCGCCGGACGGCCCCCACAGCAGGCCCGCCGCATTCAAATCGCGCAGCAGCGCGGTGATTTCCTTGATCGTCGGGGCTGTGCCGTGCCCGGAACCGAAACGGTCGCGTACCGACGCGGCCGATACCGTTGCGGCGTCGAACGGAGGACCGGCAAGCACCACCGCCGCGGTCAGTACTTGAAGATGCGGCATATCCAAGTTGTCGATGGCTCGCGCCACGCTGGTCCGAGTGGAGGCGCGGGCCGCTAATCCGGTCAGATCGCGCGGCCGCGGCACCGCCAGATCCGCCCGCCGCCTGAGCATCTCGCCGATGAAGGAAGGGCTTTGGCGCACGAGCCATTCGACGAAGCTGTGCTGTCCGGTAGGCATCCTCACCACTTTACGTCTCCGCCGATCCCGACGGCGAAGCGAAGACCGACGTCGACTTTGCGTCAATGGATATACTGGTGTGCAGAACGCAGCCATCGGATGGCTGCGATTTTCGTAGGCCGTGTAAAAAATTGCCGTAGAGCTCGCCGAAGGAGGTGCCGACGTCATGCCCGAACCGCACCGCGCCTCGCGGTCGCTGCAATCGATCATGATCGTGGTCGCCGCCGTGTCCTTCGTGGCGCTGGTACTCGATATCGCGCCCTCCCTGGCCGGAGGGCAGCCGTTCGTGCCGTGGCTGGCCTGGATACCGATGATCGGCTTGCCGATCGCGTTCGTGGCGTTCGCCGGGTTGATCCTGGCAGCGATCAAACGCCGTAAAACGCTCTGACTCCACTTCGACAGTTCTTTTCTTCAATCATTCTCTAAGGGGTAATAGTGCCTACAGGCAAGGTCAAATGGTTCGACACGGCCAAAGGGTTCGGCTTCATCACCGGAGACGATGGTGAGCAGGTGTTCCTGCACGCCTCGGCCCTTCCGGCAGGGGTGGACGAGGTCAAGCCCGGCACCCGTGTCGACTTCGGGGTAGTGGACGGTCGCAAGGGCAGGCAAGCGTTGTCGGCCCGGATCCTCGACGCGCCGCCGTCCGCCGTCAAGGCCGCCCGCAAGCCCGCCGATGACATGGCGACTATCGTTGAAGACGTCATCAAACTGCTGGACGACGCCGGCCAGCAGCTGCGGCGCGGCAAGTACCCCGACCGGGCACACGGGGCGAAAGTGGCATCGTTGTTGCGGGCAGTCGCCGACGATCTGGAGGGCTGAAATGGGTCGTTCCGGGTTCCGAGACTTTTGGGCCAGGCTGTGGGGACGACCTGCCGAACAGACGGACGACAAGGTCGAACGGGTGACGAGCGACGCCGCCGAGACAGCCGATCGGTCGGCAGACGGTGGCGACGAACGGCCGGACGACGACTATGACACCAGCGCCGACGGCAGTGCGGATACCGACGATCAGGAGGGTTCCGCGCGTCCGATTGGGCAGGGGACCGGTGAAAGAGAGACAATAGATACCGTGAGCCCGTCAACGAGTCCAGCGACGTCGACAGCCCCCCGTAAACGAAAGCCCGCATCGGACGCCATCCTGATTGCCGCCGTGGATATTGCACGGCAGGCGATTTTGGAGGTCGCCGCCGATGGCGAGGTCGGCGACCACATCGGCGCCAGCATGGAAGGCGACCGGTTGGTCACCCATTCCTTCGTGTGCACCGCGAAGGGGTACCGCGGGTGGTACTGGATCGCCGTACTGACGCGCGTGCCCCGCTCGAAGAAGGTCACCGTGTGCGAAACGGCACTGCTCCCGGGCGACGACGCGCTCACCGCTCCCGAGTGGCTGCCGTGGGACGAACGTCTCAAGCCCGGCGACGTCGGCCCGCGCGACGTCCTGCCGTATCTGGACGACGACCCCAATCTTGAGCCCGGATACGAAGAGACGAACGATGACGACTCCGATCGACTTGCGCTGTACGAGCTCGGGCTGGGTCGTGAACGCGTGCTGTCGCCCGAAGGCCGGCAAAGCGCGGCCGAACGGTGGGAGGCCGGCGAAAACGGCCCGAACAGCGAAACTGCGCGTAATTCCGACATGAAGTGCTCCAGCTGCGGGTATCTCATGCTGTTGGCCGGCAGCCTGCGCCGCCAATTCGGAGTGTGCGCCAATGCGTGGTCGCCGCAGGACGGTCAGGTCGTGTCGCTCGATCACGGATGCGGCGCGCATTCGGAGACCCGCGCGACGGACTCCCGCCCCGAGGTAGCGCCGCCGGTCGTCGATGAAATGGCGTTCGACCTCGCCTCGTCGCCGCAATGACCCGCCGGTAACCCCATGCCCGAGCCGGCGCCGTCCGACCCGTTCGACACGGCGGGAGTGCGCCGTGCGACAGTCGCCGCGTGGCGGGCAACCATCTTGCGGTTCCGCGAGGACGCCGCAGCGGAAGACGAATTGGTCCGCGGCGGATACCGCGGCCGCGCCGCATACGAGCTTGCCCAGAACGCCGCCGACGCCGCTGCTCAAGCAGGCGTTGCCGGAAGTGTGCTCTTCGATCTCATCCGCGAGGCCGACGCCGCCGTACTGTACGCGGCCAATACCGGTGCACCGCTTGACGCGGAAGGGGTCTCGGGGGTGGCGTCGTTGCGAGCTTCCGGCAAACGCGACACCGCCGCCATCGGCCGGTTCGGACTGGGCTTCACCGCAGTTCTCGAACTGACTGCCGCGCCGTCGTTGTTCACCAAAACCGGGGGAGTCCGGTTCACGCCGGACGAGACCCGCGCGCTGATCGACGCCGACCCCGCGCTCGAAGCAGTGCGTCGCGAGCTCGACGACCGCCCCGGACGCCCCGGGACGCTGCCGATCCTGCGCTTGCCGTTCCCGGCCGAACCGACCGGTCATGCGAGCGAACTGTTGGATCGCGGTTTCGACACGGTTATCCGGCTGCCGTTGCGCTCCGAAGCCGTCGGCGGCGCCCGCGAGCAGCTGGCGCAACTCGGTGACCCGGCGTTGTTGGCGCTGGACGCTCTTGGCGACCTCACGGTCAAGGTGGACGGCAACGAGCGTCGCTGCGCCGATGCGGCGTCCCGATGGCAGGTCGTGCGCGCCGCCGGCACATTCACGGACGACGACCGGGCCGCCCTTCCGCCCGGCGCCGACCCGCACTGGTGGCTGGCTTGGGCATTGCCGGCCGAAGCCTCGATGCTCACCGAACCGGTCATCCACGCACCCACGCCCAGTACCGAGGCGATCGGACTGCCCGCACTCCTGCTCGGATCATTCCCCGTCGAGCCCGACCGGCGGCGACTTGCCGACACGGCGGCCACGGCCTCGTTGTGCGCGGAAGCCGGAACCTTGTATGCCCGGCTCGTCGCGGACTATGCCGGCGACCACGACCTGACCGCCGTCACCCGGCTGTTGCCCGGCGGCCTCCCGGCCTCACCCGCCGATTCGCGGGTGCGGGAGGCGGCCAGCGAATCGTTGACTCGCCGCCGCTGGCTTCGCCGGTCCGACGGCACGGCGGCAGCCCCGCCCGACGTGCGGATCCTTGAAGGGCCCGGCGCGGCGCTGGCCGCGGATTTGTCCGCGCGGATGCCCGAACTGCTGATTTGTCCGCCGGATCCCGAGCTGCGCGCGGAATTGCGCGAACTCGGCGTGCGCGGCGTCGGCCTCGACGAGGTGATCGAGGCCTATCCGTGCAACACTCCGCAGGACGCAGCGGAGCTGCTCACCATTCTCTCGGGCGAAATCGGCGACTCCGCCGTCGCCGAGGCGGCCGCGCTGGTGCCCGTGCCGCTGCTGACCGCTGCCGAACCGGACGGCGGGGACGGTCGGCCGGTTCAATGGCGTCGCGGCGCTCGCGGGTTGCTGATGCCCGGCGGCTTCCACGCCGGCGACCTCGCCGCCCTCGGCCTTCCGACCGTGCACCCCGACGCGATGGTCGATGGAGCGGCCGGCGTCCTCGAACGTCTTGGCGCTGCGCCGCCGGAGCCCGGACGAGTGCTGGAACTGCTTGGCGAATCGTTCGGCCTCGGCCTCGTGGACGGCGACGAGGGCGCATGGCGGCAGGCCGCGCGCGTCCGGCGCGAGATTCTGGCGGTCGTGACTGCTGCGGTGGAAACCTCCGCCGATCCGGCCGACGCCGCGACTTTTGTACGCCATCCGTGGCTGGCCGAGGTCCCGCTACTCGATTCGGACGGCGAGCCGACGCCGGCTGCCGACCTTTATCTGCCCGGCAGCGCGGCCGAATCGCTCAACGACGCCGGCGAGGAGTATCCGCTCGACGAAAAGATCGCGCGGGACTACCCGGCGAGTGTCCTTGCGGCGATCGGCGTGCGGACCGGCCCGGTCGTCGTTCGGGCCGCCGATTTGGCTTCCGACTCGGTCGGTGACGGCGAGGCGGGACTGGACGCCGTCGATGACCCCACCGCCTGGTGGCTGGAAGATCTGGAGCGCCGATTCGACGGGCCCGTGTACGTGCCGGACGTGACGACGATCCTCGGTCTCGATCTCATTGCCGACTGGCCATCGGCGTTGGCACTCATGGACGGCGATGCCGGGCTGCGCGCCGCACTGACCGGGCGCGTGCCGGTCATGGTCGACGGCGACCGGCACGACGTTCGCGGACCGGCCGCGGCGTGGATCGCCGGCCATGTCGACGTGGACGGTCTTCCCCTGGGACAACACTCCGACGTGGCCGGCCCGGCAGGCATGTCACCCGGCCGGGCAGCACCCGACTGGATGGCCGACCTGAGCTCCGAAGTCCGGCACGCGCTATTGGCAACGGCCCCGGGCGACCTTGACGCCGATGGCTGGCAGGCCGTCCTGGACCGACTGGACGGCGCCGGAATCGCCGAATGCGTGCCCGTGTGGACGGCTCTTGCCGAAGCCGGCATCGAACTCGACCCGGCGCCGTCCGAGCTTGCTGCGATCGACCCGGAATCGGGGCGCGCCGTCCGGTCGTCCTCGGCGAACGTGTTCGTGGCCGAAGCGCCGTACTGGCTGGCGCGCAGCGACCTCGGCAGAGCCGTCAGGGCATCGTGGGCTCGGCCGGAACTTGCCGACGACTTGGCGAGTGCGCTCGATGCGGGACTTGGCAGCGAACTTGCCGATCAAGTGCTGCCGGCCGGACACCGGGCCGAATACCCCCGCGCCGTGAGCAAACTATGCGAGGCGCTCGGACTGACGTCGCTGCCGGCCTACCGAGAGCACGACGATTTGCGCGTGGATGGCCGGCCGGTCGATTGGTGGATCGACCACGACACGATCCACGCCGCCACGATCTTCGGACTTTCGCGGGCGCTCGCCTGGGCGACCGGCCGCTGGGAAGTGCGCGATGCGCTGTTCGCCGTTGCCACCGGCGATCAGACGGTGCCGGACGTGCTCGGCGAAATGGGGTAGCCGCCCGCAGCCGGAGATAGGGCAGAATGGGTAAGTCCGCGCGGGTACGGCCGCCGGGAACAGCACTACCTTCTCAAAGGAAACCGGATGCCCATCACAGCCGAAAAACAACCCTCGGCCATCAACCGCTTCTTCAAGATCTCCGAACGCGGATCGACGATCGGCCGGGAGGTGCGTGGCGGCCTGGCGACTTTCTTTGCCATGGCGTACATCATTGTGCTGAACCCGCTGATCATCGGCACTGCGACCGACGGCACCGGAAAATTCCTGGGCGGCGGCTCCTCGCCCGATATTGCCGCAGTCGCCGCGGCGACGGCGTTCATCGGCGGTCTCATGTGCATCCTGATGGGCGTGATGGCGAACTTCCCGATGGCGATTTCGGCGGGGTTGGGACTCTCCGCGCTCATCACGTTCGGCATTGCGGCATTGCCGGGCATGACCTGGGCCGATGCCATGGGACTCGTCGTGATCGAAGGCGTCATCCTGCTCATTCTCGTGCTCACCGGATTCCGGGAGGCAATTTTCCGGGCGGTGCCGGCACAATTGAAGGTCGCCATCACGGTCGGGATCGGCTTGTTCATTGCACTGATCGGTCTGGTCAATGCCGGATTCGTGCGCAGCGGCTCCGGTACGCCGGTGGAGCTGGGCGTCGGCGGATGGCTGGTGGGCTGGCCGACGCTGGTGTTCGTCATCGGACTTGTCACCCTCTTCGTGCTGCACACGCTGAAGGTCAAGGGCGCGATCCTGTACGCCATCATCGGCTCGACGATCCTTGCCGTCATCCTCCAGGCCACGCTGCATATCGGGTCGAGTACCAACGCCGCCGGCAAGGTCGTCAACGACGCGGGCTGGCAGCTCAGCGTGCCCGAATTGCCGAAATCATGGGCGCAGCTTCCCGACCTGTCGCTGCTGGGCCAATTCAACCTGCTCGGGTCGTGGACGGACGTCGGCGTCGTCACGAGCATTCTCGCGGTCTTCACGATGCTGATCACGAACTTCTTCGACGCCCTCGGCACCATGACTGCCATTGGCGCCGAGGGCGACATGCTCGACAAAGACAAGAACGTGATCGGCTCCCGTCGCATCCTGGTGGCGGACTCGATCGGTGCGATCGCCGGCGGCCTCGGGTCGGTATCGAACAACAGCGGTTTCGTTGAGTCGACCGTCGGCGTCGGCGAGGGTGCGCGGACCGGTCTGGCCAATGTCGTGACGGGCATTGGCATGCTCTTGGCGGTCTTCCTGGCGCCGATCGCCGCAATGGTGCCGTATGAGGCGGCGGCCCCCGCTCTCGTCCTCGTCGGCTTTTTGATGATGCAGCAGGTCAAATCTATCGACTGGACCGACGTCGAAATCGCGATTCCGGCATTTGTGACAATCATGCTGATGCCGTTCGCCTATTCGATAACCGTCGGCATCGGTGCCGGCTTCATCATGCACGTGGTGCTCAAAGTCGCCCGCCGGAAGCCGCGCGACGTGCATCCGCTGATGTGGCTCACTGCAGCACTCTTCATCTTCTACTTCGTGTCCGGGCCGATCAAGGACGCGTTCGCACACTGACTTCGAGGGGGCCGCAGCGGCAGCGACGCACGGACGCGCTCACTCCTCCGTGCGGCGGAGAACGTCCGCGGCGGCCTCGCGCGCTTGACGCAGCTGATCGAAATAGCTGTTGCTGACCCAGTCGTACTTCCGCGGCCGCCGCGGCCGAGCCGGTATTGCCGGCCGGGGTGGCGCCGGTATGGTCGACATGCGTGCGTTGCTCGGTGCGAACTTCATCGAAAAGGCCATCCCCTCCCATTGCCGCAATCCTCTCAGGGAGCACCGACACCCGGCTCTCGCGCGCGATGACCACCGGCCGGACGGCGCCGTTACTTCGGTCTCACAAGTCTGTAGTTAGCATGGCTAATGAGTTATGCTAATTACCGATGAATGATCCTTCTCCTCGAAAACTCAGCGCCATCCAGCTGGCGAACGAACTACGCATCGCCTCGAACCGGCTGGTCCGGCGTTTGCGTACGGAAAAGGCGGACCACGAAGTCACTGACGGCCAGTACGCAGTCCTGGCATTCATCGATCGCCGCGGTCCGCAAACTCTCACGTCGCTCAGCGAATACGAAGGCGTCAAGCCGCCGTCCATGAACCGCACCGTGAACTGTCTTGTCGACGCCGGGTACGCCGTGCGCGACCCGGATCCGGACGACGGCCGCCAAGTGCGCATCACGCTCACCGCGCCGGGCGCGGACATCGTCAGGGACACCCGGCGCCGGCGCGATGCCTGGCTGGCTACTCAAGTGCGCCGCCTGGACGCCGATCAGCGCAGGACCCTGGCCGAGGCCGCCGCGATCTTGAAAGAGGTGGCCGCGAAGTGAACAGCATGTTCCGTTCGCTTGCCTTCTTCAACTACCGGCTCTGGTTCTCGGGCGCCATTGTGTCCAATATCGGCACGTGGATGCAACGCACCGCGCAGGATTGGATAGTCCTCACGGTGCTCACGGACAACGACGCCGCCGCCGTCGGCGTCACGATGGCGCTTCAGCTCGGGCCCCCGCTGCTCATGGTGCCGTGGACCGGATTCATTGCCGACCGATTCAACCTCCGCAAGCTGTTGATGACCACCCAGGGATCGATGGGGGTGCTCGGCCTCGGGCTCGGTGCTCTCATACTCTCCGGTCACGCACAGCTTTGGCACGTCTACATCTTCGCCCTGCTGCTCGGCTTTGTCTCCGCAGTGGACAGCCCGGCCCGGCAAACGTTCGTCTCCGAACTCGTCGAACGCGAGAACCTCACAAACGCCGTCGCCCTGAACTCGGCTTCGTTCAACGCCGCCCGCATGATGGGGCCGGCCGTCGCCGGCGGCCTGATGGCCGTCATCGGCGCCGGGTGGGTGTTCATCATCAACGCGGTCAGCTTCCTGGCGGTGCTGACCTCGCTTCGATTCCTGCGAATGTCCGAGCTGCATCAAATGAAGCGCGCGCAGCGCGGTCACGGCGAGGTGCTCGAGGGATTCCGTTACGTGGCCAAGCGGCCGGACATCCTCATCATCCTGGTAGTCATTTTTCTGGTCGGCACGTTCGGACTCAACTTCCCGATCTTCACCTCCACAATGGCCAGCACCGAATTCCACAAGGGCGCGGGTGCCTACGGGCTGCTGTCGTCCGTGATGGCGATCGGCTCCGTCATCGGCGCGCTCTGGGCGGCCAGGCGCGAGCGGCCGCGGCTCCGGCTCGTCTTCGGCGCGGCCGCGGGGTTCGGGGTGGCATGCGCGATAGCGGCGTTCATGCCGAATTACTGGACTTTTGCGGCGTCCCTGGTCTTGATCGGCATGAGCGCGATCACCTTGACCACGAGCGCCAACGCCACGGTGCAAATGACCACCGAGCCCGCCATGCGCGGGCGTGTCATGGCGCTCTATATGGCGATATTCATGGGCGGGACGCCGATCGGCGCGCCAATCGTCGGCTGGGTGGCCAATGCCTTCGGCCCGCGCTGGGCGCTTGGCGTGGGTGCTGCCGCCGGCATCGTTGCCGCGGTCGTGGGCGTCGTCTTCGTGTTCAAACACCAACACATCCACATCCGCTACCGCACCGGCGTCCGGCCGCGGCTGGCATTGCAGCGGACCCCCGACCCGGACTCGCAGGAACGGCAGGCCGCGACCGATCAACTGGCCATTCAGGAGACGACCTCGCGGCGAACGTGACGCGGTGGTTCCGACTAGATGGCGTCGAGCACGAAATCCAGGCAATGCGTGAGTGCTTCGACGTCGGCGGGGTCCACGCTGACGAAAGTGGCGATCCGCAGCTGATTGCGGCCGAGCTTGCGATACGGTTCAACGTCCACGACGCCATTGGCACGGAGAACCGAGGCAATGGCCGCCGCATCGACCGACGCATCGAAATCGATTGTGACGACGACGTTCGACCGGTAATTCTTATCGGCCACGAACGGCTCTGCCACGTCGGATCGCTTTGCCCACTTGTAAAGAATCTTCGCCGATTCTTTGGTGCGGGCCGCCGCCCAGTCGAGACCCCCGTTGCCGTTGATCCAGTCGAGTTGCTCGGCAAGCATCAGCAAGGTGGAAACGGACGGCGTGTTGTACGTCTGATTCTTTGCCGAATTCGCGATTGCCGTAGTGAGGCTGAGCGACTCGGGGATCCAGCGGCCCGACCCTGCGATCTCGTCGGCCCGGGCAAGCGCCTTGTCGCTCATGGCGGCGATCCACAGGCCGCCGTCCGACCCCATATTCTTTTGCGGCGCAAAGTAATAGACGTCGGTTTCGGTCACGTCGACTGCCAATCCGCCGGCTGCCGACGTCGCGTCGACGACCACCAGATCGTCGGCTCCGCCGACCCTGCTTACCGGAACCGCGACGCCCGTCGACGTCTCATTGTGCGGCCACGCGTATACGTCGACGCCGGCCTCGGCCGTCGGCTGCGCGCCGTCGCCGGGCTCTGCCGAAATCATGGACGACGGGTCGAGGAACGGCGCCGTGTCGGTCACGGAAGCGAATTTCGAGCCGAACTCGCCAAACGCCAGGTGCTGCGCCTTGTTCCGCACGAGACCGAACGCTGCGGCGTCCCAAAACGCCGTCGACCCGCCGTTCCCGAGCACGACGTGATACCCGGAAGGCAGATTGAAAAGCTCGGTCACGCCGGTGCGAACGCGCCCGACCAGGTTCTTCACGGGCGACTGTCGATGCGAGGTGCCGAGCAGGCTCGTACCGGCCGCGGCGAGTGCGTCGACCTGCGCCGGGCGGATCTTCGACGGCCCGGCGCCGAACCGGCCGTCGGCCGGGAGCAAATCGTCGGGAATGGTGAGCGTGAATGAGTCAGTCGTCACGCTCGACACTCTACCGTGGAGTACATGATGGAGAATCCGTTGCCTCACAGTTCGTCTCGACTGCCTGAAGCCGCCGGGGAACGAATCGACTACGTCAGCGAGGGGCTCAGCGAAGACGAGCTGGCCGAAACACCCGCCGATCAGTTCGTCGCCTGGTTCCACGATGCCGAGCGGACGCTACCCGAGCCCAATGCCGTCGTGCTTGCCACGGCCGGCGACGACGGACCGGCCGCGCGCGCGGTTCTGCTGAAGGACTTCGGTGGCGATGGCTTCGTCGTCTACACGAATTACTCGTCGCGCAAGGCCAGGTCAATCGGCGAGAATCCCCAGGTGGCGCTGCTCTTTCCCTGGCATCCCATCTTCCGACAGGTGCGCGTGCGCGGCATTGCCGAAAAGGTGGACGACGCGACGTCCGACGCGTATTTCGCAAGCAGATCGCGCGGCTCGCAGCTCAGCGCCTGGGCGTCGGCGCAGTCCGAACCCGTCGGGTCACGGCAAGTGATGGACGAGCGCCTGGCCGAGGTCGAATCCAGATTCGCAGGCGGCGACGTGCCGCGCCCGCCATTTTGGGGCGGGTATTTGATTCGGCCGTTCGAAGTCGAATTCTGGGCCGGACGCCATGATCGCTTTCACGACCGGTTGGTGTATCTCGCCGTGGACGGCCGTCCGGCGGACCTGGCTGCCGCGCCGGACTGGCGGGTCGAGCGCCGCTATCCGTAAGTACGGGGTCGTCCGGGCAGAGAAACGGCCCGTGGGGTTGATGTCGTCGAGCTGGACTGGGCTCGACCCCCACGGGCCGCGGTGGCTGCCGTAGATTGTCCGGCAGCAAGCTGCCTAACCGGCAACCACCTCACGAGTCCTCAAAGAATGCATTATTTGTGGACCACCTCCTTTCTCGTGTCCTTACAGCGTAGCCCCGGCAGATTGGACCACGCCATTGATTTTCGCTGCCGGCTGACGCCCGCTGCGCGCCATTCGGGCATGAAGCGGGGCCCGCAACGGTTATGGATGTCGGGTAGACCTACTAGTCTTTAATGTGCCGATCTTTACCCAAGGAGACTTGCCCACCGTGAATGACCTGATCGATACGACCGAGATGTACCTCAAAACGGTACTCGAGCTCGAAGAAGAAGGCGTCGTCCCGCTTCGGGCACGGATCGCCGAGCGTCTCGGGCACAGCGGGCCGACAGTTTCGCAGACCGTTGCGCGGATGGAACGCGACGGCTTGCTGATCGTGTCGGGGGATCGCCATCTCGAGTTCACCGACGCCGGCCGCGAGCATGCCATCGAAGTCATGAGAAAGCATCGACTTGCCGAGCGCCTGCTCAACGACGTGATAGGTCTCGATTGGGAGCTCGTCCATGAAGAAGCCTGCCGCTGGGAACACGTGATGAGCGAGCAGGTCGAGCTGCGGCTGGTGCGCATCCTGACAAACCTCGCGACGGGCCCGTACGGCAACCCGATCCCGGGTCTGGCGCGCCTGGGTCTGGACGCCGCGCCGACACCGAACGTGCAAAGTCTCGTCGAGACGCTGGACGACGGCGGACAGACGGACGTGACGGTTGGCTGGATCGGCGAGCCGATCCAGGTCGACCCGGAATTGCTGGGGCAGTTGAAGGACTGCCTGGTCGTCCCCGGGAGTGAGCTGCGGGCCGAACGTTCGGGGTCATTCGTCACCGTCAGTTCGCTCTCGGATCAGTCAAACGAGGCCTTGGAGCTCCCGCTCGAAGTCGCTGCGCACATTTTTATCGCTCGATAAATAACGACGAATATGCGCTCTGACCTGGGATGATGTCTGAGACGGGTTGATCGGTTGCATCAATCCGTGACCTCCGCGTGACATTCGGATACATATTCGTTAGCATTGACACCGCTCCGAATTATTCAAGGATCCGGAGCCCCAAGCCGGATAGCCGAGCGCTGCCGCCGGAGATTGGGAAGACGACATTCAGGCAGCGGCGGGGAACCCAAGATCTTGACCGTTCACAAAACGGTCTAGGGGTGAAGTGCGGGGTGAAAACCCCTGTGCCGGACAAACTCCAGTCCGAACCCGACAGCTCACTTCGCAGGCTGTGGAGAGGTAAATTCTGTGTCGAAAGCCGTCACGACGAGCCGTCATCGCGCGGACATTCCAGCTAAAACGCCGTTATCGCACCTTTCGGACGCGGTCAGTGCCAACGCCGGCACGATCGGCCGCCGCGGTGCAGTGATCGCCGCCACCGGTGGCCTGATCGTCACGATGGGTCTGCCGGCGTCGGCTACCGAAGCGCATGACAATGCACCGGTCAAGGATCATCACGCAACGAATTCCGCTGCAAAGCAGGTTGTGGCCGAAAACGCCGCATTGAACGTCCCGAAGGCCAAGGCCGCGAAGTCCGACTCGACGGTGGCGAGCGCGACGACCTTGAAGTTCTCGGCCGAAGCAGCGCCCGAGCCCGCTCCGGAGCCCGAGCCCGAAACCACCACCACCACTACAACGACCACGACGGCCGATGACGACACGACGCCGTCCACCACTCACCACTCGGACTCGGATTCGTCGTCGACTGCTTCGACCGCGAGCACGGCGTCGTCCAGTGCCTCGTCGTCCAGCGCGCCGAGCTCCGCCAAGGGCGGCTCGATCGTGTCGATCGCGGCTCGCTACGTCGGTGTGCCGTACGTGTACGGTGGTACGACGCCGAGCGGCTGGGACTGCTCGGGATATGTCAGCTACGTGTACCAGCAGGCCGGCATCAGCATTCCGCGCTCGTCCAGCGCGATCCGCTCGGCCGGCACCGTCGTGTCGGCTTCCGAAGCTCGCCCCGGCGACATCATCTGGCACCCGGGCCACGTGGGCATCTACGCCGGCAACGGCATGATGTACGACGCCGGCAGCCCGAGCTCCGACACGTCGCACCGTTCGTACTCGTGGATGGGCAGCGTCACCTTCCTGCGCTTCTGAGCAGTTCGGCTCAGCCAGCGATAGCACCGGAATCCGGGCGGGTCCGACGACCGGCCGACACAGCGGATGACGGATCGGGGCCCCGGCACATAGCGTGCCGGGGCCCTTGCGCGTGCCGAAAAGTTTCCGTCGCCCCGGTATTTGGCTGAAATCGACGGCGGAAAAGCATACGCTGGTTACGGACATTGCCGACAAAGGGACACCCATGCGCGTGATTTCAGCCAACCAGACCAGGTGCGGCCTGATATCCCGGCGTGCGCGGGAACACCGGATACACGGAATGCACGGCCGCCCATCGGGCCGGCCGCTGACCAAAGCGTCGCCGATGGCGGCGCTTTTTTTCGTGTGTTCGGGCCCGGCCGGTCTTGCCTGCTCGACTCCAAGGCTGCCGAATCCGTCGGTGCGCCTGCGAACTGGAGGTATTCCCTATGCGAACGTTGGTCCTCAACGCGGGGTATGAACCGTTGTCCGTCGTGTCGTTCCGACGCGCGATAGTGCTGGTGCTCGCCGGAAAGGCCACGGTGCTGGCCGACGACGAAGTGCCCGTTCACTCGCCGTCCGCGACGCTGGCCAGGCCGGCAGTGATCTTGCTGCGCCGCTACGTCAAGATGCCCCGATCGCGCGTGATGCCGCTCTCACGTCGCAGTGTGCTGCGCCGCGACGCACACCGGTGCGCGTATTGTTCGCGCTCGGCCGCAACGATCGACCACGTGGTGCCGCGCTCACGCGGCGGCGCGGACAGCTGGGAAAATCTCGTCGCCTGCTGCCTCAAATGCAATAACCTCAAGGGCGCCAAAACTCCGGGCGAAATGGGATGGACGTTGCCGTTCACTCCGACGGCACCCTCGGCGGGCAGCTGGTTCGTCCGGGGCATCGAGCGCGGGCGTCCGCAGTGGGAGGAATACCTGGCGTACGCCCGTGCGGCGTGAGCGCGGGTCGGCGCGCCCGGCCTAGCATCTAGCCGATCGCGGCGGCCGCGTATTAGGCTCGGTGCAACAAACCGACTTACGTCTGGAGGCCGGCACAATGACAGAGAACGTGGTGCTTGTAGGCATCGATGGTTCGGATACCGGGCAGTGCGCCTTGGAATGGGCCATTCGGGAAGCGAAATCATTGGGCTGGCCGATGCGCCTGGTCGGTGCTTATTCGGTGCCGAACGTGGCAACGACCGGCATAGACGTGTCCTACGTGCCGATGGACGACGAATCGATCCGGGACGGCGTCCGAGCCGTCGTCGACGACGCCTTGGCGAAAGCGCGCTCGGAAGGTCTCGAGGCCGAGGGGCTCGTCGAGGTCGGAGACGCGGCCGGTGTGCTGGTCGAGGAATCCAAGCAAAGCGGTCTGGCAGTCGTGGGCTCGCGCGGGAAGGGCGGATTTGCCGGCCGGTTCCTCGGCACCGTGTCGTCGGCCCTGCCGGCGCACTCGGAATGTCCCACCGTGATCGTGCCGATCTGTTGGGCCGAGGGCCGGCAGCCGGCGGCGGAAACCGCCGAGGGCGACGACGAGGACATGGACTTCACCGGTCGAATCGTCACGGGGATCGATGCCTTGGGGAAGACGAACCCGGCGCTGTGGGCCGCAGCGGAATCCGCAGTCCGGAAGAACAAGCCGTTGAGCATCGTGGGCGTCATGAGCCTGATGGTGGTCGGCCCGGAATGGTTGCCGGCGGGCATCGACATGGAGCGCTATCAAGAAGAAGCCAAGGCCAGTCTCGGTGCATGCGTCGATGCGCTGAACGAGAAGTACCCCTCGCTCGACGTCGAGTGGGAACTTTTCGAAGGGTCGCCGGCCGAGATGCTCATTCGAGCGTCCCACACGGCCGATCAGCTGGTCGTCGGATCGCGTGGACGCGGCGGATTTGCCGGTTTGTTGCTCGGGTCCACGAGCCAGGCGGTGCTGCACCACGCCAAATGCCCGGTCATGGTGGTGCGCGTGAACAAGAAGGATCGGTCCACCGTCAAATAGTGCCCAGCCGGCGGCTATTGAGCCGTCGCTGACGTCGCCGTGAGCAGTGACGAGTCCGGAGCGAAACCGGAGATGAGCGCGGCAACGGCGTCGGGCGCCTCCAACGGAAGAAGGTGGCCTGCATCGGGGACCACGGTGAAGTCGGGCCGAATCAGGTGTGGAAGGAGATTTGCGCGCAGCACCTCGGCCGGCTCGACGACGTCGTTCCCGCCGGCGACGACGAGGGCCGGCACCTTGATACGACGAGTGTCGGCCGAGATGTCTTCCGCGATACCCCGCAGAGGCCACTCGACGAGTGCGTCGGGAGTGCTCGCGAGCGAGTCCTCGACGACCTGCACCTTGTCTGCGACGGACAACTCGGTCGCCGTGAGGACGTCATTGCGGGCGCGAGCAACCGATTCGGCGGAGTCGTACGCGTGGGCGAGGCTCGTCTGGTGCTCCGCATCGACGGACGCCGCAGGCACCGCCGGCGCCGGGGCGATCAGGATGATGCCGCGGAGCCCGTCCGGCTCGGCTCCGGCGACAAGTTGGGCGACCTTACCTCCCATCGAGTGTCCGACGAGGACATAGTCCGAGACGCCGGAGGCGCCGAGTATTGCGCGGGTGTCCGACGCGAGCTGGTGTAGTCCGTACGGCCCGGGCAGAGTCCGCGAACGCCCCCACCCACGGAAGTCAAGAGTAAGGACGTCGCGTTCGGGCAGTTTCGAAATCACGGGTGCCCACGTGCGCGCGGACCCGCCCCAGTAGTGCAGGAACACCAGCACGGGGCCGATTCCGTGTCGGCGCGTGTGGTGCGGTAATTGGTCACTCATGGTCAATATTCCTCCTGTCAAAGACCGCCGTTTTCGGCGGAACCGTCTTTCCATTCCACCAGTAGCTCGTGGGACGGGGCCATGGTGAAATCGACCTGCAAATGGTGAAAAATGGACAAATGAGCAATGTCCGGCAACTCCGTTACCAGCCGCGCGACAGTTCAGCCGGCGGTGTCGAGGTGTTGAGCTTCGCCCGCTTGCGGGAGCTTGACGACCACGAGACCCAGCGCGCGGACTTCTATGTCGTCGCAGTCGTCGACGAAGGTGTCGGTGAGGTGTCAATCGACTTCGACCGGTACCCGCTTGCACCGGGCTCGATCGTGCGGATTCCGCCTGGTGCCGTGCATCGCTGGGACGACATGGTTTCGGTCGACGGGAGCCTGGTGCTGTTTCTCCCTACCGCGCCCGCCACGCCGGCGACGCGAGCCCGCGCCGCGCCCATTGACATTCCCGGAGTCTGCGAACCGGTCGCCGACGCGGAACTCGTCTCTGCTGCCCTCGACCACCTCGAACTTGAACTCCGCGCAGCGGGAGCCGGCACGCCTGCAGAGATCCCCGGGCTGCTGCTGTCGGCGTTCCTCGCGCGCGTGCCCCGAGCGGCGGAAGCTCGTTACGCGAACGACTCGCTGTTCGTTGCGTTCCGAAGAGAACTGGAGGCACACTTCCGGGGGCATCGCGACACCGGCTTCTACGCGCGCGTTCTCGGCTATTCTCCCCGTACTCTCTCGCGGGCGGTGCAAAAGGCTACCGGGCGGACGGCGAAAGCCTATATCGTCGAACGAGTGCTGTTGGAGGCCAAGCGGATGCTTGCTCACGATCGCTTCACCGCGGCGCGCTGTGCGAGCGAGCTCGGCTTCCCGGACGCTTCCGGATTCTCCGCATTCTTCCGACACGGTACGGGGCTTTACGCCGGCGCCTGGCAGAAGCGGGCCATCTCGAACCTCGTTGAAGGCTGACCGATCCCGGCGTTCGTGCGAACAGGACGGGCCAGGGGACAGCCAAATAATCCGCCGTCGCCGGCGGGTGCTCGATGGCTCGATGCCCTGCGTCGATAATGCCGTTTCGAGTGGTCATGTCCCCGTCGGCGCCCCCGGCAGGATTCGAACCTGCGACACCCGCTTTAGGAGAGCGGTGCTCTATCCCCTGAGCTACGAGGGCATGCGCCGGAACAAGCGGCAGACAATTGACAAGTGTAGGTCAGCGGCGTGTTCGGGCGCACATCGCGGGCGTTCATTTGCCGGTTCGTTCACGAAATACGGCTTCCGCGTGCGTGGTGCAAGTGATGAATGCCTCCAGCTTCGATAACCTCGAAGATGTGTCTGATGCATCCAACTCGCAGGACCGGACGGAATCAACGCCGCCCGGCCCGGACGAGCACAACGACCCGCAACAGCGTGACTACGCAGCCGGTGGCCGGGTCGACGCCGATTCGCCGGTCGCTGCGCCGGAATCCGCAGCGGACGATGAATCGACCCACGATGATTCGGCCCGGGACGAATCGATCGAGAACGTTCCGGCCCGAGAGGACTTGCCGGCCGGCGACTTGGCCGGCGCTGACGCCCCTTCCGACCCGGTCGACCCGGTCGCGGCAAAACTCGATGAGTGGGTCGAGCACATGGCCACGATCGGCGGCCGCGACACGCTGCTGAACTACCGTGATTCGCGCGATGGATCAATCGACTTCACCGGCGCTCATCCATCGGGCGTCGCCCAGCTGCTGGCCGGCCGCGCTACCAGACTCTCCAGCCTGATCCGCGACCATGAGATGCTTTCGGACGCTCGCCGCCGCGCCAAGACCCTCCGCGCGAAAACCGAGCAGCTCCGGGCCGAGCGCGGCCTCTCGGCCGCATACCTGGCAATCGGGTTGGCGAATTGGAACGGCGCCCAGGGCGGTATGACGCACGACATCTGCGCACCGGTGTTGTTGCGCCCCATCATGCTGCACCCGCGTGGGCATCGGCTGAAGGACATCGAAGTCACGCTCGCCGATGAAGCCGTCGTGAACCCGGCCCTTGTCCGGTTCCTGGCCACCGTGCACGATGTCCACATTCCCGTGGATGAATGGAACGCCCTGGCGAACCGCCCGGGGAGCTTCGACCCGGCTCCGGTGCTCGACCGGTTGCGGAAACTCGTGCGCCGGCTGCCCGGCTTCACCGTCGTCCAGCGGCTCATCGTGTCAACGTTCGCCGACGTGCGCGGCCCGTTCGAAGGCGAGACCATCGATCGCACGCACCCGGTGATCGCGGGGCTGTCCGGTGAGCCCGACACCGTCGCGCAGCTGCGCGACGATGTTGCCCGGGCCGATATCGCCGAGGCGGACTTGAACGAGGCGGTGCCGCTCAGGGACCGCGACCCGGAGTCCGAACTCCTCGTCGTCGATGCGGACGGCGACCAGCAGGCAGCCATCGACATCGTGCTGTCGGGGGCCCACCTGCGCCTCGATACGCCGCCCGGCACGGGCGCAACGCAGACCAGCGTCAATATGACTGCCGCACTGGCCCACGAGGGCAAACGCGTGTTGTACGTTTCGGAAAACGCCGACTCCCTTGACGATTTCATTGCCCGGAGCCGCGACGCCGGATTGAGCGATTTCGTCCTCGACGCACGCGGATCGCGCCGCGACAGGCAACGCAGCCTCATCGCCATGATCAGCGCCGACGAACAAGCCACCCGGCCCGATCGCGACGAAGTGATCGAAACCCTGCGCCAGTATCGGCACGAGCTCGATGCGCACAGCCACGCACTGCACCGCCGGCGCGATCCGTGGGGAGTGTCGGCTTATGAGGCCATGGAGCATTTGGCGCAGCTGACGTCCGCCAAGCCGGCCCCGTCGACCCGGGTCCGGCTGGATTCCGACATGCTCACGATGGCCGATGGCAAACGTCACCGGATCCTGCGCGATCTCGACCGGTTGTCCGAACTCGGCGCCTTCACCCTCGATGTCGAGGACACTGCCTGGTTCGGCGCGTACCTGCCCTCGGACGCCGATGCGGCAGCCGCGCAAACCACTGCGCGGGAAGTCGCCGATGAATTATTGCCTTCGCTGCGTACCGATATGACGACGTTGGCCGACCGCGCCGATCTTCGCCCGGCCGTCACGACCGACGCGTGGGGAAAACAGATTGCCGTGCTGCTCGGCATTCGCGAAACGCTCGACAAGCTGACCCCGGACGTGTTCGACCAGCCGCTCGGCGACATGATCGCGGCCACCGGGACGTCCGGCTACCGCAGCGAAATCGGAGCCCCGATGGGGTCGATGACGCGCCGGCGCCTGAAGAAGCTGGCACGCGAATTCGTCCGACCCGGCGTCCAGGTCGACAATTTGCACAAGGCTCTTGTCGAAGCGCGGTCGCAGCGCGCCGACTGGCTGCGCTTGTCCGCGCACGACGGCACTCCGAAGGTCCCGCGCGGCCTTCTCGACCTGCGCGAACGATACGACAAGCTGAGCGCGGCGCTCGACCGCCTGGAACCGGTCCTCGAGCCGACGCCGGACGGCGGCAACTTGTCGGAGATGCGTATCGACGAGCTGGCTGCACGTCTCGAAGCGCTCCGTGACGACGAGGACGCTCTCACCGACCTGCCCGAGCGCACCGAACTGGACGGCAAGCTGCGCACCGCGGGTCTGGCGGATCTTGTCGACGACTTGCGCTCGCGACGCGTGGAGCACGCCGTCGTCGGCAACGAGTTCGAACTCGCCTGGTGGGCATCGGTGCTGCAGGAGATGGCCGGTGCCGATCCCGCGGTCGGCGGCCACGACGGCGACCATATGCGCCGTATCGCCGGGGAGTTCCGGATAGCGGACCGTCGTCATCTCGATCTCGGCTCGGATCGCGTCCGGTGGAGCCTGGCCGGCGCCTGGAAGGGCGCGATCGCCGCGCATCCCGATCAGGCCGGAATCGTGCGTGAATCACTGCGCTCGAAGACTGCCGAACTCGACTCCCTGGTGCGCCGGGCACCGGACGTCACCGGCGCGCTCGCGCCGGTATGGCTGATGAGCCCGCTGCACGTGCCGGCGGAACTGCCGCCGGGCGAGTTCTTCGACACCGTCATCATTGGCGACGCCGGCCGATTGTCCGTCGCCGAAGCCCTCCCGGCCATCTCGCGTGCCCGACAGGTCGTCGTACTCGGCGACGATCGACTGCTCGGACCCTCGACGTTCACTGTCGGGGCCGATCGCCGCTTTGCGCCGAGCGGGGGAGCCGAACCGGTGGCCGGGTCGCTGTTTTCCGAACTCGACGGTCTCATTCCGACCCGTCGGCTGCACAACAGCTACCGCAACGGTCCGGACAAACTTGTGCAATTCGCCAACCGGCATTTTTATGAGTCGACTATCCGATCGATGCCGGCGGCTTGGCCCGGCGACGAGTCGGGCCTGAAATTCGCGCACGTCGCCGACGGCACCGGCGCGCCCGACCCGGCTACCGACCAAGTCGAAAGCGTCGATGCCGAGGTGCGGCGCGTCGTCCAGCTGGTGCTCGAACACGCCCGCAACCATCCGCGTGAATCCCTTGCAGTCGTCACACTGTCCGCCGTGCACGCCGAACGAGTGAATGATCTGCTGCAGCGCACACTGCTTGAACATCCCTACGTCGGGTCGTTCTTCTCCGACCGCGTGTCCGAACCGTTCACGGTGCTCGATTGCGAGCACTTGCACGGGTTGACCCGCGACGCGATAATTTTCTCGCTCGGCTTCGGCCGGACGCCGCACGGCCGCACCCTGCACCGGATGGGGAAGCTGTCGAGCCCGGGCGGCGAGCGGTATCTGGCTGCCGCGATCACTCGAGCGCGCAGCCGCACGACTGTCGTGTCCTGCTTTACCGCGCACGACTTCGAGAACAACAAGCTGGCTCACGGCGCGGCGCTCCTGCCGCTGCTGCTGGCGGACGTCGCCGGTGAGAGTCTCGCGGACGACGAACCGGACACGGCGGAACCATCGGCCGCGGGAGCCGAAATCGATGCGGAGGACGACCGGCGGGACGACGGTGAACAGGCCGATGGGCCCGTCGGCGAACCCGACCCGCTCTTGTCGGATCTGGCCGATCGACTACTGCGGCGCGGCCTCTACGCACGCGTGAATTACGCCGGTGAACTCGACCTCGCCGTGGCGGGACTGGAATCGGATACCGGCATGGTGGTCGCCGTTGAAAGCGACGGCGTGCGATATCGCCAGATCCGCAGCATCAGGCAGCGTGAACGCATGCGTCCCGAGGACCTGGCCCGGCGCGGATGGCGATACGTCCGGGTATGGACGACCGACGTCTTTGCCGACCCGCAGGCCGAGGCGGACCGGATCTTTGACGCGTGGCAGGAAGCCGTCGAGGATTTGTCGGCGCAAGCCGTGCTTGGCGCTGCGCGCGCCGCCGCCGAAGTATTCCGACGCAAGGGCGAGCGACCGAGACTGACCCCGGGCCTGCCGATGACCGCTTATTCGGACGACGACCTCGACGCCATGCTCGAATGGATCCGGTCCGACGGCGTCGAGAGAAGCGATGCCGATCTCGTCGAATTGCTTCGCACCGCGCTGGCTCAAAAGCGCCGGAGCCGAATCACGGACACCGCGCTCGTCACGGCCGTGAAACGCTACCGAGCCGGCCTGCGGGCGAAATCCGCCGCAAGACCGGCGGGCGAACGGCACGAAAACGACGCCCCCGAACCCTCAAAGGAGAACACCACGACCGGCGAAACGACGGATTCCAAGCAGACCCAGCCGAAATTAGCACGCGATCAGAATCGGCGTGGAGCGCCCGACCCGATAGTGCCGCGCCGCGCGCCGTCCGACGACGACCGTGAATGGGGCGACGGCACGGACAGCAACGATGAGCGACTCTTGTCCGAGCGGCCGCCGCACTGGCAGTAGAGCTTCGGTCGACGGCAGCCACCGAAGAACGCCGTCACCCGCCCAGTAACGCGAACGTATATGCGGAATCGGTGCCGGCGAGCAGGCGAGCAGTGTGTTTTCCGACATCAACGGTGATGAGCGCGCCGGTTTCGCTTCCGGACAGGGCAGCCGCGTGGGAGTGACGGATACTCAACACGACCACGTCGTCCGCCGCCACTTCGGCCGCCCCCGTGTCGGGAGCCCGTCGAAACACCATGATGTGATCGCCGGGGTGCAGGAGTTTCACGGCTTCGGCATCGGCCACGTGCAACGGGAAAGCGACGCTGGAGGCACGCGACGGCACTGACGCCGCGGGACGCAGCATTGCCGCGGTGACGGGAGTGCCGGTGGTGAAATCGGTCCGAGGCAAGGCGCCGACGACGTCGTCCGGGTCCGTGAAACCGTCCGCGGGGACAAGTGATTTCGGGTAATGCGCCACTGTCACGTCCCGCGCCGTCAACGGCTGCCCCGCCGTGACGTCGCGATGCGTGACGACGACTTCGGTGTCGCCCACCGGGATCAAACGAGACGCGGCAAGCATAGCGGCCAGCCCCAAAGCCACGGCGGCGGCCGCCCGCCGGTACCGGCGCAATCGGAATAGCAATTCGTGAGCCATGCGTGCAAGGCTAGGACGAGGAGCCCCGCACCCGTCGGCGATTCGGTCGATCTGTGGAAAACGTGCAGCCGGATGTCTGCTTGTGGACGACAGTCCGCCCGGTCAGCGTTTCAGGACGCCGACGCTGCCGCCTTCTTGCCGGAGTCGGCCTTGGCGGCGGGCGAGCTTCCGTTGGATGAGCCGCCGGAGGAACTGTCCGACGTGGACGACTTGTTCGACGAGCCGGAGGACTTGTCGCTCGACGAGTCGGAGGACTTGTCGGCGGTACCGTTCGAGGAGCCGTTGCCGTCCGATTTGGAAGAGCCGCCCGACGTCCCGTTGGACGAGGACGAACGTGAATCGGTGCGGTAGAACCCCGAGCCCTTGAACACGACGCCGACGGCGCCGAACACCTTGCGAAGCTTGCCCTCGCACTCCGGGCAGATTGTCAGCGTCTCGTCGCTGAACGACTGGTGGATATCAAAACTGTGACCGCACTCGGTGCACGCATATGCGTACTTTGGCACGTTGTCCTCCTCAAGAATTTGGCACTCACGGGTCCCGAGTGCTAATTGTACGCCGCAGTGTCCGCGCATGCGAACGTGCTAGTTTTAGGCATCGTGGTGGGTGGGAAGAAATTGACGCGCATCAGCACGATTGTGATTGCCGCCGTCATAGCGTTGGCCCTGGTGATCGCCATCGCGGCCGTCACGGTCGTGCGGCACTCGTTGCCGGACTATTCGGGCACCGAATCCGTGCCGGGCCTCGGCCACGACGTCGTCATCAAACGCGGTGACACCGGCGTCCCGAATATCTATGCGGACTCCTCGCACGACTTGTTCTACGCGCAGGGCTACGTGCACGCTCAAGACCGATTTTTCGAAATGGACTATCGCCGTCACGTCACGGCCGGCCGTCTGTCCGAACTTGTCGGGACGAACTCGGAGGCGCTGACCGCCGACAAGGTCATTCGTACGCTGGGGTGGCGCCGCGTTGCCAAGCAGGAACTGCCGCTGCTGTCGAAGTCGACGCGCGCGTATCTGAAGGCGTACGCGGACGGCGTCAACGCCTACTTGGCCGACAAATCGCCGTCCGACCTGGGACTTGCGTACACCATTTTGGGCAGCACGGTGCATCTCGAGGATATCGAGAGCTGGACGCCGGTCGATTCGCTGGCGTGGCTCAAGGCCATGGCGTGGGATTTGAAGACCAATTACGACTCCGAACTCGAGCGGGCCCAGATCCACACTGTCGTGCCCAGTGTGGCAAAGGTCGACGAATTGTTCCCGGACACACCGAAGTCGCACCGGCCGATCGTGACGCGCGGTCAGATGAACAAGTCGACCCTGCCGCCGGGATCACGGGTCGCGTCGAAGATTCGGATCGGCAAGAAGGAAGCAAAGGAGTGGGCGACCGCCCTCGAAGGGTCGCCGGCGCACACCGACACGCCACGCGGCCACGATACGACCGAAGCTGCGGGCACGGCCGGCGCGGCTTTGAAGACGGCCGGCGCCGCATTGAACGCCGTACCCCAGCTCCTGGGCCGCGGCGACGGCATCGGCTCGAACTCGTGGGTCGTGTCCGGCAAATACACGGCGTCCGGCAAACCGCTGCTGGCCAACGATCCGCATCTGGCGCTCACGGTACCGGGAATCTGGTATCAAGCCGGACTGCACTGCACCACCGTGAACAAGGACTGCCCGTTCGACGTCTCCGGATTCGGGTTTTCCGGCATGCCCGGCGTCTTCATCGGCCACAACCGGAATATCGGCTGGGGGTTCACCAATATGGGCGCCGACGTCACCGACTTCTACTTGGAGAAGATCGACGGGTCGAGCTATCGCTTGGACGGCAAGAACGTGCCGTTGAAACAACGTACCGAGCACATCAAGGTGGCCGACGCGAACACCGTGACGATCAACGTCCGGTCAACCGACCACGGCCCGATCGTTTCGGACGTGCTCGCCGACACTCGGTTGGCAAGGCCGAAGAAGACGGACGCCGAGACGCCGCGGCACGCGCACGACGTCCCGGCACGTCAGCCGCAATTCGCCGTGTCTTTGGCGTGGACTGCCCTGCAGCCGGGCCGAACGGCCGACGCTATTTTCGCCATGGACACTGCAAAAGATTTTTCGGATATGCGCAGTGCGGCCCGCTCGTTCGCCGTGCCGGCGCAAAATATCGTGTACGCCGACACCGCCGGCCATATCGGGTACCAGACCCCCGGCAAGGTGCCGATCAGGAACACGGTGGTCGGCGGGCCGGTTCCGTCGAACGGAACCTGGCCGGTTCCCGGATGGGACAGTGATTTCGACTGGCAGGGATACATCCCGTTCGACCAGCTGCCCAGTTCGCTCGACCCCAAACAAGGGTTCATCGCCACTGCTAATCAAAAGGTCGCCGGTGCCGGCTATCCGAACTACCTCGGCTCGGACTTCGACTACGGTTACCGGTCGCAGGCCATTCGGGACAAGCTCCAGAACGCTATCGGGCACCACAAGAAGCTCACGCGGGCGGATATGAGTGCCATCCAAATGTCGACGTCGAACGAGTTCGCCCGCACGCTGGTGAAACATCTGTTGAAGGTCGAGACCGATAAGTTCACCGGCGAGGCGGTGGACCTGCTGCGGAACTGGGATTACACCGAGTCGCCCGATTCGGCGGCTGCCGCTTATTTCAATGCGGTCTGGGCGAGCGTGTTGAAGCATGCATTCGGGGGAGAAGTGCCCGAACCGGCCACGCCGAACGGCTCGGACCGGTGGATGGGTGCCGTCGCACGGCTGTTGAAGCATCCGGATAACTCGTGGTGGGACGACCGGCTGACGCCGAACGTCGTCGAAACCCGCGACGAAGTGCTCGAACATGCGCTTTCCGATGCGCGCAAGGAGCTCACCGCGAGCCTCGGCAAGGACCCGGACGACTGGCAATGGGGAAGACTGCACAAGCTTGAGCTGAAGGAAAGCCCGTTGGGCGGCGAATCGGCGCCCGGCATCGTGCGGTGGGCATTCAACGGAGGATCCCACGACGTCGGCGGCACGACAGCCGTCGTCGATGCGACGAGTTGGGATGCGGCAAGCGGCAACTACACGGTCACCTCCGGCCCCTCGATGCGCATGGTGCTCGATTTCGACAACCTGAATCGGTCGACCTGGGTCAATCTCACCGGCAACTCGGGCCATCCGTTCAGTGCCCACTACCTCGATCAATTGCCGCGGTGGTTGAAAGGCACGACGTATTCCTGGCCGTTCACGAAGCCGGCGGTCGACGATGCCGCCACCGACACGTTGACGCTGAAACCGGACGGCAGCTGACGGAAACTGCCGCCTCCCGGCCGGCAAAACGCGGCGGCTCGTCGGGAACGCGTCGTCATGACGACGCGTTCCCGACGCCGCGCCGCGTTTTGCGGAAGACGTCAAGGCCGGACGGCGTGAGTGCGGCATCGACACGGAGATCGTGCGGCAGCGTGGGGACGGCACGGGCCGGCAACACCTCGTCGTCATACACGGCCGCCCAGAACGTACACGTTTCGGAGCCCGTGACAGTGCGGAGTTCGGTGAAGCTGCGGTCGTAGAAGCCTCCGCCCTGACCCAAGCGGGCACCGCGCCGATCGACCGCCAACGCCGGAACTATGACGACTCCGGCACGATCGATGAGTTCGGCCGACGTGATCACCGGCCCGACCGGCTCGGGGCCGCCGCCGACGCTGCTGGGCCGATACCGGCCGTCGTCCGCCGCCCACTCGAGCGGGCGCTGCGGGGTCGACACCGGCAGGTACACCTCGACGCCGACCGCAATCAGCCGATTCAGCAGGCCGCGCACGTCGGGCTCGCCGAGCAAGGGCGAATAGCCGGCGACTGAATGCGGGCCGCCCGGTGCCATGAGGTCGAGCTGTCGCATCACGATTTCAAACCCCGGCACCGAAAACCGCTGCTTGGCGTGGAGCCTCTCGGCAGCTGACTTCTCGCGTCGGGCTTGCCTGATTTCCGCCCGAAGCAGCGACTTTTCTGTGCTCACGCGCATAGCGTACCGGTAATTTTCTGCCATCCGGCTGCAAAATTCGGCGTACACGATAATCTTGCCGGTATGACCGAAAATATCGAGAACTTGGACGGGCAGAAAGTCCGTAAGGCCGTCATTCCCGTCGCGGGACTTGGCACCCGATTCCTACCGGTGACGAAGGCGACACCGAAAGAGATGCTTCCGGTCGTGGACAAACCGGCGATCCAATACGTCGTCGAAGAAGCGGTTGCAGCCGGACTTGTCGACGTCCTCATGATCACCGGACGCAGCAAGCGCGCCGTGGAAGACCATTTCGACCGCGTCGACGGTCTCGAAGCGGCGCTTGCGGCAAAGGGCGACGAGACGAAGCTCGATTTGGTGAAGCACACATCGGAACTCGCCGACATCCACTTTGTCCGCCAGGGAGATCCGCTGGGGCTCGGGCACGCCGTCTTGAAGGCGGCCGGTCACGTCGGCCGCGAGCCGTTCGCGGTGCTGCTCGGCGACGACCTGATCGACGAGCGCGATCCGCTGCTGACGACGATGATCGACGTGCAGCAGCGCACCGGCGGTTCGGTGATCGGACTGATGGAGGTCGACCCGGAACACATCGACTTGTACGGGTGCGCCGCCGTGACCGAGACCGACGAGCAGGACGTCGTGCGGGTCAACGCACTCGTTGAAAAGCCGGACGTCGACAAGGCTCCGAGCAATCTGGCGATCATCGGCCGATACGTGCTGGCCCCCGAGATCTTCGAAGTGCTGCGGCACACCGGGTTCGGCAGGGGCAACGAGATTCAGCTGACCGATGCCTTGCAGGCGCTTGCCGGCGACCCCGACTCGCACGGCGTGTACGGCGTCGTCTTCCGAGGCCGGCGTTACGACACCGGCGATAAGGTCGACTACTTGAAAGCTGTCGTGCAACTCGCTGCAGGACGCGAGGACCTCGGTCCCGAGTTCTCGGCATGGCTGAAAGATTTCGGCGCGAGTCTCCCATGACTGATGACAACCGGGTCGGACCGCCGTCGGTGGCCGACCACCGCGAGCGTGTCGGGGCCCTGCTCCCGGCGCTCGCGCCCGAACTGATGCAGTTGACCGGAGCGCTCGGGTCGGCGGTTGCGGAGACCATTGCGGCCGGACGCGACCTGCCGATATTCGACAACTCGCAAATGGACGGGTTCGCCGTGCGCGTCGCCGACGTGACCGGCGTGGGGGCTCCGGGCAGCCGGTTGACGGTAGTGGGCGACATTGCCGCCGGTTCCGCCCCGGATGCCGCCGTCGAGCCCGGAACGGCAATTCGAATCATGACGGGGGCACCGATCCCGGACGGCGCCGACGCGGTGGTCCCGGTCGAGTGGACGGATGCGCCGCGCGGATCGTCGTCGGCGCCGGACGACGTCCGGGCCACGGTGCCGGACGGCACCACTGTCACGCCGGGACTCTACATACGCTCGGTCGGAGCCGATGTGCGGGCCGACGAAACCGTGCTCGAGCGCGGAAGCGTGCTGGACGCGCGCGCCATCGGCATGCTTGCCGCGCTGGGCTACGACAGGGTGCCGGTATTCCGGCGACCCCGCGTGGTGGTGATGGCCACCGGAACCGAGCTCGTGGCCCCGGGCAGCCGGCTCGAGCCCGGCCAGATCTTCGAATCCAACGGCCAGATGCTCGTGGCGGCGTTCGCCGAGATCGGCATCGACGCCGAACTCGTCGCGGCCGTCAGCGACGATGCCGACGAGTTGCGCCGCATCCTGGGCCAGGCGGCGTCCCGCGCCGACCTCATCGTGACGAGCGGCGGGGTGTCCGCCGGAGCCTACGACGTGGTCAAGGATGTGCTCCGGCGCGGCGACGGCATGTGGTTCGGGCACATTGCCATGCAGCCGGGCGGACCGCAAGGCGCCGGCACCATCGATGCGGCCGGCCGCGCCGTGCCGGTCCTGTGTCTGCCGGGTAATCCGGTGTCCACGTTCGTGTCGTTCGAGCTGTTCATCCGGCCGGCAGTGCTGGCCATGACGGGCCGTTCCGACCTCGACCGCGCAGTCATACGGGCACGAGTTGCGGAAGGATTCGATTCGGTCCGCGGCAAGACTCAGATCGTGCGGGCCGTCGTGCGGGCCGAGCCGGACGGCGTTCCGACGGTCAGCATGCTGGGCGGCCACGGTTCGCACCTGCTGACCAGCCTGGCGCGGGCGAATGCGCTGATGCCCGTGCCCGCCGACACCGTGCGGGTCGAGGCCGGCGACGAGCTGGACTGCGTGATGCTGTCAACCCTGCCGGGAGGCTCGAAATGACCGACAAACTCACGCACGTCGACGAGGCCGGCGCAGCGCATATGGTCGACGTGTCCGCCAAGGACGTCACGGTACGCACTGCCACGGCGTCCGGCCTGGTGCGCACTACCGCCGAAGTAGTCGCCTTGTTGCGCGGGGACGGCGTGCCCAAGGGAGATGCTCTTGCCGTGGCCCGGCTGGCAGGCATCCAAGCGGCCAAGCGGACCCCCGACCTGATCCCGTTGGCCCATCCCATCGCCATTCATGCCGTCGACGTCGATGTCACGGTTCAGGACGAAGGCGTTGCGATCCGGGCGGAAGTGCGTACCGCGGATCGGACCGGAATCGAGATGGAGGCCCTCACCTCGGTCGCCGTGGCGGGGCTGGCCATGATCGACATGATCAAAGCGGTTGATCGGGGCGCGACCATTGAATATGTTCGGGTCGAGCACAAGGCAGGCGGACGGTCAGGGGAGTGGACGCGGAAATGAGCGATGACATACGGAAGGCGCTGATCGTGATTGCGTCGACCAGGGCGTCCCAAGGCGTGTACGAGGATACGGCCGGGCCGATCCTGACCGAAGGCATTGCCCGGTGGGGATTTACCGTGAGCGGGCCGCAAGTGGTTGCGGACGGCGAGCCGGTGCGGCACGCGCTGGTCCGGGCGGTGGCCCAATACGATCTCATCGTCACATCGGGCGGCACGGGAGTGTCGCCGACCGACGTGACCCCGGAAATGACCCGGCCGCTGCTCGACCGCGAGATTCCGGGGATTCCGGAGATGCTCCGCGCCTACGGCGTGTCGAAGGGCGTGCCCACGTCGGCACTCAGCCGCGGACTGGCCGGAGTGTCCGGCGGCGCGTTGATCATCAATCTTCCCGGTTCGAAGGGTGCGGTCAAGGACGCCGTCGAAGTACTCGGCGACGTTGTCCGGCATGCCGTCGAGCAGGTGGCCGGCGGCGACCATCCGCGCGGTGAGGAGTGAGCCACTGGCCGGTGGTGCTCGAAGAAGCCGAAGCACCCGGAACTCTCATTTTGCGGCCGCTGACCACAAAGGACGCACGGGCGTGGCGTCAGGTACGGTCGGAAAACAGCCGATGGCTGTCGCAGTGGGAGGCGACGGCGCCCGAGCCGACCGACACGCTGCCGACGTATCGGCAGATGATCCGCTCCCTGACGGCGCAGGCCCGGCGTGGATCGGCGTTGCCGTTCGCCATCGAAGTGGACGGGCGATTCGCCGGGCAGTTGACCGTCAGCGGCATCAGTTGGGGGTCGCTGAAATCCGCATCGATCGGGTACTGGATCGATGAGCGGTACGCCGGCCGCGGATTGACGCCGACGGCAGTCGCCATGGCCACCGACTACTTGTTCTTTTCGCTCGGGCTGCACCGCGTTGAGATCAACATCCGGCCGGAAAACGCCCCGAGTTTACGGGTCGTGGAAAAGCTCGGGTTCCGTGACGAAGGCGTGCGCGTGCAGTACTTGCACATCGCCGGCGACTGGCGCGACCATCGCACATTTGCGCTGGTGTCGGACGACGTGCCCGGCGGTTTGCTCAATTACTGGAAACGCGTGCGCGCCACCGCCTGAAGTCGGCCGACACACCAGGGCCAATACGCTCCGTGTCGCGCCGCGGCCAATACCCTGGGTATGTGGCCGCCAGCTTGATTTTCATCGCGATACTCGGCTTGTGGCTGGCCGGATTGTTGCCGCACCTCGTGCGCCGGAGAACGCAGATCGCCGATTCGGTTCGAGTCGACCGGCTGCCGGAGACCGCGCGGGTCGTGGGGTGCGATCCGCACGATAGGATCGGTGGGACTCGATCGACGGCTGCGATACTGCCGACTGCAGCAGCGCGGACTGCCGCGAATAAGGACGTGAGACCTATGGACGGGAACCAGGTGGACACCCTCAACGCGAACGCCACGCCGGCACGTCCGGCGCGCCCGGTTCGACGGACCGGTGCACCCCGATCCGGTACCCCGACGTCGAAGGCGGATGCCCGCGCGCTATCGGAAGAGCGTGCTGCAGCGAGAGCCGCGGCCAAGGCGAAACGCGTACGTATTCGCCGCCTCGGCGTCGGATTCGTCGGTTTGGCAGCCATCACGGTTGTCTCGGCGGTTCTGGCGTTGTTCTCGGTAGTGACGTGGGGTATCCCGCTAGCCGCCCTGGTGCTCGCCGTCGTCGACCTGTTCGTCTTGCGGGCCGTGCACGCCGGAAAGCCCGAGCAAGAGTCGTCGAAGCAGAAAGCGAAGCCGACTGCGGCAGCTGAGCGTACGGCCGACGCGAAGCCGCAGGCCAAGCCCGCCGCCGGCCCGGAAGCCAAGGGCGAGGACGCCGTCCGTGCAGTGCGTGGGCGCGGGCAAGTGCGACGCGTGGCGAGTTCACGCGAAGCAGACCAGCACGGTTCGGATCAAGCTGATTCGGATCAGCGGGCAAAGACGCGCTCGTCGGTGTCGATGGCGGCCAATGCCTTCCCGGAAGCCGGAACGTTCGCGGCGTCCGGTCGCACGGCCGCACGCGCAACGTCCACCGAGGACGAGCCGACGCAGGAACTGCACATCAGCGAGTCCAGCGTCGTTCGGAAGCGTCCTGCGCAGGCTGCCAAGACGGCCACCAGCTCGGTGTCCTGGTCGCCGGTGCCGGTGCCGCGGCCCAAGTACTTGGACGCGCCCAAGGTCGAGCGGGCCGAGCCGCGTCCGCTGGTCGTGGACGCATCCGTGCACGATAAAGTCGAGCAGCCGGCCGAAGACACCGCGGCCTCGCTCAGCGAGTCGGAAGCGAAGGAATCGGCCGCCCGGCAGTGGGTTGAAGAGCCCGGACGTCGCCCCGAGGTCGAGGACGCGCAGCCGCTGACCGTGAACAAGACGGCGGCCCAGGTGGGACGCCTGGACGATGTGCTCCAGCGCCGCCGCGCTGCCGGCGAATAAGCAGCCGTCGCGCCCGTCGCCGCGTTGCGGGCCCGATTTCGTCGGCCCGATTTCTATGGGGCACGGGTGCGGTGCTAGCCTAGTGGAGCGGCTTTTGCCGAGTAGAAAATAGCAAGGGGCTATGGCGCAGTTGGTAGCGCGTCTCGTTCGCAATGAGAAGGTCGGGGGTTCGAATCCCCCTAGCTCCACCAAGTTGGTCCGGCCTCGCCGAGTGGCGGCGAATGGCTGCGAAATCGCCGATTTCGCAGCCATTCGCCGCCACTCAGCGCCGGTCGATTACCGTTCGCCGCCACTCGGCGCTCACGCAGCGCCGCTTGCCCGCTCGCACACCCAGCCGTCGGGCATCGTTCCGCTTTCCAAGAACGCCTTCAGTTCTTCGCCGGCTTCGCCGTCGAGGGTCTCGTCGGCCTGCGTGTAGATGATGGGTTCTTCTTTCGAATTGTGCTCGTCCAACAGGCGCAGCAATTCGGTGCATGCTTCTTCCATGGCGCCGGCGTCGGCGGCTCGGGCCAGCGCGTCGTCCAGCGCGTCCATCCTGTCCCACAGCCCGCCGTGTTCGCGCAGCATGACGAAGATCGGCATCACCATCCCCGCGGCCTTCAGCGGCGGGAACAAGAATTCCTCTTCCAGATAGATGTGCCGGCGCAGCCCGTTCATCGCTCGGATCAGCGGGTCCGGATCCGAATCGCCGCTCGCCAGACCGGCCGTATAGGCCTCAATGCCGCCATCGATGTCGCGGTGCTCGCGTTCCAGCGCTGCTTGCAATGTCATCTGCTCGGTCATCGGCAAATTCTCCCGGGTTCTCCGTTCCGCCGCAGTTCGGCGCTTCTCTCCCATCGTGCCGCTAAAACGGACAGATGGCGCGGCCGCACGGCGATCCGAATGAAATAGTGCGGGAACCGACCTGCCAGCGCGTCCTCGAAGGTCCGGGCGCTTGATGACCCCGTCGGAATCCGGATCGGCTCGGAAGAACGACGTGTAGACGATATGTGCCACTCCGGCTCGCGACAATGTTTCCGATTTGACCGGTCGACCCGGTGATTGCGGTTTTGTCCATATTGGGAATAAGCGCCGCATTCCCGTGCCGTCCCTGCACGGCCCCGAATCGATTGCCGGATCCGGTGGGCGAGAATGGGGCCATGCGCTTGCTTCTCATCCGACACGGCCAAACTCCCTCGAACGTGGCCGGATTGCTCGATACCGCCGTGCCCGGACCCGGGTTGACCGAGCTCGGCACGCGCCAGGCCGCCGCACTGCCGGACCGGCTGGCCGGCGAGAGCATCGACGAACTGTACGCCTCACCGTTGCTCCGCACGCAACAGACCGCCGCCCCGCTGGCAAAGCGTCTCGGCCTGCCCGTGGCCGTCCGGGACGGCGTACGCGAGATCGAGGCGGGCGAGCTGGCCATGCGCGGTGACAGCGGCTCGATCAACGCCTACGTGTCGACAGTGTTCGCGTGGGCCCGGGGCGATGTCGAGGCTCGAATTCCCGGCGGCGAATCGGGGGTCGAGGCGCTGCGACGGTTCGACAGTGTCATCGACGAGATCGCGGCCACCGACCGGTCGTGCGCCGCCGTGGTCAGCCACGGCGCGGCAATCAGGCTCTGGACGGCGTCCCGAGGCATCAACGTGCGGGTCGACGACGTCGAAGCCGAACCCTTGCGCAACACCGAGATAGTCGTCATGGAAGGGTCGCCGGACGGCGGTTGGCGTTTCATGCAGCGGCTGGCTGCGGGGTGACCTCGATCGGGGTATCCCGCGGATCGGCGAATCGTACCGTCGCGCCGTCGTCCTCGGCCCGGATGTCGTCGCGGCGTCCTGGAGTGGCCTCCAAACTGATAGAACGCATATATGAGGTTTTCAAAGCCCATCGCGGCCGCAATGCTCGTTGTCGGACTGTCGGGGATCGCCGGCTGTTCGGAGAAGCCGCTCACTACCGATCAAGGCGGCGACCCCTCCACGGCGAGCGCCACCGTCGTCGTGAAGAATATGAAGTTCACGCCGAAGAAAGTGAGTATCAAAGCCGGCCAATCGGTGACGTGGAAATTCGATGACGGCGATATTCGTCACGACGTGACGGCCGACGACAAGTCGTTCGCCAGCAAGGCGGCCGTCAGCGGGCATTACACGCACAAATTCGCGAAGGCCGGCACCTATCGGTACAACTGCAGCATCCATCCGTCCATGCGCGGCGCAGTTGTGGTGAAACCTTCCGGTTAGTCGTGCGCGATACTGAAGGCGTGAGTTCTTCGCGGCCGCTCGTCGTCATGTTGTGCGGCCTCCCGGGCGCCGGCAAGACGACGTACGCGCAGGCGTTGCAATCGGACGGATATGTACGGCTGTCCATCGATGAGGAGATCTGGGCGTCGTTCGGGCGGTTCGGTATCGATTACCCTGCCGAGGACTATGCCGCGGTATCGGCCGAGGCGGATGTCCGGCTCCGAGCCGCACTTCGGGCCAACCTCGCGGCCGGACGGGACACCGTCGTCGATTACGGATTTTTGAGTCGTGAGATACGGGACGGCTACAAAGCTCTGATCGGGGCCGCCGGTGCCGACTGGGCACTCGTGTATCTCAAGGCGGACTTCGGTCTGCTCCGGAAAAGACTCGAGCGGCGGAAAAAACGGTTCGATGCGAACGCCGCCTTTGAAATCGGCTCGGAACTCTTGGCCGGCTACGGGCAGCGGTTCGAGCCGCCGGCCGGTGAGGGGGAAATCGTCGCCGAGCAACACCTCCCGCGGGACGTCAGCTTTCCGAAGCCAGAATTGCTTCGGCGAGCGCGCTGTCAATCACGAGACTCGTGACGATCCCCGAACGGACGGCGGCCCGGACGGCGTCCGCCCGGGAGGCACCGCGCGCCACGGCTATCACCTCGGGAGTCTGTACGAGCTGCTCGACGCTCACGCCGATCGTGCGCTTGTCCAGATCGGTGTGGACCGGCTTGCCGTCGCGATCGAGCAGCCGCCCCGAGATCTCCGCAATGGCTCCGGCCTTCCCGGCTGCCCGGCGCACGTTCTCGTCCACTTTTGCCCACACCGTCGACTCGCCTTGGGTCCATGCGCCGATCGCGACCATTGCCAGGTCGAGCTGATCGGCGTGGGCAAGTGTTTCGGCGATCTCCGGCTGTCGGCGTAGATCGATGGCCGTGGACGACTCGTCGACCACCAGCGGCGTATACAGCGGCCACGTATGAGTGCCGGGCGTCCCGTCGAGCCGAGCCAGAACCTGCAGAAGGTGCTGCGAGCCGCGCAACTGCAATGCCCCCACCAACTGGACCACCGTGCAGGGGGCCAGGCTCGGCAGATATCGTGCGGCGGCGTCCAGCGTCCGTGACCACGACAGGCCGATGGTCATGTGCGGCGTCGCCAGCGACGCCAGTAGCTCCATCGACGCCTGTCCCAGCCGGTCGATCAGGTGCGCCGGATCGGACGGCGGCTGGACGACGACGGCGCGGCGCAATCCCAACGCGTCGGCTACCGCATCGCCCAGGCTCGATGAATACGAACGCGGATCGTGGATCTGTATCTCGACGATTCCGAGCCGGGCGGCGTCGCTGAGCATTCGGGCGACCTGGAATCGACTGATGCCGCGATCCGCCGCGATCTCGACCTTGGACTTTCCGTCGCGGTAGTAAGCGGTGGCGATTGCCACCAGTGCATCGAGGTCGGAGTCGTCGAGCTGGGCGGTGAGAGCCGCCGTGTCGTGTCGTGCCGGTTGTTTGCTCACGGCTCCTCCTGGAATCTCATTTGTGTTGCTATTGCTCATGTGATCACTTGTGAGTATAGTCACTTCTCAAACGAGCAAGCTGTAATCAAACGAGAGATTGGTGCGTTATGCGGGCAGCCCAGATTCCGACGCCGGGAGAAATCACGATCTCCGATGTGCCCGATCCGAAGCCCTTGCCGCATGAAGTCGTCGTGGAAGTAGCGCGAACGGGTATCTGCGGAACGGATATTCACATCCTCGCCGGCGAATTCGCGCCGACACCGTACCCGATCATTCCCGGGCACGAGTTTTCCGGAACGGTTGTCGCCCGCGGATCGGAAGTGCCGGCCGACCTGGCCGACGGCACGCGCGTGGCGGTCGACCCGTCCTTGTACTGCGGGCACTGCGCTTACTGCCGTGCCGGGCGCGGCAATCTCTGCGAAAACTGGAACGCCGTCGGCGACACCGTCGACGGGGCCTTTGCTCAATACGTGAGCGTACCGGCCGACAATTGCTATGTCATGCCGGACGGGATGTCGTTTGCGCAGGGCGCTTTCGTCGAACCCGTCTCCTGTGCGGTGCACGGAGTCCGCCGGCTCGGGGTCGAAGCGGGGGAGCGGATCCTCATTCTCGGAGCCGGCTCGATGGGCCTGGTCCTCACACAATTGCTGAACGCGGCGGGCGCTCAGGTGACGGTTGTCGACATGGTCGCCGACAAGCTCACGACCGCCGAAAAGCTCGGCGCCGTCGAAACCGCGACAAGCACTTCCGGATTGTCGCGTCTGGGCTTCGATGCGGCCGTCGACGTGACCGGTGCGGTACCGGCCGTTCACGATGCGTTCGACGCGTTGGGGCGCGGCGGTCGGCTGCAGATATTTGGAGTCGCTCCGGCCGAATCGCGTATTGAGCTGTCGCCGTTCCGAATCTACAACGACGAGATCACGATCGTCGGCACCATGGCGGTGCTCAACAGTTTCGCGCCGGCACTCGATCTCGTCGCGCGCCGAGTGGTGGACGCCGACGCGATCTTGTCGCACACGTTCGGCCTCGGGGAATTCGCCGAGGCTATCGACATGGTGAAGAGCGGAGGATCGCTCAAGGTACAGATCGATACACGGCAATAGATCGAGTATGAGCTCAATCGGGCATCAGCATACGAAAGGAATCGCGAGACAATGCAAAGACGCACTCGAAAAATGATGACGGCCCTCTCCATCGGAATGGTCGGGGCCATGGCGCTGGCCGGCTGCGGTGGAGCGGGCGGGTCCGGCGGCGGAAGCAGTAAGACCGTCAACGTCTTGATGGTCAACAACCCGCAAATGGTCGATCTGCAAAAGCTCACGGCCAAGAACTTCACCAAAGAGACCGGAATCAAGGTCAAGTACACGGTGCTCCCGGAAAACGACGTCCGTGCCAAGATCAGCCAGGAGTTCTCGAGCCAGGCCGGTCAATACGATGTGGCGTCGCTGAGCAACTACCAGGTCCCGACCTACGCCCGGAACGGCTGGTTGTTGTCCCTGGACGACAACGTCGCGGCCGACAAGGATTTCGACCAAGGCGACATCTTGAAACCGATCGCCAAATCGGTCACCGGCGAGGACGGGCACGTCTACGCCGAACCGTTCTACGGCGAGTCGTCATTCCTCATGTACCGCAAGGACATCTTCAAAGAAAAGCATCTGACGATGCCCGCCCACCCGACCTGGCAGCAAGTCGCCACGCTCGCGGCCAAGGCGGACGGCGCGAAAAAGGGCATGAGCGGAATCTGCCTACGCGGACAGGTCGGCTGGGGCGAGTTGTTCGCGCCTCTCACCACCGTGGTCAATACGTTCGGCGGCACCTGGTTCACCAAGGACTGGCACGCCAAAGTCAACGCTCCGGCATTCACCAAGGCGACCAAGTTCTACGTCAATCTGGTGCGCAAGCACGGCGAATCCGGCGCAGCGCAGTCCGGCTTCACCGAGTGCCTGAACGATTTGACGCAAGGCAAGTCGGCCATGTGGTACGACGCGACCTCCGCTGCCGGATCGCTGGAGGCCAAGGGATCGCCGGTCGCCGGGAAGATCGGGTATGCGCCCGCTCCGGTCGTGAAGACCGACAACTCGGGCTGGCTGTACACCTGGGCGTTCGCCATTGAAAAGAATGCTCCGCACGCCGATGCGGCCGAGAAGTTCATTGAATGGGCCTCGAGCAAGAAGTACGAGAACCTGGTCGGCAAGAAGCTCGGTTGGTCGCGCGTTCCGGCCGGTAAGCGAGCCTCCACGTACGAGAACCCGAAGTACCAAAAGGCAGCTGCCGCGTTCTACAAGCAGACCGAGACGGCTATCCAGTCGGCCAAGCCGGACGATCCCGGCGTGCAGCCGCGGCCGGCTCCGGGGATCCAGTTCGTGGCAATTCCCGAATTTGCGGATATGGGCACCAAGGTGTCTCAAGAGGTCAGCGCCGCGATCGCGGGGAAGCAGTCGGTGACTTCCGCCTTGAACAAGGGGCAGAAGCTTGCCGCCAAAGTCGCAAAGAAGTATCGCGACAAGAACAAGTAGCCGATAGTTGCCGGGGAGGCGCCGCCTCCCCGGCAACCCACCGGCTGCCCATCAGGTTCGCTAACGATCAACGTCGAAATGGATAAGTCATGACCGTCACGGACACGGCAAAGGCGCAGGAGAAGCGAAACCGCGACCCCTTCCGCGACGAACAACACCTGGAACGGGCACGGCGCTGGACGCGCCGCGGCCCCATGCTTCCGGCTCTCATCTTCTTGATCATCGTCACGCAGATTCCGATGGCGATCACCGTCATCGTGTCGTTCATCCATTGGAACGCGCTGTACCCGAACGACATTCATTTCGCCGGGTTCGACAACTACGTCGAGATCTTCTCCACCACCAGCCTGCGCGACTCGGTCGTCACAACCATCGTGCTCACCGTCGTGGTCGTCCTGATCAGTCTGGCGCTCGGACTTGCCATCGCCATCCTGCTCGATCGGAAGTTCTTCGGCCGCGGCATAGTGCGAACGCTGATGATCGCACCGTTCCTGATAGTGCCGGTCGCTGCGGCGCTCGTGTGGAAGCACGCCATCCTCAACCCCGAATACGGCTTGCTCAACGGCATCCTGAACTGGATCTGGGGGCTGTTCGGCGCCGAAGCGCCGCAACCCGACTGGATCTCGAACTGGCCGTTGATGTCGATCGAGGCAGCACTGATCTGGCAATGGACGCCGTTCATGATGCTGATCCTGCTGGCCGGTCTGCAAAGCCGACCGCTCGACGTGATCGAGGCTGCGCGTATCGACGGGGCCTCGGCGTGGCAGGTGTTCCGGTTCATGACGCTGCCGCATATGCGCCGGTACCTGGAACTGGCCGCCATGCTGGGCTGCATCTACATCGTGCAAGTGTTCGACGCCGTCTACACCATCACATCGGGCGGGCTCGGCACGGCGAACCTTCCGTACACGATCTATCAGCAATTCTTCGAAGCCCATGATTACGGTGCCGCGTCCGCGTCCGGCGTCCTGGTCGTGATCGGCTCCATCCTCGTCGCCACGTTCGCGCTGCGCAGCGTGTCGTCACTGTTGAAAGAAGAAAACCGATGACCGCACAGGTTGTAGCTCCGGCCTTACGGGCCGGACAGAAGAAGACCCGCCGCAAGGGCGCGTATCTCGGTGTCGTGGCCTGGATCATCGGGCTGATCTTCGTGATGCCGATCCTCTGGATGGTTCTCACGTCGCTGCACAGCGAAGCGGACGCCGCGACCAACCCGCCGTCGTTGTTCGCCCCGCTGACGTTGCAGGGCTATGAGAACTTCTTCGGATCGAACTCCGGCACCAGCCCGATTCCGTCTCTGATCAATTCGGCGATGGCCAGCATCTTTTCCACGATCGTCGTCTTGTGCCTGGCAATCCCGGCCGCCTACGCCTTGTCGATCCGGCCGGTACGCAAATGGTCGGACGTGCTCTTTTTCTTCCTGACCACCAAGATGCTGCCAATGGTCGCTGCGCTGCTTCCGGTGTATTTGATCGCGCAAAAGCTCGGTCTGCTCGACAGCGTGCTGTTGATGGTCATCCTTTACACGTCGATGAACCTGCCGATCGCGTTGTGGATGATGCGCTCGTTCTTGGCGGAAATCCCGGTCGAGATCCTCGAAGCCGCGTCGATCGACGGTGCGGGGCTCTTCACCACATTCCGCCGTGTCATCATTCCGATGGCCGGCCCCGGTATCGCCGCGACGTCGCTGATCTGCTTCATCTTCAGTTGGAACGAACTCCTTTTCGCCAATGTGCTCACCTCGACCGCGGCAAGCACGGCGCCGGTGTTCCTGACCGGATTCGTGACGAGCCAGGGGCTGTTCCTGGCCAAGGTGTGTGCTGCGTCGGTGGCCATCTCGATCCCGGTCCTCGTGGCAGGATTCGCGGCGCAGGACAAACTGGTGCAAGGGCTCTCGCTCGGCGCCGTCAAGTAACGGCCTAGCCTGGGAGCATGATCGGTCACGACCTTGCTCGCCGGCTCAAGGAAGCAGGACTTCGCTGGACCCCGGCGTCCGGCGACAGGTTCATCCTCGATGTCGGCGCCGACCTGGGAAGCGACGTCTTCACGGTGTCCGATATGACGGTCGACGTGCACCGCTTCGAAACGGGCACGGTGCTCGGCTTCAACGGGACGACCGAATGGGCTCTCGATTCCGTGGAACTCATGGATGCGCTGTGGTTGCCGCGCGAAGACCAGCTGCGAGAACTGCTCGGTGCCGGCTTCATCCGGCTGGAAGCTGTACAGGCCGGCTACCGGGTGGATGCGACGATCTTGGGCCGGCAGCGGCGGTTCGAGGCCGAAACGGCGGACGACGCGTACGCGGCGGCCGTGCTCGAGCTGATTTCGCTGGCGCTGGCCTGACGCGGGCGATCCGGCCGGCGTCAGCCGTGCAAGGCAGGAATTATCAAGTACAGGCCGTAGAGGACGAGGGCCGCCGAGAACACCAGGAAGAACCCGCCGAACGCCGTGGGCAATGCCGCGTTGGTGCCCGACTGGCGTCGTTCGGCAGCCGTGGCCATTGCCGCGAATCCCGCGGACAGCGCTGCGACGAGTACGAGAGCTCCGATGATCGTGACGACGGCGACAAGCCCGAGCGCCGCCCAATCGATATTCATACGTCAGCCTTTCTCGAATTGCGACGTTCCGCCCGGATGGCATCGACCGAGAGCGTCCCGTCGTCGTGAATCGCCGCGATCCGGGCCTTGCGCTCGGCCTCGGCAGCCTGCGCCAGCACGACGACGCGGTCGGAATCGTTGACGTTCTGATGCGAAACGGCGTTGCGCTTCGACATCAACCAGATCCAAGCCGACAGCACGGCCAACGTGGCCAGCAGGATGACGATGCCGATGAAATCGAGTCTCACGGCCAAAGCGGCGAGTCCGCCGATGATCGCGGCAGCCGGCAGCGTGATGACCCAGGCCGCGAGCATCGTGCGTACGACGCTCCAGCGGATCTTCGAGCCGCGTCGGCCGATCCCCGAACCGATGATCGAACCCGTGCACACGTGGGTGGTGGACAGACCGAAGCCCAAATGCGATGACGCGAGGATCGCCGCCGTCGATGACGCTTCGGCCGCGAATCCCTGGGGCGCTTCGATTTCGACGATGCCCTTGCCCATGGTGCGCATGATGCGCCAGCCGCCCGAGTACGTCCCCAGGCCCATGGCCAAGCCGGCGGCCAGCACCACCCACAGCTCGGGACCGGAGCCGGACGGTTGGAAGTTTGCCGCGATCAGCACCAACGTGATCACGCCCATGGTCTTCTGGCCGTCGGACGTGCCGTGCGCCAATGCGACGAGTGACGCCGTCACTGTCTGGCCGTGCTTGAACCCCGAGGTCCGCCCGCCGCGGCTCTTGGCAGTGATCCGGTACGCCAGCACTGTCGCTGCCGTGGCCGCAACCGCCGCCACGACCGGCGCGATGAGGGCCGGCAGGAGAACCTTCGACATGACGACGCCGAAATCGACGGCATGCATGCCGGCCCCGACGATCACGGCGCCGATCAGGCCGCCGAACAGGGCGTGCGATGAACTGGACGGCAAGCCGAACAACCATGTCACGAGGTTCCACACGATCGCGCCGGCCAAGCCGGCCAGTACTATCCCCGGGGAGATCAGGGACTCGTCGCCGATCAGGCCGCCGGAGATCGTCTTGGCCACCTCGGTGGCGATGAACGCACCGACGACGTTCAACACGGCGGCCAACAGCACCGCGACGCGGGGCTTCAACGCGCCGGTGGCCACCGACGTCGCCATGGCGTTGGCGCTGTCGTGAAACCCGTTGGTGAAGTCGAAGGCCAAGGCCACGACGATCACGGCTATCACGACGAAGAGAGCTTCGGTCATTATCGTCCGTTTCGCAATTGAGGATTCGTGCTACACCCCCATAGGTAGCAGGGCGAAACGAGCGGAGGGTGACGTCAAGGTGAACAACAGGCAAACTTGACCGGGATCCGGGTCGGTTCCTGCCGCCCACCGGCTTCGTCGACCATGGACGACGTATTGGTCCAGCCGGTCGACGTCGCCGAGCCAGACGTAGAGTTCCACTATGGGATTAAATGTCGAATACGGTGACGGTCAGACTGGATTTTTCACGGCGGCCACGGGGACGCCAAAGGGCGGTCTCGTGGTGATTCATGAGGTCTGGGGACTGACCGATCACATCAAGGATGTCGCCGGCCGGTTCGCTGCCGAAGGGTATGTGACGCTGGCGCCGGACCTGTTGAGCGGTGTGGGTATCGACCCGGCCGAGGCGGCCGAATTGCAGGCCGATCTGTTCGATCCGGAAAAGCGCAACGCCGCCCAGCCGCGCCTGCGTCAATTGATGGCTCCCATGCAGTCGCCCGAGTTCGGCAGGCAGACGACCGAACGGGTCCAGCAGGCCTTCGACCATTTGGCCGGGCTCTCCGAGACGGGCGGACGCGTTGGCGTGGTCGGCTATTGTTTCGGCGGCACGTACGCGTTTGCGCTGGCCGTGGCCGAGCCGCGATTGCGCGCCGCGGTGCCGTACTACGGGCATGCGGATTACGGCCGCGATGAACTTGGGGCAATCAAGTGCCCCGTGCTGGCGTTCTACGGCGAGGACGACGCAAATCTGATGGCGTCACTGCCCGAGCTGACCGATTCGATGCACGCCGCCGGCGTCGACTTCAGAGCCCACACGTACCCGGGGGCCGGGCACGCGTTCTTCAACGACACGAACCGGCACGCGTACGCCGAGGAAGCCGCGAACGACGCATGGCGGCGAACGCTGGACTTCCTCGGCACGGCTATTTAGTTCTTCTTCTTTTTCTTCTTCTTGCCGCTGCCGTCGATGAGCAGGGCCAATGCGATGGCGACCAGCCACGAATCCTTGGCCAGTGCCGTTCCGCTGGCCGACGGCCGGATGCCGTCTTCTTGAGTGGCCTCCGGCGTCCGGAAATACATGGTCAGCAGGCAGCCGGAAAATGCCGCCAAGCCGAGGCCCGCCAGCCGGCTGGGGATGAACGGGGCAATCAGCGTGGACCCCAGGGTGATCTCACCGGCGGCGAGCAGTTTGGCGAACTGTTCGGCCGGGAGATCGCCGAGTCGCGGGAGGACGCGCGTCGCACTTTCTTGCAGCCACGCGGCGGTGCCCTCGTCGGCGGAAAGCTTGCCGACGCCGGAGTTGAGGATAAAAGCGCCCGAGGCCAGACGGAGTGGCAGATGGCTGAGTTTCATGTGACGTCCAATCTGAAGGTGACAGGTGCTGGGGCGAACGCTGGCCGCCTACCGATGATCGTAGCGCGTACCCGTGACCGCCGGATAGGCGCTCGCATGCTCCCGCGTCCATTCGGCCAGACTCATTCGGCCAGACTATCGCCGACGACTTCGAGCGCGATCGCCTTGGCCCGGGCCGCGTCGTCCCCGAGGTCGTGCGTGGTCGCCGCAATGAGCCCCTCGATGAGGATGGCCTGCGGGATCCGTGTCGTTGCCGTCAACTCGCTGGCGAACGACAAATCGGGCATGCCGACAATCAAGGCGATATCGGCTGCCGTGGCGATCGGCGAGTGCGAGAACGCCGTGACGGCCACCACCCCGGCGCCCGCCGAAGCCGCTGCCCGCACGGATTGCAGGGACAGGGTCGACGATCCGCTCCCGCTGATGACCAGGAGTAGATCGCCCGTGCCCAGTAGCCTGGCCGCGACCTGTTGAGCAATCGCATCGCTCGGAGCCTGCGCGTCCCGTCCGATCGACGTCAGCCTGCCTGCTGCATCGGCTGCCAGCGTGGCGGACAGGCCGTTGCCGACGACGACGACCCGGCGAGCGCTCGCCAACAGTGCCACGGCTGCGGCGACGGCGTCCGGATCGAGGATCGCAGTCATGGCGTCGACCGCGGACCCGACCTGAGAAAACGTTCGGGCAACTATCGCGCCGGGGCCCTCGCCGTCGCCGTCCGCGGCCCCGGCCGGAACGGTGAACGCCGCGTCTCGGGCCAACATCACCCGCAACTGCTGGTAGCCGGAGAACCCGAGCGCCTGGCAGGTGCGCACGACCGTGGCCCTCGAGGCGCCGGCCAGGTCGGCGACCTGGGTCGACGTCATCTCGACGATGTCGGAGCTGCGGCCCAGCAGGACGCCGGCCACAGCCTGTTCGGCCGGCAGCAACGAGGGTGCTTGCGAGCGGATGGCGGCAATCACGCCGCCCGGCCGCGGATGTGAGCGTTCAGTCATTATCGGAAACTACCATCGTGTCTTTGGCCTCGGGAGTGGGCGAGCGGCGTCCGAGCAACGGCAGTTTCCAGGTGCCGTCAATGATGCGATGGCGCACCATCCCCGAGAGTTGGTCGATCGCCATCGTCACGACGATGACGACGATGAGGAGCATGCCGACGCCGTCCCAGATCCGGTACTGCACATTGTCGGTCAGCATCTTGCCGATACCGCCGGCGCCGATCAGGCCGAGAATGGCCGACGCACGCACATTGATCTCGAACCTGTACAGCCAGAACGCGAAGACCTCCGGCTGTGCTTGCGGCCACACGCCCCATCGCATTTGTGCGACGGGACTGCCGCCGACCGAGGCGGTGGCCTCGAGAGGGCCGGAATCTATCGATTCAAAGCTCTCATACCCCCATTTGCCGAGCGTGCCGATCGAGCCGACCGCGAGCGCCAACGCGCCGGTGAACGCCGTCAGCCCGGTCACGGACAGGATGAGCACGGCGATCACCACTTCGGGCACTGCGCGGATCAGCGCAAAGAGCCCGCGCATCGGCCACCGGACGGCCGCCGGAGCGACGCCGCGCGCCGCCAGGAAACTCAAGGGGAACGACACGATGATGCCGATCACCGTGCCCAGCCACGCCATTTGCACGGACAAGATCGTCGCGCTGAACGCCTCCGGCAGTTTGCCGAGGTCGGGCGGGCCGAACATGAGCGTCAGATATTTCCACAGGTTCGCCGGAAAATCGGCAAGCTCCGACCATTTGATGTCGACGCTCCAGACCGCGGCGACGACCAGTGCCGTGATGACGAGCCAGACGATCTTGGCGGCGACCCGGCGGGGTCGACGACCGGGGCCGGCCGGGCCCGGCGGCGCCGCCTGCGGCGCTTGACGCGTGACGGCGCTCATCGGGCCAACCTCTTGCGCAGCAGTGACGAGGCGAACTCGATGACGACGACTATCACCAGGATCTCCAAGATGATCAGGCTGAGGTCGTGGTAGCGGTAGAACGTGCGGACTCGGTCGATGAGCATGCCGAGTCCGCCCGCGCCAACCAGGCCGATCACCGTCGACGCTCGGATGTTGAGCTCGAACGTGTAGAGCACCTGGGACGTGAACGACGGCATCACCTGCGGCAGCATGGCGACCCGGTCGGCCTTGAACCAGCTGCCGCCGGCCGAAAGCGCGGCTTCTTGCGGGCCGACGTCCAGCCCATCGATCGCTTCGGAGACCAGCTTCACGATGATGCCGAAGTCGAACAGGATCAGCGCAAAGATGCCGGAGATCGCGCCCGTACCGACCACGCTGACGAGCACTGCGGCGTACAGGAGATCGGGCACGGAGCGAACGATGTTCATGATGAACCGGACTGCGGCAAGCAACGAGTTGTTCGGGTTCGTGCTTCGCGAGGCGAGGAATGCCACGGGCAGCGAGATGGCTGCGCTCACGGCAGTTGCAATGACTGCCATTTGCACTGTCTCGAGCACTGCTTGGCCGGTTCCCGGGATGAACCAGTAATCGGGCTGCAGCAGGCTGGCGATAGTGGCGCTGGCGTTGTTCCAGTTGTCGACGATTGCTGCGAAATCCACGTGGACGCCGAATGCCGACCAGACGGTGATGCCGGCAATGACTATCAGGACCGCCGCGGTTTTCCACCGTGTCGGCGGCTTGGCCGGGGGAGCCGATTTCGCGGCCGTGCTCATGACGCCGGGCCCAAATGCGCCCCTGCCGCATGGCCGGGCGCGTCGAGAACGTCGTCCGCGGTCAGAGAACGCCCGTAGATGCTTTCGAAGGCGGCGTCGTCTGCGTCTGCCGGGGTGCCGTCAAACACGATCTCGCCGGACCGCAGACCGATCAGCCGGTCGCTGTACCGGCGCGCCAGATCCAGAAAGTGCAGATTGGTGATCACGGTGATGCCGAGTTCGGCGTTGATCTTTTGCAAATCGCGCATCACGACGTGCGAGGTAGGCGGATCCAGCGAGGCGACCGGCTCATCGGCAAGAATGATCTGCGGGCGCTGCGCCAGCGTGCGGGCAATTCCCACGCGCTGTTGTTGGCCGCCGGAGAGGTCGGAGGCGCGCGCGTACGCTTTGGGCAGAATCTCGACGCGGGCCAGCGCGTCGAGAGCCAGGTTGACGTCGTCCTTCTTCCATGCGCCGAGCAGCGTGCGCCACACCGACGTGTGGTAGAGCCTGCCCATCAACACGTTGCTCAACACAGTCGCGCGCCCGACGAGGTTGAACCCCTGGAACACCATGCCGACCCCGGAGCGGAGCTCGCGCAAGCGCCGGCCCGAGAGGTCCCGGAGGGACTTGTCACCCACCGTGATGTCGCCGTCCGTGATCGGGACAAGGCCGTTGATGCTGCGAACGAAAGTGGACTTGCCCGCACCGGAGAGCCCGACCACGCCGATCATTTGTCCGGCCGGGATGTCGACGGTGATGTCGCGCAGGCCGGAGAAGCCGTTCGGGTAGGTCACTCCGACATGGTCGAAGCGGATATCTGGCTGGGTCATGACGATGCCCTCAGCCGAGGCCGATGGACTTGGCTGTGTCTTGAGTTTGCTTCAGCGCCTTCGGATCGGCCTTCTTCAGCCCGGTGATCTGATAGATGGCCGTCAGCGCCTTCACGCCGGCTTTCGTTGTGGAATAGTCCAGCATGGCTTTCGAGATCTTCTGTTGCCAGGACGGTGACAACTTCGAGGTGATCGAGACGCCGTCATTGGGGACTTCCTTGGTCAGGGCGAACACGACAACCTTCTTGCCGACGTCGGGAGTATCCGGCTTCACCACCTCGCGGGCATCCCAGTAGGAAGTGCCGACTTCGGCGTCACCCTTGTAGACGGCGAGCACGGAGGCATCGTTGGCGGTGACCTGGACCGTGTCGATGTCCTTCTTCACATCGAGTCCGGCCTTCTTCATGGCGGCGACCGGGAAGATGTAGCCGGCCGGCGAGGCGGCCTGGAGGAGGGAGACCTTCGCACCCTTCATTTTGGTCAGCGAATCGAGGCCTGCCGGGCCGTTGCCGCTCGCCGTCCCGTTGCAGTACATCAAGCCGTTCGGGCCCTTCTTCGGGGTGTCGTCGCAGTACTTCTTGGGCTTGTTGGTGAAGAACTGGGCGGCATAGCTCGTTTTCCCGTTCCGCACCGTCTGCAGCGAGGGGACCGCGCCGTATTTATCGCACGCCTGGCTCATTTGGAGCGACGGCAGCATGCCGATCTGAGCCTGGCCGGCACCGATCGCTTCGACTGCGGCTTGGTAGTCCTGCGTGATGACGCCGTGTACCGGGATCCCCAAGCGCTTCGTGAGCGCCTTTTCCAACGGCTTGACGGTTTGGACAAGCTTTTTGGCGTCCCCCGAGGGCACGAGAGCAAGCGTGAGCTTCTTCGGGTCTTTGGCCGATTTGTCGCTGCTACCGGTGCATACCTTCGAGGAGGCCCCGGTGGCTGACGCATCGGACGTTTCACGGGCACCGCATCCGGTGAGAGTGAGACTTGCCGCCAGACTGACGACGGCCAGACCGGCCACGGCGATTCGGGACGATTTCATGACGGGTTCCCTTGATAGTGATTCGGTGGATTCCGGGTGTGCGCGTGCGAGTTCGCGGCGACGGACTGGAAGTCGAGCGGGTGCTCGGCCCATGACCGGATGGCCGGATAGAGATCGGTGAATGTGGCGGCGTGCAGGTGGGACGGCCCGGTGTGGTGACTCCAGCGGTCGATATAGGCCGTCGCGCTACCGAATGCATACGCCGGCGCGATGTCGTTGTCATAGACGTCGCCGACGCTCATCAATAAGGCCGGGTCTCGGTCGCCGGCGAATTCCGACAGCAGTGCCGGCAGGCCCTCGGGCTTGTGTGATTCCGGGTGGATCGAGTCGATGACATCGGTCAGCCCGAGCGACGAGAGCGTTTCTTTCACGCCGTCCAGCGGCGCGTTCGTCACCAACGCTCGGTCGGCGAGCTCGCCGACGTCGGTCAAGAACTCGTGCAGACCTTCGGGCGCCGATACTCCGGCCGACAGTCCGGTGGCCAACGCGGCACGGCTTTCGCGATAGGCCTCTTGACGGTCATCGGCGTCGACGATGTCGGCGGTCAGTTCGGCGACCGCAGAATAGCCGTCTTTATAGCGGGGAGCGTCCGTGCAGCCGTCCAGGAACTCGGCCAGCCGGGCTCGGATCGCGGCGTCTTTGTCGGCGCCGTCGACTCGGCGCAGGACGGCGTCCGCGTAGGCCCACACCGGACCATCGCCGATGCAGACCGTCCCGTCAAAATCGAGGATGAGAAGCGGGCGGTCGCGATCGGGGAGCGGTGTGGCGTAGGGCACATCGCTACTGTAATCCGTCGATGAACGGATTGTCCATGGAAAAAGTTATGAAGAAACAAATGTTCATCCGTCGGTCATGTCGATGTCGTGACTTTGCATAGTGTGAATAAGTGCACACCGCGTAAACTTGCACTGACTGCAAAACATGGTTGGATAGTAGGGGCCGTTGGGACAACAATGTTGTATAAGACGGTTGCGCCGGTGCGTACTATCGCGCCGGCCGAACTGAGACTCGATGGGAGGGCTGTGATGGCACGAGGGCGCCAATCCACACACGGCACCCTCGGACGGCTCGCCACGGAACTTGCGAAATTCGGAGCAGTCGGCACTGTCGCATTCTTTGTCGACCTTGCCGTTTACAACGCCTTGGCGTTCACGATCATGGACGACAATCCGATCGGCGCCAAGGTCTTTGCCGTTCTGGTCTCGACAATCGTGTCGTGGCTCGGAAGTCGGTATTGGACATTCAAGGACGGCGCCGCGAAGTCCGCTCCAGCGGAACTTTTCTGGTTCGTCCTCATCAATGCCGGCGGGTTCGTCATTGCGGCCCTGTGCCTTGTCGTCTCGCACTACATGATGGGGTTGACGTCGAAGCTCGCCGACAATGTCTCGGCCAACTTCGTCGGTCTCGCGCTTGGAAACGTGTTCCGGTACTTCATGTACAAGTTCCTGCTCTACAAGATCCCAACCAGGCGAATTGCGTCGTCGACGGCCGGCCGTTCCGATGCCGAAAGCGGCAAGCGGTAGGCTCTGGAATATTTCTCCGGTGTTGAGGGCTGGAGGTAGATATGAGCGATCAAGCCGGAAACATCACAGTCAAAGACCTCGGAACGACGCGCCGCCTCGGGTTCGGTGCCATGCGCATCACGGGGGAGGGGATCTGGGGCGAGCCCGCCGACCGCGACTCGGCCAAGGCCGTCGTCCGCAGGGCCGTCGAGCTTGGAATCGACTTCATCGACACCGCCGACTCGTATGGTCCCGAAGTGAGCGAGAGGATCATTGCCGAAGCGCTGCAACCGTATCCGCAAGGACTGCGTATTGCCACCAAAGCCGGGCAGGTGCGCACCGGACCCGGAAAATGGATCCCACTCGGCCGTCCCGAATACTTGCGGCAGCAGGCCGAGCTCAGCCTGCGCCGGCTGGGAGTGGACAAACTCGATCTATTCCAGCTGCACCGCATCGACAGGACAATCGATGCCGCCGAGCAGTTCGGCGTCATGGCCGAGCTGCAAAAGGAAGGCAAAGTCGGCGCACTCGGTCTTTCGGCGGTGTCGATCGACGATATCGAGACGGCTCGGGAGCACTTCACCGTCGCCACGGTGCAGAATCGCTACAACCTGGCCGATCGCGAGTCCGACGACGTGCTCGACTACTGCACGAAGAACGACATAGCGTTCATCCCCTATGCGCCGATCGACGGCGGAAAACTGATGGACGACGGCAGTGCGGTGGACGCCGTTGCCACTCGTTTGGGGGCCAGTCGCGCGCAGGTGGCGCTCGCTTGGCTGTTGCAGCGCTCGCCCATGGTGCTTCCGATTCCGGGCACTGCGTCGATCCCGCACCTCGAGGACAATATGGGCGCGGCCGAATTGACGCTGGACGCCGCTTCCGTCGCCGAGCTGGACGCCGCCTGACGCGAACAAGGATTCGCCGGCAGACCCCAACGCGCGGGAATTGAAGTAGTCCTGTCCGTCCCGGTATGGACACCCGGGAGGTGCCGTTTGGCTTTCGGGCTGGGTTCGGTGGGTGAGCCTGAGGTCTGCCTGGTTTCGAAGTTGGGCTGTCCGTCCTGGTATGGACACCCGGGAGGTGCCGTTTGGCTTTCGGGCTGGGTTCGGTGGATGAGCCTGAGGTCTGCCTGGTTTCGAAGTTGGGCTGTCCGTCCTGGTATGGACACCCGGGAGGGACAGGTTGCGAGTGGTGGGCAGCGTGGGTATTTCGCGGGTTGGGCTGTCCGTCGTGGAGCGGACACCCGGAATATGCCGCCGCTGGTCAGACGGCCATTACTTCGGCCGCAGCTCGTTCTCACCGGCAATGTCAGTGGTCCCTGACACAGTAGAACCATGAAGACGACGAGCGAGTGGTCAACAGGATCCGACGGACGCCGGAAGGTGACGATCCGGACCGACGAACCAGGCGATTGCGACGTGTTCACCGCGGTATTGAAGTCTGTTCCGCAAATCATTGCCGACGTCGCGTTCAGGTCCTCCGGTGACGATTCCTCCGGTGACGATGGCGGGCTATCGGATGACCTTCCGGCGCTGGCCGAGCTTGCGGGCGTTCGAGCATCGAATCTGGACGCAGGGGAGTGCCTGCGCTTAGCTGGTCAATGCGCACGGATAATGGCGTTCGTCGAGGGCCGACAGGCCGAGCTTTTGGCGGCTTTCGGCCGAGCGCGCATCGATCCGGACAAGGTCTTCACTTCGACTGGGCAGTTTCAGGTTGGCGACTCACCGCCGGACACGGCCGCGCCAACAGACCCGAAACCGCACCCGGCTCCGAGCCCACCTCCGAATGAGGACGACGATCCGGCGCCTTGGTCGACGTCCGGAAAATACCGGAATATGGCCGGGTGCGGTCCCGGCAAGTCAGCTGCGACCTCGAAAGTCGCCGCTCCGGCTGCTGAAGCGACCGACAATGCCACGGCCGCTGCGGAAGGGCTCTCGGCGCGCGAAATATTCGCTGACGCTCTTGAGCGTTGGGCAGGCGACGAAGTCGCATGTGAATTGGATGTGGCCGTGTCGACAGGATGTTCGCGTTTGACTGAGTCCCTCATCATGGTGGCGCTGCTGCCGAGGTGTTTGAAAGCCTTCAAATCCGGGCTGCTCTCCCGGCGCCGACTGCACTGCCTGACGTTCAAATGCAGGCTTCTTCCGCCCGACCTCGTCCAAGAACTCGATGCAACCGTCGCCGGTTGGGATTCTCGCATCAGCTTTCCCGCATTCGGCAAGAGGATTGACCGGTGGCTCATGCGACACGAGGCGGGGCAAGCGGATCGGCTTTACCGGCAAGCCGTCGAGCATCGGCACGTCACTTTCCAGCCCGATCGGTACGGCGGCGCCTGGCTGAGTGCGTACGGGCCCGCCGATACGCTCCAAGGGCTTTATCAGCGTCTCAGCCAGACCGCTCGTAGTCAGCAGAACGATCCGCCGTCGGCCGAGCAGATGGACGAGGCTACTGCGGCCGGAGGCGGGCTGGCCGACCAACTTCGAGCAGCAGACGAACTGAACCCCGGAGTGAGCGGCGTCGAAGTAAGCGTTGCGCACCGAGGGCGTTCGATCGAACAGCGTCGCTTTGATCTGCTTGCCGGAGCGGATGTCGCTACGCCGGCCGGGGTCACATTGAATCCGGCCCAGGTTCGAGTCGGTGTCACAGTGCCGCTCATGACTCTTATGGGTGAACCGCTGCCCGGTGAGATGGCCGGTTATGGCCCGATCCCGGCCCGCATGGCCCGCCTATTGGCGGCTAAAGCGCCATGGATTGAACGTGTGCTCGTTGATCCGATTACCGCTCGCCCGATCGACGCTGAACGTCGGAAGTACCAGATCTCCACTGCCGCAAGAGAATTCATCCGTTCGCGCAATCCCGAATGCACAATGCCGGATTGCAGCAGAGCGGCAAGCTTGTGTCAGCTCGACCATATCGACCCATGGATAGACGGAGAGTCGGGCGGACTGTCCACCCCCGACAACCTCCAGCCAGCCTGCGTACGTCACCACCAGGCGAAGACCGCTAAAAGGTTCGCCGCCAACGTTGTCCGGCCCGAACCCGGCAAGCCAAGCGGTACCCGACCGGACCATGAGTCGGAGGACCACCCCAGGCGCCCAAGTGCTGCGGAACGCCGCCGCAGATGGCTGGGTCATTGGAGGACCGAGCCGCGAATTATCCGCTGGACAATGCCGACGGGACGGAGCTACGACACGATCGATGACCATGATCCGGACGCCGTGAACGAACACGTCGAAGCCATCAAGAGGTATACGCGCGACTAGGGCGTGTCTCCCATAGACGGTGAGGGCCTGTGCTGATGGGAGAATTGACGCTGTGCGATACGTGTTGACGGCAGATCATGAAATCCCAGACCGCGCACCGTTGGCGATCAAGCCCGGGGATGTTGTTCAGGTCGGAGATTGGGACACAGAGTGGCCTGCTTTCGTATTCGTGACAGCATCACGGGGGACGGGATGGGTGCCTGGGCGTCACCTCGATATCGACGGCTCCGTTGGCACCTGTTGCGTCGCGTACGACACGACCGAGCTGCCGGCTGTCGCGGGCGAGAGCGTCGATGTCATTGAGGACGATGCCGAGAGCGGCTGGTCCTGGTGTCGGAACTCTGGTGGCCGTGAGGGATGGATCCCGCACCGCGTCCTTACTGTTGCGTGACCGATCGTCATACGCGTAGCCAGGTGAGGATGGCGCAGAGGGTGACGCCGGCGCGGTAGGTGATCGCGAGTTTGTCGAACCTGGTGGCGATGCCACGCCATTGCTTGGCGAGGGCGAAGAATCGCTCGACGACGTTCCTTCGCTTGTATGCCTCGGCATCGAGCCCGGACGGGCGTCCACCTCGACTGCCGCGTCGTTTGCGGGCGGCGGCCTGGTCTCGCTTGTCGGGAATCACCGCCTTGATTGCCCGTCGCCGCAGCTGGCTGCGAATCACGCCGGTCGAATAGGCGCGGTCGGCGAGCACAGCATCCGGACGAGTGCGTGGCCGGCCACGGCCGAGCCGGGGACGTGGATCTGGGCGAGCATCCCGGTCAGCATCGCGCCGTCGTTGCGCTGCCCGCCGGTGACGATCATGCCCAACGGGCGCCCGTTCCCGCCGACGGCCTGGTGGATCTTCGTGGTCAACCCGCCGCGGGAGCGGCCGATGCCGTGGCCGGGCGGCTCAACCTCGTGCCAGGGCAGATTCTTGTGATTCGATCCCGCCCCGTGTGTCCTGCTTAGGACGGGGGGGGTGTTCGTCGCGTGCTGATGAGCACGCGCGATCGTCGCATCGATCGATACCGCCCAGTCGATCTTCCCGGCCGTGTCGGCCTCGGCGAGAATCTGCGTCAGGACCCGATCCCAGGTGCCGTCGCCAGCGTATCGGCGGTGCCGCTTCCACACCGTCTGCCACGGACCGAACTGCTCACGAGGCAGATCACGCCACGGAATCCCGGTACGGAACCGATAGGCAATGCCCTCCACGACGCGACGGTTGTCGCCGAACGGGTGACCAGGGAGCCCCGAGTTCGAGGGCAACAGCGGCTCGATCCTCTCCCACTGCCTATCCGTGAACACCCGGTACCGTGATCCCGTCGACCTCATCCAGCCAGCATCCCGTGAGCCTCACCGCACATATGGGAGACACGCCCTAGACATACTGCGTACACGGCTCGACTGCCCATTCGTCAACTCGGCCAATCGGGCGTAGCGTGGCAAGCAGCCATAAACGCCGGCTTGGCGACGACTCTGGCTCGGTCGTAGAAGTCTCGACTGAGGAGTCGCGCAATGGCATCATCAACCCTCTCGACCATCAATGCGCCGGAAGAAACGACGGGCAAGATTCGTAAGAACCGGATGACAAGCGAATATTCCGGTCTGCTTCAGCAAATCAAAGAGGCAGGGCTATTACGGCGCAGGCATTCGTACTATGCCGTGAAGATCGTCGGAACTGTCGCCGCCCTCGTGGCTACCGCATTCGCGTTCTTCCTCGTGGGAAACACGTGGTTCCAGCTGATAGTCGCGGGAGCCCTGGCAGTAGTCTTCACCCAGTTGGCGTTCATCGGACACGAAACAGCGCACCGGCAAGTGTTCCGCTCCGGAAGACTCAACGACTGGTTCGGCGTTGTCTTGTCGAATCTCATCGTCGGCCTGAGCTACGGCTGGTGGAACAACAAACACAATCGGCACCACGGCAATCCGAACACCATCGGTAAAGACCCCGACATCGTGGACGCCGTCATTGTGTTCACTCCCGAGCAAGCCCAACGCCGGCATGGCCTTGCCAGAACGATCTCGGGCAAACAGGGCTACTTCTTCTTTCCGCTGTTGCTTCTCGAAGGTATCAACTTGCATAAGGATGCATTGCGCACCGTGTTCGGGAGGAAGAAGCTGAGTCGTCGTTGGGCCGAGATGACGCTTCTCACCATCCGGCTATGCGGCGTTCCCGCGGTTGTGTTCATCTTCCTGTCGCCCGGCCTGGCCACCGCGTTCCTCGGCGTCCAGCTCGGAGTTTTCGGTCTCTACATGGGCTCGACGTTCGCACCCAACCACAAGGGAATGCCGTTGATTCCGGCGGGTACGAAGGTCGACTTCCTCCAACGACAAGTTCTCACCTCACGCAATATTCGAAGCAATTGGTTTATCGACTGGTTCATGGGCGGCCTGAACTTTCAGGTCGAACATCATCTGTTCCCGTCAATGCCCAGGCCGAACTTACGCGCGGCTCAACGCATTGTGCGCGAGTACTGCCTCGATCGTGATGTGGCGTATACGGAAGTAGGCATCTTCCGATCGTGGGCGATAGTCGTCACGTACCTCAATCGGGTCGGCCTGGGGCAGCGCGACCCGTTCGAATGCCCGATGATCGCCCAGATGCGTCCGCGAGCCTAGATCCGGTCGCGCAGATCGTCGTCAGTCAACCGCGAGTCCTCGGCCATGACGGCCAGCGCGTCATCGGTGCTGCCGAAAAGATTCCACAACAGGACGCCGCGGATGCCATCGCCGTCGCGGTAATAGACGACCTTCCCGCCGTCCGGCTTGTCGACCTCGACCATTGGTTTCGAGGCGTCCAAATCGCCAACTGCTTCATACCCGCTGTCGAAGATGTCCGACCAGAAGTACGGCGTGTGCAGATAGTCGTTCGGGCTCCCGGCCAGATTCGCTCCCGCCGTCTGCCCCATCTCGCCGGCATTGTCGATGTGCTCGACGCGGCGACGGCCCAAGATGGCGTCCGGGTAATTCGCCACGTCGCCGGCCGCGAAAACGTCGTCCGCCGACGTGCGCAACTGCGAATCGACGACGATGCCGTCATCCACTGCGATACCGGCACGTTCGGCAAGTTCGACGGACGGCGCGATCCCGAGACCCAGCACAACGACGTCCGCGGTCACCTCGGCGCCGTCCGACAGTGACAGCGACACCGATTGCTCACCGACGCTGCCGCCGTCAACACGGACGCCGCGCTTCAAGTCGACGCCATGGTCGCTGAAGGATTTCTCAATTTGTTCGCGCACACTTTCCGGGTACGCTCTGTCGCCAATCGTCTCGTTCGGGAAGATCAACGTCACCGAACAGCCCGCGGTCGATAGTGACGCTGCGATCTCGGTACCGATGAATGACGCGCCGACCACAGCGATATGACCGCGACGGGCCGCCACGTCGACGAGCCGGCGGTAGTCGGCCGCCGTCCTGAAATAGATCGTCCGGTCGCCGGCAGGAAGCGACGGGACTGTGCGCGGATGCCCACCGGTGGCAAGCAAAAGCTTTCCGTACCCGATGGCGTGGCCACGCTCGCTGTGCACGGTGTGTGCTCGCGTGTCGATCGCTGTCACGACGGTCTTCGTCAGCACTTGCGCATCGGTAGCCTGCTCGGTGTCCAGCCAGATATCGCTGAACGACGCTTCGGGATCGTTCCAGAGATCCTTCGACAGCTTCGGCCGGTCGTACGGCGGATCGACGTCGTCGCCGACGATCCCTATCGAACCGTGCTCATCAACCGAGCGGATGCCCCGCGCCGCACCATCGGCCGCGGGCCCTCCGCCGACAATCAGATAATCGTAGTAGTCACGCATAACAACCTCCATGACGTCGGTGGGGCACTATCCGTTGCGCTTGTCTCAACGGTATCCCGGCGGCAGCCTTCCGGCTAGACGAGACTTTGTTCCCAGGCCTCGTGCAGCGCGGCGAACCTTCCGCCCGCCGCAATCAGGTCGTCGGGCGCGCCGTCCTCGATGATCTGCCCGGATTCCATCACGAGAACACGGTCGGCGATCGCTACCGTCGACAACCGGTGCGCGATGATGATGGCGGTCCTGCCGCGCAGCACCGTTTCGAGCGCTTCTTGGACCAGCCGCTCGCTGGGGATGTCGAGGCTGGACGTCGCTTCGTCCAGCACTATGACACTCGGCGATGCCAGGAACACCCGTGCAAACGCGACAAGTTGCCGCTGGCCGGCCGACAGTCGTCCGCCGCGCTTGCGCACATCGGTTTCGAAGCCGTCGGGCAAGGCCGTAATGAAGTCGTACAGCCCGACGGCGCGAGCGGCGGCGTAGACTTCCTGATCGGTCGCCTGCGGATTACCGAGCCGGATATTGTCGGCCACCGACCCCGAGAACAAGTAGGACTCCTGGGTCACCATGACGATGTTCCGGCGCAGGTCCGCGTCCGTCATCCGGTCCAGCGGGACGCCGTCCAACGTCACGGCGCCCTCGCTCGGATCGTAAAAACGTGCAACAAGTTTGGCCAGCGACGACTTGCCCGCCCCGGTCGCGCCGACCAGTGCGACGACTTGGCCGGCCGGGATTCCCAGCGTGAACTTCGGCAGCACATCGGGCCCGTCCTCGGAATAGGCGAACCGCACCCCGTCGAGTTCGACGTCGCCGGACGACGTGCCCACCTCGATCGGATGCTCCGGCGCAGCGACTCCCGGCTCTTCCTCCAGAACGCCGGAGATCTTCTCCAGCGCGGCAGCAGCCGACTGGTAGGCGTTGAAAACCTGCGCCAATTCGTCGAGTGGACCGTAGAACCGACGCAAATACAGCAGATACGCCGCAAGCACGCCGATGTTGATGTCGCCGTGCATCACGCGCCATCCTCCGACCAGGAGGATCACCGCCGTCGTGGTGTTGCCGATCAAACGCAGCGAGCCGGTGTAATGCGACATGCCGAACATGGCATACGTGTTTGCATCCCGGTATTCGCTGTCCTCGTCGGCCAGAATCTCGCTGTTCCGGGGCTCGCGGCGGAACGCCTGCACTGCCCGGATACCGCCCATCGACTCGACGAAATGCACTATGACCTTGGCGATGGCCGCGCGCGTGCGCCGGTACCCGGCCCGTTGCCGGCGCTGCGCCCAGCGCGTGATGAACACGAGCGGGACAAACCCGGCCAGGACGACGAGCGCCAACGGCACGTCGAGATAGATCATGATGATGGCGATCGAGATGAGTGACAAAATTGCGCTGAGCGCATCGTTCAACGCGCTTTCAAGCAGATCCTGCAGCGATTCCAAGTCCGACGTCAGCCGCGAGATGATCCGCCCGGACGTATAGCGTTCGTGGAACGAGATGCTCAGCCGTTGTACGTGCCGGAAGATGCGCCCGCGCAGGTCGAAGATGATGTTCTGACTCAGCCGGCCAGTGACCTTCAAGAACGTGAATGTCGTGACGGCGGCCACGCAGGTCGACGCCAGGAAGCCGACTATCGCCCAGACCAGCGGGGAGAAGTCCGAATGGACGGCCGAGCTGACTCCGGCGTCCAGCGCAACGGCGATGAACAGCGGTCCGACCATATTTGCCACGTTGTCGATGACGATGATCGCCAGCGCCAGCCACGCCTTGCCGCGGTACGGACGTACCAGTGATCCAAGCAGGCGCCGGGAGCGCGCCGCCAGGGCCAGATTTCCGGACGCCGTGACCTCGGCATCCTCGCCGGCGACACCCCGCCATTCCTGGGCCGGCGATCCGGTCTGCGTGGGCGATTCGGGTTGGGTCGCTGTTTCGGGTTGGGCGCCCGGCTTCGTGACCTGCTCTTCTTGCTGCTCAGACATGGACCGACCCCATCACGTAGCGGTAGCGGGCGGACGACGCCAGAAGTTCCTCGTGCGTGCCCACGGCGGCGATCGTGCCGCCGTCCAGCAGCGCCACCCGGTCGGCAAGCGCGGCCGTCGAGGGCCGATGCGCGACAAGAAGTGTCGTCGATTCGCGGAGCACCGCCTTCAACCCGGCTTGCACTTTCGCTTCGGTATTGACGTCGAGCGCCGAGAGCGGATCGTCGAGGACCATGATGCGCGGCGTCCCGAGTACGGCCCGAGCCAAGGCAAGACGCTGACGCTGCCCGCCGGACAAGCTCATGCCTTGTTCTCCCACTCGGGTGTCCAGGCCCCAGGGAAGTCCTTCGACGAAATCGGTGGCCTGCGCGAGATCCAGGGCCTGTCGGATCTCCGACTCGGTGGCAGTGGGCGCACCGAGCGACACGTTCTCCCGCACGCTTGCCGAGAACAAGATCGGCTCTTCGAATGCGACGGTCACGACACTGCGCAGCTCGGTCAGATCGAGATCGCGGATGTCGACGCCGTCAATGGCGATCGAGCCGCCCGTCACGTCGTACAAGCGCGGCACCAGCGTCGTCAGAGCCGTCTTGCCGGAGCCGGTGACTCCGACAAGTGCAACTGTCTCGCCGGGTTCGATACTCAGCGCGACGTCGCGCAGCACGGGAGCCGAACCGTCGGGGAAGGTGAAGGTCGTGCCCCGGAATTCCAGCCGGCCGCTCACCGGCACCGGAAGTGTGCGCGGAGTGGCCGGATTTTGGATGTCGACCGGCGCATCGATGATCTCCCAATAGCGGTCGGCGGCCGTGCCGGCATTGTTCAGCTCAGCCAGCAGGAAGCCGAGTGAAATGGTCGGCCACTGCAAGAACGTGGCCATGGTGATCGCGGCAACGACGGTGCCGGCCGTCATCCGGTCGGCGGTGATCGACCAGGTGCCGATTGCCAGAATGAGACCTATCGCGATGGCCGGGATACCGGAGATCAAGGCCCAGAGCGTTGCCTCGTTGTGCACCTTTTTCAGCTCGGTGCCGCGCAGCGTCGCCACCTGACGGATGAACCGACGTCCGAGATGACCGCTGCGTCCGAACGCCTTCAAGATGCGGATTCCCTGCACCGACTCCTCGACGATTGTGGCGGCGTCGCCGGTCTGGTCCTGGGCGAGTCGGGACACGATGCGGTATTTCTGCTGAAAGTTCTTGCAAATGAACAAGACCGGTATCGAACAGATCACGACGACCAGGCCGAGCGGCCACGACAAGAACAGCATCACGACGATTCCGACGGCGATGGTGATCGTGTTGATCACCAGGAACGGCGCGGCGAACGCCGAGAACCGGCGCAGCGTCGACATGTCCTGCACGGCGCGGGAGAGAAGTTGCCCGGAATCCCAGCCGTCGTGGACTCCGATCGACAGGCTTTGCAGTTTGGCGAACAGTTTGGCGCGCAGCGTGATCTCGAGCTGGCTGGACGGCCGGGCCACGATCAGGCGGCGCAGCCACACGCCGAGAGCGTCGAGGGCGCCCAGGCCGAAGACCAGCAAGGTCGGCCACCAGAGTGCGGAGAAATGCCGATGCGCGATCGGCCCGTCAATGATGTGCTGGGTAACCAGCGGGATCACGAGCCCGCTCAAGGTGGACACCAGGGAGAACACGACAGCCCCGATGAACCGCCATTTCGCCGGCTCGATGAACGGCCAGAACCTGGCCAGTGCCGAAAGCCCGGGGCGTTTCGGGTTCGCCGGTGCTACGTCGGCAGTTGCTGCTTGCGCCAACACCGGGGAAGCTCCTTTTGCTCATATGTGCCCGTGGAAAAGGACAGTGAATAGGGGATCGCGCGTGAAGCGCGGTGTCTTTCATCTTGTCACTCGCTACTGACATGCCACAACCGATTTTTGCCATCGGCGTATTCCGCGGGAGCCGGCCGTCGTAGGACGGGCGGCAGGAAATACAGTGAACGGCGGAGGCAATCAATGACGAATACGCGTGAACTCGAAGACGGCATCACCGTCGACTTGAAGGGCCAGACGTACGCCGGCTATCTCGAGCTGAAAACCCTGCTGTCCGCGCAGCAACCCATCACCGGGCACCACGACGAGATGCTGTTCATCATCCAACATCAGACGACCGAGCTCTGGATCAAACTGATCGTCCACGAGCTCCGGTCGGCGAACGCGCTGTTGGCCGAGGACGAGCTTGCGCAGGCGTTGAAGCGGTTGGCCCGCATCAAACACATCCAGACTCAGATCACCGATCAATGGTCGGTGCTTGCCACGCTCACCCCGGCCGAATACCTGGAATTCCGCGACCGACTCGGCCAGTCGTCGGGCTTTCAGTCCGCACAGTACCGCGAACTCGAGTTCCTGCTGGGCAATAAGAATGCCGCAATGATCAAGGTTTTCGATCATGACCCGGATGCCCAGGCAATACTGAAGGCGACGCTTGCCGCGCCCAGCGTGTACGACGAATTCCTCGCGTTGATGGCCCGCCGCGGCTACGCCGTCCCGCGCGAATTGCTGGAGCGCGACGTCACCAAGGCACACACCCACAACGACGAGCTGGTGCACGTATTCCGCGACATCTACCGGCACGCCGACGATCACTGGGACGTTTACGAAGCTTGCGAGGAACTCGTCGACATCGAGGATGCCTTTCAGCTGTGGCGCTTTCGCCATCTGCGCACGGTACAGCGCATCATCGGGTTCAAGAAGGGCACCGGCGGGTCCTCGGGCGTCCCGTTCCTGCAACGGGCGCTCGACCTCACGTTCTTCCCCGAGTTGTACTCCGTACGTACCGAGGTTTAGATCCAGGTCGGCGTCCACATGCGCAGCTGCCAGTCCTTGTAGGGGATGACCTCGGCCGAGTAGATGGGCCAGTAGAACGCGAAAACGACAACTATCGCGGCCACCAAGACGCCGGCGACGAGCGTTCCGATGAGCCGTCGTCGCCGGCGTGCCGCGGCGGGCCCCACCAGGATGCCGATCAGGTAGGTGACGGCGAGGACGACGAACGGCGTGAACGCGATCGTATAGAAAGTGAAGATCGTGCGGTCCTCGTATTGGAACCACGGCAAATAGCCGCCCGCGATCCCGGCCAGGACCGCTCCGGCCCGCGTATCGCGGCGCAGCGCCCACGCGGCAACGCACACCAGCAGGGCGATCACGCCGAGCCACCACAAGAGCGGGTTCCCCAACGAGGTGATGGCCGCCGAACACGTGTGCGCCGAGCAGCCGTGCTGTCCCTGGTGGTACTGCTCGTAATAAAACGACGTCGGACGCCATTGCACGAGCCAGCCCCAGGGATTGGACATATACGGATGCCCGGCATGCAGCGTGATGTTGAAGTGGTACATCTGCGCGTGATACTCGGCGAGCGACCGAAGCCAGTCCGGCAACCACGACCAGGCCGACGCCGTGTGGTCGGCTGCCCACTGCCGGTCGTAGCTGTTCGACGCCCGGATCCATCCGATCCAGCTGGCCACGTAGGTGGCAAAAGCGATGGGCACCATTTGGAAGAACGCCGGAATGCCGTCGCCCAGCAGACCGGATTTCAGATAGTGCCGCTCGCCGACGGTACGCCGGGCACCGACGTTCCAAAACACGGCAAGCAGACCGAAGGCCGCGAGGAAATACACGCCCGACCATTTCGTGCCCATCGTGAGCCCGGCACAGATCCCTGCCGTGACGAGCCACGGGCGAAACCCGAGACGCGGACGCCGCATTGCCGGATGTGGTGCGGCCGTCCTGTCCGCAAGCTTTTTACGCGAATAGTCGCGGTCGAGCAAAACGGCAGCAAAGGTCGCCAGCGCCCAGAACATGACGAATATGTCGAGCAGTGACGTGCGCGAGTGGACGAAATGCTCGCCGTCCACGGCCAGCAGGAGACCGGCCGTCGCGCCGAGCAGGTTCGATCCGAACAAGCGCCGCGCTATCCGCGCCACCATGAGGATGCTCAGCGTGCCGACAACGGCAGCCGCAAATCGCCAGCCAAAACTGGAATCGGTGCCGAAGAGCTTCATGCCGGCAGCGATCATCCACTTGCCGACCGGCGGGTGGACGGAGAACTCGGGCGTGTGCAGCAGGATGTTCTGGTGTCCGCTCGTGAACAGTTCATTTGCCTTATCCGGCCAATTGCGTTCGTAGCCCCCGTGCAGATAGCTATAAGCATCCTTGACGTAATAGGTCTCGTCGAACACGAGGGCGTGCGGGCGACCGAGCCGGTAAAAGCGCAGAGCCCCGCCGAGAGCCGCGATCACGATCGGTACCGCCCATCCGATGATGGTGCGGCCGGCGCGGGTTCCCAACAGCAGTATCTTCAACTCGGCGGCCGACAGCGCGCGCTCGGCCAGCGCAGGACGCCGTCCCGGGGGCATCGAGGCGCGAAGACGGGGGGCGGTGCTCACCGGCACAGTCTAACGGCCGCGCCGCGGCGCTCGGCGAATACGAATCGGCGCGGAAATGCGCTAAAGTATCTGGTGCATGTTCAACCCTCGACCCCCCAAATCGCTTTCGCGACCATTTTGGAGAATGATCCTATGAGCTCGAACCCGAACGACCCCGCGCCCTATGGGCAGGCTTACGCCCAAAACGCTCCCGTCCAGGGCCCGGCCAAGACCAATACGCTGGCGATCGTCGCATTGATCCTCGGCATCGTCGTTGCCCCCGGCGGCATCATCTGCGGCATCATTTCGCTGAAGCAGATCGCTCGCACCGGTGAAGCCGGCCGCGGCATGGCTAAGGCCGGCCTGATCATCGGCATCATCCTGACCGTGCTGTGGATCCTTTATGTCGTCTTTGCCATCATCGTTGCAGTGGCGATGGTCAACTCCGGTACACAACTGGACACCGGCTCGATGTAACGTTGCGCCGTTGCTCGTACCGAGGTGCTTCCGTCTTCGCGGAAGCACCTCGGCGTGCTTCACGCGCATTCGCGGCTGGTAGCCCGCAATTCAATTGTGGGACGATTGAACCAGTCCAAGCCAGAACGGTTGCCAACCAGGAGTTGCTTACAGTGTCGAACAATCATCCGGACCCGAATACCCCGGACCCGAACAACCCTTACGCGGCCGGGCCCGAGCAGGAATCGCCTGCCGAGCCGCAATACGGCCAGGCTCCCCAGTACGGCCAGAACCCGCCGCCGCAGCAGCCCGACTACGGTCAGGCCCCGCCGCCGCAATACGGGCAACCGGCACCGCCGCAGTACCCGAATCAGCAGTACCCGAATCAGCAGTACGCGCAGCCGTATGGCGGGCCGCAATACGGTGCGCAGCCGTATGCGCCCGGATATGCGCCGGCCAAGACGAACGTGCTGGCGATCATCGCGCTGATCGGCGGAATCATTGCGGCCCCGGTCGGCATCGTGTGCGGCATCATTTCGCTGAAGCAGATTGACCGGACCGGTGAGGAAGGCCGCGGCATGGCCAAGGCCGGCCTCATCATCGGCATCGTTCTCACGGCGCTGTGGGTGTTGTACATCATCTTCATGATCGTGATTCTGGTGGCGATCGGGAGCGCGAGCGGCGCCGCGACCACCTATAGCGGGAACTACTGATCCGCCATGTCCAATCAGTATCCGCCGCCGGATCCGCAAAACGGACCGCAGTACGTCCCGCCCCCGCCGCCGCAGTACGGCCAGCCCGCGCCGCCGCCCGCTCCTTACGGATATCAGCCCGTTTACGGGTACGTGCCGGCACCGCCGACCAACACGATGGCCGTCGTATCGCTGGTGTCGAGTCTTGCCACGCTGGTCGTCGGTATCGGATGGATTCCGGGAATCATTTGCGGGCATATGGCCGTTCGGCAGATCCAGCGCACCGGGGAGGCCGGTGAAGGCATGGCGAGGGCCGGGCTGATCATCGGTTACGTCTTCGGCATCATCACCGTGCTGGTCATCCTGGCGTACATCCTGTTCTTCGTGTTCATTCTTGGTATGGCCGGCTTGGCATCCACAACCTCGTCCGGCCAGGGCGTGTGACGGTGACGGGTGACGCCGGCACCATTGTGTTGGCCGCAACACCCATCGGCAACCCCGCCGACGCGTCGGCACGACTGATCGACCTCCTGGCTACCGCCGACGTAATCGCGGCCGAGGACACCAGGCGACTGCGTTCGCTGGCCGACCGGCTCGGCGTGACGCCGCGCGGGATCATCCGCAGCTTTTACGAGCACAACGAGGCATCGCGCACCGACGAGCTCTTGGCGGCCGTCGATGCAGGGCAGACGGTCCTTGTCGTATCGGACGCCGGGATGCCTGCCGTGTCGGATCCGGGCTTCCGGCTGGTCGGTGCGGCAGCGTCCAGCGGACGTCGGGTAACCGCCGCACCGGGCCCTTCCGCCGTTCTGACGGCGCTCGCCTTGTCGGGGCTGCCGACCGATAGATTCTGCTTCGAGGGATTCCTTCCCCGTAAGCCGGGCGACCGTCGAAAAATCCTGTCGGAGCTGGCGGCCGAGCCGCGCACCATGGTGTTCTTCGAATCACCGCACCGACTCGGCGATTCACTTGCCGATCTCGCGCAGATCTTCGGCAATGATCGCGATGCCGCCGTATGCCGCGAATTGACCAAGACCCACGAAGAAGTGCGCCGCGACACCCTCGGCGCGCTACGGGAGTGGGCCGAGGCCGGCGTCCGGGGAGAGATCTGCATCGTCGTGCACGGTGCTCCGCCGCCCGCGCCGGAACGACCGGAAGACCTCGTCGACGACGTTCGCGATCTTGCCGCAAGCGGCGTCCGGCTCAAGGATGCGGCAGCGACGGTCGCCGCCCGGCACGGCCTGCGTACGCGTGAGCTGTACGAGGCCGTCATTAAAGCCCGATGACCACCATTAAGGTGTAAGACATGACGAATATCCTTTCCGCAGTGGCCTGGCCGTACGTCAACGGGCCGCGTCATATCGGCCACGTGGCCGGTTTCGGCGTCCCCTCCGACGTGTTCTCACGCTATATGCGGATGGCCGGCCACCGGGTGCTGATGGTGTCGGGCACCGATGAGCACGGCACGCCCATCCTCGTGCAATCCGAGCAAGAGGGCGTGACGCCGCGCGAACTGGCGGACAAGTACAACAAGGTCATCGTTGAAGACCTGCATGCGCTCGGCCTCTCGTACGACCTGTTCACCCGCACCACGACGCGCAACCATTACGCGGTCGTGCAGGAGATGTTCAAGACCGTCTACGCCAACGGGTACTTCGTCGAGCAAGTCAGCCTCGGAGCCATCAGCCCGTCGTCCGGCCGTACCCTGCCGGACAGGTATATCGAAGGCACCTGCCCGAAGTGCGGGTACGACTCCGCGCGCGGCGATCAATGCGACAACTGCGGCAATCAGCTCGACCCGATCGACCTGATCGACCCGCACAGCCGCATCAACGGGGAAACGCCGAAATTCGTCGAGACCACGCACTTCTTCCTCGACCTGCCGGCGCTGGCCAAGGCTCTCGACAAATGGTTGCGAGGCCGTCAAGAAGAAGGCAATTGGCGTCAGAACGTGCTGAACTTCTCGCTCAACCTCGTCGACGACATGCGCCCGCGCGCCATGACCCGCGATATCGACTGGGGCATCCCGGTTCCGCTCGACGGCTGGGCGGAAAACCCGAACAAACGACTCTACGTGTGGTTCGACGCCGTCATCGGCTACTTGTCGGCGTCCATCGAATGGGCCCGCCGCACCGGCGACCCGGACGCGTGGCGCGACTGGTGGAACGACCCCGAAGCGCTTTCGTACTACTTCATGGGCAAGGACAACATCACCTTCCACTCGCAGATCTGGCCGGCCGAGCTGCTCGGCTACGACGGCGAAGGGGACAGAGGCGGCGAACCGGGAGACTACGGCCGGCTGAATCTTCCCACCGAGGTGGTCTCCAGCGAATACCTGACGATGGAAGGCAAGAAATTCTCCTCCTCGCGCGGGATCGTCATCTACGTACGCGATATCTTGGCCCGGTACCAGGCCGATGCGGTCCGATACTTCATCTCGGCGGCCGGGCCGGAGAATCAGGACGCCGATTTCACGTGGGCCGAGTTCGTTCGCCGGAATAACGAAGAACTCGTGTCGGTGTGGGGCAACCTCGTCAACCGGACGGCGTCCCTGATCCACAAGAACTTCGGCGAGATCCCGGAGCCGGGCACGCTGACCGCCTCCGACGAAGAGCTGCTCGAACGGGTACGCGGCGGATTCGACGTCGTCGGGTCGCTGATCGAAAAGCACAGGCAAAAGCAGGCCTTGAGCGAAGCCATGCGGCTGGCCTCCGACGCAAACCGCTACCTGGCGTCCGAAGAGCCGTGGAAACTCAAGGGCGATGACAATCGTGAACGCCTCGGCACCGTACTGTTCACGGCCGCGCAAGCGGTGCGCGACATCGAAACCCTGCTCAGCCCGTTCCTGCCGCACGCCACCGACGCAGTACACCGCGCGTTCGGCGGCGAGGGAGTAGTGGCACCGATGCCCGATCTGGTCGAGGTCGAGGATCTGGACGGCGGGCCGAACTACATGATTCTCACCGGTGACTATTCGCGGGTCCCGGCTTGGGCGCCCGCGACACTCGAGCCCGGCCAATCCGTGCCGAAACCGACGCCGATCTTCGCCAAGATCGACCCGAAGGCGGTCGAGGAGGAACTCGAGAGGGCCGGCGCGGCCGGCGGCGCTTCCGCCGGGAACCAGTGACGTCGTCCCGAGCAGCCGGCAGCTATCCCGACCGCCCCGAGCCGCTGCCGCACGCCATCATCGACAGCCATACGCACCTCGACATGGGCACCGGCGCGCTGGCCGACCCGGACGACGGCCACGAGTATCCGCCGCTCGACTGGTTCCTCACCCGTGCGGGCGACGTCGGCGTCCCGCGTGCCGTGCAAATCGGCTGCGAGCTGGCGTCGGCCCGGTGGACCGCGGACGTCGTCGCCCGGACCCCCGAACTGCTCGGAGGCGTTGCCCTGCACCCGAACGAGGCACCCGAACTCGCCCGCCTCGGCACGCTGGACGACGCGCTCGGCGAAATCGACACTTTGCTGACCGGCGATCGCATCCGGGTTGTCGGCGAAACCGGGCTGGATTATTTCCGCACCGGCGACGACGGCCGCGAAGCTCAGCACTATTCGTTCCGCGAGCACATCGGGATGGCCAAGCGGCACGGCCTGGCGTTGCAGATCCACGACCGTGAGGCTCATGCCGATGTTCTGCGCATTCTCGCCGAAGAGGGCGCGCCCGACATAGTGGTGTTCCACTGCTTTTCCGGCGATGCGGAGATGGCTGATTATTGCGCGCGACGGGGCTGGTATATGTCGTTCGCCGGCAACGTGACGTTCAAGAACGCGAGCGGGCTGCGCGCTGCGGCTTCCCGCGTGCCGCGCGGGCAGCTCCTGTTGGAGACCGATGCGCCGTTCCTCACGCCGGTCCCGCACCGCGGGCGCCCGGGCGGTTCGTATCTGACGCCGTTGACGGCCCGAGCGGTGGCCGACGTCCGCAACGAGCCGTTGGAGGAATTGTGTGCAGCAGTGTGGGCCAATTCGCTCGAGGTCTTTGGCGACTGGTGACCGGCAGGCATGCCGGCCCGTGCGGCGGCATGACGGGGTTGCGGCTTCGATAACGAATCGGTTACGGTTGGGTGTCCGCTGAGGGCTTATTCATCTCTCGACGTCGATCTGGGAATCATCTGTGAAAAACATCTTCAAGAACTCTGCCCTGCGCATGGCCGGGCAAGGAACCGTCGTTGCCGCGTTGGTGGCCGGCACCGTTGGCTTTGTCGCGATGAACAAGACCGTCGAGTTGAATGTCGACGGGCATACCAGCGAGGTGCGCACGTTTGCCCACGACGTCGGTGGGGTTTTGGATGCCGAGGGTGTGTCGACCGGTCAGCATGATTTGGTGTCGCCGTCGTTGTCGTCGTCGGTGTCGAAAGGGTCGGACATTGTGGTTCGGCATGGTCGGAAGTTGTCGTTGACGGTTGATGGGAAGTCGCAGGTGTATTGGACGACTGCGTCGACTGTGGGTGGTGCGTTGAAGGGTTTGGGGATTCGGGCTGGTGATGGTCGGTTGTCGGCGTCGCGGTCGGAGTCGATTGGTCGGCAGGGTTTGTCGGTGCGGTTGAGTACGAGTAAGTCCGTGAAGGTTTTGGCTGATGGGAAGGTGCATCGGGTGTCGTCGGCTGCGGCGACTGTCGGCGAGGCTGTGAAGGCTGCTGGTGTGTCGTTGGGGTCGGGGGATCGGTTGTCGGTTCCTGCGGGTTCGCCGGTGGTGGCTGGTTCTGTTGTGCAGGTGTTCCGGGTGTCGAAGAAGCATGAGTCGACGACGAAGTCGATTGATCATGACACGACGCGGAAGGAGTCGGATGATTTGTTCAAGGGTCAGACGAAGGTGAAGACCGAGGGCGCCGATGGTGTGCGGACGGTGAAGTTCGCCACGCGGGTGGTCAATGGTCAGGTGGTGTCGAAGTCGAAGGTGTCGTCGAAGGTGACGAAGAAGCCGGTGACTGAAGTGGTGTTGGTGGGTACGAAGGAGAAGCCGGCTCCGGAGCCGTCGGAGTCCTCGTCGGATTCTTCCTCATCGCACTCCTCGACGTCCACGACCCCGCCGTCGTCCACTACCGGAACCGCTGCCGATTCGCTCAACTGGACGGCGCTGGCCCAGTGCGAATCCGGTGGAAACCCGCGTGCCGTCAACGGCAACGGCCACTACGGGCTGTACCAGTTCTCGCTGCAGACCTGGCATGCCATGGGCGGGTCGGGTAACCCGATCAACGCGTCGCCGGCCACCCAGCTGGCGCTTGCCAAGAAGTTGTACAACGCCGCGGGATCCGGCCAGTGGTCGTGCGGGTCGCACCTGTACGACTGAGCAACCTCGAGGGGCGCCCGTCGATACCGGCCACCACTCGCGCGGATGATTCTCGACCGGCATTGTGATTCACATCACGGTTCGGTTACGGTAAGGTGTCTGCTTTATGTACTCGAGACCCACCGGGAATAGCTCTCATGCGTAAGACCGCCCTCTCGCTCCGTCCGCTCCGCACTGTCGCTCAAGCATCGGTCGTTGCCGCGTTGGTGGCCGGCACCGTTGGTTTCGTCGCAGTCAACAAGACGGTCGACCTCAGCGTCGATGGCAAGACTCGATCCGTGCACGCGTTTGGCAGCACGGTCGGCGATGTCCTCGACAGCGCCGACGTGCACGTCACTTCCCATGATTTGGTGTCGCCGTCGTTGTCGTCGTCGGTGTCGAAAGGGTCGGACATTGTGGTTCGGCATGGTCGGAAGTTGTCGTTGACGGTTGATGGGAAGTCGCAGGTGTATTGGACGACTGCGTCGACTGTGGGTGGTGCGTTGAAGGGTTTGGGGATTCGGGCTGGTGATGGTCGGTTGTCGGCGTCGCGGTCGGAGTCGATTGGTCGGCAGGGTTTGTCGGTGCGGTTGAGTACGAGTAAGTCCGTGAAGGTTTTGGCTGATGGGAAGGTGCATCGGGTGTCGTCGGCTGCGGCGACTGTCGGCGAGGCTGTGAAGGCTGCTGGTGTGTCGTTGGGGTCGGGGGATCGGTTGTCGGTTCCTGCGGGTTCGCCGGTGGTGGCTGGTTCTGTTGTGCAGGTGTTCCGGGTGTCGAAGAAGCATGAGTCGACGACGAAGTCGATTGATCATGACACGACGCGGAAGGAGTCGGATGATTTGTTCAAGGGTCAGACGAAGGTGAAGACCGAGGGCGCCGATGGTGTGCGGACGGTGAAGTTCGCCACGCGGGTGGTCAATGGTCAGGTGGTGTCGAAGTCGAAGGTGTCGTCGAAGGTGACGAAGAAGCCGGTGACTGAAGTGGTGTTGGTGGGTACGAAGGAGAAGCCGGCTCCGGAGCCGTCGGAGTCCTCGTCGGATTCTTCCTCATCGCACTCCTCGACGTCATCGCCGAGCTCATCGAGCAGCAAATCGAGTCGATCGGGCAGTTCGAGCAGCGGTTCAACCAATTCGAAGCCCTCCACGCCGTCGGCGCCCGCGCCGTCCGGAAGTGCGTGGGACAAGATCGCCCAATGCGAGTCCGGCGGAAACTGGCACATCAACACCGGGAACGGATATTACGGCGGTCTGCAGTTTTCGCTCAGAACCTGGCATGCGTTCGGCGGGCAAGGGCGGCCGGACCAGAACTCGCGTGCCCAGCAGATCGCAATCGGCAAGAAGGTCCAAGCCTCGCAAGGATGGGGCGCGTGGCCGTCCTGTGCCGCCCGGGCCGGTCTGTTGTGAAAGATTTTCTGGCACTCGGGTTGCATGAGTGCTAACTGCGGCATAGAGTCACTATTAGCACTCTCCCTATGAGGGTGCTAACCCTTGAATCGCCAGTTCGACCGGCACCGCGACGACGGTAGGGCAGCGTCTTTAAGGGCTATGACATTTCGTTGGAACTACGTACTCGAAGGGGGAGGTCCGCCAGTGTCGGTCTCCATCAAGCCTCTTGAGGATCGGATCGTCGTTCGCCAGCTAGACGCTGAGCAGACCACGGCATCCGGCCTCGTCATTCCCGATACCGCCAAGGAAAAGCCCCAGGAGGGCGAAGTCGTGGCGGTTGGACCGGGCCGCGTCGCCGATAACGGCAATCGCGTCCCCGTCGACGTCGCAGAGGGCGACAAGGTCATCTACTCCAAGTACGGCGGCACCGAAGTGAAGTACGCCGGCGAAGAGTTCCTCGTTCTCTCGGCCCGCGACGTGCTCGCCGTGATCGGCTAGATACGAAGCATTTGATGCCCCGGCGTCACCGGTTCGCCGGTCACGGCGGGGCATTGGCTTTTCCGCCGGCGGCGCGGCTTTGCGCCGTGCACCCGCCGGCCCTCGACAATGAAAAGGAGCCTCATGGCTAAGAGTTTGGAGTTTTCCGACTCGGCTCGCAGCGCGCTCGAACGCGGTGTCGACCTTTTGGCCGACACCGTCAAGGTGACACTGGGCCCGCGCGGCCGCAATGTCGTGCTGGATAAATCGTTCGGCGCGCCCACCATCACCAACGATGGCGTGACGATCGCCCGCGAGATCGAGCTCGAAGACAGCTACGAAGACCTCGGCGCACAGCTGGTGAAGGAAGTCGCCACCAAGACCAACGATGTCGCAGGCGACGGCACCACCACGGCCACGGTCCTGGCGCAGGCGCTTGTTCGCGAAGGCTTGCGCAACGTCGCCGCCGGCGCGGCACCGGATCAGCTCAAAGTCGGCATTGACCGGGCTGTCGACGCCGTGGACGAAAAGCTCGTTTCCTACGGCCGCGAGCTGGACGGAACGAAGGAAATCGCCTTCGTCGCATCGCTATCGGCGCAGGACGACGAGATCGGCGGCCTGATTGCTCAGGCGTTCGACAAGGTCGGCATCGACGGCGTCATCACCGTCGACGAATCGCAGGCCGCATCGATCGAGCTTGAATTCACGGAAGGCATGCAGTTCGACAAGGGCTTCTTGTCGCCGCACTTCGTGACCGATGCCGAGCGACAGGAAGCGGTCCTCGACAATCCGTACATCCTGATCAATCAGGGCAAGATTTCGGCAATCAACGACTTGCTGCCGTTGCTGGAAAAGGTCCAGCAGGCCGGCAAGCCGCTTTTGATTGTCGCCGAGGACGTTGACGGCGAAGCGCTGTCGACCCTCGTGGTGAACAAGCTGCGCGGCATTTTGAACGTTGCCGCAGTCAAGGCTCCGGCATTCGGCGATCGCCGCAAGGCCATCCTGGAAGACCTGGCCACGCTCACGGGCGGGCAGGTCATCACCGCCGATCTGGGCATGAAGCTCGACCAGGTCGATCTGGACGTGCTGGGCAGCGCCCGTCGGGTGACCCTCGACAAAGACACCACGACGTTTGTCGACGGGGGCGGCGCCCAAGCCGATATCGACGGCCGAGTCGCGCAGTTGCGTGCCGAGCTCGAGCAGACCGATTCCGACTGGGATCGGGAAAAACTGCAAGAGCGGCTGGCCAAGTTGGCCGGCGGCGTCGGAGTCATCAAGGTTGGCGCTGCCACCGAAGTGGAGCTGAAGGAAAAGAAACTCCGCATCGAAGACGCAGTCTCGGCAACCCGTGCAGCCATCGAAGAAGGCATCCTGGCCGGCGGCGGAAGCTCGCTGGTGCATGCCGCGGCGGCACTGGAAGGCGGCGTCGACGGACTGTCCGGCGATGCGGCGACTGCCGTGGGCATCGTGCGCCGCGCACTCGTCGAGCCGCTGCGGTGGATCGCCGAGAACGCCGGCCTCGAAGGCTACGTCGTCGTCGACAAGGTCAAACGTCTCGAAGCCGGGCATGGCCTGGACGTCAAGTCCGGCGACTATGTCGACATGCTGAAGACCGGCATCATCGACCCGGTCAAGGTCACTCGGTCGGCATTGCGGAACGCCGCGTCGATCGCGTCGCTCGTGCTCACCACCGAAACCCTCGTGGTGGACAAGGTCGAAGACGAGGACGACGAGAACTAACCGTCCCGTCGCCGACCGGCGACTTCGTGTCAAAGCGCTGAACCCGTACATCCGATGTACGGGTTCAGCGCTTTTGCACGGGCCCGCGGACGACGGCAGCGGCGCGGTACCATGGGAGAGACCCCATCCACGAACGACGAAAGGCAGCCGGCCGCGTGGGCACACTCGACGAAAATGATCCATTTGGATACATCGGGCTGACGTACGATGACGTCTTATTGCTTCCGGGGGAGACCGATGTCATCCCGTCCGAAGCGGACACGCGCACCAAACTTTCGCGCAATATCGAGGTCGCGCTCCCGTTGCTGTCGTCGCCCATGGACACCGTCACCGAGTCCCGGATGGCGATTGCCATGGCGCGTTCCGGCGGGCTCGGCTTCATCCAGCGCAACCTGTCGCCGGACGATCAGGCCCGTGAGGTCGACTTGGTCAAGCGCAGCGAGTCCGGCATGATCACGGATCCGTTGACCATCACTGCCGACCGAACCCTTGCCGAGCTCGACGACTTGTGCGCCCAGTACCGGGTGTCGGGCTTGCCGGTCGTGGACGCTGACGACGTTCTGGTCGGCATCGTGACCAACCGGGACCTCCGGTTCGTCCCGAAAGACGAATTCGCCACCCGCCTCGTCCGCGACGTCATGACGAAAGACGGCCTCATCACGGCCCCCGTCGGGGTGAGCAACGATGACGCGTTGGCTCTGCTGGCCCGCCACAAGGTTGAAAAACTACCGCTGGTCGACGACGCGAACCGGCTGCGCGGCCTGATCACCGTCAAGGACTTCGTCAAGAGCGAGAAACACCCCGACGCCACCAAGGACAATGAGGGACGCCTTCGCGTGGGCGCGGCGATCGGATTCTTTGGCGACGCTTACGAACGGGCGGGATTACTGGCCGATGCCGGCGCCGACGCGATAGTCGTCGACACGGCCAACGGGCACGCCCGCCTGGTCAGCGAAATGATCAAACGGCTGAAGAAGGACCCGGCGTTCGCCGGAATTGACATCATTGGCGGCCAAGCCGCAACCCGGGCGGGCGCCCAAGCGCTCGTCGATGCGGGCGCGGACGCCGTCAAGGTCGGCGTCGGGCCCGGGTCGATCTGCACGACCCGCGTGGTGGCCGGCATCGGCGTGCCGCAGGTGTCCGCTATTTACGAGTCCTCCAAGGCCACCAAACCGGCCGGTGTGCCGCTCATCGGTGACGGCGGACTGCAGTACTCGGGCGATATCGGTAAGGCCCTCGTCGCCGGCGCGGACACCGTGATGCTCGGATCGCTGCTTGCCGGGTGCGCCGAAAGCCCCGGCGAGTTGATCTTCGTCAACGGCAAGCAGTACAAGGCCTACCGCGGCATGGCGTCCCTCGGGGCGATGGGCTCGCGCGAGCGCAAATCGTATTCGAAGGATCGCTATTTCCAATCCGATGTCTCCAGCGACGACAAACTGATCCCCGAAGGCATCGAGGGCCGCGTCGCCTACCGCGGTTCGGTGTCCCAGGTAGCGCACCAGTTGGTCGGCGGACTGCGGCAGACGATGTTCTACGTTGGCGCCCGCACCGTCCCGGAGCTGCAGGACAAGGGCAAGTTCGTGCGGATCACGCCTGCCGGATTGAAGGAAAGTCACCCCCACGACATTCAAATGACTGTCGAGGCACCGAACTACGAGAGCCACTGATGGATGAAAACGGCCGGTCGATGAGAGCCGCCGGGACTGCCCTCGTTCACTGAGTTGCGCGGCGTCGCCGATCTTTGACGAGCCGCGCCAAGGTCTTGACAACCCCCTGCTTCGGTTGTTATGTGGCCAGCAGAGCGTGCTGGGCCGTCCACGATGGAGCAGGGGCTATGACATCGATCTTCGTGTTCGTCTCGGGCGCGGCCGTCTTGATCTACAGTGCGGACAAACTCGTCGGATATCTGGTCGGCGCGGCGAGCCGACTGCTCATTCCGGTCTTCTTGCTGGCAGTGATCTTTACCGGCATCGAATTCGACGACGTGGCCTTGGGCGTGGCCCTCAACCTCGACGATCTGAAGGGGGTGGCCCTCGGGCTGGTCTTTGGTACGGCGGTCTCGTTCAGCGGCATTGTGCTTGCGCTCGCCATCATCATCAAGCCCACGAAGATCACCCTCCCGAGGGACTATCTGGCAATCTTCGCGGTGGCTCCGCTGCTGATGATCGTCATCACGCTCACCTCGCCCATCGGAATTCCGCAGAGCGTGATCCTCCTGGCGCTGTTCGTACTGTTCCTCGTCTACATCGCCGTTCGCGAGCACCAGCGCTCCGCGCCGACATTTCAAAGCCCGGAAGTGTATGAGCACGTCGCCGCCGGCGCAACCGACACGGATCCGTCCGAGAGCGGCCCGGACGGCGGCATCGGCACGAAAGTGCGTCAACTGCCGTACGCCCAGCAACGCGGACTCTCCGGCTGGGCGAACATCGGCCTGGCGGTGCTTGCGTTGGTCGGGATCATCATCGGAGCCCAAACCACGAGCATGGGCACCGAAGGGATTTTGCACGACTACCACCTGGACGGCACGGTCTTCGGTGCGACGATCGCGACGATCGTGCTGACCGGCGAGGACATCGTGTTGACGGTGCAGCCCTTCCGCAACCGGGTCCCGCTGATCGGCATCGGCAATGTGATAGGCAGCCTCGTGTTTTCCGTCACGGCCAAACTCGGCATCATCGTGTTGGCCGGCGGCAGCATAGTGGCCGGCGCCGGCGTCCTCGAGTGGCACCTCCCCGCACTCATCGTCATGACGGCGGTCGCTGCCTGGGTGCTGTCCACCGGCGATCTTCGTCGATGGCACGGATGGCTTCTCCTGGCGCTGTACATCGTGTACTGGGTCATCAGCTTCACGGTTTTCGGCACCGTACCCATCGAGGATTGACCCGAGCGTCGATAATGGTACGCGGAAGGTGATTGCCGTGCCATTGGAACCTGAATCCGCGAAATTCCTCGATCGCGTGCGCTCGCTGCCGTCCCGTCGTCCGGGGCCCGGCGTTTCGGTCGACGAGGCCCGCGACGCCACTGCGGCAACCGCGGATTGGGGGCGTCCCGGCCCGGACGTCGCATCGATAGTGAATGTCGAAGTCGGGGTTCCCGGTGGGAGCATCGCGGTGCGCGTCTTCAGCCCGGCACGGCCGCGAGCCGTGATCGGCTATCTGCACGGCGGCGGCTGGGTGATTGGCGACATCGCCGGGTTCGACGCGTTTGCGCGGGCTTTGACGAACGCGTCCGATTGCGCAGTGGCGCTGATCAACTATCGCAAGGCCCCCGAATTCCCGTTTCCCACGGCTTTGTCGGACGCCGAGGCCGGGCTGCGCCAGATCGCGGACGACGTGCCCGGACCGGCCGGCGTTTCCGCCCTTCCGCTGATCATCGCCGGTGACAGCGCCGGCGGAAATCTCGCCGCCGTCGTGGCCAGGCGTGAACGGGACCGGCGCCTGAGCGCACGGGCGCTTCCGCGGCTGGCCGGGCAGATCCTCATCTATCCGGTCACCGACCACGACTTCGACACGGCGTCCTACCGTGATGCGGGCAACCAGCTGTTCCTCACCCGGGACGCCATGATCTGGTATTGGGATCACTACGCCCCCGGCGACGTGCGCGACGATCCGGACGCCTCGCCGTTGCGCGCCGCCGATTTGCGCGGGATCGCCCCCGCCGCCGTCGTGACGGCCGAATACGATGTGCTGCGCGACGAAGGTGAAGCGTACGCCGACAAGCTGGCCGACGCCGGAGCACTGCTGGCCCGGACCCGAATGGCCGGCCAAACCCACGGCTTTGCCAACCGGTACGGGCTCCTGCCCGGCAGTGCGGAGCTGATCGGCATGATCCGGCAGTTCGTCGACGGATTTTTGCGCCGAAGTTCCGAGTCCGCCCGTAAACCGGGCAATAATGAAGGCACGGCCGCGCCGCGACCGAACACCGGAAGGAGTTTCTCCATGAAGCTTGCCGAGCGTTTGAACAGGCTGGGAACCGAGACGGCGTTCGCCGTGTCTGCGGCGGCCGCCGATTGGGCCGGTCGCGGGAACACGATTTACCCGTTCCACCTGGGCGATATCGACCTGCCCACGCCGGCGAACATCGCCGCAGCCATGGACCGAGCCGTCCGCGACGGCAAGACCGGTTATTGTCCGGGCGGCGGCATCCCGCAGCTGCGCGAAGCGCTGGCCGCCGACGTGGGCGCCCGCCGCGGACTGGCGCTCGGGCCGGGCAACATCACAATTCACCCCGGCGGCAAGCCCGTCATCACCAAGTTCATTCAAGCCGTCATGAACTCCGGCGACGAGGTTCTCTACCCCAATCCGGGCTATCCGATCTATGAAAGTCAGATCGACTATTTCGGCGGTGTGGCAGTGCCGTACCGGTACGTGCCCGATGCCTCGGGATTCCGCATCGATCTCGACCGGCTCCGTGCATCGATCACGCCGAAGACTACGGTACTGATCTACAACGACCTGCAGAACCCGATCTCCGCCGAGTCCACGCAGCAGGAGAAGGAGGCTGTCGCTGCGCTGGCCATTGAACACGACTTGGCGGTCTTGAGCGACGAGGCATATTTCGATATGCGCTACAGCGGTGAATCGACGTCGATCGCATCGCTGCCCGGGATGGCCGGCCGCACGGTCATCTTGTACACGTTCAGCAAGAAATACGCCATGACCGGCTGGCGGCTGGGGGCGGCGATCGCCCCGGAGGACGTGTCCGACGTGTTCGCCAAACTCAGCACCAATAACGAATCGTGCACGACCCAGTTCGTTCAAGAGGCGGGCGTGGAAGCGCTGACGGGCGACCAGTCCGGCGCCGGGGCCATTTTGGCCACACTGCGGGGAAGACGCGACGCCGCATACGAGGCGCTGGCCGGCACGCGCGGAATCTCACTTGCCAAACCGGAAGCCACGTTCTATCTGTTCCCCGACATCACCGACGCCGTCCACGCGAAAGGCATGAACGGCATGCAGGAATTCGCGGACGCCGCTCTGCACGCCACCGGCGTGTCCTTTTGCACGCGCCTGCATTTCGGCAGGCCGCAGCCCGGAGAAGACCGACTGTATGCGCGTTTCGCGTACTCCGGTCTCCCCGCCGAGAAGATCCGGGAGGGCCTCGGCCGACTACGGCAATGGATCGAAGCCTGATCCGTGCCGCCGAGAGGGAGAAAACAGCGGCGCGATGTCGGCCGCCTCACATAGAGTGGACGGGTGCCTGTCATTACCGCCCGCCACCTCACGAAAGTGTACGGCGACCTTGCCGCCGTCGACGACATCTCGTTCGACGTGGCCCCGGGTGAATCCTTTGGCCTGCTGGGCCCGAACGGCGCCGGCAAGTCCACCACCATGCGCATGATCGGCGGCGTGTCCGGGCGCACCTCGGGCGAACTCGACATCATGGGCCTCGACCCGGCCAAGCGCGGTCCGGAAGTGCGAGCGTTCCTCGGCGTCGTCCCGCAACAGGACAACCTTGACGAAGACCTGCGCGTGCGCGAGAACCTCATCGCGTACGGCCGCTATTTCGGGCTGCCGCTGAAATATTTGCGCCCCAAGGCCGACGAACTCTTGGAATTCGCGCAGCTGACGGACCGGGCCAAGGCCCGCGTCGACTCGCTCTCCGGAGGCATGAAACGCCGTCTGACTATCGCCCGAGCACTCGTCAACGAACCCAAGATGATGCTACTCGACGAACCCACGACCGGCCTCGATCCGCAGGCCCGTCACATCCTGTGGGATCGGCTGTTCCGGCTCAAGGAATCCGGCGTGACGTTGATAGTCACCACGCACTATATGGACGAAGCCGAGCAACTGTGCGACAGGCTGGTCGTCGTCGATCACGGTCGTATCATGGCCGAAGGCTCGCCGCGTTCGCTCATCCGGCAGTATTCAACCCGCGAGGTGCTCGAGCTGCGGTTCGGTTCCGATCGCAATATGAGCGTGGCCGCCGAAATGGACGATATCGGCCAGCGCAGGGAAACTCTCCCGGACCGCGTGCTGATCTACACCGACGACGGCGAAACCGATCTCGAACGCGTGCGCGCCCGCGGTCTGCGGCCCGTCACGTCACTGGTGCGCCGATCGAGTCTCGAAGACGTGTTTTTGCGCCTGACCGGCCGGAGCCTGATCGAATGAGCCTGGCGAGCAAGGATGCGGCCCAGCATGCGCATTCTCCGGCGGTCTCGGCGGCCAAGGCGCGGCGATTCGGTGCCTGGTACGTGGCCGAGCACAAGATCCGCACGATGCGCGGGTACAAGTGGACGATTGCCGTGGACGGCGTCGGGTCGCCGATCGTGTACCTGTTCGCATTGGGCGTCGGGCTCGCCACTCTCGTCGACAAGGGGATGCACGGCACGGCGGACGGCGTCGGCTACCTGCCGTTCGTGGCGCCGGCGCTGTTGGCCACCGCCGCAATGATGACGGCGACCGAGGAATTCACCTATCCGGTCATGGACGGGTTCAAATGGCGGCGCGTCTATTACGGCTTCAACGCCTCGCCGCTCTCGACCGGGCAACTGGTCGACGGCATCATTCTTGGCACCGCGGCACGACTGGCGGCCACCAGCATCGTCTATTACATCATCATGCTGATCTTCGGCGCCGTTCCCAACGGAGGTCTTGGCGCGCTGACGGTGCCGATCGCGCTGTTGTGCGGGCTTGCCGTCGGCACGCCGCTGATGTCGTATTCGGCAAGCATTACCGAGGACCGCGGCCAATTCGCCATGATGATGCGGTTCGTCATCACCCCGTTGTTCTTGTTCTCGGGCACGTTCTTTCCCCTCGACCGGCTGCCCGTCTATTTGCAGTGGATCGGTTGGCTCTCGCCGCTGTGGCACGGCAGCGAACTTGGCAGGGTCGTCAGCTATGGTCTCGCCGAGCCGCCGTGGCTGACCGCGGCCCACATCGTCTATCCGTTGGCGCTCGCGGTCGCCGGCTGGGCCGTGTGCCGGCGCCTCTTCGCTCGGAGGCTCGGAAAATGACGGACTCGCAGACGACGACGGCCGGGACGCCGGCTGCCGCCACGCATCGCCGTCCGTTCGCATCGCTGTACTCGGGCAATATCCGCGCAGTCGTGGCCCGCGGGCTGCTGGCGGCAAAGAGTTCGACGTGGGGCGTCATGGTCAGCGGCTTCGTCGAGCCGGTGCTGTATCTGCTGGCCATGGGAATCGGCCTGGGATCGATGATCGGAGCCGTGGACGGCCCCGGCGGGCACACCGTCAGCTACGCCGCCTACATTGCCCCGGCCTTGCTGGCAGTGTCCGCCATGAACGGGGCCGTGTACGACTCGACGTGGAACGTGTTCTTCAAGATGAACTTCGCCAAACTCTACGAGGGAATGCTGAACACGTCGCTGGGCCCGCTCGACGTCGCGATCGGAGAGATCTCGCTGGCGCTGCTGCGCGGCGGGATCTACGCGGCCGGGTTCACCGTCGTGATGGCGGCGCTCGGCTTGATCACCTCGCCGTGGGCGGTGCTGCTCCTGGTACCCGCCGCCGTGCTGATCGCCTTCGGCTTCGCCAGCTTCGGCATGGGGATCACCAGCTTCATGAAGACATTCCAGCACATGGACTGGATCAATTTCGTGATGCTTCCGATGTTCTTGTTCTCGGCGACGTTCTATCCGATCACCGTGTACCCGCACTGGGTGCAGGTCGTCGTGGAGATCATGCCGCTGTGGCACGGCGTCGAACTGCTGCGCGGAATCAGCGCCGGCGTCTTCACCGCGGCCATGCTCGGCCACCTCGCGTATTACGTCGGCATGATAATTGTCGGAATGGTGCTCACGACGACCCGACTGAAGGCGCTCTTTCTCAAGTAGCGTTCAGCGTCTTGTCGCCGCGTTGCGGACGGCCGCGAGGTAACCGGAGGCCAAGAAGCCCGGCGGCCAGCACGACGGCCGCCGCCATTCCGAAAGCTGCCGGAAACGACCCGGTGTCGATCAGCCAGCCAGCGAGAACGGGCCCGGCGACCGCACCGAGATCGCTGGCCATATTGAAAATGGCGATGACGGTGCCGGTGCGTTGTCCGACCATGTCGCCGACCAGCGCTCCGGGTGCGCTGCCCAGGAACGCTGCGCCGGCGCCGAAGACTCCCATGGCGATGAGCACCATTGTCAGCGAGCCGCCGAGAGCTAAGAGCACGAGGCCCGCTGCCGAGACGGTCGTACCGATCAGGATGGCTGCCCGGCGTCCGGCCGTGTCGACGAATCTGCCGGCCGGGAGCATCAGCGCGGTTTGCACGATTGCCGACGAGACGAAGGCGATTCCGACCCACCCGGGCGCCACGTGCAGCGAATCGACCATCAGCAGCGGCACTGCGGTGCTGCGCACGCCCAAGACCGTGAGTCCCACGGCGAGGTTCGTCAGCAGCGCGGTCTGATATTCGGGTGTGCGCAGGAGCTCGCGCACCGACCGATCGGGTGCATTGCCGTCGGCGAGATCGGCATCGGCCCGGGCATCAGGGGCGTCCGCGGCGTCCGCGTCGTCCGCACCGATCTCGCGGGTCGTCGCGGTGCCGGACGGCGATGCCGGCTTGGTGACGAAAATCAACGCCACCACCGTCGCGATGCCCAGCGTGCCGGCATAGAGGAAGAACGGCGCACGCAGCGAAATGCCCAGGACGGCGCCGCCCAAGGCCGGCCCGGCGATGCCGCCGACGAGAAACCCGGAGCGGTAAATGCTGATGGCGCGCCCGCGCATCCGCTTACCGGCGGCCCGCAGCACGAGCCCCATGGCCCCGATGCCGAAAATTGCCGACCCGATCCCGCCGACACCGCGCAAGACGATCAGTTGTGGATAGCTCTGGGCGAGTCCGGCGATCAAGCTCGAGATCGCCACGACTATCAGCCCCAGCATCAAAGCGGTGCGCTCGCCGAGGAAATCCGATAAGCGTCCGGCCGCCAAGCCCGACAAGAATCGCAGACAAGCGAACGCCGACACGACGGCACCGGCAAGCGTTGCGCCCACGCCGAATTGCGTGGCGAACAGTGGAATAGCCGGCGCAACCACCCCGAACCCGAGTGCCACGCAAAGCGCCACGCCTGCCATGGCGAACACGTCGCCGGGAAGATCGCGCGGAAGTGCTAGACGGCGTCGAAATGGTGGCATGCGCACTTTCAGCCCGTGACCTCGCCTCGCATCGACAACCTCGGTCTCACTGTAACGCAGCTCGGTGCGCGCGATCGGCGCGAGTAGGTTAGCTTGGTACTCGTGTGTGCCGTTGAAGTCATTCGAACCAAATCCGCCCTTCGCGCGCGGCTGGACGGCGACCGCCGCGCCGGACTCCGCATCGGTCTGGTGCCGACCATGGGCTCGTTGCATGCCGGCCATTTGTCGTTGATTGAAGCGGCGCGCGCCGAGAACGACGTCGTCGTGATGAGCCTCTTCGTCAACCCGGCGCAGTTCGGCGCCGGCGAAGACCTGGACAGCTATCCACGGGACGAAGAGCGCGACGTCCGCTTGGCCGGCGCGGCCGGCACCGACATCGTGTACGCGCCGGACGTCGCCGAGGTGTATCCGCACGGATTCTCCACCGAGGTGCGGGTGAGTGGCGTGTCCGAAGTCTTGTGCGGGGATCCGTCGCGTCGCGGGCCCGGACATTTCGACGGCGTCACCACGGTCGTCAGCAAACTACTCAACTCGGTGGCCCCCGATGTGGCTTATTTCGGCCAAAAAGACGCTCAGCAGGTGATCGTGGTGAAGAAGATGGTCGCCGACCTCGATTTTCCGGTCACCATTTCGGCGCAGCCGACGGTGCGCGAGCAGGACGGTGTCGCGCTCAGCTCGCGGAATGCCTATCTGACCGAGGACGAACGGCCGCGCGCTGCCGCGATCAGCCGGGCGCTGAACGCCGTCCGTGAACGCGCCGTTTCCGATGAGCTGACCGCTGCGCTCGAAGCCGGTCGGCGCATTCTGGAGGGTGCCGGCCTCGATGTCGAATACCTCGAAGCACGCGACGCCGAGACCCTTGCGGACGTGCACGAAGTCGGCGACCGGCCGGTGCTCGTTGCCGCTGCGGTGCACCTGGGCAGGGCCCGGCTGATCGATAATGTGGTGATTGACGCCGCACCGAGCGATGACACAGCAATCGATGACACAGCACGGGGAGACGAATCATGAGTTCCGGATCCAAGGCGCCGTCCGGCCCGCGCAGCGCGGATGCACGGCCCGTCACTCTCGCGACGCTGGCGCGGATGAAGGCTGCGGGCGAGCCGATAGTCATGGTCACCGCGTACGACTTTCCGTCCGCGGCGTTGGCCGAGGAGGCCGGAGTCGACGTCATCCTGGTCGGCGATTCGGCGGCCAATTGCGTGCTCGGGTACACGTCGACGGTCTCGATCGGTCTTGACGAGCTGATCGTGTTCGGCGCGGCGGTCCGTCGCGGCGCCGCCACCCCGCTGCTCGTCGTCGACATGCCGTTCGGCAGCTACGAGGCATCCGACGAACGGGCAGTGGCAAGCGCTCAACGGATCATCCGAGAAACCGGCGCGGACGCCGTCAAGCTCGAAGGGGCGGGCACTTCCGTCTCGCGTGCCCGCGCGATCGCGGATGCCGGCATCGCCGTCATGGGACACATCGGATTGACGCCGCAGTCGGCGTCGGCGCTCGGAGGGTTGAAGGCGCAAGGGCGCACCGCCGATGCTGCGGCACGGCTGCTGCGCGGCGCTGCCGAGCTGGAACACGCCGGGTGTTTCTCGCTCGTGATCGAAGCGGTGCCCGATCCGGTGGCCTGCGCGGCGACAGCGGCGTCGGGCATCCCCGTGATCGGAATCGGCGCCGGAGCGGCCACCGACGGACAGGTACTTGTCTGGCACGACCTGCTCGGCGTCACCGACGGCCGGGTGGCGAAGTTCGTCAAGCGGTTCGCCGATGTGCGCTCCGAGACGGCCCGCGGACTGAATGCCTACGCACGCGACGTGCGCGCACGCACGTTCCCGGGGCCCGAGCACGCCTATGCCATGCCGGCCGGTGAGCTCGAGAGGTTCGACGCGGCACGTCGCCCCGAGTGGGTGGTGTTCGACTTCGGCAATGTGCTCTCGCGCCCGGACGCCGGACCGCCGGCCGTTGCCGCGCTTCTCGGCATGGACGAATCCGACGTGGCGCCCGCGTATTGGCGCGGCCGGGCAGGATACGACCTGAACGATGAGGGCTACTGGCCGGGAATGCTTGCCGAGTTGGGCGTCGACGCGTCGATTCCCGAACTGGTGCGCGCCGACAACGACGCCTGGCTCGAACTGCAGCCCGAGTCCGCCGCTCTGCTTGACGAGCTTGCCGCAAAGCCGGTGCGGCTCGCCCTGCTGTCGAACGCGGCAAGTTCGTTCGCAGCGGATCTGCGCGAGACGCCGGCAGGCGACTATTTCACCGAGCTGATCGTGTCGGGGGATGTGGGCATGGCCAAGCCGGACGAGCGGATATTCTCGTTGCTGCTCTCCCGACTGGGCGACCCGGATCCGGGTCGCGTGCTGTTCGTCGACGACAAGCACGACAACGTCGACGCCGCTCGGGCCGCCGGTATCGATGCCATTCTCTGGACGTCCGCGGCGGACGCCAGGCAAGCTCTTCGCGCCCGGGGCGTAGCGGTCGGAGCCTGACAGGGTAGGCATAGAATCCTGTGAACATCATGGTAACGTACCCCAGTGATGAAGGAATCTGATAAAGCAGGAGAACCAACTGCGTCCGTGCCGACGCCTGCCTGGAAGCCGTATACCCGTACCGGCGACACCGGTCAGACATCGCTGGGCGACTACACGCGGGTCGACAAGGACAACCTCCGAATCGCCGTATACGGCGACTGTGAAGAGGCTTCCGCGATCCTGGGCTTGGCAGTGACGTTGGGTGGCGTGCTGTCGAATGAAATGGTTCGCGTCATCACCCGCGTACAAAACGACCTGGTCGACGTGGCTGCCGACGTTTGCGCACCGGTCAACGGGAACGACGAAGGACATTTGCGCATCGACGGCGAGTACGTCGCGCGACTCGAACGGGCGTGCGACCATTTCAACGCGGAGTTGACGCAGCCGTCGAATTTCGTGGTGGCCGGCGGCACGACGACCGCCGCGGCGCTGTACTACGCATGCTCCGTCACCCGTCGCGCCGAACGATCGGCCGAAAAGGCCATCAAGGCGCTTCAGGAGGGCGAAATCAACCCGCTGGCGCGCACCTACTTGAACAGACTGGCCAACCTACTCCTCGTCCTGGCCCGATCGGCGAACGAGGAGCATGGCGATACACCGTGGGAGCCGGGTCTGACGGCGCACCGGAACGGACTCGAGTTGTGGGAACCACTCGTTTCGGACCAGGACTGAACCCCGCAGCCGCGACGCGAGCCGTCAGTAACTCGCAGAGGGAGACGTAATGACATCGGAGACGGCAAAAGCTGACACCGAACGCAAACCCAGAAATCTCTTCAACCCGAAGGCGGACAAACCGGTCGACCCGGTGGTCTTTTGTGTCGCCCTCGGGCTGATCCTCGTCTTCGTTGTGCTCGGGGCAATTTTCCCCAAGGAGACCGGCGACATCGCCAACACGGCTCTGCAATGGGTGCTTGCCCGATTCGGCTGGCTGTTCATCCTGGCCGTCGCGTTCTTTGTCGGCTTCACTCTGTTCCTGGGTCTGAGCAGGTACGGCCGCATTCCGCTGGGACGGGACGGTGAGAAGCCCGAATTTTCGACGGGCTCATGGATCGCGCTGATGTTCGGCGGCGGCATGGGCGTCGGCCTGGTCTTCTTCGGCGTGGCCGAGCCGATATCCCATCTGGGTGCCCCGCCACCGGACTCCGGCGTGCACCCCGGCACCCTCGAAGCCGCGCGCGTCGCAATGCAATATTCCTTCTTCCACTGGGGAATCCAGCCGTGGGCCATCTACTCGGTGGTGGGGCTGGCGCTCGGGTACTCCACGTACCGCAAGGGCCGCGGCAACCTGTTGTCCGCCCCCTTCACCCCGATTCTGGGAAATCCGGAGAACATTTTCGGCCGAGTGATCAACATCTTTGCCATCGTCGTCACCAAATTCGGGTCCGCCACCTCGCTGGGGCTGGCCGGACTCGAAATCGCAGCAGGCATCTCGTATGTTTTCGGGATCAAACCGACGAACACCGTGACGGTATGGGTCATCATCATCATGACGGCGATCTTCGTCATTACGGCAATCTCGGGCGTCGCCAAGGGCATGAAATACGCGAGCAACCTGAACCTTGTGCTGGCGTTCCTCTTGATGATCTTCATCCTGGCCGTCGGTCCGACAGTGTTCATCTTGAATGTTTTCGCCCGCTCCACCGGCGACTATCTGTTCAACTTCATCACCATGACGTTCCACACTGCCGGGTTCTCGGGTCCCGGAGCGCTGGATTGGCTGTCGAAGTGGACGATCTTCTACTGGGCGTGGTGGATTTCCTGGGCACTGCACGTCGGAACCTTCTTGGCGCGCGTGTCCCGCGGCCGCACGATCCGCCAGTTCGTCGGCGGAGCCGTCATCATCCCGTCGCTCGGGAGCTTCGTCTGGTTTGCCATCATCGGCGGATCGGGCCTGCATCAGCAATTGACCGGCAAGACCGACATCGCCGCGGCGCAGGCCAAAGACGGCGAGGCTGCAGCATTCTTCTCGATGCTGCAGGCGTATCCGCTGTTCACCTTCACCGGAATCCTGGCGATCGCGCTGGTTGCGATCTTCTTCATCACCGGCGCCGACACGGGCGCTATTGTGCTCGGCACACTGTCGTCACACGGCATCGAAGAACCGCGCAGACTGATCAGCGCGATCTGGGGCATGTCGAGCGCCGCCGTCGCACTGGTGTTGATACTGGTCGGGGGTCTGGACGCGATCGAGACATTCGTGATCCTTGCCGCAACTCCGTTCATGATCATCATGGGGTGGATGGCCATCACGTTCTTCATGGAGCTGCGCCACGACCCCTTGAGACAGTCGCTCAGCCCGCCCGTTCGCAAACATGCACCCGACCTGATGGAGGTCGAGGCCCGGCTCGAAAGCGGCGAGAACACCGAGGAACCGGCAGTCCCCGGCCCGGCCGTCGGGGAGCGGACCGCGCCCCCGATCCCGGTGACCACCCGGCAGATCCCGATCGGCGACGCCGAGCACGGGCGACGCCGGCGCGGCGATCGGCCGGAAGACGACCAGACGGACGACGACCAGACGGACGACGACCGGCCTGGCGAATAGGCCGAGCCACCAGGCAGCAGTCGGCGCACGACCCGCAGGGGCGTGCGCCGACTGCTATCACCGGGTGACGCCCATTACCATGCAGGTATGAGCGCCGCACCCGATGAACCGTCAGTCACCGGCTTGGTCCTGGCAGCCGGCGCCGGGCGCCGAATGGGCAAGCCGAAGGCCACGGTGATCGGCACGGACGGCGTGCCGTGGATAGTCCGGACCGTCCGGTCGGTATTGGCCGGCGGCTGCGACCGCGTGCTCGTGGTGCTCGGATCAGGCCACGAGCGGGCACGAGAACTGTTGGCCCAAGTCCGGCCGGGTGCGCCGGACGGCGGACTCGTGCGTGTGGTTGTCGCCCAGCGCTGGACGGAAGGCATGGGGGAAAGTCTTCGAGCCGGGCTGGAGGCTGTCCTTGCCGATGCCGATGCCGAGAGTCGCCCGCCGGCCGCAGTGCTTGTGCAACTCGTCGACCTGCCCGACGTCGGCGCCGACGTGATCGGACGCGTCACGCGCGTGGCCGGGCCGAGCGTGCTGGCCCGTGCGGCCTACCAAGGCGTGCCCGGGCATCCGGTACTGATAGGGGTCGACCACCTCGGGCCGCTGGCCGCCACCTTGTCCGGCGACGTCGGCGCCAAACACTATTTGGCGTCGCGCGACGTCCGGATTGTCGAATGCGGGGACCTGGCCGGCGGCGCAGACGTCGACCATAGGTTCGAAAACTAAGGCAATCTGAGCGCGAATCCGATCGATTTTCCCCTTGCGTTTCACGCAGCGCGCACAATAGCAAACAGAAGGCTTCACTGCAAGCCGACACGCCCTTCGAGTGATAATCTGCACATGCACGACGCAGAAGTCGGAATGATTCAAAAAGAGGTGAAGTCACATGGCGACCACCATTGCGAATCTAGGCTCGGTAATGAGCGAGCTGGGGCTGGACAAGCAGAATGGCGCAACACTCGGCCGCATGATCGGAGCGGGTGGCCTCGGACATGCCGAGGAAAACGCGGACGGGAGCATGCATGCAAGCGTGCGCATCCCGTTTGACGAGTTGATTTTCGAGCCGTCGGTCACTGTCATGCCGCATGGCGGCGACCTGGAGCTCGAACTGACAAACGACGACCGGAACACGCACTGCGCGTTGTTGCCCAGCAACAATGACAGAAAGTTCATCTGGTTGGAAAACGGGGCGCGGGGGACGGCGCATCTCAACCTCGACGGCCCCGGCTATTACTGGTATTCGTCCCCGGTCGGCAACGACGAGGGACGAGGACTCAACGGAATTATCGTCGTGCTGGGCGACGTCGCCGATGACGCGAAGCTCGACCGCCCGGCACAACCCAGAGCATAACCGGACACGAGCACACACAAGAGGCAGATGATGACTGAATATATCGATGCCGGAGAGGCAGTCGACCACTCGGACCTGAGCAATGTGGTGGGGCACGCGCCGGCAGTGACGAACGACGTCACATACGAAAGGATTGTGAACGCCCGGTCGGAGCCGCACAACTGGCTCACGTACTACGGCACCTACGACGGACAGCGCTACAGCACGCTGGACCAGATCACGAAAGACAACGTCAAGAAGATCGCGCCGGCCTGGGTCTTCCAATTCGGCGCGGCGGGAATCCACGCCGGTGCGTCGACGTATTCCTTCGAAGCCACCCCGCTGGTCGTGGACGGCGTCATGTTCGTCTCCGGCTGGGACGGCTGGGTATGGGCCCTCGACGGTCGGACAGGCCAAGAGCTGTGGCGGTACAAGCACGAGATCCCGTACGACGTGTCGCTATGCTGCGGCAACGTCAATCGCGGCGTCGCGGTGGCCGAGGGGAAAGTCTTTGTGGCAACCCTGAACGCGCACGTTGTCGCTCTCGACGCCGCCACCGGAAAACTGGTCTGGGATGCCACGTACGGAGATGTCCGGGCCGGTGAAAGCGCGACATTGGCACCGTTGGTGGTCAAGGACAAGGTGATGGTCGGCAGCTCCGGCGGCGAATTCGGCGTGCGCGGGCACATCGACGCGTTCGACCGGAATACCGGCAAGCACCTGTGGCGGTGCTACACCATCCCGAAGCCGGGCGAGCCCGGTTCGGAGACCTGGCCGGCCGACGGCGAGGCGTGGCAGCGAGGCGGTGCGAACTGCTGGATCACCGGCACCTACGATCCGGAGCTGAACCTCATGTACTGGGGCACCGGCAATCCGGCCCCGGATTTCGACGGCGAAGTACGCCCCGGGGACAACCTCTACACGGATTCCGTCGTAGCCGTCGACCCGGACACCGGTGAGATTCGTTGGCACTATCAGTACAACCCGCATGATCTGTGGGACTACGACAGCACCATGGAGAACATCCTGTTCGATCAGGGCGGACGCAAGCTTCTTGCCCACTTCGACAAGGACGGGTACATGTTCGTGCTCGACAGGACGAACGGTGAATTGATTCGAGCCGCCAAGTTCGGCGAACGCGTGGACTGGGGCGAGATCAGCGAAGACGGCAAGATCACCGTCAAGGTCTACCCGGACAAGGAAGGCGACCCGGTGCACTTCTGGCCGGGACCCGCAGGCGCCAAGGAATGGACGCATGCGGCGTACAGCCCGCAAACCGAGCTGTTCTACGTGCCGGTGCAAGACGTCGGTGCCACAGTTCGCCGCCGGCGCCGGGAATTCAAGGAGAGCATGCCGTACTGGGGCGCATCGGTAGTGGTGGACTCCACCGATATGAAGGGGTTCGTGAAGGCATTCGATGCATCCGGCAAGGAAGTGTGGCGGCAGGAGCACAAGCTGCCCATGTGCGCGTCGATGCTCGCCACTGCCGGCGGAGTCGTCTTCACGGGCGAGCCCACCGGAGAATTCAACGCCTACGATGCGCAGACCGGGGAGATCCTGTGGCAGTTCCAGACCGGCAACGGTCACCACGGCAGCCCCATGACGTACAGCATCGACGGCAGGCAGTACATTGCAGTGCCCGTCGGCTGGGGCGGCTGGGTCGAAGGATTCCTGCCGGCCATGCTCGGCGCGCCGCACGGTGACGCCTTGTTCGTTTTCGCCCTACCCGAGACGGTCTGAGACCGTCCCGTCAAGACTCCGATACCACAGTGACGAAAGGAGGTGGCATCGATGGAGATCGTGTCCGATTTGTCCCGCGAGTGGGAGACACCCGAGATTGTCGACATCGGCTGCTCGGCCGAGGTCACGGCATACGTCGCCCGAGAGGACTGACGACGAGGAATTGCCGGCCATGACGGCGAAGGGAGACCATGCGGCTGCGGGTACTGGGATCGGCTGCGGGCGGAGGCTCGCCGCAATGGAACTGCTCGTGCCCGGTGTGCACGGCGGTTCGCGGCGGGGCCGCCCGTCCGCGGACCCAGTCGTCGGTGGCGGTGTGCGTCGATGATCGGCGTTGGACGGTGATCAACCTTTCGCCGGACATCCACGCGCAGATCGAATCGTTCGACGCGCTGCTCCCGCGGCCGGGCCGCACGACTCCGCTGAAGTCCGTGCTGTTGACGGATGCGGAACTCGACCACACTCTCGGCCTCTTGTTGGTGCGCGAAGGCAAAACCCTCGATCTGCACGCCACAGCCGCAGTGCGGCGGACGCTACTGGACGGGTCGGGGGTTTTGCGCACCCTCGAGCGGTACAGCGAGATCGTGTGGCGGCAAGTGGAACCCGGAACGGCCGTGCGGCTGGACGGCGGACTGACGTACCGGGCGTTCGACGTGCCGACTACCAAGACTGCTCGCTTCGGCGCCGACCACGCGGCGTCCGAGGCGCGCGTCGTCGGGTACCGCTTGAGTGAAAGCCCAAGTGACGGCCCAAGTGACGGTACCGGCGAGCCGTCGATTGTGTACCTGCCGTGCGCCCAGTACTTGGGCCCGGACGTACTGGAGTTCGTCGAGGGCTGTGATTGCCTGCTCGTCGACGGCACGTGCTGGAGCGACGACGAGTTGATCCGGCTGGGCCTTGCCGGCAAGACGTCCCGTTCGATGGGGCATGTCCCGATCAGCGGGCCGGATGGAAGCCTCGAACGGCTGACGGGGCTGTCCATCGGCCGGACGATCTATATCCACATGAACAACACCAATCCCGTCCTGCTGGACGGCTCACCGGAGCGGCGCGCCGTCGAAGCGCGCGGTTTCGAAGTGGCCGCCGACGGATTAGAAGTGAGCATCTAGATGACCACCACCGAGACCGACGGTTTCATTGACGAGTTGCGTGCGCAGTCGCAGCGGTATCACGATCAGCATCCGTTCCACGTCGCCATGAATGCAGGCGAACTCAATCGCCGCCAGCTGCAGGGGTGGGTCGCGAATCGTTTTTATTACCAAGAGAACATTCCCCGCAAGGATGCCGCGATCATGGCCAACTGCCCGCATCCGGCAGTGCGCCGGCGATGGATCCGTCGCATCCTCGATCAGGACGGGACAGCCGACGGCGGGGGCGGCATCGAAGCGTGGCTGCGGCTTGCCGAAGCCGTCGGCCTGAGCCGTGAGGAAGTACTCGGCGAACGCCACGTCGTTCCCGGAGTGCGCTTTGCCGTCGACGCCTACGTCACGTTCGCCAGGACCCGGCCGTGGGTCGAAGCCGTTGCCTCGTCGTTGACCGAACTGTTCGCCCCCGACCTGATGGCCGAACGGCTCGGCGCGTTCGAACGCTACTACCCGTGGATCGATGCGGACGGCTTGGCGTACTTCCGGTCGCGCTTGCAACAGGCGCCTCGCGATTCGCAGCACGCGCTTGAAGTCGTGACCGAATATTGCCGGACGCCGGAACAAAAAGTAAGTGCAGTTGCGGCGCTGACGTTCAAGTGCGATGTGCTCTGGAGCATGCTGGACGGTATCGGGCGTGCGTATGCCGACTGACCAGCACATCATGACGGGCCGGCCGTCGCTCGGCGCGCATTTGCGGCTGCAGTTCGATGCAGTGCGCGGGAAGTACGTCCTGCTCGGCCCCGAGACCGTGTCGGTAGTGAACGGCACTGCCGCCGACATCCTCCGCTTGTGCAACGGGCGCCGGTCGGTTGCCGAGATCGAGGCGGAACTGATCGGACAGTACCGGGAGGTTCCCGCCGGCGAGGTAGCGGAATTCGTTGCACGCCAGGTACGCGACGGATGTTTGGAGATCAGCGATGGATAATCCCTTCGGGCTTCTGGCCGAACTCACCTACCGGTGCCCGTTGGCCTGCCCGTACTGCTCGAATCCGCTGAACCTCGCCGATTACCGAGACGAGCTGACAGGGGAGGAATGGCGGCGAGTGCTCACCGAGGCGCGGGATCTCGGCGTCCTGCAACTGCACTTGTCCGGCGGCGAGCCGTTGCTGCGGCGCGATCTCGCGGACATCATCGCCACCGCACACGGGCTCGGACTGTACACGAACCTCATCACCAGCGCGATGGGGCTGTCGCGGACGCGCGCCGAAAAACTCAAAGCTGCGGGACTCGACCACGTGCAGATCAGCATCCAAGCCGACAATACGGCCTTGTCCGACAAGATCGCCGGCACGCCGTCGTTCCAGCGCAAAATCGACGCAGCGAAGGTCGTCAAGGAACTCGGCTGGCCGCTGACCTTGAACGTCGTCCTGCACCGGATGAACATCGACCGGATCGGCGAGATCATCATGCTTGCCGATGACCTCGGGGCCGACCGGATCGAGCTGGCCAATACCCAGTACTACGGCTGGGGCCTGACCAACCGCACCGCGCTGCTTCCCAGCAGGGATCAATTGGCGCGCGCCGAGCCGGTCGTCCGCGCGCACCGGGAACGGCTGGCCGGGCGGATGGAAGTCATCTACATCATCCCGGACTACTACAGCGAATATCCCAAACCCTGCATGGACGGGTGGGCCAAGCGACAATTCACCGTGACGCCGAACGGCGACGCGCTGCCGTGCCCGGCCGCGCACACACTGCCGCTGCCGCGTGCGAACGTCAGGGACGATTCGCTGGAAGCCATTTGGACGTCGTCCCGAGTCTTCAACGAGTTTCGCGGCACCGACTGGATGCCGGAGCCGTGCCGCAGCTGCTTCCGCCGCGATATCGACTTCGGCGGATGCCGATGCCAAGCGTTCCTGCTCACCGGCGACGCCTCGCGGACCGACCCGGTATGCGTGCTTTCGCCGGACCACGAGATCGTGGCAAAGAAAGTAGCGGCGGCCAACAGGCCGCGGCGTCCGGCCTCTCCGGGCACCGGTGAGGAAGTGCTGGTTCCGCGTCCGCACCGGTGACGGTCTGTCGGTGCTCCGTCGTACGATGCTGTCCATGGCTGAGACACGAATCGATGACCAAGGACGCGCCGAACCGCCGACTCAGGGCGACGAGTGGGAAACACTGAGCGGTTTCCTCGACTTTCAGCGCGCCACGTTCGAGTGGAAGACCGCCGGGCTGGAATCGGAGCAACTGGGCCGCGCGGTTGCCTCCTCCACGATGACCCTGGGCGGCATGATGAAGCATCTGGCCTCTGTCGAAGACCACTGGTTCGGCAACTCACTCTGGAACGAGCCCGAGCGCGAACCCTGGGCGTCGGTGGACTGGGCCGAGGAGCCGGACTGGGACTGGCACTCGGCCGCCGATGACTCTCCCGAGGAGCTTCGGCGGCTATGGGCCGGATCGGTCGACCGCGCCCGTGACGCCGCCGCGCGGGCCTACGCCGACAAGGGCCTCGCCCGGGTAGCGGACGAGAAAAGGGCGGACGGCTTCGCTCCCAGCTTGCGCTGGATCCTCACGCACATGGTGGAGGAATACGCCAGACACAACGGCCACGCCGACCTCATCCGCGAATCGCTTGACGGCCGGACCGGCGAATAAGGCTGCTTCGTCTCCACTCGGTGAAAGGGAAACGATCGCACCGAGCAATGCGACGCGCTCGCAGGCTAAGCTGAAATTGTGACTGATATCTCAACGACCGAGGAGGTGGCCGAGCGACTGCGCTCGGTCGGCTATCTCAGTGACGACGGGCTTGCCACTGTCGCCTATCTGGCGTTGTCCATGCACCGACCGTTGCTGCTGGAAGGAGATCCGGGCACCGGCAAGACGTCGCTGGCCGAGGCGCTTGCCGACTCGCTGGGCCGCCCTCTCATCCGGCTGCAGTGCTATGAGGGGATCGACGTCTCTCAGGCCCTGTACGACTGGGATTTCACGAAGCAGATCCTGCACTTGCGCACCCTTGAGGCGACCTCCGCCGCCGGCGCTCACGCCCCCGAAGACGTCGAACGCTCGCTGTTCGACGAGAGGTTCCTCTTGGCCCGACCCATCCTGCAAGCGCTCCGGGACGGGCCGTCCGTATTGCTGATCGATGAAATCGACCGCGCCGACGACGAATTCGAAGCTTTTCTGCTCGAAGTTCTGTCGACGAACCAGGTGTCGATTCCCGAACTCGGCACAATTCGCGCTGCGCACCCGCCGGTGGTCGTGCTGACGTCGAATCGCACTCGCGAACTGCACGACGCGTTGAAACGACGGTGCCTCTACCACTGGATCGACCATCCGAGCTTTGAACGCGAGGTGGCGATCGTGCGCGCCCGGCTGCCCGGCGTGCCGCAGCGACTCGCCGAACAAGTGGTCGGCGTCGTACAGCGGCTGCGGAATGAGGAAAACCTGCTGAAACCGCCGGGGGTCGCCGAAACCCTCGACTGGTCCCGAGCCCTCGTGCAATTGGGGCACACCGATCTGGACCTCGCCTCGGCCGCCGCTTCCATCGGAGCCGTGTGCAAATACCGCGAGGACCTTGACCGGGTACGCGACTCGTTGAACCGGCTGTTGGCGGCATGAGATGCCCAATTCGCCGGAAGCCCTCCTTGTCGGGTTCGCGCACGCGCTGAGCGCCGCCGGGCTGCCCGTCACGTCGGACCGCACTCACACGTTCATCGATGCGGCGTCCCGGCTCGGCATCGGTCGGCGCGATCACGTGTATTGGGCCGGACGCGCCACCTTCTGCTCGTGCCCCGATGACATCGCCGGATTCAGCCGGACTTTCGACGCTTGGTTTACGCCCGACGAATCGGGCGGAAGTCGGCCCGCGCACGAAGCACCGTCGACGGTGACACAAGCCGCCTTGGAACCCGGGGACGGCACCGGAGAGGACGACGACGCCCTTGCCGCGACCGTCGCAAGCGCCGAAGAGACGCTGCGCCACCGCGACGTGGCGACCCTGAGCCAAGCCGAAAAGGTGCTGCTGGACCGCCAGTTTCGCTCTCTCACCGTGCGGGCTCCCACCAGGCGCGCCCGCCGGACCGAGCCGTACGGGCACGCGCGGATCGACACGGTGCGCACGATGCGTGATCAATTACGCCGCGCCGGCGAGCCGGGTCCGTTGCGATTTCAGCGGAACCGGATCAGGCAGCGGCGACTCGTGCTGCTCATCGACGTGTCCGGCTCCATGAAGAACTACGCCGACTCGTTGCTGCGACTTGCCCATCGCGTCGTCCACTCCACCGAGCACACCACCGAGGTGTTCACCCTCGGCACCCGGCTCACCCGCGTGACCCGCGCGTTGCGGACAATCGACCCGGACCGGGCGCTGCTGCTGGCCGGCGAAGCGGTCCCCGACTGGTCCGGCGGCACTCGGCTGGGCGACGTGCTGGGCGCTTTTCTCGATCTGTGGGGGCAGCGCGGTATGGCGCGCGGCGCCGTCGTCGTCATAGCCAGCGACGGCTGGGAGCGCGGCGACCCGGAACTCCTGGCCGACCAGATGCGTCGTCTGTCGAGCGTGGCCAGGAAGGTTTTCTGGTCGAATCCGCATCGGGGTAAGGCGGGATTCACGCCCACACAAGGCGGCATGGCGGCGGCGTTGCCGCACGTGGATTCATTGGTGGCCGGCCATTCGCTGGCCGCATTTGCGGAACTGTTGGAGATGATCGCGGATGCGTGACATATTGGATGATTTGCTGTCGGCATGGAAGTCCGGTGGTCGGGCGGGGCTTGCCACGGTGGTGCGGACGTTCCAGTCGGCGCCCCGGCTGCCGGGCGCGTCAATGCTGGTGGCGCCGGACGGGACGGCATCCGGCTCCGTGTCGGGCGGATGCGTCGAAGGCGCCGTGTACGAGCTGGCCACCGAGGTCGCGGCGGACGGCGTGCCCGTGCTGCAACGCTACGGCGTGAGCGATGACGACGCCTTTTCGGTCGGGCTGACCTGCGGCGGCATCATCGACGTGTTCGTCGAGCCGGTCTCGCAGGAGAACTTTCGCGAACTCGCCGAGGTTGCAGCCGATATCGAAGCCGGCAATCCGGTCGCGGTGGCCACCGTCATCGAACACCCGGACCGCGCCTGGGTGGGCCGTCGAATGGTCGTCTGGCCGGACCGCGCATCCGGGGCGATGGGGTCCGACAGGGCCGACCAGGCAGTCGCGGACGACGTCCGCGGTCTGCTGGCCGCCGGACGCAACGGCACCTTGACGTACGGGCCCGACGGGGAACGGCTCGGTGAGGGCATGCGCGTGTTCGCGGCTAGTTATGCGCCGCCGCCGCGGATGCTCATCTTCGGCGCCATCGACTTTGCATCGGCCATGGCCAGGCAGGGGCATTTCCTCGGATATCACGTGACTGTCTGCGATGCGCGTCCCGTGTTTGCCACCCGTGCCCGGTTCCCGGACGCCGACGAGGTGGTCGTTCGGTGGCCGCACGACTACCTGCAGGCCGAACTCGATGCCGGCCGGATCGACGAACGGACGGTGATCGGCGTGCTCACGCATGATCCGAAGTTCGACGTGCCGCTGCTGCAGCTTGCCCTGACTATGCCACCGGTAGCCTTCATCGGGGCGATGGGATCGCGTAAAACGCACCAGGATCGACTCGACCAGCTCATCGAACAGGGAGTGTCCGCCGAGCAGCTCGCACGCTTGTCGAGCCCGATCGGATTGGACCTCGGAGCACGCACCCCGGAAGAGACTGCCGTGTCGATCGCTGCCGAGATCATTGCCGATCAGTGGGGCGGCGGGGGCGACAAGCTGAGCGAACTGGCCGGTCGGATCCACCACGATTGACCGCGGCTGCGGGGTGCCCGCGCGGTGAATTTCCGGTTCTGCGAAAGGTAAGTCTCGGCTAAGTCATAAAGACTCCAAACGGTGTAATGTTCGTCACATCGAGGCAGGTCATTCGTTAGGAGTGGTCACTGATGACAACGACCAAGCAGACGGTCACGATGACCGTTGACGGCGCCCAATATTCCGATGACGTAGAACCGCGGCTGCTGCTGGTGCAGTACTTGCGAGAGCGACTGGGAAAAACCGGCACAACCGTCGGCTGCGACACCACCAATTGCGGCGCGTGCACGGTGTTGCTTGATGGGGAAAGCGTGAAATCGTGCACCATGTTCGCCGTCCAAGCCGACGGCCATGAGGTCGTCACCGTCGAGGGGCTTGCGCAGAACGGTGAATTGCATCCGGTGCAGCAGGCGTTCCACGAGCACGCGGCTTTGCAGTGCGGATATTGCACGTCCGGAATGATCATGCAATCGGTCTCCTTGCTGAACGAGAATCCGCACCCGAGCCAAGAAGAAATCCGGAGCGGGCTCGAAGGCAACCTGTGCCGGTGTACCGGATACCAAAGCATTGTCGAGGCAGTCAGTGCCGCGGCGGGCGAAGGAGATACGCAATGAGCGTCACCTCAGACTCCGAGACGACAGCCGAGATCGGCCGCCGCCGGTTACGCAAGGAAGATGCCCGGCTCATCACGGGGCGCAACCATTACACCGACAGCATGAGTCGCGTCGGCATGTTGACGCTGGGCATGGTTCGCAGCCCCGTCGCGCACGCGAAGATCACGAGACTCGACGTGTCCGCCGCCAAGGCGTCGCCCGGAGTGGTTGACGTCCTCACGGGACCGGATCTGGCCGATTCGCAGGGCAGCCTGCCGAACGCCTGGCCCGTCACTCCCGACCAGAAGGCCCCCGCGCATCCGGCGGTCGCTATCGATGAAGTGGTCTTTGCCGGTGAGATCGTGGCAGTCGTGATCGCGCGGACCGCCGCCCAGGCACGAGATGCTATTGAGCTCGTGGACGTGGACTACGATGATCTGCCGGTCGTGGTGGATCTGGAAGCCGCCGAGCGGGACGAAGAGCTCGTGCACCCGGATCTGGGCACCAATACATCCTCGGTGTGGGTCTTCGATTCGGCCTCGGCCGGTACCGGCGGCGATGTGCAGCAAGCGATCGCCGACTCCGACGTCGTCATCGAACGCACGTTGTACCAACAACGGCTGATCCCGTCGTTCATGGAGCCCCGGTCGATCCTGGTGGACCCGACCGGCGACCGGATCGAGATGTGGTCGGCCACGCAGATCCCGCATATCCTGCGCACGATGCTGTCGATGACTCTCGGCATACCGGAAGGCAAGCTGCGGGTGACGGCGCCGGACGTCGGCGGCGGTTTCGGCGGCAAGCTCGAAGTGACTCCCGAAGAAGTGATAACCGTGCTTGCCGCGCAGCGCACCGGCAAGCCGTGCAAATACACCGAGACCCGCAGCGAATCGCTGATGGGCGCCCATCACGGCCGCGCGCAAGTGCAGCGGCTGAAGCTGTCGGCCAATAAGGACGGCACCGTGACGGGACTCGATGTGCGGCTGCTTGCCGATATGGGCGCGTACCTCGGGCTTGTCGGGCCCGGCATTCCGGTGCTCGGCGCGTTCATGTACAACGCCATCTACAAGTTCCCCGCCTACCGGTTCGAGTCGAAGGCGCTGTTCACCGACAAGGTGTGGACCGACGCCTACCGCGGCGCCGGACGTCCGGAGGCCACGTTCGCCATCGAACGGATGATGGACGAACTTGCCGCGGAACTCGGCATGGATCCGTTGGAAGTCCGGCGGAAGAACTGGATCAAGCACGACGAATTCCCGTTCTCGACAATTTCCGGGCTGGAATACGACAGCGGCAACTACGAGGCCGCCACGGACAAGGCGCTCGAGTTGTTCGGATACGAGGAGTTGCGTGCCGAACAACAACGCCGCCGCGAGTCGAACGACCCGGTACAGCTGGGGATCGGGGTGTCGACTTATACCGAAATGTGCGGTCTCGCGCCGTCCCGCGTGCTCGGATCGCTGGATTACGGTGCCGGCGGCTGGGAGTACGCACAAGTACGGGTGCTGCCGACCGGCCACGTCGAGGTCGTCACCGGGATCAGCCCGCACGGGCAGGGACACGAGACGGGGTTCAGCCAGATCGTGGCCGATCGGCTCGGCGTGCCCTTCGACAACGTCGAGATCCTGCACGGCGATACGCAGGTCGCCCAGCGCGGCCTGGACACGTACGGGTCGAGATCGCTGACCGTCGGAGGGATGGCGGTCGTGGCCGCCGCCGACAAGGTGATCGCCAAGGCCAAGGTCATTGCGGCGCACATGCTGGAAGCCAGTGAGGACGATATCGAATTCGAGTCCGGCCGGTTCGGCGTGCGCGGAACGGATCAGGGCGTCGCACTCGGTGACGTCGCGCTTGCCGCGTTCGCCGCCCACGATCTGCCGGACGGGATAGAAGCAAGCCTCGATTCGGATGCAACGTTCGACCCGGAGAACTTCTCCTTCCCGCACGGCAGCCACCTGTGTGCGATGGAGGTCGACACGGAGACCGGCCAAGTCACGTTGCGCAAGTACGTGTGCGTGGACGACATCGGCACGATCATCAACCCGCTGCTGGTGGAAGGCCAAGTGCAAGGCGGGCTGGCTCAGGGCATCGCGCAGGCCCTGTTCGAAGAGGCCGTGTACGACGATGCCGGCACGCTGGTATCCGGCTCGTTCGTCGACTACCTCGTGCCGAGCGCGGCCGATCTGCCATCGTTCATCACCGACACGACAACCACCCCGGCGACGTCGAACGTGCTGGGCGTGAAGGGGGTCGGTGAGGCCGGCACCATCGCGTCCACGCCGGCAATCGTCAACGGCGTGCTGGACGCCATCCGCCACTTGGGGGTCAAGGACGTGCGAATGCCGTGTTCGCCCAGCACGGTGTGGGCAGCGATCCACGACGCCGGATCGGGTGCGACGGCCGAAGCGCCGAATGTGCAGACCGCTAGAGGAGATCAGTCATGATTCCGAGCCAGTTCGACTACCAGACTCCGGCCACCGTGGACGAAGCGCTGTCGTTGCTCGCTGCATCGCCGGACACGTCCAAGCTGCTTGCCGGCGGGCAAAGCCTCATCCCCGTGATGAAGCTGCGCATGGCGGACCCCGAGCACGTCATCGATTTGGGGAAGATCGATGCGCTTCGCGGCATCCGGCAGGACGGCGACCGGCTCGTTGTGGGCGCGCTGACGCACCATCACGAGATCGCCACCAGCCCGCTCGTCGCTCGCTTGGCGCCGTTACTGGGCAAGGCCGCCGCAACCGTCGCCGATTCGCAGGTACGCCACCGCGGCACGATCGGCGGCGCCTTGGTGCACGCCGATCCGGCCGGGGACTATCCGGCGCCGATCCTCGCCATGGAAGGCGAGATGGTGATTACCGGGTCCGGCGGCACCCGTACCGTCAGTGCCGCGGACTTCTTCGAGGATTTCTTCACGACGGCCGTCGGGGACGACGAAGTGCTGACCGAGATCCGCGTTCCGACGTTCGAGGGGTGGGGAGCCCACTACGAGAAGTTCACCCGCGTCGCGCAGCAATGGTCGATCGTCGCAGTGGCGGCAGCGGTGCGGATGGACCGCGACCGTATTGCCGAGGCCAGGATCGGACTGACGAACATGGGCCCCGTCCCGGTGCGCGCCGCGGCGGCCGAACAAGCCCTGACCGGCGGCACGGCGTCCGACGTCCGCGACGCGTTGAGCGGCGTGGCAGAGGGCACCGACCCGCCGTCCGACGTCAACGGCGACGCCAACTATCGCAGGCACTTGGCCGAGGTGCTTGCCCGCCGAGCGGTCACGGCCGCCATGGGCTAGGGGGATGTATGGAACTGCACCACAATTTCACGGTACCCAGTTCGGTCGACGACACGTGGGCCACGTTCAACGACTTGGAGCTCGTGGCGCCGTGCTTCCCGGGGGCTACGCTGACCGGGGTCGACGGTGATGAGTTCACCGGCACCGTCAAGGTCAAACTCGGGCCGATCAGCATGGTGTACTCCGGGTCGGGAAAGTTCACCGAACGCGATGAGGGTGCGCATCGCGCCGTCATCGAGGCGAGCGGCAAGGACAAGCGGGGCAATGGCAACGCCGGTGCCACGGTGACCGTCCAACTGGCGCCGGACGGTGACGGAACGACCGTCGACGTCCTGACCGACATGAACGTCGGCGGCAAGCCCGCACAGTTCGGCCGCGGCATCATTCAAAGCGTGTCGAACAAACTCATGGGCAAGTTCGTCGACTGCGTGAAGACGAAACTTCCGACATGACGTCCTCGGCGGCACAGCCCCGTGCCGCGGACGACGAGGCGGGCCCTTGCGACGAGGCTGCGCTGAGCGACGACGTGCGTGCAGCGCGCCGTCCGCCGACGCAGACCATTCCGGCCCGGCGGCCGGCCGCCGACGCGGACCGCCGCCGTGCCGAGCTGGGCGCCGCCACCGGCCCGGCGCTGCTTCGTCAATACGGCGCTACGATCGCGGTCGCGGCATCCGCAGTAGTTCTTGTCGCGGTGGTCGTGCGTGCGTGCCGCCGGTGACGTCCGGCGCGCCGGCACGGCCGATATCCGCACTCTCGGACTCGGCAGGGGCGCTACCAGGTAGCCTTGTGCCGTGAGTACAGAGATCGAACTCGGACGCGGCAAGCGCGGACGCCGCGCATATTCCCTCGACGACATCGCCGTCGTCCCGTCACGACGCACGCGGGACCCGGAGGGCGTGTCGGTGTCCTGGCAAATCGACGCCTACCACTTCGACACCCCGGTGATCGGCGCGCCGATGGATTCCGTCGTGTCGCCGGCCACCGCCGTGCAATTGGGCAGGCTCGGCGGCCTGGGCGTGCTCGACCTCGAAGGCTTGTGGACCAGGTACGACGATCCGCAGCCGCTGTTGGACGAGATCGCCGCACTGGATGCCGGCGAAGCCACCGCCCGCATGCAAGAGCTCTACGCCGAGCCGATCCGAGCCGAGCTGATCACCGCCCGGCTTGCCGAAATCCGCGAAGCCGGAGTGACCGTCGCCGGCGCGCTGACCCCGCAGCGGACGCAGGAATTCTGGAAGACCGTCGTGGACGCCGGCGTCGACCTGTTCGTCATCCGCGGCACCACGGTGTCGGCCGAACACGTGTCCGGCAACGTCGAACCGCTCAATCTCAAACGCTTCATCTACGAACTCGACGTTCCGGTCATCGTCGGCGGCGCCGCCACCTACACTGCCGCGCTGCATTTGATGCGCACCGGCGCGGCCGGCGTCCTCGTCGGATTCGGCGGGGGAGCGGCAATGACGACCCGCACCACGCTGGGAATCCACGCGCCCATGGCCAGCGCCATCGCGGACGTTGCCGCGGCCCGGCGCGACTACATGGACGAATCCGGCGGACGCTATGTGCACGTCATTGCCGACGGCGGGCTGGGCTATTCCGGCGATCTGGCCAAGGCGGTGGCCGTCGGTGCCGATGCCGTCATGCTCGGCACGGCGCTGGCCAGGGCCGATGAGGCACCGGGGCACGGATGGCACTGGGGTGCCGAGGCCCATCACAGCTTGCTGCCGCGAGGCGAACGCGTCAACGTGGGCACAGTGGCGCCGATGGACGAAATCCTGTTCGGCCCGAGCCACCGGGCCGACGGTACCGTGAACCTCGTCGGCGCATTGCGGCGCGCCATGGCGACCACCGGCTATTCGGACTTGAAGGAATTCCAACGTGTCGAGGTCGTCGTCTCGCCCTACCAAGGCCGCTGATAACGGGCGGCACGGATTCTGCCGTGTACCGGCAGCGGTATATGTACCGTCAACGGTACAGACTTAACCGAGGCGCGCCGGTGAAGTTAAAGGGTGCGCACGCCCTCGAAAGATCCGGACTTCATCAAGCCGCACCGGCTTGCTTTGGCCGAGAATCTGCGTGCTGCCCGCAAGGCTCGCTTTTGGAGCCAGGAAGAGCTCGGCGAGCGGGTCGGCGTCGACCGTAAAACCGTCAACCGGATCGAGAACGGCAGTTCGAGCCCCAGCTTCGACCTGGTGGTCGACCTGGCGACCACGCTCGAGGTTCCGGTCGAATATCTCGTGCGAGATCCGCACCAGTTCGACGGCGACGAATAGCAGGCTGCCGGCGACTCCGCTCCGGTGTGCACGGCGCGAGGGTCGACCCGTATCCTGGTGAGCGTGCTGAAGGTCGCTTTGCGCCCCAAATGGATAGGGGTGCTCGTCATCGCGCTACTTCTGGCATCACTCTTCGTCGTTCTTGCCAATTGGCAGTTCGACAGGGCCCGGACCCGCCAAGCGCCGCCCAAGTCCGCGACCGAAACCGTCAAACCGTTCAATTCCGTCGCCAAGGCCCAAGCGCCGCTTCCGGCACGGGACGCCTACCAGAAGGTCTCGCTCAGCGGCAACTACCGGCCGAGGCAGCAGATAGTGATTCCGGCCCGCGAGCTGCACGGACGGGACGGCTACTGGGTCGTGACCATGTTCGAACCCGACGGCGCAACCGTCCAGACGGTGAAACGCCGGGGCCGGCCGATCGAAATACCGGTGGTGCGCGGGTGGACGGCGTCCGAACACGAGGCCGAGACCTCTCGCGCGAGCGGCAAACACATTCGGATGATTGCCCGCATTCAGCCCATCGAGGGTCCGACCCCGACCGACAAGATGCCGGCCGGGCAAATGGCGACCTTGTCGACCGCGCAACTTGTCAACAAATGGGACGTGCTCTCGTACGCCGGCTATCTGCTGCCGATGTCCCAATCAGGACCCGGCGCCACATCCACCGGCCTGACCACCGTCCCGGCGCCGCCTCCCAAAGCGGGGGGAATCAATCTGCAGAGCCTCTTTTACGCCATCGAATGGATAGTGTTCGCTCTGTTCGCCGTGTACGTCTGGTGGCGCATGGTTCGCGATGAATACCTGCGGGAGATCGAAGAGGCCGAGATGGCCGATAGACTGGGCACAGCACCCGAGGAAGAAGTTAAAGGTACATGAGTAGCTCATCGGCGAACCCGGCTCCAAAGCCGCGTCCCTGGACCGTCCGGAGGTATAATGCCGCCCGCGGCGCCCTCACGTTCTACAAGGTGATGGCCTACACCACCGGCTGTTTCCTGCTGGCGTTGTGCCTCGAACTGATCTTGAAATACCTGTTCAATCAGAATTGGCAGATCGGCAATTTCCAAATCTTCGCGGCCGTCGCCATCGGCCACGGCTGGTGCTATGTCGTCTACCTGATTTCCGACTTCCGGCTGTGGCAATCGATGCGCTGGCCCATCAAGGAATTCCTCTTGATCGCGCTTGGCGGAGTCATCCCGCTGTTGTCGTTCTTTTTGGAAAAGCGCGTGCATGCGCGCGGCACCAAGGAACTGGACGAGGCCGTCGTCCTGGCACCGAAAAACCTCTGACCCTCCCTCTCAACCCGCAAGGAACGCCCGTGACCTCCACACCGACCGGACCGGGGCCCGTCCTCGTCGTTGACTACGGCGCGCAGTACGCGCAGCTCATCGCGCGCCGCGTGCGCGAAGCGCGCGTGTATTCCGAGATCGTGCCGCACACCATGCCCGTCGAGTCCATGCTCGCGAAGAATCCGTCGGCGTTCATTCTCTCGGGCGGCCCCGCCAGCGTGTACGCCGACGGCGCTCCGACGATCGACGCCGGGCTGTTCGAGGCCGGCGTCCCGGTGCTCGGCATCTGCTACGGCTTCCAGCTGATGAACACGGCGCTCGGCGGCACGGTCGCCCGCACCGGTAAGCGCGAATACGGCGGCACGGCGGTCACGGTGCGCGGCGGCTGCGATCTGCTCGACGGGCAGCCCGAGGCGCAAAACGTGTGGATGAGCCACGGCGATTCGGTGGAGCAGGCTCCGAGCGGCTTCACGGTGCTGGCAAGCACCGTCGACGCGCCGGTCGCCGCGATCGCCGATCCGGGTCGACGGCTGTACGGCGTCCAATGGCATCCCGAGGTGGCGCATTCGGACAACGGCCAGGCCGTGATCGAGAACTTCCTCTATCGGGGAGCCGGGCTCACACCGACCTGGACGACGTCCGGCGTCATTGACGCGCAGGTGGAAGCAATACGCGAGAAGGCGGGTACCGGCAAAGTCATTTGCGGGCTTTCCGGCGGAGTCGACTCGGCGGTGGCGGCCGCGCTCGTGCAACGTGCGATCGGCGACCGGCTGACCTGCGTATTCGTCGATCACGGTCTGTTGCGCGCCGGCGAAGCCGAACAAGTCGAAAACGACTACGTTGCCGCAACCGGGATCAAACTCAAAGTAGTCGATGCGGCGGACAGATTCCTGGCGGCACTGGCCGGCGTCCGCGATCCGGAAGAGAAGCGGAAGATCATCGGACGCGAATTCATCCGCGTGTTCGAACGTGCCGCACGCCAAGTCGTCGCCGAAGGGGGAGCGGACGGAACGGACGGCGAGGTGCGGTTCTTGGTGCAGGGCACCTTGTATCCGGACGTCGTCGAATCGGGCGGCGGCGAGGGCGCTGCCAATATCAAGAGCCACCACAATGTCGGCGGATTGCCGGACGACCTGCAATTCGGCCTGATCGAGCCGTTGCGCACCCTGTTCAAGGACGAGGTCCGCGCCGTCGGCGCCGAACTCGGCCTGCCCGAGGCCATGGTGTGGCGCCAACCGTTTCCCGGGCCCGGCCTCGGCATTCGCATCGTCGGCGACATCACGGCCGACAGGCTTGCGACGTTGCGTGCCGCCGATCTCATCGCGCGTGACGAACTCACCGCCGCCGGACTCGATCGCGAGATCTGGCAATGCCCCGTCGTGTTGCTGGCCGACGTCCGTTCCGTCGGCGTGCAGGGCGACGGCCGCACGTACGGCCATCCGATAGTGCTGCGGCCCGTGTCCAGCGACGATGCCATGACCGCCGATTGGACGAGACTGCCGTACGAGGTGCTCAGCCGCATCTCGACTCGCATCACCAACGAGGTCGACGAAGTGAACCGGGTGGTGCTCGACGTCACGAGCAAGCCGCCCGGCACCATCGAATGGGAGTAACGTGAGGCTCCGCGTCGACGTGGCCTATGACGGCACGGACTTCGCCGGATGGGCGCGGCAGCCCGGCATGCGCACCGTTGAAGGGTGCCTGGGGGACGCATTCGCCCTGGTGACCCGCGAGCCGATCCGCATGACAGTTGCCGGTCGCACCGACGCCGGCGTGCATGCTCGCCGGCAGGTCGTGCACGTGGACCTCGGGCCCCGGGCCGAGGGCCGTGTCATCGGCCGGACCGAGCGACCCATCGGCGAGGCACTGGTGCGGCGGCTGACCGGAGCGCTCGCGGTCGGGCGCGCCCCGGATATCGCCGTCTTGGATGCCCGCGTGGCCCCGCCCGAATTCGATGCCCGGTTCGGTGCGCTGTGGCGGCGTTATTCCTATCGGATCGCCGACCGGCCGCAGACTATGGACCCGTTGCGGCGTCATGACACGTTGCACGTGAAATTTCCGCTCGACATCGACGCCATGAACGCCTCGGCCGAGCCGCTTGCCGGGCATCACGATTTCTTGAGTTTCTGCAAACCGCGCGAGGGTGCCACCACGTTCCGCACACTTCTCGAATTCCGCTTCGACAGGCAGGACGACGGTGTTGTCGCGGCAACGATCAAAGCCGACGCCTTTTGTCACCACATGGTGAGAGCCTTGATCGGCGCGTGCCTGGCCGTCGGCGGCGGACGGGAGAACGCCGCATGGCCGGCCCGGCTGCTTGCGCGAGCCTCGCGCGAGTTGATGGTGAACGTGGCCCCGGCTCACGGGCTGTGCCTCGACGAGGTGGCGTATCCGCCGGACGCCGAGCTCGCTGCCCGTGCTCACGCCACCCGCGCCCGCCGCGGCTGAGCCGCTCGTCGACGGGAACCGTGGCGAGCCACCGACGGCTCGGGGGACGAGACAGCCATGTCGTATTTTCGCTAGTATTTGCCGGCGGCACGGTGTTGACTGGTACCCATGAGGATGACACGGGAGGCGTGCCTACGGGCCGTGGACGGGCGCGACCGCCGATTCGACGGCTGGTTCGTCACTGCCGTGCGAACGACGAAAATCTATTGCCGGCCCAGTTGCCCGGCCCGGACTCCGCAGAGCAGGAACATGGAGTTCTACCCGAGCGCCGCGGCCGCGCAACAAGCCGGCTACCGCGCGTGCAAACGGTGCCGGCCGGACGCTTCGCCCGGCACCCCGGCATGGAACGAACGAGCCGACGCGACTGCCCGGGCCATGCGGCTGATCTCGGACGGCGTCGTCGACCGTGACGGGGTGCCCGGACTGGCACGTCGACTCGGGTACAGCGTGCGGCAGGTCGAACGGCTGCTGCACACCGAACTCGGGGCCGGGCCGTTGGCGCTTGCCCGGGCAGCCCGGGCGCAAACCGGGCGCACACTGATTGAGTCCACGTCGATGCGGATGCACGAGATCGCGTATTCGGCCGGGTTCTCCTCGCTCCGATCCTTCAATGACTGCATCGCCCAGGTGTACGGCACCACCCCGACCGCCCTGCGCGGCCGCACGCACGCCGGCGGCGATCGCGGCACGGTGTCCTTGCGGCTGCCCTACCGCGAACCCTTCCATCCCGATAGCCTGTTCGGCCATCTGGTCGCCACCGCCGTGCCCGGCGTCGAGGAATGGTCGGAAGGGGCCTACCGCACAACCGTCGACCTGCCGCACGGGCCGGGCATCGTGTCACTGCGCCCGGCGGCCGGACACATTGCCTGCACGGCCCACCTCGCCGATATGCGGGACTTGTCGGCAGCAGTCAACAGATGTCGATGGCTTCTCGATTTGGATGCCGATCCGGTGCTTGTCGACTCTCAACTCGCCCGCGACCCGGTCTTGGGCACGCTCGTCCGCAGCCACCCCGGCGCGCGCGTGCCGCGCATCATCGACGGGCCGCAGTTCGCCATCCGCGCCGTGCTGGGCCAGCAAATCTCGACGGCGGCTGCCCGCACGCACGCCGGCCGGCTGGTCCGCTCGCTCGGCAAGCCGCTCGATCATCCGGACGGCACGCTGACCCACCTGTTTCCGACCCCCGAAGCCTTGCTGGACGCCGACCCGTCGTCCCTGGCCATGCCGGAGTCACGGCGGCGCACCCTGTTCGCGGTGGCCGGCGCACTCGCCAACGGCACGCTGGACCTGCGCCTCGGCGCCGACTGGTCGGGCGCCCGAACAGCGCTCGACGAGCTACCGGGCATTGGCCCCTGGACGCGCGAGAGCATCCTGATGCGCGCGCTCGGCGACCCCGACGCCTTCATCGCGACCGACCTGGGGGTCAAGACCAGCGCCCGCGCTCTCGGACTGCCCGGCACACCCGGCGCGTTGACGAAACATGCCGAGGCGTGGCGACCCTGGCGCGCCTACGCCGTCCAATATCTCTGGGCCGCCGGCGACCACGCCGTGGGCAGGATGCCGGAATGACCGCCGACCACTTTCGCAGCAATACCCGAACCGACCGGAAGGCAGCACCCATGAACCTCTACACGGTGATCGACTCACCGATCGATGAATTGACGCTCGTTGCCACGGACGGCGTGCTCAGTGCCTTGTTCATGCTCGAACACACGCACCAGCCACCCGCCAACACGTACGGGCGGCGCGTCGGCGGCGCCGAAGCACGCGCGGTCTTCGGCGACGCCATCGACCAACTGGGCGAATACTTCGCGGGAGAGCGCCGCGATTTCACGCTCACCACCAGTCCGCGCGGCACCGATTTCCAGCGGCGCGTGTGGCAGGCGCTCACCGAGATCCCGTACGGCCACACCCGCACGTACGGCCAGATCGCCGATCGGATCGGCAACCGACAAGCCTCCCGGGCCGTCGGGCTTGCCAATGGACGGAACCCCTTGAGCATCATCGTGCCGTGTCACCGCGTCATCGGCTCCACCGGCAACCTCACCGGCTACGGCGGCGGCGTTGCACGCAAACGGTTCCTGCTCGACCTCGAAATCGGGCAGACGGCGGCGCGCCGGCCAATGGCCACCGGCGCGTAACCGCCCGCCCGGCCACCGGCTCGGACGGACTCGTCCCGGACAGTCACGCGCCGTCCGTCTGCCGTGCGCGGGGTTGCTCGGCATTGTCACCGGACGTGAGGGAGTAGCTCGCGCCCACATGCGTCAGGGCCGGTGCCAAGAACAGAATGCCGACGGCCGGAACGATGATGCCGGAATCGTTGACGAACGCGCCGAGGATCAGCAGCGCGAACAACGAGCCCAGACCGGCCCGGAGGAACGGCGTCCGGTCATAGACGCCGGCCAGGGCCGGCACTCCGGCCCTGGCCGGGTTCAAGACCACCAGCACGACGGCAGCCACGAAGAGCGGCAGCAGCAAAGTCATCCAGCTCTGCGTCAAAATGCCGAGATTCATCTCGATCTTGCGCCAAATCACGGGCCAGGCGTCCCCGGCCAGGATCGTTGCGAAGAACCTGCCGAAGTGAGTGCGCTGATCCGGCGGACGCAGCCAATCGAGGTAGAGCAGCGCGGCCATCAGGGCTGCCGCGCCCAGCAGCAGGTAAAGGCCCCGCCGCCATGTCAGCCGCAGCCCGACCGCCACCAGGAACAGCAGACCGAACCCGACAACTATCGTGGGCACCGACCCGAACTTGGTGCCGAGTCCGGGCAGCCCCAGCAACAGACCGGCCAGCACGCCCGTGACGACGACGAGCGTCGCCCGCCCGCCCCGGCCGAGACGGCGAATCTGCATGGCCGTGACGACGCAGAGCACCAGCGTCGTGGCGAACAAGGCGTACGCGGAGTTGCCGATGCCGTAAAAGCGTGACGCGGTGAGCAGCGGCTCGCCCAGCAGCGTCGACATCTGCAGCCCCGATCCGGTCAGGACGTCGGCGGCGAGCGTTGCCACGGTAATGCCGGACACGACGGTCAACGGGCCCAGCAACCGGCGCCGCCACGGTCCGGCGAATGCGACAGCCGTCACTGCCGCGGTCATGCCGACCAGGCATGCCAGCATGGCGGCGACGGCGTGCGCGACCGATTCCCACGGCACGACATTCACCAGGAATGTCGACACGGGCACCGCCGCCAGTGCGATGCCGCCGACCCGCGCACCGGTCAGCGCAGCCCGCGGGCGGATCCGCCGCACGAGAGCTGCCGACGCGCCGGCGGCCAACATGAGCGCGATCAGCGCCGGGAAGAACCATGCGCTGATGGACAGCTGCGCTCTCACTGCGCGGTCCCGGTCATGCATCGATGCGATGCGGTCGGCAGCGGACTCCGGGGAGTTCGCCGTGCGCTCGACGGGCGCCCCCGCATCCGTCGAAGGCACCCGCCTGCCGACGTCCGATTCGATTGTCGGGCCGATGTCGACGGATTGAACCAGGCCCGGCTGCCGCGTCGAATCCGAGGTCAGGAGGCCGGGCCGCTCACCGGGCCGGCGCAGCGCCGCGAACTGCATCCTCGGTGTGCCGCCGCCGTCCGCAATGCTCGCCGTGAGCACCGCGGCGTTCCGCCCGGCGCCGTCCAGCGCGGCGCCGACCATCGTGTCGAGTTCCTTCAACCGGTGCGGACCGGCGCCGGCGACGTTGCCCAGATCGACAACGACGAGCCGGTGGTCGGCGAACTTCGCATCCACCAGGGACGCCAGCGCGCGCGGACGGCGCGGGACGCGCGAATAGTCGGCCACGTCGCCGGACGGATCGGCCAACGCGATGGCGGCGCCCGGCCCGATGGCGGCGCCCGGCCGGGCCGCCAGCGCGCTGCCCAGCGAACCGGGCTCGGCATTGAAATTGTCCGTTGCGGCTTCGGAGAGGTACGACCGCCAGTTCGGCACGCTGCCGCCTTTGGGGGCCGGCGGCTGATCGCATCCGGCTCCCGCGGGCGCCGCTGCGCGCTTGCCGGCGCTGATCGCCAACCACCCATCGATGGGGCAGCTCGACCGGCGCACGCTGCGCGCCGTCAGGCTGGCGATGCTTGCCCGTTCGGCAAGCCGGTAGAGCCGCGGCGTCCCCGATTTCGTCACGTCGTGCCACGTCAGACCGGACATGCCGATCAGCAGGGTGCGTCGCGGTTGTGCCGACGTGGACGCCGATGGGGGCCCCGTGGGCAGGGACGCTGCCGCGCGGGCCGGGGCAACGCCGAGAAGCAGGAAAGCGGTAATCAGCGCGGCCACGACCGCCCCGAGAGTGCGGCGCCGCGTCATGACCGGCTCGTTTCGGCCGGGATATCGCCGCACGCGGCCACCAGCATCGGAATGAGCAGCATGAACCCGGTTGCCGGAACCGCCGCGCCGGAATCGGTGATGACCAGGCCGACGGCCAGCGCCATCGAGGTCGCGGCAAGGCCGAGTCCGAGCGCGGGCCTGCGATCGGCGGCCTCCGGAAGCCGGCCGGCAAACCGCTCGGCCGCCCGCGCGCCGCGCGGCCACCGACGCCGCCACCGCGCCGCCCACCCCAGCACCAGCGCGATCATGACGAACCCGACCGGCACGAGCAGCGACAACAGCGGGTTGATCACCAGGATGGACAGATTGGCCTCCAGCTTGCGCGCGATGACCTCACCCATGTCGCCGGAGAGCACGTGCTGGAAGAATATGCCGAAATGCGAGCGCTGCCCGGGCGGACGCAAATAGTCCAGCCCGGCTACCGCGAACAACGCGGCAAGCGCGATGACCGCTACCGCGACGAGCCGGCGGATGCCGAGCCGCACCCCGGCCAGCAAGAGCACGAGCACTCCGAACCCGGCCACCGCCGCAATCGTGCCGCCGAATTTTGCGCCCCACGCCGGATCGCCGATCACCGTGACCGTCGCGAGGCCGAGCACCGTTGCCACGGCGACCGCCGCGCCCCGTCGCCGCAGCGGCGAGACGAGGGCGGCGGTGCCCATGAGTGCGCCGACGATGTACAAGGCGACGGCGAGATTGCCGATTCCGTAAAAGCGTCCGCCGACAATTGCGTTGTAGCCGAGCAGCGAATTGAGCTGCAAATGCGATCCCGTCGCCACATCGACGCCGAGGATTCCGGCCGTGACGAGTCCGAGCGCCCCGACCCTGCCCAGCCAGGTGCGCCCCCACGGGCGAATCAGCGTCACGGCGAACACGGCCGCCGCGCCCACCAGAATGCCGGCGGCCAGCAACGCGACGGGGTGGGGTCCGCGAGCCCACGGCGCGAGGTTTGCCACAAACGTGCCGGCCGGCACTGCGCCAAGCGCGAGCGCCGTCCAGCACGCTGCCCGCGACCGGCCCGTTCGCCGTGCGGCGGTGCTCGTGTCTCTCCGCCCGCGGTAGAGTCCAAGCGCCACAAGGATGAAGAACACGTAAAACGCGATATCGAGCCAGATCGAGAAGGCGCCGACGCTGTCGTGTACCAGGCTCGCCTTCAGAGCGTCCTCACGCAACGAATTGACCTCGTCCAAGGTCGAGTCCGGCCCGTTCGCTTTCGTCGCCGCCTGGTCGGCGTGCGTGGCCGGCGTGCCGACGAACGCCGGGTGGCGCTTTTCGCCCAGGAGCCGCGTGATGGTGGGAGTCACGTCGGTGAGCTGCACGAGTCCGCGGCGCCGGGTCGAGTCCGACGTGAGCAGGCCGTGACGGCCCCCTCCGGCAATCATGATGGCGCCCAGCTGCGGGGAATACGACGAATCGCTCAGGCCGAGCAGCATGACCGACGCGTCGTGCGGGAGCGCGTGCACGTAGCGTCCGACCATCCGGTCGGCATCGCGAAGCTGCGTAGCGCGGACGGCCGCTGCAAGCCTGTCGCGCTCGGAATCGTTGCCGAGCGTCAGCGCATCGGGCACCGTGTTCTTGGCCCGGTGGTCTCCGGCGACCCACGACGTCGTGTCCGAATTCGGAAGCCACGACGAGTCGCCGACCGAGCCCAGGTCGACAAGGGACAGCGGGCACGTGCCCAGCCGGTGCGGACCGCCGGGGGAGGGCACCGTGCCGGCCTCCAGATACCGCTGCACCGTGCCGGACCGGTCGGCCAGCGCGGTGGCCGCGCCCGGCCCGATCGCGAGGGTGCACATGCCGTCGTCCGCTGCCACCGTCGTGGCCAGGGTGCCGGGCTTCGCCTGATAGGCCTGGTGCGAGTTGAACGTGCGGTAGGCGCCCCATCCGGTCACCTCGGCGGGCACGGGTTCTCGGCCGGCGCGGTGGCCCGAGTCGTGGCCGGCGGGTTCAATCCTTGGCATGGCGGGGCAGCGCACGGACCGTTTCGTCGGCAATTTCGTGCCGGCCCGTCGTCCGGCGCCAAGCGTCAGCCACCCATCGAGTGCGCAGCTGGTGGACCGGGTGGTGCGCAAGCTGAGGTCGCCCTTTGCCGATCTCTCGGCCAGCCGCCAGATGTGCGGCGTCGTGGCCGGCGAGATATCGGCCCAGGTCAGACCGCCGATTCCCAGCACCACTAGCGGGCCGTCCCCGGTCACGGCGCCTTGCGCCCGCCCGGCCTGCTTGCCTGCGGCGGTGCCGGCGTCCACGGCCGATACGGCCCGGGCCGGGCCGGCGGCAGCGAGCAGGAACACGATGAGTGCAAGGACGCCGGCCACGCGTCGCCGGGTGCCGAGCCGCCGGGTGCCGCGTCGCCGGGGGCCCGGGGGCCGGGCCGCGGCGGCGGTCGAATCGAGCGTCACGCTCCAACCCTACCCGGCATCCGGCACGCGCCCGAGCGATGCCGCGAGCGTCGCGTCGGCATCGTCCGACCGGTCTCGCTTTGCCCCGGGGACCGGTTTTCCGGTATCTTTTCTAGGTAGTCATGTGCCGTGCCTCATCCGCCGACGCGTCCTGACGGACGACAGTCGTCGCAACGTGGCGCACAGCGTAATGGACTGACCTCTTTCGCCGCCTGCTACGAAGCCGCGGGCACGAACGAATTTCATGAATCGATCAGAGAAGAAGGCTGCAACCGTGCGTACGTTCACCCCCAAGCCCGCCGACGTGAAGCGTGGGTGGCACGTCATCGACGCCACCGATGTGGTTCTTGGCCGTCTGGCCAGCCACGCCGCCACGTTGCTGCGTGGCAAGCACAAGGCGATCTACGCCCCGCATATCGACACCGGCGACTTCGTCATCATCGTCAACGCCGAAAAGGTGGCGCTCACCGGCGCGAAATTGGAAAAGAAGCGCGCGTACCGGCACTCCGGCTACCCGGGCGGGCTCTCCAGCATGAGCTATGAAGAGCTGCTCGAACACGACCCGCGCCGTGCCGTGGAAAAAGCGATCCGCGGCATGATCCCGAAGGGCGCTCTCGGGTCGACGCAGCTGGGTAAGCTCAAGGTGTACACGGGCCCCGAGCACCCGCACCGGGCGCAGAACCCGCAGCCGTACGAAATCGGCCAGGTCGCGCAGTAACGCGCATTCCGACCGCATCTACTTTCAAGGAGAACCGTGGCTGAAACCACAAACGAGACCGAACCGGCCTCGGAGAACCTGTCCAGTTATTCCACCGAGACCCCGGCCGACGCCGGTCTCGGCGCCGCTCCGGCCGGCGGCCGCGGCCAGTCGCTGACGGCGCCCGGCGCCGCTGTGGGACGTCGCAAGCGTGCCGTTGCCCGCGTGCGCCTGATCCCGGGCACCGGCGAGTGGAAGCTCAACGGGCAGAGCTTGGAGGACGTGTTCCCCAATAAGCTCCACCAGCAGTTGGTCAACGAGCCGTTCCGCCTGCTCGACCTCGAAGGACGTTTCGACGTGCACGCCCGCATCAGCGGCGGCGGCCCGTCCGGCCAGGCCGGTGCGCTGCGTCTTGGCATCGCCCGCTCGCTCAACCAGATCGACGCCGAGCACAACCGCGTCGAGCTGAAGAAGGCCGGCTACCTCTCGCGCGACGCCCGCGCCAAGGAACGCAAGAAGGCAGGACTGAAGAAGGCCCGCAAGGCGCCGCAGTTCAGCAAGCGCTAAAACACGCACGGCGCGGTAACTCGACAATCTGCCGCCGAAAAGGCCCCGGGGACTAAGATCGCCCCGGGGCCTTTTACCAGCTGCGCGCCGTTCCCCGGCGCCTCGTCGAAGGAGAACAATGGGTCGACTGTTTGGCACGGACGGCGTGCGTGGACTTGCCAATCGCGACGTCACGGTCGAACTGGCTCTCGATCTGTCGGTCGCGGCGGCCCGGGTGCTCTCGGAAGTCGGCGAATTCTCCGGCCACCGCCCGCGGGCCGTGATCGGCCGTGACACGCGGGCCAGCGGCGAATTCCTTTCCTCGGCGGTTGCGGCGGGTCTGGCCTCGGCAGGCGTCGACGTTGCGGACGCCGGAGTGCTGCCGACTCCGGGCGTCGCCTACGTGGTGCGCGCGACGGACGCCGATTTGGGCGTGGTCCTGTCGGCTTCCCACAATCCGATGCCGGACAACGGCATCAAGTTCTTTGCCCGTGGCGGCACCAAACTGCCCGATGCCCTCGAGGACCGGATCGAAGCACGGCTCGGCGAGGAGTGGAGCCGGCCCATCGGCGAGCAAGTCGGGCGCATCCGCCGGTTCCCCGCCGCGACCGACAAATACACCGAACATCTCGTTGCCTCGGTGGGTAACGGCGCGCCGCCCCTCGAGGGTCTGCGCATCGTCGTCGATTGCGCGCACGGGGCCGCCAGCGTCGTCGGGCCGGCCGTTCTCCGGCAGGCCGGAGCCGACGTCAGCGTCATTGGCGCCGAGCCGTCCGGTCTCAACATCAACGTCGAACGCGGATCGACTCATATCGATGCGCTGCAGGCCGCAGTCGTGGCCGAGGGGGCGGATCTCGGCGTCGCCTTCGACGGGGACGCCGACAGGTGCCTTGCCGTCGATGCGCGCGGGCGTCTTGTCGACGGCGACCAGATCATGGGCATCTTGGCGATCGGCCTTGCCGAGCGCGGCCTGCTCAAGTCGAACACCCTCGTCACGACAGTCATGTCGAACCTCGGCCTGTGGCTGGCGATGGAAGAAGCCGGCATCACGACAGTGCGCACCCAGGTGGGCGACAGATACGTGCTCGAAGAAATGCTGTCCGGCGGCTACTCGCTCGGCGGTGAGCAGTCCGGCCACGTGCTCATGCTCGATCACGGCACGACCGGCGACGGCGTCCAGACCGCGTTGCATCTCGCTGCGCGGATGGCGGCGACGTCGCGGACCCTTGCCGATCTGGCCTCCGGCATCCCCAAGCTGCCGCAGGTGCTCATCAACGTGCCCGACGTCGACAAGGACCGCGTCGGCGACGCCGCGGTGACGGGCGCCGTGGCCGAAGTCGAACGCGAGCTCGGCAGCACCGGACGAGTGCTGTTGCGTGCCTCGGGCACCGAGCCGCTCATCCGGGTGATGGTCGAAGCATCGGACGAAGCGCACGCCCAATCGGCGGCCGACACCCTTGCCGGCGTCGTCCGCGACCGCCTGAGCCTGTAAGCCGCGCCGGCCGTCATCGGCGGGGTCGTTCGTCCTGCGCGGGGTGAAAACTACCGCCCCGCGGCAGACAATTCGCCCCGTCGACGCGGCAAGGACATCACAACTTGCGCAACAGCATCCTTTTGACCCGGTGGTGCTGCGCCTTGGTCAACACGAGCGAGGCGCGCCCGCGGGTTGGCAGCACGTTCTCGATGAGGTTCGGTTCGTTGATGCTCGACCAGATATCGCCGGCCAGCGTCACCGCCGCATCGTCATCGAGACTGGCGTAGCGGTGGAAATAGGACTCGGGGTTGGCAAAAGCGCCGGAGCGCAGGCTCAGGAACCTGTCGATGTACCACTGGCGGATGTATTTCGTCTTGGCATCGACGTACACGGTGAAATCGAAGAAGTCGCTGACGGCCAGGCCCTGCCGCCCGTCGACGCGCGGACGGGCCGGTTGCAGCACGTTCAACCCCTCGACGATCAACACGTCCGGCTGGCGGACGACCACCTCGGCGCCCGGCACGATGTCGTACGTCAAATGCGAGTACACGGGAGCGCGCACCACTGGCACCCCGGATTTCACTTCGGAGACGAACCGTAAGAGCGCGCGCCGGTTGTACGACTCCGGGAAGCCCTTCCGGTCGCTGATGCCGCGACGAGCCAGCTCGGCGTTGGGAAACAAGAAGCCGTCGGTAGTGACGAGCTCGACGCGCGGCGTATCCGGCCAACGGGCCAGCAGCTCGCGCAGGATGCGGGCAGTCGTGGATTTGCCGACCGCGACCGAGCCGGCCACGCCGATCACGAACGGCGTCGGCGCCTCGACTCCCGAGTTCTCGGGCCCCAGCGGGCTGAGGAATGTTTGCGTGGCGTGGTGCAGCGCCCCCTTGCCCTTCACGTACAAGTTCAGCAGCCTGGACAGCGGGAGATAGACCTCCGAGACCTCGTCCAGGTCGATCCGCTCGCCCAGGCCGGACAGCCGGGTGACGTCGGCATCCGTCAACGGCAACGGCGTCGATGCGGCAAGCGTTGCCCACGACTTGCGGTCCAGTTCGACGAAGGGGGTGCGTGCGGTGCTCCCTACGCCGAACCGCCGCTTTGGACGGATGCCGGCAATGCTGCGGGCCGTATCGAGATCGTTCTCGGACATGTCCGCCATTCTGCCGTACCCGCAGGATCCGGCGCCGCTCCGGGGCGCTCGGGGAGTGCGGGGCGGTGGCGCGCCGGGCCATATTCGCAGGATGCACGTGCGCGCCGATAGGCTTGGGCGCATGTGTGGAATTGTGGGATATGTGGGCCGGAGCGCCTCGGGGCACACTGCCGAGGAAGTAGTCCTCGACGGCCTGCGCCGGATGGAATACCGCGGATATGATTCCGCCGGCGTGGCGTTCGTGACCCCCGACGGCCGGCTGGCCTCGGCCAAGAAGGCCGGCAAGCTGGCCAGTCTGCTCGACGAGCTGGGCGAGCATCCGCTGCCGGACGCGCTGACCGGCATCGGGCATACGCGGTGGGCCACGCACGGTGGGCCGACCGACGCCAACGCTCATCCGCACGTGAGCGACGGCGGCAGGCTGGCACTCATCCACAACGGCATCATCGAGAACTTCGCCGAACTCAAAGACGAGATGGACGGCGACGAGTACTTGTCCGAAACGGACACCGAAGTCGTTGCTCATCTCCTTGCCCGCGAATATCGCGTCGACAACGATCTTGCCGCGGCCATGCGGCGCACGACCGCGCGGCTCGAGGGCGCGTTCACGCTGTTGGCCGTGCACGCCGATCTGCCCGGCACCGTCGTGGGCGCCCGGCGCAACTCGCCTCTCGTGATCGGGCTGGGCGACGGCGAGAATTTCTTGGGCTCGGATGTCGCCGCCTTCATCGCCTACAGCAAGGAAGCCGTCGAGATCGGTCAGGATCAGATAGTCACCATCACGCCGTCCTCGGTCGACATCACCGACAGCGACGGCAACCCGGTCTCCGGCAACGCCTACCACGTCGACTGGGACGCCGCCGAGGCCGAAAAGGGCGGATTCGCCAGCTTCATGGCCAAGGAGATCGCCGATCAGCCGGCTGCAGTGGCCGATACGCTGCGCGGCCGCACCGACCAGACCGGGCGGCTCATGCTCGACGAGATGCACATCGAGGAGTCGGTGATGCGCAGCGTCGACAAGATCATCGTGATCGCCTGCGGCACTGCCAGTTACGCCGGGCAGGTAGCCCGCTATGCGGTCGAACACTGGTGCCGGATCCCGGTCGAGGTCGAGCTGGCGCACGAATTCCGGTACCGCGACCCGGTCGTCACCGAAAAAACGCTTGTCGTGGCCGTCTCCCAATCCGGTGAGACGATGGACACCATCATGGCCGTCCGGCACGCCCGCGAACAGGGAGCCAAGGTGGTGGCCATCTGCAACACCTACGGATCGACAATCCCACGCGAATCGGACGGCGCCCTCTACACGCACGCCGGCCCCGAGATCGCCGTCGCATCGACAAAGGCGTTCTTGGCGCAGATCACAGCCTGTTACCTGCTCGGCCTCTACCTGGCACAGCTACGCGGCAATATGTTCGCCGACGAGATCTCCGACAAGCTCGGTGAACTCCACCGGATGCCCGGCAAGATTGCCGAAGTGCTGGGCCGAATGGGCGAGGTCGAAACGCTTGCCCATTCGATGGCCGATGCGACGTCGGTACTGTTCCTGGGCCGCCACGTCGGCTTCCCGGTCGCGCTGGAAGGCGCGTTGAAACTCAAGGAGCTTGCGTATATCCACGCGGAAGGATTTGCGGCCGGGGAGCTCAAGCACGGGCCAATCGCGTTGATCGAGGACGGCCAGCCGGTGTTCATGATCGTGCCGACCAAATCGGGCCGGCACTCGTTGCACGCCAAGGTCGTGTCGAACATTCAAGAGGTCCGCGCTCGCGGCGCCCGCACCCTTGTCATTGCCGAGGAAGGCGATGAGGACGTGCGGAAATATGCCGAACACGTCGTCTACGTGCCGCGCTGTCCGACGTTGATGGCACCGCTGCTCACCGTCGTCCCGCTCCAGGTGTTTGCCATGGAACTTGCCACGGCCAAGGGGCTCGACGTCGATCAGCCCCGCAATCTTGCGAAATCGGTCACGGTCGAGTGATTATCGGCGTGGGGATCGACGTGGTGGACATCGACAGGTTCGCCCGCCAGCTCGAGCGCACGCCCGCTTTGGTCCGGCGATTGTTCGTCGAATCCGAGCGCGATCTGCCGGTCTCGTCCTTGGCGGCCCGGTTTGCCGCCAAGGAAGCGCTGGCCAAGTCTCTTGCGGCGCCGTCCGGACTCAGCTGGCAGGACGCCTGGGTCGAACGGATTGCGGACCGCAGGCCGATGCTGCGGGTGACGGGCTCGGTACGAGACCGCGCCGAACGGCTCGGCGCCGACGTCTTCCACTTGTCGCTGTCGCACGATGCCGGTATCGCTTCGGCAGTCGTGATCGCCGAGACCTCCGACCAGCACGACTGACAGCCGGCGCACAGGTTGCCCATATCTGCGGGATAGCCGCGAGTGGCATGCTGAAGAATGTGAACACAGGTACCGCCCAGGAAAAGGCTGCAGAAACCGTACGGGCGCTCATCGTCGACGATGAGCAGAATCTCGCCGAATTACTGTCGTTGGCGTTCCGCTATCAAAAATGGGAATCCGCCACCGCGTTCGACGGCGCCGGCGCACTTGCCGCAATGCGTGATTTCCGGCCCAGCATCGTCATTCTCGACGTCATGTTGCCCGATATCAACGGGCTCGAACTGCTTGCCAAGATCCGCGGAATCAATCAAGACGTTCCGGTGCTGTTCCTGACGGCCAAGGACGCCGTTGAAGACCGCGTGGTCGGGCTGACGGCCGGCGGCGACGACTATGTGACCAAACCGTTCAGCTTGGAAGAAGTGGTGGCACGGGTGCGCGCCTTGATGCGTCGCGCGGGGTCCGTGGAAGTAGGCGACGATGCCGTCATCCAGGTCGGCGATCTCACCCTCGATGAGGACAGCCATGAAGTGTACCGGGCCGGCGAGCCGGTCGAGTTGACGGCCAAGGAGTTCGAACTGCTCCGATTCATGATGCGCAATCCGCGACGCGTGCTGTCCAAACCGCAGATCCTCGACCGCGTCTGGAGCTACGACTTCGGCGGCAACGCCAACGTCGTCGAACTGTACATCTCGTATTTGCGCAAGAAGATCGACGCCGGCCGCAGCCCCATGATCAAGACGTTGCGCGGCGCCGGGTACATGCTGAAGGCGGCGGATGGCTGATTTGCTGCATCCGGGCCGGTGGACGCTCCGGTCGCGGATCGTCTTGTCGACGGTCACGGTGTTCACGGTCGTGGCCGTGTGCCTGGGGCTGGTGACCGTGCTGGCCGTCCGGAATTATCAGATCAATCAGCTCGACTCGCGCCTGGTCGCCGGTGCGGCCCGGTTCAACCCGCAATCGGGCGGGACCGAGCGCACGTGCACGCTGAGCCGGCAACGCGGCGCACCGCCCGACGTGCTCTGCCAGCCCGGTCAGGGTGTCGGGTCCCTGGCGGCACTCGTCGTCGACGGCACCGTCGTCAGCTCGGGATTCGTCGAGGCGCCGGGCGCCATTCAACCGCTCAGCGCCAAGCAGCGCGACGTATTGGCCGGCGTGCGGCAGACGGACGATATCCAGACGGTGCGGGTGCCCGGACTCGGATCGTTCCGCGTCATTGCGTCTCGAACGCCGATCGGGACGGCGATATCCGGAATTTCCCTGTCCGACGTGTCCCGGACGACGCGGCAGGTCATCTTCACCGAGCTCATCATCGTCGTCTTGGGGTTGCTGATTGCCGCTGTCGGGGTATCGACGCTGGTGGAAAGGGCGTTGCGTCCGCTGCAACGCGTCCGGGAAACCGCGACCCGCGTGTCGGAATTGCCGCTGGACCGCGGCGAGGTCGTGCTGGCCGACCGGGTCCGGGAACCCGATGCGAACCCGCAGACCGAGATCGGCCAGGTCGGCGCCGCCATCAACAGGATGCTCGACCATATCGGCGAGGCGCTGCAATCGCGGCACGCGAGCGAGCAGCAGGTGCGACGGTTCGTCGCCGACGCCAGTCACGAGCTGCGCACCCCGCTGGCCACCATCCGCGGATACGCCGAGCTGACGCGGCCCTACCGCGATTCGCTGGAGCCCGACGTCACGCACGCATTGACGCAGGTCGAGCTCGGCGCCAGCCGCATGGGGACTCTTGTCGACGACCTGTTGTTGTTGGCCCGGCTCGACTCGGGGCGCGAGATCGAGATCCGCGACGTCGACGTGTCGGCCGTTCTGCTCGACCTCGTCGCGGATGCGCACGTGGCCGGCAGCGGGCACGAATGGTCGTTGGATCTGCCGGACCAGCCGGTCTTCGTGCGCGGCGACGATATGCGCTTGCGGCAGGTTTTCGGCAATTTGCTGACCAACGCGCGCGTGCACACGCCCTTCGGCACGCATGTGGCGGTGCGCCTTCGACGTCCGGCCGGCGCCGGCGACGCCGAACATGCCGGGAGCGATGGTTCCGGGGGCGCAGCGGACGCCGCCGGGGGAGGCGACGGCTGGGTGGCCGTCACGGTGTCGGACGACGGGCCGGGAATACCCGGCGAGTTGATCGACTCGGTCTTCGACAGGTTCGCCCGCGGCGATTCGGGGCGCTCTCGCGGCGTCGGCAGCACCGGCCTCGGCCTGTCCATCGTGGACGCCATCACCCGCGCCTTGGGCGGGTCGGTATCCGTCATGAGCGAACCGGGATGCACCGAATTCACAGTGCTGCTGAAGCCGGCAGACCCCGACGTGGACTGAGCCGCCCCCGTCCTCCCGCACCACCACTCGGCGCGCAAACGCGGGACGTGGCAGCATGGACTCATGATTCGTGCATGGACGCCGAAGGACATCCGGGCGGCCGAGCAGCCGCTTCTGGACGCCGGGCACGGGCCGCCGCTGATGGCGCGGGCGGCCGCCGCCGTGGCCGCGGTGTGCGTGCGCGAGCTCGACGCCGGACACGTCTACGGCAGCCGGGTCGCGATCCTTGCCGGCAAGGGCAACAACGGCGGGGACGCCTTGTATGCGGGCGCGCATTTGGCCCGTCGCGGAGCACGCGTCGACGTTGTCCTGACTGCGGACGACGCACACCAGGGCGGGCTGGCTGCCGCCCGTGCCTCCGGGGCCCGGATTCACCGCCTTGACGACCGAGGGGCCTCCCGGGCCGCTGAACTCTTACGGATTGCCGATGCGGTCCTCGACGGGATCGTCGGCACCGGAGCCCGGCCGGGATTGCGCAGCCCGGTGCGCGAACTCGTCGCAAACTGGACGCCCGCCCGCTCCGAGCGACAGATCGTCATTGCCGTCGACATGCCGAGCGGTATCGATGTGGACACCGGTGAAGCGTCCGATGACTGCGTCCGGGCCGATTGCACGGTCACGTTCGCCGGCGCGAAACCGGGCCTGCTGCTGCCGCCGGCCGCAGGCTGCGCCGGCAATGTCGAAGTCGTCGACATCGGCGTCCCGCTTGCCGACGAGACGACCGCGACGGCACGGCTGAATCCGTCCGATATTGCCGGCCGTTGGCCGGTTCCCGGGCCGCACGATCACAAATACACCCGCGGAGTACTCGGCATAGTGGCCGGAAGTTCCGGATATCCCGGCGCCGCCGTGTTGGCCACCGGCGGTTCCCGCGCCTGCGGTGTCGGCATGATCCGTTACGTCGGATCCGACCATGTCGCTCGCGCCGTGAACGCCGCCTATCCGGAGGTCGTCCCCGGAAACGGACGCGTGCAGGCCTGGCTGTTCGGCCCCGGCATCGATCCGGCCGATGACGACCGGATGAGCGATGTTCGCCGGTACTTGGCCGAGGCGGGGGACACGCAGCTGCCGTGCGTTCTTGACGCCGGCGCGCTTGCCGCCGTCGAGGCGGCCGACTCGGCCGTGCAGCGCACCGACCCGCCGATGATCCTCACCCCGCACGCCGGGGAACTCGTCGCACTCATGACCAGGCTCGGCGATACCGACGTGTCCCGCTCGGCCGTCGAAGCCGCTCCTGCGGTCTGGGCGCAGCGGGCCGCTCGCCGCACCGACGCCGTCGTCGTCCTCAAGGGCCCCGTCACGGTGATCGCGCAGCCGCACGGTCCGACCTATGCGCAGGGCGAGGCCCCGTCCTGGCTTGCTACGGCCGGGGCCGGTGACGTGCTGGCCGGCATCATCGGCGCAATCACTGCCACGTCCAGTGAGACCGCCACGGGGAAATCATTGCCTGCTTTGGCCGGCTACGCAGCTCTCGGCGTCATGACGCACGGACTGGCCGCCGGCCGGGCTTCCGGCGGTGGGCCGATAGCTGCCGGCGACATTGCGGCAGCGCTGCCGGCAGTCATCGCCGATCACCTCGCCGGCGCCGACCGCCGGCCCGTCGGCGAGCACAGTACCCGCGGACGAGCGCAACGATGACGGTGTTTGCGAAAATGAACGAATGACCACCCGAGCGCGCGATCATCGGTCCGGCGTCAAACCGATCACCGCCATCATCGATTTGGACGCAGTGGCCGCCAACGTGCGATGCCTGAGCGCGGCAATCGGACCGGCGCAACTGATGGCAGTGGTGAAGGCCAACGGTTACGGCCACGGCATGGTCGAAATCGCGCGCGCCGCCACCGGCGCCGGAGCACCATGGCTCGGCGTGGCCGAACTCGACGAAGCCCTCGTGCTGCGGGCCGCCGGGATCAGCGAACCGATCCTTTTCTGGCTGCACACGCCCGGCGAGGATTTCGGCGCGGCCATTGACGCGCGCGTGGACATCGGGATCTCCACCCTTGAGGCTCTCGACGGGGTCCGCGCCGCCGCGGCGGCCGCCGGCACGCCGGCGCGCGTGCACGTGAAGATCGATACCGGACTCGGCCGCAACGGCGCGACCGCCAAACAATGGGGACCGCTCATCGACGCCGTCCGCGCCGCCGAGAAGTACGGCCTTGTCGAAGTCGTCGGAGTGTTCTCCCATCTGGCATGCGCCGACGAACCCGAACATCCGAGTATCGATGCGCAAAACGTCGCGTTCGTCGATGCCGTCAACGAGGCCGGGGCGCGCGGCGTCCGCTTTGAAATCCAGCATCTGGCAAACACCCCCGGCGTCTTTGCGTCTCCGGCACTGCACTACGACATGGTGCGCGCCGGCCTCGGCCTGTACGGTCTGTCGCCATTCGAGGGTCGGACCGCCGGCGACTTGGGACTCGTGCCGGCCCTGCGTCTGGTCAGCCCCATCAGCAACGTCAAACGCGTCCCGGCCGGCCACGGAGTGTCCTACGGCCTGACTTACCGGTGCGAACGTGAGACGACGCTGGCGCTCGTGGCGGGCGGATACGGCGACGGCATTCCGCGTACGGCGTCGAACCGCGCCGAAGTCAGCGTGCACGGCGTCCGGTACCGCATCGTCGGCCGGGTGGCGATGGACCAGTTCGTGATCGACGTGGGCGACGACGACGTGCACATCGGCGACGAGGCGGTGCTGATCGGCTCGGGGCCGGGCGAACCCACTGCGGAAGACTGGGCAAGGGCCACCGACACCATCAACTACGAGGTCGTCACGCGACTCAGCGCCCGGATCGACCGTCGGTACGTGCGCGGAGGCCGGACGGCGGCTGCCGGGCGGGCCGTGGACAGCGGGCGCGTCGATGGATGAATCGCCAACCGTCACGGTCGCCGTCCCGGGCACCGACGCCATGCATGCATTCGGTCGTAGACTCGCCGGGCTGCTCCGGGCCGGCGATCTGCTGGTGCTGGACGGCGCGCTGGGCGCCGGTAAAACGACATTGACGCAGGGCATCGGCACGGGGCTCGGCGTCCAGGGCGCGATCATCTCACCGACCTTCGTGATCGCGAGAGTGCACCGGTCGCTCGTCGGGGGCCCCGCCTTGGTGCACGTCGATGCGTACCGGCTGTCCGGTGCCGACGAGCTTGACGACCTCGATCTGGACGCCGACCTGGACGAATCGGTCACCGTGGTCGAATGGGGCGCCGGACTTGCCGAGATGCTATCGACCGATCGGCTCGAGATCCACATTGCGCGGCCCGTCGGCGACGCGTCCGCGCCGGACGACGGCGCGGAACCGGACGACGTCGACGAGCCGCGTACCGTCACTATCCGTGCGCTCGGGCAACGGTGGAGCTCCACCGACTTCGACGCCTGGTCGGCGATAGAGTGACACAGTGCTGATTCTCGCCCTCGACACGTCCTCCGCCGCCTCGGCCGCGCTTGTCGAACTCCCCGCCGGCGCGTCACCCGACGACGCATCGGCCGTGCGCATGCATGCCGCCCGCACCGTCTTCGGTGCCCGCCGGCATGCCGAGGTTTTGGCCCCGTTCGTCGATGAAATCGTCGATGAGGCGGGCTTGAACGGACCTCCGGACGCCGTGGCCGTCGGCGTCGGTCCGGGGCCGTACACCGGCCTGCGCGTCGGCATCGCTTCGGCCTTCGGATACGCGCTCGGCTGGGACGTGCCGGTGCACGGCGTCCTGAGTCTCGATGCTCTGGCGCTGCAGACGGCCGGCCGCACCGGGGGCGGTGACGATGCCGGCCGCGACATCGTGACGGCTACCGATGCGCGGCGCCGTGAAGTGTACTGGGCTCGGTACGCCGGTACCGATCCGGCGCAGTTGCCGCAGCGCGTCGCGGGGCCGTCGGTCGACCGTCCCGCCGATGTCGCCGACGCGTTCCGGCACGGCGATCCGATTCGTGCCGGCAAGGGGTTCGCGCTCTACCCTGAAATCTTGGGCACGCCGGTCAGCGATCTGCCCGAGCTGATGGAACCCGTGGCCGCCGCCGTGGGCGCGGTCGCGTTGCGCCGGCTGGCGGCCGGCCTCACGCTGCCGGAGCCCGAACCGGAATACCTGCGTCGTCCGGACGCCGCCGCGCCGGGAGCCCCTAAACGTGTCTTGCGATGACGAGCCCGGCCGCCCCGTCTTGACCCGGATGCGCTGGTGGCACTTGGACGACGTGATGCGCCTGGACGGCGAGCTGTTCGGCCCGACGGCGTGGACACCGGCCAACTTCTGGGCCGAACTCGCCGCTCCCGGCCGGCACTACCTGGTCGCCGAAACCCCCGAGGGCCGGATCGTCGGCTTCGCCGGATTGGCCACCGGCGGCGCCGAAGCCGAGGTGCAAACCATTGCCGTGTCGAAGCAGGCGCAGGGGCAGGGGCTCGGCCGGCGGCTGCTCGCCGCACTGATCGACGGCGCGCACAAGTCCGGAGCGTCCTCCTTGATGCTCGAAGTGCGCGCCGATAACGACAGGGCTGCCGATCTCTACCGCAGGGCCGGGTTCGAACAGATCGCCGTCCGCCGCGGCTATTACGCGTCAATTGGCGTCGATGCGCTGATCATGCGCCGTCGGGTGAAATCCCGACCCACTCGAAGCTCGGCGGAGTAGGGACGGCGTCCCGCGGGCGATAGGCTGAAGAAATGGCAGACCGCACTACCGAACCGCTCGTTTTGGGCATCGAGACCTCATGCGACGAAACCGGAATCGGCATCGTGCGCGGAACCCGGCTGCTGACCAATACCGTCTCGTCGTCAATGGACGCGCACGTGCGGTTTGGCGGAGTCGTGCCCGAGGTGGCGTCCCGTGCGCACCTGGAAGCTTTCGTCCCGGCGATCCGGCAGGCCTGCCGGACCGCCGGCGTCACGCTGGCCGAGCTGGACGCCGTCGCCGTCACGAGCGGTCCGGGCCTGGCCGGTGCGCTGATGGTCGGCGTCGCCGGCGCCAAGGGGCTTGCGGCCGCGCTCGGCAAACCGCTCTACGCCGTCAACCATCTTGCCGCTCACGTGGCCGTCGACATCGTCGATCGCGGACGGCTCGAGACGCCGACGATTGCGCTGTTGGTATCGGGCGGCCACACCGAGATCCTGCGGGTCGGCGACATCGTGGACGACGTCGAACTGCTTGGCCGGACCATCGACGACGCCGCCGGCGAGGCATTCGACAAGGTCGCCCGGCTGCTCGGCCTGCCGTACCCGGGCGGACCGCAGATTTCGGCCGCCGCCCGAAACGGGGACCGGGCCGCCGTCCGGTTTCCGCGCGGATTGTCGTCCAAAAAGGATGACGCGCGCGGACATCGCTACGACTTCTCGTTCTCCGGTCTCAAGACCGCCGTCGCCCGCTGGGTCGAATCGGCCGGCGCCCGCGGCGACGCGATCGACGCGGCCGACGTCGCGGCCGGGTTCGAAGAAGCAGTTGTCGACGTGCTCACGGCCAAGGCGGTTCGCGCAGCCACCGACACCGGGATCATGCGGCTGCTGCTGGGCGGCGGGGTTGCCGCCAACGTCAGATTGCGCGAACTGCTCGCCGAACGGTGTGATGCCGCGGGTATCGACCTGCGTATTCCGCCGATCCCGTTGTGCACCGACAACGGTGCCATGGTCGCGGCCCTGGGCGCCGAAGTGATACGTCGCGGGCACCCGCCGACGGCCTCGGATTTCGGCGCCGACTCGTCCCTCGGCGTGGAAACGGTGTTTGTGTGATGCGCCGTGCAACCAAACACGCCGCGCCGGCAGCGCCGTCGCTTGCGCCGGGCGACGTGGTGCCGGCCGATCGCCGCGCCGGATTCGACGGCACGCTCGTCAGCGAAGAACGTTACGGGGGGCTCGACTTCCCGTCCGGTTCGTTTGCCGGCGGCAACGCGGTACACACCGAATTCGTGGACTGCCTGCTGGCGCCGGGCGACTCGGACGGCGTCGCACTGGCCGGCGCGCGCATGATCGGCTGCCGGTGGACGGCGCCCCGGGCTGCGTCCCTCGACGCCCGGGACGTACGGATCGACAACTGCGAAATCGTCGAACCGCGCTTTGGCGCGGCCGATCTGCACGGTGCCGTTCTCGACAGGGTCGCCATCGACGGCGGCAAGATCGATTATCTGAACCTGCGCGGAGCGACAGTGAAAGACTTCACGATCACCGGCGCGGTCCTTGGCGAGATCGATCTGGGCGAAGCCACCGTGGGACGACTGCGGTTCGTCGACGCCCGGGTCGGCAGGATCGACGTCCGGCATGCAACGCTCGCCTCCGTCGACCTGCGCGGCGCCGAGCTGGGCGAGGTCGACTCGCTGCCGGATCTGCGCGGGTCGATCATCAACGACCTCCAGCTCTACGATCTCGCGCCCGCGCTGGCCGATCATCTGGGCATCGAAGTGAGCGACGGATGACCGGCGGGCCCGACGTCCCGCATTTCACCGGCGACGGCGACGGCTGGGTGCGAGGGCCGGACGGCGACAAACGGTGGGGGCTCTACGGCGCTGCCGGCCTTCTCCTCCACGATCCCGGCCGCGGCGTGCTCATGCAGCACCGCGTCGCGTGGAGCCATCACGGCGGAACCTGGGGAATTCCGGGCGGCGCGCGGCATTCCGGCGAACCGGCCGTCGAGGCGGCAGTGCGCGAATGCGCCGAAGAGACCGGGATCCCGGGCCGCGACGAAATCGATTTGCTGGGCGTGTCCGTGCTCGACCTCGACTACTGGTCGTATTCCACGGTGCTCGCGCGGACACGCGCCGCCTTGACCCCGCACGTCACGGACGTCGAGAGCGTCGACGTCGGCTGGGTGCCCGTTCCGGACGTCGACGCGCTGCCGCTGCATCCGGGGTTCGCCGCGGACTGGCCGACCTTGCGCGGCGTGCTCGACACTCGGCTCACGCTCGTCGTTGACGCCGCCAACACCGTCGGGTCGCGCCCCAACGGCTGGTGGCGCGACCGCGCCGGCGCCACTCGCACCATGGTCCGGGGGCTTGCCGGCGCGTTCCGGCACTCGCGGATTCGCGTCCCGGCGGACGTCGTCGGTCTGCCGGGCGACCGCTGGTGGCCGGGCCGCGTGATTGTGGTGGTGGAAGGCAGGGCCCGCGGGGAGTGGACGTCCGACCCCTCCGTCAGCGGGGCCGTCGACATCGTGCAGGCGCCCGGAGAAGGCGACGACACGATAGTCGAAGTGGCTCACCGGGAACTGGAGGACGGCGCCCGCGTCGTCACGGCCACGGCCGACCGTGAACTGCGGGGCCGGCTGGAAACCCTTGGGGGATCGGTGACCGGCCCGGGAACGGTGTGGAGCTCCATCGACTCCGGTTCATGAACGGTAGGGGCCCTCGAACGGCACTTCGGCGCGCATCTCGGCCTCGAGCGCACGAACGACCGACGGCAGATCGCCGCCGGCCCGCGCCGCGGCGCGTTGACGCTGATAGCTTGCGCCGGCCCGCAAAATGACCCGGACGTCGTCCAGCTGGCGTGCGCACCCCAGCCGTTCGGCAGTCGGCGCCAGCCGCTCGATCAAATCGGCCAACTCGTCGGTCACGAGCCGTTCGTTGCCCTCGGCGTCCAGGATGATGATCGCGTCGAGACCGTACCGGGCCGAGCGCCACTTGTTCTCTTGCACGAACCACGACGGCATGGTGGGCAAAGTCTCGCCCTCGTCGAGGCGCCGGCTCATATCGTCGACGAGACATTGGGTCAGCGCCGAGATCGCGCCGAGCTCCAGCAGCGTGGGCACGCCGTCGCAGACTCGCACTTCGACGGTGCCAAGAGCCGGTGACGGCCGGATATCCCACCGGACCTCGTTGAAATAGTCGATCACGCCGGTCTTGATCATGTCGTCCACATACCGTTCGAGCTCCGACCACGACCCGAACTGGAACGGCAGCCCGGCCGTCGGCAACTGCTGGAACATGAGCGCCCGGTTCGACGCGTAATTCGTGTCGTCCCCGCCCCAGAACGGCGATGACGCCGAGAGCGCCTGCAAATGCGGGTAATAGCGCAGCAGCGAGTTGACGATCGGCAGCACCTTGTCGCGGGAATCGATTCCGACGTGCACGTGGACGCCGTAAATCAGCATCTGCCGGCCCCACCACTGCGTGCGCTCGATCAACTCGTTGTAACGCGCCCGATTGGTCACCTTTTGCTGGTGCCAGACCGAGAACGGGTGCGTGCCTGCCGACATGAGTCCGACGCCGAGCGGTTCGGAGGCCTCGCGCACTTCCGCCATCGAGGCGCGGATATCGGTCATCGCCTCGGGGACGGTCCGGCAAATCCCGGTGATCACTTCAATGGTGTTGAGCAGCAACTCCTGCTTGATTTTCGGGTGCTCGTCGGCGCCCGGCGGCCGCACGGCGTCCAGCAGCTCCTCCGCCACGGAGACGAGCTGCCCGGACACCTTGTCGACAAGGGCCAGCTCCCATTCCACGCCCAGCGTGGACGGCCGGGACGGGTGAAATTCAATGGTCATGGAACCTGCTTACGCGTGGAAGGTACTGCCTGCCGCTAGGTCGAACGCTAGGGTCAAACTATGTCATTATCTTCCATCCGGGCCATCGGCGCGAAACACACGCGTCATCGCGCCCGGCGCCCGGCCGCCGGGCGCCTGGTCGCCGGCGTCGCGGCCGTGGCGCTCGGCCTGGCCGGATGCACGGCGCACGGGCCGGACGACGGCGGGTCCGGTAGAACGGGCACCCCTTCGCCTGCGACGTCCTCGTCCGCGCCCGCGCCGGACGACGCGGGAACGCTTGGCATGCTCCCGTCCAAGGCCGACCGGGCGCAGGCCGAGGCGGCGGTATCGACGATGACGCTCAGCGAGCTGGCCGGGCAAGTACTCATCGCCGAATACGGCGGCACGAGCTCCCGCACGGCCGCGTCGCTGGTGCGCCGGCTGCATCTCGGCGGCGTCATCATCATGGGCGACAACGTGCCGATGCGCGGCGACAAGGTCGACACGCGCGCGTTGCGGAAGTCGCTGCATCGGATCGCCGAGGCGGCCCGCACCGGCCACCGGTCGTGGCCGGCCATGATCGGCGTCGATCAGGAGGGCGGGGAGGTCGAACGCCTCGGGCCGCCGCTGACGCGCTATCCGCATTTCATGGCGGACGGCGCCGCGAACGACCCGACGCTGACGACGGCGGCCAGCCGCGCGCAGGGAGCCGAACTGCGTCGACTGGGGTTCACCATCGATTTCGCGCCGGACGCCGATGTGACAATGGGCGCTCGCGACCCCATCATCAACGTGCGCAGCGCGGGCGGAAAACCCGGCCGGGTCGGCAGGATCGTGTCGGCCGCCGTCACCGGATTCACGCGAGCCGGCATCGTCAGCACCGTCAAACACTTCCCGGGACACGGCACGGTGGACACCGATTCGCACAAATCGTTGCCGGTGCAAAGCGCCTCGAAAGACGAATTGCGTCGCCGCGATTGGAAGCCGTTCCGAGCAGCCGTCGCCGATGGCGCTCCGGTGGTCATGGTGGGCCATATCGCCGCGACGGCACTCGAACCGGGCGTGCCGGCTTCGTTGTCGGCGCCCGCGTACCGCACGATTCGCCACGACCTGCACTTCACCGGCGTGACAATGACGGATGCACTCAACATGGGCGCCATCACCGGCGAGTACACGTCGTCCGAAGCGGCAGTGAAGGCCATCAAAGCGGGCGCGGACGTCGCGCTCATGCCGGCCGACGTCACCGCCGCGCACTCCGGGCTGATGCGGGCAGTGCGGGGCGGCTCGCTGTCGAAGAAGCGGTTGACGGACGCCGCCGCACACGCCGCGGCGCTGATGATCCGGCAACAGCGGGCGGCACGGCAAGCCGCGGCCGACGACGAACGGCCAGATGCGGCGTCCGCCGTGCGTCGACTTGCCCAGGCGGCAATCACGCAGGTGAAGGGCAGCTGCCGGGGCACGGCCGTGCATGGATCGATGCGGATCGTCGGCGGCAGCACCTCCGACAGGGCCCGGCTTGCAGCGGCCGCGCGCACGGCAGGGATCCGCGTCGGATCCGGGCCGGTGGTGCGACTCGTGACGAAAATGTCGACGACGTCGTCCGGCGATGTGGCAGTGGCCTTGGACGGCCCGTGGCAATTGCCGGGATCGACGGCCGGGCGGCAGTATGCGGCGTTCGGCCACACGCCGGCCACCATGACGGCGCTCGTCCGAGTTCTGACCGGCCGCGCGAAACCGCACGGGACGCTGCCGATCGCGGTGAAAGGGATGAAAACCGTCTGCTGACGACTAGGGTGGTGATATGGCCAAGTTCTTCGACATCCACCCGAAAGACCCGCAGCCGCGGCTGGTGCGCCAGGTCGTCGATCTGCTGACGGCCGGCGGACTCATCGCATACCCGACCGACTCGTGCTACGCGCTAGGGTGCCAACTCGGCAACAAGGACGGGCTGGAGAGGATTCGCAAGATCCGGCATCTCGACGACAAGCATCATTTCACGTTGGTGTGCGCCGATTTTGCGCAGCTCGGGCAATTCGTCCATATCGACAACTCGGTGTTCCGCAGCATCAAGGCCGCCACGCCGGGCAGCTACACGTTCATCCTGCCGGCCACCAAGGAAGTGCCGCGGCGGCTGATGCACCCGAAGAAGAAGACGGTCGGCGCGCGCATCCCGCAGCACAACTTCGTTCAAGCGCTGCTCAGCGAGCTGGGTGAACCGCTCTTGTCGTCGACGCTGCTCTTGCCGGACAGCGATGACGAGGAGCCGATGACCGACGGGTGGGCGATCAAGGAACGACTCGACCACCAGGTCGACGCCGTGATCGAATCCGGCGAGTGCGGGTCGGAGCCGACAACCGTCGTCGATTTCTCGGCCGGCTACCCCGAGGTCGTCCGGCGCGGAACCGGCGACCCGTCCCGGTTCGAATAGCCCGCCGTACCCCTCCGCCCGTACCGTCCGCCGTACCCCTCCGCCCGCGCCGAGTGGTGGCCAATGGTGGGCGTTTTGCGATTTTGGCAGCCATTCGCCACCACTCGGCGGGGAGGGATGACCGGGAAGGGGGCAAAACGACGTTGTTGCGGCTACCCGGTCATTCGCCGGTTTCCACCGGGCGCAATTCGGCCAGCCAGCCCGACCAGGACGCCGGGTAGACACTTGCCCGCACCCCGACGGCCTCCAACGCCAGCGCTTGCTGGGCTGCCGTGATCCCGCTGCCGCAGTACACCGCGACGTCGCTTCCGGCCCGGATCCCCAGTTCGGCAAAATGCGCCCGGAGAGCATCGTCGCCGGCGAACTTCCCGTTGTCGAGCGAATCCGTGGCCGGGGCGCTGCGCGCGCCGGGAATGTGCCCGGCAACGGGGTCGGCCGGCTCGATCTCGCCGCGAAACCGTTCCGCGGCGCGAGCGTCGAAAAGCCGTCCGGACGCCGCGAAGGCGGCCGCGCCGTCCGCGTCGATTCTCGGCATGTAGCCGTCGAACAAGAACACGTCGCCGCGCTCGGCGTCCGGCACGTCGGTCGTGACGTCGCCGCCGGCGGCCACCCAGGCCGGGAACCCGCCGTCCAAGACGCGCACATCGGCGACACCGGCGTCCCGCAGCAGCCACCACAGCCTGGACGCGGCAAGGCCGGACGAATCGTCGTACGCGACGACGGCTTGCCCCTCTCGCAATCCCCACCGACGTGCCGACGCCTGCAGGTCGGCGATGCGCGGCAGCGGATGGCGGCCTTCTCGGGCGCGGCTGCCGGGCCCGGTCAATTCGCGTTCCATATCGACATAGCGCGCTCCCGGCAGGTGCCCGGCATCGTATTTCGCCCGCCCGTCGGGATCGGCAAGGGTCCAGCGCACGTCGAGCAGCAATGGAACCGGTGCCGACGTCAGTTCGGCCTTCAACGACTCGGCGTCGACAAGTACTGTCTCGCGCGGCGTTTTCGCGCTCATTCGGCGTCCCCTCCCAGTGATCGGCGTCTACCGTTTGTCGTGTGCGTGCTCGCCGGCGTGCTCCAATGGCCGCACCACCATTGCCAGATGCGATTTACCGACCCGGGTGAGCACGATAGTTGCCTCATTATCGCCGGAAAGACGCAATTGTTGACGCAATTGCTCCGGAACGATATTGCTTCCGCGTTTCTTGATGGTCACGATGCCGACGTTTCGCTCGGCCAGATAGGCCCGAAGTTTCTTCAAACTCATGGGCAAGACGTCGTCGATGACGTACCCGGTCGCCAGCGGTGTGTCGACTGCTCGGTCCGATGTGACGTACGCGATTTTCGGGTCGATCAGCCGGCCGTCGGTGATCGGCAGCAGCCCCGTGACGAGGCCGGCCCGGATGACCGCACCGTCCGGTTCGTACAGATAGTCGCCAACCTCGCCGACGTCTTGGCCGGGTAGATCCACGTCCGTCAGTTCGACGGCCCCGCCGGGACCCAGCACCAAGGCGGCCTTACCGACTCCGGCCCGCGCCAGCGCGCCGAACCACAGGCCGGCTTCGACCACGCCGCCGTCCACCGACACCCATTGCGCTTCGGCGCCGGCCGGAATGCTCGCGTGCGGAATCCCCGGCCCCAGCTTTGCCCCGACGGCCGACACGCGCTCCGCCACCTCCGAGACAAATGACAAGGGCGGCGAAAACGCCTCGGGGTCGAATAAGCGCGACCCGTTGTCGCGGCGGGCCGGATCGAGCCAGACGCCGTCCGCGCCGGTCAGATCGACGTCCTCGGCGCGGGCGTGCGTGACCGAGGCGGACGGGAAGTGACGCAGATTCATCGTTGCGATGGCGGCAGTGACTTCGTCGGAGTCGACGGCGCGCACGTTCAGGTCCATTGCCGCAAATGCCATCGAGTCGGAGCCGATTCCGCAGCCGAGGTCCTCCACGGTCCGTACTCCGGCACCGGCGAACCGTTCGGCGTGCCGGGCGGCCACCGGGAGCCTGGTGGCTTGCTCGAGCCCGTCCGCCGTGAACAGCATGTCGGCGGCAAAATCGGCGAACTTTTCGTGAGCTTTTTTCCGCAGCCGCGATTGCGTCAATGCGGCCGCCACGAGCGCCGGCGCATGCCCGTCGGCACGCAGCCGCTCCGATAGCGCCATTGCCAAGGACTCGTCGTACGGCGGAAGTGAATCGAGCAGTGCATAGCCGTCCGGATCGAGCAGCAGCTTCAGAGTTTCGGGGTCCACATATTCACCCTACGGTTACGCTGGGGGACGTGCATAACCCCGACTTGCCCTCCGGCGGCCACCGAGCCGGCGCCGACGACGCACTACTGGGTGCTGCGGAGGTCCGCGCGCTGGCCGAGTTGGTCGGCGTGCGGCCGACCAAACAGCTCGGCCAGAATTTTGTGATCGACCCGAACACGGTGCGCCGCATTGTCGCCTCGGCGGCAGTGACCGCCGACGAGCACATCGTCGAGATCGGCCCGGGATTGGGATCGCTCACGCTGGGCCTGCTCGAAACCGGCGCGGCCGTCACGGCCGTGGAAGTGGACGCCGTCCTGGCCGGCCGCCTGCCCGCCACGATTGCGGCGCACCAGCCGTCCGCCGTCGGCCGGTTCGAGGTGGTGCGTGCCGACGCATTGACCGTGGCCGAATTGCCGACGCCGCCGGACGCTCTCGTGGCGAACTTGCCGTACAACATTTCGGTGCCCGTGCTGTTGCACTTTCTGGCGGCCTTCCCGAGTCTGAAACGGGCATTGGTGATGGTGCAGTCGGAGGTCGCCGACAGGCTTGCAGCGGCCCCGGGATCGCGCACGTACGGTGTGCCGAGCGTCAAAGCGGCGTGGTTCGCCGAGGTCCGTCGGGTCGGCGCCGTCGGCCGGAACGTGTTCTGGCCGGCCCCGAATGTGGACTCGGGGCTCGTCGAACTCGTCATGCGCCGTCCGCCCAGGGAGCAGGCCGGGCGAACGGCAGTGTTCGCGGCAATCGATGCCGCATTTGCCCAACGCCGCAAAACCCTGCGGGCAGCGCTTGCCGGCTGGGCAGGGTCGGCCACGCGGGCCGGTGAAATCCTCGAGGCGGCAGGCATCGACCCGCGGCTGCGCGGCGAGGCGATCCGCATCGACGATTTCGTCCGACTGGCCGCTGCACACGACCCCCGATGAGTGAGCCGGGCGGCGGTCGCCTAGGTTAGGGCCATGGCAGCGATCTCGGCAGGAAAGTCCTCTGTCACTGCGCGCGCCCCGGGGAAGATCAATCTGCATTTCGGCGTCGGGCCGCTCGGCGACGACGGATATCACGACGTCGCCAGCGTCTACCAGGCAGTGACGTTGTACGAAGACGTGACTGCCGCCGCGTCCAGTGAATTCTCCGTCACCGTCACCGGACCGGCCGCCACGCCCGACATCCCGCTCGATTCATCGAACCTGGCCGTCCGGGCCGCCCGGTTGCTGGCCGAGCACGCCGATGTGGCCGGCGGCGCCGAGCTGACCGTCCATAAGAACGTGCCGGTGGCAGGAGGCATGGGCGGCGGGTCGGCGGACGCCGCTGCCGCGCTGCTGGCCTGCGACAGGCTGTGGCACACGAACCTCGGCAAGGCCGAGCTGGCCGAACTTGCCGCGACGTTGGGCGCCGATGTCCCGTTCGCGCTGCTGGGCGGAACGGCTGTCGGCACGGGGCACGGCGATAAGCTCACGCCGGCGCTCGGCCGCGGACGCTACCACTGGGTGCTCGCGACGTCCGAGACCGGATTGTCAACGCCGCGCGTTTACGGCGAACTCGACAGGCAGCGCTCGGGCAGCGGGCCCGCCGCCGACCCGTCGATCCCCGACGTCATCATGCACGCCTTGCGCTTGGGTGAGTCCGGCCTGCTCGCCGCATCCGTGCACAACGATCTGCAGCAAGCCGCCACCGCTCTCGAACCGCGACTCGAGGAGGTCCTCCACGTCGGTGAGAAGGCCGGCGCCCTGGCGGGCCTCGTGTCCGGATCGGGCCCGACCATCGCGTTCTTGGTGCCGCACGCCGAACAGGCCCTTGACCTGGCGCTCATCCTGGCGGCGTCCGGAGCCGTGGACGGCGTGCATCGCGTGACGTCGCCGGCCGCCGGCGCGCGTATCCTCCGCCCGCACGACGGGCATCCGGCCGGCACCGGCTCGTCGTATGCGTAATTCTCCTGACGCGTACGACGCCCGCCGCGGTCAGTCGAGCCGTTCGGACAACTCGAGCCAACGCGTTTCCAGCTCGGCGACGTCGTCCTCGAGCTTTTGCAGCGCTGCAGTCTTCTCGGCCAGGCCGACGAAATCGGTCTGGTCGTGTTCGGCGATGTCGTGGTGCGCCGCATCGATCCGGTCGGACAGCTTGCCGAGCTTTCGGTCGATGGCGGAGAGTTCCTTGGTCACGGCACGCGATTCCGCGTTCGACAGCGTGGCGGAGGCGCCGGACGCCGTGTTGGCGTCTCCGGCCCCGCCGCTTGCCCCGGACTCGCCGGAGGTGCGCTCGTGCGTGACCGACTTGTCGAGTCGCAAGAACTCCTCGACGCCGCCGGGAAGATGGCGAAGCCGGCCGTGCAGGATCGCGTACTGCTGGTCGGTGACGCGTTCGAGGAAATATCTGTCGTGCGAGACGACCACCAGGGTGCCCGGCCACGAGTCCAGCAGGTCCTCCATGGCTGCGAGCATGTCGGTGTCCAAATCGTTCGTCGGCTCGTCCAGCACCAGTACGTTCGGCTCGTCCAACAGGATCAACAGCAGTTGAAGACGGCGTTGCTGACCTCCGGACAGGTCTTTGACGGGGGTCGACAATTGTGCGCTGGTGAAGCCGAGCCGCTCGAGCAACTGGGTCGGCGTCAGCTCTTTTCCGCCCGCCACGTACGAGCTGCGTTTGGTCGCGATGACATCGCTCAACCGTTCGGCGGCGATGTCGTCAAGTTCGGCCAGGCGCTGCGTCAGGGTGACGACTTTGACGGTTTTGCCGCGTTTGACCCGGCCCGACGTCGGGTCGATCCGGCCGGTGATGAGGTGCAGCAGCGTCGACTTGCCGGCGCCGTTGACGCCGAGAATTCCCGTGCGCTCACCGGGTGCGATCCGCCATTCGACGTTCCGCAGTACTTCCCGGTCGCCGTAGGACACGCTGACATCCAGTAGGTCGACGACGTCCTTGCCGAGCCTGGCCGTCGCCATTTGCGTCAGCTGGACCGTGTCGCGCGCCGGCGGCTCGCCCGCGATCAGCTGATTTGCCGCATCGATGCGGAATTTCGGCTTCGACGTGCGTGCGGGCGGGCCGCGCCGCAGCCAAGCGAGTTCCTTGCGCATCAGATTCTGCCGCTTCGATTCGGCGGCGGCGGCCTGCCTGTCGCGTTCGACGCGCTGGAGGATATATGCCGCGTAACCGCCTTCGAACGGTTCGACGATGCGGTCGTGCACCTCCCATGTCGCATTGCAGACCTCGTCGAGGAACCACCGGTCGTGGGTGACGACCAACAGCGCCCCGGTGGACGGCGTCCAGCGGCGTTTCAAGTGCGCGGCAAGCCATGTGATGCCCTCGACGTCCAAATGGTTCGTCGGCTCGTCGAGAATCAGGATGTCCCAGTCGCCCACCAGCAGGGCGGCCAGCGCGGTACGACGCCGCTGCCCGCCGCTGAGCGACGCGACGGTGCCTTCCCACGGGACGTCGCTGACCAGCCCGGCCAGGACGTCGCGCACCCGGGCGTCGCCGGCCCACTCGTAATGCGGACGATCCCCGACGATCGTCTCCCGGACCGTCAGCGACCCGTCCAGGACGTCGGCTTGATCGAGCATGCCGATGCGGGTTCCGCCCCGTGACGTGACCCGCCCGCCGTCCGGAGTCACGCGGCCGGAAAGCAGATTCAGCAGGCTCGATTTGCCGTCGCCGTTGCGGCCGACGATGCCGATCCTGTCGCCCTCGTTCACGCCGATGGTGACGGAATCGAGTACGACCTTGGTCGGATAGTCCAGGTGGAGGGCCTCGGCCCCGAGCAGATGTGCCACCGTTCAAGGGTAGGGGAGAGGCGGCGGCGCGCGCCCGGCGGTAGGCTGGCGTGGTCTATCGCCTAAGGAGGATCCGTGCCGGAAATCGAACTTCGCCCGTGGCAGAGCGGCGACGATCTCGCGCTGGGGCAATTGTGGAGTGATGCCGATGCGCCCGAACTCGCCGCATCCCGAGCCGGACTGGCGGAGGATGCGGACTCGCCGTTCCGCCGCACCATCGTCGCGCAGCGTGACGGACTGCCGGTCGCGGCTGGATTCGTGGCCGAATCGACGGTGCACCCGGAGCGGCTCTGGGTCTACGTCGAGGTGACGAGGGAAGAGCGGCGCGGCGGCCTCGGCTCCCGCATTCTCGGGGCACTGCGCGCCGCGGCGGACGACGCCGGTTTCAGCGGACGACGATTGCGCGCCAAGGTCTCGGTCGGGACGCCGGGCGAGCAGTTCGCGTCCCGGCACGGGTTTGCGGTGCTCGAGCGCTCGCGCATGATCGAGGTACCGGCCGGGGTGCTGCCCGTTGCCGGCCCCGAGGACTTTGAAAACACCGACCTCGATATTGAAGTAGTGGCGACCGGCAGCGTCGAACTGACCGAAGCCTTGTGGTCGTGGTACCGGCGCATCCACCACTGGGACCCGCCGGCCGATCTCGGGCTGGGGCGCGTCAATGCCGTGTTCTTGTCCGAGGAAGCAGGCGCCCGCGGCGCCGCGGTGTTGCGCCGGAACCGCGAATTGCGCTCGTTCGCCGTCAGCTACGCCGAAGAAGGCAGCGAACTTCCGACGCAGTTGCTGCTTGGCACTGCCGATCACGACGACATCTCGGGTAACGCGGACGACGTGCTCGCCCTCTTGGGGCAGCTGGCCGCCACTCATCCGGTCGTCGTGGAAACCGACGATTCGATGGGCGTCGTGGTGCGGGTACTCGATGATCTTGTGGCCAAGGACACGGCTCGCGTCGTCGGCGACGCCACGCTCGTGGTCGGAGACTGACGACCGGTAAGACTCCAACACCCCAAAGTTGTTGAACAATATCCTTGCGCGGATTGTTCAACAACTGTAGTGTCGATGTGATTGCAGTCACTATCTCTCTGGGGAACGCTCATGGACACTGACGGACCGAGCACTGACGGACCGAGCACCAATCGACCCGGTTCCAATCAACCCAGCTCCGATGGAGCGGGCACCGGCGGAATGGAGCGCGCCGATCGACAAGCCGCGGGCGGCGCGCCGTCCGGCAAAAAAGGCGCGCGGCGCACCGCGTACTTGGGCGCCATGTTTCTCATGGCCACCAGCTGTATCGGCCCCGGGTTCATCACCCAAACCACGGTGTTCACCGTGCAACTCGGCGCGGCGTTCGCGTTTGCCATCTTGATTTCGGTGCTCCTCGACATCTGCATCCAGATGAACGTGTGGCGCATCGTCGGAGCGGCAGGAATCCGCGCCCAGGAAATCGGCAACAAGGTACTGCCCGGCGTCGGCTGGGTGCTTGCCGTGCTGGTGTTCATTGGCGGCCTCGTCTTCAACATCGGCAATATCGCGGGCACCGGGCTCGGCACCAATGCCATGTTCGGGGCCAATACGACAATCGGCGGTATCATCTCGGCCGTCGTAGCCGCCTTGATCTTCCTCAGCAAACGCGCCGGCGTGGCGCTCGACCGGATCATCGTGATCCTCGGCGCCATCATGATCCTGTTGATGCTCTACGTGGCAATCGTGTCGGCGCCGCCGGTCGGCGAGGCATTGAAGAACACGGTCATGCCCGACAAGATCGACTTCCTCATCATCACCACCCTCATTGGCGGCTCGGTCGGCGGGTACATCACGTATGCCGGCGCGCACCGCATGGTCGATTCCGGATATTCCGGCCCGGAGAACATGCGCAGCATCGCTACGACGTCGGTCATCGGCGTGATCATCACCGGCATCATGCGAGTGCTCTTGTTCTTGGCGATCTTCGGCGTCGTGGCCGGCGGCGTCGCGTTGTCGGGCAACAATATGGCAGCCGATGCGTTCAAGGCTGCGGCCGGCGAGATCGGCATGCGCGTGTTCGGCGTGGTCCTGTGGGCCGCGGCCATCAGCTCGGTCATCGGCGCCTCGTACACGTCGGTGTCGTTCGTGACGAGTTCGAAGACCAGCCCGAGGGTGCGCAACTTGCTCACGGTGGTTTTCATCGTCGTGTGCACGATTTTGTTTGCCGTGTTGGGCCAGACCCCGCAAACGCTGCTCATCTTTGCCGGAGCGTTCAACGGATTGATCCTGCCCATCGGGCTTGCGGTCCTGCTGTACGCGGCGTGGCGACGGCGCGATCTGCTGCAGGGATACAAGTATCCGAAATGGCTGCTGATCGCCGGCGTCCTCGCTTGGCTGCTGACAATCTATTTGGGCTGGAACTCGATATCCGGCCTCGAATCGCTGTGGGCGTGAGCGCGGTGGATCTGCCCGACGACCCCGGCGCCCTCACGCCGTCCGAAGCGCGGTCGCTGTTTGCGCGGGGAGTTGCCGTCCCGACGTCCGGCTGGGCGCGCGGATACGCCCAAGCCAACCTCATCATCGTGCCGCGCGATATCGCCTTCGACGTGCTGCTCTTCGCCCAGCGCAATCCGAAGCCGTGCCCGATCCTCGGCGTGCTGGACGCCGGGCAGACCAGCGGGCCGTTGCTGACCGGCGGCGACATCCGCACCGATGCGCCCCGCTACGTCGTGTACTCGGACGGTAAGAAGACGGCAGAGCCCACCGAGATCACCGACTATTGGCGCGACGATCTCGTGACCTTCATCGTCGGCTGCAGCTTTACCTTCGAGACGGCGCTGGTGGACACGGGAATCCGAATGGCCCACATCGATCAGGGCGTCAACGTGCCCATGTACTCGACTGCCCGACGGTGCGCCCCGGCCGGACAAATAGCGGGCCCGTTGGTGGTTTCGATGCGTCCGATCCCGGCTGCGCAAGTCGCCGACGCCGTCCGCATCACGAGCCGGTATCCCGCCGTGCACGGCGCTCCCGTGCATGTCGGCAATCCGCGCGATCTCGGTATTGCCGACTTGTCCCGCCCGGACTTCGGCGATCCCGTGCGCATTCCGGACGGGTCGATCCCGGTGTTTTGGGCGTGCGGTGTGACGCCGCAAGCCGCAGTGATGGAATCGCGCCCTCCGCTGGCCATCTCGCACGCTCCCGGGCACATGCTGATCACCGACGCGCGGGATGCCGACTACCAGGTGCCTTGATCCGCCATTTTCGCAAAACGCGCCGCGCCGTCGGGAACGCCCCGTCATGACGGGGCGGGCTATCCGTCGCGGCGCGTTTTGCGAGGGTGCGGCGCGGGATGAAGGGGTGCAGGCGGCCGTCAGCTGCCCTCGCCGGACATGTGTTCCAACAGCTCGGCCTCCGAAATGTCGAGATACTCCCGCAAGACGTCCGCGGCGCGGGGCCTGTCACCCGATTTGATCAACTCCACGAGTTCGGCGTTGCGCTCGACATAATGGCTGTGGAAATCGGGGATCGATGACATGGCATGGAAGACCAGCCGCATTTGCGCCAACGTTCGCACCATCAGGTTTTGCAGATCGGCGCTGCCGCTGAGCGCGACCACGGCGCGATGGAAATCATTATTGGCGCCCGCCATGTCCGGTACCAGATTCGACTCCCTGGCGATGCGCGCGCGTTCGATTGCCGCTTCCATGGCTTCGACCTCGCGGGCCACGCTTCCCGGGCCCCATAACACCGCGGCGGGTTCGACCATCCGGCGAACCTTGTACATTTCGCGCACATCGTCGGCGTTCGGCGCTGCCACGTACACGCCGCGGTTCGGAATCCGCGTGATGATCGATTCCCCGGCCAGCACCGTGAACGCCTCCCGCAGCGTATTGCGCGATACGTGCAGCGTGGCTGCCAGCGAATACTCCGACAGCTTCATGGCAGGCTTCAGCCGTCCGGCCCCGATCCATCGACGCAGGACGCCGGCCGCCCAGGTCGTCCGATGCGCATGCTCGGCCGGGGCACCGGTTTCCAAATCATCCAGGGGAGCGTCCATACGCCTAACCTATCGAGTTCCGTCGTGAATCGTGCGATGAGTGCCCGATAAACCGGCCGGCGGACGGGCCGCCGGGCGGAGCTTCGTTACGGGGTGATCCGCATTGCCGTGAGGACGTCCGAGGCGAGCCGGTGGTCCCCGGCGATGTCGACGGGCACCTGGTCGGGAGAGCGACGGCCGGCGCACAGCACTAAAAAGCCTTCGGAATCGGTGCCCAGTCTTACGGTCGGATTGTGCGGGAGGGGGTCGGCGCTGCGGGCCCTGCCGTCGGTGCCCATGATCACTCCGGTTTCAAAGGCGACGTCCCCGTCGACGTTCCACACCACAGTCGTCCGCGCCGGGGGCTTCACCTTCTTCCCGACGACGAAGGGCATGGCCGAAGCGAAATACGACAGCGTGAACCGGGCCGCCGTACCGTCCCAGCCGCCGGGCCGGCCGAGCGCGCGCCGCAGGTCTTGTTCATGCACGAAAAGGTCGATCGCGCGGTTGCGCAGTAGCGTTCGCCACGACCATTCGGTGCCCGGCGGACGTGCCGGGGCGACGGCGTCCGGGTCGGCCGGGAGAGACGTCAACACGGTTCGGGCCGCAGTCGTCGCTGCCGCGAACTCATCCCGGACGTGAGCCGGGGGTTGATCGCGGTATGAGTCCACTCCCGACTCGGTGTACCGGGGCCCAACTTCGGCATGAATCGAACCGTCGTAGGTATCGGCCGGGTGCGGCTCGGTCGTGAGCAGCGATTCCAAGTGCGTCAGATGCGCAACGATGTCGCCGACGGACCACCCGGGACAATCCGTGGGCAGCAGCCAATCGTCGTCGGACATCGCGGCGCCGAGGGTAATGATCCGATCGGCCGACTCGTGCCATGCCGTGATCGAGGCTTCAAGAGGACTCATGCGGCAATCGTACGGCGTCCCACGCGGAAGACGGGCGCGTGATCTACCGGGACGAGCGCGCGACGGCTTGCCACACCACGACGTCCGGATGGGCGTCATAACGGTAGCCGCCGCCGCGGATGGTGCGGACTATCGAGGCATAGCCGCCGAGTTTGCTGCGCAACCGGCGTACGTGCACGTCGATGGTTCGGGCCGTCGGCGCGGACTCGCCGTCCGACCACAGCGCATCGATCAGGTCGTCGCGGCTGACCGTGCGGGACTCGGCGTTCACCAAATGGGTCAACAGCTCGAATTCCTTGTACGTCAACTCCACGGCCGCCCCGTCGATATGCACTTCGCGGCGAGGCGCGTCGATGAGCAGGCCCTCGTTCGGGACGTGCCCGCGTGCGGGGGCCGCACTGCGTTGCGGCGGCGCAACCCGTCCCGGAATGCGGGATCGCACCGGACCGTGGGCGGTAGCCTCCCCGCCGGTGGCCGCAGGCGAGCCGCTGACGACGGCGCGTACGGCATCCAAATCCGTGCCGCGGCCTTCCGGCGCCAGGGCGATGACAGTCTGGGTTTGCGCTTCGGCGACGAGTTCGCGGGCATAGCGCTGCAATTCGGCGGCGACCGCCGTCAAATTGGTGCCGCTCGCGCCCGCCGTCTCCTCATCGAGGCCAACGTACAGGACGATGCCGCGGGCAGCGCGCTGAGACTGCGTGACTCCGGCCGGCGCGAGCGTGCGCGCATCAGCCGGGACTGCCCGTAGCGGGGCGGCGCTGCGGCCGGACAAGCGCTTGACGCCGTCCGGCGATGTCCGCCAGCGGCGTGCCGCGGTGGACGTACGAGTCGTGGGGTGGGAAATTGCCGTTGCAATGCTCATGGTGTTCTCCGTGCGATGTCAAGAGGTCTTGAAAAAATCGACGGCTGCGGGAGAGAAGTCCGCCTGCGGCTGGCGCAGCACGTTGTGTCTACTTGATGGAGAGACAGCAACAGCAGCCGCAGGCGCTGAGCATCATAGCGCGCGGCATCATGACCATCATCGTGGTCGGCTGTTGTCCTGACACAGTCTTGATTCTGCTGTACTTTCCGGTCCGGCGCAAGCACTCGGCACGATCGTCTTGCATCGTGAGCACCCGCGCCGTCCGACCCGGGAGTCGAAGTTAGACGACTCCGTAAAGGCGGTCGCCGGCGTCCCCGAGACCGGGCACGATGTACCCCTTCTCGTTCAGCCGCTCGTCCAACGCCGCCGTCACGATCGTGACGTTCGCGCTTTGGCCGAACGTGGTCTCGATCAACCGCACGCCCTCCGGTGCGGTCAGCAAACAGATGGCGACGACGTCCCGTGCGCCCCGATCGAGCAGGAATCGGATAGCCGCCGCCAGGGTGCCGCCGGTGGCCAGCATCGGGTCGAGGACGAAGATCTGCCGGCCGGACAGGTCATCGGGGAGCCGTTCGGCGTACGTGGTGGCGGTGAGCGTCTCTTCGTCGCGAACCATGCCGAGGAACCCCACCTCGGCCGTCGGCACAAGCCGCGTCATGCCTTCGAGCATTCCCAAGCCGGCGCGGAGAATCGGGACGACGAGCGGCCGGGGATCGGCAATCCGCACCCCGGTCATCTCGGTGACGGGGGTGGTGATCTCGCGCGGTTCGACGTGGACCTCGCGGGTGGCCTCGTAGGCCAGCAATGTGACGAGCTCGTCGGCGAGTCTCCGGAATGTGGGCGAGTCGGTCGTCCGATCGCGCAACACAGTAAGTTTGTGGGAAATGAGCGGATGATCGGCGATGTGCAAGCGCATGGATGCCAATGTACCTTGTCACCGGCAACGGCTGTACACCGCTGGTCACGCCGAAATCGACGGTCGCGCCGAAAAGGAGACACGTTGCCCGACGCCCGCACCATCGCCGCCTCGCCCGAGGCCGCGCCCACTGCAGCACCCGCCGCATCGGTTCCGTTTGGGCCGGACCGGAACGGCATAGTCATCGATATCGACGCCGTCGACCTGGAACGCAATGGGTCGACGTTGCTCGACGGGGTGTCGGCAACGGTTCGGGCCGGCGAACATTGGACTTTGCTCGGCCCCAACGGCGCCGGCAAGTCGACGCTGCTCAGTATCGTCGGTGCGCATGTGCACCCGACCCGCGGCACCGCGACGATGCTGAACCATCGGATGGGCCGCGTCGACGTATTCGAATTGCGCAGGCATATCGGGCATGTTGACCCGCGCCATCCGGTGCGCGGACGGATGACGATGCTCGACGTCGTCCTGACCGGCATCACCGGCACTGTCCTGATGAAACCGCGTTGGGAGCCGACCGACGAGGAACTCGAACGGGCGCACGCGCAGTTGTCCGTGTTGCACGTGGACGGCCGTGCCGACGCCGATTGGTCGGTGTTGTCCCAGGGCGAGCGGGGCCGGACGCTGATCGCCCGCGCGCTGATGCCGGATCCGGAACTGCTCTTGCTCGACGAGCCGGCCACCGGCCTGGACGTTGCGGCGCGCGAACAACTCATCGCAAGCATCGATGCCGTGCACAAAGCGCGGCCCGACCTGTCCAGCGTGCTCGTGACGCACCATCTGGAAGAGCTCCCGCCCAGCACCACGCACGCCATGCTGATCGGGCACGGCAGGATCATGGCGACCGGCCCGGTCGACGACGTGCTCACCACCGAGCGGGTTTCCCGCGCGTTCGAGTTCCCGATCGAGATCGGGCGCAACGGAAGCCGTTGGACGGCGACTGCGGCCCGGTAGCGCGGCGTGAACCGGGCCTCGGCGGTCGGCCGTCCACGGAAAAACACCTGCCTGTGCGCGTCGAGTGTTTCCGAATAGCGGTATTTGGGCGATCATGGGCTTATGTCGTACTTCACTGCAGTGCTCGCGGATACCGGCGACGGCTGGCGGGCCAGAGACGTGGATCCGATGGACTCGGCCGATATGGAGGATCTCGTCGACACGATGCGAACTGTCTCGTGCGACGGGCTCGACACCGTAGCCGTGATCGAACACGAAGACGAGTGGTTCGCGCTGGTGCGCGCCAGGTCGGACGACGATGCCAAGGTGTTCGTCTCCGACGTGCATGCCGCCGCCCGGAGCACGTTCGTCGACGTCCTGGCGGACTATATCGGCGTGCCGGCCAGGGATTTCGACGCCGACGAGGAACCCGATGACGACGTCGAGCAGGACCCGGCGGAGCCCGACGACGAGGACGAAGAGGATCAGACGTCGGCTACCGCTGTCTTGAGCGTCAATACCCCCGCCGAATGGGGCGGCGATATCGACGTGTTGGAAGCGCGCGGTATCGATGGTGAAAAACTCTGCGCCCTCGTTGAAGAGCATTCCGAAGATCCGGGGCAAGTGCTCACCGAGATCGGCGAAACCGTCGGATTCAGCGAACTGCTCGACGCTCTGCGGTGAGCGTGAGTGCGGAAATGCCGCCCGCGCGCCGTCACGTGGCCTGGATGGGTGCGGCACTGACCGAGGCCTCGGCCGCGAGCCGCACCGGCGACGTCCCGGTGGGCGCCGTCGTGGTGTCGGAGGCCGGCGAGATCGTCGGCACCGGCCACAACCAACGCGAAGAACTCGGCGACCCGACGGCACACGCCGAAATCATCGCGCTTCGCCGGGCCGCAGCGCACCTCCGCTCATGGCGGCTCACCGGGTGCACTCTCGTCGTCACCCTCGAGCCGTGTCTCATGTGCGCCGGTGCAGCGTTATCGGCGCGAGTCGAGCGCATCGTGCTGGGCGCGTGGGACGAGAAGGCCGGCGCGACCGGAAGTGTGTGGGACGTCGTCCGCGACAAACGCGCCAATCACTGGGTTGAGGTGATCCCCGGCGTGCGGGCGGGCGAGTGTGGGCGGGTGCTCACCGATTTCTTTGCGGCACGCCGATAAGCCCGAATGATGGCCCGATTGGTGGCCTCGCTGCTGGCCCGGCGGGACGGCGGCGGAGTCGGCCCGGAATCCCCCGATTGGGCAGTGCGGGGGTGTTTCATATAGCCTTGTCGGCGGTAGCGTGTCCGAGCGGCCGAAGGTGCAACACTCGAAATGTTGTGTGCGTTAACAGCGCACCGTGGGTTCAAATCCCACCGCTACCGCCACGAGGCCCCGCCTTCTCTTGATGTTCAAGGGACCGGCGGGGCCTTTTTCATCCGACCGGCATCCGACCGGCGAGGCATCGCGATGTGCAGTGAAGGGGGAGCAGCCGGATGAGCAGCGTGCAAGAGGCGAATCCGGCACCCAAATTCCGCCGACGCCTCTTTGGGCTGAGCTGGGCGCACCTGCTCAACGACGGCGCATCGAACTACCTGCCCGGCGTCCTGCCGGCCGTGCTGGCCACGCTCGGGGAGCCGGTGCAAATGGCCGGGGTGCTTGTCACGGCCCTGACAATCGGCCAAGTTCTGCAGCCGCTCACCGGCAGGCTCGCCGACCGCCTCGGCGGCCGCAGCCTCGTGGTCATCGGCCTGTTGATGACGTCGATCGGCGGCGGCTTGATCGGCGTGGTCCAGTCAACCTGGCTGCTGATCGTCCTGCTGGTGTTGATCGGCGTGGGCAACGCGTTTTTCCATCCGCAAGCGCTCGCCGGCGTGCGCAGCATGCTTGCCGGTAAGAAGGGCCTGTTGACCTCGGTGTTTCTCGTCGGCGGCGAAATCGGCCGCGGGCTGTGGCCGACCGCGGCCAGCCTGATCGTCTCGAGCGCCGGCTTGGCCAATCTCTGGGTCATCGCCGTGCCCGGGATCGTCACGGCGCCCTTCGTATTGCGGTTCATGCCGGCGCTTCCGCCAAAGAAGCAGAACGGCCACGCCATCCGGATGAGTGAACATGCCCGGCCGATGACACTGTTGATCGGCTATCAGGGCATTCGCACGCTCTCCATTTACTCGTTCGTCACCTTCGTCCCCATTCTGTGGGACCAGCGCGGCGGATCGCTCGTGGTCGGCGCGTCGATCATTACGACCATGACGACGGTCGGGGTGATCGGCAATCTCTGGGGCGGTCATCTGACCGACCGGTTCGGCACGCGGCTCGTTCTCGTCGTGTCGGCCGTGGCAGGTGCCGTGCTGATCGTGCCGAGCGTCTATTTGATGGGGCCGTGGGCGTGGATATCGGCAGCCCTCCTGGGCATCGCGTTCTTCCTGACCGGATCGACGACCGTGTTGCTCGGGCAGGACATCTTCCCGGAAAACCGCTCGATGGGATCGGGGATCGCGTTGGGATTCGCCAACGGCGTCGGCGCGTTGCTCGTTTTCGTCGTCGGCCTGTGGGTTGGGCACAATATCGAAATGGTCTTCTGGGCGTTGGGCCTCCTCGGGCTGATGTCGGCAGGGCTGGCATTGATGTTCGACAAGGCGCTGATGCACGGAGCGTGACGCGCCCGGCGTCCGGCGTCCGAAAGGGCACTCAGGAAACGTCCAGCCGCTCGGCTGCACAATGGAGGCATGAGCAAGAAGAGTTCGGTAGTGCTGATCGGTGCGGGCGCATGGAACTGGGTCATCTGGCCGCGGTTCTGGACGCGGATCTACAAGGACGCCCGGTCGTTCGACGACGACGGAAGCCCCACGACGTTCCTCAAGGTTCACGCCTGCCTGATCGGCACCTCGTTGGCCCTGGGGACAGTCACCTCGGTCATCGGGCTGCGCGGCCTCACGCGCCGCTGACTCTCGACCGGGGAGAGTGCGGGATTCCGGCGTCGGCTAACCCCCGGACGGCGTCGCCGAAGCCGGCCGATCGACGAACGTCGTGTTCTTGGTCTCCTTGCCGAAGTAGATCATCACGGCGATGATGATGGCGACCGAACCGGCCACGATGGCCATGGCCAGGCCGTAATTGCCGCCGGTGTGGCTGGCGATCGACGCCTGCAGCACCGAGTTCGGCGAAGCGATGACGTTGCCGAGCTGGTAGACGAAGCCCGGCAGAATGGCGCGGGTGCCTTCGGGCATCAGCTCGTTGAGGTACGCCGGAATCACGCCCCACGCGCCTTGCACCATGAACTGCACGAGGAACGCGCCGATGCCGAGCCCCCACGACCCGGTCGCAAATGCCCACAACGGGATGCACGGCAGTGCCAGCAGCGAGAAAATCATGATGATCTTTTTGCGGCCGTACCGCTGCGACAAGGTCCCGGCCAAGACACCGCCAATGATGGCGGCGATATTGTACGAAATGGCGATCACGCTGACGGTGCCCGAACCGAATCCGTGCTGCTCTTGCAGGAATGTCGGGTACATGTCCTGAGTGCCGTGGCTGAAGTAGTTGAACGCGGCCATGAGGACGACAGTGAAGATCAGCACTTTCCAATGCTTGGCGACGGCCGGCCAGAAGGCCGGCTTCTTTGGCTTCTCCGGTGTTCCGCGTGCTGCCAGCCAGACAGGGGACTCCTTGACGAAGAAGAAGATGAACACGGCCAACAGGAGCGGGACGACGCCGACCGCGAACATGCCCCGCCATCCGATCGCGTCGAAGCAGAGACCGAAAACGATTGATGCGATGAGGTAGCCGAGCGGATAGCCGGCTTGGAAGATGCCGGAAACGCGTCCGCGCGCATGTTGGGGGATCGTCTCCATGGTCAGCGCCGAAGCGACACCCCAGATGCCGCCCATGGCGACGCCGTAGATCACGCGTAGCGTCAGGAACGTCTCCAAGTTCGGAGCGAGTGCGGTGAGCAACTCGATGACGGCGAATATGACGATGTTGATCATCAAGACGGGTTTGCGGCCAATTTTCTCGGCGACGGCACCGAAGATGAGCGCCCCGACCGGCCGCATCACAAGGGTCAGCGTGATGGCCAACGAGACGGCGGTGATGCTCGCGTCGAATCCGTGCGCAACCGCGTCCAGGACGAATACCAGGATGAAGTAGTCGAACGCGTCGAGCGTCCAGCTTCCTACGCCGGCGAATAATGTGCTGCGTTGTGCGCCGTTCCACGTCTCTTTTGGCGCGTGCGTGGCTTCCGAAGACATGTCGGAGTGTCCTTACTGACCGAGTTGGGGAATTACATTGCTCTACTATCGACAAACGCATAGTACGCCGCCGGATGTCGGATGCATCACGCGACACCCGACGAAACATCCGACCAATCGGTAGAATCGCGTCCATGGCGCTTACCGATGACGCGATCACGAAGATCAAGGGCATGATTTTGTCCGGCGAGTTGCGTCCGGGCGACCGGCTGCCTCCGGAAAAGGAGCTGAGCGAGCGGCTGGGATTGTCTCGGAATTCGCTGCGCGAAGCCGTCAAGGCTCTTGATCTCGTGCGGGTGCTCGACGTCCGTCGCGGCGACGGCACCTATGTCACGAGTCTCGAGCCGGGCCTGCTGGCCGATGCGGTCGGCTTCGTGGTCGATCTCTATCAGGATCGCTCGATCCTTGAACTGTTCGAAGTCCGCCGCATCCTGGAGCCGGCCGCCGGCGCCATGGCCGCCGTCCGGATCAGCGACGACGAGGTCGAACGGCTGCGGGCCACCATGGACGGCGTGGACGAGTCCACCGGCGTCGAAGAACTGGTCAGCCACGACGTCCGGTTCCATCGTGTGCTCTCGGAGGCTTCCGGCAATTCGTATCTGGCCGGTCAGCTCGAACTCTTGGCCGGACAGACGGTCCGGGCGCGCATATGGCGGGGTCTGACACAACAGCACGCCGTGGCACGGACCTTGGGCGAGCACGCCGCGATCCTGGATGCCGTGGCTGCGCGGGACGCCGAGCTGGTCCGTTCGCTGCTCACCGTGCACGTGGCGGGAGTGGCCGAGTGGCTGCGCAGGGTCGTGAACAAGACGAGCGAGCCGTGAACTGGGCGAGCGACCGAGAACGCGGACGCGGCCGGCGCCGGGAATAACTCACGCGGCCCGGCAGTTCTCCCTTCATAAATCCATGCAAACGCATTAACTTCTGGAGGCGCCCCATGCAGATCGGCATTTTTTCGGTTGGTGACGTGACGACCGATCCGACGACCGGCCACACCCCGAGTGAACACGAGCGCATCAAGGCGATCATGACGATCGCCCAGCACGCCGAAGAGGTCGGCCTCGACGTGTTTGCCACCGGCGAGCACCACAACCCGCCGTTCATCCCGTCCGCGCCGACCACCATGCTGGCCCATATTGCCGCGCGCACGTCGCGGATCATCCTGTCGACGTCGACGACGTTGATCACCACCACCGATCCCGTGCGCATCGCCGAAGACTACGCAATGCTCCAACACCTGTCCGATGGCCGCGTCGACCTGATGATGGGCCGCGGCAACACCGGCCCGGTGTACCCGTGGTTCGGCAAGGACATTCGCCAAGGCATTCCGCTGACCATCGAGAACTACGCGCTGCTGCACAAGCTCTGGCGCAACGAAAAGGTCGACTGGTCCGGCAAATTCCGCACGCCGCTCCAAGGCTTCACCTCGACTCCCAGACCGCTGGACGGTGTGCCGCCGTTCGTGTGGCACGGGTCGATCCGCAGCCCCGAGATCGCCGAACAAGCCGCGTTCTACGGCGACGGTTTTTTCGCCAACAACATCTTTTGGCCCAAGGAGCACTACATCCGGCTGATCAACCTATACCGGGAACGGTTCGCCCACTACGGCCACGGCACGCCCGAACAAGCAATAGTCGGCGTCGGCGGCCAGGCGTTCATGCGGAAGAACTCGCAGGACGCCGTCCGCGAATTCCGTCCGTACTTCGATAATGCGCCGGTCTACGGCCACGGCCCGTCGATGGAGGATTTCACGGCGCAAACGCCGTTGACGGTTGGCAGTCCGCAGCAAGTCATTGAAAAGACGTTGTCGTTCCGCGAATTCTACGGTGACTATCAACGCCAGCTGTTCCTCATGGATCATGCCGGGCTGCCGCTGAAGACCGTGCTGGAGCAGCTCGATCTGCTCGGCGAGGAGGTCGTGCCGGTATTGCGCAAGGAATTCGCCGCTCTGAAGCCCGGCGACGTGCCCGACGGCCCGACGTTCGCTGCCCGCAAGGCCGCTGCCGAGGCAACAGCCGAAGCGTCGTCCGACCACTCGACCGGCGCCGTGGCAACCGCCGAGCACACGGACGCGGTAGGAGCCCGGTCATGACCGCCCGGTCCGGTCCGCGGCTCAGCGGCGACGCCTGGGAATCGCTCTTTCGGGCGCAGGTGACGTTGATGCGCCGCTTTGCCGCGGACGACGTGTGGGGCGAGCTGACGGTGCGCGAATACGACGTGCTGTTCACGCTTGCCGGCCGCGAGAAGAGCGCCATGCGCCTTGGCGAGCTGAACGAATTCGTCCTGCTCAGCCAGCCGTCGCTGAGCCGGATGGTCGAACGACTCGAGCGTGCCGGCTATGTCGAACGGACGCCGAGCGCCGGCGACCGCCGCGGCACGCTCGTGGCGCTCACGCCGTCCGGCGCCGAGAAACAGCGCGAGATCGGCAGACGTCACCTGGCCAGCATTCACCACTACATGAGCAATGCGCTCGACGCCGGCGAACTTGCCACGCTGCGCGAGCTGACCGGAAAATTGCGCCGGGCGCAGGAGTCAATTGAAGAAAGGCACCACGCATGACGAAGATCGTTGCACTCTCGGCGGGCTTGTCGGAGCCGTCGTCCACAAGGCTGCTGATCGACAAGCTTGCGGACGACGCGACCGGCCGGCTGCGCGCCGACGGGCAGGACGTGCAGGTCACGACCATCGAACTGCGCGAGCTGGCTCAATCCATCACCAACAATCTCGTCGTCGGATACGCCGACCCCGAGCTGCAGTCCGTCCTGGACGCCGTGGCCGAGGCGGACGGGCTGATAGTTGCCTCGCCGATCTTCAAGGCCTCGTACAACGGCCTGTTCAAGATGTTCATGGACGTCATGGACAACTCGGCGCTCATTGGTAAACCGGTCCTGCTGGCGGCGACCGGCGGCACGCCGCGGCACTCGCTGGCCATCGAATCGGCAATGCGCCCGCTGTTCGCATACATGCAAGCGTTCGCCGTTCCGACAGGTGTCTACGCGTCCTCCGAGGACTGGGGCGCCTCGGAGGAGACGGGGCTGTCGGCGCGGATCGCCCGAGCCGGCCGCGAGTTCGCCGGTTTGCTGGCGGGCACCGGGCTCGGCCGCGTGCAGCGCACCGACAACGAAATCGCCGACGAGACTGCGCTGACGCTGATGGAGTTGTCCTAACCGGCGTCGCCCCGCCGACGTCGGAACACCGACACCCGCGCGGAAGGAACGGAGCCGTACGCGGAACGCAGTAACGGCGACGGGATCGGTTCGGTGTGCCAGCATGGTCATGTGACTAACGGCATGCCCGCGCGGTTCTCCGCTCCGGTCAATGACTGGTTCACGCGTGCTTTCGGCGAACCGACCGAGGTCCAGCGGCGCGCGTGGGAAACGATTGCGGACGGCGCGAACACGCTCGTCGTCGCGCCAACCGGATCGGGTAAGACGCTTGCCGCCTTCTTGTGGGCGATCGACCGGCTCCTGCACGGCTCCGGCCCCGGGCATTCGCACGGCTCAGCGCCGGGATCCCGGCGCCCGGACGACGCTCCGCGCACCCGGGTGCTCTACATTTCGCCGCTCAAGGCCCTGGCCGTCGACGTCGAACGCAATCTGCAAGCCCCGCTGAGCGGTATTCGCGCCGGCGATCCGGACCTGCCGGCCATCAGCATCGGCATCCGTTCCGGCGACACCCCGCCGGCCGTACGGCGCCGGCTCATTACGCGTCCGCCCGACATCTTGATCACGACGCCCGAATCGCTCTATCTCATGCTCACGTCGTCCGCTCGTGAGACCCTCCGCGGCGTCGAGACCGTCATCGTCGACGAGGTACACGCCGTAGCCGGTGACAAACGCGGCGCCCATTTGGCGTTGAGTCTCGAGCGTCTCGACGAGCTGTTGGCCCGCCCGGCACAGCGCATCGGTCTGTCGGCAACGGTCCGGCCGCACGCCGAAGTGGCACGGTTCTTAGGCGGGGCAGCGCCCGTGACCATCGTGGCGCCGCCGAGCCGGAAGAAGTTCGCCCTGACGGTCACGGTGCCCGTCGACGATATGAACGATCTGCCCGATGTGCCCGGCGACGACCGGAAGAGGTCGATCTGGCCGCATATTGAGGAAAGCATCGTGGACGCGGTCGTCCAGCAACGCTCGACCATCGTGTTCGCCAACTCGCGCCGCCTCGCCGAACGCCTCACTGCCCGCCTGAACGAGATTTATGCCGCCCGCACGTCCGGATTCACTCGCCCGGAGACCGGCCCGCCGGCCCAACTGATGGCCGAAAGCGGTACGTCGTACGGCGCCGACACCGTGCTGGCCCGCGCGCACCACGGTTCGGTCAGCAAGGAACAGCGTGCCGGGATCGAAGACGACCTGAAATCGGGACGGCTCCGTTGCGTCGTCGCCACGAGCAGCCTTGAACTGGGCATCGACATGGGCGAGGTCGACCTCGTCGTCCAAGTCGAGTCGCCGCCGAGCGTCGCCAGCGGGCTGCAACGCGTCGGCCGCTCCGGGCACGGTGTCGGCGACGTCTCCCGCGGCGTCATCTACCCGAACCACCGCACCGACCTGATTCACGCGGCAGTGACGGCCGAACGCATGGCCGAAGGCCGAATCGAAGCACTCACGGTGCCGGCCAACGCGCTCGACGTCCTTGCCCAGCACACCATTGCCGCCGCATCAATGGACACGCTGGGCGTCGACGACTGGTATCGGGTCGTGCGTCGCAGCGCCCCATACGCCGACTTGCCGCGATCCGCCTACGACTCGACGCTTGACCTGTTGGCCGGCAAATATCCCAGTGACGAATTCGCCCAGTTGCGCCCGCGGTTGCTCTGGGACCGGGATGCCGGCACGATCACCGGCAGGCCGGGCGCGTCCCGACTGGCTGTCATGTCCGGCGGCACCATCCCCGATCGTGGACTTTATGGCGTCTTCATGGCCGGCGAAAAATCCGCGCGGGTCGGCGAGCTCGACGAAGAGATGGTGTACGAATCCCGCGTCGGCGACGTTTTCGCGCTCGGAGCGACGAGCTGGCGCATTGAAGAGATCACGCACGACAAGGTGGTCGTCAGCCCTGCTTTCGGCCGGCCCGGGCGGCTGCCGTTTTGGAAGGGCGACAATCTCGGACGGCCGTACGAACTCGGTGAGGCCCTCGGCGAGTTCATGCGGCAACTCGACGCCAGCGACGACGCCACGGTTCGGTCGCGGTGCCTGGCGCAGGGGCTGGACGAACGCGCAGCCGGGAACGTGGTGGCCTACCTGCGCGAACAACGCGCGGCGACCGGGCTCGTCCCCACCGACCGGGAACTGCTCGTCGAACGCTTCCGCGATGAGCTCGGAGACTGGCGCGTCGTCCTGCATTCGCCGTACGGCATGGCCGTGCACGCTCCGTGGGCACTCGCGGTCGGTGCCAGGTTGGCCGAGAAACACGGCACGGCCGGCAGTGCCGTGGCCGGGGACGACGGCATAGTGCTGCGCGTTCCCGATACCGACGACGACCCGCCCGGGGCAAGTCTGTTCGTTTTCGACCCGGTCGAACTCGACCGCATCGTCACCGAGCAGGTCGGCAATTCGGCTTTGTTCGCCGCCAGATTCAGGGAAAGCGCGGCCCGCGCGTTGCTTCTGCCCCGCCGCAATCCCGGACGCCGTTCGCCGTTGTGGCAGCAACGCCAACGCTCGGCCGAATTGCTGGCAGTTGCCACCCGGTACCCGGACTTCCCCATAGTGCTCGAAGCCGTCCGCGAGTGCATGAACGACGTGTACGACGTGCCGAATCTGCTGGCCGTGTCCCGGCGCATCGCCGCGCGAGAACTGCGACTGGCCGAGGTCGAGACGCCGCGAGCGTCGCCGTTCGCCGGCGCCATGCTGTTCGGGTACGTGGCATCGTTCCTGTATGAAAGCGACAACCCGCTGGCCGAACGCCGGGCACAGGCGCTGTCGCTCGATTCGTCGTTGTTGGCGGACCTTCTCGGGCGGGCCGAACTGCGCGAACTGTTGGACTCCGACGTCGTCAGCCAGACCGAGGACGAACTGCAACACCTGGCGCCGGGTCGTAGGATCGCGGACGTCGAAGGGGTCGCCGATCTGCTCAGGACCCTCGGCCCGCTCACCCGGGGCGAGGTCGCCGCGCGCGCCGACGACGCCGACGAAGCTCGCACGGCCCGGTGGCTGACCGAACTCGTCACGGCCGGCCGGGCCATCATCGTTCAAATCGGCGGGAAGGAGCGGTGTGCGGCGGTCGAGGACGCCGCCCGGCTGCGCGATGCGCTCGGCGTCCGGCCGCCCGCCGGTATCCCCGACGCGTTCACGGAACCAGTTGAGGACGCATCGGGGGACATCATCGGCCGATACGCGCGCACGCACGGTCCGTTCACGGCCGACGAGGCCGCGGAAACCCTTGGTGCCGGCATTGAATTCGTGACCGCGACCCTGACTCGCCTCGAGTCGTCCGGCCGTGTCGTGCACGGCGAATTCCGCCCCGGCGAGGTCGGAGTCGAATGGTGCGACAGCGGCGTCCTGGCCACGCTGCGTCGCAGGTCGCTGGCCGCTTTGCGCAGCGAGGTCGAGCCGGCCCCGCAGGGTGCATTTGGCAGGTTCACTATCGACTGGCACGGTATCGGCCACGCCACGACGCGCGTGCGCGAAAACCCGCGCGGCGCCGACGAGCTCGTGGCGGTTGCCGACAGACTGGCCGGTCTGCCGCTGCCGGCGTCCGCCTGGGAATCATTGATCCTGCCCTCGCGCATTGCGGGGTATTCGCCGGCCATGCTTGATGAGGTCATGTCCGCCGGCGATGTGATAGTCAGCGGTGCCGGGCGGTTGAGCGGAAGCGACGGGTGGATCGCCATGCATCCGCTCGATGTGGCGCCGTTGTCCTTGCCGGTCCGGAGCGCGGACGACGTGTCCGATGCCGGCCGGCGCATCCTCGACTTGCTGGGCGGGGGAGGCGGCTACTTCTTCCGGCAAATCGCGGAGGCTGCAGGCGACCTCTCCGACGGCGGCGTCGAGTCGGAGCTCTGGGATCTGTTTTGGGCCGGGCTCATCGGCAATGACACGTTCGCGCCGGTGCGCGCGCTGCTCGGCGGAGGCCGGACGACGCACCGGCAGCGCTCGCGGCCGCCGCGGGCCAGGATGTACAGGGGCCGCACGGGAATGTCCGTGCGGGCGGGACCTCCGACGGCGGCGGGCCGGTGGTCGCTGCTGCCGGAGCCCGAGTCCGACCCGACGGTGCGCGCGCACGCCGTCTGTGAGCAACTGCTCGACCGGCACGGCATCGTGACCCGCGGCGCCGTCACTGCCGAACACGTGCCCGGAGCATTCGCCCTGGCGTACAAGGTCCTCAGCGAATTCGAGCACGCAGGGAAGGCCCGCCGCGGCTATTTCGTGCAAGGGCTCGGCGCAGCCCAATTCGCCGATGCCTCGACGATCGACCGGTTGCGACGGATCGTCGCGGAGTCGGATGGTCGGTCCGGCACCGGAAGCGCCGACGCCGGTGCGGTGACGGTGGCTGCCACGGACCCCGCCAATCCGTACGGCGCGGCGTTGCCGTGGCCCGATGCCGCGCACCGGCCCGGACGCAAAGCCGGTGCTCTCGTCGTCCTGATCGGCGGCGAGCTCGCGGTGTACCTCGAGCGCGGTGGACGCACCTTGCTCACGTTCACGGATGATCCGCGACTGTTGGACGCCGCGTGCCGGTCACTGGCCGACGTCGTGACGAGCGGCCGGGTGCGACGGCTTTCGATCGAACAAGTGGACGGCGGTTCCGCCGAGGTACTCGCCGGCAGTCTGGAGGCCGCCGGGTTCCGGCCGAATCCGAAGGGCTGGCGGCTCGACGGCTAAGTGCCGAGTCCCCGGGTCGCCCCGAATTCGCGCCCACGGCGGGTTCTTGCTTGGATGGTGCGGTGAGTATTTTGCGCGGGGGCGAAACCGAAGCGGTGCGTGCGGAGTTCGGATTCGACGTCCGGAACACCATGGGCGACGGCTTTCTGGGCCGCACCGGAACTATCCGCACCCCGCACGGCCGGATCGAAACGCCGGCGTTCATCGTGGTGGGCACCAAGGCGACGGTGAAGGCGGTGGTGCCCGAGGCGGTTTCGGCGCTCGGCGGGCAGGCGGTGCTGGCGAACGCATATCACCTGTACCTGCAGCCCGGCTCGGACCTCATCGATGAAGCCGGCGGGCTCGGCCGGTTCATGAATTGGCCCGGGCCGACGTTCACCGATTCGGGCGGTTTCCAGGTGATGTCGCTCGGAGCCGGGTTCAAAAAGGTCATTGCCATGGACAAAACCGGAGTGCGCAGTGACGAGGTGATCGCCGAGGGCAAGACCCGGCTGGCACATGTCGACGATGACGGGGTGACGTTCAAATCGCACCTTGACGGATCGATGCACCGGTTCACCCCGGAGGTCTCGATGCAGGTACAGCACCGGCTGGGCGCCGACGTCATGTTCGCGTTCGACGAACTCACGACCCTGATGAACACGCGCAGTTACCAGGAGTCGTCGCTCGAACGCACTCGGCTGTGGGCCGAACGTTGCCTGACCGAGCACGCCAGGTTGACGGCCGAACGGTCGTACCGGCCCTATCAAGCGCTCTTCGGGGTGCTGCAAGGAGCCCAATACGAGGACCTGCGGCGTCAAGCGGCCCGGGATCTTGGCGCCATGGATTTCGACGGCTACGGCATCGGAGGCGCCTTGGAGAAGGAGAATCTCGGCACTATTGTCCGTTGGGTGAGCGAAGAGCTTCCGGAGGACAAACCCCGGCACCTGCTGGGCATTTCCGAACCGGACGACATGTTCACGGCGATCGAGAACGGTACTGACACATTTGACTGCGTGTCACCGTCCCGGGTGGCTCGTAACGGGGCTGTCTATTCGCCGGACGGCCGATTCAACGTCACCGGCGCCAAGCACAAGCGGGAGTTCGGCCCGGTGTACGACGGCTGCGACTGCTATACGTGCGCCAACTACTCCCGGGCCTACCTGCACCATTTGTTCAAGGCCAAAGAGCGGCTCGCGGCGACGCTTGCCACAATCCACAACGAACGCTTCGTGATCCGTTTGGTCGACGATATCCGGGCCAGTATCGACGCCGGCACGTTCTTTGCGTTCAAACAGGAGTTCCTGGGTCGGTACTACGCGTAAATGGCCGCCGCTGCCGCGTGTACGGAACAGTTCTCTGGCCAAGCGTGTAGATAGATGTCGCGCCCGATCCGGACGAGTGCCCGGCGCGTCAGTTCGTTCTGCGTGCGGCTCGGTACTCCGCGTAGGCGTATTACGTGTTGTACACCCACGCGGAACACCGACACCCACGCGGAACGGGACGCGCCTGGGCAACAGGCCGGGCGCCGGGCACCCGCGACGCAAATCACACGATAAGGCCGAAGCGGCGAATCGCCCGATCCCTGGCATCAAGAAAACGACGATTGATCAGTTGCAGGTTCGACAAGTCGGGCCATATCAGCCGGAAGACCTCATGATCGGTATCGATGATCGCCAATTCACGTTGACGTTCGTTCCATGCGACGTTTTGTGGGTCGCCATTGGCATATTTGCCGTATTTGACCTTGCCGTCGAAAGCGCAGACCAATCTGTACTTCTTCCAACGGAAATCGAGCCGGACGCTGCCGCGCCGCGTCTCCAACACGACCTGCAGCTCCGGAGCGGGAAGCCCGAGCAGATTGAACGCATACCGGGCCCGGCTTTCTCCGGCGGATTCCGCTAAGCCGTTGCCGAAGTCGAGCGCCCACCGGATATTTGCGGCGCCGATTCGTCGATGCCGACGGAAAAGTTCTCGGGCCACGTGTTTCCTGGCCCCGGCATGAAGCAGGCTATCGACGACGACGACCGCCTCTTCGCGCGAAAGCATCGCCGCACAATCAATCAAAGTGCGCTCGCGAGTGGTGACGAGAACGCCGCCGAGTGACGTCACTTCGTCGGGGTGAAGCGCGAAACCGTGCACCACGACGCCGTCGGCCGACCGTCGACCGTACCGCGCTTCGCCGGCCAGATGCACGAGTGTCGGCACGTGCAAAAGGTCGGCGCCCCAGAGAACGGCGGCTGACGGCCCGACGGCGATTCCGCTCGCGGTCTTCGTCGCCTCACTTCGCCGCGCCATGCTACGGATCCGCCTGCCTGCTCGCACATACGTGTCGAGATCGGCCCATTCCGGCCCAAGCGTGTAGATGTCGCGCCCGATCCGGACCAGTGCCCGGCGCGTCAGCGACAGCCGGATAAGCGCGCTGCTCAAGCCTGCCGATCGTAACTCGCCGAACGATAAAGTTTCGCGCGCGGCAAAGATCTGAGCAAGCGCCGGATTATCTGTCGTAATCATAGGTTCAGGGTGCGACTGTCGCCGACAACTGGCCAGGAGCGATTGCTGAATTGTGGATAGCGCGGCGGTGCAGGGCAAATGTGCCGTCAAGCCGGATCGTCACTTCGTCGACGACCAGGATTCAGCGCGAACTTTGGCTTGTTCCGCGTGCGCGTAAGTTCGTTCCGCGTGCGGCCCGGTACTCCGCGTAGGTGTATTACGTGCTGGACACCCACGCGGAACACCGACACCCACGCGGAACACCGACACCCACGCGGAACAGGGGAGGAGAGGAAACGGGCGGGCAGCCTCGACCCTAGGCCGCGATGGTGTCGGTCTCGGAGCCGCGCGCCGCGTACGTCGGTTCGCGGCGTTTGACGAATTTGCACACTTGATAAGTGATCGGCATGACGATGATCTCCACGGCGCATTTGTAGACGTAACCGACAACTACGTAGTTGAGGAAGTTCCAGCCGGTCAGGACGCCGTAGAACGCGATAGTGCAGAACACCAGCGTGTCGGCGAGCTCCCCGACCCCCGTGGAGCCGAGCAGGCGCACCCAGAGCTTCTTTTCCAAGGTGCGCTCTTTGAGCCGGACCAAGACGTACGAGTTGAGAAGTTGCCCGACGAAATACCCGCAGATGCCGGCAAGAGCCAGCCGCGGCACAAAGCCGACAACGGCTTCGTACGCCTTTTGGTGATGATAATCGGCGGCCGGCGGCGAGATTTGAACCAGCCAGAACACCACGACCGCCAAGACCAGAACGCCGAAGCCGATCATGACGGCGCGGCGGGCTGCCTTGAATCCGTAGACCTCGCTGAGAATATCGCCGATCACATAGGCCAACGGAAAGAGATAGGCGCCGCCATCGGTGATGATGGGTCCAAAGGCGATCAGCTTGGTGGCCCCAATATTGGAAATGAGCAGGATGGCCACGAAAAGAGCAAGGATGACGTCGTAGTTGCCGCTTCCGCGCAGTGCGTATTGAGCGTTGATCGGACGGCTCATCGCTGGCCGCCCTGCCCAGACTCATCCGGAGCCGACCCGGCATCCGCGGACTTCCCGGCGGCGCTCGGGACGACGGGCTGCTCGGTTCCGTTCGTCAGGCGCACCAACTCGTCATAAGCCAGCGGGAAGACGGTGTCCGGGGTGCCCGCGGCGGCCCAGATCGTGGGGTACTCCGCCAGAGCCGGATCGACGTACGTCGTCACGGGTGCCGGATGACCGGTCGGCGCGACGCCGCCGATCGGCTGTCCCGTCGCGCTTCGAACCTGGTCGGCGCTTGCGCGTCCGACCCGTCCCGCGCCGATTGCGCCGGCAAAATACTCGGTATCGACGCGATGCGCGCCGGATGTCATGACGAGAATTATCCCGTCGTCGGCCGTGAAGACGAGGCTGTTGGCGATGGCGCCGACGTCGCAGCCGAGAAGCGCGGCCGCTGCCGCAGCGGTGGTGGCGCCGCTATCGAGCCGGCGGGGGCGGCCGGCGATATGGGCCGCCTCGAGGGCAGCACTGACTCGTTCGGTATTTGCATGCATGCCTCCAATTGTGCGGCATCCCCGGCACGGCGCGCGAGCCCGCTTAGTGGCCAGACGGCGATCCTGCGGGTTTCGGCGACCGGTCGCTGCGCGGCGTCCCGGTCGGTGAGGCGGACGACGTAGCCGTTGGTGAATTGCTTGTCGCCGAATTGCACGGCAAGGGCCGCGGAGTCTTCAATTCCGCCTTGACGGCCCGGCTCCTGCGCAATTTCGTGAACTTGCCGCCCAAGACGACATCGACGACGTCGTCGTCGCCGGAGACCTTCTTCATATCGACGCTGCGGAATTGCGAGGCGAGCGTCAGCGCTTGCGGCTTGGAATTGCCGGAATACCGGATCCGTACTTGTTTGCCGTGTCGCGGGCCATCGGAGTCGTTGGCGACCTGCACGATGGCGAACCCGCGCTTCTTGAGCTTGCGCGCCGTCCGGCCCGCTAGTCCGGCTCGTTTTGACGCGTTGAACACGCGAATGTCCACCGGCTGCGGCGCCGCTTTGACGGCCGTCGTGTCGCAGGCGTGCCGTTTTGCGGCCCAAGCATCCAGCGGGGACGACCAGCCGAGCGTCAGAGTACCGACGCTGTACCCGGCGGCCGCAAGCAGAAGCAGCGCGATGAGGGAGAGCACAACGATGTGCCTGACCCGGTACCGTCGCCGGCCGCCGGAGCGGCCATCCGGAAGGGACACGGGGGCGCCCCTAATCGTCCAACACGAGAACGCGGGCGTGCAGAATCGCACGCTGGTGCAGTGCGGCGCGGACGGCCCGGTGCAGGCCGTCTTCGAGGTACAAATCGCCGCGCCATTGCACGACGTGGGCGAACAGATCGCCGAAAAACGTTGAGTCCTCGGCCAGCAAAGTGTCGAGACTCAATGTCGATTTCGTCGTGACGAGCTCATCCAAACGGATCTGCCGCGGCGGAACATCGGCCCACTGTTTCGGCGATGCCAGCCCATGGTCGGGGTAGGGTCGCGAGTCGCCGATGCCTTTGAAAATCACCCACCAAGTCTACGGGGCCGCTTGCCCACAACCCCGGCAGGCGACGCCGGGCGTGTACGTATTCGATGACGGATTGTGATCACCCGTTCATCGCTCCATGGGCGCAGCGAAGAAATCCCGTTCCAATGAGGCGGCTGCGGCGAAAGCGTCGGCGGCCGCTGCCCGTTCCTCGCCCGGGGCTCCGGCCAGCGCGGTCTCCGCGTATCCGATTGCCGTCGTCACGGACGCGGCAAACTCCGGATCGGCGTACGTGTCGAGCCATGCCGCGTATGGATGGCCGTCGGTGCGCCGTGCGTGCAGGCGCGCGCCGACGTCCTGGTAAATCCAAAAACACGGCAGCACGGCGGCGACAAGTTGCGGATAGGTCCCGCCGGACTCGCGCAGCAGCCCGGCGTACGCGTCGAGCGCGCGGCCGCGGCCCGGATCCGCGGGGTGACCGGCGAGCCACGTTCGATGCAGTTCGCCCTCTTCGGTGATCGCTCCGCATGCCGCCCGGGCCCAAAATGCTTGCTCGCCGGCAGTCGGGGCGAGCTGGCTGGCCCGGGCCAAGGCGCGGCTGTAATCGCGCAGGTACATCGCGTCTTGCGCCAGATAATAGGTGAAGTGCTCTTCGGCAAGCGTTCCGTCGCCGAGTCCGCGAACGAAATCCAGGGCGTCGATCTGCCGCCGGACCGGCTCGGTGTCCCGCCAGAGCGCGGCGGTCTCGGGGCCGGCCGGCGGCGCCGCGGCAACTGCGGCGGGCTCCGGCTCCGCCAGGCCGCCCGGCTCCGCCCGTTCGCCCAGCCCCGCTCGTTCATACAGCGCATGGAAGTGATGGACCGGGCCGTTGCCGGACCCCACGTGCAACTCGGGGCCGTGCCGAATGCTGTCGGTCAGCCAGGCCTTGGTCTCGGTCAGGGCGTCTTCCCAGCTGCCCCGCGATGCCCGCAGCGTGGCCAGCGCCGACGACATCGAGCAACCGGTGCCGTGCGTCGTCGTCGCCGTGATCCGAGGCCCGTCGACGACGAACGGCGAGCCGGATCCGGAAATCAAGGCATCGGGGCAGGCCGGACCGCCGAGATGTCCGCCCTTCACCAGTACCCGGACGCCGCAGGAATCGGCCAATTGGCGGCCTTGTGCGAGCGCGTCGTGCCATTGCGTTGCTTCCGCCGACCCGGTCAGCACCGCTAGTTCAGCAAGATTGGGCGTCACCAGGTCGACAACCGTCGCAAGGCTCCGGACGGCGTCCTCCGACGACTTGGCGAGCAGCCGGTCGCCGCTCGTGGCCACCATGACGGGGTCGAGGACGACGATGGGCGGCTTGGCCTCGCTAAGCCAGTCGGTAACCGTGCGCACCACATCGGCGCCGCCCAACATGCCGATCTTGACGGCGTCGATCCGGACGTCTGCGCTCACGGCGTCCAGCTGCTGCCGCAGGAACGACGGAGGGGGAGTGTGCACCGAACGCACTCCGCGCGTGTTTTGCGCAACAAGGGCCGTCACGGCAGCCATGCCGAACCCGCCCACTGCCGCAATCGATTTCAGATCCGCCTGGATGCCGGCGCCGCCGGTCGGATCCGTGCCGGCGATGCTGAGGACTCGGGGCAGGGTCATGAAGCCCACCCAGTCACGAGATCGCGGGCGGCTCGTTCCGGGTCGGTCGACGCGCAGATGGCGGACACGACCGCCACGCCTGCGGCGCCGGCTTGTTTCAGCGCGGGAACGTCGGCACGGCCGATTCCGCCGATCGCCACGCACGGAAGCGACGCCGTGGCCGCGAACCGGGCGAATCCGGCGACGCCGAGCGGGGTGGGATGGTCCGGTTTGGTCGATGTGGCGCGGATCGCGCCCACTCCCAGATAATCCACGGTGCCGGGCGGCATCCGGAGGGCTGCGGCCGCGTGCGCATCCGAATTCGCGGTCAGACCGACGACGGCCTGCGGGCCGACAATCTCGCGAACCAGTTCCACCGGGAGATCGTCCTGGCCGACGTGGACTCCGTGGACGGCTGCTCCGGCCGCCCGCGCGGCAAGGTAGACGTCGACGCGGTCGTCGACGAGCACGAACGCCCGGTCGCCGGCTGCGTCGGCAACGGCGGTCACCTCGTCGAAGAGTTCGCGGCCGCCGGCACTTTTATTGCGGACTTGGATCGTGCGTACGCCGCCGTCGATCGCCGCCCCGACCGTGGCAACGACGCCGCGCCGTCCGCACTGCCCGGCGTCGGTGACCAGGTAGATTCCGCTGCCCGCCGCCGTCATGACAGCGCCGCCCGACGCTCGATGTCGGCGGTGTCCACTGCGGCGAGCGCGTCGAGGAAAAGCCCGGCGAACGTGCCCGGCCCTCCGGCGGATTCGGCGGCCATTTCGGCAGCGGCGGTATAGACCACGGTTGCGGCGGCCGTAGCGTTCAAGACGGCACCCGGGCCGTCGGCCGGTTCGCCGCCGCTACGGTCGGCCCCGGCCACGGCCAGGAATGCCGCCGTGACGGCGCCGAGGGCGCACCCGCCGCCGGTGATCTTCGTCAACAGCGACGTGCCGGACGCCGACCGGATCACTCGAGTGCCGTCCGTGACCAGATCGACGCGACCGGACACGGCAGTGACGGCGCCGCACGACGCGGCAAGCGCTGCCCCGGCCGGCAGCGCGTCGTCCGGCGTATCGATGGCGTCGGTGCCGCGACCGCCGCCGCCCAATTCCGCAAGCGCGATGATCTCGGAGGGGTTGCCGCGCACGGCCGTCGGACGGAAGTCGAGCAGCCCGCGGGCAAGGGCCGTGCGCACCGGGAGGCTGCCGACCGCTACCGGATCGAGCACCCACGGCGTTCCGGCCCGGTGCGCGGCCTTTGCCGCCTCGGCCATGGCATTGCGCTGTTCGGCGTGCGGCGTGCCGGTATTGATCAGCACGGCCGAGGCGATCTCGGCGAACGGACCGGACTCGCGCGGCACGTCGGTCATGGCCGGCGAGGCGCCCAAAGCCAGCAGCACATTGGCCGTGAATCCGGTGACGACGGAATTGGTCAGGCACTGGACGAGCGGATTGGTAGCCCGCACCCGTGCCAATACTTCGGAGGTGTATGCGACGTCCATCGCGACATCCCTTCGCTAGTTCGAACTAGATCAGGTTCGACGGGTCTGCTCTCAGCCGCGCGGCGGCACCCCGTGTCACTGTTTGTCTTTTCACCTTACCGGCCCGCGCCCGGTCGGCGCGACGCGGACGTCGTCCGGCCGGCGCGGAGCGGACGCCGGATCAGTCCCGGTTCAGGCCGCGCCTGCGCAACAACGGCGCGATTTGCGGGTCGCGGCCGCGGAAGTTCCGGAAGGCGTCCATCGGATCGACGCTGCCGCCGCGGCTGAGCAGCGTTTCGCGGAAGTAGTCGCCGCCGACGCGGCCGAGACCGCCGTTTTCCTTGAACCATTCGACGGTGTCGGCGTCGAGCACCTCGCTCCAGATGTAGGAGTAGTAGCCGGCCGAATACCCGCCGGCAAAGATGTGGTTGAAATAGCAGCTGCGATAGCGCGGCGGGATCGCCGGAACGTGCAGGCCGGCCGCGTCCAGCGCTTGCGCTTCAAATGTGATCGGATCGTCGATCGACTCGCCGTCCTCCAAGGAGTGCCAGACCAGGTCGAGCATGGCGGCGGCCAGATATTCGGTGGTGGCGTACCCCTGACCGAACCGTCGTGCCTCGACGATCTTGTCGATCCATTCGACCGGCATGGGCTCGTCGGTCTCGTAGTGGCGAGCGTAATTCGTGATCACCTCGGGCCAGACCATCCACATTTCGTTGACCTGCGACGGGTACTCGACGAAGTCGCGCGGCACGTTCGTTCCCGAGAGGCTCGGGAACGTCACGTTCGAGAACAGCCCGTGCAGCGCATGACCGAACTCGTGGAACATGGTGCGCACCTGGTCGAGCGTGAGAAGCGTCGTTTCGCCGTCCGCCGGCTCGGGGATATTGAGATTGTTGACCACCACGGGTTTTTGCCCCAGCAACGTCGACTGGTCCACGAAGCTGGTCATCCAGGCTCCGCCGCGCTTGGTCGGCCGAGTGAAATAGTCGCCCAGGAACAGGCCGAGCTCACTGCCGTCGGCGTCGTGGACTTCGAAAGTCCGGACGCCGTCATGGTAGGTCGGCAGGTCCGTCCGCTCGTCGAACGTGATGCCGTACAGCCGGTTCGCCGCGTAGAACACGCCGTCGAACAGCACTCGGTCGAGCTCGAAATACGGCCGGAACGCGGCGGTGTCGATGCTGAGCCGCTCCCTGCGGAACTCTTCGGACAAGAAGTGGACGTCCCACGGGTCGACAGCCGTGTCGCTGTCGGATTGTTCGGCGAGCTGGGCGAGTTCGCGGCGTCCGTTGGCCACTGCCGGTGGTGCCAGCTCGGACAACATGGCGCCGGCCGCTTCGGGGGTTCCGGCGGTTTGGTCTTCGATCTGCAGATCGGCGTGCGTTTGGTACCCGAGCAGCTTGGCCCGGCGTGATCGCAGCGACGTGATGCGGCTGACCAGCTTGCGGGTGTCGTTCTCATTGGCGCGGGCGCCGCGAACTATCGAGGCGTCGAACAGTGCTCGGCGGGTTTCCGGGTTCGTGAGCACCGCCAGGTCCGGCTGCACGGTCGGCAGTACCAGCGGCAGGGCGTAGGAGCCGGATCGTCCGAGTTCGTCGGCCGCGTGAGCTGCGGCGCTCACGGCGTCGGCGGAGAGGCCGTCGAGTTCGGCCGGGTCGTCGACGACGAGCGCGGAGTCATTGGTGTCGGCAAGCAGCTTCCGGCCGAACTCGCTGGTCAGCGACGCCAGTTCGGTGTTCATGGCGCGCAATTCATCTTGCTGGGCGTCGTCGAGTTCGGCGCCGGAGCGAACGAAGTCTTTGCGCATTTTGTCCAGTAGCCGGCGCGATTCGGCGTCCAGGTTCTCGGCGTCCGCGTCGATGGCCGTGAGGCGCCGGTAGAGGGCGCGGTTCATCCGAATGGCGTCGCGGTGCGCGGCAAAGCGCGGCGTGACCTCTTCATCGATCGCCTCCATCTCCGGGGTGGCATCGGAGGAGTGCAGCGCGAAGAACGTGTTGGCGACTCGGGTGAGCAGCAGTCCGGACTTTTCGAACGCCGCAACCGTATTGGCGAACGTGGCGGGCTCGTCGCTGCCCGTGATCTCGTCGATTTCGGCGAGCTGTTCGGCGAATCCGCGTTCGAAGGCGGGCAGATAATGCGAGTCGTCGATGACGTCGAACGGCGGCAGCTGATAGGGCAGCGCGCTGGTTTCGAAAAACGGATTGTCCGCCGGCATGAACGATTCTCCTCGCGAGTAGACGCAGAGCGCGCACACGGACGACGTGCGCGCGCGATCTCTATCACCGTATCTGGTGTTCCACGGCAAAGCGACGGAACCGGGCGGCTACCGGGGTTGCCCTGCCGGTCTCGGTCCAGGCGATCCCGACGTCCCGATACGCTCCGGGGCCGCCGAGAGGCAGCTCGACGGCGGTCGATGGCTGGAGTCGGTGCGCGCGCGGAACTATTGCGACGCCGAGCCCGGCGGCGGCCAAGCCGCGCAACGTCTCGATATCGGAGCCTTCGAACGCGATGTCCGGTTCGAGGCCGTCGCGAGTGAACAGCGCATCGGTCAAACGGCGCATGCCGTGCCCCGGCGTCATCGCCAGGTACGGGTGGCCCACGACGTCGGCGAGCGTGACGCATCGCCTCAGTCCGACAAGCGGATGGTTCGGCGGAACCGCTACGACGAGCTGCTGCCGGTAGAGCTGTTGCCAGCCCAATGCTGCGTCTTCGGGTTTTGGCCCGGTGAACGCGACGTCGAGCTCGCCATGGAGCAACTTGTCCAATGTGGTCCTGGCCGCACCTTGGAACAGTTCGAAAGTCACGGCCGGGGCTTCCGCGCGGAAATCGCGCAGCAGACCCGGCACGAGCCAGACGCCGAGTGAATGTAGAAATCCAATGCGCAACCGGCCGCGATCGGGGTCGTCCAGGGTGCGCACCGATTCGACGCCGCCGCTCAAGGCAGCAAGCGCGGCTCGGGCATGCGGAAGGAAATCCCTTCCCTTCCGGTTCACGTGCAGACGGCGACCGACCCTGTCGAATAACGCCGTGGCGAGTTCCGATTCCAAGCGGTTGATCATTCGCGACACTGTCGGTTGCGAGAGTTTCAGCACCGCCGCCGCCTCCGTGACGTTCTCGGTCTCGGCGACGTGGACGAATGCCGCGAGTTGGTCGGAATTCACGTTCTTAGTCTATATGCGTATCTTGCATGGAAAATCATCATGATATGCATTTCACAAATAGTCGGCAGGCAAGCACGATGGAACCATGACTTCAGCGTCGTCGCCCGGCCGGACCGAAACCGGGGGGACGGGAACCGGCTATTCGAAAACCGGCCGGTGGCAGGGCTACACCCGCGGCGACAAGTCCTTGCGGGACATCCGCATCGCCCTCTTCTTGGCGGGAATCGCCACATTTGCGCTGCTTTACAGCACGCAGGCGATCTTGCCGGAGTTGTCCTCGGCGTTTTCCATCAGCACGGTTCAATCGACCTATTCCGTATCCGTGTCGACCATCGGGCTCGGCATCGGACTGTTGATCGCCGGTCCGCTGTCGGAGATCCTGGGCCGCACCCGGCTGATCCACATTTCATTGTTCGCTGCGGCGGCGTGCGGGCTCGTGATCGCGTTTGCCCCGTCGTGGAACGTGCTGTTGCTCGGGCGCGGCATCGAGGGGCTCGTCCTTGCCGGGTTGCCGGCAGTTGCGGCGGTCTACTTGAAAGAAGAAGTCCACGCCGGCCTGGCTGCCGGCGCAACGGGGCTCTACATTGCCGGGACGGCGCTCGGCGGCATGCTGGGACGGCTCGTCGGCGCCGGCCTCGTCGAGATGGCCGGGACGGGGTGGCCCGCCGGCGGGGCGTTGGCGGCCTGGCAAGTCTCGTTGCTGGGAAACGGAGTGATGGGACTCGGATGCGCCATCGCCTGTCTGACATTGCTGCCGCGTTCGCGCGGCTTCGTCCCGGCCCCGAAGAGCGTCTCGTATTTGGCGAAGCAGTTCGTGAAGGTCTTCACCGATCCGGCTCTGTTGGCGCTCTATGGCATAGCCGCGGTGATGATGGGATCGTTCGTCGGCGTCTACAACACGCTCGGGTTCCGACTTGAAGCGGCGCCGTTCGCACTCAGCGTGGGCGCCGCCGGCCTGGTGTTCCTCGTCTATCCGGTCGGCAGTGTTTCCTCCGTCCTGGCCGGACGGATCGCCGACAAGGTGGGGCAGCGTGCGGTTGTGCCGATCGCGGCGCTTGTGACGATCGGCGGAATCGCGTTGACTCTCGTCGGGTCGCTCCCGGTGATCATCATCGGCACGGCCATCATGACCGCCGGCTTCTTTGCCACGCACGGTCTTGCGTCCGGATGGGTAGCCGCCCGTGCGTCAGCCGGTGTGGGCGGCGCGGCGCAAGCCGCCTCCATTTACATGGTCAGCTATTACATTGGCTCATCGATCGGCGGCAGCGTGGCCGGTGCAGTGTTCGCCGGGCTGGCTTGGCCCGGGGTTGCCGCAATGGCCGTGACGCTCGTCGCCATTGCGTTCGTCATCAGCCTGGGACTGCGCTCGACCAAGAAACTGGCCTGACCGATCCGCTCCTCCGCGCCCAGTGGCGGCGAATGGCTGCCGAATCGCTGATTCGGCAGCCATTCGCCGCCACTCGATGGAGCGCCGCAGCGGCCGGGGATCAGCCCCAGAGCCGGGCAGTGGCGCGCCTGGCCCCTTCGGCCAGGGTCTCCAGCTTGGCCCAGGCGATTTGCGGGTGCACGCGGCCGCCGAGACCGCAGTCGGTGGAGGCGATGACCCGTTCGCGTCCGACCCGGCGGGCGAACCGCTCGATCCGGTCGGCGACCAGGTCGGGATGTTCGACGACGTTGGTGGCGTGGCTGACGACGCCGGGCACGATGATCTTGTCGTCGGGCAACTCCACGTCGTCCCACACCCGCCATTCGTGCTCGTGGCGCACGTTGCCGGCCTCGAACAAGTACGCTCCGGCGTTGATGCCCAGCATGGTGTGCACCAAATCGGCCATTTCGATATCGGTGGTGTGCGGGCCGTGCCAGCTGCCCCAGCACAAGTGGAACCGGATCCGGTCCTGCGGCAGATCGCGCAGCGCGTAGTTGAGGGCGTCGACGCGTTTTTGCGTGAATGCCAGATAGTCCTCGATCGTCGGTTCGGGATTGATCTGGTCGAAGTTCTCGGCGATCGACGGGTCGTCGATCTGAAGGATGAGCCCGGCGTCGATGATCGCCTTGTACTCTTCGCGCATGGCGTCGGCGCACGCGTACATGAACTCGTCTTCGGTGTCGTAGTACTCATTGGCGATCCGGGAGGCGCTGCCCGGCGACAGGCTCGTCATGAAGCCCTCTTCGATTCCCGCATCGTCCAGCGCCTTCACGAAGTTCGCGGTATCGGCGGCAATCGCGTCCTGGCCGGTGTATTCGATCTTGCCGGTGCATTTCGGAAACACCTGCGCCTTGCGGCCGGTCGTGATCCCGGAGTCGGGATCGTGGTACGCATCGTGGAAGAGTTGCCGGTCCCGCCGGTCGCTGAAACTGGTCAGCACCACGTTTCCCGGCGACGACCTGTGCACTTCGGCGTCCTTCCAAATGTCGACACCGCCGAGCGACAGACCCGATAGCCGCTGGAACGAATACGACCACCACGCGCCGTAATCGACCGGCGAGCTCATTGATTTTCCGTACTCGCCGTCACCCGGCACCGTGACGCCGGCGTCTTTTTCGCGCTGGACCAGGGCCGCGACCTCGCGTCCGAGCAGTTCCGTGTAGTCGTCGGTGAGCGGCACTCCAGTCTTTTCGGCGCGGGCGGCTTGCTCGGCGCGCTGCTCATTGGCCTCGATGAGCTCGGGGGTGCGCGGCAGACTCCCGGCCTGCGACACAAGAATCTCGTCGGTCGATCGGCGCATGACGTTCCTTACGGTTGGCGGGCAGGACGGCGTCCTGAATCTTTCCGCATTCAATCTACCCGGCCGCACCCGCACAGCGGCCAGGAATGTTACGGCATATGTCGCGGGCCCTTCCGCCGCGGCGCCGGGCAACACTAGATTGATCGGCACGGCCGGCAGTTTCGGCCGAACACGCACAGCTTGCGACAGCGACCCGAAAGGGTGTGGGTGCCCCGGGTGCGGGCCTGACGCGGGCGACTTCGTTCCGGCGAAGACCTTGCCCGAACACCGATCCCAGGACGGAAAATGCCCACACCATCCACAAACCGGCTCGCCTTGTCGTACGAGTTGTTCCCGCCGCGCAGCATGGCGGCCGGAAACCTCTGGACGACGATCCGCGAGCTCGAAAGCACCGCCCCCGACTACGTCTCCGTCACCTACGGGGCGAACGGCGGCAATCACGATACTGCGTTGACCTTATTGTCCGAGCTGGTCGGCCGCACGACGCTGCGGCCGCTGGCGCATTTGACGTGCGTGGGAGGCACCCGCAACTCGTTGCGGCGAACCGTCACCGATCTGCTCGACCTCGGCGTTCGCGGCGTCCTGGCATTGCGCGGAGACATTCCCGACGGTTACGTGCCGCCCGACGGAGCCGTTGATCACGCGGTCGACTTGATCGAACTGATCCGCGACGTCGAACGGGGGAACGCGGCTCAACTGGCTGCCGGCCGGATCGCCGTCGGCGCGGCCGCCTATCCGACCAGGCACCCCGAATCGGCGACCTGGCAACAGGACATCGAGGTGCTGGCCGCCAAGCAGGCAGCCGGAGCGGACTTCGCCATCACCCAGGTGTTCTTCGACGCTTCCCGGTACGCCGCGCTGGTGCGACGGGCACGGGACGCCGGCGTCACGATCCCGATCATCCCGGGGATCCTCCCGATGACGAGCCTGCGCCGCGTACGCACCCTCGCACGGCTGGCCGGCATCGACCCTCCCGCGCGACTCTGCCGGCGGTTGGCGCACGCCGGCAGCGAAGCCGACGCACGGCGCATTGGCGTCGATGCGACGGTCGGCTTGCTCCGTGCCGCGCTCGACGTCGGAGCGCCGGGCTTGCACCTCTACACGTTCAATCAGCATTCATCGGCACTTGCCGTGCTCGATGCCCTCAACCTGCCGGCGCGCAATGGCGCACCGACGGAAAGTGAAATCGCATGACTAACACCACGACTTCCACCACGACCGCCACGGATCCCGGTACCAAGCAATTTCCGAGCGGAACGATCCTCGGCTACCCGCGGATCGGCCCGCGGCGCGAACTGAAAAAGGCGCTCGAATCGTACTGGTCGGGCAGAACCGACGCCGAGCAGCTGCGCAGCGCCGCCGCCGATCTGCGCCGCTCCACCGCCGACCGGTTGACGCGCCTCGGTCTGGACCCGGTCTCCGGCGCCATCCCCGGCGGATTCTCGCTGTACGACCAGGTGCTCGACGCCGCCGTCACGCTCGGTGCCGTTCCCGAACGGCTCTCCGGCGTGCGCGGCCCGGACGGCGGCATCGACCTCGACGGGTACTTTTCGCTGGCCCGCGGCAACGCCGATACGGCGCCGCTGGAGATGACCAAATGGTTCGACACCAATTACCACTACCTCGTCCCCGAGCTGTCGCCCGATACCGATATCCGGTTGGGCTCGACGGCGATCGTCGATCAGTTCCGGGAAGCTACGGCGGACGGCGTGACCACGCGCCCGGTCATCGTCGGCCCCGTCACGTTCCTGCTGTTGAGTAAGGCCGCGGACGATGCGCCGTCCGGCTTCCGCCCGCTCGACCGGCTCGGCGACGTCGTTGCCGCGTACCGGCGGCTGCTGGCTCGACTGGCCGAGGCGGGCGCGGAATGGGTGCAGCTCGACGAACCCGGACTCGTCGTCGACGGCCCGAACTCGACGGCGGCCCTCGGCGCAGCCCGGACGGCGTACGCCGAGCTGGGCGCTGCGCCGATAGGAGCCGAGAGGCCCGCCATTTTTGCGTCGCTGCAGTACGCGGACGCCGGCGACGCATTCGCGGTGCTGGCTCGGACGCCGGTCGAGGCGATCGGCATCGATCTGGTGCGCGGGGACGTGCCGGATCTCACGTCCGACGTCGTCTCGGGCCTGGCCGGGAAAACCGTTGTCGCCGGTCTCGTCGACGGCCACAACGTTTGGCGTACCGATTTAGCGCGCGCTGCCGGCGTCCTGGAACGACTGGCCGGCCTGGTGCCCTCCGTGAGCGTATCGACGTCGACGTCGTTGTTCCACGTGCCGCACACGCTGGACGACGAGCCGTCGTTGCCGGCCGCGTTGAAGTCCTGGCTGCGGTTTGCCGACGAAAAAGTCGCCGAGGTCGCCGTGCTGGCTCGGGGGCTGCGCGACGGGTTCGACACGGTCCGCAGCGAGATCGAGGAGGCCACGGAGGCCGGTGCGTCGCGGGAGCGGGCCACCGGCGTGCGGGACGGCGTCGTCCGGGGCCGTCTGGCCGGGCTGGCGGCCGGAGATTTTGAACGGGGCGATTACGCGCGGCGACGATTGCAGCAGGACCGACGGCTCGGCCTTTCGCCGCTGCCTACGACCACTATCGGCTCGTTCCCGCAAACTGCCGAAGTGCGCGCGGCCCGCGGGAAGCTGCGCACGGGGGAGCTGTCGGCGGACGAATACCGAGACGCCATGCGCGCCGAGATCGCGCGCGTCGTCGAACTCCAGCACGACCTCGGGCTCGACGTGATAGTCCACGGCGAGCCCGAGCGGAGCGACATGGTGCAATATTTCGCCGAGAACCTGGACGGGTTCGCCACCACCGCGAACGGCTGGGTGCAATCGTACGGGAGCCGGTGCACGCGGCCGTCGATCTTGTGGGGCGACGTGAGTCGGCCGGCACCCATGACCGTTCCGTGGGCGTCGTATGCCGCATCGCTGACCGAGAAGCCGCTCAAGGGCATGCTCACCGGTCCCGTGACGATCCTGGCCTGGTCGTTCGTGCGCGACGATCAGCCGCTCGGAGACACCGCCCGTCAGGTCGCGCTGGCCCTGCGCGACGAGGTCGCCGACCTGGAATCCGCGGGTATTCCGATCATTCAGGTCGACGAGCCGGCGTTGCGCGAGTTGCTGCCGCTGAAGGCAGCGGATCGGCCGGCCTATCTCGACTGGTCGGTCGGCGCCTTCCGGCTCGCCACCTCCGGTGTCGCCGACGCGACCAGCATCCATACGCACTTGTGCTATTCGGAATTCGGCGAGGTGATTGGCGCCATCGACGACTTGAACGCCGACGTCACGTCGATCGAGGCGGCCCGCTCGCGGATGGAAGTGCTGAGCGATCTGCGCGCCGAAGGATTCTCGCGGGGGATCGGTCCGGGCGTTTACGACATTCATTCGCCGCGCGTGCCGACGACCGAGGAGATCACCGGTCTGATCCGTGCCGCGCTGGAGTCGGCGCCGGCCGACCGGCTGTGGGTGAACCCGGACTGCGGGCTGAAGACCCGCGGCTATGCGGAGACCCGGGCGGCGCTGGAGAATCTGGTCGGGGCCGCGCACGCCGTCCGGCGTACCCGTGCGGCGGTTGGTGCATGAGGTCGGGACCCGAACGCCTCGCGGGCGCTCCGTAGGCTGCCCCGGGACCTCCCGCATCATGCCGAGTGGCGGCGAGTGGCGGCAAAATCGACGATTTTGCCGCCACTCGCCGCCACTCGATACCGGGAAGGAACCGTTCGCCGCCACTTGGTGCGGGCGGGGCGGAGTTGGCGGAGGATAGGGGATTCGAACCCCTGAGGGCGTTAACCCAACACGCTTTCCAAGCGTGCGCCATAGGCCACTAGGCGAATCCTCCGCCCGAAACGTTACCGGATACCCGGGCCAATTACAGAATCGGCCGGTCGGCGTCGTCTCGGATTGGGCCGGCGCCGGGGTCGTTGTTACACTGAAATCCGACCCCTCGTGTGGCGTCATCCTGCGAACTCCCCCAGGGCCGGAAGGCAGCAAGGGTAAGAAGGCTCTGGCGGGTACGCGAGGGGTCTTTTCGCTCAGCGGACAGCCGGAGCGGGCTTCATTCAGTCTTCGAAGAATCGCGGCCCGCGAGCGACGAACGAGGCAACTCCCACGCTTCCCGAAACCCGGATGACCGGGCGACCCGGCTGCGGCGGACCCGGCACCTTGTTCTTCACCGACCCCCACGACTTGTTCAGGTTCTCGGTATCGACAGCCCACCCGTCGGGGAGGATCAGGACGACGTTCCCGGCGCCCGGCTTGATGGTCAGGTCGATCCGATCGGGCACTGTTGCCGCATGCAGAAAGTTCAGCTTGATATTGGCGAACAAGGGTTCGGCGACGATCTTTTCCGGTACCCGCCACGCGCCCGAGCGGTGCTGATTGTCAAGAGTCGCGCGAATTGTCAATGCGGCGTCCGAGCCCTGTGGACGCGCCATCCGCGGCGCTCCCTCGGACGGCATGGACGTGACCGGGAGGTCGGCGACGAGATCGTCAAGCTCGCCATAGGTCGCGGCGGCAAATGCCTGTCCCAAGCGCTCGTCGAGTTCGTCCATGGTCAGGCGGCCGTCTCCTGCGGACTCGCGCAGCACCTCGGCGACGAGATCACGGTCCTGGTCGCTCGCCCGTACGCTGCGCCGCCTGTGATCGGAGTGACCTGCCATGGTCACGAGCATAACCACGCGGACGCTCTGCCGGGCAGACTGCCGGGCCATTGGCACATGTCGACTGTCAGCCGCACGCGTTAGGGTTGAAGCGTGTCCACAGCTTTGTATCGCCGCTACCGTCCGGATACCTTTGCCGAGGTGATCGGGCAAGAGCACGTCACCGAACCGCTGATGGCGGCCTTGGGTCGGCAGCGAGTCAACCACGCCTACTTGTTTTCGGGCCCGCGCGGGTGCGGCAAGACGACGTCCGCGCGCATTTTGGCGCGTTGTTTGAATTGTGAAAACGGCCCCGTCGCAGTGCCGTGCGGCGTGTGCCGGAGCTGTCAAGATCTTGCGACCGGCGGCCCCGGAAGCCTGGACGTCGTGGAGATCGATGCGGCAAGTCACAACGGCGTCGACGATGCGCGGGACATCCGCGACCGCGCAGTCTTCGCCCCGGCCCGCGACAGGTACAAGATCTTCATCCTGGACGAGGCCCATATGGTCACGACCCAGGGCTTCAACGCGCTGCTCAAGTTGGTCGAGGAACCACCCGAGCACGTCAAATTCGTCTTTGCCACCACCGAACCGGACAAGGTGATCGGCACCATTCGGTCTCGGACGCACCATTATCCGTTCCGACTGGTTCCGCCCGAACGTCTCACCGACTATTTGGCCGAGCTGTGCGACCGCGAAGGCGTGGTAGTCGGAAAAGGCGTGTTGCCGTTGGTCGTGCGGGCGGGCGGCGGCTCGGTGCGCGATTCGTTGTCGGTGCTCGACCAGTTGATGGCCGGAGCCGGCGAGGACGGCGTCGACTACGAACGGGCAGTCGCTTTGCTCGGCTACACGCACGCCTCGCTGCTGGACGACGTTGCGGATGCCTTCGCGGTCGGTGACGGTGCAACTGTGTTCCGCGTGGTCGACCGGGTCATTGAATCGGGACACGATCCCCGCCGATTCGTCGAAGACCTGCTCGAGCGTTTCCGCGATCTCATAGTGATAGCTGCCGATCCCGACGGTGCCGGCGGAATCCTGCGCGCCACACCGGCCGATCAGCTCGAGCGCATGCGCATTCAGGCCAGGAATTTCGGCGCGGGCGAACTCTCGCGCTCTGCCGACGTCGTGAACGCCGGGTTGACCGAAATGACGGGCGCCACCTCGCCGAGACTTCAACTCGAACTGATTTGCGCACGTGTGCTCCTGCCCGGCGCCGACGAAGCCGAACGCGGCACTCGCGCCCGAGTCGACAGACTCGAACGCCGGTTCGGCCTGACGCCGGGTGATCAGTCGATGACGCCGCCGACCGGACGTGCGCAGCCGGAGCCGGCTGCCCGGGCTCAGGATCGGGTCACCCGCGAACCTGTCGCCTCCCAAGCCGCCGCACCGGCGGCGCCCGTCGACTCGCCCGCGCAGGCGGCTCAGCCGACAGTCGACTGGCCGGAACCGGCCGAGCCGGATCCCGTCGAGCCGGGCCCTGCCGAACCGGAACCAGCCGATGACGTGCCAATCGATGCGGAATCGGCCGCTTCGGTCCGAAGTAGTCGGGGTCCGGCCAGTTCGGAACCGGCTGCTTCCGAATTGGGCACGCCCGAACCCGCCGGGCCGGCACCGGCCGGCCCCGCATCGGGTGGAATCGGTCCGGATTCGCAACGCGCCGGGGCACCGGCCGAGGTGGAGACTCTCCGGCGAGCGTGGCCGGACGTGCTCGACCGACTGGCCCGCATCCGTCGAGGCTCGTGGGCTCTTGTATCGCAAAATGCGCAAATTCACGACTTGACCGACGGCGTGCTGACGCTGCAATTTCCCACCCAAGGGTTGGCCGACGCGTTTTCTCGCGGCCAGTACGCCAGCCACGTCACCGAAGCGATTTCGCAGGCAATCGGAATCCCGTGCACTATCAGGTCCGAAGCGGCAGGCGGGGCGGCGGGCTCCGGCCCAAAAGGGGGTAACCCGGCCGGCGGCAGGCCGGATGCAAGCGGGATCGACTGGCCGGACATCGGCCCGCCGATCCCGTCCGGTTCCGCGCCCGCCGGGAGACCGGCCGTCGCCGAGCGCTACGATGCTCCACGCCCCGCGGGCGACTCGCCCGTCGACAATGCCATGCCCCCGGCGGACGGCGCCGGTCCGCCGCCCGACTGGGCGGTGGGTCCGGCTCCCGGCTCCGACCCGGGAGTCGACCCGGTGCAGACCGTCGAATCCAACCCGGTCGCCGGGCACACGCCGTCCGACCCGACCCCCGCGACGTACGACGAGTGGGTTCCGCCCGACGACGGGCCCGAACACGACGGCGAACCGACGGCGAGAAGCGGCACCGGCGGCAGCAACGTGGTCTACCCGGAATTCGGCCGCGCCGATGATACCGGCCCCGCTGATCCGCCGGCCGGACCAAACCCCGACCGGCCGGCCGCTTCGGCGCCCGGTCGGGCCGGCGATACAACCGACGAGGCGAGCGACGACGACCCGGATCAAGACGATTCCGGGCTGTTCGGCGCCGCCGTCGTCGAAAAGATCCTCGGCGGTGTCGTCATCGACGAGGTTGAGGAGTAGGCATGTTTTATGAAGGCGTCATCCAAGACCTCATCGAGGAGTTCTCGCGGCTGCCCGGAATCGGGCCCAAGAGCGCCCAGCGGCTCGCATTTCACATTCTCGGCGCGGACCCGGCCGATGTGGAACGACTGGCCACGGCGCTTCGGGACGTGAAAAAGCAAGCCCATTTCTGTTCCACCTGCGGAAACGTTGCCGTTGACGTCGAGGAATGCGCTATTTGCCGCGACCCCCGCCGCGATCAGACGATCCTCTGCGTCGTCGAGGAGCCCAAGGACGTCGTTGCCGTCGAACGAAGCCGTGAATTCCGCGGCCGCTACCACGTGCTCGGCGGCGCGATCGACCCGATGGCAGGAATCGGCCCGGACGAATTGCGCATCCGCGATCTCATGACCCGGCTGGCCGACGGCGTCGTGACCGAGGTGATCATTGCCACGAATCCGAACCTGGAAGGAGAGGCGACAGCCACCTACCTGGCCCGGATGCTCCACACCCTGGAAATCAAGACGACGCGGCTCGCCAGCGGGCTCCCGGTCGGCGGCGATCTGGAGTACGCCGACGAGATCACGCTGGGTCGCGCTTTCGAGGGCCGACGCCTTCTGGACGTGTGATTCCGGAACGGATTTGCCGCCGTCGCCATCCGCATGCTGGTGCGGGAAGGCGCGTCGTGCGCGCTCATGAGCGCGCTTTCTCGATTAGCCATCACATCTGAAGTCCGTAAACTGGGGTGGGTCCAATACCAACGAATTCCCAGGAGCCTATGTGAGCTTGATTGTGCAAAAGTTTGGTGGATCATCCGTTGCCGATGCCGAATCGATCAAGCGCGTGGCCAAGCGGATCGTCGAAACCCGGCAGGCCGGGCACGACGTCGTGGTGGTCGTATCCGCGATGGGGGACAGCACCGACAACCTGATCGATCTGGCGACAAACGTGTCGCCGGTTCCACCGGCACGCGAGCTCGACATGCTTCTGACGGCCGGAGAGCGCATTTCGATGGCCGTGCTGGCCATGGCAATTGCGAATCTTGGCTTGGAAGCGCAGTCGTTCACCGGCAGCCAGGCCGGCGTCATCACCGACGAATCGTTCGGCCGCGCCCGCATCATCGATGTGACGCCCGGCAGGATCCGTTCGGCACTCGACGCCGGAAACGTGGCGATCGTGGCCGGTTTCCAAGGCGTCAGTCAGGACACGAAGAACATCACCACCTTGGGCCGGGGCGGATCCGATACGACGGCCGTTGCGCTGGCCGCGTCGCTGGACGCCGACGTGTGTGAGATCTACACCGACGTGGACGGCGTGTTCACTGCCGATCCGCGGATCGAGCCGACCGCGTCGAAGATCGACAAGATCAGCTATTCCGAAATGCTCGAAATGGCGGCATGCGGAGCCAAAGTACTCATGCTGCGCTGTGTCGAATATGCCAGGCGGTACAACGTGCCCGTTCACGTTCGCTCGTCGTTTTCGCCGCATCAGGGCACCTGGGTCACGGACGGCCCGATCCCCGATGCTTTCCAGTCCCAGGCCGCTACAACAACCACAGAAGGAGCCGACGTGGAACAGGCAATCATCTCCGGCGTCGCGCACGACCGGTCGGAAGCGAAAATCACCATCGTCGGCGTGCCGGACGTGCCGGGCAAGGCCGCGGAGATCTTCTCCACGGTCGCCGACAAAGAGATCGACATCGACATGATCGTGCAGAACATCTCGATCGCCGCCACGGGCCGCACGGATATCTCGTTCACGTTGTCGAAGTCCGAAGGCCGCCGTGCCGTGGAAGCCCTCGAAGCACTCAAGCCGCGGTCCGGATTCTCCTCGCTCGAATACGACGATCAGATCGGCAAACTGTCCGTGATCGGCGCGGGGATGCGCAGCCACCCCGGCGTCACCGCCGCTCTCTTCGAAGCACTGTCCGGCGCCGGCGTCAACATCGAGATGATCTCGACGTCCGAAATCCGGATTTCCGTCATCACCCGCTCCGACTCGCTCGATGACGCAGTGCGCGCCGCGCATCGGGCGTTCGGGCTCGAAGGCACGGACGGCGAAGCTGTCGTCTATGCGGGATCGGGGCGCTGAAATGGGAATCACCATTGGAGTGGTCGGCGCAACCGGCCAGGTCGGATCGGTCATGCGGCAGCTGCTTGCCGAAAGCGCCATGCCCATTGACCGGGTCAGGTTCTTCGCCTCATCGCGCTCGGCCGGGCGGACGCTGACGTGGCGCGACCAAGAAGTAGTCGTCGAAGACGCCGAAACCGCAGATCCCGACGGACTGAACGTTGCGCTGTTCTCGGCAGGGGGAGCGACATCGCGAGCTCAGGCCGAGCGATTCGCCTCGGCCGGCGCAGTTGTCATCGACAACTCGTCCGCCTGGCGAATGGACCCGGACGTTCCGCTCGTCGTCAGCGAAGTCAACCCGAAAGCGCTCAAAGACGCGCCGAAGGGCATCATCGCCAATCCGAACTGCACGACAATGGCGGCGATGCCGGTCCTCAAGCCGCTCCACGACGAGGCCCGGCTGCGGCGCTTGATCGTCAGCACCTACCAAGCAGTGTCCGGCAGCGGGCTGGCAGGGGTCGACGAGCTGAGCTCGCAGATCAGCGCCGGCGCGCCGTCGGCCGCCAAACTGACATTCGATGGTTCGGCTGCCGATCTTCCCGAGCCGACGGTGTACGCCAAACCGATTGCGTTCAACGTGCTGCCGCTCGCCGGATCGGTTGTCGACGACGGCTCGTTCGAGACCGACGAGGAAAAGAAGCTCCGCAACGAGAGCCGGAAGATCCTTGACCTCCCGGACCTGCCCGTATCCGGTACGTGCGTGCGGGTACCGGTGTTCACGGGGCACAGCTTGAGCATCAACGCCGAGTTCGAGGAGCCTTTGTCCGTCGATTCCGCCGCCAAGCTGTTGGCCGATGCGCCGGGAGTGCGGCTGAGCGACGTCCCCACGCCGCTTGAAGCGGCGGGCACGGACCCGAGTTATGTCGGACGGATCCGGCAGGATCCCGGAGTTCCGGGTGGTCGCGGGCTCGCATTGTTCGTGGCGAACGACAACCTGCGCAAGGGGGCTGCGCTCAACGCCGTGCAATTGGCGGCCTTGGTCGCCGCGCAACTCAGCTAGCGTTAAAAAATCGTCTTATCGAGACCGATTTTCAATTAGGTCAGTATTGCCATATACTTCTTACTGATAATCATTCTTATTAGTAGGAAAGCGTGGTCATGCACCTGAAATCCCTCGTCGCCGCGGTCGGCGCCGCTTCGCTGTTACTGTCCGGATGCGGCGCGGGCGGCGGCGACGACGGAGATGACGCCCAGGTGGCGATAGTGGCGTCCACCAATGTGTGGGGCCAAATCGCTCAGCAGATCGGCGGCGACGCGGTGTCCGTGACGTCGATTATTTCGGATTCGTCGAAGGATCCGCACTCCTACGAGATCACGACAGCCGACAAGCTGCACATGTCCAAGGCCGACTTGGTGATTGAAAACGGGGGCGGCTACGACGATTTCATGAAACGGCTGAGCGATAGCCTGGGCGACGAGGACACGCCGACCGTCAACGCCGTCGCGACGTCGGGAATCACGGCGCACGACGGGGAACTGAACGAACACGTCTGGTACAACGCGCACGCCGTTGCGAAGGTCGCCGATGCGATTGCGGCAAACATCGAAAAGCAGGCCCCGGATGCGAAGAAGCAAATTCACCGCAACCTCGCCCGGTTCAAGTCCGGCACCACGCAGATCGAGAGAACCGAAGCGTCGATCAAGAAAAAATTCGGCGGCGACGCTGTGGCAATCACCGAACCGGTGCCGCTCTACCTGCTTCAGGCCTCAGGTCTGACGAACCGCACGCCGGACGCATTCAGCGAAGCCGTGGAAGAAGGCGGTGACGTGTCGCCGGCCGTTTTGAAGGACACGCTGGCACTCTTCAGCGAGCATCGAGTGTCTGCGCTGTTCTACAACACGCAATCGACGGACGAAGCCGCCGAGCAGGTCAAAAAGGCTGCGCGGAAAAACGGCGTCCCGGTGGTCGGTGTCGCCGAAACATTGCCGAAGGGGAAAGATTATCGTGAGTGGATGACCGACAACCTCGATCACGTGAAGCGGGCGCTACGCCGATGAGCGGACTGTCGACTTGGGCACCGGGCCACGGCGACCCGCAGGACGACGCACGAGAGCGGCGCAGCGGCGTCCGCAATGCTTCGCGCGGCGACGATGCGCGCCCCGAGCCGGCCATCAAACTTGACGGCGCCGGTCTGACGTTCGGCCGGCGCACGCTGTGGCACGATGTCAGCTTCGACGTGCAGCCGGGCGAGTTCCTCGCCGTCCTCGGCCCGAACGGTTCGGGCAAGACCAGCCTGATCAAAGTGCTCCTGGGCAAGCAAGGGCTGAGCGCCGGCACCGCCGAAATCGCCGGCAGGCCCGCCCGGAGCGGCAATCCGAACGTCGGATACGTCCCGCAGCAAAAACAACTTGATTTTCACACCCCACTGCGCGGCCGCGATCTGGTGCGGATGGGGCTGGACGGTCACCGGTGGGGGATCGGACGCCGCTCGCGGGCAATCACCGCAAAGATCGACGGCCTGCTGGACGCCGTCGGCGCGACGTCGTTCGCGGATGCGCCGGTCGGCATGCTGTCCGGCGGCGAGCAGCAACGACTTCGCATCGCTCAGGCGCTGGCCGGCGACCCGAGCGTATTGCTGTGCGATGAGCCGCTGCTCTCGCTCGACCTACATCATCAACGCGTCGTGAGCTCACTGATCGACAGGGAACGGATCGCACGCAACACCGCGGTCCTGTTCGTGACGCACGAGGTCAATCCGGTGCTCGGCCTCGTCGATCGGATCTTGTATCTGGTGGGCGGACGGTTCCGGATCGGCACCCCGGCCGAAGTGATGACCACCGAAACCCTCAGCGAGCTGTACGGCAGCAAGGTCGAGGTATTCAACGTGGGCGGACGGCTCGTCATCGTTGGAGCCGAGGACAATCACGCACATCACGTGGGAGCCGGCGAGTGAACCCGCTCTTCACCTTTGACGACTACGGCGAGCTGCTGGGGCTCGTACACACATCGATCATCGCGGCAGCCCTGCTCGGCATCGTCGGCGGCCTGATCAGCGTTTTCGTGACGACGCGGGACATGGCCTTTGCCGTGCACGGCGTCAGCGAGTTGTCGTTTGCCGGCGCCGCATTCGCCTTGTTGATCGGCGGGGACGTCGTGCTGGGATCGATGGCCGGGTCGGTCCTCGCGGCGGTGATCATCGGGCTTCTCGGCTCGAAGGCTCGCGACCGCAATTCGATAATCGGCGTCCTGATGCCGTTCGGACTGGGATTGGCCATCTTGTTCCTCGCCCTGTATCAAGGCAGGGCCGCCAACAAGTTCGGGCTTTTGACCGGGCAGATCGTGTCGATCTCGCCCGATCAGCTGCGCCTGCTGCTGGTCTGCGGCACGGTTGTCCTGATTGCGCTGGCGGTCATGTGGCGCCCGTTGATGTTCGCCAGCATCGATGCCGACGTCGCTGCGGCCCGCGGCGTCCCGGTTCGCCTGCTGTCCTTGGCGTTCATGGTGGTTCTCGGACTGGCCGTTGCGCTGTCGGTGCAAGTGGTCGGCGTCCTGCTCGTGCTGGCGTTGCTGATCACGCCGGCGGCTGCCGCCATGCGGGTGAGCGCCTCGCCCGTGTGGGTGCCGGTGCTGAGCATGTCGTTCGCCCTGATCAGCTCGGTCGGCGGGATACTGCTGGCGCTGGCCAGTCCCGTCGCGCCGATCAGCCCGATGGTCACGACCATCTCGTTCGTCATTTACCTGATCTGCCGGCTGGTCGGACGGCGCCGGATGGGTAAATTGGCCAGCTGGCGGCGCGCCACCGCCGACCAGGCAGGCGCGTCAGTTGCGGCGTAGGACCGGCGGGGCGTCCGGTGCCAGCGCCCACTGGATCCGCTCGCGATGATTCCGGCTCAGCTCGGGGAGCCCGTCAATCGGAAACCAGTCGACCTCAAGTGATTCGTCGTCGGCCACGTGGGCGGTCCCCGCGACGTAGCGGGCGCGGAACGTGACGGACAGGTAGCGAGCCTGATCGCCGTTCGGATACGTGATCGTGTCATCGGCCAGAATCGACACGAGCCTGTCGACGCGCGCTCGGACGCCCGTCTCTTCGAGGATCTCCCGGAGGATCCCCGGTTCGGGATCCTCACCGGGCTCGAGGATGCCGGCGATGTTTGCCCATTTGCCGTTATCGGCGCGCTTTCCCAGCAGAACCCGGCCGTCGTCATCGAACACGACCGCGCACACTCCCGGCATCCACATCAGATCGTGGCCAATCTTGGCGCGGGTCGCGGTGATGAATTCGGGAATGGGCATGGAGCCAGTCTGGCATGCTCGGCCGCGGTGCCGGCGGCGAGAGGGCCCGCAGCCGAGCGGGCCGGCGTCCGGCATCAGAAACGCCGCCCTCGGCCGAGTAGGCCGAAAGCGGCGTCGATACCGGACGCGGTATCCAAATGTCGGGGTGGCGGGATTCGAACCCACGACCTCCTCGTCCCGAACGAGGCGCGCTACCAAGCTGCGCCACACCCCGAAAAGTCTTCCGCCGGGCGGACGACCTAGACAACAATAGCCCACGAGCCGCCTCGAACGCGAAACCGGGTCCGGGCCGGACGACGCGGCGCAGTGCTGGCGCCGACTCGCAACTGCCGAAATGAAAGGATAGGGCCCGTGAAAACAATCGGATCGGCTCTCGGCGTGACGGCGGCCGTCGGGGCCGGTGCCCTCGCGTGGGCAACGCTCATCGAAAGGCGCTGGTACGCGTTGCGTCGCGTTGACGTGCCGATGTTGCAGCGCGGCGACGCCCCGCTGAGCATTCTGCACGTGTCGGACCTGCACCTGCTGCCGTCACAATCGGACAAACTCGCCTTCGTCTCGTCGTTGGCGGAGCTGCGCCCGGATTTCGTGCTTAATACCGGCGACACGATCGCCGACGCGCAGGCGGTCGGCCCGTTGTTGTCGGCGCTCGAGCCGCTGTTGAAACTGCCCGGTGCTTTCGTGGCCGGGTCGAACGACTATTTCGCGCCCACGCCGAAGAATCCGCTCCGATACCTGCTCGGGCCCTCGAAACCTCCGGAGCGTGAAAAGCCGCGCCGGCCGAACCTGCCGATCGCGCAGATGGAGTACGGGCTCGCCCGGTACGGCTGGCTGAACCTTCGCAACCGGGCCGCCCGGCTCGATGTCGCCGGCCGAACGCTGAACCTGGCGGGCGTGGACGACCCGCACTTGAAGCTCGATGTGTATCCGTACGGGGCATTTGCGGCAGGCCGGCCGGACGGGATCAATATCGGTGTCGCCCATGCCCCTTACCGGCGAATCCTTTCCGAAATGACTGCGGACGGCGCGGACCTGATCTTTGCCGGGCACACCCATGGCGGGCAGCTGTGCGTTCCGGGATACGGCGCGCTCGTCACCAATTGCGATATCGACAGGCGCCGGGTGAAAGGGTTGTCGAGGACGGACGCCGTGAGCGGGCGGTCGGCATGGTTGCACGTGTCCGCGGGGCTCGGCACGTCTCCGTTCGCGCCGGCACGATTTGCCTGCCGCCCCGAAGTGACTTTGCTCACGCTTCGTCCCGTGACGTAGGCTCGGAGACGACCGTGTGCCGGCCGCGCGTTGACGCGGAGGAGGCCGTCCGCACGGGCCGGCCGACCCGGCTCTACCTGACAATTACCTGAAAGACGAGCGCGTCCCCGACCTTTAAGGTGATCGAATGCCACAACCAACTTCGAGCTCCTTCCTGGGGCGAAAAGCCGGGGCGCTGGCGTCGTTCATCGCCGTCAGCTGTATTTGCGGCGTCCTGATCGCCGGGGTCGCGATCCCCGGAGCCGGGATTGCCTCACAAGGGACCAAAGCCGGTGTGGAGGTCTTCAACGATCTGCCGGCATCGCTGCACACGCATCCGCTTGCCCAGCAATCCACCATGTTGGCCAGCGACGGGTCGGTGATCGCGAAATTCTATTGGGAGAATCGGATCGAGAAGCCGCTGGGGAAGATCTCCCGGCACGTCCAGGACGCGACGGTCGCCACCGAAGACAACCGGTACTTCAAGCACGGCGGCGTCGACCTGTCCGGGATCGCACGTGCGGCAGTGCACAATATCGTCTCGCCGAGCACGCAAGGCGCCTCGACGCTGACGCAGCAGTACGTGAAGAACGTGCTTGTGGAAAGCGCGCATTCGAAAGGAAACTCGGACGATGTGGCCGAGGCCACGCAAAGCCAGGGCGCATCGGGCATCGCCCGGAAGATGCGCGAGGCCAAGCTGGCAGTCGCGGTCGAGAAGAAGTTCAGCAAGAAAGAAATTCTGAACCGGTATCTCAACATCAACAACTACAGCGGAAGCCCGAACCAGTACGGCGTGGAGGCTGCCGCTCGGCATTATTGGGGAATCAGTGCCAAGGACCTCAATGTGCCGCAGTCGGCATTGCTGGCGGGCATTGTGCAGAACCCGTCCCAGTACAACCCCGAACGGCATCCCAAGGACGCAAAGGTGCGACGGAACGCCGTCCTGAACAAGATGTACCAGTACGGATATATCTCGGAGCAGGAACGCGACAAGGCGAAGAAGACGGGACTCGACCTTGACATCCACAACACTCCGCGCGGCTGCGTGACGGCCGGAACCAGCGCGTACTTCTGCGATTACGTGCAACGGACCATCGAGACCAACCCCGTGTTCGGCAAGAACGTACGCCAGCGCAAGAACTTGCTCGACCGTGGCGGACTGACCATCAAGACCACGCTGGATCCGTCCATGCAGAGCAAGGCCAAGCACGCCGTGGAGTCGCGGATACCGAACAAGGACTCGTCCGGGCTGGGGCACACGCTCGTGACTGTCGAACCGGGCACGGGCCGGATCATGGCAATGGCCCAGAACCGCACGTACAGCCAGTCGGACAAGCCGACGCGCGGAAGCAGCGCGCTCAACTACAACGTCGACCGCAGGCTCGGCGGCGGCGGAGGATTCCAAGTCGGTTCGGCGTGGAAGGCGTTCGTCCTGGCGGACTGGCTCAAAGAGGATCACCAACTCTACGACAAAGTCGACGCGTCGCGCAGCAACTACTACGGTTTCCGCAGCAGCTGCGACAATCACCGGTACGCCGTCAACGGTTACGGTCCGAAGAACGCCGGCGACAGCGAGGGCAAGAACGGCCCCATGACAGTGCTCGAAGGCACCAAGTTGTCGGTGAACACGGCATTTGCGGCAATGGCCTCGAAACTCGACATGTGCGGAATCCGCGATATCGCGTCGTCGCTCGGCGTGCACACGGGCACGGGTAAGGCACTCAAGGACGACAAGTTGCCCGGCGGTGCTCAGCGGGTACTTTACCCGTCATCGATTCTCGGGTCGGAGAACATTTCGCCGCTGACCATGGCGTCGGCGTACGCGGCATTTCCGGCGGACGGCAAATATTGCCGTCCGGTCGGCATCGACTCCGTTACCGATCGGAACGGCAAGAAGATGAAGGTGCCCGGCGCCGGATGCCATCAGGCAATCGATAAGCACATCGCCGAGACGGTGGGCTGGGCGTTGACGAAAACGTTCGACGGCGGCACGACGGAAGGTCTCGAAATCGGTGTCCCGGCCGGCGCCAAGACCGGCACGACGAACTTCGAGGTCGGCTCGACGTGGACCATTGGCTACACGAAAGGCCTCGCGACGGCTGCGTGGGCAGGGAACCCGTTGAAGAACCAGGACATGAGCGATACCACCATCGGCGGCACGTATTACAGTGCCGTTTACGGTGCGACCATCGCCGGCAAGACCTGGCAGGACTATATGTCGCAAGTCGCTCCGAATCATCCGCACGGGGCCTTTGCCGATCCGGACAAATCGCTTGTCGGCACGCCGCCGGCGCCGCCGCCCCCGCCGAAGGACACGACGGACGACTCCGACAAACCCAGTGACGGCGACTCCGGCGACAAATCCGACGGCGGTGACAACGGGGACAAGTCGGACGGCGGTGACAACGGCGACAAGTCCGATGGCGGAAATAAGTCCGACGGCGGCGACAACGGCGACAAGTCCGATGGCGGCGACAAGTCCGACGGCGGCGACAACGGCGACAAGTCGATTGGCGGAGACAAGTCCCACGGGGGCCACGACGGTTGATTTGCCGCGCGCGACATGGGCGCGACTGCGCGGATCCGGGGTGCGGGTGGACCGGCACGCCCGGGTCAGGCAGGGAAGAGCTCGACAGAGTCACCACCAGGTAACAATGCAGTGACAGTACTCGCATTGCGGCCGCCGACGGCGTGGCGCGGACGATGCAAGGGTGCCCGGCCGACATAGTCTAGCGATTGTGTCCCAGCCTCACTTTTCCATGAGTTCGTCCCCCCGCGTCAGGGCATGGCTGTCCTTTGTCGCGATCAGCGCCGTCGCCGGGCTGCTCGTGGCCGGGATTTCGCTGCCGGCCGTCGGCGCGGCGTCCTCGAGTGCAAAATCGTCCGTTGCGTTTTTCAATTCCTTGCCGGCCTCGCTGAAGGAAGCCCCGTTGGCGCAGCAATCGACAATGGTGGCCAAGGACGGATCGGTGATCGCGAAGTTCTATTGGGAGAACCGGATCGAGGTACCGCTGAAGAAGATCGCGCCGTCCCTGCGTCACGCCACAGTCGATATTGAGGACTATCGCTTCTTCAAGCATGGCGGGGTCGACATCAACGGCATCTTGCGGGCAGCCGTGCACAACGTTCTTTCGCCGAGCACGCAAGGAGCCTCGACGCTGACGCAGCAGTACGTGAAGAACGTGCTCGTCGAAGATGCCCACGCCAAGGACGATGCGGCGCAGGTTGAAGCAGCCACCGACGATTCCGGCTTCACCGGCATTGCGCGAAAGATGCGTGAAGCGAAACTCGCCGTTGCCGTCGAAAAGAAATACAGCAAGAAGGAAATACTGAATCGATACCTGAATATCAATAACTACGGCGGCAATCCGCGCCAGTACGGAGTTGAAGCCGCGTCCCGACACTATTGGGGCATCCACGCCTCGGAATTGAACATTGCGCAGTCGGCACTTCTGGCCGGGATCGTGCAGAACCCGAGCGCTTACAATCCGGAACGGCATCCGAAAGCGGCGTTGACAAGACGGAACACGGTGCTGGGGGAGATGCTCAAACGCGATCACATCACCCGGAAACAACATGACAAGGCAGTGAAAAAGGGTCTCGGCCTGGAAATTCACCGAACTTCCAACGGGTGTGTGGGCGCGGGGACCAGCGCTTTCTTTTGCGCCTATGTGGAAAAAATCATCGAATCGAACAAGGCCTTCGGCAAAACTGCTACCGAGCGGCATAATCTTTTGACCCGCGGCGGGCTGACCATCAAGACGACAATCGACCCGAGGTTGCAGAAGATCGCTCAGCGTACGGTGTCCGGCGCCGTGCCGAACAAGGACAAATCCGGCGTCGGCCATTCGCTCGTCACCGTGCGCCCGGGAAACGGCCACATCGTGGCAATGGTGGAAAACCGCACCTACAGTGTCTCGCCGGACGCCGGCCGCAGCGAGACGTCCATCAATTACAACGTGGACCGGACTCGCGGCGGCGCCGGCGGCTTCCAGGTGGGGTCCACGTGGAAGGCGTACGTCCTGGCCCAGTGGCTCAAATCCGGCAATCAGCTGTATGACCGGGTCGATGCCTCACGGAACTCGTATTACGGCTTCAAAACAAGCTGCGCCAAGCGGAACTACGCCACGCACGGCTACACCTTGAAGAACGCGAACGACAGCGAGGGCCTCGACGGCCCCATGAGCGTGCTCGAGGGCACCAAACATTCGGTCAATACCGCGTTTGCGGCAATGGCGTCGACCCTCGACATGTGCAAGATCCGCGATACGGCCATGAGCCTCGGCGTGCACGACGGCAGTGGCAAACCGTTGAACAAGGTGTACGTCAACAATGTGAAATCGCAACGAGTCCTGTTGCCGTCATCGATCCTCGGCACTATGTCGATCTCGCCGTTGACGATGGCCTCCTCGTACGCGACGTTCGCCGACCGAGGCGTGTATTGCCAGCCCAAGGCCATCACGTCGATCACCGACGGCAACGGCACGAAGCTGAAGCTGCCGCACAAGTCCTGCCACAGATCGTTGAAGAAGGGGATTGCCGACGGTGTGGCGTACGCGTTGACGCAAACGTTCGAGGGCGGTACGACCGACGACTTGAAGATCCCCTACCCGGCCGGGGCGAAGACCGGGACGACGAACTTCGAAGTCGGCGTCGGCTGGCTTGTCGGCTTCACCAAGGGATTGTCGACGGCCGTGTGGACGGGCGATCCGACAGGCAATAATTACGAGCTTGGCGCCGGCCACGTGAAGATCGACGGCAAGTACGTCGGGCCGATGTACGGGGCAACGATATCCGGCCCGACGTGGCAAAAATTCATGACCAAGGCCGGGGGCATGTACCGGCACGCCAAATTCGGTCCGGCGCCGCCCAAGGTCCTGGGTCATCGATACGTCCCTCCCGCCCCGCCGCCCGTCGACGACAGCAGCCCGGAGACGTCGGAGTCACCCTCCACCTCGCCCGAACAACCGAGCTCGCCGGACCCGTCGTCGCCTCCGCCCAGCTCGTCCGATCCGACCTCGAACCCGCCGACTTCGGACAAGCCAAGCAGCCCGCCCGCCGAATCGAAGAAGCCCGCGCCGCCGTCGTCGAACGACGGAGGCAAGGACATCGGCGGCAAGGGATCGAATCCGGGGAAAACCAGCGGCGGCAAGGATGACTGAACGGCGCCGATAGTTGCAGTTTGACTCCCGCCGGTGGTTCTCGTCACGCGCTCGGACTAGGGTGAAGATATGACGAAATGGGAATACGCCACGGTGCCGCTCATCGTGCATGCGACCAAACAGATCCTCGACCAGTGGGGCGAAGACGGATTCGAACTCGTCCAGGTTGTCCCCGGGCCGGCCGGGGAGAACTTGGTGGCCTATATGAAGCGTGAGAAGGACTGACATGGCCTCTGTTGAATCCGCGATCGCCGACCTCGGGCTGGCCCTCCCGGAGGTAGTCCCGCCAGTCGCCTCGTACGTTCCGGCGGTTGTCAGCGGCGACTACGTCTACACGGCGGGACAACTGCCGATGATCGACGGAAAGCTCGGCGCCGTCGGCAAGGTCGCGGCAGAAGGCGGCGACGGGGTCGTGGATCAGCAGACCGCTGCGGACATGGCGCGGGTCTGCGCCTTGAACGCACTGGCCGCGGTCAAATCCGCTGTCGGCGATCTGGACAAGATAGTACGCGTGGTCAAGGTTGTCGGATTCGTCGCTTCGGATCCGTCGTTCACGCAGCAGCCGCAGGTGGTCAACGGGGCGTCGGACTTGCTCGGCAAGGTCTTCGGCGACCGGGGCGTGCATGCACGGTCCGCGGTGGGCGTGGCAGTGCTGCCGATGAACGCCCCGGTCGAAGTCGAGTTGATAGTGCAAGTGGAGCCCAGCTAGCAGGCGGTCATGGCTATCGAATACATGCGCTCGCGATCGTTCGACGTCCCTCCCGATCTTCAGGACAAGCTCGATGCCTGGGACGACGAGGACGACGTGCCCGAGCCCGTTCCGGCCAGGGAGGCGGCCACCGTCGCGTTGGTACGCGATTCGCCGCGCGGAGTCGAGGTCTTCATGATTCGGCGGGCTACCTCGATGGCTTTCGCGCCGGACCGGATGGCGTTTCCGGGAGGCCGCGTCGACCCATCGGACCGGGAAGAAGTGCCGTGGAGCGGGTGGACGCCGGCGCGCTGTTGCAAGAAGATGGGCTTCAACGACGCGGAAGCGGCCCGCAGCGCCATCATCGCGGCAGTACGCGAAACCTACGAAGAGTGCGGAGTCCTGCTGGCCGAGACCGCCGACGGCGACCTGGTCAGCGACCTGACCAGCAAATCGTGGGCTTCCAACCGGCCGGCGCTTGAAACCCGGGAAATGGACTTTGCGACGTTCTTGCGCCGTTCCGAACTGGCCCTGCGTGCCGATCTGCTCCAGCCGTGGTCCCGCTGGGTCACTCCCGAGCGCGAGCATCGTCGATTCGACACCATGTTTTTTGCCGCCGTCCTCCCGGCCGGCCAGCAAGCAGTGGCCGATTCGGGCGAGACGTCGTGGGGCGGCTGGATCCTGGCCGAGGAAGCCGCACGACAGGGACGTCAAGGCGGCGGAGCAGTGATGCTTCCGCCGACTCTTGTCACGCTTGAAGAGATTGCTCGAATGCCCAGCGTGGGGGCTGTGATGAGCCGGGTCAGCGACCTGCAGCCGATCACGCCGCGGCTTGAGCGGTCGGATGGACGATGGGCCATCACCGTCGAACTGCCGGGCCGCCCGGCGCCGGTTGAAAAACACATGGGGGTGCCGTATGTCTAAGTTGCCGGAAAACGTCTCGCATATCCTCGCGCCGAACAAGTCAGCGATGACTTTGCAGGGGACGAATACCTGGGTGATTTTCTCCGAGGACGAGAAATCCGCGGTGCTGATCGACCCCGGCCCCGCCATCGACGAGCACATCGACGCGTTCCGCAAGGTCGTGCGCGACCGCGGAGCGACGTTGCATTCGATAATCCTCACCCACATGCATCTCGACCATTCGGAAGCGCTGAAGACCGTCTCCGAGTGGGCGCCCGGAGTACCCGTGTACGCGGTGTCCGAACAGTTCCGCGTCAACACGAACGCCGTCATAGATTGCGACGAGCTGCGATTCGGCGAAGGAGACGGCGACTGGCTGCGGTTCTTGCGAACTCCGGGGCACACCTACGATTCGCTCAGTGTGATCACACCGGACGGGACCCTCTTTACCGGGGACTCCGTCCTCGGGCTCGGCACCACCGTCGTTTCGTATCCGGACGGCTCATTAGGGGATTACCTGGCGAGCCTCAGCCGGCTGAACGCCCTGGCCCACCACCTCGAAGTGAAGGTCATTCTTCCGGGGCACGGCCCCGTCATCCACGAACCGATGGTGGCGCTCAGTAACTACCTGCGGCACCGCAATGCGCGATTGGAACAAGTGCGCGCAGCCTTGGCGGACGGTGCGAAAACGCCGCAGGACGTGTATGACATCGTTTACGGGGACACCGACCGGAACGTGCATGACGCCGCCATCCAATCGATCAAGTCGCAGCTGGAGTATCTCCGCCGCATTCACGAAGCCTGACGCCTCCTGTAGGAGCCCCCTTCCGCCGAGTGGTGGCGAATGGCTGCGAAATCATCGATTTCGCAGCCATTCGCCACCACTCGGTGCGGGCGGGCAGCCATTCGCCATCACTCGGTGCGGGCGGGAAGCGAGACCCGGACTCTACCGGGCGCGGGAGGTCATCCGTTCGACGTCGAGCAGGACGACGGCGCGGGCCTCCAACCGGATCCATCCGCGCGCGGCAAAGTCGGCAAGCGCCTTGTTGACCGTTTCGCGCGAGGCACCGACCAGCTGGGCGAGTTCTTCTTGGGTGAGCTCGTGGGCGACGAGGACGCCGTCCGCTGCGGGCCGCCCGAATCGGTCGGCCAGATCGAGCAGTGCCTTTGCCACGCGGCCCGGCACGTCGGAGAAGACCAAGTCGCCGACCGTGTCATTGGTGCGTCGCAGCCGGGCGGCAAGGGCCTGCAGCAGATTGCGAGCGGCCTCGGGCCGGCCGTCGAGCCAGGTCATGAGGTGGTTGTTGGCCAGGCCGAGCAGCGTGCAGTCGGATACGGCAGTCACTGTCGCAGTGCGGGGGCCCGGATCGAACAGTGAGAGTTCGCCGAACATCTCGCCGGGTCCGAGGATCGACAGCAGATTCTCGCGGCCGTCCGAAGCGGTCCGTCCGAGCTTCAGCTTGCCGGTGACTATCACGTACAGTTCGCTGCCGGGATCGCCTTCGTCGAACAAGACCGAGCCGCGATCAAGCGTGCTCGTCGTCATGAGCTCCAACAGCGCTCCGGTCGCCTCGTCACCAAGCCCGGAAAAAAGCGGCGCTTTCCTTACGACCTCAATATCCACATTGCCTCCTCAAGCCTCGTCGTATCTCATCTTGCCGTACCGACCCCGCATTGGAAAAGCCGCATGGCCGACGTCTTAAGCTATTTATCGTGGCCACTACCGAAAAATCGCAATCCGAGACACCGTTGGCGAAAAAGCGGCGGGCACGACGGATCAACAGGGAACTCGCACAATTTTACCCGTATGCGCGCTGCGAACTCGATTTTGCCGATCCGTTCCAACTCTTGGTGGCCACGGTGCTGTCCGCTCAGACCACCGACGTGCGCGTCAACCAAGTGACTCCTGCCTTGTTCGCCGCATACCCGGGACCGGCCGAACTGGCAGCGGCCGACAAGGCCGCCGTGGAATCGCTGGTGCGTCCCACCGGGTTCTTCCGGTCCAAGGCCGATAAGATCCAGCGACTTGCCGCGGCGATAGTGCACGATTTCGGCGCCGAGGTACCGCAGGGCCTCGACGACCTGGTGACTCTGCCCGGCGTCGGGCGTAAAACGGCGCACGTCGTCCGCGGCAACGCCTTCGGATTCCCCGGGCTGACCGTGGACACGCATTTCGGCAGGCTCGCCCGCAGGCTGGGCTTCACGACGTCCGACGATCCGGTGGTCGTCGAACGCGACGTGGCGGACCTGTTCGACCGGAAGGACTGGACAATGCTCTCGCACCGGCTGATCTTCCACGGACGCCGGATTTGTCATTCCCGCCGTCCGGCGTGCGGCGCCTGCCCGATCGCCTCCCTGTGCCCCTCGTACGGGATCGGCGAAGTCGACCACGAGGCGGCCTTGAAGCTGCGCCGATTCGAGCTGGCACCCGGTCAATGACGGCCTGTCGGCCCGATCCGATCGCGGACGCCGTTGCCGGGCTTCCCGAGGCTCCGCCCGATCCGCGGTGGGAGACCATGCGCCGGGTGCCGGTCGGCACGCGGGCGCGCGACGCGGCGGTGCTGATGCTGTTCGGCAGAGGGACGGCTCCCGTCACGGACGGCGGCCGGCGCGCCGTCCGGACAATGGCGCGGCAATGGGCGGACGCCGATGTCCTGTTGTTGCAGCGGGCCGGCGGGCTGCGCCACCACGCCGGTCAGGTCGCGTTTCCGGGCGGCGGCGTGGACGCCGCGGACGGCGGGCCGGTGGACGCGGCACTGCGGGAGGCCGAGGAGGAAACCGGAGTCGAGCCGGCCGGTGTGGACGTGCTGGGCACCTTGACGCCGCTTTACATTCCGCCGAGCCGATTCCTGGTCACGCCCGTGCTTGCTTGGTGGCGCGAGCCCGGAGCGGTGCACGTGATGGACGCGGGGGAGTCCGAGTCGGTGCACCGGGTGGCGATTCCGGACCTGATCGCCGCCGAAAACCGCGGCGTGTTCACCGGCCGGACCGGCTTCACGTCGCCGGCGTTTACCGTCGGCACGCTGGCGATTTGGGGGTTCACCGCCACGCTCTTGGATTTCGCCTTCGACCGACTCGGATGGGCCGCCGAGTGGGACAGCAACCGCACTATCGATATCGACGTGCCGTAGCCGGTTGTCAGACCTGCGGCCCGCTGGGGTTCTTGGCAGCGGACTTGACGGCGTTCAACGTCGACTTGGCGCCGTTGATGGCCTGGGTGGGTACTGGCTTGCCCTTCTTGAGGAACGGCAGGCCGATGAGCGCCAGGATGGCGCCGAGCACTATGAGTGCGACGCCGATGATCAGGAATGACAGCCACCAGGCGAGGCCGGCGGCGTGCAGCCCGGCTGATGCTGCAAACAGTAGGATGATGACGGCTAACAGGACGAAGAACAAGGCGCCGACCAGCAGGCCTCCGCCAATGCCGAGCTTTGTCGCACCCGACTTGACCTCGGCCGTGGCAAGCGACTTCTCCTCTTGAGCCAGCGTTTTGAAGTCGCCGGTGATCTCGCGGAGGATTTGCTTCAGCGACCGCTGTGCCATGATGAGCTCCGTTCTGCGGGGAGTGTTACCGCTCTTAGCCTAATGTCCGTAGGCCATTCTTGCATGGAGGCAGTTAGCGCTCCGCGCCGTCCCGGTAAAACCGGTTGCGCCGCCGCAGCACTGCTGCCCCGAGCAGCGCTGCGGTCAATGATGCGGTGAGCACCCCGAATTTCACGTATCCGGCTCGCTCGCCCGTGCCGAACGACAGATCGCCGACCAGCAGTGAGACGGTGAATCCGATCCCGCCCAGCAGCGCGACGCCGAGAATGTCGACCCAGGCGACCGACTTGTCCAAGGTGGCGTGCGTGAGCTTCACGGTGAGCCACGTTCCGCCGAAAATGCCGATGAATTTTCCGACCACCAGCCCGACGACTACTGCGTAGAAGACACGATCGGTCAAACCGCCCGCCAACCCTCCGCCGACGAGCGCCACGCCCGCCGAGCAGAAGGCGAAGATCGGCACCACGATGCCTGCCGACAACGGCTCGATGACTTCCAAATACCTGTCGGCCCGTGACGCGCCGGTGTCGGATTCGGCCGACGTGCCGGATTCGGCCGACGTGCCGGAATCGGCCGATGTGCCGGGGTCGGCGGACTTGTCGGACCCGCCGGGGCGGACCGGCACGGTGAATCCAATGAGCACGCCGGCGATTGTGGCGTGCACGCCGGACGCGAACATCGAATACCAGGCCAGAAGAGCCAGGACGATCAAGACGGCGGCCTTGAGAGGACCGGGTATGCGGCGGACCCGCACGAGCAACGCGAACAGGCCGACGGGAACTATCGTGAGTACAAGAAAGCCGATGTGGATCGTCGACGTGTAGAACACGGCGATGATGACTATGGCAATTAGGTCGTCGACGACTGCCAGGGTAAGCAGAAAGGACCGGACGGCACGCGGCAGGTGCGAGCCGATCACTGCCAGCACGGCTAGTGCGAAGGCGATGTCGGTGGCCGCCGGGATCGCCCACCCCTGCATGGCCACCGGGTCGCCGGCGGTGATCAACAGGTACGCGGCTGCCGGCACCGCGACGCCGCATGCCGCCGCGACGACGGGAAGCAGCGCTTGCCGGGGGTTTCGCAGATCGCCGACCAGCAACTCGCGTTTGAGTTCAAGACCCGCGACGAAGAAGAAGATGGCCAGCAGCCCGTCCGACGCCCAGTGCGTGACGGACAGGTGTAAGCTGAGAGTTTCCGGACCGAGACGGAACTCCATCAGCCGCTGATAGGCGTCGCCGGCCGGCGTGTTCGCCCAAATGAGTGCGGCAACGGCCCCGGCCAGCAACAGCAGGCCGCCAATGGTCTCGGTGTGCAGGGATCTGTCGAGTTCACGTGCCTGTTTCAGGCGGGCGAATACGGTGGGACGGGCAGTATTTGGTTCAGGCATGGCACTCCGGTCGACGGTTCACACTCGGCCTTTGCGCCGAGCGGCCGACCAGACTTCCCGGCTCACCAGATTCCAGGCTACAGGAGGCAGGCGGGCTCTCGCGACTTCCGGCCGTCAGAGGTAATAGCGCAGCCAGATGTACGGCACGCAGACCGCGATGGTGATGCCGGTGACTATCAGCCCGCATTTGGTGAAACGCCAGAACGAAATGTCGTGACCGTTGCGTTTGGCGATTCCGACGACTACCACGTTGGCGCTGGCGCCGATCGCCGTCGCGTTCCCGCCGAGATCCGCCCCGAGAGCCAATGCCCACCACAGGGGGTGCGCGGCAGCGCCCCCGGAGTGTACGAGGTTGGCAGTGATCGGGGCCATCGTGGCGACGTAGGGGATGTTGTCGACCACTCCGGAGACGACCGCCGATCCGACAAGCATCCCGATGGAGGCGCCAAAGAAGTTGTCGCCGACCAAGTCGGACAGGGCGCGGCCGATTTCGTCGATGATGCCGAGGTTGACCAGCGATCCGACCATGGTGAACAGCCCGGCGAAGAACAAGAGCGTTTCCCATTCCACGTCGCCGAAGACCTTGCGGTTTTCCAACCGGGTCAAGGCAATCAGCAGGCCCGCCCCCATCATGGCGACTATCGCGGGGCTCAGTCCGAGAACCGGGTCCAGAACGAACCCGGCAAGGACGAGAACCAGCACGGAGAGCGATTTGACCAGCAGCCGCTTATCGCCGATGGCTTCGGCCGGGTTCAGCTCCATCACGCGTGCGGCACGTTCGGGGTCGTACTGGAACGCCTTGCGGAACATGATGCGGCTGACTACCAGGAAGACCAGCACCAGCACAGCGATCAAGGGCGTGAGATTGAGCAGGAAGTCGTTGAAGGACAAGCCGCTGCGACTGCCGATGATGATATTGGGCGGATCGCCGATCAGCGTGGCCGTGCCGCCGATATTGCTGGCCATGACCTCGGCGATCAAGTAGGGGATGGGCGGCACGGCGAGCCGTTCGCACACCAGGAACGTGACGGGGGCGATGAGCAGCACCGTCGTCACATTGTCCAAGAATGCCGAAAGTACGGCAGTGATGACCACCAACATGACCATGATCCGGAAAGGGCGCCCTCGTGCTTTCTTGGTCGCCCAGATGGCGACGAATTCGAAGACCCCCGTATGCCGCATGATTCCGACGATGATCATCATGCCGAGCAATAGGAAGATGACGTTCCAGTCGATGCCGCTGTCTTCGGAGAAGAACAGGGACTTGTCATCGGTTGCGCCGATCATGACCATTGCTGCTGCGCCGCCCAAGGCGACCGCCACGCGCGGGATCTTCTCGGTCGCGATCAGGACGTAAGCGGCAATGAAGACGGCCAGAGCCAGTGCAATCTGAACGCTCACCGGCCGGTTGTCCTATCCGTGTCGTCCGATGGGCGGGAGTCGAGGAAGGCATCGAGCACGGCGCCGAGGGTGACGAAACCGGGGCTTTCGGCCGGGGTGCCGGCAACGTAGGCGACGGGGAGGTGCGCGTCGAGCATCCGCGCAGCGACTTCCATGACTGTCGCGTCGGCGTCCACGGTGAGGATGCTGCGGACCGTGACGCCCTCGTCGTCGACGAGATCGCCGATCGTGCGGCGGTCGATGGCCGCCCACCGTTCGGCGCCGCCGGTATCGTCGATCACCCCGGCCAGCGACTGGTCATCGAGTACGTAGGTCGGCAGCATCAGCCGTAGGATGTCGACGGCCGCCGCGATCGCCAACGGGGCGCCCGTTTGACCGGTGATGACTATTGCCGAAGCACCGTCGGCCGCGATGAGACGGGCCGCTTCGGTGACGGGGGTGGTGCGCCCCACAGTGGGCAGGGCGGTTTGCAGGTCGTGGGCGCGCACGCGTGCCATCCTTTCATGATCCGGCGGGACACTGCCGCCGAGGAATCAGACGAAAAGGGTGCGCAGGCGACGCCGTCACCCGCGCACCCTCGGCCGAAACCGGCTCAGCCTTCCGGCTTGGCCGTCTTCAACCCTTCCTGGATGAGATCCATGACCGAGCTGTCGGCAAGCGTCGAGGCGTCGCCGACCTCGCGGTTCTCGGCCACGTCTTGCAGGAGGCGGCGCATGATCTTGCCCGAACGGGTCTTGGGCAGCTCGCTGACGACCAGAATGCGCCGCGGTTTGGCGATCCCGCCGATCTCGTGCGCCACGTGATCGCGCAGTTCCTTCACGAGGGCGTCACCGGAATCGCTGGCGGTGCCGCGCAGGATCACGAACGCGACGACGGCCTGCCCGCTGGTGGCGTCCGCCGCACCGACGACAGCCGCCTCGGCGACTTTCTCGTGCGATACGAGCGCCGACTCGATCTCCGTGGTGGAGAGCCGGTGGCCCGACACGTTCATCACGTCGTCCACGCGGCCGAGGAGCCAAATGTCGCCGTCCTCGTCCTTTTTCGCGCCGTCGCCGGCGAAATAAATGCCGGGGAAACGCGACCAGTACGTCTCTTTGAACCGCTCCGGATTCTTCCAAATGCCGCGCAGCATCGACGGCCACGGTTCGGTGAGCACGAGGTAACCGCCGCCGCCGTCCGGCACCGGATCCCCCTCGTCGTCCACGACATCGGCTGAGATGCCCGGCAATGGGACCTGCGCCGAGCCCGGCTTGGCGTCCGTGACACCCGGTAGCGGCGAGATCATGATGGCGCCGGTCTCGGTCTGCCACCACGTGTCCACCACGGGCGTGCGATCTCCGCCGATGACGTGCCGGTACCAGATCCACGCTTCGGGGTTGATCGGCTCGCCGACCGAGCCGAGGACGCGCAGCGACGACAGATCGTACTTCGCCGGAATGTCCTCGCCCCATTTCATGCACGTGCGGATGGCCGTCGGCGCCGTGTACAAGATCGACACGCCGTACTTTTCGACAATCTCCCACCAGCGGCCCTTGTGCGGCGTGTCGGGTGTGCCTTCGTACATCACCTGCGTGGCGCCGTTCGCCAACGGGCCGTACACGATGTAGCTGTGTCCGGTGACCCAGCCGACGTCGGCGCTGCACCAGTAGACGTCCGATTCGGGATGCAGGTCGAATACGTTCTTATGCGTATAGGCGCACTGGGTGAGGTATCCGCCGGTGGTGTGCACGATGCCCTTGGGCTTACCGGTGGTGCCGGACGTGTACAAGATGAACAGCGGGTGCTCGGAGTCCATGGCCTCGCACGCGTGCTGGTCGGACGCGCTGTCGACGACGTCGTGCCACCACAGATCGCGGCCCTCGGTCATCGTCATCTCTTCGCCGGTGCGGCGGACGACGACGACGTTCGTCACGCTTGGTGCGCCGCTCGCCAGCGCGTCGTCAACCGCCGGCTTCAGGGAGGACGGAGCACCGCGACGGTAGCCGCCGTCGGCAGTGATCACGAGTTTTGCCTCGGCGTCGAGGATGCGCGAATTCAAGGCGTCGGCCGAATATCCGCCGAAGACCACGCTGTGCGGGGCGCCGAGCCTGGCACACGCCAGCATGGCGAAGACCGTCTCGGGAATCATGGGCATGTAAATGGCGACCCGGTCGCCCGCGCCCACGCCGAGATCGGCGAACGCGTTGGCGGCCTTGTTCACTTCCCGTTGCAGATCGGAGTAGGTGATGGTGCGGGTGTCGCCGGGCTCGCCTTCAAAATGGATGGCGACCCTGTCGCCGTTGCCGGCTTCGACGTGCCGATCAACGCAGTTGTACGCGGCATTGAGCTTGCCGCCGACGAACCAGCTGGCGGTGGGAGCGTCCGACCAGTCGAGAGTTTCGGTGAAATCGGTGTCCCAGGTCAGCAGCTTGCGCGACCAATCGGCCCAAAACCCCAGCCGGTCGGATTTTGCCTGGTCGTAGAGTTCGGCGCCGGCCACCGCATGGCGAGCGAATTCATCGCTCGGCGGGAAATGACGCTCTTCATGGAGCAGGTTCGACAGACCGGTGTTTTCTTCAGCCATAGCTCGCCTTCCTCTTGATGTATGTGATTGACATTACTCCGTGGTCTACGACCATAGTCGGCGCGGTCTGATGGCAAAACACCCGTCCAAATGGTGTCGAGCCGCGCCATGCGCTCAGTCGGCGACAACCACGCCGATGCCGACGGATTCGAACTCCTCGCGGGCGGACGGGCTGATCGACGAGTCCGTGATGACCGTGCCGAACGCGGCATCCACGGCGGCAAATGCGCGTACGCCGATCTTTGACGAATCGGCGATGGCGACGGCGTGCCGAGCCCGCGACGCCATCAGGGAGTTGACTGCCGCCTCCTCTTCGTTGTGCACGCTGGCGCCGAGGTGTGGATCGATGCCGTCGACACCGACGAACGCGTAATCGATGGTGAGCCGGCCCAAGACCAGATCGGAATACGGGCCCACGAGTTCGTACGACCTGGGCTGCACGACCCCGCCCGTCACGACGACCTTGATCTGCGGGCGCACGGCAAGCTGGGCGGCAATATTGATGGCGTTGGTCACGACCGTCAGGTTCGGGGTCGGCGACGGCGCGGCGATATCGGCGCGGGCGGCAAGCGCGCGAGCCACTTCGGTGCTCGTCGTGCCGCCGCACAACCCGACCGAGGAATTCACCGGGACCATTGCCGAGGCCCTTGCCGCAATCGTGCGCTTTGCACCGATCCGGCCGCTGGCGGCATAGCGCAGGGGCAGATCGTAGGCGACGGTATCGGCTCCGACCGCTCCGCCGCGAGTGCGCGTGAGAAGCTGCTGCTCCGCCAACGTATCGAGATCGCGGCGGGCAGTGGCCGCCGACACGTGCAGTTCAGCCATCACCTGCCCGACGTCGACGCTGCCGTGCGTGCCGAGCATGTCCAGCAACGCAGTGAGCCGGTCGGCGCGGTTCACGCGCCGGCTCCGACGTCGAACACGGCAAGTAGCCGGGCCGTCTCGGCGGCGACGGCGTCGCGTCCGGCGCGCACGTATTTGCGAGAATCGACGACATCCGGGTCGTTGTCCAGATAGTCTCGCACCGCCGACGTGAACATCTTGTTCAATTGGGTCGACACGTTGATCTTCGTTATCCCGGCCGCGATCGCCGTGCGGATGTCCGAATCGGCAACGCCCGACGAGCCGTGCAGCACCAACGGCACGTCGACCGCTGCATGTAGCCGCGCGATCAATTCGAAATCGAGGGACGCCGTGCGCGTGACCATGGCGTGCGACGAGCCGACCGCGACGGCCAAGGCGTCGACGCCGGTGGCGGCGGCAAAGCGTCGCGCCTCGCCCGGGTCGGTGCGTACCCCCGGCGCGTGCGCGCCGTCCTTGCCGCCGACCTTGCCGAGTTCGGCTTCGATGATCGTTCCGTGCGCATGGGCGTACCGTGCCGCATCGGCCGTCGCCGCCACATTGTCGTCGTAGGGCAGCGCGGCTCCGTCGAACATCACGGACCCGAATCCGGCATCGACGGCGTGGCGGGCCAGCGCGGCGTCCTCGGCATGATCCAAATGCACCGCCACCCGGGCGCTGGAATTCTCGGCGACCGCCAAAACCGCGCACGCCAATGGCGTCAATCCACCGTGGAACTTGGCGCAGTTCTCGGAAATCTGCAGCACGACGGGGAGGCCGGCCCGTTCGGCCCCGGCGACTATGCCTTCGCAGGTTTCGAGGTGGACGACGTTGAGTGCGCCCAGGCCGGTGCGCCGCGCCGCGGCGTCGGCCAGCAGGTCGCGAGTCGGAATCAATGGCATGAGAGCTCCTTGTCGAAGGCGGCCCGGTCAGTCGGGCCGGCCGTGATGCGTGGTCAGTCGTACCGAATCGATCCAGGCGTCGGGGTCGTCGGGAAGGTCGCCGGCCGCCGGCATGGTGACTGCGGCGGCCGACCAGGCGGTTGCGCGGATCACGAGAGCATCCCGGTCGTCGCCGGACGTCAGGGCAGTTGCGGCCGCAGCGACGGCCGCATCGCCGGCCCCGGTGGCATTGCCGGACAGGACGCGACCCGGCGTGCCGTGCAGTGTTGGTTCCCCGGCCACCAGGTCGAACATGCCGCGTTCGCCGTCCGAGAGCAATACTCGCGCTGCGCCGCGGGCCAGCAGATCCGAAGCGCCCGCGAACGGGTCGGCCGCGCCGGTCGCGGCAACCGCCTCGGCGGCATTGGGTTTCACCAGGTCGGCCCCGGCCTCGGCAGCCCGGAGCAGGGCGCTGCCGGACGCGTCGATGAGGCACGGTAAGTGCCGGTCGTGGGCGATCTGCACGAGATGCGCGTAGAAGTCGTCGGGACAGCCCGGCGGAAGACTTCCCGAACCGACGACCAAATGAGCGTTCGCAGCAGCGTCGGCCGCGCAGGCCAACAGGTTGTCGACTTCGCCCGGTTCCATCGGGGGGCCGGACTCGTTGAAAATTGTCGTCTGCCCGGTTGAATCGTCGACCACCGCAACGGTGCGCCGCGATTCGCCGGCTATTCCGGACGCCGTGAAATTCAGGCCGGAGCGGCTCAAATCGGCGGTGATCAGGTCTCCGGTGGCGCCGCCGACCGGCAGCGTCGCCACGGCGTCAGTGCGCCGGTCGTGCAACACGCGGGCCACATTGATGCCCTTGCCGCCGGCGCGCGCCGTGCCGGGCGGTACCCGATGGCTGCCGCCCGGCGTGACGGATGAGGTGTGCAGCGTGATGTCCCACGCCGGATTCGGGGTGAGGGTGAGGATCACGATTCGACCCCCGGATTCGCACGGTCCCGGGCCAACAGGCCGGCGCCGATCAAGCCGGCGTCCTGACCGAAACCGGCGGGCACCAGCACGGGAGGCCGCTGGAAGGTCAGCGACGCGGCAATCCGGTCGGCCAGCGGGTCGAACAAGTCGTTGCCGGCAGCGCCGAGACCGCCGCCGATCACTATTGCTTCGGGAGCGATGAGCGTCGTCAGGGCGGTGAACGCAGTGGCCAGGGCGTCCAGTGCGGCCCGCCAGATCTCGGCGGCGGTCCGGTCGCCGGCGTGCATGCGGGCAATGACCTCTCGGGCGCCGTCGACGTCGTCCCCGGTCCGCCGGCGGTAGATGCGCGCGATGGCGCCGGCCGAGGCGACGGCTTCCAGGCAGCCGCGGGAACCGCATGCGCACGCCGGGCCGTCGGCCACCCGGAGGTGGCCGATCTCGCCTGCCAGGCCGTCGCCGGAGTACGGCTGTCCGTCGAGAATCAAAGCGGCGGCAATGCCCGTGCCGATCGGGACGACCGCGACCGAGGAATATTCGCGCGCCGCGCCAAGTCGGTATTCGGCAAGTCCTGCCGCGCGGACGTCGTGCCCGAAGCCGACGGGAATTCCCAGCTCGGCCTCCAAACGAGTGCGAAAATCGAAGTTTCGCCATCCGAGGTTTTCCGATTGGACGGCGACGCCGCGCGCGTCGTCCACCCACCCGGGCACGATGAGACCGGCGGCGGCGACTCCGGCAGGCACAAGTCCGGCAACGGTGTCGACGATGGCGCGCCCGGTCGCCTCGCCATCGCCGGGAATCACCGGAGTCGGCGTGCGCCGGACGTCGTGCAGGTCGCCGTTACCGTCGACGAGAGCGGATTTGATGTCGGTGCCGCCGACGTCGACGGCAAAGCTTCCCGGGGCGCTCACTTCAGGATGACCGAACGCGTCAGGCCCCGTGGTGCGTCGGCGTTCAGACCGCGGGCGCGGGCCCTGGCCAGCGCGACCATGTGGATGCGCACCAGCGCGGCCATCGGGTCGACCGGCTCGCGCACGTAGAGCGCACCGGTCCGCTCGATGTCGGCGGCAAGGCCCTGCACGTCCTCGCCGATCATCCAGGTCACGCGGCCGGGCTGCGCAATGCTGATGGGACCGTGGCGGTAGTCCATGGCCGGATACGATTCGGTCCACGATTGGGACGATTCGCGCATCTTCAGCGCCGCCTCGTTGGCCAGTCCGATGGTCCATCCGCGTCCCAGGAAGGTGAATTGCTCGGCGTCGACCAACTCGTCCGGCACATCGCGCTCCAGCACGTTTTCCGCGTCGGCGATCGCGGCCGACAGATCGTCGCCCAGCGAAGCGCGCAGCAGCGCCAGCGCGCCGGTCGCGAAGCGTGTTTGTACGACTGAGTTTTCGTCGGCGAACGGCAGAACGACCGCCGAATCGGAATCGGCCGCCAGCGGCGAGTCCGGATTCCCGACAATCCCGAGCGTCGGGATGCGCCCCCGAACGTCGTCGAACAACTCGATGACCTCGGTGGTGGTGCCGGAGCGGCTGATGCCGACCACGAGATCGTACTCGCGATCCAGCGGGGCCTCGCTGGCGACAAAGGCGTCCGTCACACCGAAACCACGACTTTCGCGAAGGGCCGCATAACTTTGCGCCATGAACCACGACGTGCCGCATCCGACCACGGCGACCTTCGCGCCGCGCTCGGGAAGCCCGTCCGCAGGCAGCATGGCGGCGGCCTGCCGCCAGATGTCGGGCTGGCTGGACAATTCACGAGCCATATCTTCCGGGCCGGCGTACGTCGACATGACACTCCTTGATTTTTGTTGATTGAAATGACGTTTCTTTATTCAGAATACGTCATTCGATCAAGGGGTGCGGATGCCCATCCGCGGTTTTTCTGCAAAGATCGTCAGGTAAGTTGCATTGCACGCTTTTATCCCCCGAAAGAGGCACACCGATGAGCTCACCCCATCAGCCGGGCCCCTACGATCCAGCTGCTGCGGATCAGGGCACTTATTCGAATCCCCAAGGCGGCGCGTACGGAGGGCCCCAATACCAGCAGGGCCAGTACGATGGGGCGCAATACGGCGGGGCTCAGCCGCAATACGGCCAGCCCCAGTTCCAGCAGGATCCGTATCAGCAGAACCAGTACCAGCAGGGCCAGTTTCAGCAATACCAGCAGCCCCGGCCGCAACGTGCGCCGGGTGAGGGCATCATGGGGCCGTTCACGCTGCGCGACATCCTCATCATGGCCGGCGCGTTGATAGTGCTCATTGGCTGCTTGTTCCCGGTCCGACACGTCCACACGGCCTATTCGGCAATTGATTTCAGCTCCTGGGTGTGGCACTGGAGCGGGTTGCCGACCATCTTCTTCCTGGTGTTGGCGCCGATAGTGGCGGGCGTGTTGTGTCTGATTCAAAAGCTCGCGGGCGGATTCCCGAAGCGGATCGGGTCGTTCTCGATCGACCAGGTCATTTCCGCCGTTGCCATTGCCGGCGCCGTGTACAACTTCTTGTTCTTCATTTCGCAGCCGCAGTACTCCTATATCGGGTCGATATTGACGCTGCTGGGCTCGCTGCTCGTATTCGTCGCGGCGTCGCTGACGATGATTCCGGCGTTCCGCGCTGATTTTGCCGGTCGCGCGGACGTTGCGGCGCAGCCGAAGGCTCGCCCAGTCACGCTGACGCCGAAGCCGGGGCACAATCAGGTCGGCCCGGACCAGTACGGCCAACAGCAGTACGGCCAGCAGCAGTACGGCCAGCCGGTCGGGCAGCCGCAGGAACAGCAGTACGGCCAAGGCCAATACGGCCAGGAACAGTACGGCCAGGAACAGTACGGCCAGCAGCAGGCGCAGCAGGGCGGATACAGTGCCTCAAACGCTTCGAATCAATACGCCTCCGAGCCGCAGCAGCCGCAGCAGTTCGGTGCCGGGGCGGAACAACCGTCCGATGAAGAGCGGTCGGAGTACCGAGTTGCCGATCCGGCGGAGACGTCGTCCCATACGACTCCGTACGTTGCCGGCGCGGCCGGAGCAGCCGGGGTGGCCGGAACCGCGTACGCAGCGCACCAGCACTCGGCTGCCGGTGAGGCCTCGGACTCGTACGCCCACCCGGCGTCCTCCGAGGTGCCCGTTGTGATGGGCACGCCCGATGCCGGGCGCGAACACACCGGAGCCCATGCCGCTGCGCCCGCTGACGAGACGGCGCCCGCTGACGAGGCGACGACGGCCGACGAGACGGCGTCCGCTGACGAGACGGCGACCGCCGACGAGGCGACGCCGGTCGAGGCGGCGCCGGAGGAGCAGTCCGCGCCGGCCGAGGTAGCCGAACCGGCCGCGGAATCCACGCCGGCCGATGCCGGCACCGACCCGCAGGAAAACTGGATGGCCGGAGCTGCCGCGGCCGAGACTTCGAGCGATTCGCACGTCGACGGCGACGCCCAAGCCGAGTCGGACTACGCGGCCGGCGCTCCGAACGCGGCGTCGGACGATGCCGCAAGCGCGTCGCAGCCGTTCTGGTTCGCCGTCCCGGAAGAACGTCCGGCATTCGACGAAGCGGGCGGGCCGCTGTTCGCGGTGACGCCCGGAACGTGGTTCCTGGCCTTGGAGGATCACGGAACGTCGTTCACGGTGCGCAGCGATGACGGCCGTATTGGCATTCTGCACGATGTGTCGGGGATCCAGCGCGGCTGAAGACCCCTTCGTCCACAAGCCGGCGGCAGCGGAAAGTTATCCACAATTCCGCTGCCGCCGGATGCATGAAGGGCGGCGACTCGGCACGCTGAGTGAATGAACGAAGCCGAGTCCTTCGTCGTCGCGGTCAGCGGATCCAGTGCCGTGCTCGACGCGTGTCGCGTGATCGCGTCATCGGCCGGGATCGATATGGTGACCGGGCACTCGTCGCGAGCCTTGCCGGCGGGATGGCGACGATCGGCGCTGTTGCTTCTCGGCACGGACGCCGCACCGCCGGAGCCGGCCGACATGCCGTGCGTCGTGGTCGCCACGACCGACACGGCCGACGCGGCCTGGCGGCATGCGGCTTCGATCGGGGCCGAGCACGTGGCAGTACTTCCGAACGGCGACACCTGGCTGGTGCAGCGCATGATTGCAGCCGTCGAGCCGGATACGTCCCGCGCCGGCGTCATCGGCGTCATCGGTGGTTGCGGAGGGGCCGGCGCCAGCACGCTGGCAACCGGTTTGGCGCTTGCGGGGGCGGCGTCCGGGCATCGCCCGGTACTGATCGATGCGGACAGCTTTGGCGGCGGACTCGACCTGGTGGCGGGCGGTGAACGCGCCCCCGGCCTGCGATGGCCCGATCTCGCCACGAGCCGCGGCACGCTGCGTCCGGCCGACTTGGCCCAGTCGCTTCCGTCCATCGACGGGGTTGCATTGTTGTCGTGGGATCGAAGCAATGCGCATGAGCTGACGACGGAACTGTTCACCGATGTCCTCGATGCTGCGCGGCGGGCCTTCGAGCTCGTCGTCGTCGACCTACCCAGGCATATCGATCCCGCAGCAATTGCCGCCTGCCGCCGCCGGTTGCTGATCAGCCCGGCAAGTGTGCGCGCCGCGGTCGCGGCCTCACAAGTGGCAAGGCGGCTGGATGCCGCAACGGACCGGCTAGTGGTGCGCGGGCCGCTGCGTTCGGGCCTGACCGGTCCGGTTTTGGCCGACAGCATCGGGCTGCCGCTGCAAGGGGTGCTGCGACGCGATCGCGGACTTGGCGAATCGCTCGACCGCGGCGACGGAGTGCCCCGATCCCGGATGAGCCCCTTGAACGGCTTTTGCGCAACGGCGATCCAAGGGCTGCGCCGGGACGGCCTCTTACCCGGCGCGCCGGCGAAATCGGCCCGATCGGCGCACCGGGCGCCGTCATGATCGATACGGATGCGCGGCTGCTGGCCGGAGTCAAAGAGCAACTCGGCGGCCGCAACTCGGGTGAACCCGTCGGTGTTGCTCAGGTGGCCGAGGCCCTGCGCCGAACCGGGCTGGTCCACGGCTCGGCGGCTATCGTCGACACGGCCCAGCGGCTGACGGCGGAGATCTCCGGCGCCGGGCCGCTTCAACCATTGCTCGACGATCCCGAGGTCACCGACGTGTTCGTCAACGGCCCGCACGACGTGTTCGTCGACGACGGCCGCGGAATCCGGCAAGTCGAGGTGCCACTCGGCGACTCTGCGCACGTCCGTGCTCTTGCCGTCCGGCTCGCCGCTCTGGGCGGACGGCGGCTCGACGATGCCAGCCCGCTGGTGGACGCGCGGCTACCGTCCGGCGTCCGGGTCAACGCCGTTCTGCCGCCCATATCCGGCGAATGCGCCACTTTGTCGCTTCGAATTCCGCGAGGCCGCTCGTTCACTCTCGACGATTTCGTCGACCTGGGGACGCTGCCGCCCGACTGGGCGGATGCGCTTCGCGCCATCGTCGCTCAAGGACGCAATGTCCTGGTCACCGGAGGGACCGGCGCCGGCAAGACCGCGTTGCTCGGCGCCATGCTTTCGTCGGCGCCTCCGACGGAGCGACTTGTGATAGTCGAGGACGCGGCCGAGCTGGCGCCGACGCATCCGCACGTTGTGCGACTGCTGGCCCGTCGCCGCAATATCGAATCGGCCGGCGAGATCACTCTTGCCGACCTCGTGATCAATGCGCTGCGCATGCGACCGGATCGTCTCGTTGTCGGCGAATGCCGCGGTGCCGAGGTGCGCGAGCTCCTTGCGGCGTTGAACACCGGACATTCGGGCGGCGGCACCATGCACGCCAACACCGTCACCGACGTGCCGGCCAGGCTGGAAGCGCTCGGGGCATTGGCCGGGATGAGTCAGGCCGCAGTCGCTGCGCAATCCGTCAGCGCGCTCGACGTCCTCGTGCATATCGAGCGGTCGGCCGGCGACCGGAAGGTGGTGCAACTGGCCGTGCCGTACCGTACGTCGGCCGGGCTGCTTGCCGTCGAGCCGGTCATGCAACGCGAAGCGGATGATTCGACGACAGTGTTCGCGACTGGCCGTCGCATGTTGACGGCGCTCGGAGTACCGGTGCCGGCCGGCGTCGGCAGACATTCAGCCGTGCGGGCCCGGGAGCAATCGACATGACGGTGTTGCTCATCGGAGTATTCACGGCTGCCGCGGCATGGTTGCTGCGCCCGCGGGGCGCCGATCTGTTGCGCCGGTACGTCCGCCCACGCGGACGGACAGACGGGCGGACGACGCGCGGACGGATTGGGCGGCGCCGCACGTCAGCACGTGCAGCGGACAGACGCGGCGGTCGAGAGCCGGTCGCGGTGGCCGATCTCATGGACGAGTTGTCCAGCATGCTCCGGGCCGGTGCGGCGTCTGGCGACGTGTTCGCGCAGCTTGCTGCCGTACATGCCGACGATGAACAGACGGAATTCACCCGGGCCGTGGCCGGACGGGTGGACTTGGGAGACACCGTGTCGCAGGCCATCCGCGCGTCGATGTCGGTGCTGGCCGAGAACGACAGGCGTGCCGCCACCGGACTGGCCGCGGGGTGGCAGCTGGCCGCCGAATGCGGCGTGCCATTGGCCGGGTGCATCGGCAGATACGCCGAATCCGTCCGCTCGGACGCGGACGCGCGGCGGGCGCGCGAAGCCGCGATGGCCGGACCCCGGTCGACTGTGACGGTATTGACGTGGCTCCCGATCGGCGGAGTGGGCTTGGGCATACTGCTGGGAGCGCGGCCGCTGGCGGCGTTCACCGGCTCGGCGGCCGGCTGGGTGTGTCTGCTGGCCGGCGTCGGATTGTTGCTGGTGGGCAGGCGGTGGATGGCGATCTTGCTGGCCCGGGCCGGTCGGTCCGGAGGGAAGGCATGATGGGACTGCTGGGAATCGGGGCGGCCGTTTGCGCGGCGGTATTGCTGGTGCCGTGGACGGCACGGCGCCGATTGCGCCGGCTGCTCGGGCCGTCCCGCCGGGACGAATCCGCGGCAGCGGAGGCGCTCGCGCCGGCAGCGGCCGGGGCGAGCGCCGACGGGAAGTCTGTCGAACCGGCGCTTGTCCTCGACCTCGTGGCAGTCGCCTTGGAAGGCGGACTCGACCCGCGCTCGGCGATCACGGCGGCAAGCCGCAGCCTCGGCCGGAGAATCGACCCGGCGGGCGATATCGACGAGGCGGTCAATTCGATCGAGAGCGCCGCGGGTCCGGGAGCGGACGAGATCGCGACCGAACTCCGTGCGGCACTGTCCTTCAGCGCGGCGACGGGGGCGCCGACTGCGGAATTGCTTCGCAGCCGCGCCGACGACTTGCGGCGCCGGCAAATGCGCCGTGCCGAGGAAGCGGCCGGCCGGCTCGGCGTCCGGATCGTGTTGCCGCTGGGAACCTGCATCCTTCCGGCGTTCATAGCATTGGGCGTGATGCCGGTCGTGCTGTCGCTCGTCGAGCAGTTCGCCGGCATCTATTGACGGGGCGAGCCGGCGTCGGCCGGAGTCTTGACGGCACAATTGCCGGACCGCCGGCGGCCATCCACAATCACGCGGCAGCCTCTGGAACCGGGCGGCCGACGGTGCCTAGCGTGATCGACACGATGGATGGTCCATCGAGTCACCCGCAGGGTGGCGCACGGATGGGGATGAGTGCCATGTCGACAAAAACAATGCCCGCGGAATACGAACTCGACAAAGCCGGCGGCCCGAGCGGTACCGGCCCGGACGGTACCGGGCCGGACGAGCTCGAGCCTGCGGATGCCGGAATGGCCACTGCGGAATATGCGATCGCCACACTTGCTGCATGCGGCTTTGCGGCGCTGCTCGTCGTGATCTTGCGCAGCGACGACGTCCGCGGGCTCTTGATGGGCATCATCCAGCATGCGCTGTCGCTGGGAAGCTGACATGGCATGCCGGAACGACCCGGACGATTCCGGGACGGCGACGGCGGAGCTGGCCGTGCTGATGCCGTCGATCATTTGGCTGCTGGCCATCGTCCTGGCTGCCGGGGCGGCCGGCCTGGGCGAGTTGAAGGCGATCGACGGCGCGCAGGCAGCGGCGCGGCAACTGGCCCGCGGAGAATCGCCGCACCGCGCCGAACAGGTCGCGCACACGGTTGCCGGAGACCGGGCTGCCGTGACTATTCACCGGCGCGGCAACTGGGTGACCGTCGGGGTCAAGGCCGGCGGCCCGGACATCGTCAGGACGGTGTTGTCGGTCATCCCGGCCGCCACGGCGACCGCCAGAGTGGAAAACGCGGCGGGGCCGTGACCACCGGACGTGCGGACGAGACTTCCGATCGCGGCAGCGCCGGCATCGTGTGCGTGGCGATCTGCGCGGTGGCCGCCGTGTTCGTCGTGCTGTCCGCTCAAGTCACGGTGATCGCTGCGGCACGACACCGCGCCGCAGCGGCGGCGGATCTGGCCGCACTGGCCGGAGCCGACGCCGTCCGCGGTCTGCAGACCGGTGATCCGTGCGCTGTCGCCGGCACGGTGGCCGAGCGCAACCATGCGACGCTGCGCACGTGCCGGGCCGACTATTTCACCGGAACCGTCAAGGTCGGCGTGAGCGTTGAACTGCCGAGGCCCTGGCCTCGGCTGACGCGCTCGGCGGTGGCCGGCCCGCCCGCCCAGGCGACGTCAGTCGGGGAGACCGGCCACCATAGCGCGCAAGAGCCGCAGCGCCGCATGCTTGTCGAGCGGCTCGTTGCCGTTGCCGCACTTGGGCGACTGCACACACGACGGGCACCCGTCCGCGCATTCGCATTTGTCGATCGCCTCGGCCGTGGCACGCAGCCATGCGGCGGCCGTCTCGGCGCCGCGCTCGACGAATCCGGACCCGCCCGGGTGCCCGTCGTGCACGAAGATGGTGGCCGTGCCGGTATCGGCGTGCATGGCGGTGGAGACGCCGCCGATATCCAGGCGGTCGCAGGTGGCGAACAACGGCAGCAGGCCAATTGCCGCATGTTCCGCGGCGTGCACGGCGCCGGGCAGCTCCGCCTTCGACACCCCGGCTTCCTCCAGCACCGACGGCGGCAGCGTCCACCACACCGCCTTGGTCGGCAGCAACTGCTCCGGAAGGTCGAGCGGCTCTTCGGACAACACCAGATTCGTGACTAGCTGCCGGCGCATGTACGACACGACTTGCTCGGTGACCTGTACCGAGCCAAAACACACCGTGACACCGCTCGGCCACGGCCGCGCCCAGCTCTGCTCGTCGATGCCGATCTCGCTGACGGTGCGGGCCGTCGTCGTGTAATCCGGATCGTCCCGGCGCACAAGCGCGACCTGTTCGGCCAGGTCGAGTTCATCGACGATGAACGTGACGCCCTGATGTAAGTAGACGGCGCCGGAATGCAAAGCCGCATGCGCGCTCGGCTCGTCGGTGGTGCCCAGCAGCCGTCCGGTTCCCGACTCGACGACCCGGACCTGGCGGCCGCCCGATCCGCGAATATCCGTCAACTCCGATGCGTTTTCGCGCTTCGTCCAAAACCAGCCTGCCGGACGCCGCCTGAGCATGCCCAGCTCTCCGAGCCGCTCCAGGACGTCCGGGGCCTTGGCGGAAAAAGCCGTCGCCTCGTCGTCGGTCACGGGCAGCTCTGCCGCCGCCGCGCACAAGTGTCCGGCGAGCACGTACGAATTGTCGACGTCGAAAACCGACGATTCGACGGGAGCGCCGAATATTGCGTCCGGATGATGCACCAGGAAGGTGTCGAGCGGATCATCCCGCGCCACGAGCACGGCCAGCCAATCATCGCCGGCCCGGCCGGCACGCCCGGCCTGCTGCCACAAGGAGGCCCGGGTGCCCGGCCAACCGGCGATCACCACCGCATCCAGCCCGGAGATGTCGACGCCGAGCTCAAGCGCGTTCGTACTGGCCACCGCCAGCAGCTTGCCGCGACGCAGGGCCTGCTCGAGCGTGCGCCGTTCTTCAGGGAGATAACCGCCCCGGTATGCGGCCACCCGGGACGGCAACGAATCGTCGACGTCGCCCAAGAGACGTCGTGCGCTCGCGGCGATGGCCTCGACACCGCGGCGCGACCGGATGAACGCGATAGTACGGATTCCGCCGGCAACCAGGTCGGCCAGCAGGTCACCGGTCTCGGCGATCGTCGACCGGCGGGCCGGCGCCCCGAGTTCGCCGGTACCGGGCAGTTGCGGCGGCTCCCACAGCACGAACGACCCCGCCGAGCGCGGGGACGCGTCCGCCGTCACGGCCGCGACCGGGCGGCCGATGAGCCGAGCGATGCTGTGCCCGGCGTCCGCCATGGTGGCCGACGCTGCAATGACCGTCGGGTTGGCGCCGTAGTATTCGGCAATGCGAAGCAGCCTGCGCATGATGGCCGCCATATGCGATCCGAACAAGCCCCGATAGCCGTGGCACTCGTCGATCACCACGTACGACAGCGACTTCAAGAACGACGACCAGCGCGGATGGCCCGGCAATAACGACCGATGCAACAGATCGGGGTTCGTCAGCACGTAGTTCGCGTGGCGGCGGATCCATTCTCGTGGTTCGAGCGCCGTGTCGCCGTCATAGGTTGAAGCGCGGATCCCTTCGACCGCCAGCGATTCGACGGACGCCAACTGGTCGGCCGCCAATGCCTTGGTCGGGCTGATGTAGAGCACAGTGGCGCCGCGCCCGTCCGGAGCGTGCCGGCCTTCGCGCACCGCCGTCAACGCCGGAAGCAGGTAACCGATCGACTTGCCCGACGCCGTCCCGGTGGCCAGCACCACGTCGGAGCCGGCCCGCGCCAACTCGGCCGCCTCCACCTGGTGGCGGTACGGCTCATCGACCCCTTGCCGCTGATAGGCCCGGCGGACAAGCGGATCGACCCAGTCCGGCCAGTGCGCGAACCGGGCCTGCCTGGCCGGCACCGATTCGACATGCAGGATGCGCTCCCGGCGGCCGGGAGCGCCTGAGATCACGTCGAAAATAGCGGACACGCCTTCCATCTTCGTCCATTCGTGTCCGGGGCGCACGAGTCGGCTATACGGTAGGAAAACGTGGAAGCGAATTCAATCGACGCTCTCGCGGCAGATCTGCGAGCCGCCCGATACACAGTCGATGCCTTGAATGATTTGTGCGGCGAGTCGGCGGGTCGGGCACTGGCACGCGGATTTCCGCTGCCGGCTCGTCAAGCCCTGGACGGCGACGACTCGCCGGCCGCAGTGCTGGCCCGGCTCTTCGTGCTGGGCGAACCGGTTCGGCGCGACCTGGTCGATCGCAGCCTGCCCCGCGCGGGTGCCGACGGCGCCGCACGACTCGGGCTCGTGTCGATCGCCGGACGCTCGACCGACGACGAAGTATGCGCGGCACTCGATCTGCGCCCGTACGCGGCGTCCGACGGTCACGGTCCGGTCGACTGGTGGATCGCCTCCGATTTGGGCGAGTCGGTGCGCAGCGGACCGCTGGGCGAGGACCATGTGCTCGGCGTCGGGGGAGCCGGGCTGACGCTGGCCGGGCTCACGGTCCGCCGAGAAGTCGGCAACGTGCTCGACCTCGGCACCGGATGCGGAATCCAGGCGCTGCACGCCTCGAGGCATGCCGGCCGGGTAGTCGCCGCCGACGTCTCGCGCCGGGCACTGCGCCTCGCCGGCCTGAACGCCGGTTTGAACGCCGCGGCGACGGCCGGCCGGTCGAACATCGACGTGGTCCACAGCGACTTGTATTCGGAGCTAGGTCCCGAGAGGTTCGACCTCATCGTGAGCAACCCGCCGTTCGTCATCACGCCGCGCGGGGCCGACGTGCCGGCCTACGACTACCGCGACGGCGGGCTCGTCGGCGACGAACTCGTCGAACGCGTCGTGCGCGGCGCCGCCGAGCATTTGCAGCCGGGCGGCATTGCGCAACTGCTCGGCAATTGGGAGTACTCCGACGGTGCCGACGGACTCGACAGAGTCGCGGCCTGGATCGACGGCACCGGGCTCGACGCCTGGGTGATCGAACGCGAAGCGCAGGATCCGTGCGAATACGCCGAAACCTGGATCCGCGACGGTGCCGTCAAGCCGGGCACCGGCGAATTCGACAGGTTGTACGCGGCCTGGCTCGCCGACTTCGCCCGTCGCCGGGTGGACGCCGTCGGCTTCGGGTACATCCTGCTGCGCCGGCCCGGCCCCGGCACCCGGCCGCTGCGGCGATTCGAGCGGCTCGGGACGCCGTTGCCGGAGACCGCGGCGCTCGGCACGCACATCGAGCAATGCCTGCGCGCGCACGACGGCCTGCTGGACGACGTCCGTACTGCGATCTTGGTGCGCGCGGACGACGTCACCGAAGAACGGCACTACTGGCCGGGCTCGGCCGACCCGACGGCCGTCTTGCTGCGGCAAGGCGGGGGATTCGCGCGATCGACCCAGGTCGATACGGCGACTGCCGGGTTCGTTGGCGCATGCGACGGCGAATTGAGCGTGGGGGCGCTGATTGAGGCACTTGCATCCATCCTGGGCGTCGCTGCGAGCGAACTCTCAGAATCCATCGTGCCAATGGTCAGGAAATTCGTCGATGATGGAATCTTGGGTATTGAATCGGGATCAGAGTCGCGATAGCAGGGTCGAACGACGGCTATGCACACCAATAGGAACACCACCGGCAGCACAAGCAGAGAAGGGCGGATCGAACGCGTGTCGTACTACACCGGCTCTACCGCCAGGGTCGGCACATCGACTGCGGAAATTCGTCTGCGTGAAGGCGTTTCTCGTGCCCACCGTGTCGGCGTGGCCATCGGACTCGTCGTCCTGGCGCTCGTGTGCGGCGGACTGATGCTTGCCGTGTACTGGGCGTTCGTGCGCACCTACTCGGGGCAAGTCGTCGACGTGTCGGCGTGGCGCGGCGCATTCCTGGGCCGGCCGATGGTGTCCATGTTGTTGTCATGGCTCAAGGACATCTTCCCGATCCTGTTCGGCATCATCATCGTCGGCGCGATCATCACGGTGCTTGTTGTGACGCTCCGTCGACGCAGGATCGAATTACTGCTTGCCGCCGCCGTGCTCGTCGGCGGATCGCTCGGCACCACGGAACTGCTCAAACACGTCGTCCTGCCTCGGCCCGATTTCGGGATCGACGGCATGACCTTCAACAGTCTGCCGTCGGGACACACGACTGCCGCCGCATCGATCGCCGTCGCCGTCGTGCTGGTCGTGCCGCCCGTGCTGCGCGTGGCCGCCGCATTGGTTGGCGGCCTGTTCGCCGTACTGATCGGCATCGGCACGCTTGCCGTCGGGTGGCACCGGCCGTCGGACGTCATTGCCGGATACATAGTCGTTGCCGGGTGGACAGCGCTCGTGACGGCATTCAGCCAGCTGCGCCAACCCGTCGTGCGTGACCGGGGCAAAGCCGTGCGCTGTCGGAACGGAATCCCGACCAACGTACTTGCCTGGATGCTCCTTGTCGCAGCATTCGTGGCCGGCGGAATCGCCGTTATCATGCTGGGTGAGACGCACTTGCGCGCCGATCCGCTCAATTCGCAGGACTCATTGCTGATGGCGTACGGTGGCGGCGTCGCCGGAAGTGCAAGCGCAGCGGCCGCTACCTTTGCTCTAGCATTAGCACTGGCGCCGGTCGCTGGGAGATCCCCGACGCTTGAAGATTAGCGCTGCCGCGCGTTACGCGGCGAAAGGAATAGCCCTGTGTCCCCTACGGAAGCTGCTACGCCACGTCGACTCGTCATCGTCGAGTCGCCGGCCAAAGCCCGCAAGATCGCGGGCTACCTTGGCGACGGCTATGACGTGGAGGCCTCCGTTGGCCATATTCGTGACCTTCCGCAGCCGTCCGAGCTGCCGGCGGACATGAAAAAAGGCCCGTACGGGAAGTTCGCCGTCGACGTCAACGACGGATTCGAGCCGTACTATCGGGTCTATCCGGACAAAAAGAAGAAGGTCACCGAGCTCAAAAAGCTCTTGAAGGACGCCGACGAGCTCCTGCTGGCCACCGATAACGACCGCGAGGGCGAGGCCATCGCCTGGCATCTGCTCCAGGTATTGTCCCCGAAGGTCCCGGTCAAGCGGATGGTCTTCGGCGAAATCACCAAGGACGCGATCACCCGCGCGCTGGAGAACACACGCGACCTGGACACGTCACTTGTCGATGCGCAAGAGACCCGCCGGATCTTGGACCGGTTGTACGGCTACGAAGTGTCCCCGGTGCTTTGGCGCAAGGTCGGGCCGGGCCTGTCGGCCGGACGTGTCCAGTCGGTCGGCGTCCGGCTCGTCGTCGAACGCGAACGCGAACGAATGGCATTCCGGTCGGCGGCGTACTGGGATCTGACCGCCAGCGTCACGCCGACCACCGACCATCAGCCCTTTACGGCCAGGCTCGTCGCCGTGGACGGCGACAAGGTCGCCACCGGCCGGGATTTCGACGACCGTGGCGCACTGAAGTCCCCGGCGAAGGCCACGGCGTTAGACGAAGCGACGGTGCGCTCGCTGGCCGGCGCGCTCGAAACCGCCCCCGTCGGCACGCTCGGCGTGAAATCGCTGGAAACGAAACCGTACAAGCGGCGTCCGGCGGCGCCGTTCACGACGTCCACGCTCCAGCAGGAGGCCGGACGCAAACTCCGGTTGTCGGCGCGTGCCACGATGAGCACTGCCCAGTCGCTGTACGAAAACGGCTACATCACCTATATGCGTACCGACTCGCCGCAGTTGTCCGGACAAGCCATCAACGCGGCGCGGCGGCAGGCCTCCGAGTTGTACGGCGGCGAATTCGTGCCGGAAAAGCCGCGCGTGTATCAAGGCAAGGACAAGAACGCGCAGGAAGCGCACGAGGCCATTCGCCCAGCCGGCGACCAATTTCAAACGCCGGCGCAGGTCGCCGGCAAACTGCACGGCAACGAGTTCCGGCTCTACGACCTGATCTGGAAGCGCACAGTGGCGTCGCAGATGGCCGACGCCCGCGGATCGACCGCTTCGGCGCGTCTGTCGGCGCTGCTCGATATCGAAGGCAATCGCCGGTCGGTCGAGCTTGCGGCGTCCGGCACGGTGATCACGTTCCGCGGATTCCTGGCCGCGTACGAGGAGGGCCGTGATGCGGCCCGGTACGAGGACGGCGACAAGGACAGTGAATCGCGGCTGCCCGAGCTGACCGAGGGGCAAAAGCTCGACGTCCTCGTGGTGAACCCGGACGGTCACGAAACGTCGCCGCCGCCGCGGTACACGGAAGCAAGCTTGGTGAAGGCACTCGAGGAATTGGGAATCGGCCGCCCGTCGACGTACGCGTCGACGATCTCCACCATTCAAGACCGCGGCTACGTGCGGAATCGCGGCAATGCGCTAGTGCCCAGCTGGGTGGCGTTCTCGGTCATCCGGCTTCTCGAAGAGCACTTCGCCCGCTTCGTCAACTACCGGTTCACCGCCGAGATGGAAGACGACCTGGACACCATCGCGGACGGCCGCTCGGATCGCGCCAATTGGCTGCACGACTTTTACTTCGGCCGCGACGGCTCCGAGACGTTCGGATTGAAAGAGGTAGTCGATTCGCTCGGCGATATCGACGCTCGCGCATTGAACTCGATCGAGATCGCCGACGGCATCACGTTGCGGGTCGGCAGGTACGGGCCGTATCTGGAACTGGCCGGTGAGGACGGCGCGGCGCGCCGCGTCTCGGTCCCCGACGAGTTGTCGCCCGATGAGTTAACCGCCGACAAGGCCCGCGAACTCGTGGAAAAGCAAGCGGACGGCGACCGTGAACTCGGCACCGACCCGGAAACCGGTCGCACCATCGTGTCGAAATCCGGACGTTTCGGACCGTACGTGACCGAGGTGATTCCGGATGACGATGCTGCGGCTTCAAAGCCGGACGGCGCGGCAAAGACATCGGCAGCTCAAACGGGTGCCAAGTCGGGTGCTAAGTCGGGCACGAAGAAGACGGCCAAGAAGGAAAAGCCGCGCACGGCGTCCTTGTTCAAATCGATGGATCCGGCCACTGTCACTCTGGACCAGGCGTTGAAGCTCTTGTCGCAGCCGCGCGTGGTCGGCACCGATCCGGAGAGCGGCGACCCCATCACCGCGCAAAACGGCAGATACGGCCCGTATTTGAAGAAGGGCACCGATTCACGGTCGTTGACCGAAGAAGAGCAGATCTTCGACATCACGCTCGATGAAGCGCTCAAGATTTATGCCGAACCGAAGCGGCGCGGCCGGCAGGCCGCCGCACCGTTGCGCGAGCTGGGCACCGACCCGGCAAGCGAGAAGCCGGTCGTCGTCAAAGACGGCCGATTCGGACCGTATGTGACGGACGGGGAGACGAACGCCACGCTGCGGAAGGCCGACAGCGTCGACGACGTCACGCTTGAGCGAGCCGCCGAGCTGCTTGCCGAAAAGCGGGCAAAGGCTCCGGCCAAAAAGAAGCCGGCAGCGAAAAAGAAGCCGGCCGCCAAGAAGAAGTCGGCAACCAAGAAGTAGCGGCGCCGCACCCCTTTCCCGCTTCCCCTCACAAAACGCGGCGCGCCGTATAGACCGCGCCGTCATGACGGGGCGTTCCCGACGCCGCGCCGCGTTTTGCGAGTGCGGTAGCCGGTCAGCGGGTGAGCCGGCGGGTGCGCGCAAACTCGGCGAGTACGGCGTCCTTGACGTCCTCGATGCCAATGCCGGGCACCAGATCCTCGACGGCGCCGGCCGTGGACGGCGCCCATTCCAGCCCCAGCGCCGTATATACGTCGATGAGCACACTTCGGATCGGGGCCGAATCGGCGACCACGACGACCGAGGAGAACAGCCATGCGTTCGACACGATGCGTTGCGCGGTGCCGACCAGCTTGACCGTGCCGGCCCCGTTGACGCTGTGTTCGCCGGCACAGTATTCACCCGGTATCTCGCCCGTGCGCGCATCGACGCCGAGCGATGCGAGAGCCCGTCGGTACAATTCGGCGAATTCGGCAAAACGATCCTGCGTGCGAGCAATGGGCTGCGACGTCGGCTCGATGTGGTCGAAGACGAGCGAGCCGCGGTGGAATGCGGCAGCACGTCCGCCCACGGGCCGCAACAGGGGAGTGAATCCGTGCTCGCGTGCGGCAACCCGCGCGTCGTCGAAACCGTCGAGAAACCTGTCGCGCTGCCCGAACGCCACAGTCGGATGAGGTCGGTAGATCCGCAAGGTCGCGTCGATCCGTCCCTCGCGGGCCGCATCCAGCAGGTCCTTGCCGCCGCCGAGAGCCGCGGCGGCCGACCGCGGAGTCGGTACCTCGCGGACGGCAAGTGGGGGCAGGGTCATATCACCCCAAGAGTACCGCCGGCCGACGGTCGAACGGGCCGGCGGCGCAGTCGGGCGTCGCCGGTAGGCTAGAAACGTGAAGCCAACGAATGCGACGAGCGACCCGTCCGGAGCCGGCGGCGTATCCGGGACGGCCGGGATGTTGCTTGCCGGCGGAGGATGGCTCGCACTCATGGTGCTTGCCGCGTTGGCATACCGCTTCGGTCACGCCGGCGGCGGTTTCCGGGCAGCAAATCTGTCACTTGCCGTGGTACTGGCGATCGCCGCCCTGCCATGGCTGGTCCCGAGAGTCACGCTGCGCAAGGCTGTCCAACGCATCGAAATGCGTCGGGCGGTGGCCGGCGCGGCGATCATTGCCGGGTTGGCGGTCACGGCGACCTCGGTCGTGCAACACGTGTGGTGGATCGCGGTGGCGGCTTTGCTTCTTGGCGTCTACGGCCGAATCGTCGTGGCGGGCCGGCGCGGACGACGGCTGAGGCCGGCCATGGCCTCCGCAGGGCTCTACGTGATCGGAACGCTGGCCGCCCAGCTTGTCGGCGGCGTCGCCGCGGGCGCTGACGCGTTGACCTGGCTGGCTCCCGTGTCGGCGATCCTCATGATTGCCGGCGGGGTCTGCGCATTTGCTGCTCGGTGGCAGCTGAGCGCTGACAAATTCGGCATGACCCAAGGCGGCAAGACAACGCCGATATGGGCAGTGGCCGCAACCGTCGCCTTGGTAGGCGCCGCAGTCGTATCCAGCCAGGTCGAAAGTGGCGCCGGCGGACAAGCGGGAGTGGCGTTCACCGTCTTACTGGCGCTGTGCGGCATCGCGTTGGGCCTGACGACATCGGCGAGGGTCATGCCCGGACTGTCCCGGCCGCGACTGATCGCTCTGTGTCTGATATCCGCCGGGGTCATGGTGATCGGCATCGGCGTCGTCACCGAAGTCACGGCGGTCGCCGCTCTTTCCGGCCTGATCGGCTGGCTGGGCGGCACGGCCGCCGCCGCGCAGGACGCCGAACGGCAACCGGGCACCCGATCGGTTGCTTGTGCGGGAGTTGGCGGCGGGCTTGCCCTTCTGGTGGCTGCCGGCGGCATGAGCGGCCGCGCCGAAGTCAGTTCGCACGTGAGCTGGACGATCGGCCCGACCGACGGTGCGCTGCTGGTACTGGGGGTCCTCGGGGTGGTGACGGGAATCGTCGCTTTGCTGGTACTCGACGACAGGCGTCTGCGAGGTATCGGCACCGAAATCGCCGCTGCCTGGAAGCCCGCCGGACGAACAGTCGCGGCAGCCACGGACAGCGGGCGACACGACGACGGCGACGCATCGGACGGCCACAGGTCGGGCCGCGGACTCTTCATTGCGCTGGAAGGCGGTGACGGCGCCGGAAAATCAACCCAGGCGGCCGCTATCGCCGCCTGGCTGGAAGAACGGCACGGAGTCGGCGTCGTCGTGACCCGTGAACCCGGCGGGACCGAAACCGGAGTGAAGCTGCGCGACGTCCTGTTGTCGGACGGCGGCGTTCCACCGCGTGCCGAAGCCCTGCTGTTCGCCGCAGACCGAGGGCACCACGTGGACACCCTGATCCGCCCGGCGCTCCGCGCCGGCCGGGCAGTGATCACCGACCGGTACATGGATTCGTCGATCGCCTATCAGGGGGCCGGGCGAGACTCCGACTCGGAGATGATTGCCGATCTCTCTCGCTGGGCCACCGCCGGATTGCTGGCGGACGTCACGGTGGTCCTTGATGTCGACCCGGTGGAAGCGGCTCGGCGGCGCGGCGATCGCGGGCCGCAAGATCACTTGGAAAAGGAGCCGGCGGAGTTCCACCGCCGGGTACGTCAACGCTTTCTCGATCTTGCCGCCGCGGATCCGGACCGATACGTCGTCGTGGACGCGTCCGGCGACCCGGCGGACGTCACGGCAACGATTGTCGAAGCGCTCACACCGTTCGTCGCAGCCGCCGATCTGGACCGCGGCGAACCGCTCGCCGAACCTGTGGGCCCGGTCGAACGCGAAAGCCCCGACGACGACCGGACGCGTGCCGTTCCGGTCGAACCCGAAAGCCCCGACGACGACCGGACGCGTGCCGTTCCGGTCGAACCCGAAAGCCCCGACGACGACCGGACGCGTGTCATTCGGGAGCCGGTACACGTCGAATCGGAGCCGATCAAACCGGAGCATGCCGACTATTTGGAGCGTTTGCGATCTCAGGCGGAGGCCGAACGGCGTGCGCGGGAGCGACTGCGCCGGCAACGGGAAGAGAACCGATGAGCGTGTGGGACGAGATCGTCGGCCAGCCGGGCGTCGTCGACACGTTGAAGCAGGCAGTTGCTGCCGGGTCCGGGCTCGCGCCGGCGTCGTCGATGACGCACGCCTGGCTGTTCACCGGCCCGCCCGGATCGGGGCGTTCCGTGGCCGCACGCGCCTTTGCGGCGGCTCTGGTGAGTCCGGACGGCGGCGAGTCCGAGAGCCAAGACACGCGCACCGCCTTCGCCGGCACTCACGCCGACGTGACGATTGTGGCGACCGAGAAGGTCACTATTACCATCGCCGAAGTCCGTGATCTGGTGCAGCAGGCGCAACGTGCCCCGTCCGGCGGCAGGTGGCGCGTGATCATCGTGGAGGATGCCGATCGGATGGTCGAACGCACGTCGAACGTGCTGCTCAAGGCCATTGAGGAACCGCCCGAGCGGACGGTCTGGCTCTTGTGCGCGCCCAGTCCGGCGGACGTCGTCACGACCATCAGGTCGCGCTGCCGGGCATTGACGCTGCGGGTGCCGCCGGCCGCGGAAGTCGCGGCACTCCTCGAACGCAAATTCGGGGTCGACGCCGAGCGTGCCGCCGAAGCGGCCCGCGCCGCGCAAAGCCATATCGGCCGAGCCAGACGACTGGCGACCGACGACGACGCGCGAGAGCGGCGCGAAGCCATTCTCCGGTTGCCGACCGAGATCACGTCCGTCGGCATGGCAGTCGTGAAAGCCGGCGAACTTGTCGACTTGGCCGCCGTCGAGGCCAAGGCTGTGACGGAAGAACGTGACGCCCGGGAACGAGCCGAGCTGCTCCGCACCCTTGGCGCGGAAAGCGGCAGCACCCTGCCGCCGGCACTGCGCGCGCAGATCCGACAACTCGAAGAAGACCAGAAGCGCCGGTCCACCCGTGCCAGGCGCGACGTGCTCGACCGGGCGATGCTTGATCTGCTGTCGCTCTACCGTGACGTGCTGATGGTGCAGCTCGGCGCGAATGGCGAAATCATGAACACACGATTCACCGCGCAGATCAAATCGATGGCGGCGGAGTCTCGGGCCGAATCGACGTTGGGCAAACTCGACAGCATCGGCCGGACACGGGAGTCCCTGGCCGCCAATGTGTCCCCGTTGCTGGCGATGGAATCCATGGCGTTGGCGCTGCGTCGATGAGCCGGGGCGTACGTAGGCTCCTCGCCGCAGCGGCCGTCCTGGCCGTCACCATGACTGCCGGATGCAGCGCGACCGGCACGGACGACGATTCCGGCCCGTCGCCGTCCCCGAGCCGGTCGCAGACCGGCGCTGCCCGCGAATACTTGACCCAGCACGTCGATTGGTCGACGTGCTTCGATAAGTTCCAATGCGCCACCGTGAAAGTGCCGCTCGACTGGGACGATCCGGACGGCAGCGAAATCGGCATCGCCGTCATCCGCACACAGCAGGCCGACAACACCCGCGGCACCATCCTCGTCGATCCGGGCGGCCCGGGCGGGTCCGGCTTCAACATCGTCAAGGATTCGCTCGGCTATGTGACGACCGACCGGCTGCAAAGTCATTATGCGATAGCCGGCTTCGACCCTCGCGGGGTCGGCCGATCGTCGGCGGTCGACTGCTTCACTGACGCAGGGCGCGACCGCATGCGCAGCAATGACGCCGATCCGGACACCGACGCCGGCTTCAAAAACCTGCGCTCCATGTACCACCGGTTCGCCAACGCCTGCCAAAAGCACACCGGCGCCCTGCTGGAACACGTCGACACCGAAAGCGCTGCCCGGGACATGGACGTGATCCGCGCGGCACTGGGCGAGCGCAAGCTGAACTACCTCGGATTCTCGTACGGCACCAAGCTCGGCGCCACCTATGCACGGCTGTATCCCGGCAAGGTCGGCAGGTTCGTGCTGGACGGCGCATTGGATCCGTCGCTGACGAGCGTGCAGATCGCGTTGGGACAGGCAAAGGGCTTCGAGCGTGAGCTTCGCGTCTATATCCGCCGTTGCGGGCAACAGCCCGATTGCCCGCTCGACGGGGGAGTGGATCACGGTGCGCGGCAGGTACGCGCACTGCTCGACTCGGCCACGCGCACCCCGCTGACGGCGACGGACGGCCGGAAAGTCGGCGGTTCACTGTTGGCTTCGGGGATCATCGCGGCGTTGTACAACACTGCGAATTGGCAGTATCTGACCCAGGGATTGGCCGGCGCCATGAATGGTGATCCGAGCGTGCTGTTGGCACTTGCCGACCAGAGTGCCGACCGCGATCAGTCCGGGAATTACACGTCGAACGGCAACGAGGCATTCATTGCCATCAACTGTCTGGACTATTCGCCGCCGGCCAAGAAAGCTGCCATGCGGGCCGTCGCGGCGCGGATCGAAAAGGCGTCGCCGACGTTCGGCCCCGAGTTGGCCTACACCGGGCTGACGTGCGCAAACTGGCCCGTCCCGTCAACTGCGCACGCCCCGAAGCCGCCCGGCACCGACAAGCCCGGCACCGATAAGCCCGGCACCGATAAGCCCGGCACCGCTCCGATCCTCGTGGTGGGCACGACCGGCGACCCGGCCACCCCGTACGCGTGGGCGAAATCCCTGACACGGAAACTACCGGGAGCCCGACTGCTGACGTGGAAGGGCGAGGGCCATACGGCGTACGGCAGGGCCGGGCCGTGCATCAACAAGAAAGTCGACGCGTATTTCGTCACCGGGACAATGCCGCCCCGGGGGACGACGTGCCGCTGACCCGGACGCGTCCGGCAGGGCCATCGGCCCGGCGATAGGCTGTGACCGTGGCACATCGGACTCGCGGGAGGATTCTCGACGCATTACAGCACGTGCTGCTGACTTCCGGCCCGGCAGCCGTCACGCTCGAATCGGTTGCAGCGGCGGCTGGCGTGTCCAAGGGCGGCCTGCTCTACCATTTCGGCAGCAAACGCGACCTGGTTGACGGACTGATCGACCGACTCGCCGACGTCACGCGCGCCGAAATCGCCGCGGCGCAGGCCGGCGACGGATCCGTCGCCCAGTCGTTCCTGGAAACCGCGATCCCGGGCAAACCGGAGGACTCCGGGCTGTACTGGTCGGTGATCGCGGTATTGCGCGCGGCCGATGGCACCGACCCCGACGCGAGCGCCAAGATCCGCGGTGTCTTCACCGAATGGGTCGACGCCGTACACGGCGAGGTCGCCGATCCGGTTTTGGCAGAAACCATCCGACTGGTCGGCGACGGGCTATTCCTGTGCGCGGTGTCGGGTCTTCCGCTGCCGAGCGAGGAACTCAGAGCGCGAGTTTTCACCTCGCTGCTGGCCCGCGTCTGACGGGCCGGGAGCCTGCCGAGCTCGGGCCCGGCAGAGCAGAGTTGGTTCAGGCCAAACCCAGTACGTCGGCGACCAACCACGCGATCAATGCGGTGCGCTCGGGTATCTTTTCGACCAGGGCGTGCTCGTCGTCCGCATGGGCCCCGCCGCCGACGGCTCCCAAACCGTCGAGCGTGGGCACGCCGATGCCGGCAGTGAAATTTCCGTCCGACGCCCCGCCCACGCCGACATGGTCCAGCGGCGTCAGTCCGCGGACGCTCGCGATGCGCTCGGCGCGCCGGAAAAGTCCGATCCCGCTCGATTCCTCCAGCGGCGGCCGGTTGATACCGCCGCCGACGTTGAGCGTGCTGCCCGGAAGTGCGGGGGTCAATGCCGCAACGGCGCGGTCGACGCGTTCTTGTTCGGCAGTCGTCAACGCGCGTGCATCGATGGCGAGCCGCGCCGTGGCAGGCACCGTGTTTCCAGTGGTTCCGGACGACGCAACGGTCGGCGTCACTGTCGTCCCCAGGGCAGGATCGCCGAGTTGGGACACGGCGAGAATCTGTCGAGCCAGCTCGACCGACGCGTTGACGCCGCGTTCGGGTTCCGTCCCGGCGTGCGCCGCATGGCCGGTGATGTCGATCGAATAGATCGAAATGCCCTTGCGCGCCGTCTTCAGCGCGCCGTCCGGCCCCGCGGCCTCCATCACGAGCGCCGCGTCGCAGCCGGCGGCTTCGGCCTCGATCAACGGCCGGGACGTCGGTGAACCGATCTCTTCGTCGCCGGTGACAAGGAGCGTGATTCCGTCCAGCGTCCCGTAACAACCGCGCAATGCCGCAAGCGCATGGATTGCTCCAATGAGCCCGGTCTTCATGTCGTAGCTTCCGGGCCCGCGGAGCACACCGGACTCGACCGAATACGGGTGGGCCGCGAGGGAGCCGATCGGCCATACGGTGTCGTGGTGGCACAGCAAGATGACGCGCCGGCGTCCTTGGCCGAATCGCCACCGCAAATGGGTCCGGCCGTCGACGACTATCTCGTCGGGTGCCGTGCCCAACCGCGCCGTGCCGATCTCGGCGATCAAGCGCGCGCTGGCGAGAACCGCCTCCTTATTGCTCGAGGGAGATTCGCACCGGATGCACCGCGAGAGATCGGACAATTCGGTCGCCAAGCCGTTGCGGAAATGCTCGATCGTCAACTGTCCTGCGGCGGCCGGCAGGTTGGAGGAATGCATGCCTTCACCCTACGACCGTGCGCCGTGCCGCCGTCCGGCGGAGGCTGAGCGGGGTCGTTTTGACCGGACCGGAAAAACTCTTATAGAGTAAATCGCCGGGCCACCCGCCCGAATGCCTCCTTAGCTCAGTCGGCAGAGCGTTTTACTCGTAATAAAAAGGTCGTCGGTTCGATTCCGACAGGAGGCTCCATTTCGGCGGGAGTCAGAAGGCGTGTGCGTCGGCGCCGGCCCAATCGCTTCGCCAAGTCATCGGCGGATCATGCAACAGCACTTCCGGCGCCAGCCATTCGTGAATCTCCGCGTACGTCCTCGTCTCGTAGGCATCGACCCGGCGATGCAGCATCGACGGATTCAAATCGTGGAAATCGTCAAGTCCCATCGATGCCACGATCTGCGCCGCGCTCGCGACCGTCCCCTCCTGGAAATTCGCCACGCGCTGCGTCTTGTCCGGAACGTTGAGCGCCCGGGTACGCCGCGGATCCTGCGTGGTCACGCCGACCGGGCACTTGTTCGTGTGGCACTGCTGGGCCTGGATGCACCCCAGCGCGAACATCATTGCCCGGGCGGCAAGCGTGAAGTCCGCGCCCTGGATCACCCTCTTGACGATGTCGATACCGCTGGACACCTTGCCGGACGCGCCGATTCGGATCTTGTCGCGCAGGCCGGCGCCGACAAGCGCGTTGTGCACGGTCATCAGCCCGTCCGTGAGCGGCATGCCGACGTGGTCCTCGAACTCGAGCGGCGCGGCGCCGGTGCCGCCCTCGGCGCCATCCACGATGATGAAATCCGGGGTGATTTCGGTTTCGATCATTGCCTTGCAGATCCCGAGGAATTCCTTACGCGAACCGACACAGAGCTTGAACCCCACCGGTTTGCCGTCCGTGAGTCCGCGCAAGTGACGGACAAAGCGCATCAGTTCGATCGGCGTGGAGAACGCGGTGTGCGCCGGCGGTGAAACAACTGTCTTGCCGACCGGTACGCCGCGCGTCTCGGCAATCTCCCGATTCACCTTGGGGCCGGGCAGGACGCCGCCCAGTCCGGGCTTGGCGCCTTGCGACAACTTGATCGACACGCATTTGACCTGCGGCAGATTCGCCTTGTCGCTGAACGCCTGCTGATCGAAGTTTCCGTTCTCCGTGCGGCAGCCGAAGTAGCCCGAGCCGATCTCCCAAATCAGGTCGCCGCCGTGCTTCTGGTGGTACGGGCTCAGCCCGCCTTCGCCGGTGTCGTGCGCGAATCCGCCGCGGGCAGCCCCGCCGTTCAACGCTTCAATGGCGTTCGACGACAAGGCGCCAAAGCTCATGGCCGAGACATTGAGCATCGCCATGTCGTAGGGCCGGGTGCAGTCGGGGCCGCCGATTCGCACTCGCGGGGCCCCGGACGGCGCGGCGTGCGCGTGCAATGAATGCGGTACGTATTCGTAGCCGACCCGATTGACGTTGCGTTCGGTGCCGAACGGATTATCACCTTCGAGTCCCTTGGCGCGCTTGTAGACGAGTGCGCGGGCGTCGTGCGCGAACGGCGTGCCGTCATTGGACCGTTCGATGAAGTACTGCTGGATTTCGGGGCGGATGTATTCGAGGATGAACCGCATGTGCCCGGCAATCGGGTAATTACGCAAAATGCTGTGCCGCCGCTGGAACAAGTCGTAGGTTCCGACAAGGGCAAAGAACAACACGATCCCGGCTGCTATCCACCACCATGCGCTGACCGTGACGGCCACCAGGGCCAGGGCGATTCCGACTATCCACAGTGCGGCGACTATCAGCCACCTGATCATAATGTGCCTCTTTGCTCGCGGGGGTTGACGATCAGGGAACACTCTAGTGCCGATAGGGCCAATCAGCAGGTCGCGCCGAGGGCCTTCGACGTCATGGAGGCCAGCAGGACGGTCAAGCGCCGGCGCGAGTCATCGGCGATATGCGGCGTCGAGTTCATCAGTCCGATCGCTGCGTGCACCTTGACCCGGGCTTCGGCGACGTCCAGTGCGGAATCCACCCGGCACAGTACGTCGACCCAGAGTTCGACGTATTCGCGTTGCAGCTTGCGCACCTCGTGCTCGGAATCCGGCGGCAGCTGCGCCAGATCGCGGTCCTGGATGCGAATCAGTTCGCTGTCGGCGACGGCGAATTCCGTATGGAACTCGATGAGCGCCGCCAACTGGTCCGCTGCCGAGTCGACACCGGCCACTGCCGCGCGGCCGCCGGCCAACAGTCGCTCGCTGATGCCGACCAAGAGCTCGACAAGTACGGATTCCTTGTTGGCAAAGTGTCGGTAGACCGCCGGCCCGCTCACGCCGACGGCCGAGCCGAGGTCCTCGAGCCGGACGCCCAGATAGCCGCGGACGGCAAAGAGCTCGGCGGCTGCCGCAAGCAGTTGAGCACGGCGTCCGGCTTTTCGCCGGCTCCTGACTGTCGGTTCTGACATTGATTTCTTTTCGCTGACGGCGGCGGAGTGGACAAGTGAAGTTAATACATATTAACTTGAATTCAGTTAGTCGTCATTAACTGCGCGTGGGGTTTGCGCGCCGTCGAATCGGTAGGAGTGGGCATTGCGCGAGCTGGCTACGAACGTCGATACGCAATCCGAGACGTTTACGTCGAACACCGCCGAGTTCCATCGGCTTGTCGCCGAGCTGAAAGACAAGCTGGCCAATGCGGCATTAGGCGGTAGCGAGCGTTCACGTGAGCGCCACGTCTCCCGCGGCAAGCTCTTGCCGCGCGACAGGGTCGATGCGCTGCTCGATCCGGGCAGTCCGTTCCTCGAGCTGTCCCCGCTGGCCGCGGGCGGCATGTATGCAGGCGAGGTGCCCGGCGCGGGCATCATCACCGGTATCGGCCGAGTCAGCGGCCGCGAATGCGTCATCGTGGCAAACGATGCGACGGTCAAGGGCGGCACCTACTATCCGGAAACCGTCAAAAAGCACTTGCGCGCCCAGGACATCGCCCGCGAGAACAAGCTGCCGTGCCTGTATCTCGTCGACTCGGGCGGGGCGAACCTGCCCAATCAGGACGACGTCTTTCCGGGCCGCGATCACTTCGGCCGCATCTTCTACAACCAGGCGACTCTCAGCGCCGACGGCGTGCCGCAGCTTGCCGCAGTGCTCGGATCGTGCACCGCCGGCGGCGCGTACGTGCCGGCCATGAGCGACGAAAGCATCATCGTCAAAGAGCAAGGCACAATCTTTTTGGGCGGCCCCCCGCTGGTCAAGGCCGCCACCGGCGAAGAAGTCACCGCCGAAGAACTCGGCGGCGGCAAATTGCATTCGCAGGTCTCCGGCGTGACAGACCATTTGGCGGCCGACGATGCCGACGCGCTTGCCACCATGCGCGACATCGTCGCCACCTTGCCGAAGCCGGACCCGGCCCCCTGGACGGTCGCCGAATCCCGCGATCCGCGCTATCCGGCCGAGGAACTCTACGGCGTCGTGCCACCGGACTCGCGCACCTCGTACGACGTGCGCGAAGTGATCGCCCGCATCGTCGATGCTTCCGAATTCCACGAGTTCAAGGCCGAATACGGACGCTCGCTCGTCACCGGATTCGCCTCGGTGCACGGCCACCCGGTCGGCATCGTGGCCAATAATGGCGTCTTGTTCAGCGAATCGGCCCTCAAGGGGGCGCACTTCATCGAATTGTGCGATCAGCGCAAGATTCCGCTGTTGTTCTTGCAGAACATCTCGGGATTCATGGTCGGCAGGGAGTACGAGGCCGGCGGCATCGCCAAGCACGGCGCCAAGATGGTCACGGCGGTGGCCTGCGCCAGGGTGCCGAAGCTGACCGTCATCATCGGCGGCTCGTACGGCGCCGGCAACTATTCGATGTGCGGGCGCGCTTACGATCCTCGGTTCTTGTGGATGTGGCCGAACGCCCGGATCTCCGTGATGGGCGGGGAGCAGGCGGCGTCCGTGCTGGCCACCGTGAAACGAGACCAGCTCGAGCGGCGGGCCGTCGCTGCGGGCGACGACCCGGCCGGCGCGTGGAGCGCCGACGACGAAGAAGCGTTCAAGGCTCCCATCCGGCAGCAATACGAAGAACAGGGCAATCCGTACTATTCGACGGCACGGCTGTGGGACGACGGCATCATTGATCCGGTCGACACTCGCCGCGTCGTGGGAATGGCCCTTGACGCGTGTTCCGGCGCGCCACTGTCCGATATCGCCGACCGACTGTTCAGGATGTGAGGCGCAATGCTGAAGGCTGTGCTCATTGCCAATCGAGGCGAAATCGCGGTGCGCGTCATCCGCACCGTGAAGAAACTCGGGCTCACCGCGATCGCCGTCTATTCCGACGCGGACGCCGGCGCTCGACATGTGCGCGAAGCCGATCTGGCCGTCCGGCTCGGCCCGGCGTCGGCCGCTGAGAGCTATCTCGACATCAACAAGGTCATCGAAGCGGCCGTGCGCACCGGCGCGGACGCCATCCACCCCGGCTACGGATTCCTGTCCGAGAACACTGACTTCGCTCGCGCTTGTGAGGCGGCCGGCATCGTCTTCGTGGGCCCACCGGCCTCGGCCATCGAAGTCATGGGCGACAAGATCACCGCCAAGCGCACCGTCTCGGCTCGCGGCGTGCCGCTGGTGCCGGGCATTTCACGCCCCGGCCTCACCGATGCCGAGCTCGAGGCCGGCGCCGCCGAGATCGGCTACCCCGTCCTCGTCAAGCCGTCGGCCGGCGGCGGCGGAAAAGGGATGCGCGAGGTCGACGATCCGGCCGCGCTGCCGGAGGCCCTCGCCGGCTCGCGCCGCGAATCCCGTGCCGCCTTCGGCGACGACACGCTGTTCATCGAACGACTCGTGCGCCGGCCCCGGCACATCGAAGTACAAATCCTGGCCGATACCCACGGCAACGTCGTGCATTTGGGCGAACGCGAATGCAGTCTGCAACGCCGCCATCAAAAGGTCATCGAAGAAGCCCCGTCACCGCTGCTGGACGACGCTATTCGCAACGAAATAGGCAGCGCTGCGTGCGAGACGGCGCGCAGCGTCGGATACGTCGGTGTCGGCACCGTCGAATTCATCGTCTCGGACGACGCGCCGGGCGACTTCTTCTTCATGGAAATGAACACCAGGCTCCAAGTCGAGCATCCGGTCACCGAATTCGTCACGGGCCTCGACCTCGTCGAGTGGCAATTGCGCGTGGCGTCCGGCGAACCCCTCGATTTCACGCAGGAGGACGTGACGCTCACCGGCCACGCCATGGAGGCGCGCGTGTACGCCGAAGACGCTTCCCGCGGGTTCCTGCCGAGCGCCGGCACCATCATCCGCGCCGTCGAGCCTGCGGGGGAGGGGGTCCGGGTCGATTCGTCCGCGTCCGACGGCATGGTCGTCGGCACCGATTACGATCCGATGCTGGCCAAGGTCATCGCATACGCCCCCGACCGCGCGGGCGCTCTGGCCAAGCTCGACAAGGCCCTGTCGGACACGGCGATGCCGGGCGTCGTGACGAACATCGACTTCCTGCGATTCCTGTTGGCCGACGAGGACGTGCGCGCCGGCAGGCTGCGCACCACTCTCATCGACGACCGACTTCCCGGTTTCAGCGCGCCGTCACCGCCGCCGGAGGCGTGGGCCGCCGCCGCACTGGCGAAAGCCGGCACCATCGCGCGGGCCGGCGCGGGCTCCCTGTGGGCCGGCCCGGACGGGTGGCGGGTCGGCGCGCACGCCGGACTCGCGTGTGTTTTCGAATCGGCCGGTGGTCGCCGCACCGTGCATGTGCACGGCGATCCCGCCCGCGCGGACGCGTTGGTGCGGATCGACGACGACGAACCGGTGCGCGCGCGCCTGGACTCCGACGGGCTGGTCTGGGCCGGCGTACGCTCCGGCGTCAGCGTCGACAACGGCCCGGACGGCGTGTGGGTGACGATGCGGACGGGCACCTTCCGGCTGACGGAGCCGGCGCGCCTGGCGGGCGGTGACGACGGGCAAGCCGACCAGGAGGGGGAGATCCTCTCCCCGATGCCGGGCACCGTCATAGCCGTGCCGGCCGAGCCCGGAGGCCGCGTCGAGGCCGGAAACCCGGTCGTCATCGTCGAAGCCATGAAGATGGAACACGTCTTGTCCGCACCGGTGGCGGGCAACGCCGACATCGCAGTCCGCGCCGGCGACAAGGTCGGCGTCGACCAGTTGCTGGCCACCATTATTGGAGATGAAAAATGAGCACGCACGGATTTGCCCTGGGAAATTTGCCGGACGAATACGAAGACCTGCGGTCCACTGTCGAAGAATTCACCCGCGAGGTCGTCGCGCCGGTATCGGCCGAGCACGACGCGGCCAAGACGTTCCCGTACGAAGTCGTCAGCGGCATGGCGGACATGGGCCTTTTCGGCCTGCCCATCAGCGAGGAATACGGCGGCATGGGCGGCGACTACTTTGCTCTCAGTCTCGCCATTGAAGAACTGGCCAGGGTCGACCAGTCGGTGGCCATCACCCTAGAGGCGGGGTGCTCGCTCGGCGCCATGCCCATTTACCGGTTCGGCACCGATGAGCAAAAGCAAAAGTATCTGCCGGCGCTGGCCGCAGGAACCAGCCTCGGCGGATTCGGCCTGACCGAGCCGGGCGCCGGATCGGACGCCGGCGGCACCAGAACCACCGCGCGGCTCGACGGCGGCGAATGGGTGGTCAACGGAAACAAGCAGTTCATCACCAATTCCGGCACCGACATCACGTCGCTGGTCACCGTGACGGCCGTGACCGGAACCACGACCGGAAAAGACGGCAATGAAAAGCCGGAGATCTCGACGATCATTGTGCCGTCCGGTACGCCCGGCTTCACTGCCGAACCGGCATACAACAAGGTGGGGTGGAACGCCTCCGACACTCATCCGCTGACCTTCGACGACGTCCGCGTTCCGGAGGAGAATCTGCTGGGCCGACGCGGCCGCGGATACGCCCACTTCCTGTCCATCCTTGATGAAGGCCGCATTGCCGTGGCGGCGCTCGCCGTCGGAGCGGCCCAGGGATGCGTCGACGAAAGCGTCAAATACGCCCGCGAACGGGAAGCGTTCGGCAAGCCCATCGGCGACAACCAGGCAATCGCGTTCAAGATCGCCCGGATGGAAGCACGCACCATGACGGCTCGCGCGGCCTACTATTCGGCAGCCGCCAGGATGCTGGCCGGCAAGCCGTTCAAAAAGGACGCGTCGGTGGCAAAGATGATCGCCGGCGAAGCCGCAATGGACAATGCGCGCGATGCCACCCAGATCCACGGCGGTTACGGTTTCATGAACGACTACGTCGTATCCCGGCACTACCGGGATTCGAAGATCTTGGAAATCGGCGAAGGAACCACCGAGGTCCAGCTCTTGCTCATCGCCCGGTCCCTCGGCCTGTAGTCTGCCGGTCACGGATACCGGTAGCCCGATATTGAGAGCCCGGTAGTAAGAGCCCAGTATCGAAAGCCCAGTATCGAAAGCCCAGTATCGAAAGCCCATCAAAGGAATGACGATGCCCGACGACGAACGCGCCGCAGTGGTCCAGCGCGGCCTCTATTTCGAAGAATTCGACACCGGAGTGGTGTACAAGCACCGTCCCGGACGTACCGTCACCGAAGCGGACAACACGTTCTTCACGGCCATGACCATGAACACGCAGCCGCTGCATCTGGACGCGGCCGCGAGCGCCGACGAGCCGTTCGGGCAGCGCCTCGTGAACTCGATGTTCACATTGTCCACGCTTGTCGGGCTGTCTGTCGCACAATTGACCCTCGGCACGATCGTCGCCAATCTCGGTTTCTCATCGGTGAACTTCCCGCACCCGGTCTTCCACGGCGACACGCTGTACGCCGAAACGATTGTGGAGGACAAGCGGATGTCGAAGAGCCGGCCGGGAGAGGGCATCGTGACCTTGCGGCACACCGCCCGCAACCAGAACGGCGATGTCGTCGCCGTGGCCACCCGGGCTACCCTTGTGCAATGCCGTCCGGCAACGCCGGCGCCAACGAACGAGGAGTGATCGATGCCCGCACTGAGTGACTGCCCGGCATGGCTGTTCTGCCCGGCCGACAGGCCCGACCGCTATTCGAAGGCGGCCGCAGCGGCGGACGTCGTGATCGTCGACCTCGAGGACGCAGTGGCCGCGTCGGACAAGGCCGGTGCCAGAACGGCCGTGCAGGGCTCCGAACTCGACCCGGCACGGACGGTGATCCGCATCAACCCGGCAGGTACCCGTGCCCACGAGCTCGACGTGGCAATGCTGCGCCAGACCCGGTACACCACAGTGATGCTGCCCAAGGCCGATTCGGCCGCCGCCGTATCCGAACTGGCCCCGTGGAACGTGGTCGCGCTCATTGAAACTCCGCTGGGCGTCGTCCGGGCCGCCGAGATCGCGGCCGCCCAGGGCACCATCGGCATGATGTGGGGAGCAGAGGACCTCGTGGCGAGCTTGGGAGGCGGCTCCAGCCGCCGGCAAAACGGCGAGTATCGCGATGTGGCCCGGCACGCCCGCAGCGTGACGCTCGTTGCCGCTGCCGCGTTCGACAGGTTCGCGCTGGACGCCGTACACCTGGATATCGCCGATGAAGCCGGACTCGCCGACGAAGCTCGCGACGGGTGCGCCGTCGGCTTCTCCGGCACGGCGTGCATTCACCCGTCCCAAGTGCCGACGGTGCGGTCGGCCTACCGGCCCACGGCGCAGCAGACTGCTTGGGCCGAGCGAGTGCTCGCCGCCGCGCAAGGCGAACGCGGCGTGTTCAGCTTTGACGGCACGATGGTCGATGCGCCGGTGCTGCGCCATGCCGAACAGATCGTGCACCGCGCCGGCCGAGAATGATCGACCGAGCGTGCGCCCGACGGGAATTATCGGTACCCGGCTCATCGTTTGACCGGTTATGAGGACGTATGTGCTCGGCGGGGGATGCTTTTGGTGTCTGGACGCCGTCTATCAACAGACCACCGGCGTGAAGTCCGTGGTATCGGGCTATACCGGCGGGTCGGGAAAGCCCGACTACGAATCGGTGGCCTCCGGCCGCACCGGGCACGCCGAAGTGGTTGCCGTCACCTTTGACGAGGAGATCGTGCCGCCCGACGTCGTGCTCGGCCTGTTTTTCGTTTCGCACGACCCGACAAGTCTCAACCGGCAAGGCTATGACGTGGGCACCCAATACCGGTCGTCCATGTTCTACGCCGACGACCTGGACAAGGCGGATTTCCTTGCCGCCCGGGATGCTGCGGCCGCGGACTGGCCGAACCCCATAGTGACCGAGATAGAGCCGCTCGGAGAGTTCTACCCGGGCGAGGACGTGCACCAGAATTTCTACGCCGAACATCCGTTCGCCGGTTACTGCCAGGTCATCATCAACCCCAAGCTCGCCAAGGCCCGGAAGCACTACGCGGCATGGCTGAGCTGAGACCGACGCCGGCGCGATGACCGATCCGCCGCACGCCGAACCTGCACCGTCCCGGTGGCGACATTCCGCGGCCGGGCTGCTGGCCGGCGCCGTCGCATTGGCAATTGGACAGCTCGTCTCGGCACTCGTGTCGCCGGCCGCCTCCCCGGTGTTCGCAGTAGGATCGGCCGTCGTCGACCTGCTGCCGGCCGGGCTGAAGGAATTCGCCATCCAAACCTTCGGCAGCAGCGACAAAGCGGCATTCTTCGTCGCCATGGGAATCATCATGGCGGCGCTGATGGCAACGGCCGGCCTCATCGAACGTCCGCGCTACCCGTTCGGGTCCGCCCTATTCATAGTCTTTGGGATCCTCGGCATGATCGCGGCCAGTGCCCGGGCCGACGCCACGCTTGCCGCCTCGGTGCCGTCGCTGATCGGCGTCATTGCCGGAGTGATAGCCCTGCGTGTGCTGACCGGCCGGCTCGATGCCCGCCGCGTGCTTCCCGGCATATGGGCGCGCCGGACTTTCTTACAGGTCGGCACGGGCTCGGCGGTCGTTGCCGCGGCTGCCTGGGCGGGGTCCGGGGTGGCGGGCGCCGGATCGCGCCGCGCCGCTTCGAGCCGGTCGGCCCTGACGCTGCCGAAGCCGGCCGTCCGGGCGAAGATTCCGGACGGCGCGCAGTTGACGGGGATGACCGCGTTCATCACGCCGGCCAAGACGTTTTACCGGGTCGACACCGCCTTGCAGCTGCCCGAGGTGGACGCGGCCGACTGGCAGCTGACCGTCCACGGCATGGTCCGTCGTCCGGTACGCATCACCATGGACGACCTCTTGGCGCTGCCGCTCGTCGAACGGGTCGTCACGCTCGCGTGCGTGTCCAATACCGTCGGCGGCGATCTCATCGGCAACGCCGTCTGGCTCGGCTACCCGGTCCGCGACCTGCTCGACCGCGCCGGCGTGAAATCCGGCGCCGATATGGTCCTGTCAAAAAGCACGGACGGCTTCACGGCCGGGACGCCGCTGTCGGCAATGAACGATGACAACAGGGACGCCATAGTGGCAGTCGGCATGAACGGCAAGCCCCTGCCCATTGCGCACGGATTCCCGGCACGTCTGGTGGTTCCGGGCCTGTACGGATACGTGTCGGCGACCAAATGGGTGACCGATCTGGAACTGACGCGGTTCGACCGGCAAACCGGATACTGGACGATGCGCGGATGGTCGGCCCGCGGCCCGATCAAGATCGGCTCACGCATCGACGTGCCGGCGTCCGAGGCGTCCGTGCGCGCCGGGGACGTCGACGTGGCCGGAATCGCGTGGGCACAGCACACGGGCATTTCGCGGGTCGAGGTGCGCATCGACGGCGGCGCGTGGAAAACTGCCGAGCTGGCCGACGTGCCGAACACCGACACGTGGCGTCAATGGCACCTGCCGTGGCGTGCCGTCCGCGGCAGACACGAGCTCACCGTGCGCGCCACCGACGCTCACGGCAAGGTGCAGACTTCGACGCGCGCGGCCCCGGCTCCGAACGGCGCCAGCGGGTACGCGAGCATCAACGTCGACGTCACGGGGTGAGCCGGCCGGGGAACCGATCGGACGGCCGGGCCGTCATACTGAAGTGAACCCGCTCCTTCAACCTCGGAAGGCCCCACGCGTGACGTTCCTGACCCGCTTGAGCCTGGCCAATCGCGCCATTGTCGGTCTTCTCGCCCTCATCATCATCGGGTTCGGGGTGTATTCCACAGCATCCTTGAAACGCGAGCTCATTCCGTCGCTGCAACTTCCTGTCGCCGCAGTCGTCACGCCGTACCAGGGCGCGTCGCCGTCAACTGTGGAAAAACAGGTCACCGCGCCGATCGAGGACGCCGTCAAGACCGTGAACGGCGTCAAAAAGGTCACCTCCACGTCGAGCACCGGCAACTCGACGGTCACTGTCGAATTGGAGTACGGCGAATCTTCCGACGACATCCGGACAAATATTCAGCGGGCCGTGGACGGCGTCGGATCGCAACTGCCGGACGACGTCAGCCCGACTGTCATTGCCGGCAGCCTCGACGAGATCCCCGTCGTCCAGCTGTCCGCGTCGTCCGACGCCGGCCGGCAGCAGTTCGCGGCCGACGTGAAGCAGGACGTGTTGCCGAAACTCCGTTCGCTGGACGGCGTCCGGGACGCCACTCTCAGCGGTGAGGACGAGCGTCAGGTCACCGTGACCTTGCGCAGCGACGACGTTGCCGCCGCCGGCATCGACCCGGCCAATATCGGCAAACTGCTCGAAGCCGCCGGGGCCGTCGTCCCGGCCGGGGAACTGACCAACGACGGCAAGACATTGAGCGTGCAGGTCGGCAGCGCCGTGAGCTCGGTGAAGGACCTGCGAGACCTGCCGCTTCCGACCAAGACCGGGCCGGTGCTGCTCGGATCGATCGCCGACGTGAAGAACGAGCCGAGCCCGAAAACGAGCATTTCGCGCACCGACGGCAAACCGTCGCTGGGAATCTCGATCACCAAGGCGCAAGACGGGAACACCGTCGACGTCTCGCACGAAGTCGCCGATGCGCTCCCGGGATTGACCAAGGATCTCGGCCATCACGCACGGTTCACCACCGTGTTCGATCAGGCTCCGTTCATCGAACAATCGATCCACGACCTCACCGTCGAAGGCGGACTCGGTCTGCTGTTCGCCGTGATAGTGATCTTGCTCTTCCTGGTGTCGCTGCGCTCGACGATCATCACCGCCATTTCGATACCGATGTCGCTCTTGATTGCGTTGATCGGCTTGAAGATCGGCGGCTATTCGCTCAACATCATCACGCTTGGCGCGTTGACCGTCGCGGTCGGCAGGGTCGTCGACGATTCGATAGTCGTCGTCGAGAACGTGAAACGTCATTTGAACTCGCGCGCATCGGCAGCGCCCCTCACGGCGCGGGAGCGGATGGACACGGTGCTGCTGTCGGTGCGCGAAGTCGCCGGCGCCATCACGGCCTCCACTCTCACCACTGTCGCCGTCTTCCTGCCGATCGCGTTCGTCGGCGGTCAGACCGGTGAACTGTTCCGCCCGTTCGCCGTCAGCGTGACCGTCGCGCTCGCGGCATCGCTCCTGGTCTCGCTCACCGTCGTGCCGACACTTGCCAGCTGGTTCATGTCCGGCAAACGACCGAAAAAGTCCGGAACCGAACCCGTCGATGCCGGGCGGGCCGCACCGTCGAATAGGATTCAGCGCGGCTACGCGCCGATATTGCGCGGCGTCATCAGCCACCCGGTCTGGACGCTGATCCTGGCGGTCCTGATCTTTGCCGGCACTATTGCGGCCACCCCGCTGATGAAGACGAACTTCTTGGGCGATTCCGGCCAGGACACCTTGTCCATCACCCAGGACATGCCGATCGGCACGAGTTTGGGAGCCACCGACAACGCAGCGCACAAGGTTGAGCACGTGCTTGCGGACACCTCCGGTATCAAGTCCTTTCAGACGACCGTCGGTTCCGGGGGCAATGCCGCCGAAGCCGCGTTCGCGGGCGGTTCGGGCGGGTCCAACACCGCAAGCTTTTCCATCACACTGAAGTCGGACGCCGATCCGGACTCCGTGTCGAAGCACTTGCGTAGCGAGCTGGGCGGCTTGTCCGGCGCCGGCGAAGTCACGGTGCAAGGATCCCAGGCCTCGTTTGGCGGGGGCACGCTCGACGTCGTGGTACACGGCGGGGACACCGCCAGGCTGCGCCGGGGAGCCGACAAGGTCACGCGGTTGATGTCGGGGATCTCCGGGCTTTCCGAAGTCTCGAGCAATTTGTCCAACGCGCAGCCGGTCGTCACGGTGCACGTCGACCGGGACGCGGCCGCGCAGGTCGGACTGACACAGGCGCAGATCGGGCAAAGCGTTGCCACGGCGATGCGCGGGCAAAAGCTCGGCGCCGTCACCATCGACGGCACGAGCGAGGACATCGTGCTGAAATCGGGCGATGCCCCGGCCACGGCCGATGATCTGAAGACGCTTCCGATCAGGACTGCGGCCGGCCCGTCGGTGCCGCTCGAGCGCGTCGCCGACGTGAAGACCGAAAAAGCGCCGGCGTCCATCACCAGGATCGACTCCGAGCGCTCGGCCACGGTGTCCGGCACCGTTGACTCCGACGACCTCGGCTCGGTGACATCCTCGGTGACGAGCAGACTCGACTCGGTCGACTTGCCGCACGGCGTCAGCGCGTCGATCGGCGGCGTGAGCCAGGATCAGTCCGACGCGTTCGCCCAACTCGGACTTGCCATGCTGGTGGCGATCGCGATGGTCTACCTCGTCATGGTTGCGACGTTCCGCAGCTTGATGCAGCCGTTCATCCTGCTTGTCTCGATCCCGTTCGCGGCAACCGGAGCGCTCGTGCTGCTACTTGCCACGGACACGGCGCTGGGCGTACCCGCGCTGATCGGCCTGCTCATGCTCATCGGCATCGTCGTGACGAACGCCATTGTGTTGATCGACCTGGTGAACCAGTTCCGTCGATCCGGGGCGACTATCGACGAGGCGGTGGCGTCCGGTGCCGGGTTGCGCGTCAGGCCGATAGTGATGACGGCGCTTGCGACAATCTTCGCGCTGCTGCCGATGTCGCTCGGCCTGACGGGCGGCGGGGTCTTCATTTCCAAGCCGCTGGCCATCGTCGTCATCGGCGGACTCGTCTCCTCGACGGTGCTCACGCTGCTGTTGGTGCCGGTGCTCTACACCTTGTTGGAACGCCGCCGTGAACGGCGCAGCAATCGCAGAAGCGCGCGGAGGGGCGAACCGTCGGGAGGGCGGCCGGAGCCCCCGCGCGGCAGGCACGCGGCGCTCGAAGCGGAATAAGCCAAACCACCAAACCGAATGAGGCTGGAGACATGACACAGGGCACGCGGCGACCGGCCGGCGGCCGGCTAGGGCCCGAGGTCCTGCTGGTGCTTGGCGTCTCGCTCGGCCAGTCGGCCGTCTACTCGGTCGTGTCGATCGTCGACAAGCTCTCGCGCGGCCCGTTGAAGAACCAATCGGCCACGCTCAACGCGCCCCAATCGGCGCGACAGTACATCGACCTGACCTATCAGCTGTTGGACATCGGGTTTGCCCTGGTACCCGTCGCGCTGGCGCTGTACTTCCTGGCATTACGGCCGGACCGCACGTCGGAGCCGTTGCCGATGACGGCAGTCATGCGCCGTCTGGGAATCGATGCCGGGCGCCCGTGGCGTGACAGCGGATGGGGGATAGTCATCGCGGCTTGCATCGGCATCCCGTCGATCGCGCTCTACTTGGCCGGTCACGCCCTCGGCATCACCGCCACGCTGGTGCCGACCGCCTTGAACGACTATTGGTGGCGCGTGCCGGTCTTGATCCTCGCCGCAGTGAAAAACGGCGTGCTCGAAGAGGTGGTGATGATCGGCTACCTCATGAACAGATTGCCGAAACTCGGATGGTCGATGCCGGTGGTGATCGGCGTGTCGGCAGTCATCCGCGGTTCGTATCACCTGTACCAGGGATTCGGCCCGTTCGCCGGAAACATCGTCATGGGCGTGGTCTTTGCGCTGATCTTCCTTCGCTACCGGCGCGTGCTACCGCTCATCATCGCGCACAGCGTCATCGACCTGGTCGGCTTCTTGGCGCCGGGCATTCTGACGATCTGGCCAAAGATCTGGTAGTGCCCGCCGGCTAAATAGTCACGGGGCCGGACGGCGTCGCGAAGGTCACCGCCAGCAAGCCCGGCGTTCCGTGCGGGGCCACCCAATTCACGTCGATGTCCCCGAGCGGGTCATCGATACTTCCGCCGAGCCAATCGGAAACCCGGTGCGGGTCGCCGGCAATCTGCAACCCCGTGACACCGACCCCTGCCGGTTCGCCGGAACTCGGATGGTCGGTTTGCGGCGACTGCCAGCTGACGAAGAACGGCAATTGCGGATCTGCGATCAGGCCCTTGACGCCGATTTGGCGCCAGCGTAGCTCAACGCCGTCCGGCCGGGTCCTGTTGCCTTGCACCGAGCCGCGGCCGAGACGTTCCTCCACGGGGGAGATGTCGTCGACGGACACGACCCAGCCGAGCCAGCCGCCGCCGGCCTCGCTGCGTCCGCGCACTGCCTGCCCGAACGGAGCCTTTTCGGTCGCCGGGTGCTCGAGCGCTTCGACAACTTCGAGGTACTGGCCGCCCAGCAGCGGGAATACCAGGTTGCGGGTGCCGAATCGGGGATGGATACCGCCGTCCACCGGGGTGCAGCCCAGTAATTTGGCGAGCCGCTCAGCAGTCGCGTGGTAGCCATCGGGTTCGGAGGCGTAGGACACATGGTCAAGGCGCATATGAAGAGCGTGACACAGCACACGAACCCATGTCCGCTTAGGTCAACCTAACCAAGACGGGCGAGGCTGATGTGACTGAAGTGAAAGACGTTATACAAGTGTCTATTCAAATTCAGTGTTGCCAAAGGTGGCCAAGTTCCAGTAGTGTCTCTCGGGAACAAGTCAAGGCGACACGCCGTAATGTAATGAAAAATAATTACATCGGTGTAATTCGATGAAGGCCGCCCCGGGTCCGAATGCGTTGCCTGGCACAAGCAAATGGAGGAGTTATCCAATGCCGGCACGCCCCGCACGGACAAGCCTGCATCGCCTGGTTGCGCTGATTGGCGCGACGGCGTTGATCTCGAGTGTCATGGCCGCCCCGGCCTGGGCCGATCCGAAGTATCCCTCCATCGGTCAGATCCAGCAGTCGAAGCGGCAAACGGCCGGCAAGGCCGGTCAGGTCAAGGCACTTGAAGCAAAGCTGCGCACCGCAAACGACAATCTCGTCGCCGCGCGCACCAAAGCCGAGATCGCGGCGGAGAACTTCAACGCCGCCTCATCGAAGCTCGATCAAAAGCAGGCAGCTGCGGCCCGGGCCCAGGCCAAGGCCGATCAGGCCGAAAGCAAGGCCGGGAAGGCGCGGAAGAAAGTCGGCTCCCTTGCGGCAAATGCGTATCGCAATGGCGGGATGACGCCGAGCATGACGTTGCTGCTCGACGACCGGGGAGCCGCGAACGTCCTGCAGCGTTTCAACACGATTCAGCACTTGGGCGCACAGCGTGACAAGGTCTTGACGACCGCCAAGGCCAAGAAGTCCGTGGCATCTCAGCTGCAAGGACAGGCAAAGGCCGCCAAACAAGAGCAAGCGAAGGCCACCGCCGCCAAGAAGTCCGCGGCGGCCACCGCCATGCGGGCCAATGCAGCAGCCCAGGCCGTGGTGACGAAGACTCAAAAGACCAAACAGCGCACAATCGTCCAACTGGCGTCACTGCAGGAGACG